>NZ_CP196400.1:0-535000 GCF_058511985.1 Fructobacillus sp. ESL1096
GTTGAGCAGTTGTGACGGCAGACAAAGCTGCCTGCTGTCGTTGCGCTTGTGTAGCGGATGAAGCGGATTGGTGGGCACCAGCAATTGTTGCAGCAGCTGTTGTATCTCCCGCTGCATTGTTAATGCCGTCAGCATCCGTCGCATTATTAATCTTGCTAGTAACACTGGCAACTGCATCAGTAATTGCCTTTGTCTGGCTAGCTTTTTCAACATCTGTTAAAGTCGGATCATTAGCGATGTCTTGTAATTTCTGGTCAACATTGTTATCTGCCTTAAACTTTGCAATTGCATTAGTCTTTTGTTGGTCAACAGATGTTCCTGAAGTTTCGCCATCACTGATGGCTTTTTGAACTGCTGCCTGAGCATCTGCAACGTTCTGCGCTGTCGCGCTATCAGGTAAATTCTTTAATGTATTCAGGGCATCGTTGATGGCTTGAATCCGCGCCTGACGATCGGCCGTTGACAAAGTCGGATCAGAATTGATTTTACCATTCGTTCCAGTTGCATCATTCACAGCTGCCTCTTGGTTAGCAACGGCAGAATCTCGCTGCTGCGCAGGTGTCGTCGTACTCTTTTGATAACCGTTATTAATTGCACTTGCATCAGCGCTATTAGCAACATTTTGGATGTCATCAGCATCAGTTGCATTATTTAAGGCCTGCGTAGCATTGTTCAAAGCAGTTGTAATGGCAGCCTTTTGACTGTTTTTTTGAGCGGTCGTCAAACCATTATCAGCATCAATTAACTGTGTTTGCGTCTGAGCAGCCTGTGTCAGTGCTGCTTGTTCATCACTACGTTGCTGATCAACCGGTTTACCGGATGTATACTGCGTAGCCAAAGCCTGAGCAGCAGCCTTATTCGCAGCATAGTCCTTCAAATAACTAGTATCATTCAGTTTTGCTTGTGCTGCTTGAACATTCGCGTCCACTTGATTTTCAGCGGCCTGTTTCTGCGCGGCTGTCAAAGTCTTATCATTTGAGATGGTTGTCTTGGTTTGGTCTCCTTGATTAGCCAGTGCCGAGATATCAGTTTGTCGGTAGCCATCCAACGTCTTTTGATCTTGAGTTTGCTGTGCAATTTCTTGTTGCAACGTGGCGTCGTTTTCAAACTTAACGTTCAAGTTAAGGTAGTAATCCTGGTTTCCACTGGCACCACCAACATTTTTATTTGAAACAAAAGACAAACGAATGGCGTTATACTTAGCAGCATCGCTGTCACTAAGACTAGGGACTTGAAAATCTTGCCAACTGCCAACAGGGGTATAAACCTGCTTAATATTATTCCAACCAGTATCTGCTGACCCATTTGCTATCGAACCTTGCAAGGCAGTATTATTCCACTGCCCTGTGTTCTGCCCAATATCAACCGAAACGGTATTTTGAGTCCCATTGGGTGAAATCGAAATCGAGGTTTTACCCGGAACATAAACAGCAACTAACTGCGGCTGCCCATTAACAATGTTATTAGGGTTTAAGTACACATAAACATTTTTAATTTGGTAATTAATCGATTGACTTGCATTGTTCGGATCTGCGGCAACGTTGGTTTGAACCGGTAGAGCATCCACATATTTTCCAATCAGTGCCTCGCGTTTGGAGCTAAAACTCACTGAACCCAAACCAGATTGATCGCCCTTTGGCACGTAGGGGGTCGTATCAAATCCATTAGTTGTTGTCCCCGTGGTATCAGCCGCTACCTGATTATCAAGATGGGTCCCGGACTGAACCACCCCTAATACTCCGGCAAGAGCAATGGTGGTAATGGTAGCAAAGAGCCACTGCTTGCCGGATTTATACATTTTGTAGTGTTCCTTAGCATTTGAGTTATTCATCAAACCCTCCTCCGACTTTTACTTTTACTTTAGAATAGTCAATTTTTATTATAAAACAGTGACTTAGATATTTCAAGAAAGGCAAACAGGTGCAAAACAACCGCCGTTGACACAATTGTCATTAAAATTAGCAAAGCCAAATCGGTTTGCATAGACTTTATGTCATCAGCTAAATTTGCCTTCATCCCCAGCGGTTCTAATCTCAGTGCCATCTGGACTATCACAATAAGGTACAAGGACTCGCCCGTGATTCTCATCTTTCTTCGTTGATTTAAGCCCCTTTAGCCTAACCATTTCAAAATGACTTTCGCTAAAAGTTACAGACGGCCGTTCATTTTATCAATACCTAAAAAGATTAATCGCAGTAAAAAGTCCCACAGTTCAAGAAAGAACTGCGGGACTTTTTACTGCGATTTAGTTTTTCTTATTGCGCGGTTCAAATTTGGGCTTAAAGCCAACATATTTGTGCTTGCGGTAAACCTGTTGCGCTAATTTACCAGAAACTTCGTACGGTCGGCCATGGCGACTTTTAGCTTGAAAGTGGATCACCTTGCCTGCTAATAAATCAACAATTTCCTGATCCGTAAAACGGTGGCCCGAGAATTCATTGCTAAAGGAGATTTCAGTCCCTTGCCAAATGCCGGTTGCTTTTTCCTTTTTTGGAACGCTTTTTTTGGCCTTGGCTTGTGGCTTTCCTAAGGCTGCTTCTAACTGGTTAGCATTGTTTACCATCACGGGAATGTCATGGTTCACGGTTTTAACGATTGAGTCCAATGCTTGGTCAGCGGTCATTTCAAATTTGCCAACTTGATCAAAAATATCAAAAACCCGCTTCGTTGTTTTGGGATTGGCTAACCAAGTGTTTTGAGCTAGAATGGCCACGGCCTGCCCGTTTCTTGTTAGGTCAATCTTACCCTTTTTATCAATAATGTAGGCATCTTTACTGCTGGATAATTCCCCGTAAGTGCTTGTCCGCGTGGCTCCCGTACCAATCTCGTTTTTTTCCAGAAAGGTCTTGAGCCACTGCCAGGTTGGCGTTGTTGGCTTTGGATTCTGTCCCTCGTGAACAAAACGGTCCGCTCGTTGACCCAGGGCTTTCGGCTGATTGCCTTCCTCATCTTGGTCTTGATTCTGATCCTGATAAACAGCTTTCCACCCTAATGAAAGTGGGTTATTCAGGGTCGTTTTAAAATCAGGGTACTCAACAATCGACCCTTTAATCTGTTGATAATGATAATCCTCGGCGAACATCGCTAAAAAGTTCTTCGCTAAGGTTTGATAGATCCGCTGAGCAGATGGACCATAGGACTGCAGTGCTTCTAAACTAGTGGGCACCTTTGTTCCGGGACGATTTGCTCCGTGGGCACCCGCTTCTTTAACATGTGTTTTTCGGGGAGCTCTGTGAGTTAACAAACCGACCTCGGTCCCCACTACTTGTGCAATTTGGTCAACTAATGGCAGCAAATCGTGAAATTGCTCCGGGGTAATTGTCTTGTCTTCGGTTCGCGGATAAGAAACAATTTGCGCTTCATATAATTTTTGATAAGTAGCCAGAACTTCCTTGGCCTTATAGCCCTCTTTGGCTAAAATGGCGGAAAGTGATGATAAGTCTAGCAACTTTGGTGGCTTAGTACTTTTTTTAGTAACTGAATCTTGCTGGACCCGTCCTGATTTTTCAAAAGATTCCGCGGCTTGCAAGGCTTCACGACTTGGGTAGCGGAAGGCAACCACTTCTTGTTTTGGGTCAACCACTCTGGCATAGACATTCCCTTGGTCATCGCGGAAACGGTACTCAAAATATGGTATTTTTTGGTAGTTTTGAATGGCCTGGAGTTGTTGGTAAATTTTCAGTAACATCGCTGATTTTAACCGGCCTTGCCGTGAAACAAGTGAGTAGCCTTGCTTTTTAGTCAATGTTGTTGCTGCCCGGGTTAACTGCATCGAGGCAAAGTCCCATTTATTGCGAGTTAACCCCTTTTGATAGGCCCCGTGCCGGTCCTGACTGGCAATCATAGTTAATTCGTTGAGTGCTTTGATCAAACTTTTGGGACTTTCATCTGCAAAATTAGCTCGAAAAACTTGCCCCTGCCATTTAATCGCTTCAATGGCTTCCCAGGCGAGCAGGTCCCCCTCCCCCGATGGGTCAGTATCGGTCGCGATAATCAGTCCATCAACATTTTTAGCCTTCG
Source organism: Fructobacillus sp. ESL1096 (assembly GCF_058511985.1). Lineage (NCBI taxonomy): Bacteria > Bacillati > Bacillota > Bacilli > Lactobacillales > Lactobacillaceae > Fructobacillus > Fructobacillus sp. ESL1096. The sequence goes on from NZ_CP196400.1 coordinate 4,021, forward strand.
TTTTAAGGTCATCAATCAAGCTCTTGGTACTTTCTGATTTCTTACTACGGGGGTTCCAGGAGCGAATGTAAGTCCGTCTCCAAGATAAATCCTGCAAATCCCATGGTAAATCAGCCAGTTTCCATGATTTATATTTGGCCTTTAAGTTAGCCGGGACCTGATCTTCTGGCTCCTTTAAAGTCATGACATGGCCGCGTAGATTTGTTAATTCATAGTCATAGTGAGCAACGTGTCCCTTTGCCCCGCCAAGGGCCTTTTCAAAATTGCGGCGCGCACTCGGCTTCTCGGTAATAATTAAATACTTGGTCAAGCGTCAACCTCCTTTGTATGACGTCTAACATTGTTAATCTTTACTGATGAGAAAAACGATGTAGTGAAGGCTACATCGTTTTTTAGTCAAAAGTCGCTCGATTAGTGACTATCAGCCACTGTTTTCCTAATGACCATTATAACATGAGTACTGTTTCTCAGCGGTTAGCGGTCCTGATTATTTCGTCTGATTGCTGGTTAATCACGACGTGATTAGAAATAATTAATCCTTTATAAAGTGAATGGGTCGAACGGCCAGCAACCGCCTAAAAAACAGGTTTAGTCAAGACTTTCCACTGTGAAAAACGGGAATCCGCAGTATCAAAATGTTTGTTATGCAACAGGTATTCCTTCGCTTTCAATACCAAGGGTGAACTATTTTGTTCTGTTAACAAATCAAGCGAGACAAACAAGGACCCAATGGAATCTTGACCGAAAAATTGTAGTGGACTTTTCGTTAACCCACCACTGACCCTTTCAACCTCATAAAAAACTGCAATATGCTGGTTCATATTGAAATCTAAATACCGCCATGGATAAATGAAACTAGTCGTTCCAATTTGTCTGGCGCTTTCGACCGTCAAATCAGTTTCCTCTTTTACCTCACGGACTAGCGCATGGTCAAGTGGTTCACCTGCTTCAAGACTACCGCCTGGTAAATCATAGCGGTTCAGATAAGGACCCGCATTCTTCTTAATAACAACTAAACCGCGGTGTTCTTGATACAGAATGCCATAGACGCCAAAGGCACGGTGATAATGTTCCATACTAATTGCTCCCTTTTTGCTTCATAAAAAAACGACAAAATTTTCAACCATGCATCCTCACGAAAGCTGACATGGATTAGAATTCTTGAGGGTTTTTAGCAAATGTCTAATGTATCCTTTTTTAACACCCTTTTTCGACCAACAATAAATACATCAAGCGATTGAACCAACATTTTTCTGACCACTACATACACGGCCAGCATCCCCTGCATGTGCATGAGTCAAAATGTCCATATGTTAAACATACCCAATCGCAATGCATACAAGGGCTCGGCGTGTATGTCTACCGGGGCCTTGTAGTATATTGAAACTAATTTATAATTTGTTGATTAAATCAGCACTGATTTAATTCTTCACAATACGGCGCATCAATGCATCAAACCATCGAGCTGGTAAAATCGTGCGCAAGAAGACCAATGGTTTGGCCGCAAAACCAAGCAAATAACGAGCCCGTGGTTTCTTCTGGCTAATAATCTTTACTAAGGTTTTCGCAATCAGGATTGGCTGGGACGGTAATTGCCCCTGATACTGCTTTTTCATGCCGTTGGCTATTTGGCGGGCTGCTGCTTCGTATGGACCACCGGCAGATGAAGAAGCAAGATGATTGGCGGCAACCAGTCCCCAATCTGTTTTAATCAGGCCAGGTTCAACCAAGACGACGTCGACCCCAAACGGCTTCAGCTCCATTCGCAATGAGTCGCTAAAGCCCTCTAAAGCAAACTTAGTGGCGTGGTACCAGGCACCAAAGTAGCTGGCCATTCGTCCGGCCATCGACGAGACATTAATAATTCGCCCGGATTGTTGTTTGCGCATAGTTGGCAAAACTAATTTGATTAGCTGGGCTAAACCAAATAAGTTAACATCAAACTGACGCCTGGCCTCTGTCAGGGCGACGTCTTCAACGGCACCATAAGAGCCGTACCCCGCATTGTTAACCAGTACGTCAATCCGTCCTTGGTCGGCCAAGATGGTCGCAACCGCTTGTCGACAGGATTCTTCGTTAGTTAAATCTAGTTTGATGGAATGCACCCCAACTTTTTCTAAGTCAGCGAGCTGACTGACTCGACGGCCAGCACCATAAACGATGTGTCCCTGTTCTGCTAATAATTGACTGGTTTGATAACCGATACCGCTAGTGGCACCGGTGACAAGAATGACTTTGGACATTGATTTATCTTTCTTTGATTAGCTGGACCATTTGCCAAATGGCTTCTTTGCCTTCTGGAATCGGAATTTCGGGAAAGTCATGGTACATTTCTGGGTAAATAGCTGTATGCACATCCCACCCCTCTTCATCAGCCATTTCCTGAAACTTGACGGCATCCGGATGCAAGACATCATAAGTACCCGTAATCACGTTAATGGCTGGCATATTGGAAAAATCAGCATAAAGCGGACTAATCAACGGATCATCTAAAGCAAGGTCACCCTGGTAACCGGCAGCCATGATGTCTAAAACGGCTAGGTCTAACATGGGGTCAAAGCGTTGCACAGCCTTCATTTCATGGTTGGTATCACTAATATCAAACCACGGCGAAATCAAAATTAGCTGTTTTGGCAAGGCAAGTTGCGCATCGCGCAACTGTTGCAAAAGAGACAAAGCCAGACCAGCACCGGCCGAATCGCCCATCAAAACCACCTGCTTGGCATCAATCTGTTCCTTTTCCAACGTTTCAAGAAAGGCTTCTTTGGTCCATTGAATGGTTTCTTTGGCCTGGTGCTGAGGCGCCTTTGGATAAATTGGCATGATAATTTGGTACTGTGTTTGTTGAGCTAATTTTTTCAACAAACGATAATGCATGATTGAAGGCTGGTCCCAATAGCCCCCACCGTGAAGGTAAAAAATAAGCTGTTGGTTGTTGACGTCCTTCGGGTTGATTTCCAAAACATCATTGCGACCATTATATTCTGCCGCTCCAAACAGTAACCGGTTCAAAAAAGCTAATCGATATGGTTTCTGGCTGGCAGTAACAGCGCGTCGATAGGTCTTCTCGTTTGTTAAATCAGGTAAGACATGCAGGCCGCGCAAAATGTACTTCATCAGACGTCCGGGGATGCTTACTTGTCTTTTTTTGGCCATTTAAATTTCTCCAGTCATACAAAACATTGTTATTTGATCAAGAACTTCAGCCGTACACTTAATCTTATTATAATGGCTAAACGCAGGAGGACTCAAATAAAAAGAAGTCAAAACTCGGGACGAGTTTGACTTCTATCAGACAGAATCGCTGATTTACGGCAATCACACCTAGTTATTGTGGCATGACCCAATAGTTATCATCATTATGTTTCTTCAGATAATTAGTAAATTCTTTTGATTCGTAGGCCCTTTGGACAGCCTTTGCCCACTTAGTATTGGCATTCTTTTTTGTCGTTGTTGCTACCAAATAGTAGTCACTTTGGATCTTTTCGGCGACCAACATCTTCTTTGATGAAACCTTAGCATTGTAGGCTACAGAACCAGGAAGAATCACGTAACTAAAGTCTCCAGTTACTCGTGGAATTGTTGATGAATCAATTTCCTTAAAGTTCAAATGGTACTTATTTTCAACAATATCATTTTTAGTTGCCGTAATTGGATTGACACCGGAACGAAGCTTAATCCAGCCTGCCTTTTCCAGTAATTGGTAAGCTCGTGCCGTATTGGACGGATCATTTGGAACCGCGATCGTATCGCCTTCACTAACGGCCTTTAAGGAGTGCTTTTGTGCGGGGTAAAGCCCCATTGGAACTGTTGGGATCTTGGTTAATGCCGTCAACTGGCCATTCTTTTCTTTATTAAAATTATTCAAATAAGCAGTGTGTTGATCAACATTTAAATCAACTTGCCCCTCGCTAAGGGCAATGTCGGCATTTAATAAGTTAGTAAATGACTTATTTTCGACCTGATAACCCTCTTTTTCCAAAATGGGTTTTACGCCCTTTAAAAAGAGCTCGCTGTAAGGACCCGGTGAACTGGCTAAGGTAATGGTTCCCTTTTTACTATTAGACTGCTGCGGATAAAAGGACCAAATTCCAGCAAGCACAACCAAAATAAGAATTAAACCGGTTAACCAATATTTTTTCTTCATATTTCTTCTCCCTTTTCAATAAAGTAGTCTTGTAACCGTAAAACAGACTGATAATACCAGGTGATGGCGGTCTCTAAACCGGCATCATCTAAGATTAAATCAGAATGGTGCAAGCCTGAGTTACCACCACTACCAATCTCTGCAAACACGCTGGCGACTTTACTCGTATAAAAAGCAAAGTCTTCACCGCCAGCTGATGGCGGAAAGTTCACTAAATTAGCATGATACTGAATATTTTCGGCCAAAATGTCTGTCAAAATTGGATCGTTTTCAAGCACTGGCGGACCAGGAATCCACTCAATGTCCGCTGAAACACCGTATGTTGCTGCTTGACCATTGATAATTTGGTAGAACTTCTCTTTGACCCGTTCACGATCATGGTCTCCAAAAGTACGAATTGTTCCTTCAAACCAGGTACTATCCGGAATGACATTCCATGTTTGCCCTCCTTTAATATGGGTAACCGATAAAACGCTTTGTCGGTAAGGGTCAAGAGAACGACTAACAATACTTTGTAAGGCCGTGATGGTACTAGCTAAGGCTAAAATAGGGTCAATATTTTCATGGGGTTTGGCAGCATGACCACCAACACCCGTTAATTTGACTGCGAATTGATCAACAGCCGCATTACGACCGCCATTAGCCACACTGATTTGACCAACGGGTAAATTCGGATGATTGTGGTAACCAACAATCACGTCCACGTCTGCCAAACCACCACTAGCAATCACCTGCTCTGCGCCAAGATGGGTTTCCTCTGCCGGTTGAAAAATTAGTCGAACTTTGACCGTTAATTTACCGGCCTTTTCTTTAATTCTTTCAGCGGCCCCCAGTAAAGAAGTCAGGTGAAAATCATGACCACAGGCATGCATGATATTGGCTTGCTCAGAAGCAAAGTCTAGATTTGTTTGTTCTTGAATCGGTAGGGCATCAATATCGGCCCGTAAAGCGACTGTGTGTGCAGCGCCTTCTGGACCAATTTCTGCAATCACACCGGTCTGTAAGGTCTTTGGCGTAATAATCGTATAACCCAAATCAGCTAGGTAAGCCTTAATTAATGCTGTTGTCTGATATTCTTGACTAGAAAGTTCTGGATGCTGATGAAAGTAGTGCCGAATGGCACTCAAATCAGTCATCGTTTCAGTTGCAGTGGTTAATTTCATTCATCAATGCTCCCTTCTTAAAACAAAGAAAAAAGGACTAGTATCCACCATTTCTGCTAGACACTAGTCCTCACGTAAAGAACTAAAGTTGTTACGATAACAATGCTGTCCAAATCAAATGATGGTTCTCAAATATAGAACATAACGTTCGACAATCAATGAGAACCAAACACAAGATTAAGTACCCATTTATTGTTTTGACATTCGAGAACAGCACATTTGCATCATCATTATCTTCCGCCCTTTTTCTAATATTAATTTAATAATAGCATTGAATTTTAATTTGTCAACTTTTTAGAACTATTTTAGTTTTATCAGTTCGAACAACCTGCTCGTACGATTAACCGTCTAACCAATCAAGCTAAGGAACGCACCGTAACATTTTATTTTTTGAAAATGATGGACTACCAACTGGCTGCTTCTTAGCTGACACAGCTATTTGATCAGCGCCAACTAGCTTTTGAAAATATTGAAGTGATTTCGACAATTAAATAGAAAACTGTATATATTGAAACTCATTTATCAATTTAAAATGATTTTATCCATCTTTTGAAGCATTAAAGCGTTGATTGTCAAAGAAAGATTAAAATTAAATGACTGTGGTTGTCTGTCCTAATATTTTCATCGAACTTAAATAATCAGCGACAAAACAATCCAAATTACTCGTCAACAAGTGGAAGTCTCTTCCCATATTATGAGCAATTTTTTTAGTGTCAATAAAGCCATTTTTCAAATAAAAATGATAGCGAGCTTCACGTTGCTGCTGATTATCAGCATCCTCAAGCGTACTTTCAGATTCAAGGATAACCCCCTGTGGATAGCATTCTTTTAAAGCTGATAGTGTTTTGCCACCAATTCCCTGACCTCGAATTGATTGATCAACAGCTAAATAAAGCACAAAAGCTTTATCCTTTAAATCAACCAAATAAGCGATTCCTACGTTTTGTTTGCCATCAACAAGGACGATCATTTTGATTTGATCATGATCAACTGATTTTTGCTTGAGTTCTTGAAAAGGAATTTGTTCGCTTACAGGAAATGCCTCACGATAGATTGCTTGCCAGTAATCACGATTGGTCTGATTTAACGGGATAAATTGCATATTGCTTCCTTTACTTCTATTATTTTGTAAGTTTACTTATAATGATAGAGTTGATTTTAAGACTTATATAAAATTAGAATAGCATGGTTCCCTACCAGCGTCAAACCAATCAAAAAGCCACTCTCCTTAAAACTAAATTAAGGGAGTAGCTGAATGAAAATCTGCATATCACAGACGAATTGCAAAGCACAATTAACGTAACACTGGTTGATTATTCACATCAAGCAATTCAAATGGCTTTCGATCATAGATATCCATTTCGTATGGCAGATAATATCGTTGACCATCAATGGTCACGCTCGAACCGTGAAAGAGCTGCTTGTACAAGGTTGGTTGCCGATACAAAATCAGTGGCCGCTTAGCTTTGGCGTCATCCCGGTGAATAACAACCTCAACATTCCGGTTGGCCGCAAACCGTTTTTCCAAGGCATAGTGATCCTTTCTGGGTTTCAATTGCTGACCAGTACTAAGCGCAACCCTTTGACCAGGTTCGGGACGGATATTGACTTTTAAAACATTAACTGTCTCTGGCACTGGCAATGAAAAACGTAGTTCTGCTGGTGCCTTGACCGGTTGCAGGATTGCTAAGCGAATTGGATATTCCATGTTCCCGTAAGCAATCCCAGGAATACTTTTTGCTGAAGAAAGTGTCAATTCTAAGAAAAGGATGCTCGCAATAGGCAAAACTAGGAGTTTTGTCCAATTAACGTTTACTTGTGACCGAACGATTTGCAATGCGGGCAAGCGCTGAACGCCCCCCACCATGCCAATCAGGGTTATTACGGGGTAGAGCATTGGCAAAAAATATCGTGGTTCAACTTCCCAAATAAAAGTATGAAAGATGGTCAAGCCAATGGCTGCCAGTCCAATTAGGTAAGTAAAAGCTCTTTGATTTGTTGTAATTGGTTGATCCCCATAGGGTTGCCAAACTTTAATTAAGAGCTGGCCCCCTACCAATAAGACGGTGGTCGTAGCAATGATGGCAAAAAAGGTCGTTAGCATCACCTGATGGTGAAGATAATATCCCGGCGCCTGCGCATAACCACTGGCATACCGACCAAAGCCAAAGAGTGGGGTTCCAAGCAAAGTCTGGGACTTATCCAAAGCTAATTTCAACCAACCGCCAAGGCCAAGCATTTGTAGGCGATCTTTGATAGAATCCGTCGTTAAATAGGTTTTCTTTTCGAGTTTGCGCTCAATATCAAGGCTTTCGTCATTGAAATCATAAGCGCCCTTGCCACTCGATCCAAACGGGTTTAATCCCATATTAATCCAATGGGTTGCCGGTAAGGCAATCTTTTTCTGTGCACTTTGACTGTAACCATTAGAGCTGGCAAGTGACTTTGTCGTTATTGTAGCCATGACGATTCCTAAAGCGAGGGAAACGGTAATCAGCACCACCCGCCATTTTTCGGGCATTTTCAAAAAGAAAGTCATGAAAATCAAAGCTAACACCGCTGGCAGTAAAATTATCATATTGGGCTTAATCGCATAGAGTAAGCCATACACGAGAATCAGGGCCAGATTAGCCCCCACTATTACCAAGCGTCGTTGACTCGTGAGGACAACAGCCACTAAATAAAAGACGACCGTGGTACAGGAAATAGCCCAAGTATCCGTATAGGTCACCATATTCGGATAAAGATACATAACTGGGTAAAAAAGTAAAATAACCGCCGTCAAGGCAAGCGCCCTGATGTTCTTACTTAAGCGCCAGCTCGTCAGCAAGGTAAATATTGTCACCATTGCTAACAAGAAAAAGTTCATCAGCCGCAATGCCAGTTGAATAGAAAGACCAACCGACTGGGCGAAGGCCATTACTTTACTAATCAAAATAGTAAAGAAAACGAGGTTTGGATAAACATAAAAGTATTCCTGACTTCCGTCAAAATTGCTATGCCAATTCTGATTGCCATGTAAAAGTTCGGTCGCCTTAATTTGAACGTTCAATGGGTCCGAAACATCATTAATTTGAAAACGAAGTGCAACATAAAGTAATAATAAGAGATTGAGGGCAGTACAAAGTACCGTAACGACCAGCAAAAATGCTGGCTTTTTGACAAAATCAAGATGCATAATCGCCGAATAACCGGCCATTAAGGCCGGCATCAACAATAAAATCGCAATTAGATTTTCAAGGTGCTGGTTCAATGCCTGATTTAACAATAACAATACGATAAAAGCAGAAAAAGCAATTTGAAAGCTGCGCTTAATAAACATCAATTTCCCTCAAATTCTCACCTCTTGAAAAAGCGGTGTTATTAACTAGATTATAGCATTTTTCTGTTAGCCAACTGCTTGTAGTCCGAAATTCTATTTTTTTAAATTTTCTTAAATCAGCTTCTGGTACCAACTGCTCAGCTGTTACTATGTTAAAATAATCTTAATAAGCAAGTATTAAACGGTACTGTTTTGACGCCGTTTAGTGACTTCATACATATTCTAGAGGGGATGAATCATGAAAAAGAATGAAAAAGTACAGGTAAACGATGCGCTTTGGTGCCTGGTCGACCACCGTGAATACGATATGATTGATGGTAACTTTATCCATGAACTGGACCCTTATATCGTGGCACTGATTCAAAAAGACTATCCAAAGGTTGCCAATAATAGCTTTATTTGCAGTGAACACCTCGTGCGCTACCGTCTCCAAAAAATGGATAAAATGATCAGTGACGATTCACACAAAAATCGGCAAATCAATGAGCGGATGACACGGTTAATGTCCAAGGATAGTTATCGTGTGATTGATGTTGAAAAGCAATTGGAAACCACATTGACGTTTGGTCAAAAAGTCGCCGACGCCGTTGCTCGTTTTGGTGGTTCATGGCCCTTTGTCATTTCATTTGTCGGTATCATCGTCGTCTGGATCTTGATTAACTCCACCCATCTGTTTGGTCTCCACTTTGATCCATTTCCATTCATTCTCTTGAATCTCTTTTTGAGTATTATCGCTGCCATCCAAGCGCCCCTAATCATGATGAGCCAAAACCGGTCCAGTAACTATGACCGCATGGAATCAAAAAACGATTATCACGTTAACTTGAAATCGGAAGAAGAAATCAGAATTCTTCACTCAAAGATTGACCACCTCATCCAGCAAGACCAACCGAATAATATGCAAATTCAAAAGATGCAGATGGAGATGCTAGCTTCGATTAATAACCAACTAACAGAGGTCCGTAAGCAACAAAAAGACCAAATATTATAAGTTCACTTATAAAAAAAGAGACTCATTTAATAATCATTAAGTGAGTCTCTTTTTAATTAACGAAAAATTGTTAAAGTGCTGAATCGCTTTTATTCAATCTTGTTCTGATTTAATATCAGACAAGCGCAAGTACCCGGTCATCCCAAAGCCCTCGCCAGAAGGTGCGGCCATAAATTGCCCCTTCACCCCTCAGTACTGGCATGGCGACTCAGCGCCCGATAAACAATCAACCTCGAATCCTTGCTGAATGCGAATTGGGTCCCCATATTTTTCTTTGAAGCGAGCGGATTTCTGCTTTGACTACATGACTCATTGACGGCCCCGGTTTAAGTAGCTCAAAAGACCTCTGATCAGCAAAAATCAGGTTCAATTGTGCCGACGACTAATGATCGAATCGAACTTTTAATTCCAACCGCAACCATCCTTGTAACCCCAAAAATACCAAGGCTAGTTGCTTTTTTAAGTACTAAAAAACCCCGAAAGTGTCGGGCTTTCGGGGCGCAGTCCCAAAGACTGCATGATTTTAACTTGTTGTAGGATAAATGTTTTATGAATTCGCTTCCATCCTAACCCGGACTGACCGGGTTGGCCTCACGTTTCATCAAGAACGCTGCCTGCAAGGATTTGGCGTTTGCCAAGGAATTGTTTACGATGGCTGAGTTTTTGCTCAACATCATCTTTGTGTTCAGAGAAAACTTGTTCTTCATAGACAGTACCTCCAAGAACTTAATCCTTTTTTGGAAACGGCCGGCCATTTCCTTAATTGAATTATACAACGCTTTGAAAAAATATCAACATTAATTTTTAATTATTTTTTAAAGGTGTAATCATTCCCTCATCGTTTATTCATAAAATCAGCCATTGATTAATCTCTTTTCCTTCACCTATTTAAAATAAAAAAGCGTCAACCCTCCACCATTTTGCTCTTATCCAACATTCTTACAATTCTTATTTGTTAACTTTGCATTTTGTTGAGCAATCATGTTAAAATCGTACCTGAATTCAAGAGAAGTAAAAATTAAGGAGAAGACTACTTGTTTAAACATCAACAGAAAAACCTGCTGTCCTTATTGGCATTAATCCCCCTGGCTTTGACGGCCTTATCCAGGCACCTCAATCCAATTGAATATAATTTGGCCTTTAGTCTTTTTGTGGCAATCGTGGCCATTATTCTTTTACCACTACACACAAATAATCAAAGCGATAACTTAGTTCGTCCCCGCTATTTCAAACTGATGATCATCATCGGGACTGGGAGTTTTGCCTTTTCGGGTAATTTTCTTTACCAACAAGAAATCAATCGACAAATGGCAATACAAAACAGTGTTAGCGTTTACCCAGTTTTCTTGGTATTAATTTTATTACCGGCAGTATTGGTGTACCTACTCGAATGGCACACCCAAAAAAATTAGCATAAAAGGCCAGCACTCATAATTTGGGTGCTGGCCTTTTTTACCTATTGCGTCGTGAGCACACCGCTTTGAATGCGACGTTGCTTTAAAAACCAGTAATCCTTAGGATTACCGACAAGTACCGTGAACGGCACTGGCTCTCGGCCCGCTAAGCGAATTTCTTCTTCTAAAAAATGCTTTAAAATCCAAGGTTCTTCAATAGCGGCTGGTTTCAATGCCAAAACAGCTTGTAAATGCGCTGGCGTTGTCTGCAAAGCAGCCGCTACTCGTTCAACTGGCCAATTCAGAATCGCAAAATTTTTCTGCAGCTCTGTCCTGGTTGCTACTTGTTCAGCTACTGTTAATGACATTTAATTCCCTCCTGATTTGCCTAGTTTTCCCTTTTAGCTGGATCTTGTAACAAGAAAAAGGCCAAAACACCACCAACAGCGGTAATCAAAAGTGAAGCAACCGTGACACCACGCATGCCAGCAAAGAAAGCATTGTCAGTTACCACCTTCAGGGCTGAATGGAATGGTAAATGCATCATTTTCGTACTGGTCACAAAAGCTTGGCTAGCAAATGGACCAGCATCGATTAATGCATGCTTAATGGCAACAAGCACTTCTGCAGGAACACCGGCAAAGTTCAGATGCTTGTTCAAATAATTGTCATACTGATTCGTTTGTGACAAACCAAGGATAACAACACCAAAGGAAACACCCAATTGACGAAAGACATTGATCAATCCAGAGGTCATCCCAATCTCTTCGGGTTTGGCACCAGCCAAGCCAGCCGTATTCAGTAAAGGATTAATCAAAGCATTTGAAATTCCCAATAAAACCATTGGTACCAATAAATCAGTATAAGCTAACTTGGTGGTCATAGCGTTTAAGAAAACTAAGAAAGACAAGGCAGACAACAGCAATGAGCCAGAAATCAACTTACGCGTTGAAAATTTACTGCTCAAATAACCTGTCACTGGTCCCAGTAAAAGCGCCCACATCGTTAATGGAATTTGACGAATACCCGTACTAAAGGCGGAATAACCCATATAGTTTTGCATCAAAGACGTCAAGAAAACGTTGTTTGAATAAATGGCAGATCCGAGTGCAAAGGCAACCAGTACCGCTCCGACAAAGTTCTTATTCTTAAAGAGCGCCAGATTCATCATTGGCTTGTCAATCTTCAACTCAACAAAGATAAAGATAGCCAACAAAATCACTGCAGCTAGCAGCCACAAGGCAATCCTAGGACTTGTCCAGGCTAGGTGTGGGTTATCTTCCTTTTGAATCAAACCAAAGACGGCTGAAAAAATAGCGACGGCTGAAAGAAGCATACCCGCAAAGTCAATCTTTTGTCCCTGACCATAACTTGGTGTTTCTGCTACCGTCAACCAAACTAAGATTGCTGCAAAAATCCCAATGGGCACGTTGACATAAAAGATGGCTGGCCAACCAAAGGCTTCAGACAAGATACCACCAATTAATGGACCTGAAACAGTTGAAAGCCCCATGACAGAACCCAAAATTCCCATGGCAAAGCCACGTTCCTTGCCCTCAAAAATAGAAGCAACCAATGCCATTGAGATGGTCATCAATCCTCCACCACCCAAGGCCTGCACAGCACGACCGATATCCAAAACTAACAAGTTAGGTGCTAATCCGTTGACTCCGGAAGCGACCACGAAGATGATCATACATGTCAAAAACATCTTCTTGCGACCGTACATATCAGCCAACTTTGACAAAACTAAAATCACGACAGCATATGAAATGGTGTAGGCACTAATAACCCATTGGACATTACTAAAAGTGGTCTGAAAGCTCTTTACCATAGTTGGCAGAGCAACATTGACAATATTCACGTCCAACAAGCCCATGAAGACACCCAAAGATAATGCTAAGAGTGCCAACCAGCGCTTAATCGAGCGCTTATTTGTATTATTCATGTTTCATTCTCCTTTAACTCTTGCAGAGCTTCATCAATCCAGGCCAGTTTGGTTAATGCCAAGTTATCCTTTAAGGTAATTGTTTTCAGCCCCCAGCGGTAAAAATCAGTCCGGTCGGGATGGGCATTCGTCTCTTCTCGGTAGTGGGTCGACAGTTCTTGATAAACATTGCGATCCGTTAAAATCGCATTACGATAATCAGTTAAAATTTTGATTTGCTTATCTTTTGTCAAATATGAAAAGGACCGACACTTAAAATGATAAAAATTATCACGATTAGCATCCTGGGCAACCGGCTCGTTGATTAATTCGATTAGTCGTTCGTGACCTAAGTCAGTAATATGAAAAATTTTCGAATTACGGACCTTTCCGTCAACACTCTGGATAAAGCCGGCTTTTTCCATTCGACTTAAAACTGGGTATAAAACCCCATTTGATATCTTGCGTCTCGGTACCACCGTTGAGCCCAAAACGATGGCAAGCTTATAACCCGACATGTCTCGTGAGCTTAGCATTGATAAAATCAACAAATCGTACATCAACAGCCTCCTTTTGCTGAATGCTTTTCAACGAGTCGAAATGACAGGTCGTTTCGACTCGTCAACCAAAATTACTATACACTCATTTCAAAAAAAGGCAAGACTTTCAAAGCAACTTAGAAAAAGCAGAGCAAGCAAGAAAAAATAAAGATAAAATCGACAAAAAAGGATGACCATCTTAGTGATGCTCATCCTTTTTTATGCCAAATTTTTCTTAGCAGTTAAGGTTTTTAACCTCGTTTTGTTCAATAACAAAGAGCTGGTGACCACTGATAATGAGCTGAAGGCCATGGCGAACCCAGCTAATTCTGGACTCAGAATAAAGCCAATACCATAAAAGAGACCCGCTGCAACAGGAATACCCAAAACGTTATAGATAAATGCCCAAAATAAGTTCAACTTAATTCGATTAAAGATTTTGGTACTTAGCTCAATGGCTGTCGCCACATCCTGCAAATCATTCTTAACTAAGATAATGTCGCCAGATTCAATCGCAACATCCGTTCCGGATCCCATGGCAATTCCGACATTAGCAGTTGAAAGTGCCGGTGCATCGTTAATTCCGTCGCCAACGAAAGCGACAGCATCATCCTGCTGAAAAACTTGAACATGATCAGCCTTGTCATTTGGCATGACTTCTGCAATAACCTTGTCGATTCCAACCTGGTCGGCGATTGCCTCTGCTACCAACTGGTTATCGCCGGTCAGCATCACCGTCTTCAATCCCCGTGCCTTCAAGTCAGCAAGCGCCTTTTTCGAACTTGCCTTAGGAACGTCTTGAATAGCAATCAAACCAATCACATGATCGACTTCACCAACCAAGACCACGGTTTTAGCTTCAGACTGCAATTCTTCCATCTTCTTTTGTAAATCAGGATCAATTTGGTGCTCGGCCAACAAACGGCTATTCCCAACAAAGGCCATTTGACCATTCACTTCGCCCATAACACCCTGGCCTTCAATCGCAGCAAAATTATTCGCACTCTTTTGGCTCTTCAAGCCTAATTTTTCAGCATAATTCAAAACGGCGCTGGCCAAAGGATGTTCAGAGTTTTTCTCCAATTGACTAGCTAAAGTCATCATCTTTTCTTCCGGACCAATCACATCGGTCACAACTGGTTGACCAACCGTAATCGTCCCAGTCTTATCAAAGATGACGGTTTTAACCTGGTTGACAGTTTCCAGCACTTCTCCGTTCTTAATTAAGATACCGTGCTTGGCACTCAAGCCAGTCCCGACCATCAGTGCGGTCGGTGTTGCCAGTCCGAGTGCACAGGGACATGCGATAACTAAAATGGAAATAGCAAATACCAATGCCGTTGACAAGGCGGAACCAAGGAAGACATACCAAATCAGAAAAGTCGCAATCGCCAAAATTAAGACAACCGGCACAAAGATACTTGAAACCCGGTCCGTCAGCTTTTGAATTGGTGCCCGACTGGTTTGGGCCTTCTTGACCATCTCCACGATTTGAGCAAGCATCGTTTCTTCACCAACCTTGTCAACTTTAAAGACAAAGGAACCACTGATATTGATGGTTGCACCAATGACGACATCACCGGCCTTTTTCTCGACCGGCAGACTTTCACCTGTCACCATCGATTCGTCAACCGTTGACTGACCAGTGACGATCGTGCCATCCACGGCAATTTTTTGTCCAGGTAAGACCTTAACCAAATCACCGGTAACCACCTGATCTAATGGAATGGTCACTTCCTGTCCATCAACAATAACGATGGCCTCCTTGGCTTGCAGGTCTAACAACTTTTCAACGGCATTGGCAGCATTTTGACGCATCCGTTCCTCGAAAACTTGTCCCAACAAAATAAAGGTCACGACCAAGGCCGCCCCTTCAAAAAAGACCGGCTGTCCAACAAGCATTGCATCAATGCTATAAAGATAAGCCGTCATTGTTCCAATCGCAACAAGCGTATCCATGTTCGAATGGTGCTTTTTAAAGGATGACCAAGCTGACTTTAAAAATGGTGCGGCGGACACTGCCATGACAATTGTTGTCAACCCAAATTCTGTGCCCGCGCCACCTGGTAAGTGAAAGTCAAAAGGCATCAAAACCATCTGAACGAGCATCGGTGCTGAGAAAAACAGGGCAAGCATAAAGCGCCTGCTGGTTGTCAATTTTTGCATCTGTTTTTTACCTCGTAAACTCTTTAAACCGATTGAACGATAACCTTTCCCTTGACCATGTTCATGCCACAAGCAAATTCAAATTCGCCAGCCTGGTCAGTCGGAATGGCAAAGCTGATCTCCTCATTTAATGGCAACTTGGATTGGAAGCCAAAATCATGTAACTGAACAGTGTCTAAACAACCGCTCTCACTAATCCGCTTAAAGGTTAATGTTGCTTGGTCACCCTTTTGAAAAGTCACCACCTTTGGTTGGTATTGTCCGTCAACTGTGACTGTTTGTTCTACTTTCTTTGCCATAACTGTCTCCTTCTTATACGTAAACTGATTAGTTTCATCTTGATATGAAACTCCCTTATTCAACGGTTACCTGACCATGGAACATATTCATCCCACAAGCCCATTGGTACTTTCCGGGTTGGTCGGGATTGATATTGATAGACACTTTTTGACCTTGTGGTAATTCCCGGTTAATGCCAAAATCAGCAAAAACCACGTGATCCAAACAACCAGAAGGATCAGTGCGAGTGAAATTCAAGGTCGCTGGTACTCCTTTTTGCAAGACGATGTGCTCAGGGGCATAGCCACCATTAACTTGAATATCAACGGTCTGCCCCTGTTCTCCAAGAATTGCTGATGCACTTTCAATTTTATGTTGACCAAAGAACCACCAAATAATAAAGGCCATCAAAGCTAAGCCCGTGGCCATCATCAAAATCTTATCCATAAAATACTCCTAACTTTGCTTTTGTAAATACCGTTCGTTAATTCGTCATGTTTTTGTTTTAACGATTAACCATTGCGCAAGAATCACCATCTTCATGAAGACAATGACAAGCAACCTGGTCTGGAGCACTCGGTTCGCGTTCATCAAGGATTGCTCGAATATTTTGAATGTCTGTTTTGCTCAACGGTTCTGCTTTCATAAGTGCCGTTAAGAGCGTCCCCTTATAGGCGTCACAAACGGAGTCAAAAAAACGGTTAGCGTGATCATCGATTGCCTCATATTCAGCCACAACCGGCACGTAGGTAAAGACCTTTGCTGATTTATCGACTGCAATCATGTCCTTATCCGTCAAACGTCGAATTAACGTTTTGACGGTCGAAGCCGACCAGTCATGTGATAACTGCGCTTCCTCCACAATTTCACGACTAGTTGCCCGCTTCTTCGTCCAAATAATCCGCATAACCACTTGTTCGGTATCAGTAATGTTAATGATTGTTTTCTCCTCCGTTCACCAAAACAAATCTGTTTACAAATGTAAACAAAATCAGTATAACTTCCTTGTTTACATTTGTAAACATAAAAATAAAAAAACATTCCCATAGCTGGCAATGTTTCTGATTAGTGATTTGTTATTTGCCTCTTCGGGCCTTATCTTTCCTGCATTACGTTCATTAAAAACTTACGTAGAACTAATAAAAAAAACTTTCAAAGTGAAAGTTTTTTCGCACTATTTATTTACTTTTAGTTAGGTTCACCAAGATTTTTTCTTCAGAAGAATCATTAATTAACGGCAATAATCCCTTCTTCAAAAAATCAGCTAAGCGAATTTCAGAAGTAATCACTGGTTCGACCTTGAGTCGGCCACTAGTAACTAAATCGATTGTTTGTTGGAAAGTTTGGCGTGAATAGGCAATGGTAGTCGTAATTCGCACACCGGCGTTCATAACTTTACGGATATCTAAACGAATTGGTTGCGAAAAAATCGAAACGACTACAACACAACCACGTGGTTTCGTCACAGAGATTGCTTGGTCAAAAGTTTCTTGAACTCCAGCCACCTCAAAGGATGAATCCGCTCCTTCCGGCAAAATCTGGGCAATTTTTTGTTCAACATCAACAACTTGACTGGCATTAACCGTATCAGTCGCCCCCATCTCTAGAGCCTTTTGCAGCCGGATTTCTGATAAATCAACAACAACGATTTGTGAAGCGCCCGCGGCACGTGCGACCTCCGCTAACAAGACACCAATTGGACCAGCACCAAAAATGACCACAGTCTGACCAAAAGTTAGATCCGCTTCCTTAACCGCCTGAACAGCAACAGACGCAGGTTCCATGACTGCGGCTGATTTTAACGAAAAAGTCTGGGGCAGATGGTAGAGATTTTGAACCGAAACGTTCGCATAGGGGGCTAGCCCACCATCCTTACTCAGTCCAATAAAGCTATAACCGTCATAAACATCAACATCATCAGGGGATTCTCGCTTGGTAATTGTCGGATTAACCACCACATAATCACCTACCTGAAAATCGTAGACATCAGGGCCAACAGCTTCAACGACTCCTGAAAATTCATGGCCAAGAACAATCGGTGCCGCTTCATTTGTCAACGGATCAGGAAAAGTCGTTGGAATTAAGACCGGTCCTTCTTGATACTCATGAAGATCACTACCACAAATCCCAGCATAAGCGACCTTAATCGTCACCTCATCGCGAGCCAGTGGTTTCAGATCCACTTCTTCAATTCTGATGTCTTTGACTCCGTGCCAAACAGCTGCCTTCATGTAAAACTCCCGTAAAAATCAACGAATTCACCGCAATATCATTGCAGTAACATTCCAATGTAATTACAGCATAGCAGGAAATCATCCATTTGTCATCACTTTGACGCTAACTGTCTTCTAAATAACAATTGAGCATACCGTATATCAAAAAAACTGACCAATGATCACAGCCTCAAACATCAGCCACTGACACTGAAAACAGTCAATGACTATCCATGGCTTTTTTCTAGTGCTGATGACCCATTTGAAAAAATAAGTAGTTAATTTAGATTACACATGGTGCCCATCTGACGTCTACATATTTTTCTAGTAATTCTCATTAAATCCTTACTTACGAGAAAAAATTTTATATGCTAAGTTGGAATTAATAAGAAAAGGAGCATTGATGAATGCCACATAATTTTAGAGAAGAACTAATTTTCATGTTAATGATGGCTGGCCTGATGGTTTTGGGTATGTCCATTTACAATATTTACCTCGCTGACGGGCTAACAGATGGTTTCTGGCACGAAGTCATCGTTGGTTACCCCCTTGCTTTAATCGTTGCCTTGGTTTTTGACGGTTTCCTCGTTGGTCCCTTGGCTAAGATGCTGGCTTTCAAGCACATATTTCCCCGCTTCAAAGCAACGGATGGTCTCCAGATTCCTCTAACCATCTCCATACTGATGGTTTTGGGCATGGTTACTTGCATGTCCTTCTTTGGTATCTTAATCAAAGGACACTCACTAGCAGCCTATCCAAAGGCTTGGCTTTTCAACCTGCTTTTGTCCTTACCAATGCAAATATTAGTTGTTGGGCCAATCGCCCGGGCGGTGTTAGCAAAGATTCAACGATCTGTAGGACCAGCTAAAAACTAAATCAGAAAATTTTTATTCAAACAAAAAAGTATCCACCACTGCCCCGCTGATTTAAAATTAGTGAGACAAACCGATGGATACTTTTTCTTTACAATTGACTTCGTTGTCAGTGCGTTAACTCTTTGGCTCAACTTGCTTTGGCAAAAAAACGGCCGGAATAAACATCACAACGGTAATAGCCATCGACCACCAAAAGGCATGTTGATAAGCAACAATGTTGGCACCAAAGGCCGGGTGGATCACAATGTAAGCGGCAACGACAGTGGCCACTAGTGCTGAACCGAAGGCGCCACCAACGTTTTGAAAAATTCGTGCGCCAATGTTGGCTTGCGGAATCAATTCCTTTTCCATCCCCAAGAGAATTGTGGTCATCAGTGGCATAATCACACCACCAACCCCAAGGCCACGAACAAAGAGCGTAACACTAACAATGCCCATGTTCGTGTTGCTATTAATCCAACCAAATGGAATCGTCCCAATTAAGGTCAATGAAAGGGCCAGCCAAACCACATAGCGAACTCCGCTGTGCTCGAGTAATTTCAACAAGACCGGACGAATCAACAGCATCCCAATTCCCTGGGGCAGTAACCAAAGTCCGGTTGCTAAAACAGACAGCGACCGCCCTTGTTGGAAGTACAATGGTAAAATCAGCATTGGACCATTCGTTACCATCCCAGCTAAAACCAAGTTAATCGTTGTCGCTGAGTAAACTGGCGACTTAAACAAAGCAAGTGGCAAAACTGCTTGGTCTTTTTTGTACCTCGCCCAAATCCAATAGGCCACAAAGGCCAATAACCCAGCAGTCACATAGAGACGGGTGTCGGCATTGTTAAAGCTGGCCCAATCGCCAGCACGCGAAAGGCCATAAATAACAGTGGCCGAACCTAATCCTAGCAAAGCAATACCAAGAGCATCAATCCGTGCTGCTTTATTCAAGGCTGGAATATTTGGTACCTTCCAAATATTCATGCCTGTTGCAATAACCATAATTGGTACGTTGATCCAAAAAATCCATTGCCAATTGCCATATTCAACAACAAGTGCTCCAATAATTGGACCAAAAATGGGGCCAACCATAATTGGCAACATCACGACCATCATCAATTTTTGCAAATGTTCACGCGGTGCTAAATTGACCAGCATGGTTGTGACTAGGGGAATAATCAAACCAGCCGCAAAGCCCTGAATGACTCGGTACAAAATCAAGACATTAATGTCATGACTTAATGCTGCCCCCACCGAAGACAAGCCGAAGAATAGTTGCGCTGCCAAAAAAACAAATTTTCCATTAAAGCGCTGCGTTAACCAGCCCGAAAACGGCAAAGCAATACTGGTGGCCAAACCGTAGGCTGTAATAATCCATTGCACATTCCCTAGTGTAGTATGTAAATCACGACCGATATCGTTAACAGCGATATTGGTCATAGTTGTATCAAGCATCGGCGCCAAAAGGCCAAAAGCCAAAATCAGCGCAACATTGCGTATTTTTTTAATTTCCATTTTTCCACTCTGTTTAGTTTATTTGAAAAAATAAGGAACGTTTTGTTCTCTATTTTAATTCGCTGATTAATATACTCGGCTATTAAACAAAAGTCAATAAGATACATAACGTTTCTTATTTTTTGTGTTAAACTATTTTTATGGAAAAAGAAACGCAAACCAGAAAACGTGGGTTAGCCCTCGAACAAACAATCTATGCGGTAGCATTACACCTTTTTGACCAACAAGGTATCGATGCAGTGACTTTTAAAAATGTTGCTCATTTTGCCCAAACATCCAGGAGTGTCTTGTATCGTCGGTGGGACTCACCATCGGCCCTCTTAGTGGATGCGGTCCACCATTGGGCACACGAAAATTCTGGGTTCCCAGAGGATTTAGATCCCCAATCCTTTCCCGATACTGGCAGCCTGCGTGGAGACCTCATTGAAAACGCCCGGCAAATTGAGGGACTGCATGAACGCATTAACCAATATTTGATTAAATTTACACTCTATCAAGCCATCAATGGTGAAACCATCAATGATGACCTCTTAAAAAAGGCCGAGGAAGGTGCCGTCGAGCTTGGAACTTTGTTAGCTACTCGGGCTATCAATCGCGGTGAATTAAAGACAGTTCCCACCAAAGAGGTCTTAATGCTCCTGGGTAATCTCCGCCGCTACTATTCGTTTATCGCCACCCAGCAAGCACCAAAACCAGAAGAATTAATCGACCAAATTGTCCTCCCAGCTTGGGTAGCTAACCAGCAATAAAATCAGCATTGGCCTACTAAAAAAGCCTTTCAGATAATTTTTCTGAAAGGCTTTTTTCATTAATGAAGTTGTGAGGGTGGCATTAGTTCAAATAAAAGGATCTTTTGACCGATAACCAAACCAACATTACCCCTCCGATTCAATCAACTGAGATCCTAATTCAAAATTGTGTGAATAATCAACGGGTATGTCAACAACAACTGGCCCCTCTGTTGCAAAGGCTTCTGTCAAAACCGCATCAAGATCAACTGGTGTTTCAACACGCAGTCCCTTAGCACCAAAGGCCTCTGCGTATTTCACGATATCAATGTGACCAAAGTCAACACCGGCAGCTTGACCGTCATACTTCATTTCCTCTTGAAACTTAACCATATCATAATGGGCATTATCATTCCAGACGATATGCACCGTGTTCAAATGCAAACGGACGGCTGTCTCCAATTCCATTGCAGAAAAGAAGAATCCACCATCACCAGAAACAGAAACTGATTTGGCATTCGGACGAACCAGCGCAGCGGCCATTGCCCAAGGCAGGCCGACCCCAAGTGTCTGCATTCCATTAGACGTCAAGAAGTGACGAGCAACATACGACTTAAAGTGGCGGGCCATCCAAATATAATGTGAGCCAATATCGGTCGAAACTGTCATGTCATCAGTCACGTGACTTTGCAAGGCCTTGATAACATTCAACGGGTGGTTCAAATTGGCTTGTGCTGGCGTGTATGACGGCTCATCAGAGGCCTTCAAATCAGCCTTTAACTCTTGCAATGGGCCCTGGCTTTCTACCGGCACCTGATAACCTGCAACCTTCTTTGTCAAAAGTGTCAATGATTGAGCTAAGTTACCAACCAATTGGCGCGTGGGGACAAAATTATTGTCAATCTGAACTGGCGCAATATCCATGGCGACAATTTTCAAATCGTTTTCCTTATTCCAATTTCGTGGTTCATACTCGATGGCATCATAGCCAACCGTCACAACCAAGTCAGATTGCTTCAGCAACTTATCACCAGTTTGGTTACGGAAGAGACCAACCCGACCGAAGTATGATTGAGCTTCCAAGTCACGCGAAATCACACCGGCTCCCTGGAAGGTTTCGACTACTGGCAAAGGCGTTTGTTTCAATAGCGTATGCAGGGCCGCCACCGTGTCATCATCAGAACCACGGGCACCGACAAGCAAAACGGGCAACTTGGCCGCCTTAATTTGTTCAGCCAACCAGTCTAAATCAGCTAAAGCAGCTGCCCCCTGACGAGGCTGGTTCACGACAGGCAATGCCGGGCTGTTCACTTCAACATCATCGACGTCCTGTGGCAAAGAAACAAAGGCTGCTCCCCGCTTGGTTCCATTAGCCGCCGCAAAGGCATTAGCAATAATTTCAGAAATATTGTTTGGGTCTTGAATCTCAGAACTAAACCGGGTCACGCTTTGAAACAAGGCTGCCGAATTCGTTGATTGGTGCGTCAACCGATACAAGTCACGACGAGGAACCTGACCACCGATGGCTAACACTGAATCACTTTCTGCATTAGCAGTCATCAAGCCTGTCACCAAGTTGCCAACCCCAGGACCAGAAGTAGCAATAACCACACCTGTCTTACCAGTAATCCGTGAAAATGCCTGAGCCATAAAGGCGGCATTTTGTTCATGCCGGGTCACGATCAACTTTGGTACCCGTTGTCCCTTTTGTGGGTGCTCAAGTGTCTCGAACAAACGATCAATCTTCGCTCCTGGAATGCCAAAAACGAGATCAACCCCGTGATTCACTAAGGAATCTGTGACAATGTCCGCACCATGTTTTTTCATTTTAAATTTTCCTTCTTTTTTATTAATATTACAATTTTTAGTCTATGCTTCGAAACAATAAAAGTCAATTTAGTTCAAAAATTATCAAATTTTTATTTAAATATTAAAACCAAACAGTTATTTTGGCCATTTTTTTGCGAATATCTCGATTATTTTTGAATATAAATTCTAAATAAAAATCATAATTTAGTATTAAAAAAAGCCCCAAAGCAAGCTGCGCTGGGGCTAATTCTTAATTATTTTAATGAAAGTAAAGCATTAAAAACGTCTTGTGGTAATTCAATATCAGACTGAGCCGCCTGACGTTTGTTGGCACTTTGACGGCGAAGGAGCGCCTGTTTTTTCGAGATGCTCCGTGCTTGACCATTGACTGCAGCATTTTTACGCAATGGTGGTACATCAACACGGGCAATGACACGCCCTTCCACGACCGCTTGAACTGGCATTGGATAAAGACGTCTTGGAACCGTCCTCTTTAACTCATGGACTAATTGCTGCGTTTGCTCACCCACTCGTGAACGATGAGTGACAAAGGCCAGTGCATCGACCTGAGCATAGTTAACCTGCACGTCGACCTTGACCAAATCAGCTTCCTGATAGCCAATCGGTTCCGTACTAAATGAAGCATAACCGTGTGAAAGTGACTTTAATTGGTTGAAGAAATCGTAGGCGATTTCAGATAAAGGCATTTGATAGACCAGGCGGACGTAATCGCCCTGGTTCCCCATATCCATGAAGACACCTCGATAATCATCCGCTAGTTTCATCAGTTGATTAACCGAATCGCTTGGCGTCATGATAGTCGCCTTGACCACTGGTTCCTCAATGGCCAAAATTTGGTCAAAATCAGGAAACTTGGTTGGATTAGTCACCAGTACCGTCTGAATATCCTGACCTTTTTGTGCCACTTGTACCTGGTAAGAAACGTTTGGAGCTGTCACCACCACTTCAATGCCAAACTCAGTTTCCAAACGCTCTTTAATGATTTGCAAATGAAAGATACCTAGGAACCCCGCTCGAAAACCTGGCCCCAGCGCCTCGGACTGCTCAGCTGTTAAGACTAAAGAGGTATCATTCAAAGCTAATTTTTGCAATGCCTCATGCAAGACATTGTAGTCGTCGACTGGGTAAATCCCCGCATAAACCACTGGCTGACTTTGCTGGTACCCAGGCAACGCCGTTCTTGTTGGTTGAATTTGGCTCGTCAACGTATCGCCAACAGTCACCTGCTTGGGATCTTTAATCCCAGTCACGATATAACCGACTTCTCCAATGGTTAATTCGTTGACAGGCACTCGGTTTGGCTGATAAATACCAACTTCTTTGGCCAACAACTTTTGACTGTTAGCCATCAATTGCAGCGCGGCACCCTTTTTCAGAGTTCCATCGATGATGCGAACTTGGGCAATGACCCCTTGAAAGGCATCATATTCCGAATCAAACACCAGGGCTTTGAGAGGGCTGCTTTCCTCACCGACCGGTGCCGGTAATTCATGAACAATTGCCTCCAAAAGGTCCGCTATTCCCAAACCCGTTTTGGCTGAAATATGGTAAATTTGACGATTGGCTAAGGTCTGATCCAGTTGTCTAATTTGTTCTTCGCCCTCGTCAACCTGAGCACTAGCGGCATCAATTTTATTTAAAACCGGCAAAATGGGCAGTCCCAATTCATGGGCCAACCGCCAGTTAGCAACAGTTTGTGCTTGAACGCCCTGAGTTGCATCAACTAAGAGGATAACCCCATCGGTTGCTGATAAACTTTTTTTGACTTCATAGTTAAAATCAACATGACCCGGTGTATCAATCAGATTTAATTGATAATCTCGGCCGTCATTGGCCCGATAAGTATTTTGCACCGTCCGTGACTTGACCGTCACGCCATGTGCTTGCTCGACACCCATGCTATCTAATAACTGGGGCGTCATTTCCCGGTCCGAAACCGTCTTGGTTTTCTCCATTAACCGATCCGATAGCGTTGACTTGCCATGGTCAATGTGGGAAATAATCGCAAAATTACGAATTAATTTAAGGTTCATTGTTCAGTTTCTCCATTCGAATGCTGTGCACGTTGAATGGGGCTGAAAAGACTTCAATCCCATTCCGTTATCAGAATGAGAAGCCAACAAGTTGAATTGTCATAATTCCTTTCTCCTTTCCTTTGGTCAATAAAGGGTAAAAACTGATCAGCGTGTTCACAATTCTGATCAACGACTGTATAAATTTCTTCCGCCATTTCAACCAGGACGAAAACCAAGGCCACACCAGAATGATTTTATAACTGAATTCTTGTCAGCGTTCATCCCGATTTATTCAGTTGAAATCACTATTCTTATTAGTATTTTAACATAGTCATTTCGCCTTTGTTCGGATTACCTAGAATTCTCCCAACCGCATTTTTTCCTAGTAGAATAAACTGTTCTTTTCCTGTAACTCGCCAAATTATTAAATTATTCATGAAAAAAAGGCAAATCAAAGCGATTTGCCTTCTTCCAAGATTAATTTTGCTTTTTGTTAAGCACACTTATAAGTTAACATTCCATTTAAATCAAATTATTATTGGATTTTTATCATTATCTCCTTTATTTTTTTATTAAAAAAACTTATTAATCAAAGCATGCCAACTATCAATTAGTGGTGACAATAGGTGGGTTTTCCAACTCCACCAACATCCGACTGGCTGGAAATGGAACCAGTCCCTCCAGCTTCCATGTTGCCGTTGTTGACTATGTGCCTGGTCGTCATGCCGTGGTAATGGCCTGGAAACTTGGTTGCCTAGTCTTGGCCAGGATGGCCGATGATTAACAACCGCTTTTTGCCTATTAGGCGTCGGTGGGAATTCATTTACTATCACTGTAACCACTTTTGATTCATTCCCGTAGGCATCAATTGTTTTGAACTGAACCGCTTTATTTTCTCGGATTGACACATCACCCTGATATGTTTGCCATTGCTGACCCTGATTTAATGAATAGACAATCGTCAGATTGTTATCACTTGGACTATTGGCCGGCTGATTCGCTTTTGCTGTTAGCAGCATTGGGAACAGTTGATTAACGCTAAAACCAGCTTTTGCAATCGTGGGTGCTGGCAAAGTGCTTTGATAATAGCGGACATTCACCTTCTTTTCAGTCCGGTTGCCCACAGCATCACGGATTACCAAAACCGCCCGGTTGTCACCTTCCGTCAAGTGGAAAGGCACCGAAAACTCGGTTATCCCACCAGTGGTCTTTTGGTTAAAAGTCAGACTAAAGTTTTTCTTAGCAATCATATCGCCATTAATCATCAGTTGGTAACCATCATAGTTGTCACCAGCTTGCCCTTTCAACTGGTAAGCCTTTTGGTTAGTTTTAACTTGATAAGTTCCATCATTTAGTCGTTCTAGCGTCCTTTCGTTCATCAGGTTTAGCTCCGGCAAACTAGTGTCAACGTAGAATCTCAAGCCACCATCAACCAAAGTTTGACCACCAACAATCAGCTGAATTGGCACCACGGTTTTGGCATTTGGCTTCGCCTCTACTACCGTTTGAAATGCTAGCGTTTGCGGATCGACTGCTACTGCAAGCCGCTTCCCTTGGCTTTCACCAATCAATAGCTGATCCACTGCTTGGCGCAGATGCCCACTAATCGTGAGCTTTTGTGTTTGCTGGTTATAGTATCGTGTTTGAGCAGTCACTGTATTTACAAACAAATTAATAAAATGATCAAAGGTAATCATTGGCTGGTTAGCGTTAACTAGCAGCCAATCCTTAGCCGGCTCACCCTGACCTATCCCGGTCCGCCCTTGACTAACTGGACTCAGCGTATTCTTGATCATCCCCGGTTGACTCTGTTTAATGCCATTAACCGGAGAAGGGAGTGTTGATGCAGGCTGATCAACCAAAAAATCAGCGTTAGGCCCTGAAAGCGTAAAAGATTGCTTCGTCAGATTGCCTGCGTTATCGAATGCTAAAATTTGAATTCGATTCTTTTGGTTAGTATGAAATGCCTGAAGCTGGTCCGGACTCATTGGCAACAATAATTGTTGATGGAGCTGGTGGTTTTCTTGCAATGGCTGGTCAACAATTGTCAAAAGCCCATTAACAACGAAACCAATTCGGCCAAAGGTATCAATACCACTCAAGTCGTCCGTCAATCCAGCGGCCAGACAAATTGATTTTTTTGATTGGGCGGCGGATGGATTCAACTGTTTTTTTACTTGGAAATGTGGATTGGTCACCACCGGGCCATGTCGATCAACTTTGATTGGAAAGATTAACCGCTGACGAGTAGGTCGTCCACCAGCTGAACCATTTAGTCGACCACTAGCCGCTTCAGCAGAAAGTTGGTAGTAATACTGACCATCTGCAACAGGCTCATTTCGGCCCGTTTTACCATTCCACCGATCACCACTCCATCCATGGCCACTAGCATCATACGTTGTAAATTGATCACGTCCACGTTGATAATAGGACTTCAGTACTTCGTCATCAACACTGACCCTTCGCAATGGTTGCTGGCCAGCCCACCGGTCTTCAGCCGGATTATGCTGATAGATTTCGGCCACCACGTGATGGGCGTTGCGCCAGAGGTTAAGGAGTGGTTGCGAATAGCCGTTCATCATCGCCAAATCTGGTGTAATCGCAATATTTTCCGGAATGATCTTTCCCGCCTTGTTCAGACCCAAAGGTACTCGTTCACTATCAACGAGGGCCGATTGGCCAAAGTAGGAATCAGGATCCCAGGCAGGCCGGTCAAAAATTTGCTGGTTTTGCCAATCGCCGTAGTAACCAAGATATGGCATGGCTAACTGTGCCCCTTCTTTCAGCTTATGACCAGCGGAATCAACCGGCTTAAATTGTAAATAGCCTTCAACAAAGCCCCCTTTAGCCTGGTCGGGCAAGGTCAAACCAAACAAAACGGCCACTCGCTGATGGGCAGGAACCCGAATAATTTTCTGTTCACTATTTGACACTTGCTTTGCCGCATCAGTTCCAATCAGCGACAAATCAGCACCCAAAATTTGCTTATCCGTGGCCATCTTTCCTGGTACCGAACCATCGGTCCAAACACGGTGGTCCGTCTGGTAACGAAAATTTTGCTCATAGTCACTCTGATTTTCCAAAAAGACTTGCAACGTTTGCTTAGACTCCGAAAAAGCTCCCAAAGAAAGCGATGAAGTCCCTTTTGAGGTTGTTAGCTTAATCCGACTGTCGATTGCATCATCAACCCGAGCTAATCCTGCCCCCTGAACGCGGGGCGAAATAATGGCTGACGTTTTTTCGTCGACTAATGGCCGTGCAGTGTTCATCAAAGCAGTCTTTATATGCTGGCTAATTTTGGGGGCTGGTACCCGTCCAGCCAACGATTGGGCGAACAAAGCAGCTGATCCGGCCATGACTGGCGTCGCCATCGAAGTCCCTGACATGTAATCATACCGGTTATCATTCAAACTCGATAATAACCGACCACCCGGAGCAGTAATGTCGGGCTTTAACTGTAAATCAGGCGTTGGCCCATAAGACGAAAAGGAAGACAGGTGGCTCAATTTAGCCGGGCCATCAGTCGGAATATCATAAGCCAGGTTATTCGACGAAGCCACGGTCAAAGCTGAATCGAGTACACCAGGTGAACTGAGCGTTCCAGTATCGTTTGTTTGGCGTGTATTAATGACATTCAAACCAGTATTAGAAGTCGACAGACCAGCGTTGCCCGCCGCAACGACCGGAATGCTCCCCTGCTGAGCAGCCAAATTAATGGCGCGCTGTTCCGGGCTGTCCTGATCAACATTACCGCTAGCAGATCCCAAGGAAAGATTAATCACATCCGCCTTCAGAAAAACAGCATCCTCAATTGCTGCAATGATATCATCACTACTCGCACCACCACCAGTATTCGAGAAAACCTTCATGTTTAGCAGCTGTGCATTCGGTGCAGTCCCAATTGCATAATGATTTTGATCAAAATGAGCAAAATTAGGCAAGGCCGAATAGCCGGCCGCTAAACCGGCAACATGCATGCCATGCATCGAATTTTTATTTAAATCAAAGACCGTATTCACCGTTCCATCAGCATAGTTGTAAGAATAAGGAACCTTTGCCGATGAATAGCAACCATGACCAAGCCGCTCGATGGCCTGTTTCGCCTCTGTTTGACTAATTTTCTGCTTAGCTTCCTTGCCAAGAGACATTAACTCGTGCTTAGTATCAATGCCCGTGTCAACAATTGCAATGACCGTCTTGTCCCCTCTTAGATGATGGTGGTGCCAAGTTGTCGAAGCCTGCACAATTTGATCTGCGGCCAAATCTTGCGGTTGGTAAATATTAGCCGGCGTCACGCGTTTGACCCCAGCAACAGCTTGAACATCCTTGACATCCTTAACTCGCGTTACAATCGACATAGTATTTGTCAAATAACCAAATTCGTGTTGGGCTTTTTTCTTAGCAATTTTTTCGACTGCATCCCGGGCCGATCGTTGTTCCGCTACTACTTGTTGACCAGCAGCCCGAACTTCCTTAATATTGTTCTCCCGCGCGTTTCGCCGCACGCGTCTTGCTACCGGGTCTTGTTGGCGTTGTAATCCAGCGACTAGGGTCTTTTCTTCTTGCAAAGCTGCTGGTGGCCGATCAAATTCAACCATTAAGGTTACTGGACTGTTAGCCAATGCCCGTTCTGATTTGGGCACTGGTAATCCTTTAGCCTTGAGCTGACCCTTCACTCGGTTTTTAAATTCCTGATCTGCTTGCTTTCGAAGACGCCGATGATCTGCGATCATTTGTTCTTCTTGATGATTTTGGACCGCTGATTGGGCCTGAGCCTTAACTGGGTCCTTGTTGGCTTGTTTCACAGCTTGCTTGGCAAACTGATTTTCCATTGCTGAGGCAAAAAGCCCACCTTCAAGCACAGTAGGTGCTAACAGAAATGCTAGCAATATCAATCCTAAGCGCTTTTGCCGATAGTACATAAGACAACCTTCCTCTCTACCTCTGTTGAGGTGTTGATTCCACTTGTCTCTTCCTATTTCTACCATCATTATAGGAAGAATCGATTGGCGATACAACTTTTTTCACCAACAGAGCCAAAAAGAGATTGGTTATGTCAAAAAATTTGGAACATTTACTCAGCCTTTCTTCAGAAAAGAAAACCCAATCAAGCCACCACATCCATGGGTCCCAGCAAAAAAAGTCACAAACTATGTCTGAATAGTTTGTGACTCTTATAAAAATACCAAAAATCAACCAAAAAAGATCGTTCTCAAATCATTCAAAAATGATCGTCATCGTGATCAAAAAATGTACGTTTAATTTCTAAACTAATGATGATTATCTGCTTTGTTTTTACCTCCATTTACTTTTTGTCGTCCTAATTTCAATCCAAAACCAGTTAAACCGATTGAGAGACTCGCCAAAGTGACAGCCAAAAAAGTTAATGACTGGTGATCGGCGGTATCGATTGACCAAGTGGCCGGTAGGATCGTTTTGGCAGAAAACAAACGGTCTCCTAGCTGAATTCGGTCCTGCCCCTCTGGCAGAGGTAAAGACCGATTAGCAGTAGTCGCCACCTTGTTGGTTACCAAGGCTGATTCCAACTGGTTGTTGGTAGCAGATTGACTAGCCTGCAAGGTCAATTTGGTCAAATCAGACATCAAATTACGCAACAATTGGACTATTTGATCTAGCGTCTGGGCTTGACGAATTTGAGCGTTTGTCGTTGTCACTAACGATAACATCGTTTGTAACAAAACTGATTTTTGACCAGCAGATAAGGCTGAATAGCCGTTAATTGACTGGTCAGTTCCTTTCAATCCATCATAAACCTGAGCAAACCAATCTGCCTTTCCTTGGCCAAGTTGACTATTAGCGTGCTGGCCAAAGGCCAGCGCATTAAGATCATCTTGGACCAGCATTTCAGCAGCAACAACACTCTGAGCACCTTGCAATTCATTCAAGTACCAATCACGTTGGTCATTAACAGCTTCAATCATAGTCGCTTGTCCAGTTGGTGAAAGACTACGATCCTGCTTGATTTGATCAATCACTTGTGCCACTGCCGCTTCAATTTGATCAGTATAACCCTGTAGTCGCTCTCCAACCGACTGGCCACTATGGTGGACTTGGTTGATTGCTGCGACTGTTTCAGTGGTCATTTGTTCAACTTGGGTAGCTGTTTTCGCGGTGGCCAAATTTTGCTGACCAGTATTCCAACGGGCATTAACCTGATCTTCTTGCTCAGTTTTTTCCTGACCACTCAACGTTGGATCAGCATTAATGGCTTGGTTCGAATTTTTATAGGCCAGCAACAGTTGATAGTTAGCGCGATCGGTAGCCAAATTATATTCAACACTGGTCAAATCAGTGTTCAACTGTTGATTAGCCGCCAAGATTTGATCGGCATTAGTGGCGGCCATTCCAGCTGCCTGAGCAGCACTGACAGCCTGCTGTAACTGCTCGGTCAATTGTATCTCTTGATCAACCTTAATTTGACCCTTGGTTGCTGCAGCAGTGATAGCCAGTTGCACATTAGCACTATGATCCGTAATTTTTCCCATAAACTGATCACGTTGACCGCCGTTGCCCGTGATTGTTTGGCCAGGAACATAAATCTTTTGATTAGTCATAGTGCCGGTATCAGCTACCTGCTTAGCAGCAGTAGCATCAGTGGCACTATTAATTTGGCTAATGATTTGTGCTTCGCCTCGATCAATGGATGCTTTTTGGCGGTCTTTTTCTGCCTGCGACAAGGTTGGATCAGCATCAATTTGGTTCTTAACAGCTTGGTCATCCTGCTGTAAATTCACAATCAAGGCTTGCTTTTGGTCGGTAAGATTCTGACCCACTTGGTGAGCAGCTTGAATGACCATAATGCCATCGTCGGCGCTTTGCTGGGCCTTGGCAACAGTGGTTGTAGCTGCTAAGTCAGCTGTCATCTGTTGCAACATCGCCAGCCGGTTAGCTTGCTGAGCAGCCTTTGCATCGGGCAACAGGGTCACATCCCCATCAATTGCTGCCTGAACTTGACTATTAACAGCTTCCAACCGGAATTGCCCTTCTCGCTGGGCCAAATTTAAATCAATCATGGCTAATTTTTGATTCAAATCAGCCACAGCCTGGTTAACCTCATCGGCCGACTGAGCGGATTGAATTGCAGCGTTAGCCATCTTTTGTGCAGCCGTAACCTGATCGGTCAAAGCCGACTGATCACTTGACTGGATTTGGTCACTATTTTTGTCAATCTTTTGCTGTTCAACACTGATTTTATCCTGAACTGTTGCGCTAGCCGCTGCCCTTTGGTCAGCGACTGCTAACCCAGCCACGTGGATAGCTTTGAAGGCCTGTTGACCATTCATTACCATTGTATCCCCAGATTGGACTGTTATCACGTCCTGTAAAGCCTTCAAATTATTCGCCAATGCTTGCTGCACACTTGCCACCTGACGATTACGGTCTGAACTAGTCAGTGTTTTATCGGCATTAATTTGATCTACAACCTGGCTAGCGGTCGTCGTCAGTGCCTGTTGCCAATCAGCTAAATGACTGGCAACAGTTGGGCCTGGCTGATGGCTATCTTGAATCTGTTGGTTTCCCTCTGCCAAAGCACTTGCAAACTTGGATTGCGCTTGCTCGTCACCAAGGCCGACTGCCATAATCGCCGTCGTTGCTTGATTCAAACTCATCTGCACAGCTGCTAACTGGTCTTGTTCAGCACCAGTATCCAACGTTGGGTCATTTTCGATAGCTGTCTTCGTATCACTGGCATTTTGTTGCAGTTGGTGTATGACATTGTACTGAATATGTTGGTTACTAATTTTGATCAAATTTGTATGAAAATCAGCCAGCGCTTGATTGATTTCATCGGCTGATTGAGCAGTTTGAACAGCAGCAACAAAGACCTGTTTGTACTGGTCCATCAGATTATCAAGATAATTGCTTTCATCTGCAGTCAACGTATCATCGCTGCTAATCACATTATTAACCGTATTTAGGTCATTAGCCGCCGTATTGCGGACAGCTACCTGCTGGTTCAACAACGATGGTCCTGGCTGATAGACAGCATCAACCCTTTGCAAAGCTTGATTGGTCTTATCGACACCGTCCTGCACATTAATCGCAGTCCGAATAGCAGCTATTCCATCGATGAGTACTTGTTCAACCTCCTTTGTTTGCTGATCCTTAGCCGTCGCCGTTAAAGTATTGTCGGTACTAATGCGACTTTGCACCTTAGTTGACTCACTGGTCAAGCGGTCGATATAGTTGGCAGTTCGTTGTTGGATTGTTGGTCCATCGTTTGGTATCAGTGCAATAGCAGCTGTTCCATGGTTTAAAGCACTGGCTAAATTAGCCAGATTTTGCGCTGACAGTAACGCTTGTTGGTACAGGTTAAGCAATAACGTCACCTGGATACTTTGGGTATTCTTTTCAACATCCGACAATGTTTGATTATTCGTAATCACCTGCTTGGCCGCCAACTGAGCCTGGTCCAAGGCATGAAAATCAACAGCCTGTTGCCTCATCAATTGAATTTGATCTAAGCCCTCTTGGAGCGCCGTTTGGGCAGCCTGCAGATCATCAGCATTTTGAGCCTGATTAGCATTTTGAACGGCTACCTGTTGCAATGCAGTCACTTGTTTCTGCAAAGCAGCTCTCTCAGTACTGGTCAAAGACTTTTCTTGGTCAATATTTTCTCCAGCCTGATTAACTAAGTTAGTAATCAAGTCTAGGAGGTCTTGACGTTGTTGGTTGAGCGTTTTTTCAGCTGGTTGGTGTATTTGACCAATGGCCGTAATGTTTTGACGAACACCATTAACACCATCAGCCGCTGTCGTTGCCTTGGCTAATTGATTCAAGGCTGCATCTTTGGTCTGAGCCAACTGCGTCAGTTGGTCATGCTTAGCTGCTGCCGTCAATGAACTGTCGCCATTAATTGCGTCTGTAGCCTGATTTGTGGCATTTATAATCGCTTCAGTCAATTGTGGCCGACGATTATCGATGCTTTGCCCCGGTACATGTTGGTCTGTGACCGTCTGTTCAAAGGTCGTTTCAGCTGATTGAGCAGCAGCAGGTGTCGCAGCTGCAGCAATCTGCTGAAGTGCGCTTCGTTGCTGAGTCAAGACATTATCCTGTTGGACTTGCTTTTCGCTGTCATCCAAAGTTGAATCTTGATTAATCGCCTCAATTACCTGCTGGGCGCTACGATTAACTTCATTCGTTGAGATATCCTGTTGCAAGTCCAACTGCACCCCAGCTAAATCTTGGCTGAGTTGAGGAAGGTTGGCATTAATCTGATCGGCCGTCTGAGCGCTAGCCAATGCTTGGCTTATCTTCTCTTGAACTTTAGTCAAAGCTGCCGTAAGGGCAGCAACTTGTTCGTCCGTCAATTGGCCTTGATCTTTTGCCGCGGCAATTGCATCTGTGACATGCTGAATGGCATCGCTCGCCTGACTTTCTGCTCCTTGGCGCTGCTGGTCAACTGATTTTGCAGCAGGTTGATGAATCTGTGCGAGGGTTGTTAACCCAGCCGTCTGCAAGGCCGTCAACTGGTCAGCCGTTGTTGCCGCATCAATCTGAGCAATAATTTCTCCTCGAGCATCATTGACCTGCTGGACCTGCTCGTCTTGACCATTTTGACCTTCCTTGGTCAAAGAAGGATCCTGGTTAATGGCTGCTACCTGCTGGCCTGCGGCTTGATTAATGGCAAAACGAGCTTGGGCTTGCTGGATTTGTAAGGCTAAGTTTGCCAGGGTTAAAAGACCAGTCGCGTGCACAGATTGCAAATCATCAGCATCCATGGCTTGATCGATTTGACCTTGCAAATTGGTCTGCGCCTGCTGAATTGAATCCTGCAAAGCAGTTTCGTCAGTTGGTGCAACTTTTTCTGCCGCCAAACGGTCTGACAGTTGCTGAATTTGATTATTCAACCATGTTGCTTGACTTTGCTGCTGACTGACCACCGGTGTTCCAGCTATGTGGATGGCGCTTAGTGCCTGACTGGCTGATTCAATCTTCATGTTTAACTCGGTTGCCCGAGCGCTTTGATTCAACTGAGTATCACCCTGTTGCTTGGCTTGGTCCAAATTAGCCAGCTGCTGGGACTTTTGGCTACTCGTCAAGGTCTTATCCGCAACAATTGCATCCTTCACTTGACCGTAAAGCTGAGCCAAATTAGTGACTGCCTCGGCCTTTTGGTCCGCCAGCGAAACTGAATTTGGCACATGAATTTGATCTAAATCGTTCAAAGCTACACGTAACCGGTCAGCCAGTGCTTGCGCAGTGGTTTCCTCGTTTAAATCAGTTTGCGCCTGTTGCAATGTTTGTTGATTAGTAAGCGTTTCTTGATTAATTTGTGCCTGACTTAATGAATCGTCTTGATTAATAGCTGTTTGAACACCTTGTGACTTTTGATTAACCAGCTGCAGCGCGGCTGTAATCTGAGTCGCCAATGGTTGATCAACACTGGCCCCTTGGCCATCATCCGATTGCCGGTCTTTTTGCAATTCTTGGTCACCGGCTGTCAGCAAGTCAGCAATCGTTTGACCTGTCGACCCTGAATCCGCCAGGGCATCGTTTAATTTATCAGTGTACTTATTCAATGTGGCTGATAAAAGCGACTGCCGCGCTGCTTTACTACTATCTAAGATATTTGGATCAGCAATCACAGCTGCCGTTAACGAGTTTTGCATATCAGCCAATTTTTTCTGGGCATTTTGAACTTGGTCGGCTAAAGGAAGACCAGCAACGTGACTCGCATCGATTTCCTTTAACCCTTGCGTTTGAGCATCCAAAACATCCTGGGCATCAACAGTATTGGTTAACAAGTTGTTGGCAGCAGTCAGGGCCTGGTCAACGGCTGTCAACTGGTTATTGCGGTCTGCAGTGGTCAAAGTTTGATCAGCAACAATCGCTTGCCGAACTTGATCATGTTCTTCTTGGAACTTTTGCCGAGCCGTTGCCTGTTGGTTCTGGACACTTGGCTGCAAAACGTGCTGGTTTTGGATTGTGACAGTTTGCTGGGCCTGAGCATCTAAGACTGACTGAGCATCTGTCAAAGAATTAATCACTGCCTGAGCGCTTTTCAAGGCCGCCGCCACAGCCTGGCCCTGGCTCACCCGTTGTGCATTCGTCAAGTTTGGATCAGCTGAAATCGTTTGCAATAACTGGTTAGCCATGATGGCTAAACTATTATTGGCCTTTTCTTGCTGAGTGGCGATCGGCACACCAACTTGGTGAACACTATTGATTGCAGCAATAGTCTGATTCTTCAAATCTAGGATGGTTTGGGCATTTGAAGCATTTCCAAAGCCATCATCCAGTCCCGTCAAAGCAGCGGTCACTGCCTGTTGCTGACGGCTTTTATCAGCTGTATTCAACGTTTGATCATTGTCAATCGCTTCTTGAGCAGCCACGACAGCACTTTGGATAGCAGTCTTGGCGTCAGCGACTTGATCCGCAAGGGCTTGACCCGGCTGGAATTGCTCGGTAATGCTTTGTAAGCCAGCATTTGTCGCCGTCAAAATAGCTTGCGCATCTGGTGCATTGACCAAATTGGTTTGGGCGGTATTTAAGGCTGCATCCGCTTGCTGCATTTGGCTATTAGCTGTCGCTGTCGTCAATGTCACTTCGGCAGCAATTTGACCTTTAGTTTGGGCAAGTTGAGCAGCTAACTGCTTATTGGCAGCAACTCGCTGGTCAGCTAAGGAGCTCATGAGCACATGCGTGCTGTCAAGGTCATTGTGGGCTTTAGCAAGCAAATCGGCCAGTGATTGTGCATCTGATGCCGCACTAATTTTGTCATCATAGCTAGCCAAAACCGCCGCTAAGTCAGTTTTTTGTTCAGCCTTCTGCGCATCGGTTAAGGTTTGATCATGATCGATGGCTAACCAAAGACCTGTTTGATTACTATTGGAACCAGCATACTCGTTTAAATCAGTCTTAGCACTGGTCTGCTGGTCTCCTAGTGGTATCCCAACCTGATGATCCGCAACAATTTGTGAGCTGAATTGGTTCTGCAAATTTTGAATGCTATCGGCATTCTGGGCGGCTTGCAAAGCCTGCGTCGCATCGGCTAGATCATGATCAATAAGACCGCGTTGACTTGTTCGTTCTGCTTCAAGCAAAGTATTATCACTTGAAATCTCTTGTTTGGTATTCTTAGCTGTTTGAGTTAATTCATCAATGGCCCGGTTTTTTTGTGTACTTAGCTCAGTTCCACTGGTATGAGCGGCATCAATTGCCTTCAACCCAACATTCAAACGGTCTTGGACTGTTTGAGCATCCATCAACAAGGGTAACCCAAAACTAGCAACTGCCTGACCATGAGCCTCCTGAGCTGCCGCTTGTTGGGCTGATTTTTGTGTCGTTAACAGGGTTGTATCCCCGTTAATGGCGCCATTAACAGTCGAGAGTTCCTGTTTTAGTTGCTCCTTAGCAGCAGTAATTTGGTCAGCAACGGGCTTTTCACTAACATGGGTTGCGGCCAAAGTCTGATTTGCCTGTGATAACGCCTGGGCAATCGCCTCAGCGGTCGGTGCATTCTGTGCCGATAGCGATGCCTGTGCTGAAAGAACTGCCTGGGCTAAGTCATTGGCCTGACGCTGTTTATCGGCATTGGTCAATGTTGGATCGATATTAATCAAAGCCTTAAAGCCTTGCGCCAAGTTTTGCAACTGGTTCAACGCGTTAGACCGTTGATTTTCAATCGCTGTGCCGGTCACGTAGGCCTGTCGCATCGCTAACTGGGCATTCGTGACTGCATCCGCCACTTGCTGAGCACTTGCGGCCTTGTTCAAGATTGCCTGACCATTTTGGTAAACAGTTGCCAAATCCTGCTCTTGTGTCTGTTTGCTAGCGTTGGTCAACGTATCATCGGTATTGATTGAGTTGGTCACCACTGTATTTAATGTTTGTAGTTGGTTTAAGGCATTTTGCACCTGGGTTGCCAAGTCAGTCCCAACTACGTGGCTATTCATTATCGCCGTCAAACCATCATTTTTCGCTGCATCAATC
This sequence comes from Fructobacillus sp. ESL1096, assembly GCF_058511985.1. Lineage (NCBI taxonomy): Bacteria > Bacillati > Bacillota > Bacilli > Lactobacillales > Lactobacillaceae > Fructobacillus > Fructobacillus sp. ESL1096. The sequence goes on from NZ_CP196400.1 coordinate 42,067, forward strand.
TGGTCGGCAGTTTGGATGTCACTACCTTTAATCTTGGCAATGGCAGCATCGCGCGCGGCTTGCAAAGCAGACATTTGGCTATTAATTGTGGCCGTATCCAAGGTTGGATCCCTTTGCACGGCCGTTTGAATCTGGTTGGCTTCATCACGAAGCTTTTCAATAGCCGCTTGCTTCTGCAAAGCAATGTCATCACCCGTCTTGTAGTCGGTATCAATACTATTGACACCGTTGAATTGGGCCGTATTAATATCATCAGCTGTTTTTGCTTGGTTCACAGCTGCTACAGCTTGGTTATAATCATCATCAACTGCAGTCTTTTGAGTCGTCCGCTCTGTTTCATTGAGGGTCTCATCCTGGTCAATCAGGCCTTTAACCTTGGTGACTTCAGCCTGCAAAACACTAACAGCCGCCGCTTGTTGTTGACTAATTTCCTGACCACGTTGGTGGGCGGCCTGAACGTCTTGGATGGCCTGATTTTTATCAGCCTCGATTTGAGCGGCCTTGGTATCTGCACTGATTTTACTAATGGCCGCCTGAATAATTTGAGCCACAGCTTCCTTTTGACTCGCCTTTTCAGCTTGGGTCAGCGTTGCATCAGCGTTAATCGCTTGGTTGGTACTATCACTAGCCCCAGTTACAGCATTATTAGCTGAGGTTTGCTGATTGGTCACCGGCTGGCCGGTCTTGTGCAAAGCAGACAAAACATTTTGCACATTACTAATTGTGTTAGCAATCGTCTGTGCATCCGTTGCCGTTGTAATCTTTTGCAGTAACCCGTTGGCTGCAGTAGTAACGGCTTGACTCTGTGTTTGAACAGCAGAAACTGTCAATGTTTCATCGTTACTAATTTCGCTAATCACGGCTTTAGCTGCCTGATTAACGGCATTAGTGGCAACATTTTGTTGGTCAGACAATGGCGTTCCCGGGATATAAGCTGCCTGGATGGCTATTTTTCCAGCAGTTACAACATTTTGGATACTCTGTGCATTGGGCGTTTGATCAACTGCCAGAGCAGCAACCGCCTGGTCATAGGCATTGTTGACATTCGTCGTTTGAGTCTGGTTATCCGCCGTTAATAAGGTCTTATCATTGGATAAAGCCGTCAGCGTGGCAGTGTACTGCGCTTTGATGGCTGTCTGGGCATCCACTCGTTGACTATCGAGGTCCTTGCCGACAACATGTGAGTTGTTCAACTTCTGTGACCACGACATGAGGGTATCCGAAACTAATTGAGCTGAACCAGCATCATTAATTGCCTTCTGGCCCAAGTTATTGTTCGTATCTAAGACCGCAAGCTGGTTCGACTTAACGGCATCTGTCAGGGTCACATCCCCATCAATCGCCTTTTGAGTGGCTAGATAGGTCGCCTGTAATTGATTCAAAGCGGTTTGCTTTTGGTCGGCCAATGATTGGGCGGCTTGATGCGCATTTGCCACGTCACTGCTAGCCTGGGCTAGGCGATCAGCCAGTTGTTGCGCGTTCGTTTCCTGATTAAAATCAGCATTTGCTTGAGTCACCAACTTGGTCACAGTATCGCGCTGGGTCTGACGAGCAGCCTCGGTCAACGTCACATCATTGGTGATTGCCTGATTAGTTGACTTAGCCACCCCTGTTAAGTTTTGCGTGGCATTGGCGATTTGCGTTGGCAAATCCAGACCAGGCTGATGCAGGCGGTCAAGGTTCTTTTCTGCTTGAGTTAGGGCATCTTGCAAGCCCTGGGCAGAAGTCGCAGCAGTGGCCAAATTTGACTGCATTTGGGTCAGAGCAGTGGTAACAGCCCCTGCTTGGGCTGTTTGTGCTGAAGCAAGGAGCGTTGGGTCACTATTAATTTGTTTTTGAAGTTGGCGGGCATAGTCACTCAAAGAATCCTGGGCTTGCACTAACTGATCGCTGAGACTACTTGCACTTTTGTGATCAGCGTTCAACTGGTCTTGATACTGGTTTTGCAAATCAGCCACTGCTTGAGCAGTTTGAGCAGCTTGGAGCTTATTTTGAGCCGTTGCTAAGTCGGATTGCACTTGGTTGCGCTGATCTTCTTCCTGGCTATCAGTCAAAGTCTTATCTAAACTAATCGCATTGGCAACTTGACTTGCTAATTTTGTCAAGGCAGCTGTAGCAGCCTGCGCCTGGCTTGCAACAGAAGCACCCACTTGGTGATCTGCTTGAATAGCGGCCAAACCGGCTGCCTGTTGATTAGCCACGTCTTGGGCAGTTTGTGCTTTAACAATCTGCGCAACATAGGTCTTTAATGATTGATCAACTGCATCTGTTTGCGCGGTTTTAGTAACTCTCGTTAAGGTTGGATCGGCTGTAATATCGGCCTGAACCTGTTGAGCTTGGCTAGTCAAAGCAACCTGAGCAGCATTTTGTTGCTGGTCAAGCGCTTGGCCGGGCACATAGTCGGTATTTAATTGATTTTTAGCCTGGTTAAACTGGTCTAAAATTTCCTGAGCCGTTGTCAATTTGGCTAAATTAGCCTGGGCCTTTTGATAATCACTTTGGACCTGGCTTGACTGATTGGCCTTGACAGCATTCAAAAGCGTCACGTCACTTTGAATATCATTTTGCAAGTTATCTTGAACAGTCTTTAAGTTATTTTGGGCTGCGGCAATTTGATTAGCAATCGAATCACCGGATTGATGACTAGCTTGCAAATTATTCGTCTGCTGATTTAACTGGTCAGCAATCGCTTGAGCACTCGTTGCTTGACGAATTTGCCCTTGTGCGCTCTCGTCAGCGCTTGCCAATGCTGATTTTTGCTGGCCCGCAGCCGCATCTGTTAGCGTCTTATCGCCCACAATCGTCGCCAAGACTTGGTCATTAATCGTCTGCAATTGACTCAAGGCGTTTGCCTGTTGCTGATCAAGGGCTAGACCAGGAGTGTGCACAGCCTGCATTTGGTCACTGGCTGCTGCTTGATCGCTTTGAATTGCCTGAGCATTGTCGGCGGCCAGAATCGTTTCTTTAGCTTGCACCAGGATTTGGTTGACCTGATTAATCTGGCTTTGCTGCTGACTGGTCAACAAAGTTGAATCTTTGCCAATCACTAAGACCGCCTGTTGGGCCTGATCTTGCAAAGCACCAATAGCAGCCTGCTGCTGATCGGCCACAGCCGCCCCAACACGATGAGTAGCGGCAATATTAGTCAAAGCACTCGCCAAATCATCAGCTAACGTCTGAGCATTCTTATCAGCATTCACCGTTTCTTGAGCAGACTGAAAAGCCTGATCAGCATTACTAATTTGCAAAGACTGAGTAGCAGTATTCAAAGTTTTATCGGCACGAATGGCCTGAACTGTATTAGTATGCTGATCTTGTATGTTATGAATGGCCGCCTGTAACTGGCTGGCAAAATCAGTTCCAGCAACATGGCTAGCAGTCATCTTGGCCGTGGCATCATTGAGCCCGTTCAAAATGCTCTGCGCATCTGGGGCCTGACTGGCAGCTAGGGCAGCCTGACCGGCTTGATATGCCTGATCTAAGTCTGTCTGTTCAGCCTGCTTTTGGCTGTCCAAGAGTGTCGCATCTCCCTGAATAGCAGTTTGAATTTGCCCATTCGTGGCTTTTAGGGTAGCCAAAGCAGCCTGCCGCTGGCTTTCAATGTCTGCTTGTGGTTGGTGGGCAGCATTGATGAGAGACAAGGCATTAGCCTGGGCATCAGCAATCCCCTGGGCATCAGTGGCCTGTTCAATTGCTGTTTGCCCATTTTTTTGCGCAGTCAAGGCGACTTGTTGCTGGTCTGATTTTTGGTTATTCAAAAGGGTCCCATCTTTACTGATGGCCGCGACCACGGTATTTTGAGCGGTGGTTAGGGTATCAGTGGCCGCTTGTTGCTGCTCAGCCAATGGTTGACCACCTACATATACTGGCGCCAGTGAACCAATACCGGTTGTCTTGGCATCAAGGATTGCCTGGGCATCTGAGGCCTGGTTCAGACTCGCTTGGGCCTGGGTGTAGGCAACCTCTAACTGGGACAATTCACTTTGTTTTTCGCTATTCAATAGGGTTTGATCGTTTTTAATCAAGCCCTGGACCCGAGCATTCTCCTGGTCAAGCGCCGCCTGAGCCAAATTTCTTTGCTGGTCAACAGCAGTCGCAATCACATGTGTTTGATCAATGTTTAGTAATCCGGTCGTTTTGGCGTCAAGAATTGCCTGAGCATTTCCACTAGCAGATAGTGCCTGACTAGCTTGTTGATAAGCAGCTGCCAAGCTGTTTGTCTGAGCAGATTTATCAGCGGTGGTCAAAGTCTGATCTGCTTTAATTGCCATGGCCACTTGATTATTTTCATTATCAAGGATGGTCTGCGCCGCCTGACGTTGATCTATCAAACTTTGGCCACCAACGTGGGCATTGGCAATGTTGGTATCCCCTGTCTTGTTTTGGTCCAGAATTTCCTGAGCCGTCTTGGCAGCAGTCAGAGCAATCAGCGCCTGGTTATAGGCATCCTGGGCCACCTGTTGCTGCTGTTGTTTAGCCGCTGTAGTTAATGTCTGATCTTGGTTAATCGCCTTATTTGTATTAGCTAGATTTTGATTCAAATCTGCCTTCGCCAGGTTTTGCCGATCCGCAATTGCCATTCCAGTATGAAAAATCGACTGGAGGTTGTTAGAACCAGTTTGACCAGCGGCAGTAGCAGTAGCGCTGGTTAACGCCTCCTGAACAATTTTTTGCGCATTTAAATAAGCCGTCGCTAAATCCCCTAGCTCTTGGTCTTTTTCGGCTTGAGAAAGCGTTGGTTCCGCTTGAATGTTACTTGCAGTCTGCTGGTTAGTCTCTTTTAAAGCTGACAAAGCGCCCTGCTGGGCAGCTTGAATCGTTGTCCCAGGCTCGTATTGAACAGCAACACTTTGTTCGAATTGGGCTTCGGTATCCCAAATTGTCTGGGCTGTTTGCTGCTGCGCAATATTGGTTTTCGCTTCTGTCACAAGCTGATCAACCAAACCCTTTTGGTAGGTTTGCTGTGCCGTCGTCAGATCAGTATCCGCTTCAATCGTCTCTTTGGTAGTATCAGCTTTTTGCGCTAACTGATTCAAGGCATTGCGTTGTTGGATTGATAACGACAAACCAGGTGTATAAACCAAGTCAATGTTGTGAATTCCCTGAGCTAAGGCTTGTTTAACACCTTCGGCATTGGTCTGCTGACCAATACTACTAGTCACATTAGCAACATATTGAGCGACGTTTTTCAGCTGCTGACTCCGCAATGCCTCCAAAATCGTTGCATCAGTCTGAATGTTAGCAGCAATCTTTTGTCCTTCGCTCTTAATTTGTTCTTGAGCTGCAGTAATCTGGTCAGAAAGGGCCATTCCAGATACATGGACCGCTTGCAACTGTGCCTGTTCTGTTGCCATCAAATCAAGCAAGTGTTGGGCATCAACTTGGTTATCAATGTCTTGGTTCATTTGCTGAGCCAAAGCGTTCAGACTACTAACTTGACGTTCATGGTCCGCTTGAACAAGTGTCGGATCAGCATTGATTACGGCAGTAACTTGCACGACCCACTGACTAATTTGCTTTTTAGCGTTGCTTTTTTGGTCTGGCAAAGTAACTTTTGCTGGTTGATAAGCGTTCGCAAGCGCTGCTCGGTCTGCCTCATCATTTTTAGCTAGAATAATAGCATCGGCCGTCTGTGATTTCGTAATATTGCCCAAGATAATCCCGGCAGCAATATCGACATTTTGTTTTTCTTGAGCCTTTTCGCTATCATTCAAACTTGAATCTTGGTCAATGTTTTGCTTAGTTGCACTGACCAAAGCAGAAATTTCAGCATTGGCAGCACTTTGACGATTGGCAATTGATTCACCCGCTGCATGCAAAGAATTCCAGCCTGTGGAGGCTTGCACTTGAGCCGCAATCAAATCAGCAGTTTGCCAGGTATTACCCGTAACGGCTGCGGTAATAGCGTCGAGTGCTGCTTGTTTGGCCTTACTTACCTGGGTAATTTGATTCTCTTTTTGACTACTTTCAAGAGTGGGGTCTTGATTAATTTGATCGATAGTCATTTGGGCATTACTATTAATCTGAGCAACTGCCGTTGCCTGTTGCTTAGCAATGGCGGTCCCAGTCGTCCAACCTTGGACAATTTTTGACTGAATACTTTCATCAGCAGCTAATTTATTAATACTATCAGCGTCAGCAGCCGCATCAATTCGCGCAAATAAGGCGTCAACAGCAGTTGATACTGCTGAAGTTTCTTGCGTTTTTTCACTTTGCAACAGTGTTGGGTCGTTTTTAATTTGATTGATCGTTGCACTCGCCTGGTCCTGAATCGTGTTTTTCACGGCTTGGCGTTGATCAGGCAGACTTTTACCAGGTTGATAGAAGGCATCAATGGCAGCAATACCGGCGTTTTTCGCTTTATTATAATCAGCAGTTGTCTGAGCAGTGCTAATATTTTGTTCCGCTGTTGCTACGGCAGATGTAATCCGAGCTTGCTGCAAGGCCTTTTCGCTAATCGTCAACGTTGGATCCTGGTCAATGAGGGCGTTCACTCGGTTCTGCTCAGCCGTAATCGGACCAAAACCACCTAAGGTTGTGATCGCATTCTTAATATCGGCAGCCCGTTGGTTATTAACTTGTTGTAACGATTGCAAGACAAAAAAGTTATTAAAGGTATATTTTGGAAAATCACTACCATAACTTGGTTCAAAAGAAACACTGATTGAATTTTTGCTACCCAAATCCTGAGTATTACTTGGAACTGGCATAACAATGAGATTACCATAAGTACCGGCATTTGGTGTGTACTGTACTTTAACAGGATTAACACCATTAAAAAAAGGATGAATAGAATTATTACGACCACTGATAGCCAGGGGGCGAACATAAAGTAAGGTTACGTTAGGAACAAGCGTGTAAGTTATCTGACCGTTAACCCGCCGAACATATACATTGCGAAGCTGTACGTCAACTGACTCATCAACACTTGCCGCATTTGCCGCTCGTCGTTGATAAGGTAAATCAGTCCACTTCCCAATGGTGCCATCTAAGTCACTATCAAAGGATTCCACTTGAGCCTGTGTCGGTGACACATAGGAAGGATCAGATGGGACTTGATAGTAAACATAGCCATTATTACGTGAATCGTTAACGGTGGTCCAGCCAGCTTGTGGGTAGGATTGTGGAGCTGCTTCAACCTGGGTTTCGTTCACATTTAAGATTGGCGCCGCAACGAAGCCCCCAATTCCGAGGGTAAAGGCCGCAATCGCCGCAAAAAGCCAGTTCTTTCCAGCTTTATACATTTTATAACGTTGGTTTGTAACAATATTTTTGTGGTAATTCAACATTTGCCACACCTCTTTTAATATTCGAAATATTTTATATACAAATCCATTGTAACCCGTTTATCTAGAAAAGAAAAGCAAACATGCTAGTTTATAAGCGTTTAACGATTGTTTAGTTTAAAAAGTGAAAGAAAAAACTAAATCTGATTGGTCATAAATTGAAATAAAATGTTAATCCTAATTTGTCTAATTTTAAAATAAAAAAGTACAGCAACACATCATCCATGTGTTAACTGCACTTTTTTCATTCAGAGATTGAAAACAGTCCCTTTAGTATTTTTTTACTTCTCTTCCTTGCGACGCTTATTTGCCTGACCAAGGAAGAAACCAGTTACAGAAGCCAACAGCGCACTTGTAACAAGTGCTCCATCGCGATTTTCATCTTGTTCACTAGTTTGTGGCAAAACAGAAGTAGTCACTTGCTTTTCGGCATATTGTTCTTGTACCTTCTGCTGGTATGCAGCTTCGAGCTGAGCTGTACCATAATCTTGACCAACCATAATATCATCCGCATTCAAAGCACCATTAACTTGAGCCTTGGCTTTAGCAACAGCATCAGCAACAAGTTGGTAATCCAAATCCTTTTGCGCTTGAGTCAAGCGACTATCATTGGCAATCTGTGCCCGAATTTGGTCTGCCTTCTGGTCGATAGCTGAAAGTGCTGCAGCTTTTTGCTCAGCTAATGGCTTCCCCGGCTGATGAAGATTTTTGAGATTATCCACAGTTTGGTTAACTACATCCAATCGGTCCTGATACTTAGTTAATCCAGCAATCTTGGACTTTGTTTCAGCAACGAAATTATCAACTGCCTGCTTTTGCGCAGCCTTGTCAGCGGCCTTAAGCGTTACATCAGCATCAATTTCAGCCTTAATCTTCGCTGCCTGGTCATCAATTTGGGCGTTGAGATCATTTTCTTGTTGGGCAGGTGTCTTCGTTGAAGTCACATGTCCTTGATTAATTGCCTTAACAACAGTTGAACCGCTCGGAATTCCGTTAACCGTTGAAACATCTTGACCATTATCAACGTCAGTTACTGCTTGCTGCAAAGCAGCATCAACGGCATCTTTTTGAGCTTGCTTTTCAGCATTACTCAAGTTATCGTCGGCATCAATAGCTGACTTTGTTGCTGCTGCATTTTCTTGCAGTTTAGCTCGAGCATCAACCTTTGATTGATTTAAGTTGTCAAAGGCTGGTGCAACCGTTGGTACAAAGTCAACAACCCCTTGAGCGTTAGTCTGAGAATTCAACTTAGCAATCGCATCTTGTGCTTGTTGTTTCAAAACGGCAATCTGACGATCCTTAGCATCGGCATCTAACTTTGTATTGGCATTCACTTCATCGATGGCCTTTTGTTCAGCAGTGTTAATCGTGGCAACACCTGCTTGCTTGCGTTCTGCCAAAGGAGTTACACCTGAAAAATCAGTTGCTGTCTTGACGGCATTGTCAAAGGCAGCTGTCTCTGATGATCCCTTGATTTCATCTGGTGTCACTGCCTGATCGATGGCATCACTAGCTGCTTGATGAGCCTTAGCCAGATCATTGATTCGATCCTGTTTTTCAGAATCCGTCAAATCACTATTATTTTGGATTGTAGCCTTCGCATCATTGTATGCCTGATCTTCTGCCTGATGAGCATCCGTTTTGGCATTATTCAACGAATTAAATACTGGTAGATTAGCAGCCTTGGCCACATCTACGTCCGTAGCCGTTTTCGCAGCAGCAATCTGCTCCTGTGCCGTGTTCAATGCTTGATCAATAGCCTGCTTTTGAGCTTGTTTTTGAGCGTCACTCAAAGCTTGATTAGAATCAACCGCGGCCTTAGCCCGATCTGCCTCATCTTGAAGTGCTTTCTGTGCATCACTCTTACGATCTGCTAAGGTTTGCACACCTGCATCAGATATTGCATTGTTCAATGCCTCAGGGAAAGTAGAAGAATTATGTGCTGCATCGACACCAGACAAATCAGTAGCTGCATTAACTCCATCGTGAGCGTCTTGAAGCGCCTTATTAACTGCTGCTACTCGTGCTGCCTTTTCATCATCTGTAAATGCTGAATTAGAATTAATCGTCTCCATGGCCTTCTGAGCTTGAGCATCTAAATCAGCCAAGGCGTCCGTTTTATTCTTGTTCAAGTTCTCAACGTTATTCACTTCGTTAGAAAGAGTCTTATTTAAGTCATCAGCACTTGTCTGAGCATTCAAATTAGCTGTGCCATCAGACAAAGCCTTATCCAATGCCTGCTTTTGAGCATCCGCGTCAGGACCTGTTAATGCCTCTTTCGCTTGGTTAACCGCTTCAGTCAGCTTTTCAATAGCAGCCTTTGCTTGATCAGCCAATGATGGCACCTGACCTGCTTGCTGAGCAATGTCTGCTAACTTATTGGCATAATCACTACCACTAGCTACTGCTTGGGCAGCAGTCGTTGGATCCGTTGCCTGGTTAATAGCATCCTGTGCCGCATTCTTTGCCTGATCAATTTGTTGATTGAAAGCATCCTTTTGCGCTTGCGTCAAAGCTGAATTGTTATCAATTGCATTGTGAGCATCTGTTGCTTGCTGTGCTGCACTAGCATCATCAGCCGTCTTATCCAGGTTCGTTAAGGCTGTTTCTCCAGCACTTTGTGCTTGATTGATGCCATCAGCTGTGTTCGCCTTTGCAATCGCATCCTTTGCCTGACCTGCAACCGTATCCAAAGCCGCTTTTTGAGCTGTCTTATCGGCATCACTCAAATTCTTATCGGCATCAACCTTAGCCTTAGCTGCCGTGTTGGCATCATCAATGGCTTTGGCAGCTGTTGCTTGTTGGTCTGCAACAGATGGCACCTGACCTGCTTGCTGAGCAATGTCTGCTAACTTATTGGCATAATCACTACCACTAGCTACTGCTTGGGCAGCAGTCGTTGGATCCGTTGCCTGGTTAATAGCATCCTGTGCCGCATTCTTTGCTTGATCAATTTGCTGATTGAAAGCATCCTTTTGCGCTTGCGTCAAAGCTGAATTGTTATCAATTGCATGGTGAGCATCTGTTGCTTGCTGTGCCGCACTAGCATCATCAGCCGTCTTATCCAGGTTCGTTAAGGCTGTTTCTCCAGCACTTTGTGCCTGATTGATGCCATCAGCTGTGTTCGCCTTTGCAATCGCATCCTTTGCCTGACCTGCAACCGTATCCAAAGCCGCTTTTTGAGCTGTCTTATCGGCATCACTCAAATTCTTATCGGCATCAACCTTAGCCTTAGCTGCCGTGTTGGCATCATCAATGGCCTTGGCAGCTGTTGCTTGTTGGTCTGCAACAGATGGCACCTGACCTGCTTGCTTAGCAATGTCTGCTAACTTATTGGCATAATCACTACCACTAGCTACTGCTTGGGCAGCAGTCGTTGGATCCGTTGCCTGGTTAATCGCATCCTGTGCCGCATTCTTTGCTTGATCAATTTGCTGATTGAAAGCATCCTTTTGCGCTTGCGTCAAAGCTGAATTGTTATCAATTGCATTGTGAGCATCTGTTGCTTGCTGTGCTGCACTAGCATCATCAGCCGTCTTATCCAGGTTCGTTAAGGTTGTTTCTCCAGCACTTTGTGCCTGATTGATGCCATCAGCTGTGTTCGCCTTTGCAATCGCATCCTTTGCCTGACCTGCAACCGTATCCAAAGCCGCTTTTTGAGCTGTCTTATCGGCATCACTCAAATTCTTATCGGCATCAACCTTAGCCTTAGCTGCCGTGTTGGCATCATCAATGGCTTTGGCAGCTGTTGCTTGTTGGTCTGCAACAGATGGCACCTGACCTGCTTGCTGAGCAATGTCTGCTAACTTATTGGCATAATCACTACCACTAGCTACTGCTTGGGCAGCAGTCGTTGGATCCGTTGCCTGGTTAATAGCATCCTGTGCCGCATTCTTTGCCTGATCAATTTGTTGATTGAAAGCATCCTTTTGCGCTTGCGTCAAAGCTGAATTGTTATCAATTGCATGGTGAGCATCTGTTGCTTGCTGTGCTGCACTAGCATCATCAGCCGTCTTATCCAGGTTCGTTAAGGCTGTTTCTCCAGCACTTTGTGCCTGATTGATGCCATCAGCTGTGTTCGCCTTTGCAATCGCATCCTTTGCCTGACCTGCAACCGTATCCAAAGCCGCTTTTTGAGCTGTCTTATCGGCATCACTCAAATTCTTATCGGCATCAACCTTAGCCTTAGCTGCCGTGTTGGCATCATCAATGGCCTTGGCAGAATCTGATTTTTGGTCATCCAATGATTTCACACTAGAGAAATCCGTTGCTTTAGCAATATCACCAGAGAAATCCGTTGAATTTTGGGCAGCTGTTACGTCATCAGCAGTCGTTGCAGTATCCACTGCGTTGGATGCTGTATTGTAGGCGTTTTGTACTTGTTGGATTCGATTAGTCTTGTCGGCATCCGTCAAAGCATTGTTATTCTTAATCGTATCAATAGCAGACTGTGCTTGCTTAGCCAACGCTTGACGAGCGGCTGTCTTCTCACCAGACAAGTTTGAAATAGCCGTTACAGCGGCATCCTTTGCCTTCGTCACATCATCTGCATTGGTTGCGTTTGAAATGTCGTTCTTGGCATTTGCCACAGCCTGATCGATTGCTGTCTTTTGAGCGGTTTTTTGCTCCGGGGTCAAGTTACCATCTTGATCGATTGCATTTTCTGATGCGGTCTTGGCTGCATCCAAAGCATCCTTTGCAGCCTGCCCCACACTATCAAGGGCAGCTTTAGCGGCATCCTTTTGACCATCCAATGAAGTTACACCGGAGAAGTCCGTTGCAGCCTTAATGGCAGTATCAAAATCTGACCCACTCGCCGGCACTCCTGAAATTACACTAGCATCGGTTGCTGAATCGATAGTATTCTCCGCAGTCGTCTTCGCTGCTTCAATTTGAGCAATACGGTCTTTCTTTTGATCAGCGGTCAAATCATTATTATTGTTAATCTCTGTTTCCGCATTTTGAACTGCTGTGTTGACAGCTGTACGAGCGGCCAACTTTTCAGAATTCAAGTTATTAACAATATTCTGCCCATCTGACAATGCTTGATTCACAGCATCAGCATCCGTTGCTGAATTAATCTTTTTGATGGCAGCGTCAGCTGCATCTTGAATAGCTTGCTTTTGAGCAGCCTTTTGAGCGTCAGTTAAATAATTGTTGTTGTTAATATCATTATTTGCTTGACTTACTTGTGCATCCAAATTTGTTTTAGCTTGGGAAGCTGCATTAGTCAAGGCAGCCTCAGCATCTTTTTGCCGATCGGGCAATGGTTTCCCAGCGACATAACTACCGGCAATTATTCCTTGCGCCTTCGATACAGTATCAGCAATCACTTGAGCCGAACCATTGGCAATGGCAGTTTTAGCATCTGTTACAGCCTTGTCAACATTAGCAGCTTGGGTTGCCTTTTCGGTTGTGCTCAAGTTTGTATCAGCAGCAATTTTTGCCTTAGTGTCAGTGGCCGCCTGGTCAATGGCAGCATTAGCATTTTGGCGCTGAGTGTCAAGAGGTGTTACCCCATTGTCTGAAGTTGCTTGTGAAATAGCTGTATCTAGGTCGGTACTGCCGGCTAGACTATTAACAGTCGTAGCATCTGTAGCCTGATCAATTTGGTCAGTAACCTTCTTTAAAGCATCATTGACTTGAGCAATCCGTGTAGCCTTGTCAGCATCAGTCAAATTTTGATCATTGTTAATCGTCGCAATCGCACTATTAGCCTTGCTTGTTAACGTACTGTAGGCCGAAGGCTTCGCTGCGTCTAAATCAGTCAGGTTCTTAATGCCAGCAGTTTGAGCCGTATTAATGTCATCAGCACTGGTTTTAGTTCCAATATTATTCTTAGCATTATTGGCAACAGTCTGCAAAGCGGCCTTTTGAGCGGCCTTTTGCGTATCACTCAATGCCGAATTAGCATCAACTGCTGCTTGTGACTTCGCCAACTGTGTGTCAATTGCATCTTGTGCATTCTTGATTTGCGTTGCTAAAGCAGTTCCTGGTTGGTGAGCCGTTGCAATTGCGTTATCCTGTGATGTGTCCGCAATCACGTTAGCAACATCATCGGAATCCTGGGCGCTTTGCAACTTATTTGAAATTACTGTAACTGCATCATTAACTTGCTTGGATTGGGTATCCTTCTGAGATTGAGTCAACGTTGGATCGTTAGCGATGTCTTGCAAAATCTGGCCAACATTGTGCGCATCTTTATATTGCTGCAAGGCTGTAGAGCGCTGCTGATCAATCGGAACACTGTTAGCCGCACTCTTAGCCGCCACATCTTTATCAATGGCCTGCAGCTTATTAACGAAATCGTCGTCAATGGTAACGTTATTAATAGCTGTTTGCTCAGCATTTTTCTGTTTGTTTGACAATGCTGAGTTATTTACGGCATTCGTGGAATTTTGCTTCATTTGAGTAATTAACGTGTTGTTAAATTTTGCACCAAAATCGTTATAACCCAGTGTCCGGTAAACCATAAAGATTGCGTGATAACCAGTTGTTGCCGTATCAGAAGCAAACTGAGCCGAAATAAGATCGTCATTCTCAATTTTCACTGGATCAATATCAACAGAAAGTTGCGTCTTTCCACCAACGATTTGCCCCGCATTAAAATTGTTATGATAGACACCCTGATCATCCTTAGTGGTTAAATCAGTAGCATTACCCGCTGCTGAAATCAAATGTGGTGTTCCGGTCTTTTGACTCATTGAATCAGAGAACCGTAAATCAAAATAAGAAGTTCGCCCAGAACCACTAGTTGATACAGTAGGCACAGTAAAAGTCATATGCAATGTATACTTACCGCTGCTTTGATCATATGTCAAGCCGTCGAACGTAAATGACGAGTTATTTTGAATCTGTGGAATTTCGGTCTTAGCGTAACCCCAAGTTTGCTGTGCTGATAGTCCGGTGCTAGACGTCCGATCAGAGGGGTTATATCGGTCAAACAGTGTCCCGTTTTGGCCGAACCACGATGGCGCTGTGGCCGACGTATCAGCATGTGCTGTCATTTCTTGTCCAAAGTCAAACACTGTGTTATTTGATACAACCTGGGTCATCCCAATGAGAGCAAAGGTTGCCAATCCTGCTACCAACCATTGTTTGCCAGCTTTATACATTTTAAAATGCGTTTCTTTTTGAAATTTATTTATTCTAGTATTCAATGTGATATCTCCAAAAATATTAATATCTTAGTACAAGAATAATTATATCTTAAATTTCAAATAATTACAATAAAATTACAATGTTTTTTAGAATGACTTTGGCAACTTTTATTCCTAAATCGTTAGCCATCAACCGAATGCTTTAGCTCGATAAAAGCATAAATATCAACTCCTACAAACGCAAATTGCTAAAATTGTGCTGAAATGGCATCTATTTTTCTAAACATTGTTCGTAACATCATTCTAAATAATAAATTTAATTCTTTTTACAAAACTGAAAAAAAGATTTCTTAGCACTCAAAACAATCGAATCCTTATAAACTAAAAAAGTAAAACCCCACAGCTAAAAAGCTGCAGCATTTTACTTACTGTATATTATGGAACTATTTAGAATATAAATGGTTAGTCAGTCAAACCAAGGCGCTTAAAAATGGTGGCAACTTGGCTCAAGTGATAATGATAGTCAAAGGCGTCATCAATTTCTGCTTGTGACAAGTGGGCAGTAATTGTTGGATCCCCTTCAACCAACTCCTTAAATGATCGGCCTTCATCCCATGACCGTGCTGTCAACGGTTGAACCAAATCATAGGCAGTTTCCCGGGCCATCCCCGTCTCAATCAACTTCAACAAGACACGTTGACTATAGATCAAACCGTATGTCAAATCCATGTTGGCCTTCATTCGTTCTGGGAAGACAGTCAAGGTATCGATGATCTTCATAAAACGGTTCAACATATAATCCAACAAGGATGTGCTGTCTGGTAAAATCATCCGTTCGGCTGAAGAGTGTGAAATATCACGTTCATGCCATAAAGGAATGTTTTCGTAGGCAGTCAACATTTGGCCCCGAACGACGCGTGCCAAACCACAAATGTTCTCCGAACCAATTGGATTACGTTTATGTGGCATTGCTGATGAGCCCTTTTGACCCTTGGCAAACTTTTCTTCAACTTCATGAATTTCGGAGCGTTGTAATGACCGAATTTCGACGGCAAACCCTTCCATGCTAGAAGCAATCAAGGCCAATGTCGCCATGTAGTCGGCATGCAAATCCCGTGGCAAAACTTGTGATGAAATTTCTTGTGCATGCAAGCCTAAACGTTCGCAGACATACTGTTCAATTTCAGGTGGAATGTTAGCAAAAGTTCCCACAGCACCAGAAATTTTACCAGCTTCGACGCCTCGGGCTGCCGTCTTAAACCGAACCAAATTTCGCTCCATTTCAGAATAGAAACGAGCAATCTTCAAACCAAAGGTGGTTGGCTCAGCTTGGACCCCATGTGTTCGACCAATCATGACCGTATCCCGATATTCAATTGCCTTTTTTTTCAAAACTGCAATGAAATTTTCCAGGTCTTGCTCTAAGATGGCGTTAGCCTGCTTCAGACGGACACCATAAGCAGTGTCAACAACGTCCGTACTCGTGATACCGAAGTGAACCCACTTCTTTTCAGCTCCCAAAGATTCTGAAACTGTTCGAGTAAAAGCAACAATGTCGTGGTGGGTGACCGCCTCAATTTCTTCAATGCGGGCAACATCAAAGGTGGCATTTTGACGAATCTTTTCAACATCTTCGGCTGGAATTTCACCCAACTTTGACCAGGCTTCATCAATGGCAATTTCAACATCCAACCAAGTTTGGTACTGATTTTGTAAGGACCAAATCTCACGCATGGCTGGTCGACTATAACGGTCTAACATTTTGACTCTCCTTTTTTATCAAACGTGCACATGTATTATACAAAAATTTAGGGATAAATACGAACTATTTATTAAATAAATCATTTTTATGCAGAATCCGAACATTAAAACCGAAATATTCCCCGATTTAACCTTGATTTTATGAACATTCCCCCGTATACTAGCCTGTGGTCGAAAGAGGCCAATAAATGATAAAAGAGGTAAACCATGTCTTCAATCGTGATTGCCGGCGCCCAATGGGGTGACGAAGGAAAAGGTAAAATTACAGACTTTCTCAGTCAGAAAGCCGACTTCGTTGTCCGCTACGCGGGTGGCGACAACGCTGGCCATACATTGGTCATCGATGGTAAAAAACTCCACGTACAGTTGATTCCCTCAGGCATTTTCTTGCCCCAGGTTACCAATGTGATTGGTACCGGTGTTGTGGTCAACCCAGCAACACTATTTAATGAAATTAACTATTTAAAGGAAAACGGGGTGACCGTGCATAACTTGAAGGTCTCTTCAAGAGCACAAGTTATCATGCCTTATCATCCCCTTTTTGATCAATTACAAGAAGGTTTAAAAGCAGAAAAAATTGGCACGACCCACAAGGGAATCGGGCCTGCCTACCAGGATAAGTTGGATCGAATCGGCATCCGCATTGCTGATTTGCTCGAACCAAAGGTTTTAGAAAAACGCTTAAAGCAAGCACTCAAGGTCAAGAACCTGTTCTTGACCAAAGTTTATGACCGTGACCCCCTTGATTTTGATGAAATTTTCAACCAATACAAGGAATATGGTGAAAAGTTACGTCCCTTTGTCGCCGATACTTCCTATTTAATTAACGAGGCTTTGGACCAAAACAAACGCGTTCTGTTTGAGGGCGCCCAAGGAATCATGTTAGATATCGACCATGGAACCTATCCATTCGTAACCTCTTCCAATCCAATCGCCGGTGGTGCTGCCGTTGGAGCTGGAATTGGTCCAAACAGAATTGACCAAGTTGTTGGGGTGGCCAAGGTTTATTGCTCCCGTGTCGGTGAAGGTCCCTTCCCAACTGAATTATTTGATGCAGTTGGCAATACCATCCGCGATGTTGCCCACGAATACGGCGTTGTCACGGGACGACCTCGTCGAATCGGTTGGTTGGACACAGTGGCATTGCGGCATGCTAAGCGGGTTTCCGGCTTAACTCAGCTTTCTTTGAACTGCTTGGATGTCCTTTCTGGCTTTGAAACCGTCAAGGTCGCCACGCACTATCGGTTAGATGGACAAATCATCGACCATTATCCTGCTTCCGAAGCAGATTTAGAGCGCTGTGAACCAGTTTATGAAGAATTACCTGGTTGGTCAGAAGACATTACCAAGGCTCGGTCGCTTGAAGACTTACCTGAAAACGCTCGCAACTACTTGAAACGGGTTTGTCAAATTGTCGAACTGCCCTTGGCAACCTTTGCCGTCGGGCCAGACCGTGATGCCACAAACGTCTTAACTGATTTGTGGGAAAACAACTAAGAACTACTTGGCGGCAGTGTCCTGCCAGTCTGACTGGTACGGTCGGGCTGCTAGCCATGCCGCCTTTTTCTTTGCTGAACTAGTTTTAATCTGGTCTTGCTAGACTAAATCATCCAGCAGAAACGGAGAATAAACGATGAAAACATTTGATTACGACGCCATTCGTCTTTTACCTAAAAAATCAGTCTTGCAATCTCGTCGCCAAGCTGATACTTCTGTGACCTTAGGAAGCCACACCTTCAAGTTGCCTGTTATGCCAGCCAACATGGCCACGGTTATTGATGAAAACTTGGCCGAATGGCTAGCTGCTAACGGCTACTTTTATGTGATGCACCGCTTCCAACCCGAAACTCGCTTTGACTTCGTTCAAAATATCCAATCGAAAGGATTGATTGCATCAATCAGTCTGGGGATTACGGATGGCGAATACGCCTTAATTGATCAATTCAAGGAAGCACACATAACACCGGACTACATCACAATCGATGTCGCTCACGGCCATTCCGACTATGTGATTAAGATGGTGACCTACATTAAGGAAAACTTGCCAGAGGCCTTCTTAATAGTTGGTAACTTGGGAACGCCAGAAGCCATCGTTGAGATTGAAGCTGCCGGTGCCGATGCTACTAAGGTGGGAATTGGCCCAGGTAAGGCCTGCATCACCAAGGACAAGACTGGCTTTGGAACCAATGGTTGGCAGTTAGCCGCTATCGCCCAATGCGCCCAGGTGGCCACTAAACCAATCATCGCCGATGGCGGTATCCGCCACAATGGTGACATTGCCAAGTCAATTCGCTTTGGCGCAACAATGGTCATGGTCGGCTCGATGTTTGCCGGTCACGACGAAACACCTGGTGACTTGATTGAACAAGACGGCCAGACTTATAAAGCCTATTTCGGTTCGGCTTCTGCTTATCAAAAGGGGCACTCCCACAACGTAGAAGGTCGCAAGTTGTTGGTCCCTTACAAGGGTCCAATCCAAAACACTTTGACTGAAATGGAAGAAGACATTCAATCTGCCATTTCTTATGCTGGTGGACATGACTTAAATAGTCTCAAGACAGTTGACTATGTTGTCTTAACTGACTATTAATCTTCCCCATTTCACTGGTGCCAATCGTGCTTTCGATTAAGTGATGAAATTAAAAAATGATTGTAGCCATTCGGCTACAATCATTTTTTGTTTATTTTAGTTCTGCAAGAACTTTAAGATCTCTTGATCAACGGTCTGATTTTCATGTAGCTTTGAATGTTGACCAGCAGCCCCTTCGATCAGCGTTTCCTGGTAGCTACTTGGCTGGCGGACAAAGTACTTCAAAGCTTTGGACGAATTGTTATAAACAGTCGTATCAGAGGCCAAACTACCGGTCGAGTTACCATAGATATTTAAGACCTTGGTTGAGTGATTTTGATAGTATGCCGTCAGACCCGCTAAACGATTGAAAATTTCCGTTTTCGTTTGCGGCTCCCCATCGGCACTTAATGGTGCATTTGACTGTGGGTTAGCCAAAATTAGCCCATTATAGGTCCCGGCAATTGAGATTTGGCGGATCACTTTCGGCAAGTCATGGCCATTATCAGCAGCGTTCATCAAGTAAAAGGCGATGGCCATATTCCCCATCGAATGGCCAATCAGGTTCACCGAACGAATGCCCTGTTGACTCAGGTTCGTCATAATGGTCAAAACCCACTTGGCGGTTTGATTAAAATCTTGGTTTTTATTGTCATCAAATTGAACCAAGATAATCGGATTTTTGTCACCGGGTGCAATCGTCTTATCCATGGTAACCGTGCCGTCTTTAGCAACCGTCACATTAATCCGGCGATTAGAGTAATCATGGTTAACCAAGTACTGACTCATTGACTTCTCAGCATTGCGACTGGATCCATAGCCGTGAAAGAAGACCGTGGCCTCCTTTGGCCGCTTGCCATTTTGCTCGGACAAAGTTGGGTTCATTTTAGTCCCAACCAAATAAAAAACAGCCCCAGCGACCATTAAAACAAACAGAATTCCCCAAAACAACTTCTTTTTAAACACTAAAACTCCTTACTAATTTACCCAATGACGTTTTTAAAAATTATACCGCGTTAACCAGTGAAAGGTAAGCTTTTTTCGACCAGTCCTTTATTTCACAACTAATTTTCTTTATAATGACGAGGTAGATTTAATTTTCAACCGAAAAACAAATTGGAGGTTTTTAAATGACAACAAATGCAATTAAATGGTGGCAAAAGGCCGTTGTTTATCAAATTTATCCTCGTTCCTTTCAGGATTCAAATGCCGATGGTATTGGTGATTTACAAGGAATTACAGACCGGTTGAGTTACGTTTCAAAATTAGGAGCCGATGTGATTTGGCTTAACCCAGTCTACCAGTCACCAAATAAGGATAATGGCTATGATATTTCGGATTATCAAGCCATCAATCCCGAATTTGGGACCATGGAGGACTTTGATAACCTCTTGGCTGCTGCACACGCCCGCAACATTAAAATTGTAATGGACTTAGTGGTTAACCACTCATCCGACCAGCACCAATGGTTTATTGAAAGTCGCTCAAGCCAGAACAATCAGAAACGCGATTTTTACATTTGGCGCGACCCCGTTGACGGTCACGAACCGAATAACTGGTCCTCATTCTTCTCTGGATCAGCTTGGAAGTTTGATGAAAAAAGCGGGCAGTACTACCTGCACCTCTTCGATGCGGGACAGCCTGATTTAAACTGGAAAAATCCAGACCTACGCGACCAAGTGTATCAAATGATGAACTGGTGGGTCGACAAAGGGATTGATGGCTTCCGAATGGACGTCATTTCAATGATTTCGAAACCTGATGGCTTGCCAAATGCGCCACTACCTGCTGGCAATACCTACGCCAACCCTGTTTCATTGACCACTAACGGTCCCCATGTCCATGAGTACTTACGCGAAATGCGGCAAAAAGTATTGAATAACGGCGATTTGATGACTGTCGGTGAGACTTCTGGCGTTGACATTGCCCATGCCCGTAAATATGCCAACATGGACGGCAGCGAACTCAATATGGTCTTCCAATTTGAGCACATGGGTCTAGACGATAACCCTAATCCAGCCTTAGGTCGGTGGAATAATCAACCGGTCTCATTGCTCAAACTCAAGGAAAATTTGAGCAAGTGGCAAACGGAACTGGAAGGAAATAGTTGGAATTCCCTTTATTGGAATAACCACGACCAGCCAAGAATTGTCAGTCGCTTTGGTAACGATTCGGCCAAATACCGAGAAGTCTCAGCTAAAATGCTGGCCACTCTCTTGCACTTCATGCAAGGAACGCCGTATGTTTACCAGGGTGAAGAATTGGGGATGACTAATGCCTACAACCTCGGTTGGGATGACTTCGATGATGTTGAAATCATCAACGGCCGTCAGTTTATTGTCGATAAGGAAAAATTAGTTGATAATGAGACGATGCTCGATTACGTCCATTATAAAGGCCGTGATAATGCCCGGACGCCGATGCAATGGACTGCAGGACCAAATGCCGGTTTCACGGATGGTACCCCCTGGCTTAAGTTAAATGACAACTTCACAACCATTAATGCCACTGCTGCTTTGGCCGACGAAAATTCCGTCTTTTACCACTATCAAAAGCTAATTAAACTCCGTCACGAGCTCGATTTGATAACCACGGGTCATTACGAATTGATTGACCCGGCCGATGACCAAGTCTATACGTACAAGCGAATCGGTGACGACCAAGAATTATTGATTATTAACAACTTCACCAACCAAAACTTAGAACGCGATTACCCTGTTCCTGCCGATGCACAATTACTCATCAGCAATTACCAAGATGACTTAGGTCTGAAATTACGGCCATACGAAGCTAAGGCTTATTTGTATCAACGCTAAGGACTGATTGGTTTGAACCGAAGAACACTGTCGCCAAATTAAACCAAAAAAGAACCAAAGAACGACGATTTGTCAGTCTTTGGTTCTTTTACTTTAGTAGCGATTCACTCACTGACTAAATAAAGCCTGCCACAGCCAATTAGTTGACTGATTTCATTGCTGCTTCCAATAGGTTGCGGACATCTGCTACTGTCATCTTCACAAAGGCGTTTTGGTCCAAATGATTAACTTGAACAGCACTCTTAGCCATGGCCTCAAAGTCCTGATCTGTTTCGATACCTACACCGGGCAATGTCGTGGGCACATCAAGACTCGCAATCCATTTCCGCGTCATTTCAATGGTTTGGGTGGCAACCGTATCATCATCCCCCGTCAAACCCCAAACATTTCGTCCCAGCGAAACAAAATAAGGCTTTGTTTCTTCTGAATAGATAAAGTCGAACCAGTGTGGAGTCAAAATACCTAGACCAACACCGTGCGTAATGTCATAATAGGCTGATAATTCGTGTTCAATTGGGTGCACTGACCATGAATTAACATTCCCCGTCCGTGGCAAACCGTTCAAAGCCATCGTTGACGCCCACATCAAATTAGCTCGCGCATCGTAATTATCAGGTTCACGCAAGGCAACCGGCGCCCACTTAATCACAGTGCGCATAATTCCTTCAATCAAGCCATTACGAACATCATTTTCATAGCCCTTTTGATCGAAATATTGTTCAGTCAAGTGACTAAAAATATCAATTGATCCGGCAGCCGTTTGCCACTTTGAAACCGAGAAGGTCAAACTGGGGTCCAGGAACGAAACCGCTGGCGTATTGGGACCACCGGTTCCTAACTTTTGTTTCGTTGCCGGATTGGAAATCACGGAACCAGTGTTCATTTCAGTTCCAGTAGCTGCCAACGTTAAAATATCGATAACAGGCAATTGGTCAATAGCAAAACGCTTTTTGGCATCTAAGACCAAATCCCAAGGATCACCTGCATAATACTTAGCAGAAGCGATAACCTTCGAAGCATCGATGACAGAACCACCACCAACGGCTAAGATGACATCAATATCGTGATCCTTGACTAATTTTTGCCCCTCTCGGACTGAGCTAACCTTTGGATTAGGCTCAATTCCAGACAATTCTGTCACATCCAAACCTGCAAGCGCTTTGATCACGCGTTCGTACAGACCTGATTTTTTAATTGAACCACCACCGTAGGTTAAGAGCACCTTTTGACCAAATTGGGCAACAGCAGCCTGCAATTCGGTATCCAAGCGATCTTTTCCGAAACGAATGCCGGTCGTGTTCTTAAATGTAAAATTTTCCATTTTTGACAGAACTCCTTTTTAAACATACAAGCAGACCATTTTTTATTTTAAACGGTCTGTTTGTTCCACTTAAACCTCTTGAAAGGTTTGTGCATACATTTTAGAGAAACAAAGTCTATCTGTCAATTTTCTATAGACCAGTTGGATTCATCACGGTGTCTTCAGGCAATTACCGCCCAGAGCCGTTCACAGTAACCGTTTTCAAACAAAAAGCTCGCTAACACTAAGTGCTAGCGAGCTTTTGTAATTAAAGGTCCCCATTCAAGAAATGATTCTTTCCCTCACCAAATGACCAATCTTCAGCATGGTTACTAATAAAGGAGATAATGACATCTTCCTGACGAACGCCGGCCTTATCAGCCAAGACCGCCACCAATGACTGCGTGAATTCTTTCTTGGCCTTCACTGGACGTGGCGTTGACAACACCGTAAAGAACAAAACCTTTTCTGAACGTTCATAGCCAAGACCAACATCTTGAAAATTAATTTCATAGTCTTCGTGTTGTGTCACGATTTGGAACCGGTCACGGTCTGGTAATGACAACGTTTCCTTGGCAACGTCAAAAGACAGTTGCATAATCTCCTTAATTTCTGCGGGTTCGTACTGACCCTTAATCAAGTCAATTTTCATTAATGGCATGCGCATTTCTCCTCATGTGGCTTTGCTAATAGACTAATCCTAGCATAAAAGCCTAATCGGCACAATCACGATTGTCATGACCAGTAATCAAGTATCCTGCGACACTGACAGGCAGGCCTGCTTTGCTTGTGCTCAGCCATTCATCAACTGCCACACCACGCCGAGAGATTCCTCGGGCAGGCTGATTGGCTCACCAAACCAATAGCCACAGCCAAAATCAGGGTTTGACTTGGTGGAGGCGAATTTGCCCTTGCATTTTTTCATCCGTTAAGTTGCCCAATTGATCCAACATCTTGTTCAAGAAATCAGCGGGGCCGGCAACTCCTTCTGCCAACGCCAATTCACCAGCAACGGGCAGCGCCGCCGTCGCATAGGCTAAATCAGCCAACGCCATGCTTTGACTAGCAAAGGCGCCCAGCAAACCATCGAGCGCGTCCCCCATGCCAACATTGGTTGCCAATTGGCTTGCCGAGTTATCAATCTGGTAAACGGTCTGGCCGTCTGAAACTAAGTCATGAACCCCAGTTGCGACCACAACAGCATCCAGTTTTTGGGCCGCCTTCAAGACAATTTCAATTGGGTCAGCCGTACCTTGGCCGGCATCAATGCCATGACTTTCCCATTTCACTTCAGCCAAGGTTGCAACCTCACCAAGATTACCACGTACAATGCTCACCTTGACTGTTTTCAAAAGTTCCTTGGCACGCTTGGATCGTAGTGGCGTCGCACCAACGGCAACGGGATCAAAAACAACAGGGAGGCCTAACGCGTTCGCTGTCTGCCCGCTATTAATCATCACTTTTTGTGAATTGGCGGAAGTTGAACCCAAATTCAAGGTCACGGCATTGGCAATTTTTGTCAAATCAGCAGCATCCAGCGGATCTTCCAGCATAATTGGTGAAGCCCCAATATAGGCAATGGCATTGGCCACCAATTGGGGGGTAACGCTATTGGCCACGTTCAAGACGATGGGTTGGTTTGTGCGAACAGCAGTTAAAATTGTTTGGCTCATTTTGTCACTCCTCGTAATTTTTGAACACTGCGTTGAATATCATCACTAGCAGTAATGGCCGAAATCACGGCAACACCGGCAATCGGCAACTCCGCCAATTCCTGACAGTTGTCTTCTTGGATACCACCAATGGCCACAACCGGTAACGAACTTTTTGACGCAACCGAAAAGACACCTTTTGGACCAATGGCCTCCTTCACTTCTTCCTTACTTGTCGTTGCAAAGGCGGGGCCAACACCCAAGTAATCAACGACTGCCAAATCAGCTTCACTGGCAGCCAGCTCTTTTAAGTCATGGACGGATAACCCAAGTAGTAAACCAGGAGCTACCTGATGAATTTCTTGCACTGGGGTATCGCCCTGACCAACATGCAGACCATCCGCCTGGATGGCCAGTGCCAATGGCAGGTCGTCATCGACATACAAAGGCACATTGGCTGCTTTCGTAATAGTTCTGATTTTCTGTCCCAATGCCACTTTTTCGGCTTGGTTCAACTTCGAGTGGTCCTTTTCTCGGTACTGAACAGAAGTGACGCCGGCGTCACAGGCCGCTTGAACCACGCGAATCACTTCGTTGGGATCATCGTTGACGTTTTGGCTACCAACAACAAGATAAACCATTAATGACGTCGGATCAAAATTCATAATCTTTTCCTCCTTCATCTGCTGGATCCGACCACTGGCCATGGTTCAAAGGACCATGGCCGTGACCAATAACTAACGGCTGACCAATAATGGCGTTCATATAGCGGTGGCCCTTTTCGATGGCCTTACGCAAAGAATCACCTTGAGCCAAAAAGGACGTAATTGCAGCTGAGAGGGTATCCCCTGTCCCGTGTTTGCTTGACGTTTCAACCTTTTGTCCTTCTAGCCAAAAACCGACTTCGTTTTCCAATAAAACATAATCATAAATGACGGCACCTTCACCGTGGCCACCCTTAACGATAACATTTGGAACGCCCAATGCTTGTATCTTTTGACCAGCCGTGACCATGTCATCACGAGTACTGATTTTCATATCGGCTAAGAGTTCGGCTTCGGGGAGATTTGGTGTCAACAGCGTAGCTAATGGCAGCAAGTGGTTTTTCAAGGCCGCGATCCCAGCTGAGTCGAGCAAGCTGGCCCCACCCTTGGCAACCATCACCGGATCAACCACCAAATTCTTCTGTTGGTAATGACGGATGTTTTTAGCCACCTGCAGAACGCGAGCTTCATCAAAGAGCGCTCCCGTTTTCGCTGCGCGGACGTCAAAGTCAGCCATCACCGAGGCAAATTGCTGGTCAATTACGGCCAAATCAGTTGGATAAGCCCCCTGGACCCCCAGTGTATTTTGCGCTGTTAACCCGGCCACCACGACCGCGGAATAAGTCTTGCAAGCCTGCATGGTCTTGATATCGGCTTGCATGCCGGCACCACCCCCAGAATCGGACCCAGCAATGGTCAATCCTGTCGGATATTGGTTTGCATCAATCATCTTGTTGCCTCCATTCCCTGTAAGAAGAATTGATTTTCATACTTTGTTGATTGGATAAAAGCAGCCAAAGCCTCCTCTTGAACTTCGGGACTGACATGTTCGGCCGTCTGATTGACCAGTGACAAGATTGGTCGCGTCAAACCCTTATCAAGCCCACGGTAATAGCCAACCCATGGTATAAATGGGTTATCTGGCTTGATTAGCCCATCACGAATCAACAAATCAGCCAAATAAGCATAGTCATAGGGGCAGGCAGCTAGGGCAACCAAGCCAATAAATGGATCCTTTTCAACTGCTTTAGCCATATGGTTAACATATTGGTCCGTAACCGTTGAATTTGGGTACTTGCCTGCTTGGATACTCTTGTCGTCGGTTTGAGCCAAGTCCAACAAAATCTTATGGGCAGCACCTTCACGATCATCATCAGCCACTTCAGCATCAATTGTTTGACCGGTTAGTGTCTGGCAAACCTGTTCATACAGTGGCAAATAGTGACCCAGGTAACGGTAATCTTGTTGCACGTAGTAGAGCAGTGCCTCAGAATTAACTTCACCAGCAATCATTGCTTGGATAAAGGGATTGGCATAAAAATTAGCCTTGTGTTCTTCCATCACTTGCATCAAGCGGTTAGAAAACGGCAGCGTCTTCGTCATTTTTTCTCCTCAATCATCACTTTATTTTGGCAGACGGTGGTGTCGGTCGTTGCCATTTAGACAAAATAAAAAGCCCCCAGCCTGAGCTGAGGACTTATGCCTACTAACGATGACCAAAAAAGGCAACATCATGAGGATTTAAATCCGTTTTCGAAGTTTCCTGCGACCGTGCTAGCGGCATCAGGTTCAATGGGTATAATCTCAGCTCAGGGCACCCCAACTTTATTTATCACAAAAGCAGTATAGCACGGAAATTAAAATCCGTGTGAAAAAGT
Source organism: Fructobacillus sp. ESL1096 (assembly GCF_058511985.1). NCBI lineage: Bacteria > Bacillati > Bacillota > Bacilli > Lactobacillales > Lactobacillaceae > Fructobacillus > Fructobacillus sp. ESL1096. The sequence continues at coordinate 68,973 of NZ_CP196400.1, forward strand.
TGATTGTGAACACTTGCCACCTGCTGTAAAATCAGTTATATTATAAGTATACTTATATATTAATGCTAACAATAAGGAGGTTCCCATGAGCCCTGTCAAAACTACTGCACTTTCTCGCTACATGGATTCAACCAATCAGAAATTCTTCAACTTATATACTGACTGGTTCCGGCAAATGAAATACCGTCTACGAGAACTTGACTTGACCCACCCCCAATTTCAAATTCTCGCTACTGTCCATGGTCTCAGTATCCAACATACCGAAGTTACTCAAATCATGGTGGCTAAGGCAGCAGACGTCGATGCCATGACCGCTTCAGCCATCATTACTAAGCTCAGCCGTGAAGATCTTTTAGACCGCTATCCTGGTAAAAAAAATCCACGTTCAAAAGCCCTATCATTAACCCAGGCTGGTGAAAAAAAATTACAACAGGCCTTAGACATCGTCAATCAATTTGACCAAGACTTCTGGAGTCAATTTGACACCTCTTTGCCAGCAAGTGTTGATCAAGCGCAGGCGGTAGTCAAAACACATCACTACTAAAATTAGCAAAGTACACCCGCACCAATTGAAAAGAGCCGAAAATACAGGATTGTATTCTCGACTCTTTTTCTTTTGACCAAAAATCAGCACAATTTTATCATTTAATCGTGTTTCAAGCACCTACAAGCAAACCTGACAATTGAGCAACTTTTTATTCACTAATTTTGGCAACTAAGACACTGTTAGCTAAGCGATTGGTACCAATCAAAAATGGACTGCACCTCTTTCATTGGCAAGTAGCGGGCAGTCAAGACCTTTGTATTGGCATCAGTGCGAACTACCACGGCAAGGTGGGCTCGCCGGTTTTGCTGAGCTAGCCACCAACTTTGCTTAATCGACAACGACTGAATCTTATCCCAGGCGATATAGGTCGTGATTGTTTCGTAATTCTTCGCCGTTTTTAAAACAAGGACCTGCCGGTTAACCACTTGGGCGGTTGTCGCCTGCCCCTTATACCAGCCGGTACCAACTACAAAAACCAACACAATCAAGACCAGCAAGACAACTACTGGCCAGCGTCTGAAAGCATAGATCAGGACGGTGGCAATCGGCAAGGTCCAAAAAAGGCCGTTACGAATCATTGTTAAAATTTGGTAGGTTGAGCTATCAGTCTTTTTGATTGGTCGACTGGGAAAATCAGGCAGCCACCGCGACAAATATTGGTCAACAGCCCCTGATTTCACCATCGGAATCAAGGTTGGCACGTTTTTAGATACCTTGTCTTCACCATTTTCGTCAGTAATTATCCGTGTCTTGACGGTTACCAAGCCCAACAACTGCCTGAAAACATTTTGGCGGACTTCAACCGTTTGCATCCGGTTAATTGACAAATGCATCGTTTGTCGTTCAAAAAGTCCCCGAGCAATCGTCAACTGACCTGCGTCATGGTGCACTTCAAAGCCAAAGTACAAGATCACCGTTCGCAGAACATTAAAAGCAACCACGATGAAAACAAACGCCACCACCAGCAAGGCAATCACTAAAGCGCCCAGGCCCAAAACGTGATTGGTCAACTCCTGCTCAATCCAATGACTGACTATCCCTTGCTGGTCTAAGTGAATGAAGCCACCCAGAAATATAAAGAATTGAAAGATGACCTCCGGCGTCGTCACCGCATAGACAATCAAAGAAAGAATGGAAGCCCGAAAGGAATCGGTAGCCAGTCTGTTAGAACCATTTGGTCGCAGGATGTCCTTTCCACCAGCGGTTTTTTGATTATGCTCAGAAGCAAATACTTGCCCTTGGCGGTCTGAATCGGTCACCTGCTCAACTTGCTCCTGTGTCGCTGGTCCTTCCTTTTGTGCCTGAATTTTGGCGCCTTCAATCAAAATAGCCAGTTTAGCCGTTTCATCCTGGCGCTTTTGTTCAAGAACCAGTGCCACCCAGGTTGGGACAACCAAGAGAGAAATCTGATTGTTCTTGGCCCCCTTCCCCCCGGAATCAACAGCAATGTCCTCCAAATGAAATGGTTGGAGGAAAAACCATTGCTTTCGATGGATATTTTGAATTTTATGGTAAGGCAAGTGGCGAACTTGCCGTTCCAATATGCCTGACCGATAAATCAGTTCACTTTCCGTGAGTTCATAGGTCTTCATCCAGAAGCTTAAAAGCGACCAAAGCAACAGAGCCAAGAAAAGCAAGACCCATTCCCACCAAGTAAAGTGGAAAAAGAATAAAACAGCCAACCCTAAAGCCACCACGCTTTTTAGTTGTTCGTAAAAATCGAAAATAAAAGCAAGGGGATGTAAGTGCTTAGCCTTCATGACGAGCCTCCCTAGCCAGCGTCATGACCTTGTCCTTAAATTGTTCAGCTTCATCCTCCGTTAAAGCCTCAATTTCATGACCAGACCCACCCGTTAAAATGTGCACCTGTTGTAGTTTAAACAACCGCAAAATTGGGCCTTGGTCCAAATCGACGTTTTGCACCCGTGCAATTGGAATGGCAGTATGCGTTCGGAAAAAGAAGCCTTTTTGAATTTCAACATCCGTTTCGTTGACCATAAAGTGGTAAAAAGCATAGCGATAACGGACCAATAAAAGGCCAAGGAGAAACCAGAGCACAATGACCAAAAAGAGCCCCCAGATTGCCCACAAAGGTAAATAAAACTTCAAAAAATGTTGTACTGCCCAGTTCCCAGCGAAGTAAACGGCTAAAATAACAATTGCCCCAATGACTTCCATGATGTACCAGACTTTTTTAATTGTTGCTGGTAGTGCTTGCATCTTTCTCTCCCTCAATCATAAAAAATGGGGCTAAGAAGTAGTTTTACTTCTTGGTCCCAAGTTATCGTTGACTCATTAAAAAATCTGAGCTTTTAATCACCGGCAGCTGCCAAAATGGCAGCATGGACCGCTCCACGGAAACCGTGCTGATCTAAGGCTAAGACGCCCTGAATCGTTGTCCCACCAGGCGATGTAATCTGTCCCTTCAAGTCACCGGCAGACAAATCGGATTGTTGCGCCAATTGCGCCGTTCCAGCCACTACTGAAGCAACCAACTTTCCCGCTTGCTTTCGGTCCATCCCCTTGGCCACTGCAGCATCTTCCATGGCATCCATCAAGACATCAATAAAGGCTGGTGAGCAACCACCGATCGTTCCGGCAATGGCTAATTGGTCTTCCTTAACAACTAAGACATCCCCCAGTGACCCCAAAAGATCATGAACCACCTGAGCATTTTTCTCCGTAATCGATTCGTTAGCGGCCAAAGCAATCGTGCCAGCCTGAACTGCAACTGGAATATTTGGAATAAAGGTCGTCACCGGATTCTTTGGTGCTGCCAGCCGTAAATCAGTATTTTGCACGCTGGCAGCAGCAGAAAGGACAATCACCTTTTCAGAAAGACCGGTGGCAACGATTTTTGCCAACACTGTTGTTACCAGCTTAGCCGGTACTGTTAACATCAACACATCAAAGTCTTCCTTGACCAGGTCTTCATAACTGGTCACTGCTGAAATTTGCAAGACTTCTGCCTTTTTGGCATTTGATGAGTACCCCAAAACCGTGTGTCCACCTAATTTTAGTCCTTGAACAAGGGCTGTTCCCATGTGTCCAAGGCCGACAACTGCAATTTTCATACATCCTACTCCTTTAATCACGCTTGTTCCCATTTTATCACAGTTCTAAGCTTGTCTTTTGATAAATCAGTCAGTTCTCAGCCAATCAAAAAAGACCCCATCCCTGTTCATAAAAGGATGAGGCAGCTGCTGCTTTGGTTGGTTCAGCCTAATTTTTCTTCAACTTAAAAAAGGCAATAACGGTTAAGAGCACCATCCACAGTGCGGCTAACAAAGTCGTAACCGTCGTCGCCGGTGTGACCAAGAGGATAACAAAGATTAAGGCTAAAAAGGCAATTGTCAAGTAATTACTAAAGGGTGCCAGTGGTAATTGAAAGCCATGGCTCTTCTGCCCCTTAGTCACCTTGCGAAAGCGCAAGTGTGTGACCATCAAGGCCATATAAATCAGTAAAAAGGCGGCTGAAGCCATTGATGAAATGAGGGTAAAGGCCTCGGTTGGGAACAGGTAATTGACCACCACGGCCAGACCGACAATCAACGTTGACAGATTAATGGCGGATTGGGGGATGGCATTCTTATTTAACTTCTTAAAGCGTGATTTTTCGCCAACCAACGAATACAACATTCGTCCGGTTGTGAAGAAGGCCGAGTTAATAGCAGAAGCCGCTGCCGTCAAAACAACGAAGTTAATCACGGCCGCTGCCGATTGAATCCCAATACCAGAAAAGACCTGGACGAATGGTGATTCACCAGCCTGGTAGTTGGTCCAAGGTTGAATAATCATGATGGCTGATAAGGCCCCGATATAAAAAATCAGAATTCGAATCACAATCGAATTAACAGCTCGCGGAATCGTTTCCAGCGGATCTTTCGTTTCGGCGGCAGTAATCCCGACGAATTCAACTCCCAAAAAGGCGAAGAAGGCCATCTGGAAAGTCGATAATAGGCCCTGACCATGGTTGGCAACCAAGCCATGCGACCACAATGTCGAAAACTGAGTCACGCCCATGGACGTTTTCACATGGCCCAAAGCCAAAATCAGTCCGGTGATAATCATGGCGACAATGGCGACAATCTTAATCATGGCAAACCAGAATTCGGTTTCCCCAAATATCTTAACCGCAATCGTATTGACGAAGTACAAGACAATTAGAAAGGCCAATTCCCATGGCCAAACCGGCCAGTCCGGAAACCAATAATGCATGTAGGTCCCAATCGCTGTCAACTCAGTCATGGCAATCACAACCCAGCCAATCCAATAAGTCCAGCCTAACACGAAGCCGGTCCGCTTACCCAAGTACTGGGTCATAAAGTCAATAAACACTGGTTTTGAATCATCTGATACTAACAATTCACCCAAGGCACGCATCATCGCGAAGACAAACATTCCTGTAATAATGTAGACCAGCAAAATCGCTGGCCCGGCCTGATGAATTGAAGAACCAGCTCCCAAAAAAAGTCCGGTTCCAATCGTCCCACCCAGGGCAATCATCGCCACGTGGCGATGAGACAGTGTGCGGGCAAAACCCGTTTGATTATTCATGAACAATACTCCTTTGCAATCTTACCTTAATAGTCTATACTTGGTGCTATAACAAGTAAAACTAAACTTTTTCAATTTAAAATTAAAAACATTCATCAGGAAAATATCATGAAAACTTTTACTTACCAAATTTTTGCCACAGTCGCTGAACGCGGTTCCTTTCGAAAGGCTGCCGACGAGTTAAGCATTACGCCTTCAGCTGTTTCTCACGCCATTTCGCACCTCGAAGCACAACTAGGAATCCCCCTCCTAATTCGCAACCGATCGGAAATGCAAGTCACCCGCAACGGCCAAATCCTCTTACCAATGGTCGAACGCCTGCTCAATGAGGAACGGCAACTTCTTTCAGCCGCTGCAAAGATTCAAGGACTGCAGGGTGGACAAATCAGAATTGGCGCCATTTCATCAGTTTGCATTGCCTGGCTCCCAACCATCATCCGGCGCTTTTCTAAAAAGTACCCACAAGTTGAGATCACGCTGATTCAAGGCTCCTTCGCCGAAATCGAACAGGCCTTATCACTAGGAAAGATTGATCTTGGCTTCTCGGCCCTGCCAACGATTAGTCGGCTGGATGCCCTGCCCCTGATCAATGATGAAATCAAGTGCATTACCCCGGCTGATTTCACACCCAAAAATGGCGTTTCGATTAGCCAGGATGACTTAGAAGACCGGCACTTTATCTTGCAACGGTCCGATTATGATTCCGATACTAAGGCGGCCCTCGATGAGCTTCAGGTTAAGCCTCAGGCCATCAACTATTCGATTGATGACCAGTCGATTTTGGCCATGGTTGAGGCCGGTTTGGGTTGGGGAATCCTACCTGACTTGGCCCTGTCAAGGCTCTCAGGCGAAATCGAAGCTTATCCCTTTAAAAAACCTTATTACCGTCACCTTGGCCTAGTAATTAATCCCTCCTCGACGAAGGACCCCTTTGTGAAAGCCATGCAAAAAGAAATCCTGTCTTACTTAAAAAGAGGCTAAAAAAAACGGCAAATTCGTTTTCTTGACGAATTTGCCATTTTTATATGTCAGCTGATTACTGCTTTGCTCAGTAGTGAGAAAAAAACAAGATTCCCTGCAATGCAAACAAAATCAAAACGATTAACCCCCAGCCTGATTTAGCCATCGGATAATCCCGGTAGGCTGAACGCTTGGCCCCCTCTTGAAAACCATGTGAGGTCATGGCCATGGCCAGGTTCTTCGACCACTTAATGGCATGAACCAAAGCCTTAAAATACAGCGTTGGCTGCCACCACCGTAATACTTCACCACGCATCATCCCCGCCGCTTGAATCGAAGAAAAGGCCTGCTTAAAGCGGGGCATAAAGTTAAGTGCCCCCAAAATGCCGTAGGTAAAGGTCGCAGACATCTTCAAGTTCTGGCGTAAAGAAGCTAATAAGACGTAGGGGGTCATACCCATCGTTAACCAGGCCCCAATAAAGATAAAGACGAGGACTCGGCTGCCCATCACTAAACCAAAATGGAGGTTTTGCGCTGCTGTTCCTTGACCATAAAGATAAAAGGACCAAAAGGAACCCAAAACTGGAATGATGGCAATCGCCACATAGAGCCCGATTTTCTTTAAGGGCTGGCGCCGAATTAATAATAGCAAAAAGGCAACTGAAAAGAGAACAACGTTTAGGGTCACTGATTGGGTCAAAGAGATTTCCAAAGAAATCGCCAAAGCCAAAATCAGCCGTTGTGTGGCATTCATCATACGAGCAGCTCCTCTTGATAGGCCATGGCCGTTTGCTCATAGCGCAAGTGACGATCAACAATGTTGACCAGGTCTCTTGTTTGGTGAGAAACAACTAAAATGGTCAGTTCAAGCCCCTGTTGACAAGTCTGAATCAGATTTAAAACAACTGCCACCGACTGCTCATCCAAGCCTGCTAGTGGTTCATCTAACAGCAGTACTGGTGGGGCCATAATTAGCATCAACAGCAGCTGAAGTTTCTTCTGCTGGCCACCCGAAAGCGTGTAGACCGACCGGTCACTCAAGCCTGTTAAGTTTAGGTCAGACAGCCACTGTTCCAAGACCTCCTTCTTCCAGAAATCAGCATGGTGGCTTTTCTCCATCACCTGGTCAAGCTCTTCTTGAACCGTGATGTTTAAGAACTGGTCAGAGGCTGACTGAAATAACAAACCGACCTGGCCAAAGTAAAAACGCGGTTTCCACTCGCGGACTTCTTGCTCCTGGTAGGTCAAAGAACCCTCATAACGGTGTAGTCGAGCCAGCGTCTTCAAAACAGAAGACTTCCCGACTCCATTTGGACCGGTCACCAAGGTGATACCCTGTTCAAAGATTTGCAGGATATCCTGGTCTAAGACCAGCCGTTCACCGTTTTGTATTCGTAGATTATCAAAGCGATAAGCAGCCTTTTCGACCTGGTCACTTTCTACAACCGGTTTTAAAACCACCGTTTGCTTTTGGTAATCATATTGGTGCCAGTCATTTGCAGGCACCAACACCAAAGACTTCTCTTTGAGCTGATAAAACTGGCTGATTTTATCGAAGTAACCAGCTGGATCATGGTCGGAAACGAGAACGCCATAGCCCTCTTGGCTAAGCTGTTTTAGTAAAACCTGGAGATCTTCTCGTGACTGACTATCAACAGCAGCAAAGGGTTCATCGAGCAACAGGTAGTCGGCCCCCAGGGCCAACACTTCTGCCAAGGCAACCTTTTGCATTTCCCCACCAGATAGGGTCACAAAGGATCGATCGATAAAATCAGTCAGACCAACCTTTTCCAATGCCCAAGTCGTCTTTTGGTCAATTTCTTCCTTGTCCAATTCGAGATTCTCCAGTGCAAAAATAAATTCCTCCCGCACCGTTGGCATGGCAAACTGGTCATCAGGGTTTTGAAAAAGCAAAGCCACTCGCTTGGCTCTTTCATTTGCTTTCAGTGTGGTCATCACCCTTTGATCAATTTCGATTTCGCCAGTAACTTGGCCACCATATTGTGGGTAAAGACCCGCCAAGGCCTTTAACAGGGTGGATTTTCCCGATCCGGAAGGCCCCATTAAGAGAGTCAGGGTCTTTTTTTCAAGAGATAAATTTAGATTATCAATGATGACTTGGTCACGATAAGCCAACGTGAGGTTTCTGGCAGTTATTGCCATTTTTTGTCCTCCTTATTCGTGGGACAACAACTTTGATCGATCTAACAACTTGGCAATCAAGTGTACCAAGACACCTGAGAAAAAGAAAATTGATAGGTAACGAACAATGAACAAAGCAACTAACAAACCTAGCTTGTAGTGAATATAACCTGATTTAAAGAGGTCCCAAGCAAAGGTCACGACTGTTCCAGTCAAGGTTGACAACCAAAGACCAGCAAACCAGTTCTTATAACCAGTCAAAGCAAAACCAAGTTCAGAGCCAATTCCTTGAATAAAGCCAGACAAGAGCGTACCGACACCGTAAGAACCACCCAAGAACATCTCACCGGCTGCTCCAAGCATTTCGCCAATAAAGCCGGCACCGACCTTCTTTAAGATGTACGAAGCCAATGGTCCGGCCATCATCCATACACCAAGGGTGATTTCATTCGTAAAGGCTTGCAACCCAATCACGGCCAAGCCACTGTTAACAATCTGGTAAACCGGATCCATAATCCAATAAATGACCGAAAAAATAATCCCGATCAAGGCCAGCAAAATCACGTTTTGTAGCGTCCACTTTTGTTTCATTATTCTCTCCTTTACGTCCGGGCGAACAAAAAGGCATCAAAAAACACCCGCCTGGGCAGAGTCCAACACGGGTGGTCTTAAAAAAAACTTGTGTGGATCTTCCTTCGTCGGTCTTAGCCTAACAGGTTCAATGGGTTTAATTCTCAACCAAAATGGTACCCCAGATCGCTATATTCAAATTTACTACTTCACTAGCTTACACTGTCTTGAATTTTTATGCAAGTGTTTTCAAAGAAAAGCACCCAGACTCAGCCTAGGTGCTTAATCAAGCTAATTTTTTACTTGTTTGCCTTCAAAACGGCAGCCATGGCAACTGATGAAACATAGTTGACTGGTTGACCGAAGTTTGGTTGGAAGAAGAAGTCAGTCATTGACAATTGATCAATTGTCATGCCGTTTTCAATCGCCAATGAAACCACGTTGGCAGCTTGTGAAATGTCATGTTTTGACAAGAAAGCAGCACCAACAATCCGACGAGTCCCCTTTTCCCAAGTCAATGAGGCCTTAACTGGCGTCGTTGACAACATGAAATCAGGACGGTAATCTTCTGAAATTGTCACAGAATCCGCTTCAACACCCTTCCGAGCTGCTGATTGAACAGTCAAACCGGTTGCAGCGTAAGCTAACTCGTACAATTCAACGGCTGATGTTGCTTGTGTGCCTTGATAAGCCAACGTTGGTTCGACAATGTTCTTACCAACCAAAATTCCTTGACGAACAGCATTAGTTGCCAATGGAATGTAATCATCCTTTTGGGTGGGGTTGTAGAAGACAGTGGCTGAATCACCAGCAGCAAAGACATCCTTCACAGAAGTTTCCATGAACTTGTTTACCTTGATAGCGCCGTTTGGCAACATGTCTACTTGGTCACGGAACAGAGCAGTATTTGGCAAGAAACCAATCCCCAAGATGGCAATATCAGCTTCATAAGTGCCCTTGTCAGTTGTCACCTTGATACCATCAGCTGTGTCTTCAAATCCTGAAACCATTTGACCAAGGGCTAACTTAACACCATGGTCTTCATAGGCCTTTTGGAAAACAGATGAAAATTCAGGGGCCGTATTGTTGGCCAATACCCGGTCCAAACCGTCAATCAAAGTCACTTCCTTATCATTGACTGACAATTGTTCTGCCAACTCAGCACCGATATAACCAGCACCAATAACGATAATCCGCTTAACCTTTTCAGTTACTTCCTTCAAGGCATTGGCATTGTCCCAAGTCTTTGAGTCAAAGACCTTGTCAGAATCGATACCAGGGATGCGAGGCTTAATTGCGCGTGAACCAGTGGTAATCACAATCTTATCGAAAGTTTCTTCTGACTGAGCACCAGAAACCAAGTCTTTGATGTTCAAAGTCTTTGCTTTTAAGTCAGCAGCTTCAACAAGCGTTTGCATATGCATTGAAATACCCTGCTTAGCCATTGAATCTGGTGTTTCATAAAACATCTTGTCAGTTGATGAAACATTGTCGCCAATCCAAAGAGCGATTCCACATGACAAAAAAGAAACTGTTTGATTCTTTTCAAACACGTGAATCTCAGCGTCTGGGTGGTCTGCCTTAATCTGCTTAGCGGCAAACACGCCGGCGTGCGTTGAACCAATAACTGCAACTTTCATTAAAGTGCCTCCTAATATATAGCTATGTGAAAATTGTAATTAAATTTTACCAATAAAACAACGCTCTGTCAATCATCTATCCAATAGTTTTCAAGAAAGTATCAAATAAAACAAAGAGACAAATAGAGTCGTTCTAATCGATTAAAAATTCAGTTTGGCTCAACAAATTAGACATTTCCCAATCGTAAAACGATTTCAGTGCCTTACTCTAAACGATTTTCCGCTTGGCGCATGTGGCTTTCGTAATGATCAATTTTATATAGTAAATGATCATGAGCAGCCTGGATTTCATTAATGCGGTCCTGCATCTCTTCTGCCTGTTCTAGCAATAGTGCTTTACGCGTCGGAATTGTTTGGTCATCATCCTCCAGAACCATACCAATATATTCACGCAATCGTTCAATGGAAACACCAGCGTGGCGCATCGTTTTAGCAAATTTCAATTGATTAATGTTACGCTCGGTGAAATCACGCAACTGATTTTCCTTGCGCGGGACTGGCATAATGACCCCAATTCGTTCGTAATAGCGAATCGTATCATTTGATAATCCAGTCACCTTCGCAGCTTCTTTAATATTCATTTTGTACCTTTCGCACAACAAAAGCGGCCACAACTACAAAAGCAATTCCCGTAAAAAAAGCCATTGTCGCAACTTGACCATGGTAGCTCCCCGCCGTCGCCACAATCAAAGAAAGGCCGATTGGGCCACCAATTTGGTGAGCAGTGTTCGTCAACCCTGAGGCAATACCAGCCAGTTCGTCAGGTGCTTGATGCAGGCCGGCCGATGTCACTGGCGCAAGGACCAAGCCCTGCCCAATACCAATCACCACCATTGGCAAGGCAAAAGCCAACCAATAGCCCAAAGAAACCGCTGACAAGGCTGTAAACAGCAGACCGAGGAACAGTAATCCCTCGCCGACTAGTAGGATTAACTGATTGCCAAAACGATCAGTCAGCTTCCCCAAGGACAACGACACCACAAACTGAACGAATGTTAAGGGGAGAAAGGCCAGCCCGGATTGTAATGCCGTAAAATGATAACTGGTTTGCCAAACCTGGGGCAAAAAGAACCAGTATGGCAGCATGGCCATCATAAAGAGCATGCGTGCCAAGTAGGCCCCCGCACGAATTCGATTGTGAAATAGTGTTAAAGGCATCATTGGTTGCTTTTGCCGACTTTCAAAGCCAATCAAGCAAGCTAAAACAATGATGCCCAATAAAATCATTAGCCACTGGTTACTCGTTAAACCATCAATCAAGGCCGCTAATCCGCTGACGGACAGAATTGCACCAATATAGTCAATTTTTATCTTTAATCCCGCCTTATTCGGGACAAAGCGTACCGTTAACCCAAACAATAATAAAGTCAACGGCACGTTAATCAAAAAACCGGCTTCCCAAGAAAATAAAGTGGTGAGGCCACCGCCAATTAAAAGTCCAAGACTGGCACCAATCCCAGCTGTAACACCATAGTAAGCAATCGCTCGTTCACGCATTTGTCCTTGGTAATTATCCATCATCAAAGCCAAGGTGGTCGGCGCAATAATCGAAGAGCCCAGTCCCTGGACGGCCCGTAGTCCAATCACGAAGGCGGCATTATCCGACAAGCCAATCAGCAACGAACTCAATCCAAAAATGGTGATACCAATTAAAAAAATCCGTTTACGTCCAAGCAAATCCGAGAGCCGGCTCGACAATAGTAAAAAGCCACCGAAAGTCAGTGTATAGGCATTGGAAACCCACGATAAAGCATTAGGTGAAAGGTCTAGGCTTTGACCAATCTCAGTTGCACTGGTAAAAACAATGGAATTATCCATCAAAATTAAAAAGTAAGCGAGTAAGGTGATCGGCAAGACCATCCCAAATCGTTGTTTTGTCATTCTTATCTCCTTCAGTTAGGTTTCTTTCAAAACCAAGCATTGTGTGTTGTGATCAATAACCATTAAACACCTTGGAGTGAACTTCAAGTCAAGAAAAAAACAAGCAAAAAACAGCCTTTTGCCAAGACTGTTTTTAAGATTGACTATTGGTTATGCCATCAAGAACTGCTTGAGGACCTTGTTAACATCCTGATTTTCATGCAGCTTTGAATGTTGCGCATCCTTACCAGTAAATAACTTTTCCTGATAGGTGCTTGGTTGACGGACAAAGTATTTCAATGACTTCGACGCATTGTTAGTGACGGTTGCGTCCGATTCCTTTTTGCCCATGCTATTACCGTAAATATTCAGCACTTTGGTCTGATTATTCTCGTAATATTGCTCCAAACCAGCTAAGGCCGCCTTTTTAAAATCAGTCTCAGAGTGGCTGCTAGGATCTGCTAAATTCAAATTCGACTTTGGTATTGGACTATCCTGCAAGAAGTTAAAGGGACCAGCAATTGCAATTTGGCGCTTCACAACCGGTAACTGTTCACTTTGTTGCACGTGATTTTTCAAATAAAAGGCAATGGCGAGGTTTCCCATCGAATGCCCAATCAAATTAACCGATTGAATCCCTTGATTGTGCAAGTCCGCCATAATCTTCGTGACCCACTGATTAGTCTTGTCAAAGTTAGTATTCCGGTTGTCGTTAAACTGCACCAGAATTAATGGATTTTGGTCGCCCTTCTTCACGGTACCACTAAAGCTGACCTGACCGTTTTTGCTAACTGTCGCATTAATCTTCCGATTCGAATACTTTTGCTGAATTAAGTACCGACTCATCGTTTGTTCGGCATTTCGAGAAGAGCCATAGCCATGAAAGAAGACGGTTGCTTCGGTTGGCTTTGTATTAGAAGAACGCATGGTTGGCCGAGTCAGCCAAACAGTCAGTCCGACTGCCAGCACGGCCAGTATGGCGGTTGCTACGCCTGCAATCGCTATCATTTTTTTATTCTTTTTCATCATACTCCTTTATAACCAATGAATTGGCTAAGGTTTTATGCAGATAATTAAAAACCTAAAAAACAAGAAGAGACTTAATCGCCTCGCGCTGATCCATCGCCTCATAGGCCTGCTGAATATCCTTCAGAGCAAATTCCTTGGTAAAGACCTGGCCCGGATTAATTTCTTGATCAAGAACCGCCTGCAATAACAACTCGCGGTCATACGTGGTCACCGCAGCGATACCTCCACGCAAACCAATATTTTTCCAGAACAAATTGTTGGTGTTCATCATTGGGTCTTGAGGAATCCCTACACGACCAACAACGGCCCCTGGACGGCCAAGTTGAACAGCCGTTGCCACAGCCTGCTTTGAACCAACACATTCAAGAATAGCATCCGCACCGGCGCCCGTGAGTGCCATCACCTGGTCAATGCCAGCCTGGTCACGCTCGGCCACAATATCGGTAGCACCAAAGGCTTTGCCCAATTCTTGCCGGTCTTGATGGCGCGACATCAAAATGATTCGCTTGGCACCGCGGAGCTTGGCTGCAATCACTCCAGAAAGACCCACAGCCCCATCGCCCATGACAACAACTGTGTCACCTTCTTTGACTTCGGCGGTAGCGGCTGCATGATAACCGGTCGCCATCACATCCGACAAGGTCATCAAAGATTTCAATTGATCAGCACTGTAGTCTGTCGGTTGGCCTGGAACCTTAACCAGTGCCCAATCAGCATTTTTAAAGCCGATATATTCAGCCTGATAACCGGTTGAGCCCCCCTTATCAGGATCGAGGCAGTCACCATCAAAACCTGCTAAACAAGCTTGGCAGTGGCCACAACCATGAGTAAAGGGTGCAATAACGAAATCGCCTGGTTGCACGTTAGTAACTGCGCTACCAACCTCTTCAACAATGCCGATGGCTTCATGACCGACTTGAGTACCACTGGTACGCTTTGAAATTCCTCGGTAGAACCAAAGATCAGAACCACAAACCGATGCCCGAACCGTCTTGATCACAGCATCCCGCGGTCCCTGAATTGTTGGCTTATCAACCTCTTGCATCTCAATTTGCCCTGGTTTTACAAAAATAGCTGCTTTCATCGTCTTAATACTCCTTTTTACTAATTATGAACTTGTCTGTTTTAAAAGTAAAATCAGACATGGTATGGATAAATTTGTTGTATCACAGTCATAGTTGCCTGTCATCATTGTTTATCATCCTCAATGAATTTATCCGTCACTGATAAGACTATCTTATGACATGGAGTTCACTCTAAGTCAAGACTGTCTTTGTTTTATCACTATAAAAGTAAAATTGTTCATCATCGATAGCAACCGATTCAAATTTTGATTTTTTTAATTAAATAAGCTGTCTTCCTGTCAGACTTCACCATCAAGTGCAAACAAAAAAGCACACTCAGTTGAGTGTGCTTAAGATAAAAGATTCGCTTACTTAACGGCGTCCTTCAATGCCTTACCAGGCTTGAACGCAGGAACCTTTGATGCAGGAATTTGGATTTCTTCCTTAGTTTGTGGGTTGCGACCCTTACGAGCTGCGCGTTCACGAACTTCAAAGTTACCAAAACCAATCAATTGAACCTTTTCGCCCTTCTTCAAAGCGTCTTCAATTGATGACAAAACAGCGGCAACTGCCTTGTCTGCGTCTTTCTTTGTTAAACCAGTCTTCATTGCGACTGAATCGATTAATTCTTGCTTGTTTGCCATTCCTTTTCTCCTCGCGAAATAATTAATTTAGAATAACTGCCAGTGTAACAACCATTAGCAGTTTGGGAACGCTACCGTGGCAACATCCATAAAGATAGGATAGCACATGTAAATTAAAATGTGTAGGCATAAAGCCCAATTTCATGCCATAATTGCGGTTTTCCGCACATTTACAAGTGAATTTCAGGGCTATTGAAACATTCGACGATAAAACGTCACTTCCGCTGTCGAATAATTAGCTTAATCGGCGTTCCAGAGAAGTCAAAAGCTGCGCGAATTTGGTTTTCTAGGAAACGCTGGTATGAAAAATGCATCAGTTCAACGTCGTTGACAAAGACGACAATCGTTGGTGGTTCGATGGCCACTTGAGTAGCATAATAAACACGCAAGCGACGACCATTATCAGATGGTGCCGGATTAGTTGCCAAAGCATCCATCAAAACATCATTCAATGTTGATGATGAAACACGCTTTTGGTGATTGTCATTCACGGCCAAAATCAAATCGGGTAAACGATCTAAGCGCTGTCCAGTCTTTGCTGAGACAAAAACAATTGGCGCATAGTCCAAGAACTTAAACTCATCGCGAATCAAGTTTTCAAAATCCGTCATGGTATGCGTATCTTTTTCGATGGCATCCCACTTGTTAACCACAATTACCAAAGCTTTCCCAGCCTCATGGGCATAGCCGGCAACGTGCTTATCTTGCTCACGGATACCAGTTTTAGCATCCAAGACCATCAAGACCACTTGCGATTCATCAATGGCCTTCATTGCCCGCATCACCGAGTAACGTTCCGTATTTTCGTAAACCTTGCCACGCTTGCGAATTCCAGCCGTATCGACCATCACAAACTCATCACCATCAGGGGTAATAAAACGTGTATCAATGGCATCACGGGTCGTTCCTTCGATGTTGGAGACAATCATGCGATCTTCGCCCAAGATGGCGTTCACGATTGATGATTTTCCAACATTTGGTCGACCAATAATTGAGAACCGGACAGCATCATCGTCTTGTTCGGCCGCTTCGTCTGGGAAATGCTTAACAATTTCGTCTAAAACGTCACCCAAACCAATGCCGTGTGAGCCAGAAACGGGATAAGGGTCACCCATTCCTAATGAATAGAAGTCATAAATATCTGACCGCATTTCAGGATTATCAACCTTGTTAACCGCCAAAACAACCGGCTTATCGGCACCATAAAGCAAATTAGCCACGGCCTGGTCATCGGCTGTGAGACCTTCTCGGCCAGAAACAACCATCAAAATCACATCGGCTTCATCAATAGCTAATTCAACCTGGGCGCGAATTTCCGTCAAAAATGGCGCATTTCCCATTTCCAACCCACCGGTATCAATCAGCCTAAAATCAAAGTTAAGCCACTCTGCCCGTGCATACAATCGGTCGCGAGTAACGCCTGGCATATCCTCTACAATGGCGATTCGATCGCCCACAATGCGGTTAAATAGCGTGGATTTGCCAACATTTGGACGACCCACTACAGCTACAATCGGTGCTGCCATATTCCCGCTCCTTTCCAATAAAAAAAGACTGGATAACCAGCCTTTTTATTTTTAAATCTTACAACTTGTCGCCAAAGATGTCGCCTAAAGTAGCGGCACCTTCATCGTCTTGTTGGAAGGCTGCCATGTCAGCTCGCGAAGCGCCACGGTTGTCATCGCGGTCTTCACGTTGGTTGGCTGGCTTTTCTTCCAAAGCCTTCATTGACAATGAAATACGTTCTTCGGCTGGCTTAACATCCAACACTTGAACCTTTACCTTGTCACCTGACTTCAAAACGTCGGCTGGGTTTTCAACACGCTTGTGTGAAATTTGTGAAACGTGAACCAATCCTTCGATACCAGGGAAGATTTCAACGAATGCGCCAAAGTCCTTCACACGCTTAACTGTTCCTTCAAGAACAGTACCGGCTGGGGCTTTTTCTGCAACTTCATCCCAAGGACCTGGCTGGGTTGCCTTGATTGAAAGTGAGATACGTCCACGATCAGTATCCAAGGCCAAAATCTTAACATTAACCTTTTCACCCTTTGACAAAACGTCTGATGGGTTCTTAACACGGTCATGTGAAATTTCAGAAACGTGAACCAATCCGTCCACGCCGCCTAAGTCAACGAAAGCACCGAAGTCAGTCAAACGAGCAACAGTTCCTTCAACAACTTCGCCAACAGTCAAACGACTGAATGCTTCAGCCAACTTTTCGGCACGTTCTTGGGCTGCAACAGCCTTACGTGACAAAATCAAACGAGCCTTGGCTGGGTCGATTTCGATTACTTCCGCCTTGATGTCTTGTCCCTTGAATTGGTTCAAGTCTGAAACAAAACGTTCTGCAACCATTGATGCAGGTACGAAACCACGGATACCAGCAACATCAACAATCAAACCACCACGAACGGCATTGATAACCTTAGCATCAACAACATCACCTTCGTTAAATGACAATGATTCCCAAGCCTTGCGGGCTTCCAAGCGCTTCTTTGACAATAAGTAGGCAACGCCTTCCTTGTCACTGGTTACGTTCGAAACAACAACAGTTTCGATAGTATCACCAACCTTCAAATCGTCGGCCAAGTTGACGCTACGATCGTCAGAGTACTCACGCGCTGGCACAACTCCTTCTTCTCCGGTGTGAAGACCGATAACTGCTTGGTTATCGTTATCGATTGCTAGCACTTCGCCAGTTACGACGTCCCCTACCTTAATTTGGTCAGCACTTTCCAGAGCTGCTAATAATTCGCTGTTAGTATCACTCATGACGTCAAACGTCCTCCTACAATTTGCACTTATAAGGGTATTCTATCAGAGAGTAGCCGATTTTCCTAGTCCAATTTTAAAAAAATTAGGACTAGACCAAACACTCCGTCAAAAAATGTTTCGCATAAACACGAACTGCTTTCCCTATTACTTTCTATTTTAACAGATTTTTCTAAAATAAAAAGACCACCTTACTGGTGATCTTTGATAATTTGCTTGATAGTGGCAACGACTTGGTCAATGCTTTGACCGGTAGTGTCGACCGTTAAGGCATCTTCAGCCTTTGTTAGTGGTGAAATGGCGCGATGAGAATCTTTATAATCCCGCTCTTCAATTTCTTTTTTTAGGATTTCCAAGTCAGGATTCATGCCTTTGGCCTGATTTTCCCTAAAACGACGCTCAGCACGTTCATCAACTGAGGCAATTAAGAAAATTTTCACCTGAGCATCTGGCAAGACTGTTGTGCCAATGTCACGGCCATCCATGATAACCGGTTGCTTAGCTGTCAAGGCGCGTTGGCGATCAACCAAATCAGCTCGAACCGCTTGATAGGAAGAAACCAAGGAAACATTGTTCGTAATCTCAGTTGAACGAATTTCTTCAGTCACTTCCTGTCCGTTCAACAAAACGTGTTGCACTGGTTCACCTGGTAAAAAGGCAATCTCAAGCTTCGGTAACAAGGCAACAATCCCCGCCTCATCTTCATATGCAAGTCCCGCCTGTTTAGCCGCCAAAGTAATGGCCCGATACATCGCGCCGGTATCGACGTAAACATACTTTAAATCAGTCGCTAAAATCTTAGCAATCGTGGACTTTCCAGCCGATGCAGGACCGTCAATTGCAACTTGAAAATGAGCAGGTTGAGTCATAGGGATTAAAATTTCCTCTTACTTAATTTTCAAAGCTTGCCCTGCAAACCTTGAATAGTTTTGTGCAGTAACACCAGGATTCAAAGCATAAATCTGGTCAGTTGTTGTCCCGTGAGTCACCGCAAAGTTATAAAGCGTTTGGTTAGCATTCAACGTAGCCGTGTTTGCAGTGGCGGCCGAAGCGGCTGCTTGGTCGTCACTCGCCTGGTTGGCCTGACTTTGACTTGATTGCGCAGCCGAATCAGCTTGGCTAGACGAAGTAGCAGATTGACTAGTTGAAGACTGGGCACTGCTTGTTGCATCAGATGACTGAGAACTAGCAGAAGACGTCGTCTTTACCGTTTTTGGTGAGTTTTTCATCAATCCATAAACTGGTGCTGAGGCTAATAAGACTAGCGACAGCAAAACCAAAAGCACGACGAGACCGCCATGACTTTTTGGTCGTGGTTCTTTTTTAGGCTGCTCCTGATTTTCATGCTGACGATTAAAACGTTGCCGGCGTGATAATGTTGGTGCTGTTTGGTCATTCATTTCAAGACCTCCTATCAGTTCGTTCTTAAATCAAGTCTAACACGGAAGGGTACTTGAAAATGATAACCTTTTCTTAAGAACGAAAGCTTTTCTTAAAGGGCGCCAAGATTGCTACAACCATCACAGAAACAATAAACCAAATTAAACCTTCCAAAAGATTGAATGGGACAACCATCCCCCACAAATAGACTTTAATACCAATAAACTTAGCAATATCAAAGTTTGCAAAGCGGGCGTAAAGTGGAATCGCCCAAACAATGTTGGCTAAGTAAGCCACCACGGTCATCGTGAAAGCGGCTACAACAGCGCTAACGGACTGCCATAACCACTTGGGCAAGCGAACTTCAACCTTCACCATCGCTGCCACAACCAGCAAGAATGTCAAAGCAATCACAAGGTTAACTGGCATTCCAATATAGGTATTTGCCCCTTCATTAAACAAAATCAGCTTCAGCAAAGTCCGGATCACCAACACCCAAACAGCCGAACCAAGACCTAACCAGGAAAAGGCTAGAAAAGCTGGCACAATTGAAAAATCAATTTTCAAAAAAGATGCACTGGGAATGATCGCAATTTGCGGAAAAATCGTCAATGCAAAGGAAATTGCACTGAAAACAGCGACCAGGGTGAGTTTTTTAGTAGTGTTTCTTGTCATTTTTCTACTCCTCTGGGCCCAAAAAAGGCCCTACTTCACCCGGGGTAAAATAAAGGCCAGCAAAAAAGACTGTACTTTAAACTTCTTTATACCCGACTGTACGGTCGGCCCTGGATTCAAACCAGATCAGCTACCAAGTGGTAGGTCGCGGGCTCATCAGCTGTCGCTGCTTCACCGCCGGTTGGGACTTTCACCCGACCCCGAAGTTTTAGATTATATTTGAAACAAGTAGTAGTATAGCACAGCTCAAAAAGCTTGCCAAGAAAAAAAGACATTTTTGCCATCAGCAAAAACAATACGGACGACAACCTGAAAAAGCGAAAAAATTTTTTCAGAGGTTGCGACGCAACTGCTTTTTTAACACACTTTTATTACTTACGGCGCAAGAATCGATAATCGCCAGCTTTTAGACGCTTGACTTCATCATGCTTTAAGTCCCGAAATTCACCTGGTTGCAGGCCAACTAAGTCCAAGAAAGCGTAGCGATCACGGCGTAGTTTTTCAACTGGCAGACCAACAGCTGCCAACATATCCTTGACCTGGTGATTGCGGCCTTCATGAATCGTAATTGTAACAAAGGAAACCTTCTTATCCTTATCGGCCTTTTCAATGGCAAG
The DNA here is from genome assembly GCF_058511985.1 of Fructobacillus sp. ESL1096. Lineage (NCBI taxonomy): Bacteria > Bacillati > Bacillota > Bacilli > Lactobacillales > Lactobacillaceae > Fructobacillus > Fructobacillus sp. ESL1096. Next base: position 89,433 of record NZ_CP196400.1, read on the forward strand.
CTTCGCTGGGGCCGTCTTCTTACCCTTCAAAACAATCCCCCGCTTTAACGGTGCCAATTGTTCCATCGTTGCCAGTCCCTTAACCTTGGCCGTATAGACCTTATCAACGCGGCCTTTGGGATGCATCAACTGGTTGGCCAGATCGCCATCATTGGTGAGCAAGAGCGCACCAGTGGTATCATAATCCAACCGGCCAACCGGATAAACCCGCGCCGTCACATCATCTAAAATATCTAAGACCGTTTGCCGACCCTTATCATCATGACTAGTGGTCACAACACCACGGGGCTTATTCAGCAAATAATAAACATGCTTTTCCTGACCGTCAATTGGTACTCCATCGACCTTAACTTCGTCTTGATGAGATACTTTGGTCCCCAATTGGCTCACAATTTGGCCATTGACCTCAACTCGGCCTTCTAAAATCATGGTTTCGGCTGCCCGTCGGGAGGCAACTCCGGCCTGGGCAATCACCTTTTGTAGTCGTTGACTTTCTTCAGGCATTATCGCCCTCCTTTTTTGCGGCAACTGGCTGTTCATCAGCCGGTGTACCCGTTGTCGTGTCGTGTGGTGCTTGTGTGGCCGTTGCGCCTTCTGCCATCAGCTCTAAATGCCCAGCATCATCTGGGCTGGCAAAAATAGTATCCCCCTGATCATCAATTTGATCAAAGAGCGCTACCTCAGCCTGTCCTTCTTCATCAAGGGTCACATCATTAATATCTGGCAATTCTGGCAAATCAGCCAACGATTTCAAACCAAAGTAATCCAAAAAATCAGCAGTCGTGCCATACAAAATCGGTCGACCAATTTCTTCTTTCCGGCCAACTGATTCAATCAACTGATGGAGCAAGAGCTTTTGAATTGTTCCAGCCGAGCGGACACCCCGGATTTGATCGATTTCAACACGAGTGATTGGCTGCTGGTAAGCAACAATTACTAAAGTTTCCAGTTGTGCCTGAGTCAACTTGGTGCTAACCGGCAAGTCGAAATAGGCCGAAACTAATTTACCAAATTCAGGTCGGGTAACCATCACATACCGTCCATCAGAGGTTCTTAGCATCAATGGTGAATTAATTTGAATCAGATGCGTTGCCAGTTCATCAAGTAAAGCAGGCAACGCCCCCTTATCAAAGCCCGTTACCTTAGCCAATTCTGGAATTGACAAGCCATCCTCACCCGCAACAAAAAATAACGCTTCAATTTGACTAATCTTCTGATCCATGGTCCACCGCTTTAATTAAAATTTCATCTGTTAAGGCTGCCTGCCAAAGCGTCACTTCGCCAGCCTTAGTGATTTCAAGCAATCCCAAAAAGGTCATCACTAACCGGTCAGGGGCAAAAACATCTTCAAAAAGGGCTGTAAAAGGCAAAGATTCTTCTGTTGGTAGGGCTTGTAATTTTTGGCGAATGGAAACAATCCCATCCCCAATCGTATACGAATCTGATTCCACTTGGCGCACCTTTGGGGCCAAGTCGCGTTGCCGAGCAATCACGCTATCAAAAGCCAACTGCAAATCAATCATTGTCAGACCGGGAGCAAGCGTTACCGGCTGCTCCACTTTCGCCTGTTGATCTTCAATTGCCGGACGAACAAAGGAATGCATGTCAGTTTCTTGCCGTTGATCAAAGAAGCCGGTTGCCTGTTGAAAACGTTGGTAAACCAACAGGCGAGCAATCAGCTCTTCTTTTGGATCAAGTTCTTCAAAGTTATCTTCCACATCATCTTCAATCGGTGGTTTTGGTAACAAATCAATCGACTTAAGATGAATTAACTTGGCAGCCATCACTAAGTACTCAGCCGCCACATCCAACTGCATCGCCTGTTGCTCATGGATGAAACTCAAATATTGTTTCGTCACTTCAGCAATCGGCAATTGAAAAATGTCCATCTCGTGCTTTCTAATCAAATGCAAAAGCAAATCGAGCGGGCCCTCGAAGTCAGTAATCTTAATTGTGAGACTTGGGTTTTGAATAATGCTTTCTCCACTTATCAATATAAGTTTGTGTACTTAAGGTGCCCATCACAGCATGGTCAGGATTTAGTTCCTGTAAGTCTGCTAACATTTGCGCATGAGTGGCTTTCTTTGGGGCCCCCGGTGTCAAAATTAGGTGACGAACAACTAAGACATTGTTCTTGTAACGTTCAATACCAAGCAAACCGTTGATTGAGTCCTGCTGATCTGGCTGCCAAAAAAAGAGCTCCATCTTCGGTTGCTGGTATAGGTTCAAAACCAGCTTCATATGTTCTAAGTTCTTATATTCTGGCAAAAGAGAAAAGAGGCCCATGACCGTCTTTTCATCGTCTGGTCTTGTTGAAATTAACATGGTTGACTCCTTTTCTAAGTGCTCAGGCACGCGGATGAAATTGGTCATAAACCTGACTCAACCGCTTTTTTGAAATATGGGTATAGATTTGCGTGGTAGAAATATCGGCGTGCCCCAACAGCTCTTGGACAATTCGTAGGTCGGCGCCATTCTCCAGAATGTGGGTAGCAAAAGAATGGCGCAACGTATGCGGCGAAACATCCTTTTTAATCCCAGCCCGATTCACTAATTTTTTAATTAACTGCCAAACACCCTGTCGAGATAAGGGCCGACCATGGTCATTAACAAAGAGTGTCACTGTCCGCTGGCCTTTAACTAAGGCCGGACGAGCACTTTGTAAATACTGGTTAATCCAGTCAACCGCAACTTCGCCAATCGGTACAATCCGTTCCTTATCACCTTTCCCAAGAGTTTGAATCAACCCTAAGTCCAAGTGGAGGTCTTCCAGTTTGAGATTAATCAATTCCGAAACACGCAAACCCGTAGCATACAAAACTTCAAGCAATGCTCGTGTTCTCAAACCCAAAGGGGTTAAAACATCCGGTGTCTCTAACAACAAATCAACCTCTTCTACCGACAAAACGGCTGGCAAGTGTTCTGCTTTCTTGGGGGGCTTAATATTTAACATTGGGTCATGCTCAATCAAGCCCTCAGTTTTCAAGTAAGCAAAGCATTTACGCAGCGAAGTAACCATTCGCGCCACCGTGGTATTCGCCCGCTTTTCCAACCGCAACTGATTTAAAAACGCCAGGACGACTTGGTGATCAACCTGGCGCCAAGTTTTCTGATTTTTCTTTAAAAAAACACAAAAATTGGTTAAATCCTGACGATAAGCGGTAATCGTGTTTTTTGAAAGCCCACGATCGACTTGAACGTAATTCAAATAGTCTTCCATCACGTCCGGTAACATTAGCTAATCCTTCTGGCCGGCCTCAGTCAACTGAATGCCGCCGTCAACCTGTCTAATCAGCCGTTCCTTGTACAAGCGACCCAAAGCTCGTTTGAACTGTGATTTTGAAAAACCAAATTGAGCTTTGATTGCCGTTGGATCGGACTTATCGTTAAATGGCAAGAAGTGGTCGGCCTTGCGTTGCAGCTGGATTAGCAAGAATGAAGCATCCTCATCCATCAACTTATAGGCCAGCGGCTTCAACGATAAGTTGACAATTCCTCGATCATTAACACCCAAGACGCGGGCTGTCACAACCTCACCCAGGCGTGGTTCTTGTTCCCGCTGTGAGGGATGAATGAAACCAAGTTGGTAATCATCAGTCAATACTAAAGTACCAACCAACTTGTTGCGGTAAACCGTGGCTTTCACCTGGTCGCCCTTTTTAATGCCAGCACCAAGTTTTGCTTGGCGAGAAACCGCTTGAATAATATCTTGTTGGGCTAATTTCCCCCACAACCGGCCCTTGTTATCTTCCTTAATGGCCAATAAAAGTCGGTCACCTGTCTTAGGCCAAAGATCTTTAATTGTTGGCAAATCATCTAAAGAGACTACCAAATCTTTGTTGGGCAAACCAATGTTCACGAAAACCCCTAAATCATGGCGGGCATTAACAACTGTTCCCCATGCGTACTGGTCCTTTTGAACAGTAGGGATTGTCTTGGTAATCTGGAGACGGTGGCCTTCATTTTGGTAGGCAAAGCCGGTTACAAAACCGCCAACCTTCAAAGGCTTTTCCAGCTCACTCTTATCAATTTCATAGGTTACCCCATCGACTTGAGCAAAAAAGTATTGACTGTTTTCATCGGTCACTGATGCCTTAATGACTTGTCCTAAAGTTGTATCCATTCTTTATCCTTTTCATGCAAATAACCAGAAAAACTGGCTAAGAGTAGTAACTTTTATGTATGCAACCCGCTTAGTCACTTTAATCATTCATCATTCACGGTGTTGCTTTGTCCTTAACATTAGTAGTTTTAAAAACCAGTTTTACTTTGCCAAAGCAGTCTTTACCTGGTCAGCAACAAACTTGCCGTCTGCTCGCCCCTTAGTTTGACTTGAAACAATTCCCATGACCTTACCCATATCGGCTGGACCAGTCGCCCCCGTCTTTTGGATGGCTTCTTGAACGATTTGCTTAATTTCGTCTTCTGACAATTGTGCTGGCAAATATTTGGCCAAAACAACCAATTCACCTTGGGTAGCCTCAGCTAAGTCAGCACGGTTACCAGCCTTAAATTCGGCAATTGAGTCTTTTCTTTGCTTCACTTCACGTGCTAAGACGGCCAATTCTTCTTCTTCTGTCAAGTCATGACCCAAATTAATCTGTTCGTTCATCACGGCTGACTTAATTTGGCGAACAACGGCAAGGGTTTGCTTGTCCTTAGCCTTCATTGCTTCTTTCATATCCGCTTGAACCTGTTCTAATAAGCTCATCAATCTTCTCCTTAGTGTGAGATTACTACTTATCTAATAGTCTACCACGAGACCAAATAAAAAACGCCACCAAAGCGACGTTTTTTGGCCGAATTAACGGTTCTTCTTCTTCTTGTTGCGCTTACGTGCAGCTTCAGACTTCAACTTACGTTCAACTGAAGGCTTTACATAGAATTCGCGCTTGCGGTATTCTTGGAGAGTACCGTCCTTTGAAACACCACGCTTGAAGCGGCGCAATGCGTCATCCAAAGATTCGTTCTTACGTACAATAACCTTTGCCATGTCGATCCCCCTCCTTCCTCGCATTTTATTTCGTATGTTAAACGATATGCATTAAAGACTTATATATTATCTCAATTCTAAGAAAGAAAGTCAACTAATTTTTATAATAAAAAAGTAGGATTGTCGCTGCGGTAAAAAAGACCCCAGCAGCCACCAGGTGTTAGCTGTAATCTGATTACCAAAACAGTTGTTACTTTTAAAGATAACCGTTAACAGGTCTTTCGAACAATCCGTTTTCCGTGGCCGACAGAGCTGACTTTGACAACACTTAACCGCATTTTCGAGCACCTTTTCCCAAGGACTTAGCTGCCAGCACCTAAGCCCTTCTTTCGTTGCCACCACATCAACAAAGCAGTTACAAGCAGCAAAATAAAAATCGACTCGCCATACAGACGAATACCCCCATCTAGAGCTGATTTTGACCCAATGCCATTCAAGGCAGACACGATGGCTGGCGCCAAAGCAGTCCCGGCATTACAACCAACCAGTAAGATTGAATTGGCCAAGCCCATCATCTCTGATGGAACTCGATTAGCAATGGTATCAAATAGATATGTCCCTGCCATTGGATACGCCAATCCAACCACAATCACAGACAAGGTTAATGTTGGTAAGCTATGGGCGGCATTAAAAAAGATAGCACCCACAGCCATAAAGAAAAGTCCGACCAAAAAAATATAACGACGCAAAAAGTGAAAAAAACGACCAAAAAGAAAGCCCATCACCATCGACGTCAGTGTATAAACCGTAATGATTAGTGAAGCCGTCATGCTGCCACCTAGGTGGTGAGCCAAAACAAAGTAGGGTGTATAAACATTAACGATTGAGACCCCAATCATTAATAAACCACAATAGAGAGCAGAACCAGTAATTACCAGCAGGTATTTCAAATGTTTTGGCTGACTAAACTGGACAGAATCACCTTTAGCTGACTGCGGCTGTGATCGATACTCAGGCACCATTCGAATAAAGCCCCAACCGACAATGAATAGCAAGGCATAAGCCAAAAAAGAAGCCCGCCAGGAAACGGCTAGTAAAGCACCCACGCTCAAATTGACCAAAGAGAGGCCAATCGGTTCAAAGGCAGACCGATTGCCCAGCATCTGAGCCTGGTCAGCACCTTCATAAACAAAATCCACCAGTGTAATGGCCAACGAATTAACCAGGCCAATCCCAACTCCAAACAGCAACCGAGTTAAAAAAATCAACCAAAAATTTGTTAAAACGCTGGGCAAGATCCCAGTAATTGCCATCAACATGATACCCGTACTAATCACTTTTTTAATACCAAAGCGGTTAGCTAACTGGCCAGAAAACACCAACACCAAAAGCGCTGGCACCTGGGGAATGGTCGCCAATAAATTAATTAAGGTGGCAGGATAAGCGGGAAAGGCTTTTTGTAAGGCCGGCAAAGCCGGCGTAATCGCGCTACCTGTTGTAATACTAAGTGAGACTGCTAAAATCCAAAACCGGTGACTTCGGGTATTTGGGTCCCAGCGACTTTGCGTGTTTGCCATTGATTCTCTTCTTTCTATTTTATCTTCCTGATCTCCTTATATACCTTCTTTCATTGTACCGCTTTTCATCAAGAGTGACACAGCGTTCAGCAACATTAAAAAAGGGACTGATTACTGTCTCTGAACAGTCTAATTTATAACACAAAATAACCGTGGAAACCTGCTTATAATGGCGCATTTAACCGCAAAAAAGGAAAAGCCCGTTTGTTAAAATAAGCAATTAGTGGTCCATTACAAGCCAGAGAAAAGAGTGTTCCAGCTTGCACACCAACAACAGTGTGCAAATGAAACGCCGTTGCCCCAATCAAAATCACTGGTGGCACAAAGGCCACCAGCTGCGCCCAGGCAAAATGATGATGAAAAAAACGCCTTGTCAGTAACGTCGTGAATGAATCAGTCGGGTACATCCATAAATTTGCCCGTTGATAAAAAGAAGTTCCCAAGCAAACAACGATAATACCCACAATGGCCAAAAGAATGCGTAACCATAAATTTGTTGGTACCATCAAATTTTTTGACAACATCTTAACAAAAAAATAGATCAACTGGCTAAAAAGCAAAACAAACAGCAGCTCACCACTAACCGTCAGCCAAGACCAATGTTCTGATAAAAGCAGGTTAATGCCAATCACGATTAAACCAATTGTCGTCAAGATCAGCGAAATCCCCGCCCCGCTCCACTGCGCCAACCCTAATGCCGCTGCAGTCCACAAGCCATTGCCGGCAGTTGAAATAATTGATAGTGCGTTGCCAAAGGCCACCAGTACCAAGCCTAATAAAAAGAACATTAACCGCGTTCGAATATGATTATTTTCCAAAAAAAATCTCCCTTTTATTCTTACAGTTGCATTTGCAACTGTATCTGTTAAAATAAAGCACAGCTTAACTGTGCAAAATTTTGTTGAGTATTTTGTTCAAATTTGTTAATTCAGATGCAGACAAAGTTGCCAGCCGCTTCTTGATATATTGTCGCTCTAGTTGGGCTAGGACCTCGTAACGGTCACGTGCCTTTTGCGTTGGATAAAGTTGCTTATAATTTTTATTTTGAACAGCCGTGACCTTATCGATATAGCCCTGGTTATCCAATTTTTTCAAGGACCGACTAAGCGTCGTTTTATCAACCTGGATTAATTCTGCCAAATCAGACTGAGTCAGGCCTTCATGTTCCACAATGCGAATCAAATATAAAAACAGATTATTTTCTAATTGATACTGACTAGCAGCCTGGTTCATCTCTTTGGTTGCCCGTCGCGCAATCGATCCCATTTGACGAAACACTTCTAACTCAATCACAGATAAGCCTCCTTTTACACGCAGCAGTTGCATATGCAACATTATTATACAGGAAAACAGAAAGAAGATGAAACCAATGTGGCAAAAAAAGACAATAGACAACCTCACTGCCAATGAATTCTATCAGATACTCAAACTGCGTATCGATACCTTCGTTGTCGAGCAAAACCGCATCTACCATGAACTAGACGATAACGATACAAAAGCCATTCATATTTTTTACCAAGAAGACGAAAAAAGTCCCGTCCTCGCCTATGCCCGTGTTTTTCAAAATGGCAAAGACATTACCTTTGGCCGTGTCGTAACGAGACCAGAGGCCCGTGGTACTGGCCTTGGTAACCAGTTAATGACTCAAATTTTGGCTGTTTGCCAGGAAAATTGGCCGACGCAAGCCATTGAAATTGAATCACAAGAACAGGTTGTGGGTTTTTATGAGAAATTTGGCTTTACGCCGATCGGCCAACCCTTTACTTTTGAGGGGACGCCTCACGTCACGATGCGTCATGAAGTAAAGTAAAAAATTTGCTTTCAGAAAACGATTTTGACTTCACAGTTTTTTTGGAGCTAATTTTAAATCTAGGCTTTTTCCGGGGCTGATTTATTGACCAAAAAAAGCGTCTCGATTGAGAACAATCGAGACGCTTTTGCTTTGTTTAACTTTTAAGGTTCCGGTTCGTAGAAGCGACCACCCGTATGCTCAACCTTTGACTCTGAGTAAAAGGCATTTGGATCAACTTCCTTGATGGCGTACCGCAATTCCGGTAATTCATGTTGCGTTACCACTGTTAGCAGAATTGATCGGTCACGGCCGGTATAACCGCCGTGAGCTGAATCAATGATTGTTACCCCACGACGCATCTTGTTTTGAATTGTGTCCGTCATTTCTTCTGGCTTATTCGTCACAATCATTTCTTGAATTTGTTGCTGGTGAGTATAGAAAAGATCAATAAAGTGGGCCGAAACAACCACACCGATAATGGAATAAAGGGCGTATTGCCAACCATAGGTCAAGCCAGCACCAACCATAATCAAGGCATTGAAGGCTAGGTTAACTGAACCAACCTTCATTCGGAATTGATGTTTCAATTCCATTCCAATGATATCCAGCCCACCGGTACCAACACCACACCGCAAGGCGGTTCCAACGGCCATTCCATTGATACCACCACCAAAGATGGCATTAATCAAAGGATCAGGCGTCAACACTGTTTTTGTCGCAAACAATGGCACAAAGGCTGCCGAGAGTAACACAGCCATCGCCGTAAAGACGGCGAAGCGTTTCGACAAGGTAAACCAAGCCAAAAGCAAAAGTGGCATGTTCACCAAGGCAATCGCCCAGGCAACATTAATTTTTCCGCCGGTTAACGTGTCAACTAATTGGGCTAACCCGGTAAAGCCAGACGAATAGACATGTCCAGGCAGCCAAAAATAGTTCAGCGCCAGCGACAGCATAATTGCGTAAAAGAATGCTCCAACAACTTGATGGAGGTAGTAGTGATCGAGATTTTTTCCTATTTTCCGTATCATTGTTTTTTGCTAGGTTAACTAAGGACGGTCCGACCAATCCTTAATCCCTAACCCTTTTGACCAACTTAAAAGCCTGGTCCTTAGCCTAACGACGCAAATCCGCCGTTCGATACATATATTTTAACAAGATTAGAAAATATTTGAAGAGCAATTTTATAAAAAATAGATAATTTTAATTAAAAAAACAGTAAAAAACGGTATCAAATCAAGTTTGATACCGTTTTGTTAAGTTTTTACTTATTTTCAGCAGCAGTCGGTACTTCCAAACCGAGTTCAAGCAATTGCGCACCAGCAACTGGTGTTGGTGCTTTTGTCATTGGCTCCGTTGCCTTTGAGTTCTTCGGGAAGGCAATTACTTCACGGATGTTATCTTGGCCAGCCAAGAGCATTGCCAAGCGGTCCAAACCAAGAGCAATCCCCCCCATTGGTGGGAACCCGTATTCCATTCCTTCAAGCAAGAAGCCAAAGGCTTGATTGGCCGATTCCTTGCTAAAACCAAGCGCCTTGAGCATCTTTTCTTGAATATCCGTTCGGTGAATACGAATTGAGCCAGAACCCAATTCGTAACCGTTCAAGACCAAGTCATAGGACTGGGCGTGGGCTTTGTGTGGGTCTTCGCCCTCATCTAAGTAATGCAAGTCTTCTTCGTTTGGCATCGTAAATGGATGGTGAGCAGCAATCCAACGGTCAAAGTCTTCTGAATATTCAAACAAAGGCCAGTCCACAATCCAGGCAAAACGCCAAGGATTTTCTTGGTCAACCAAGGCCAAATCAGTTGCTGTTTGGCGACGCAAGTAATCCAATGACGCAGCCACAACATCAGCACGACCAGCACCGAAGAGCAAAAGGTCTCCTGATTTGGCACCACTAGCCCCCACAATGGCTTCACCAGCTTCATCTGCAAAGAACTTAGCAATTGGGCCATTCAAGCCATCATCAGTCACCTTCATCCAGGCCAAGCCCTTTGCACCGAAACGTTCAATATACTGACCCAACTTATCGAGGTCCTTACGAGAATAGTGATCTGCCCCACCAGGAACAGCAATGGCTTTGACGACGCCACCGCCCTTGACAGCATTCGCAAAGACACCAAAATCAGAATCCTTGACCGTTTCTGACAAGTCTTTTATTTCATAGGCAATTCGTAAGTCCGGCTTGTCAGTACCAAAACGGTCCATTGATTCCTGCCATGTCAAACGCGTAATGTCCTCAACCTTTAAGTCGAAGTTTACCACGTCCTTCATGATCTGCTGAACCCAACGACCAACCAGTTCTTGAATTTCGGCAGCTGACATAAAGGAAGTTTCCATATCCAACTGCGTAAATTCAGGTTGTCGATCGCCACGTAAGTCTTCGTCTCGGAAACAACGGGCAATTTGGAAATAGCGATCGAAGCCGGCCCCCATCAAAAGTTGCTTAAATAGCTGAGGTGACTGTGGTAAGGCATAGAATGAACCAGGATAAATCCGCGAAGGAACCAAGTAATCACGAGCGCCTTCGGGCGTTGACTTAGCCAAATATGGCGTTTCAATATTAATAAAGTCGTTTTGGTCCATAAAATGGGTGGCAGAAGCCATGATTTTTGACCGAACACGCAAGTTTTTTTGCATTTCTGGACGGCGTAAGTCCAAGTAGCGGTACTGGAGTTTCAACTCTTCTCCAGCGTTCACGCCATCCTCAATATCAAAGACCGGCGTCTTGGCTTCTGCCAAAATTTCGGCCTTGGTTACCTTAACTTCAATGCCACCAGACTTAATCTTCTTATTTTCCTGACCTTCCGCACGGGCAACAACTTCACCCTCAATAGCCAAAACATATTCGTTTCGGACACCTTGAGCGACATCAAGGGCTGCCTGGTTAGCAGCAGAAAAAGTTAACTGAACAATCCCCTCACGGTCACGCAAGTCAATAAAGACTAGGTCACCAAAGTTACGACGCTTTTGTACCCAACCGGCCAACATCACCGTTTGGCCAATATATTGCTCATCAACTAAACCAGCATAAGTCGTTCGTTTCATTTTTATTCCTCCTCTGCTCCCAATGCCTTCATAATCCCTGCCAAGTCGTCTTGAACCTTCGCCAAGTCCAAATCAGCTTCATGCCCGGTAGCCATATCCTTAATCTGAACCTGATTTGTTTTCACTTCTTCTTCACCCAAGGTAATCACAAAGCGAGCATCGCGACGGTTGGCCGTCTTAAACTGTGCCTTCACTGACCGGCTGGTAAAGTCCAAATCAGCAGAGTAGCCCAAATCACGTAAGGCTGTTGCTAATTCAAGGGTCTTTGCTTGCGTATCCTCGCCAATGTGGACAAGGTAGAAATCAAGGGCAGCCGATTTCATCTCTGCCTGTCCCTGAGCCTGCAAGAGTGAGATCAATCTTTCGACACCTAATCCAAAACCAATCCCTGGTGTTTCTGGCCCACCAAATTCTTCAACCAAACCAGAGTAGCGCCCACCACCAGCAATGGTAGCAGCCCCCTTTAAGTTTGGATCTGTCGTCATGACCTCAAAAATCGTGTCATTATAATAATCCAGGCCGCGAACCATGGTTTGGTCAATTTCATAATCAATGTCCAAATCATCCAAGTAGCCCTTAACCGCCGCAAAATGGGCTTGTGATTCTTCTGAGAGGTAATCAAAAATTGTAGGCGCAGCCGCCACAATCTTTTGATCATTTTCATCTTTAGAATCTAAAATTCGCAAGGGGTTCTTTTCCAATCGAGTCTGTGAATCCTTTGATAGCTCAGCAACGTGGGGTTGCAAATAAGCGACTAATGCCTCCCGGTAAGCCTGGCGAGAACCCTGATCGCCCAAAGTATTCAAGGCAACCTTCAATTCCTTCAACCCTAACGAAGCCAAAAACTTAACCACCATCGTAATCACTTCAGCATCTAAGCTCGGATCCTTTGACCCAAACGCCTCAACTCCGATTTGGTGGAATTGACGGAAGCGACCAGCTTGTGGACGTTCATAACGGAACATTGGACCCATGTAAAAAATTTTGTATGGGCTTTCGTGTTCTGGTCCAAAAAGCTTATTTTCAACATAAGCACGAACCACACCGGCCGTTCCTTCAGGGCGTAAGGCCATGTGTCGGTCACCTTTGTCGTTAAAGTCATACATTTCCTTGGTCACAACATCTGAAGTGTCCCCGGCCGAACGAGCGTAAACGTCAAAGGCTTCAAACATCGGTGTTCTGATTTCCCCGTAACCATACCGGGCGAAAATCTTCCGCGCTTGTTGCTCAATTCGCTGCCATTCGCGCACATTTTCTTCAAATAAATCTGCAGTCCCTTTAGGACGTTGAAAATTAGCTTTTCCCATTTCATCTATTCGACGCCCAGTGCGTCGCCTCCATTATGATTAAAAATAGTTAAAACGATTAGTAAAAAAACGCCCCTAACAGCCTTGCCAAATTGGCAAAGTTGTTAAGGGCGCTTTCGAGCACGGTACCACCTTAATTTCGTGTATTAACACGCTTTAATCCATAACGCGGATAGACGGCTGGGTTAACAGCAACCTTCCAGGTGTCTTCTAATGAAACTATTGTCTAACTTCCACCAACCGTCAGATCGCTTCCTGTCCAAGTTTCATCTTTTCCTGCTCATCGGCTAATCTATTTCTAAGTTTAGCAGTTTTTTAACAACTGTCAATACTTGAAACAAGCTGATTCGCCTTATTTTTCATCATCACGTTGTCGACGTCGTTTACCACTCAAGAAGGTCAGCAAACCAAGTGCAACCAATGGTAATAAGGCCATATTGGCTTCATGCTTCTGCAAACGCCCTGTCATTGGCAAGGCAGGTGCTTGATTTGGAGCAGGTTGTGATGCTGGGAGCGTTTCTGCTGTCTTAACAACTGGTTTCTGCCGGTCACTTTCAGCTTGGACATTAGCCACCACGCCATCAATCTCTTCCTCATTTGTTTGAAGAGCAACCTTCACTTCGTTTTCGGCTGCTGCCAGCGCAATTGCCTGCTTACCCTGTGTAATAATTTCATCAATTTCACGATCAGCCTGAGCAATTTCATCCGGCGTTAAGTTTGGTAATTTGTCAATCTTGTCCTTGGCTGCTTGACCATAACCAGCTAACTGGTTATCAGCATCAGCCTTGGTGTTAACAAAAATTGAGTTTGCAACATCCTTTTGAATTGTTGCTAAGCCGTCATCCAATTCCTGCTGAATGGCTTGCGTTGTCGTTGCTTGATCAATCTGAGCCTTGGCAGCCGCAGCATCCTGGTCGACCTTGGCCTTATCGGCACCCTTTTGGGCAGCCACCAGGACAGTCAGGCCATCAATCGTGGCCTTGGCCTGGCCACTGGCATTGTCGATGGCCGTCTTGGCTTGGGTACGAGCGCTTGCTACCGTTTGTCCACTTATATTGGCAGCAGCGGCGGCAACCTGATCGACTGCTGCTTGACTATTGTTCAAGGCAGTTGTTACCCCGTTGGTATCCGTTGCAGCAGCAATTTGTCCCAGACCGGCCTTCACAGCGGCAGCAATCTCGGCGTCCGCCTGGTTGATTTGATCAGGAGTCAAATCTGGCAGTGCAGCAATCTTATCTTTGGCAGCTTGACCATACTGAGTCAAAGCAGCGGCGGCAGCTTCCTTTTGTGACTGCAACTGAGCGGCAGCGGTGTCGACGTTCAATCTGTCTGTCCCAGCATTTTGAGCTTTCGTAATCTCAGCTGCGTTCGTTGCCTGGACAATTGCTGCCTTGGCAGCAGCTGCATCCTGATCAATTTGAGTCTCACGAGCTGCCTTGTCAGACAATGGTGTCAAACCATCAATGGCAGCTTTGGCCTTAGCAGCGACAGCGTCAATGACACTGTCGGCAGCATTCTTTTCCTTGGTCACGGTCTGCTGGCTTTGACTTTGGGAAGCTAAACTGATATTATCAATGGCTTTTTCACCATCAGCCAATGCGGTTTGAACACTAGCCAAGTTTTGCGCCTGGTTAATATTATCCGTCCAAGTTTGAACCTTTTCATCAATATCAGCATTGGCCTGATTGATTTGGTCCGTGGTCAAATCAGGAAGTGAGGTAATCGTCTGCTTTGCTTGGTTTGCATAGGCCAAAAGTCGAGCCGCTGCATCTCGTTGGGCGTTTTCAACCTGTGAATACAAAACATCCTGGTTGATGTTGTTAATACCAGTTTGCTTTGCCTGCGTAATGGCAGCGGTATCCGTTGCAGCATCAATACTTTGAGCAGCTATCTGCGCATCTTGATCCACTTGGTTTTCCTTCGCCTGCTTTTCTGATTCAGACAAAGGCGTCAAATCCTCAATCGATGCTTTCGCCTTAGCCGCAGCAGCCGTAATAGCGTTTTTGGCATCCTGCTTAGCATCAGAAACCACCTGGTTACTCTGACCTTGAGCCGTCGTTGAAACACCATCAATGGTTTGTTCGGCATTGGTCAAAGCTGATTTTACATCATCAATCGTCTGCGCAGCAGTCAGCGCTTTGTCACCAGCAGCAACAGCCGCTTCAATTTTTGCTTTTGCATCCGCCAAATCAGCTGCTGGTAAATCAGGTAACGAAGTGATGGCAGCCTCCGCATTATCGGCGTATGCCCGTAAACGAGCTGTCGCATCTTCTTGTGCACTCTCAACTTGAGCAGCACTCACGTCATTATTGATAGCGCTTAAACCACTACTTTGATCAGCGGCAACCTGTTCGGTCGTCGTGTCTTGCGCAATCTTTAGCTTTGCGGCAGCAGCATCTTGATCAACCTGATTTTCACGATCCGCTTTATCGGACAAGGGATACAAGCCATCAATAGTAGCCTTGGCTTTGGCAGCAGCAGCATCAATCGCTGAGTTAGCTGCATCTTTAGCAGTTTTCACGATAGCATCGCTACTACTTTGTGACTTTGCTTGCACGGCATCAACCGCCGCTTCGCCATTTTTCAAGGCAGTCGCCACGCCATTGACATCGGTGGCACCAGCAATGTTAGTCTGACCAGCCTGAACAACACTGTTAATTTGAGCATTGGCTTGATTGATTTGGTCTGTTGTCAAATCAGGCATCGAAGCAATCCTGTCCTTGGCACTTTGACCATACTGAGTCAATTCGGCATTCGCCTGTTCTTGAGCTGATTTCAATTGAGCATTTCCGGTGTCGGTATCCAACGTATCGGTTCCAGCCTTTTGAGCCTTGGCAATATCAGTTTCATTCGTTGCGTTATTAATCGCCTTCTTAGCGGCAGCAGCATCCTGATCGATTTGAGCTTCACGAGCTGCCTTGTCAGACAACGGGCTCAAAGCAGCAATGGCCTCCTTGGCCTTAACGGCAGCGGCATCAATTACACTGTTAGCAGCGGCCTTTTCATTGCTAACTGTCGTATTACTGTTTATCTGAGCATTGGTCTGTACGGCATCAACTGCTGCTTCGCCATTCTTCAAAGCTGCCGCCACGCCATTGGCATCTGTCGCACCAGCAATGTTACCCTGACCAGTATTAACAGCAGCATCAATCTGCGCATTGGCTTGACTGATTTGGTCTGTTGTCAAATCAGGCATCAAAGCAATCTTGTCCTTGGCACTTTGACCATACTGCGTTAATGCAGCATTCGCAGCTTCCTTTGCTGATTGCAACTGGCCAGCAGCCGTCACCTTATTAATAGCATCCTGACCGCTATCTTGCGCAGCATTAATACCGGTTTGATTCTGAGCATTAGCAATGGCCGTCTTAGCCGCTTGGGCAGCAGCAGCAATCTGTGACTCAGGGGTCGCCTTGTCCGCTAATGGATTCATACCCTCAAGAGTAGCCTTGGCAGCCTTCACAGCGGCATCAATGGCATTATCAGCCATCATTCGCTCATTCGCAACAGTTGCATCACTAGTATTCTGAGCATCTTGCTGAATGTTTTCAACATTTTTCTCGCCTGCCGCAAAAGCAGTCGCAACGCCGTTAGCATCCCCTGTAGCATCAATTTGTCCTTGAGCAGCCTGCACAGCAGCATCAATTTGGTCATTAAAGGTATTGATTTGATCAGTGGTCAAATCAGGCATCACCTTGATTTTATCCTTAGCTTCTTGGCCATCAGCTGCCAAAGTATTTTTATCGGTTTCCTTCGTTGATTGCAATTGAGCAGCAACAGTGTCATTTGTAATCACAGCTGTACCGGTCGTTTGAGCAGCCATAATAGCAACTTTGTTCTTGGCCTGGTCAATTTCATCCTTGGCATTTTGCGCATCCGTTGCGACCTGAGCCTCACGATTTTGCTTATC
Source organism: Fructobacillus sp. ESL1096 (assembly GCF_058511985.1). Classification (NCBI taxonomy): domain Bacteria; kingdom Bacillati; phylum Bacillota; class Bacilli; order Lactobacillales; family Lactobacillaceae; genus Fructobacillus; species Fructobacillus sp. ESL1096. Next base: position 105,995 of record NZ_CP196400.1, read on the forward strand.
AGATAATGGTGTCATTGCATCAATCTGATCCGTTGCTTGCTTCGCAGCAGCATCGATAGTAGCCTTAGCATCTGACCTTTCCTTAGCAACGGTTGCAGCACTCTCGGCTTGGGCTACATCTTCAGCAGCCTTGATGCCGGCTTGACCACTTGTCAAAGCTGTTGCAACGTCATTAGCATCTGTTGCAGCCTGGATTTGATCTTGGCCAGCGTTGAATGCGGCATCAATAGCAGCGTTAGCAGCCGCGATTTGGTCGGTAGTCAAATCAGGTAGAGCCTTAATCTGATTTTTAGCATCCTGATCGGCCTGAGTCAATGTTGCAATCGCCGCTTCTTTGGTTGACTGCAATTGCGCAGCAGTCGTTTGATTGGCAATCGCAGTCGTACCGCTATTTTGTGCAGACGTAATGTCGTTTTTGTTACCAGCCTTAGCAATCGCTTCCTTGGCAACCTGAGCTGCGGCCGCAACCGCTTTTTCAGGAGTCATCTTATCTGCCAACGGATTCATGCCCTCAATGGCAGCATTAGCGTTCTTAACAGCGGCATCGATGGCAGCATCGGCATTCTTTTGCTCCTGTTGAACCGTCGTGTCACTGTTTGTCTGAGAACTTGCTTGGACGGCATCCACAGCCTGTTCACCATTAGTTAAAGCAGTCGCAACCCCGGCCGCATCAGAGGAAGCATCAATTTGCCCCTGACCACCCTGCACAGCAGCAGCAATATCTTGGTTAGCTTGATCAATCTGGTCCTGGGTCAAATCAGGCATCTTCGCGATGGTGTCTTTGGCTGTTTGACCATAAGTTGCCAAGGCGGCATCAGCGGCCTCCTTTTTCGACTTTAATTGGGCGTCGGTGGCAACTTGGGTAATCGCAGAAGTACCAACGTTCTGTGCCGTTTTAATATCCGTTTCATTAGTTGCCTGCAAAATCGCTTTCTTAGCATTATCGGCAGCCGTATCAACTTGAGCAAGACGCATCGCCCCATCCGACAATGGATTCAAACCATTGATGGTATCCTTTGCTTGCTTGACAGCGGCATCAATTGCGGCATCGGCAGCGTCGCGTTCTTGCTGAACCGCTGCATTACTCTGCTCTTGTGCTGTGTCTTGCGCCTGATCAACAGCGGTCTTACCCTCAGTTAGAGCCTTGGCCACGCCATTCGTATCCGTTGCAGCGTTAATATTCGTTTGCCCTGAAGAAACAGCAGCATCAACAGCATCATCAGCCTGCTGGCGTTGATCATCCGTCAAATCGGGCATCGCCTTAATCGCATTCTTGGCACTTTGACCATAGTTGGCCAAATCAGCATTTGCCTTTTCCTTAGCAGATTGTAACTGGGCAGCCGTTGTATCGTTTGTGATGGCTATTGTGCCAGCATTTTGAGCCGCGGTTACATCAGCCATCGTCGTTGCCTTAGCAACTGCATTCTTGGCATTTTGAGCGTCCGTATCAATCTGATTTTCACGACTTTGTTGATCAGATAATGGCGTCAACCCACCTAATGTTGACTTGGCAGCCTTGACCGCAGCGTCGATGACAGCATCGGCGTCACTTTGTGCTTGCTGAACCGCCGATTGATTATTGTTTTGCGCGGTCGCTTGGATGCCATCAATAACCTTTTCGGCAGCCGCCAAAGCAGGGGCAACATCGGCCTGACTAGTTGTCGCATCGATTGCTGACTGGCCTTGATTAACCGCATTGCTAATATCGGTATTTGCTTGCTGACGTTGGGCACCTGTTAAATCAGGCAATGCCATAATTTTGGCATAAGCGTTTTGACCATAGGTAGTCAAATCAGCATCCGCTTTTTCCTGCGCTGATTTTAACTGAGCAGCGGTTTGAATGCCAGTAATCGTGTTACTGATGGCATTTGTTTGATCATTTGTCACTGCAGCAGTTGTGGTTTCTTGGTTAATCAGATTAGTAGCAGCCGTCACGGCGGCGTCAACTTGATTTTGAAATGTCTGAGTTTCATCAGACTGTAACGGCTGCAAACCTCCAATGATGGTCTTGGCTGTCGCACCAGCCTGCGTAACCGCTGCGATAGCTGCTTCTTTAGCACTTGCTAAGGTTGCTGCAGCTTGATCAGCACTAATCTTTTGCAAACCAGCCGCCTGATCGTTGGCAATGTCAGCTGAGTTCATATCAGCCGCAATCTTGACCTTCGCCGCATCCCCATCGCTCTTAATTGCCGCAAGCCGATCAGCTTGGTCCTGCAATGGGCTCAACTGTTGCACGGCTGCTTGGGCATTTTCAACAGCCTGATCAATCGCTCCATCAGCATCACTCTTTGCTTTGGCAACAATCGTAGCACTTTGGGCTTGAGCAGCAGCCTTAATTTTATCAATGCTGTCCTTAGCAGCTTGGAAGTTTGTAGTAACGGTGGTTGTATCTTGACCACCATTAATTGAAGACTGACCAGCCGTGATAGCAGCATCAATCTGGCCATCATAGTCACTGATTTGCTCAGGAGTCAAATCAGGCATAATCGTCTTGTCTGCAATGGCATTCTTGGCATTTTGACCGTATTGGTCCAACTGATGGTTGTCAGCTTCCTTGCTGTTTTGCAAATTAGCAGCATCCTGGATACTACTAATTTGACTACTGAAATCTGTTTGGTCCCCATTGACAGCATTGACAGTCGTTTCCTGATTAATTTGACTTGTCGCAGTTGCCAAAACAACGTCAGCTTGGTCCTGATACGCTTGAATTTCCTTAGAATCCAATGGTGTTAAATGACCAATGGCCGTTTTCGTATCCTGGTTAACCTGTGTTACTGCGGCAATGGCACCTTCTTTGGCACTCTGCAAAACTGCAGCGTTTTTATCATTTGTAATTGCCTGCAAACCGGTCGTTTGATCGCTTGAAATAGCTGCAGTATTTTGGTCGGCAGCAATCTTAGCTTTCGCAGCATCGCCGTCTTTTTGAATTTGAGAAAGACGATTGGCTTGGTCACTGAGTGGGTTCAACTGTTGCACAACTGTCTTTGCAGCCGCAACAGCCTGATCAATCGCATCACCGGCAGTACTCTTAGCATTCTTCACAGTGGTGTCGCTGTTGGTCTGAGCAGTTGCAGTGATGCTATCAATAACTTCCTCAGCTTTTTGCAAAGCCGCTGTGGCATCCGTCACCTGCTGGGCACTGGTGATGTTGTCCTGACCAGTTTGCAAGGCATTTTTAATCCCCGTCGTTGCTTGGCTAATTTGTGCCTCATTTAAATCAGGCAAAGCCGCAATTCGGTTCTGCGCTGCTACTGCATAGTCTGTCAAAACGGTTTGATCACCATCCCGAGTAATTACTAGCACACCGTTTTGCTCTTCAGACTGCGCCAAACTTGGTGTGGTCGTAGTATTGACCTTGGTCTTGGCATTATCACGATCAGCATTGACCTGGTCAATCGCCTGTTGTTGGTTAGCGCCCAAATTCTTTAGGGCACTAATAATATTGGTTTGCTGCAAGGCAGCATCATCCAAGACAGCCTCACTAGCAATCTGAGCTTCCTTGGTTTGACCGGCAGACTGAACAGTCGTGATGTCATTCGTATTAGTTGCTGATTGGACAGACTGCTTAGCCGCTGCTTGCGCATTGGTCACTTTAGTAATAGCGGCTTGCTTAGCAGTGGTGTCAATGTTGGATAGTGCGTTAACCTTGTTTGTTGCAATCAACGCATCATTGTCCAAGGTTGAATTGGCCACCGTTTGGCTAACGGCAACTTGACCATTAATTTGCGCTTCGGCTACTTGCTCTGTATTGGCTGAATTATTAATGTTGGTTGTTGCCGCTGCAACTTGTTGGTCAATGACCTGATCAGCAGCCTGCTTAGCATCGGCCGATAACGGTGCCAAGGCAGCAATCTTAGCCTTGGCATCCGTTGCAAACTGGCCCAAGGCGCTAATGGTATTGGACTTAGCGGTGTTCATCGCTGTTTCACTCTGGCCCTGGTAACCGTTCTTGAGGTTATCAACGTCATTTTCACCAGCCTTCAAAGCTGCCAAAACATCATCAATTAGGCTCTTCGTCCCAATGTTGTTTTGACCATTGGTAACGGCGCGATTAATATCTTGAGCCGCTTGGGCTAACTGATCTGCTGAAAGTCCTGGCATTTGGCTAATCTGCTTTAAGGCGCTTTGACCATAGTCGTTCAATTCAGCTTCTGATCCATCCTGCGTCAAGGTCACATTCGCCGCATTAATCTTGGTCTGTAAGTCAGCTGCACTAGTGGCATTTGATAAATCAGCCTGGGCATTGTTTCGGTGAGTTTCAATCTGTTGCAAGGCGGTTTTCTGGTCAGCGGAAGATATGTTGTTCATGCCTGCCACTTGACTAGCTTGAGTATTCGCATCGCTATCAATGACTGCCGCAGCAGCATCCCGTTGAATGCTCAAGACACCAGAATTTTGGGCATCCTCAACAACATCCTTGGACTTGGCAGTCTGAATGGTAGTAATAGCCGTCGCTTGTTCAGCCTTAACCTTGTTAACCGCCGCCGCCTTGTCAGTATCAGACATGTTTGGTAGGTCATTAATCTTCTGAATGGCTGTATCAGCAGCACCGTTAATCGCCACTTCAGCAGCATTCCGTGAGCCATCCAATGACTTATATACATAGACAACCGTATCGGTGCCGTTGGCCAAAGTCAAGCTGGCACCAGGAGCGACTTTTTGACCGTTTACTAAGACATAACTAATTTCATAATTATCAACAGCCGGTTCAATCGGAATCGTGACTGTTTGACCCGTGATACCAGTCATCGTGATTGGTGAGGCCGGTGACAAAGTCTGACCACCATCAGTTTGATAAGTTGGTGTAACGGTTTGACTATTTCCTTCAACGTATAACTGAACCGTTGGATTGCTTGTCCCAACAGTTGTCATTGTTGGTTGAGTCGCAGTTGTTGAAAGGTGGTATCCATCTGGAACACCATTTTTGGTGTAATAAGAATCGGTCCAATCGATGATATTGCCATAGTTTGATGAAACCGGAGCGGTGGTTCCAGCATTTTGGGCCGACATAATCTTACCAGTATTCTGATCTACGTACTCATACGAGGTTGTCTCTGGTTGACCATAAACATAAACTTTATAAACAAAGTTCGTTCCTAAAACGGGAACAATGGCAACATTTGCCTGACCAGTATCACTATCACCGTTATCACTTGTGGTTGATGAATCACCGCCAGATTGAGCATCCGTCTTGGCACCGGCGTAGACTTGGTTGCCCAAAGCCCACATATAATTGGCAGGCATATCAACTTGAGAAACTTCTTTTGTTTTCAAAGACAAAAACTGACCAATATAAGCATCACTTGGCATGCTAATCAGTTTTTTATCACCAACATTATTACCATTCTGATCGACATATTGTACGTAAATATTACCAGGAGCAATTGAATTGGTTTGAATTTCACGTGATTGGTTGGAAATAATATTGGTTGGAGTGGTACTACCATCGGAATTAACGAGATAAGCATTGGCCGCATTTTTGATGATTAGTTGAGAAAACTGGCCATTGATATCACCATTTGGTGTCGCAGTCGCTGTATCGTAACCGGTCCAAGATGACAAATTCGAATTATTAATCGTAAACGCAGTCGATGCCAATCCAAAGTTATAAATCACACCATAGCCGTTATTAGCCGGTGTTCCGTTCGTATTCAGCATTGCTAGGTGCAACTTTTTTGGTGAAATAAATTGAATAGACGAAGTACCACCTAACGCAACGACCACATCAGGGTAGTATTGATTAATGTCCACCTGGGCGCCAGCATTAAAAATCATCTTAGTATTATTGACTAAGTAAATAGAATATGCTTGCGTCGTTTTTGGAATAATCAAATCAAAGTTTTGCCCAAAGGTAAAAACGGCGTTTTGAACGCCGCCATTATCAGGCATATAGATAAAACGTTGGAAACCATTTTGCGACCAGGTAACATTGTCACCAACCGTCATCCCATTTAAGTATTGGTAAATGGTTGAATAGTTAGCAGATTGACTGACATCATAAAGCGAGGCCGAAAATGATGAACCATCACCCATTGTGATATTGTTTCCATAACCGGCATAGCCTGGGTAGGCAATCACACCCATATAAAAAATCGAGTTTTTATAATCGTTGGCCGTTCGCTGTACCTTGACCGAGGCACCGTTAGCAAAGTTAATACTCGTCACAGCCCGAGTCAATTCATTGGTAATGTTAAACGTGTTTGTCCCAGAAAAGGTAATTTTTCCACCATAGCCCAAATAGGCTAAACGAATGGCATTCGTATTAGCAGCGTCGTTGCTGAGGCTGACGTTATCGACAACCATTGACGTGTATTCGCCCACACCAATCCGAACCAATGATTCATCTTGATTATCGTTATCCCCCCAGTTATAACCTTGTTGGAAGTTGGCGTTAGTTAAGGTAATGTTGTTAGCACTATAACTATCATACATCCGGAAATTGTTTTGTCCCAAATCAATTGTGTGGCCGTTTCCGTTGATAACGACACTACTACTAGCTGGGCGCCAACCAAGACTGCCAGTTGCGCCTGGTGTAATATCTTGAGTAATATTGATATAGGTCGTACTGCCATCTTGCCAAGCGGCATTCAATTGGTCAAATGTTGCTACATCAACCTTCTTTTGCTGATAATTTTGTGGGTTAGTGATTTGATCCGGCACGGCTACGGTCACAGAAGTTGGGGTTTGGACCGTTTGACCGCTATTAACCGTATTATTAAAATCAGTGCGACCACTGTCGGCATTTGGTGTTACCGTTGAGGTACTACTAGTCGACAAATTTGCGCTCAATTGTTCAGAATTAGCGGCAGAGTCAGCCCCTCCTAATCTCATTTCAAGCGTTTGACTGTCGGCGCTATCACTGCCAGTACTTGATTCATTGGCCGACTGACTTTCACTTTGACTAACTGAAGTCGACTGGCTAGTACTTTGGCTGACTGAAGTTGATTGACTAGCGCTAATCGACTGGCTAGTACTTTGACTGGCTGAAACCGACTGGCTAGCAGAACTTGACTGATTTACTGTTTGACTCGTGGTATTATCAATCGGCGCCTGACTTGTAGGAGTCGAGTCGGCATGCACACTTGCCCCATCAACCGCAGTCAACAGACCAAAACTAGCGACCGCAATTGATGCAAAAAGCCAGTATTTACCAGCCTTGTACATCTTGTAATGCTCCTTTGTATGAACGCTTATTTTACGATTTGTTAACATAATCATTATCCGCTTTCTACTTTTATTTCAGCGCAACACATTCAAGAAATAAATGTAACTTTAATCATCTAATTCTAACTCTTTTAGAATGACTTGTAAACAATTAAGAATTGTTCTTTTTTAATCAAAAACTACTATTTAGCGGTAATACGGCCTGGTCAAGCCTCTTCCTTATAGTCGAATAGCTCAAAATCAACATGGAATATTCCAAACATCTTGATGTAACATTTACTCTAAATTAGCACCTTAGTTTACTCTTATCTTTAAACAAAACCAATTACCCACTTAAAAAGGAAAATCAAAACTGCCATGGCAACCATCTTCAAAAAATTAACCCACGATTACCTCCTTATCCTAACGACAATAATTGTCTGTTTCCTCGCAATCAGTCGCCAACTTGCTTGGCAGAGCCTTAACTGGAAAACCCTCTTTAATCTGGCAGCCTTACTCATTCTAGTCAGTACCTGGTCACAGTTAGGTCTCTTAGACTATTTTGCCAAAGCCATTCTGGCACGAGCGAAAACCAATCAGCAAGCCCTCCTCTTTCTACTATTGACCGCCTTCTTCAGTTCGATGCTCGTCACCAATGATGTCACCATTTTGACCCTTGTCCCCCTTTTCTTTGTGATGGTGCCTCAGATTGACCTTCCAATTGCACGCACAATCACTTTCATCACAATTTACGCCAACCTTGGTTCAGCTGCATCTCCTTTTGGTAATCCCCAAAATCTTTACCTGCTTTCCTATTACCATTGGCCGCTCAACCACTTCCTACCAACTGCTGCTCTTCTATTAATCGGTTTGGTAACTTTGCCACTGGGCCTCATTGGTCTAAACCCCAAACCATTACCCCGACAAAAACAAGTAGTCCTTCCTATTAAAAAAGGAACCTTGACCTTCTTAGCCCTTGGCTCCCTGGCTGTCTTATCTAGTCTGTTAGCTTTGATTCCCGCCGTTTTTGGCCTAATCGTGGCCCTGATTTTAGCTGGCACAATTGACCACCTGGCGCTTACCAAAGTTGATTACGGGGTCGTGTTGCTAATTGCCAACTTTTTTCTAATTGTCGGCACCCTCATTGACCTCCCCCAACTCGTCATCTTCTTAAAGTGGGCCGGACAATCATTTTGGCAGACGTTCATCACGAGTGCTTTAGTCAGCCAAGGTCTCTCCAACGTCCCAACAGCAGCACTACTTGCCCCTTTTACTTCCTTTCAAGTAGCACTCTTTCTGGGTGTTTCAGTGGGTGGTTTTGGTACTTTAGTCGCCTCATTAGCGAATTTGTTAGCCTATCGACAGGTCCGAAAGCGGCTCACACGCCAAGACACTCGTCATTTTCTCACCATCTTTACCGGTTGGAACCTGCTTTTCTTACTTGGTAGCATCACCCTTGTTTGGATTTTTAGGCAAATCTAAAAGGCTAGGAACATACGCTTTCAAACCGAAAACGTATGAACCTAACCTTTTTTTGTTATGAGACGATTAAAAAATCAGTTCGCGTCCGAAGACGCAAGCAACTAAGTAATCCTTCCCATAAATTGAATGCACTCATTCCTCAATCGAAAGCAGCTGCGCGACTCGTTGCCGCAAGTTCGGCACAACCTTAATCTCAAACCAGGGATTATTTTTCAGCCAGATGTTATTCCGTGGTGATGGATGAACAATTGGCAAATACTTGGGCCAGAACCGATCAAAATCCTTGACTGTGGCTGTTAAGGTTGCTGATTTTGGTAAGTCTAAGTAATACTTTTGAGCATAGGCCCCAACTAAAATTGTCAACTGGATATCAGGCAGGGCAGCCAGCAGGCGTGGGTGCCACTTTTCCGCAATCCCCTGCCGTGGTGGTTGGTCGCCCGCTTTAGCCTTGCCCGGATAATAGAAGTCCATTGGAATCACCGCAATTTTTCCCGAAGTATAAAAAGTTTGTTTGGAGACACCAAGCCAATCCCGCAACCGGTCACCGGAGGCATCATTCCACATCACTCCGGTTTTTTGGACTTTCAGCCCCGGCGCTTGGCCAATAATTAAAATTTTCGCCGTGGCCGGCGCACTGTAAATCGGCTCCCAGCCAGCCTTGGTATAGGATGCATTAGCAGGATCCGCCTTAATTTCATCAAAAATAGTCATCACTGGGCCTCCTCTAAATTACTTTTGTTGGTCCGCAGCTTGGTGAGCCGCTCTGACCGCGCTTTCCTTAAAATAGATGCGGTTAGCTGTCCCATAATAGACATCGTTCAACTCATGCTCAGTGAACAGTCCACTCTCTGCCAACCAAGTTGCTAAATGGCCATATGAATTAAAGGTGGCAGACCATGGTGAGTCAGTCCCCCAAATAAGGCGCTTACTCCCTAAAACTTCTTTGGCCAGTGCCACTGCTCGCTGACTTTTTTCATATGGCAACGCCGTTTCGTCTAGGATATCCTGAATGGCTGACAAGTCCATTGCAATATTTGGCTGTGGTACGAAGAGTCGCAACGTATTTTCCAAAAAATTCAACTGATCGTCATTTGGAAAGGATAGGTGGCAAACAACAAAGTCCAACTGTGGGTACCGGGAAGACAAGATTGCAATCGCTTCTGGCTGGTGACTAATCTGATCAGCACTGCCGTAATCGACTGTCACAGTAAAGCCAGGATAATTGGCCAAGTAATGAAAAATTTGCCCCAGTCTTATATCCGTATCCAAACGGAACGGTGTTGTTTGGTGGTAGCCATGAAGGCCGCCATCCTGGCTAATTTCTAATTTAATAGCTCGAAAACCGAGGTCCTCAACATGCCGTCGAACAATGGCTAGAGCATTTTGAACAAACGGATCAACGGCAAAGGCGCCAATAAAACGCTCCGGGTAACGCTTTACTGTCTGATAGGTGTAATAATTTTGGTAGCCGTTTAAGCTCCCCTGCAGCAAAACCGCCTTTTCGATACCGTGATCATCCATAACTTTTAAAAAAGAATCAGCAGTCAAATTAGTGTCACCCCAACCATCAGGAATCAACTTAATCTTGGTCCCATCATCCCAGATAGCTTCACCATTTCCCAAGGCATTTAGCCGTCCCCTCCCATTAAAACCAGCAATTTCTTGAACTAAGTGCACGTGTCCATCTATTTTCTTCATCGTGATTATTCCTTCCCTGCAATTTACATTAAAGCCAGTATAACGCAATTTACCGGCAAACAAATCAGAGCAAACGGTTTTGCCAGCAAACAAGGAGAACTATTATCGATCAGCAATGCAGAGAATAATAATGGTCAAAAATATTAGCGTGCTTGCTTTTAAAAACACACCATCCATCAACAATCAGCATTAGCCAGATAACCATGACGAAATAAGCCACCAGTGGTTTTATTCATTAAGATAAGACAAAGAAAACAAAAAAAGGACCAACACAGCCATTGTTAGTCCTTTCGATATTGGATGGGCAGCTGTTCAAAACTACGTTTCTCCTGATAGATAACATCAGGCTGGACATCCTGATTGACGACCGTCCCAGCAGCAATAATTGCCCCTGAACCGATTATCACACCCTTTAAAATAGTCACGTTTGATCCAATCCAAACGCCATCACCAATCATCACCGGTGCTGTCTTAAAAATATTTGGCTGCACGCCATCATAGTTTTTACCAAAAGCATGGTTATGATCATAAATTTTAACATTTTCACCAATCAAGACGTTGTCACCAATTGTAATCAACTCTCTTGCATTATACGAGGGAGACTAATTCACTTCCGATATGATCTACTAATGATTTTAACTAGCCACAAATCTGTCTCCAGAGTAAATAATGGCGTCATTTAATTCGTCAGCCTCCTTTTTCTGGGCGTTACCATCTGCGGCTTTAGTATCCAAACTGCCTCAATAGTGCATGATTAGCTTACCGCTAAAACCAAAAGCGGATAACTTTCCTTCCTAATTTAATTCAAGTCATAACTTTACCTATACACAAAGAAGAGCAAACGGAAAAACCGTTTGCTCTTCTTTTAAACTGCTTTAAATTAACGAAAAAAATCGAAGTTTTAATCAACTACACTTCTGATCATAAAGACTAATACTGTTTAAATATCAACTCTAATGACCTCTACTACCTGGTATCTGGCAAAGTTCAAATTAAAAATAATAATTTTATACTGAATTAAAACAAGTGCTTAAAAAATTTACCAATACTATCGAATACTGCTGAAACCGTATGGCCAATTGCAGCCAGCGCATGGCCAATAGACTTTCCAACCGCACTAAATCCCTTAGCAATCGAATTGCCAATGTTGTTCAAAAATTTACCGACATGACCGACCGCTGAATTATCATGAGTATTCTTCGAATTATCATTTGAAGAATGATTTCCCTTCCCATCAGACGCTTTCGGTGCTTTTGAATTAGAAGTTGCTTCTTTTGTAGCATTATTAGTTTGTCCAGCAGTTGCTATGCTAGTAGCTGCTGACTGTGCTGCAGAAGTAGAATTTTTTCCAATTGGATTGTTAGCCACTATTGTTGACGCTTGGGAAGAAGAACGCCGAAGAATGGCTGAATCAACAGCCAAATTAGATTCATTAACATAGGTAGCAACATTACTATTACCACTAGTTATGGTACCGCCATTATCTGACGGCGCCGGTGTTGTTGTTGTCCCACCACCATTATTAGTGATTCCGCCATTATCTGACGGTACTGTTGGCGTTGTTGTTCCACCACCGTTATTAGTGGTGCCGCCGTTATCTGACGGTACCGTTGGCGTTGTTGTTCCACCACCGTTATTAGTGGTGCCGCCGTTATCTGACGGTACCGTTGGCGTTGTTGTTCCACCGCCGTTATTAGTGGTACCGCCGTTATCTGACGGTGCCGTTGGTGTTGTTCCACCACCATTATTAGTGGTGCCACCGTTATCTGACGGTGCCGTTGGCGTTGTTGTCCCACCACCGTTATTAGTGGTGCCGCCGTTATCTGACGGTGCCGTTGGCGTTGTTGTTCCACCACCGTTATTAGTGGTTCCGCCATTATCTGACGGTGCCGTTGGCGTTGTTGTCCCACCACCGTTATTAGTGGTGCCGCCGTTATCTGACGGTGCCGTTGGCGTTGTTGTTCCACCACCGTTATTAGTGGTTTCGCCATTATCTGACGGTTCCGTTGGCGTTGTTGTTCCACCACCGTTATTAGTGGTGCCGCCGTTATCTGACGGTACCGTTGGCGTTGTTGTCCCACCACCATTAGACAAATTTCGAAGCAAAACACCTTCTGCTGTAAATTCGTAAAGTTGACCATCAATAGTTTGTAGGCCAGTCAGTGCATTTCCAGATCCAGGAGCAAAATAGTATTTCTGGTTATTAACCGTCTGCCAAGCTCCCTTAATTTGAGCACCTCCTGGTGAACTAAAGTATTGAATATTACCATCGATTGTATATAAACCAATCACAGGTAAACTATTATACTTCAAAATGAACTTTTGATTGCCGGCCGAATCAGTAATGTAATACCCATCAACAGTACTAGTTAGTGTATTTTGTAATACGATACTTTGGCCCGTTTGACCACTATATCTCAAATTTCCATTCGAATCTAACCAAGTATGGTTCTGCAATTCAATCCCATTCGACAAAAAGAAATACTTAATACCATTGATTTCTTGTTCGCCCGTCACCATATATCCATCGGTATTGAAATAATACCAATTACCGTCACGATCTTGAATAAAGCTATCCTTTGCTTGATAACCACTTAGTGAATAATAAACAATACCACCAGCAACTTTGTTAAATCCCGAAAATGATTCCTGATTAAGCAACTGTTTCGGTAAGAACGCTGTGCCAGTTTGACTGATATTCAAATATTGGTTGCTAGACCAATCTTTTAAGGTGAAATAAGCACCACGACCTAGAATATTTGTACCATTCAAATATTTGGCTGACCATTGTGTTATTTTTTGGCTACCATCAATTGGAACACCGGTGGAGATTTGATTTTTTTCAAATAATTCAGGATAACGATTTTTTAAATCAGATAGGAAGGCCCCTCCGTATTTGGATTGATAATCAGAACCACTACTTTTGGTATTCGTAATATAAACCAAATTATTAAAAGTAGAATCAGTCAAAGGATTACCGTATTCATCAGTCCTAGTAACTGTTGTCGCTTCCTGTCCTGGCAAATTATAGACCTGGTTAGGCACCCAATCAGCCATTGCCTGTAAGCCTACCTGATGCAATGCTTCAATAGCCGAACGCAGTTGTTCAGCTGTACCGTATTTGGTGGGGTTTAGTGTGCCATCAGCATTGTCAAATCCCAAATCATAACGATCACTAAATGCATAACCATTTTTTACAATCGAGTCTAAGAAGCTTGCATCAGTACTTGAACGGTATTGAGGTGCAAATTCAAAACTAGTAATCCCCCAAGATTTGAATAAGTCAGCATTTGCCGCAATTTTAGCATTAGCAAATTCATCAATTTTTGTAGGCAGTGCTTGAAAGTTTGAAAAGCCTTCATAAACAACATTTGAATCTAATGCAGCATTTGAATGAAATGTTTTTCCATCAGTTGATGCTGACGTATCCGAACTAGTTCGAGCATCTTGATCAGCTGCTGCACCAACTGGCACCCAGACCGCCAAGTAGCCAGAAACTTGTGGGTCGCTGACACCGTAAATCCAAGATGAATCAAATACTAAATCACCATTTTCATTCGTCATCATAGTTGGTGCACTATCATCAGAATTATAAATTTGCAAACCATCTTTGGTTGAAAGCAAAGATGCTCGGAACAATTGATTTTTATGAGCGGCGCCCATATGCAAAACTACTTGTTCATTTTGCCCTAATTGAAGGTCCGGGTTGTTACTTATAATCACCCCCATACCATCCGTATGATTCGTGCTATCCTGATCAGTCTCATTAAGTAATCCCTGACCGAAACGAACGGTAGTTAAAACATCATTATGATTAATTGGCTGTTTAGTCAATGTGTCTACTACACCAACAGACGTTGTTTGACCACCCGCAACATACTTAATGCGATCCTTCAAAAGAGTCGTAATCGCATTATAATATGGTGTTTGTTCAGCCATGTACTGACCATCTTCTTGATATAAATCACCATAATAAACCCGCGGAACCGTGTCTTTATTTGTTAATAACATTGCATAACTAGCTGGAATGTTATACAAGGCATATTTTTTAACGGTTGACTCTTGATCTGCACGAAAAACTTCAAAAGCAGCTTTTAACTGACTGTCCGTTGGCATTAAACCGTTCGAGCCTGGATACAAGTCATTAATAATTTGAGCAATAATTGTCTGTGATTGACTATCATGTGACCGAACAAATGAATAATTCGGAATTGCTTGATTTTCCGTATTATCAACCTTGCGATTAACGTTGTACCATGCTAAGAAGCGATCCATTCCAGCACGATTGTTTGGGTCTTTGGACAATGAAAATAGCAGTTGAACTTGAGACTTAAAGTCCATTGTTAATTGGTTACTACCCTGTTCGCCAACATAATTGAAATCATCATAACTCCAATCTTCCATAATCGAAAGATGCTTATTTGCTGACTGATCACTTTGATTAGTACCATAGACACTTTTCATGTAGTCGGCTGCAATCTGTAATAAATCAGCATCTACATTATCAACAGCATCAATCCGAATGCTATCGAAGTTGGCGTTACTATTATTGGCTGTAATTGTGCCAAAATTCATTAAATAATGTAACCAATTTAATTGTTCAGCTTGGACAACTGGATTGGAATTATCAATATCATTTGCTAGTAAAAACTCATAGCCACCATTGGGATTGGCTCCTTCTGAATTAACAGCAGAAGTTTCGGGTGTCTCATTTGTTTTACTGTTTACTCTAGAAGAATCCACATTATTTTGATTGGTTGGATTGCGATTCAAGTAACGATAATCAGAATTTGTATCCGGTGTTATATTGCTATTTTGATAAGCTAAGGTTCCGCCTTGAAAACCGGTACTGGGCATTTCACTGATTATATTCCAATTGGGCTGAGTAATAATAAACTGAGAAACTAGTTGTTTCAGCCAGTCCGTTGACTGATCACTACTAATTTTTTGCTCAATGGCTACCTGAATTTGATTAGCAGCCTGATTTAGCTCTTCTTGCGAATTTTTTAAAACGTTGACTGGATCACCCTGACCAATATGATTGCTTAACATAAAATTAATATAAGCTGCCTCAGTCTTAGCATCCGGCCACCAAGTCATCAATAGTGGACGACGATCATTGGTAGTTGATGATACCCATGTTTTTCCTTCTTGCAAAATATCTTTTGGTTGATACCACGCATTAGCAGTGATAAACCCATCAGTATTATCAATATCCTGGCGGTCAATTGCCGCAATTTGATTATGAACTGAAAATTCATTATTTTGTGAATTCAAGCCAATTGCAAATTGTTGTTGATTAGCAATAGTGGCATGACCATCAATTGCATCAAAAATATATTCAACACCATTAATCAAAACAGCAGAATCGCCACCTTTTTTCATAACGCCTGATGGTGCAAAATAGTAAGTTTTTCCATCAATGTTCTGTAATCCAGTTACATTCTTACCGGTTTGATCAAAATAATAAGTCGATCCATCATAATTGGTCACAAAGCCATTCTTAACTAATTTGAATTGCTGATCAAATCCAAATAACAAACCATCTACGTTTTGTGTCCCCGTAATAGCATTTCCTGAATTAGCTGCAAAATAATATGTGTCAGAACCAATCGTCTTTAATGTTCCCTTGACTTGCGCAGTGGTAGTTGGATCAAAGTATTGCAAATGCCCGTCAATCGTTTGTAATCCAACTACTGATTGACCAGTGGCATTTACAACAAAATGCTGCCGACCATCACTATCAGTTATATAGTGTCCATCTGTCCCGCCAGTCCAAACAGTTTTATTGATTGCATCCGTTACTGATTGAGTATTTGTTGTCTGCTGGGTATTGATATCATCAGCATGGGCAACGTTAGTGCCAATCGTTACAGCAATACTTCCTGCTAATGCAGCGACCCAAATCTTACCAGATTTGTACATTTTCTTTCTCATTTTAACCTCTTACATAAGTAAATATTTATTTTTAACTAATACCAACCAACAAAGTAAACATAATTACATAAAAAGGCTAGATTATCGTTGATTAAAAAAAATCTGAAAAACCGATAATCTAGCCTCAACAGTATTCAAAGAGCTTTGCAGTTTGTGATTTATTAATGAATATAAATTATTTTGAATAACTTATAGACCAACTGGCTGACTCATTTGTTCTCTAGTTCGCTCACCACTATTAGCATCATAATATGACCAGGTCTTATCTCCATTTTGGACCCATGCCCCTTTAATCTGGATTCCCTTTTCATCAAAATACAGTATCTGATTGTTAACTGTCTGTTGGCCGGTTAATCGAGCACCTGTTTTTTGATCATAATAAGACCAGGTATGATCTTGATTTTCAACCCAGTTTCCCTTCACTTGAATACCATTTAAATCAAAATAATACGTTTTATTATCGATTGTTTGCACACCAGTCAAGCGCTTACCTGTATCTAAGTCATAATACGAATTCGTACCATCAGGATTTTGGACCCAACTATTGAACTTAATTGAGCCAATCGATTGAGCATTTTCAACTTTTTCACCACTAGCCAAGGAATAGTATGACCACGTATGATCCTGATTTTCAGCCCAGTTTCCCTTAATTTGGATACCGTTTTGATTAAAATACAGAGATTGATTGTTGATTTCTTGACTGCCGGTCACTCGTTCACCATTCAAAGCATCATAATATGACCAAGAGCCATCACTATTTTCAACCCATGCTCCTCGAGCCTGAATGCCATCAGCATTGAAATGATAATATCGCTGATTGATCACCTGATCACCAGTTAAACGATTACCATTATTAGCATCATAGTATGACCAGGTGTTATCATCATTCTTGACCCAATTTCCTTTCACCTGAATGCCATCGTCATTAAAGTATACATGTTGCTGGTTAATCACTTGCTGACCAGTTAGTCGTACTCCTGTATTTGCGTCATAATAAGACCAGGTAGAATCGGCATTTTCAACCCAACGGCCTTTAACTTGGACGCCGTTATCTGTAAATAACAAGTGTTGATTGTCAATGATTTGAGCACCAGTTAATTTTTGACCATTGTTAGTGCCATAATATGACCAAGTTAAATCAGGATTTTGAATCCAGAAATTAAGATGTTGATTATCCATTGTTTGGCTAGTAGCTAAACACTCACCACTATTAATGTCGTAATATGACCAAGTATGGTCGCCATTATCAACCCAATTTCCTTTAACTTGAACACCATTTTTATCAAAATAAAGATGTTGACCATTAACAGTTTGTGCCCCTGTCAACCGATCACCACTATTTTCATCGTAGTATGACCAGGTTCCATCACCATTGCCGACCCAGGCACCTTTTATTTGAATACCATTATCATTAAAGTATAAATGTTGATGATTAATCAATTGCGCTCCAGTAACCCGTTGACCATTGGTAGCGTAATATGACCATGTTTTATCAGAATTTTCAACCCAACCCTCTAGGCGCTGCTGCAAATCAACTGGCACAGACTGAATTAACTGACCACTTTTTGCATCATAGTACGACCGATAGCCATCTACACGATTAACCCATTGCCCTTTAATTTGAACCCCATTTTCGTCAAAATATAATTCTTGCCCATCAATTTTTTGCTGGCCAAGCAAACGATCACCAGTGTTTTTATCATAGTAAGACCAAGTTTCATCAGGATTTTCTGCAAATCCTCCCTTAACTTGAATGCCATCATGGTTAAAGTAAACTTTCTGGCCATTGATTACCTGATTACCGGTCAATCGGTTGCCTGTCTTCACATCATTGTAAGACCAGGTCCCATCACCGTTGTCAATCCAACCAGTGGTTGTATAAATCAGAGATTTTGGTAATTGACTACCATTATTTTCTAACTTAATGTAATTTCCTGTACTCCAATCTTTCAAAACATAGCCCATTCCACGACCCAAAAGATTGGTACCGTTCATATATTTAGCTGACCATTCTTTAATTGGTTGATCAGATGGAATAGCCTCTCGAGTCGCTGTTTTAGTTTGAATATAGGCTGACCCGTTTGAATATTCTTTCTCATAATATTCATATTCTTTCGATGTAAATACATTGGGATATTTTTCTTTAATTAATTGAAGGTACTCACCACCATATTTTTTTTGATATTCCCCCCCTCCCAAAGAGTTCACAACGTATAGTTGTGTTGCAAATGGAACATCTACATCATTACCAAATACTCCGGAGCGATTAGTAGACACAACCTCTTTACCTGGTAAGTCATAAATTTGATTGTAAACAACATCAGCCATAACTTGAATATCACTTTGATGCAAAGCTTTCAAGGCTTGACGCAAATCTTCATCAGTGCCGTACTTCGTAGGCGCATTAAAACCTAAGTCATACCTATCCATTACTGCATAACCGTTTTCAATTGTAGAATCTAAAAAACTATGATCCGAACTAGAACGGTATTGTGGTGCCATTTCAAAACTTGTCACACCCCAAGCAGTAAATTGTCCAGTATTTTTAGCAATCACTACATTTGCCATTTCATCATGACTCGTAGGCATTGGCTGGAAATTTGAAAATCCTTCAAAAATGACATTAGAATCAAGAGCATCATTTGAGTGCAAAACTTTTCCATCAGTATTTTCAGCCGTTGATGGGGCAGTCCTAGCATCCTGCTTTGAACTTGCACCCACAGGAACCCACACAGCAAGGTAGCCAGAAACCTGTGGGTTCAAAGTCCCAACAATTTTTGTATTAGCTTGACCATTAATATCTTGATTTGAAAAGGTCAAGATTCCATTGTCATCCGTATATACAACTGGTGTGTTCTCATCACTATCGTAAGTTTGAACGCCATCACTTGTCGTCAAAATTAATGGACGATAAGCCTGATTTTTATGAGCAATACCCATATCTAAGGTAACTGTTTGGCCATCAGCAACATTCACCGATGGATCATTACCAATAATGACACCGACACCTTCCGTACGAGTTTCACTATCACCTGCATCTTGAGCTGAAGATGCTCCCTTACCAAATCGAACGCTCTTTAATAGTCCATTACTATCAACGCTCATCGTTTGGCCACCGCCAACATACTGCTTTCGAGCCAATAATAATGAATTTATAGCCTCATAATAAAGACTTTTTTGCTGCATATATTGATGATCATCTTGGTATAAATCACCATAATAGACACGAGGAACAGTTCCCTTATTAGTTAATAACAAGGCATAAGTACTTGGAATATTATAGCTATTATATTTTTTATTAACTGAACGTTGATCTTGGTAATAGAGATCTAATCCTTTTTGCAATTGATCATCAGTAAAACTCGTCCACGAAGCTCCAGTGGCTTCATGAATTGCTGATCCAACATCATCTTGAATCCCTTTATCATGGGAATGCACAAATGAATAATTTGGAATATCACCATCACCGAAATAATTCAAACGATCTGCAATAAGCACATTAGAATCTTTATCTTTAATTAAATTCGACAAAGATGCATTTTTACCAGGCGCATTCAACAATGATACGTTAACAGAGTCTCGCATAGTTGATTCAACTAATGCTTCACTTTGATTAGCTGTTGGACCAGAATCGACTCCAGCTTCAACTAAGGAAAGATGTTTATTAGCAACACTTTCGCTTGATGTTAAATTGAATGCTTGACGTAAGTAATCATAAGTTCGTTGATTAGCATCATTATTTACAAAATAGATAGCATCTAGTCGAATACTATCAAAATTAGAATCATTATCCAAACCATTAGTCGTAATAGAACCGAAATTCATCAAATAGTAAAGCCAATTAAGATTTTCAGCCTGAACAGCAGGATTGGAATTATCAATATCGTTAGCTAACAAAAAATCCATAAAATTTCCTGGTATACGATAATTGGAGTTACTTGTTGGTGTTAAAACACTATTACCGTATTTCAAGTAGCCATTTTGGAACCATTGATCTCCACCTTGCCCAGGGTATTCTGAATCAGAATTCCAAATAAATTGCTGCTTAACAAATGAAGGATGACTATCATCGCCACCAAATAGCAACGTATTTAACCAGTCTGTACTACCTTCTGACTTAATTCGCTTTTCAATGGCAATTTGTGCCTGAAAAGCGGCTTGATTTAAAATCGCCTGGTCCGTAAAAAGGCTATATTGAACCGTACTTGATAGCAAATTATTATTTTGCATGAATGTTAGATAATTAACTTCAACATTTTTATTAGGCCACCAATTCATAATGAAAGGACGGTATTCCCCCTCATTTGATGCTCGCCAGTTTTCACCATTATCTAAAATATACTTTGGTCGGTACCAAGTATCAGCCGTTAAAAAGCCATCAACTGTATTTGTATAATCTTTTGTATCGGTGCTATTAACTGCATTTTGCTGACTAGCCTCAGTTTTCGAGACACTATCGCTATTCGTAAACAAATAGGTTCCAATACCGCTATCATTAAAATAATAAGTAGCCCCATTTGTAACCACTTGTTTACTTTTTGCTTGTTCTCCCGTTGTTGGATCAAAATAAGTTAATTGTCCGTTGGTGCTAACCAAACCGCGTTTTGGACTATCATCTTGCTTTTGAGCAACACTGTCAACTGTACTAATGAGGTTGCCCTTTCCAGCATCAAAATAGTAGTTAACCCCGCCTAAATAGACTGATCCACCTTTCAGCTGAGCTCCCGTTATTTCATCAAAATATTGAATGTTTCCATTAATATTTTGCAGACCCCGAGCATAGCCGCCTGTACTAAGCTTATAAGCCCAAACAGTATTTCCATTCACACTGTCTTGGCAATAGGTACCACCATTTTGCGCAGTGATTTGATGTCCCTCACCTGAACCCGCATCAAAATAGTAAGCAACACCACTAATGTTTATAATTTTGCCTTTAACCTGCGTACCATCATCAAAATTAAAATACCGAAGTTGTCCTTGACTATCCTTATATAAGCCCATTATTGGAGCATTATTGACAAAGTATTTCCATGATTGTCCACTATCAGCAGTCACATATGTTCCATTAACCGGGAAATCTTTAACAAAACTAGCCTCCGATTGCGAAATTTCATCTGCCGACGGGTTAATTGAATTACCAGAACCAGCAGTTAAAAAAGCAGCGATTGCCACACCAGCAAAGAGCCAATTTTTTCCGGATTTATACATCTTTTTTCTCATCATTTAACCTTATACCCTCGCAGTTCACGAATAATTTCTTAACAAAAATCATTTTTTCACTTGTGACAAAGATATCATAACAAGGCATTAAAAATTTTTCTATAAAAAGCGCTATTTATTAATATAAAAAATTTTAAATTAATTTAATTTAAGTTTTATATTCATTTAATATACAATTTGTTGCTAAAATGCAATAAATTATTTCAAAAAGTTTATTCTATTCTAACTATTTAAGGGGTATTTTTCTTTTTCTGCACAAAAAAAGCCAAAACCGCTTTCGGCCTTGGCTTTTACATATTATCTATTTAAGGAGCTAGCGGGATTTGAACCCGCACACCGCCATAAGACGGCTCGACGGATTTCGAGTCCGCTGCAGTACCAGATTGTGCCATAGCTCCAAAATAATAGTGACATGAAGGTTGGTCCATGCCACTACGAGTATTTGTTTGTTTCAGATGATGCTTAAAGGCTTACTTACGACGCTTAGCAGCCTTTTCACGCTCAGCAGTGTTCAAGATGGCCTTACGGATTCGAACGTTTTCTGGCGTTACTTCAACGTATTCGTCATCATTCAAGAATTCCATTGATGCTTCCAAGTTCATCTCACGTGGAGTTTTGATTGAAGCAGTTTGGTCCTTGTTTGAAGAACGAACGTTTGATTGTGGCTTCATCTTTGTCACGTTGACAGAGATGTCGTTATCACGAGCATTCATACCGACAACCATTCCTTCATAGACGTCAACACCGGCGCCAACAAACATTTGACCACGATCTTCAACACCCATGATGGCGTAGTTAGTTGTTTGCCCTTGGTTGATTGAGACCAAGGCACCATTACGACGGCCTGGTTCCCAATTCTTAACCATTGGACGGTATTCAGCAAATGTGTGGTTATAGATACCATAACCGTGAGTAGCTGTCATAAATTCAGTGGCGTAACCAATCAAACCACGTGAAGGTGCCATATAAGTCAAACGAGTTTGACCATTTCCGACAGCTTCCATATTTTGCATTTCACCCTTACGTTGGTTCAATGAGTCGATCACAGTTGATGAATATTCATCTGGTGTGTCGATCTGGATTGATTCGTAAGGTTCAGTGGTTTGACCATCTTCCTCACGGAAAATAACTTGTGGACGTGAAGCTTGCAATTCGAAGCCTTCACGACGCATGTTTTCAATCAAGATGGAAAGGTGCAATTCACCACGTCCTGAAACCAGCCAGGCACCAGCCTGGTCAGTGTCTTCAACACGCAAAGAAACATCAGTATGCAATTCGCGCAACAAACGATCTTCGATTTGGCGAGCAGTCACGAACTTCCCTTCACGACCAGCAAAGGGGCTGTCGTTTTGACGGAAAGTCATTTGTAATGTTGGTTCATCGATACGAAGCAATGGCAATTCATCGTGATGAGCTGGGTCAACAACTGTTTCACCGACTGAGATGTCTTCCATACCAGAAACGGCGATCAAATCACCGGCCTTTGCTTCTTGGATTTCAACTTGATCCAAAGCGATGAAACCAGAAAGCTTTGTAACACGGAAGTTTTGCGATGTACCGTCAAGCTTCAAAACATCAACGTTGTCACCAACTTTGATTGTTCCACGCTTAACACGACCGATACCAATACGACCAACGAAGTCATTATAGTCCAACATGGCAACTTGGAATTGCAATGGTTCGTCTGAGTTATCAACTGGAGCAGGAATCGTTTCGAAAACCGTCTTAAAGATTGGTTCCATTGTATGTTCTTGCTTTGAAACATCTGGATCAAATGAAGATGTTCCGTTCATTGCTGAAGCAAAGATAACCGGGAAGTCCAAGTCATCTTCATCAGCACCCAATTCAATGAACAAGTCCAAAACTTCATCAACGACTTCTTCGGGGCGGGCACCTGGTCGGTCAACCTTGTTAACAATCACGATTGGTGTCAAGTGTTGTTCAAAGGCCTTCTTCAAAACGAACCGAGTCTGAGGCATGGTTCCTTCAAAGGCATCAACGACGAGCAAAACCCCGTCAACCATTCCCATGATTCGTTCAACTTCTCCACCGAAATCGGCGTGGCCAGGGGTATCCAAGATGTTGATCTGCTTGTCGCCAACGCGAACGGCAGTGTTCTTAGACAAGATCGTGATTCCACGTTCTTTTTCAATATCGTTGGTATCCATCACACGGTCACCCAAAGATTCTTCCTTACGGGCGTCCAATGTGTCAGACTGCTTTAACAGTTCGTTGACCAACGTCGTCTTTCCGTGATCGACGTGGGCAATAATAGCGATATTACGAATATCTTCGCGAAGATTTGCCAATTTTATGTGCTCCTTTATCTTTGCTACTCACAAGAAAGACTAGGGATTGTCTCCCTAGTCTTTCACTATCTTGACTGACTCGCGATACGTCTTGGTTGTAGCGATTAATACTGTGTTTGATGATAGCATATTTAGCGGCCTTCCGTCAAGTGATTTGACCACGTAACGAAGCGTTTCGGCTAAGACCCGACCGGCTGCTAAATCCCATGGAGATAGCTTAGAGAAATACCCTGTTGCCTGTTGTAGCAACAAACGACTAAAGGAAATCCCAGCCGAACCCAAAACCCTATAAGCTAAGGCTTCAGAGGCAATGGTTGCATAGGGTTTTTCCCCGCAAATTAGGCGGCGACCGGATACAATCAAAATCGATTCTGCTAGTCCCAGGTCTGCTACCGGTGCTAATTTTTGGTCATTAACGAAGGCACCAATTGTCGGACCGCCATGGAAGACCTGATTGGTCATCACTTTGGCAATCCAGCCCAGTTTTGGCTCACCGTCAATATAAAGGGCCACCATAATGGCAAAATCAGTCTTTTCATGGACAAAATTCAGTGTGCCATCAATAGGGTCGATAAACCAGACATGACCAGCCATGGTTTCAGGTCGTTGCAGGTCCCCCTCTTCAGCCACAAATTGAGCATCGGAATCGATTGACCGAATATGGTCAAGCAACCATGCCTGGTTGGTGGTATCCAGGTTAGTAACGAGGTTGCGAAAATCGCCCTCTTTTTCACCAACGTGTAAATCTTGGTTCTTAGTTTCTCTGGCATCACGACCCAGTTCGACCAACCAGCGTCGCACTGTTTGATCAACCTGGATTAATTGATTGTTCGTCCACTCAGTCATTGACCAAAACCCGCCTAACTGGTTTTTCAGTCAGCTTCAGCGTCTGATAGATTGACCGACCAGTTTGTTGTTCAAAATCACGGTCAAAAGCCTTTTGTTCTGATTTTGATGGAATAACCGTCAAAAACTGGCGGTAAGCCGTTAAGAGGTATTCACGATCACAACCACCCTCATAAACCTGCAAAACGGCGTCAATCAAATTTGAAACCGCGATGATATCGTCCTGATTCCAATTGCCGTCAATTGGAAGCTGGTATTGCTCTGCCATAGAAAATCCTTTCAAATGCAAGATGAACATATCATCTACATTCTAACAAGCTTTCACTCCCCTTGCCAGCAAAGACGACTGATTTAACAAGCAACTTCCAAGCCCAACCAACGAAAAAAAAGGAAAGTCGAAGAGCAAAAGCCCGTTATCAACTGATTTCTGCTATACTAAAAGTTGATAAATTGTAAGTAGGAGTTAACCAACATGACAATTCGTTTCACCATGGACAAAATTACGCGAGACGGTGATCCCGTTCTACGTGACCAGGCTAAGGAAGTTCCTTTCCCGCTCAGTCCTGAGCACCAACAACTCGCCAAAGATATGATGACTTACTTAGAAGTCTCACAAGACGAGGAAGAAAATGAAAAGTACGGTCTGCGCCCTGGCGTTGGCCTGGCTGCTCCACAAGTGGGGGAATCTTTGCAAATGACGGCCATCTTGATCCCATCTGCCGACCCAGCCGAAGATGTCGAAGACAAGCCATTCTTCAAAGGTGTTGTTTTTAACCCGGTCATTGTGTCTGAAACAGTTGGACGAGCTGCATTAGAAACCGGGGAAGGCTGCCTCTCAGTTGACGAGGATGTTCCTGGCTTTGTCCCCAGGTCAAAGAAGATTACCGTTCGCTACCAAGACGAATCTGGTCAAACTTTGACAAAGACACTGCGCAACTACCCTGCCATCGTCTTCCAGCATGAAATTGACCACTTACATGGTAAATTGTACTACGACCACATCAATCGTCAAGATCCATGGCACGTGGACGATTCAACAAAATACCTATAAAAGTAATGATCAATCAAAAAAGCCGACTCATCTGAGCCGGCTTTTTTGATTGATCAAATTAAGACTAAAGATAGCTTAACTGCTTTTAAATTGTCTTATTTATCAAAAATTGATTTCTTCTTAGAAACCTTAGACCCCGAAGCATTAGCAAAGGCCTCTAGGGCAGCTTTCTGGTCCTTATTCAGTTTTGTTGGAACCACAACGTTGACCACAACGAATTGGTCGCCATAGCCGTTACCATGCAAACGGGCAACGCCCTTGCCCCCTAAGCGGAAACGACGTCCATTTTGCGTTCCAGCTGGAATCTTCAACTTAACTTCACCGTGAACGGTCTTAACGGGAATTTCAGCCCCCAAGGCCGCCGTGATAAAGTCAATATCTTGTTGAAGATAGATATCCGAGCCATCACGTTCAAAACCGTCCTTTGAAGCCGCAACGGAGAAGACCACGTACAAATCACCCTGCGGACCACCATTAACGCCGTCTTCACCTTGGCCAGACAAACGCATCTGCTGACCACTTTCAACGCCGGCAGGCACCTTTACCTTAACTTCGTGTTGTGAACGATCAGCCTGTGAACGCGTATACTTAACGTTCTTTTCAGTTCCAAAAACGGCTTCCTCAAAGGTCAAATGCATCCGATACTGGAGGTCGCGACCTTTCCGTGGTGCATTTGGATCCTGAAATCCACCACCAAACATCTGAGAGAAGATATCACCCAAATCAGAAAAGTCACCAAAACCACCTTGGGCACCACCAAAGCCGCCTTGACCTCCAAAGCCACCCTGGGCCCCAGCAGCACCATATTGGTCATACTGCTGGCGCTTTTGTGGATCACCGAGTATCTCAAAGGCTTCTTGCACTTCCTTATACTTATCTTCTGCCCCTGGTTCATGGTTCAAATCAGGGTGGTACTTCTTTGAAAGTTTGCGGTATGCTTTTTTAATTTCATCTTGACTAGCTGTTTTAGAAACTCCAAGACGGTCGTAAAATTCAGTATTATTCACAAGCGGACTCCTTTGATTCAAATATGTACGGACCAAGCCATAGCCGGTCCATTTTATCAGTTTTCACTGGCAAAGAAAAGATTACTTCTTGTCATCTGGGTTAACTTCTTCGAAGTCACCATCAACTGTGTTGTCATCCTTTTGAGCACCTTCGGCACCACCCTGTGCTTCCTGGGCTTGTTGTGCTTGCTGGTACAACTTTGTTGCTAATTCAGTAGCTACCTTTTGCAAGTCGTCTGTCTTGGCCTTCAAATCAGTCAAGTCAGCGTCTTCAGCAGCAGCAGCTTCCTTAGCCTTCTTCAAGGCATCCAAGGCCTCTTGTGTTGGCTTTTTATCATCATCTGACAACTTGTCGCCAACTTCTTCCAAGGTCTTTTCAGTCTGGAAAATCAATTGGTCAGCGTTGTTACGCGTTTCAACCGCTTCCTTTTTCTTGTTGTCGGCTTCTTCGTTTGCCTTGGCGTCGTTCATCATCTTTTCGATTTCTTCGTCAGACAAACCACCGGCAGCTTGGATGGTGATCTTTTGTTCCTTTTGCGTTCCCAAATCCTTAGCAGAAACATTAACGATACCGTTACGATCAATGTCAAAGGTCACTTCGATTTGTGGGACGCCACGCTTTGCGGCAGGAATGTCAGACAATTGGAACCGACCCAAAGTCTTGTTGTCAGCAGCCATTGAACGTTCCCCTTGCAAAACGTGAATATCAACAGCTGGCTGATTGTCTTCTGCAGTTGAAAAGACTTGTGACTTTGAAGTTGGAATAGTCGTGTTACGATCAATCAACTTTGTGAAGACACCACCCATGGTTTCAATACCAAGTGACAAAGGTGTAACATCCAACAAAACAACGTCCTTAACATCCCCAGTAATCACACCACCTTGAACAGCGGCACCCAAGGCAACGGCTTCATCAGGGTTGATTGAGTGGTTTGGTTCCTTGCCAGTCATCTTCTTCACTGACTCTTGGACAGCAGGAATACGAGTTGAACCACCATTCAAAATCACTTCATCGATGTCATTAAAGGACAATCCCGCATCCTTCAAGGCGTTCATTACAGGAGCTTCGGCCTTCTTAACCAAATCAGCTGTCAATTCGTTAAACTTTGCCCGAGTCAAAGAAGTTTGCAAGTGCAAAGGTCCCTGGTCACCAGAAGCGATAAATGGCAAGTCAATTTGTGCTTCAGTTGCTGAAGACAAAGTCTTCTTAGCAGTTTCAGCGGCATCCTTCAATCGTTGCAAGGCCAACTTGTCTTGCTTCAAGTCGATGCCGTTTTCCTTCTTAAATTCGTCAGCCAAGTAATCGATAATCTTGGCATCGAAGTCATCACCACCAAGGTGTGTGTCACCGTTTGTTGACAAAACTTCAAAGACACCATCACCTAATTCAAGGACAGAAACATCAAATGTTCCGCCACCAAGGTCATAAACCAAGATTTTTTCATCCTTGTCTAACTTATCCATTCCATAAGCTAATGAGGCGGCTGTTGGCTCGTTGATGATTCGTTCAACTTCCAAACCAGCAATCTTACCAGCATCCTTGGTAGCTTGACGTTGGGCATCGTTAAAGTATGCAGGAACTGTAATAACAGCCTTGTCAACTTTTTCACCCAAGTAGTCTTCTGCATAGCCCTTGATATACTGCAAAATCATGGCTGAGATTTCTTGTGGTGTGTAGTCCTTACCATCAACGGTTACCTTGTAACCTTCTTCGCCCATGTGAGACTTAATTGATGAAATAGTGTCCGGATTTGTGATTGCTTGACGCTTTGCAACATCACCAACCTGGGTTTCCCCATTCTTAAAGGACACAACTGAAGGTGTCGTCCGACCACCATCAGGGTTCGTAATAATTTTTGGCTTGCCACCTTCCAAAACGGCAACAGCTGAGTTAGTAGTTCCTAAATCAATTCCGATAATTTTTGACATAGTATATCGACCCTTCCTATTTTTTAAATCATATTCTTAAACTTTTTAAGGTGTGGTGCCAAAGGGCTGAGTCACCAGATATTTACTGTTTAATATTATTGTGCAACCGCGACCATTGCTGGACGAATTACTCGATCTTGAAGGACATAGCCCTTTTGCAAGACTGTCGCCACTTGATCGGCCTTAATCTTACCTTCTGCTGGCACGGATTGAACACCCTGCATCGTATTTGGATCAAAGTCATCACCTACTTGACCGACTTCTTGAATGCCGTTGGTTGTCAACGCCTGCTTCAAAGTCTTTAAAGTGATTTCAACTCCCTTGTGAATTTGTGCCACCTGGTCGTCATCTCCCACTTCAACAGCAAGGGCGCGCTCCAAGTTATCAACCACTGGCAAGATGGCTTCGGCTAATTTCTGACCATCATACTTGCGAATATTTTGAATTTCGCGAGCATTACGACTTTGGATGTTTTGAATTTCAGCCTGAGCGCGAAGTAATTCATCATCCTTTTTCTCAAGGGCTGCTTGCAAATCAGCTAATGGATCCACTGCTGGTTCCTCTTCTGATTTTGCTTGCGACTCTTCTGATTTGTCCTTTGCTTCTTCTTGAGTTTGGTCAGCGTCAGCAAACTCCTTTGCCTCTGTTGCTTCCTCAAAATCAGCTTGCTTCAAATCTTTTTCATCTTCAGACTTCGCCACGGGCGTTCCTCCTTTTGGTTAAACATATTCAAGTAATTTTGTATCTAATGCCTTGGCAAAGGTTGATAGTAACCTAGCAACCTTGGCATATGGCATCCGAATCGGACCTACTAATGCAATCACCCCGCCAGCATCGCCACCGACCGAAAACGGTGCGGCAAGAATAGCGTAGTCCTGCAAAAGAGATGTTGGCAACTCTTGACCCAAGCGAATCGTCACCGATTGTTTTTGTGTCACAGCCAATTGGCGCACCACCTCAGGCGAGTCAAACAACTCCAAGACCGACCGGGCTTCCTTCAGGTTCAAGTAGGCATCATCGGCAACCTCTAAGAGATTGAACCGACCACCAATGTGGACCTGCTCTTCAACTGACCGAGCCAAAACTTCGCCAAAGAGCTGCAGGAAGGCCGCTGGACTTTCAACATTCCGTGAAAGCGTAACCGGTAATTCCTCTGAGTTCATTAACGAAAGGACCTCTTGAACTGGTCTGCCGACCATTTGTGCATTGATATAGGCCACCATATCCGTTAAGGACGAGACGCTCATTTCCTTTGGTAGGCGAAAAGTTTGTGAAGTCACCTTGCCATCAGAAGTTGCCAGGACAGCCAAAACCTGCTGGCGTTCCAATTGAATCAACTGGAAGGACGAGATTTTTAGGTTAATGGCCTTTGGCTTTAGCACCAAGGCTGTTAGCCCCGTCATCTTTGCCAATTGTCGAGCTGTTTGGCCAAGTAAATCATCCAATTCGTGGAAATTACCACGAATTTGTTGGGCAATTAGCGCAACATCTTGTTTTGAAACTTGGTCGGCCACCATTAAGTGATCAAGGTAGTAACGGTAACCAGCCTTCGATGGAATTCGACCAGCGGAGGTATGAAGCTTCTTAATCAAATCAGCTTCCTCTAAAAAGCTCATCTCATTGCGAATCGTTGCTGGTGAAAATTCCAAGTTCAACTGGTCATGTAAGGTCTTAGACCCGACCGCTCGGGCGGTCTGGGTATATTCATAAATAATCGCCGCCAAAATTAATTGCTGTCGATCAGTTAGCATTAACCCAAACCTCCCTGCAATTTTGTTTAGCACTCAAAACTCTTAACTGCTAACAACTATATTATACAAAATATCAGAAAAAATGCAAACCCTTTTTAGCACTCTTTGTAAAAGAGTGCTAATTTTAGATAAAATCCCCTTCTATCAGGCTTACCAACAAATACTGTTATAGCAAAAAAAGCAGATTAAAATTAATCTGCTTTTTCTTGAAAGTATTCACGTGTATTTTGTTGATCAATCAGCAACTGATCAATTAAGCCTTCGGCGGAGTTGAACTTCACTTCATTTCGCAACTTTGCATACCACTGAACCTTCACCGGTTCCCCGTAAACTTCATCAGCAAAGTCAAAGAGGTTAATTTCCACCGTCACCGGCCGGTTTGGTTCAAAGGTTACATTACGGCCAATAGAGGCCATGCCGTCAACCCAGCGACCATCAACATAGGCGCTGACAGCATAGACACCGATACCAGGAAGAAATTCAACTTCTGGCGTCCAGATATTAATCGTTGGGAAGCCCAAGGTCCGTCCCCGTGCATCCCCATGAACAATCAGCCCGGTCGTCTCGTGGACACGGCCAAGACTTTTTGTTACGGCAGGCATGTCACCTGCTGCTAAGTCCAATCGAATCTGGCGCGAGGCCACCTTAGCAGCCGATTGGCCGAGAGTCTTTTTGGCAACGGTCAGAACATTAAAGCGACCAGCGGCAAATTCAGGCAAGTGAGCCATGTCAGCTTGGTATTCCTTCCTGCCATAGCGATGGTCAAAGCCCGCAACCACCGTATGAACCTGGAGGGGCAAGAGGATTTCTTTAATAAATTCTTCTGGATGAAGGGCCGAAAGGTGTGATGTCAATTGGAGGCAGTACACCCGATCAACGCCCAGCTTTCCAAGCAGCTGAACCTTCTGGTCCAATGGTGTTAAATCGTGCCAGGGTTGAGGCAGCTTTTTAAACACCAATCCCGGATAGGGACTATAGGTCAAAACGGCCAGTGGTAGTCCGTTTTCGTGCGCCACCCGCGCAGCTTCCTGGATTACCTTTTGGTGACCCAAATGGACCCCGTCAAAAAAGCCCATTGCCAGTACTTGCTTGCTAGTCAACTGGGGCAATTCTTTTAGTGGATAATGCAAAGATATTAATTCAGTCATGGGCATATTATAGCAGAGTTTTTACCAATACAATCACTTTGCTTCTTTCAATTTTGGGCAAAGAAGTAACGCGACCGCCAAACATTTTGGTCAGTATCAAAAGCGTAGACTGCCAGCAACCGGTCTTGGTCATATACTTGATAGTAACCAACATCATTTTGTGGCCAAGCACTGGCCGGAATTTTTTGACCATTCTTAACCGCAAAGATCTCCTCTTGGGTCAGCAACTTCTTTGGCCAAGTCAAAACGGACTCAAGTGAATGCACTTGGTTTAAAATTTCAGGATAGTCCATCGCCAATAAGTCATCAAGCAAAACAGCCTGATCGATGGTAAAACCAGACCCAGCTGTCCGCTTCAAAGCCGTCATCGCCGCTGGCAATCCTAATTTTTGACCAAGGTCATAGGCCAAAGTCCGAATATAAGTTCCCTTTGAAACTTGAGCTAAGAAGTCCATTTGCTGGTAAGGTTGCCCCTCAACCCAGGTTAACGGACTAGTCTGGTCGAAGCGGTAAATCGTCGCCTCCCGCTTAGGCAGCTCAACCTTTTCTCCCGCTCGCGCATATTCATAGAGGCGCTTCCCGTTGACCTTGACCGCCGAATAAATTGGTGGAATCTGGATAATGTCCCCGGTCAAATCAGCTCGAGCGGTGTTGAGCTGACTCTGGTCAATGGCCGCTGTCAAAGGCTGCTGCACAACAACCGCCCCATCAGCATCCTGGCTCTCCGTTGCATAGCCAAAGGTAACCGTACCCGTATAGGTTTTTGGCCGACTTTGCAAAAGGTCAATTAACTTGGTTGCCTTCCCTAAGGCGACCACCAAAACGCCCTCGACGTTTGGATCCAAGGTCCCCGCGTGGCCAATTTTTTTCTGTCCGGTTATCCGCCGTAATCTCGCAACCACACCAAAGGAGGTCATTTCCTTTGGCTTATTGACGACCAGCAGACCGGATAGTTCGGGGTGTTTTTCTATTGCCATCATTGTGGCCTCCATTTGTGCAATTAAAAAACCGACCAAAGCACGAAATGATTTGAACCCCAAAATTTATCCAAATTTCGAGGTTCATCAGCAAAAGTGTCTTTTTAGTCGGTTCTTATTTTACCGATTTGCCCGGACCTTTTCAATGTAGTCCCGCAATTTTGCAAAGCCAATTTCTAATTGGTCTTGAGCCGTTGCATAAGAAATCCGGATATAAGCGTTCGCCTCTTTAAAGTGCGAGAATGCTACTCCAGGAATGACTGCAACCTTGCCTTCTGCGGCTAATTTTTCAGCAAAAGTCCATCCATCCGTGCCAAAATCGGCCGGTATCTTAGCAAAGAGGTAAAAGGCTCCTTCAGGATCAACAACATCAAAACCAAGATCCTCTAAGGCCTGCTTGGCAAAGTCGCGCCGGTCTTGGTAACTTTCCTTCATATAATCCAACTCTGCTCGCGTCATCTGCAAGGCTGCTTCTGCTCCATCTTCAATAAAGGTTGGTACAGAGTAGGTCAAAGAGCCATGAACCTTTTGAATATATTGCATCACACTCGCCGGACCCAAAATAAAGCCAAAGCGGTACCCCGTCATGGCGTGCGACTTGGAAAGACCGTTAACCACTAGTGTTTGTTCTGGCAACAACTTACCAATCGAGTAATGATCACGACCATAAGTTAATTCAGAATAAATTTCATCAGAAATGACCCAAATTTGATGCTTCTTAAAACAAGCAGCCAGTTCCCCCAACTCTTCCTTTGAGTAAGTAACACCAGTTGGATTATTTGGATAGTTCAAGAGAATGGCACGAACTGGGACCGTTACTTGGGCCAACGCTTCATCA
Organism: Fructobacillus sp. ESL1096; assembly: GCF_058511985.1. Lineage (NCBI taxonomy): Bacteria > Bacillati > Bacillota > Bacilli > Lactobacillales > Lactobacillaceae > Fructobacillus > Fructobacillus sp. ESL1096. Next base: position 139,331 of record NZ_CP196400.1, read on the forward strand.
ACAAGTGCTGGCGTCAATTTAAATTTATTTTTGGCTGTATCAATCGGTACCGCAACACCATCGGCCAGGCTCAACGAAGCAAAGTAAGAACCATAGGCTGGCTCTGGAATCAGCAATCCCTCACCTTTAGCAAGCAATGTTTTAAAGATTGCTTGCATGGCTTCCGTTACACCAACAGTCACGACAACATTATCAATACTTGGATAATCAAGGTCGTAACGATCCTTCATATAATCGAGAATTGCCTTACGGACCGCAGGTTCTCCCTGGGAATTGCCATAATGAGAACGATTGTTATTAATGGCGGTAATCGTGGCCTCCTTGACAACAGCTGGTGTATCAAAACCCGGCTCTCCAAAGGTCAAAAAGGTTAAGTCCTCAATTCCTGAAACTTGTTGTTGGAAGCCCAACAATTTATCGGGGGCGATTGAAACAACCGCCTGGTTGACTGGTAAAAGTGGTTCTGTCATTTTCCTGGTTCCTTTCGTCTTGCTGGTGAAAGCAGCCATTCGCATGGCATCCATCGCACACTTCAGTTTACACGAAAATGAATTTTTTTGAAAGTTTTTATGGCATTTTTATGAGATTTTTACTCATTTATCCTTTATAACTTAACACAAAAAGGAACTTGTCAATCAAGTTCCTCTTTGGTGTTTATATTTCGCCATGGTAGGGTCCGTCTCATCGATGGCAAAAACTGATTTTTTAATGAAAACCAAGGACTAATCCGCCAAGGCCTCCATATCTTCTGACAACGCCTCAGCAGTTGCTTGGGCTGCCCGTTGTTTGTCTACATATTTTTTTAGGCGCTGAAGACCTTCTTGCAATTGTGCCATATCGGCCGCGTAAGAAATCCGGATAAACTTCTGTGCTTCTTCAAAGAAGGAGAAACCGGCGCCGGGAATGACTGAAACCTTGGCCTGATGAGCTAAGTCTGTCGCGAAGGCCCAGCCATTTACACCCAAATCAGCTGGCAACTTGGCAAAGAGGTAAAAGGCTCCCATTGGCGCAACCAGTTCGAAGCCTAAATCTTCTAAGAACTTCTTAGCGTAGTCACGACGCCTTTGGTATTCAACCTTCATAAAGCTCAAGTCTTCCTTTGGAATTTGCAAGGCAGCAACCGCGCCGTCTTGGATAAAGGTTGGCACAGCAAAGACCAAGGGACCGTGCACCTTTTGAATTTGCTGGATTAATGTGCTTGGCCCCAGGATAAAGCCGAGTCGATAACCCGTCATGGCGTGCGACTTCGACAAACCGTTTACAACGATCGTTTGGTCAGGTAAGAGCTTGCCCATTGAATAGTGATCACCCTCATAAGTCAATTCTGAATAAATTTCGTCTGAAATCACCCAGAGGTCATGACTCTTGAAAGCTTCTGCTAGCTCTTCCAGCTCTGATTTTGTGTAAGTAACCCCGGTTGGATTATTAGGATAGTTAAAGAGAATGGCATGCACATCCTCTTTCGTCTGAGCCATTGTTTCGTCAATCAAGGCGGGTGTCAATTTATAAGCGGTCTTAGCCGTGTCAATTGGAACAGCCGTGCCACCGGCCAAACTCAAAGCCGAGAAATAAGACCCATAGGCTGGGTCTGGAATCAAGAGGCCCTGACCAGGTGCAAGCAAGGTCTTAAAGATTGATTGCATCGCCTCTGTGACCCCAACAGTCACAATCACGTTATCAATACTTGGGTAATGAAGGTCATAGCGATCGGCCATATAGTCTAAGATAGCTGAGCGGAGCTTTGGCTCTCCCTGTGAATCACCATAGTGGGACCGGTCTTCCTCGATGGCTTGAATCGTTGCTTTCTTTACCGGCGCGGGCGTCGCAAAACCAGGTTCTCCAAAGGTTAACGAGACCAACCCTTCAATATTAGCAACAGAGTGTTGGAAGTCTAATAACTTGTCGGGTGTCAAGCTTAAAACAGCATTGTTTAATGGTTTTGGCATGGTGAAATCCTTTCAACTAATTCATTTTCCAAGTGGACCAACAACGGTCTTTCTTCTTAGTTTCTTAGTCTACACAAAGTGCTTGGCTTTTCATAGGTGATAAACATGAAACTATTGTAAGTTATCATGATTTTTAATCACTTTCTACTAGTCAGCGTAACAAAAGTGCATACAAAGAAAATAAAATTGCCTGTACTGGCGGATGCAAACATATTTTTTTAGCGTAGCATGCCCGCTGAAGTTGATTTTGCAAAGCAAACAAAAAAGGACCCGCTCATCGCAAGTCCTTTTTCAATCAAGTTTCCTTGACCTTAATCCTTCTTATGCAAGCCGCGAATCAACTCTTCAATATGGTCACCATACTGAATTGAGTTATCCAAGACGAAATGCAATTCCGGAATTTTATAAACAGTTAACCGCGCGCCTAATTCACGGCGAATCAAGCCTGAGGCGGCTTCTAAGCCAGCTTGAGCCTTTTTCCGATCCGAGGCGTAGTCTGACAAAATTGAGTAGTAAATCGTGGCGATTTGCAGGTCACCGGATACTTCCACAGAAGTTACCGTTACATCCTGAACTCGCGGATCATTCACTCGCTTTAAAATCAGGTCAGTCACGTCTTTTTGAATTTCCTGGGCCAAACGCCCAGCGCGTTGTGCATTTGCCATCAAGACCTCCCATCAGTAAAGCTTACTTAGGCTTTACTTCTTCCATGATGTAAGCTTCGACTGCATCACCCGGTTGAATATCGTTGAACTTGTTGACAGTGAAACCAAATTCATAACCGAACTTCACTTCGTTAACCGCATCCTTACCACGTTGCAAAGAAGCTAATTGACCATCGTACATAACCGTACCATTGCGGATAATGCGAACCTTTGAATCCTTGGTGATCTTACCTTCCTCAACACTGGCACCAGCAATGGTACCAACCTTAGAAAACTTGAAGAGCTCCTTAACAACGATTTGGCCAATAACCTTTTCTTCATAGACGGGTTCAAGTTGGCCCTTCATTGCGGCCGTCACATCATCAATGGCGTCATAGATAACTGAGTAGAAACGCATATCAATTTTGTCGTTATTAGCCTGCGACTTAGCAAACGGTGTTGGTCGAACATTGAAGCCTAAAATAATGGCACCAGAAGCTTCCGCCAAAGAAACATCGGATTCGTTGATTGCACCAACAGCAGAATGAACAACATCTACTCGAACGCCATCAACTTCAATCTTCTTCAATGAACCAGTCAAGGCTTCAACAGAGCCCTGGACATCGGCCTTCACAATCACTGGCACTGTCTTCATGGCCTTTTCAGCCATCGTGTTAAACAAAGTATCCAATGTAACAACAGAACCGGCATTACGGACTTCTTCACGAGCACGCTTTGCACGTTCTTCACCAGCGGCACGGGCAGTCTTTTCATCCGCCATGACGATAAAGCGGTCACCAGCCAAAGGCACTTCGTTCAAACCAGTGATTTGAACAGGTGTTGCTGGCTTAGCAGCAGCAATGTCTTGTCCCTTTTCGTTGGTCATCGTTCGAACACGACCATAGGTGTTTCCAACAACGATTGGATCACCCACATGGAGCGTTCCTTGTTGAATCAAAACAGTGGAAACAGGACCGCGGCCCTTATCCAAACGAGCTTCGATAACCGAACCACGAGCAGGTTGTGTTGGGTCAGCCTTCAATTCCAAAACATCAGCTTCCAACAAAATCATTTCCAGCAATTGGTCAACGTTTTGACCAAACTTAGCTGAAATCTGAACGAAGATGGTATCGCCACCATACTCTTCAGGAACCAAATCATAGGCCATCAACTCGTTCATGACTTGATCAGGGTTAGCCCCTTCCTTATCAATCTTGTTAACAGCAACAATCACCGGCGTACCAGCTGCCTTAGCATGGTTAATCGCTTCGATTGTCTGTGGTTGCACACCATCATCAGCAGCAACAACCAAAACCGTGATATCCGTCACGTTGGCACCACGAGCACGCATTTCCGTAAAGGCCGCGTGACCAGGAGTATCCAAGAAGGTAATTAACTTATCGTTCAAACGCGCTTGGTAGGCACCAATATGCTGCGTGATTCCGCCAGCTTCGCCAGCAGTCACGTTGGTCTTACGCAAGTAATCCAACAAAGTCGTCTTACCGTGATCAACGTGTCCCATGATGGTCACGACCGGCGCACGCGGTTCTAAGGCCTCTTCGTTAATCGTTTCATCATCGAAGAAGCGGTCGATGTCAGCTACATCCTCTTCTTCTTTTTGCTGAGCTTCAATGCCGTAATCAGCTGCCAAAACTTCAATGGTATCTTCATCCAATGATTGGTTTTGGTTCGTCACAACACCTAGTAAGAACAACTTCTTAATAATTTCAGTAGCGTCACGGTGCAAAAGCTTAGCCAAGTCCTGTACGTTCATACCGACCTTGTATTCCAAAACTGCTGGCAATGGTTGTTCCTTACGAACGGTCACTGGCTTCTTTGGTGCTTGCTTAGCAGCAATTCGACGAGCCTTCTTTGAGCCATGTGGCTTATCATTACGGCGTGGTGTTTGTTGACCAGTACCGTTAGTATTGCGCTTGCGCGTGTTATTTCGAGCAGAATTATTGCCTGAAGCAAGCGAACCACCAAAGCGGCCTTGGCCTGAATTGGCTTCCGTCTTAGCACCTGCAGCCGCTGGCTTCTTTGCTTCAACTGCAGGCTTTTTTGCTTCAACTGGTTTCTTAGCAGCTGGCTTTTTCTTTGCCTGTTGCTTTGCTTCTTGGACCTTCTTGTTTTCAGAAACGTATTCCTTCAAACTGTCATCTTTTTGAGCAGAATAGTTAATCTGCCCTTCCCGTGGCTTGGTTGACCATGACTTCTTTTCACGAATCATTGGCCGACCGGTATTATTGCTGCGGTTTTTGTTATTATTGCGACGATTTCCGCCCTGACCCTGCTGGCCATTACTTGGGCGATTGTTATTGTTGCTGCGGCGGTGTTGCTGACCACCTTCTTGTGTCTTTGGACGAGGCTGGTTTGAATTTTGCAGCTTAGCTTCATCTGATAATTTAGCGGCATGCCGACGCTGAGAAGCAGGCAATTCTTTTCGTTCTGGTACTGCCTGTTTGCGGGTCGGCCGGTTGGATCCTGAAAACTTTTTTTCTTCTGCCATTAATTCCGCTCCTTTTCTTCGAGTAATTGTTTGATTTTTTTCGCAAAGCCATTATTGGTAATCGCCATAATCGACCGATTTAAGCCAATTGCTTGGCTTAATTCATCCTTGGTGAAATCTTCAACCAAGGTCACCTGATAAAAGCTGGTTTTGTCCCGAAATTTCTTTTGCTGGCTGACACCACCATCTTTTGGGAAAAAGGCAACCTTCGCCTTTTGTCCTTGAATCGCAGTTAACGTGTCGTTGGTCCCGTAAACAAGACTTTTAGACATACGCGCCAAACCAAGTAAGTGTAAGACTTGTTCTTCTTCACTTTTCATTTTCAAATAACTCTTTTCGGGCTTGCTGATGGTCAACATAAGCAAAGAGTTCTTCATAAAAAGCCGGATCAATTGGCATTGAAAAGGCCTTTTCAAAGACGCGCTTTTCCTTTGCTTCCTTAGCAACCTCACGGTTTAAGGAAATATAGGCACCGCGACCGTTTTGTTTACCAGAGGGATCTAAGAAGACCTCCCCTTCCTTATTTTTAACGACCCGGACCAGGTCCTTTTTGGCAAACATTTCGCCAGTCACGATATCTTTTCTTAAGGGAACCTTCCGTGTTTTCATGAAAGAACCTCCTCTAATACTTAGTCTTCTTGGTCTGTTGCTGCCTGGTTGTCATCTGCTAGTTCAACAAGTGCCTGGTCAGCAATATCAGCCGTTTGGTTTGCTTCTGCCTTTTCAACTGCTAAGTCGCCGGCTTCACTTTCAGCTTTAATATCAATCTTAAAGCCAGTCAAACGGGCGGCCAAACGAGCGTTTTGCCCCTTCTTACCAATGGCCAATGACAATTGGTCGTCTGGTACAATCACAGTGACAGATTGCTCGTTGTTGGCATCAAAAATCACGTCCGTTACTTCGGCTGGGTTCAATGCATTGGCAATGTACTGGGCCTCGTCTTCCACCCACTCCACGATATCCATATGCTCGCCGCCCAATTCAGTCACAACGGCTTGCACACGAGCACCACGTTGTCCAACTAAGGCACCAACAGGGTCCAAATCAGCATCGTGCGTGTAAACAGCAATTTTTGAGCGATCACCTGCTTCACGGGCAATGGAAACAATTTCTACTGTACCATCATAAACTTCTGGTACTTCTTGTTCAAACAAACGTTTGACCAAATCAGGAGCCGTCCGTGAAACAAAGATTTGTGGTCCCTTCAAGGAATTATCAACCTTGTTTACCAAAACCTTGATGCGATCACGCATGCGGTAGGTTTCATTTGGCATTTGGTCACCCTGCGTCATCACGGCTTCCTGCTTACCTGGCAACATCACATACAAGAAACGGCTGTCTTGACGCTCAACCTCACCAGTGATGATTTCATCTTGATAATCTTGGTACTTATCATAAATTGCTTGACGAGTTGCCTCGCGCATTTTCTGCACGATCACCTGCTTAGCTGCCTGGGCAGCCATCCGGCCGAAATCCTTTGGTGTCACATCGAAACGAATTTCATCACCTGGTTCGTAGGCCTTGTTAATTTCCAAGGCTTCTGTCAAAGGGATTTCAGTATCGGGGTCGACCAAGTCGTCATCCAAAACAACCAGCTTGACCTGCTTAATGGTCATTTGGCCCTTCTTATCATCAAAAGTTGCTTCAACATTTTGAGCCGCGTTGTACTGTTTCTTGTAAGCGGCCTTCAAAGCATTTTCCAAAGCTTCTACAACAACCGCGCGGTCGATTCCACGTTCTTGTTCTAAGGCATCTAAGGCTTGTACTAATTCTTTACTCATTTGCTTTCTCCACTTTCAATTAGTTTAAAATTGAACGGCCACAATGGCTTTGGCAATTTCATCAAAGGTAACATCCAACTTTGCTTGATCACTTTGTAGTGACAAACCGTTTTCATTTAAATCAGTGATTTGACCGGTCCATTGCTTTTGACCATCCTTGGCCGCAAATAAAGCAACGGTCACTGCTAAATCGCCATCCTTCGCCCAGGCAAAGTGCCAAGGTTCAGCCAGGCTGCGGTCCATCCCAGGAGAAGCAATGTCTAACATATACTCACCCGGAACCGGATCAACTGCTACATCATCCAAGGCTTCGTTGACCAGCTGAGTAAACTCAGTAATCTGCGCCATGGAAATGTTTTGGTGGTCTGGTAAATCAACTAATACTTCGACTGTTTTTTGTCCACCAACCTTCTTGATGTTTAAATCCCAGAGCAAAAGTCCCTGTTTTTCAATGATCGGATTTAAAATTTCAAGCAAGGCTTGATTCTTTGCCTGTGCCATCCAAACTCCTTTTTAGTTTTCTGCCATAAAAAATGAGCCGGTCAAATCCCCCTGACCCGCTCATTTACAACCTCTATGTAAATTAACTTACCCATATCATAGCTGATTTTATTAGAAAAAGCAAGGCAGACACAAAAAAACCACAGCAAAGCTGTGGTTGAAAGGGTATTAAATTCTTACCAAGAAGCCTTACGAACACCAGGAATCTGGCCCTTGTGTGCTAATTGACGGAAGTTCAAACGTGACATACCAAATTCACGCATGTAACCGTGTGGGCGACCATCAATTTGGTCACGGTTGTGAAGACGAACAGGTGATGAATCCTTTGGCAAAGCTGCCAATCCGATGTAATCACCAGCAGCCTTCAAAGCAGCACGCTTGTCAGCGTACTTTGCTACCAAAGCTTCACGTTGCTTTGCCTTTGCAATCTTTGATTTCTTAGCCATTACTTGATCTCCTTGAATGTTACCACTTTACGAAGTTTTGGTGAGTACTTCTTCAACTCCAAACGGTCAGGCGTATTACGACGGTTCTTTGACGTCAAGTAAATACGCTCCCCAGTTTCATCATTGCCTAATACAACATGAATACGCATATTCCCTGCTCCTCGAATGTTAGATTTTTTTATAAAAATTATTTGCTTGTCAATACAAAATAATATTATACATAGAATTTAGACGGCTGTAAAGCCCATTTCTTAGATTTATCGAAATAATTCTAAGCTTAGAATTGACCTTGCAATGGTGGGACCACTTGCTTTTTACGGGAAACAACTCCTGGCAAGTCAATCACATCATTTTCAAGCTTGGCACCAAAGGCAGCCTCGATGGCTTCTGGAGCATCTCCAACATAAAGACCCTTTGAGTTTGAGTTCAAAATATCTGTAATTACAAACAAGAAGTCCTCATAGCCAGCAGCCTTGATTGCCTTTTCTAGGCCTTCCTTACGAGCCAAAACGTCGTCAATATCAACCGTATTAACCTGGCCAATGCGAAATTCATGTGAACCCATGGTAAAGGACTTGGCATCCCCTTCCAACAATTCTTCATCTGTCCGCGTTGACAAATCGGTACCAGCCTTCAACATCGCCAAACCATAGCCATCCAAGTCTTCGATACCAGCAATCTTAGCAAGTTCTGGCAAGGCCTTACGATCAACATCCGTTGTCGTTGGGCTCTTCAACAGTAAAGTATCTGAAATCAAACCAGAGGCCAACATTCCGGCGACCTTAGCAGGAATCGTTAAACCAGCTTGCAAGTATTCATAGTACAAAATTGTTGAAACAGAACCCCATGGCTTAGCCGTGATATACAACGGGGTGGCATTTTCAAAAGCAAACTTGTGATGATCGTAGATACCATAAACCTGGACGTCAGCCAAATTATCAACTGACTGTGCCGCTTCGTTGTGGTCAACCAAAACAACCTCTGCTGTTTGGGCCTTGTCAATAATTGGCAAAGCCGTCAAGCCAAAGTAATCCAACGCAAATTGCGTTTCGGCGTTAGGCTTTCCTTGCGCAACGGCTTGGGTTTCCAAACCTTGCTGTGCCAACAAATCAGCAGCACCCATTGCAGAAGCAACGGTGTCAGTATCTGGGTTCTTATGTCCAAAAACTTGAATCTTTGCCATGTCTTTTCACTCCTCTAGTGCCAATTCTTTTGGCAACTGTCAATACTTAGATTGTAACCCGAATGGGTTACATTTGACTAGTCATTTTCCTTTAAATTCAAAGGGAAAATAGCTGTCGCTTGCCCATCGCTCTTCACATCCAATAAAGCCTGACCATTGCTAGTCCGACTCGCTAATGAATGATCAGCTAATTGGATATCAAAGTCCTTTAAGTGGTCGGTTTCAATCCGCAAAGCCCCCTGGTTCGGATCAACAGCTGTCGCAGCAGCAATTTCATAAGAAACGGTCTTCCGTGGACTAAGCACTTGCAAGCCCTTGTTAGCTCGGTGGCCAAGGGTTATGTCGTCTAACAAGCTATACTTAAAGGTTCCCTGATTTGTTACCAAGGCCAAAAACTTATCTTGTGGTGCCAAGGCTAATACCGTAACCACGGTATCACCCTCGGTTAACTTGATGGCCTTCACCCCGGCGGTCCGAGCACCAACGACTGGCACATCGGCCAATTCAAAGCGCAGGGCCAAGCCAGTCTTTGCCAACACTAAGGCTTCTTTCTGATTGGTGACCAGCGCTGCTGTGACTACCCGTGCCGCTTCTGTTTTCAGTTTCATCACAGTTGCTGATTTCTTCTTGTAGGACTTTGGCACAAGGTCCTTAAGTAAACTCTGCTTGATAAAGCCATCATTGGAAGCAAGTAAGAAGGCTTGGTTGCTATCCGTTTCTGCAACCACATAGGCCTGGATAATACTTTCCTGGCTATCCCAGTTCGACAGCGCCTGCGAGAAGTGTTCTCCTGGTTCCTTCCACTTGTACTCCGCCAACTCATAAATTGGTCGGTAAATCAGGTTCCCAAAGTTCGTAAACATCAGCAAATGTTGGGTTGTGTTGGCCGTTTGATTCAAGACAACGGCGTCATCTTCGGCTAAGCCGTTTTCGGCAGCAGAGGCCTTGTAAGAACGCAATGATGACCGCTTCGCATAACCATTCTTTGAAACCAAGATGCGGACATCTTCATCTGGTACCGTCACTGCTGTGTCGATTACCAACGATTGGATTTCTTCTTCGATTTCCGTCAAGCGTGGGCTGGCATATTCCTTGGTGATGGCCTTCAATTCAGTGCGGATCACATCATGAAGCGCTTCTTCTTCATTCAGGATCTTTTCCAACATAGCAATCTTTTCAGCTAATGCCTTGTGTTCCTCTTCTAGCTGGGTCACATCAGTATTAGTCAACCGATATAACTGCAAAGCCACAATCGCTTCAGCCTGTTCCTTGGTGAATTGGTACTCCTTCACCAAGTTCTCCGTCGCATCCTTGCGGTTCTTCGAAGAGCGAATCGTTGCCACGACTTCATCGAGGATGGACAACATTCGAATCAGCCCCTCCACAATGTGTTGGCGGGCCTTGGCCTTTTTCAAGTCATAGGCTGACCGCTTGCGAACAACTTCTTTACGGAAGTCCAAAAAAGCGGTCAAACCGTCCTTCAAAGTCACTAAAACAGGACGTTGGTCATGAATGGCGACCATGTTGAAATTATACGAAATCTGCAAGTCCGTCTTCTTAAAGAGGTAGGTCAAGATTCCATCGGCCGAAGCATCCTTGGCCAACTCGATCACAATTGACATCCCCTCGCGGTCAGATTCGTCACGAACTTCAATAATGCCGGCAACTTCTTTGTTGGCACGAATCGCATCAATCTTAGCGACCAAGTTCGATTTCACGACTTCATACGGCAACTCCGTCACTTCAATCTTTTTCTTGCCACCCTTTAGACTAGAAACTGCCGTCTTCGCCCGGACAACAACCCGCCCTCGACCGGTCTTATAAGCCTGCTTAATGCCGTCGATTCCTTGAATAATCCCACCCGTTGGGAAATCAGGTCCCTTAACGTATCGCATCAAAGCTGACAATGGCGCATCGGGATGATCGAGCAAGTAAACCAACGCTTGGTTGATTTCCTTTAAGTTATGAGGGGGAATATCGGTCGCATAACCAGCCGAAATGCCAGTTGCTCCGTTGACGAAGAGATTTGGTACTCGAGATGGGAGTACCGTCGGTTCGTAGGTCGTATCATCAAAATTTAAGACCATTTCAACCGTATCCTGAGCTAAGTCTTTCAGAATTTCACCGGATAACTTCGTTAACCGCGACTCGGTATACCGCATCGCAGCGGCTGGGTCATTATCAACTGACCCGTTATTTCCGTTCATATCAATTAATGGTTCGCGGACCTTCCAATCCTGGGACAAGCGAACCATGGCCTCATAGATTGAGGAATCCCCGTGGGGGTGGAAGTTTCCCATCACGTTTCCGACTGATTTAGCCGACTTACGATATGGGTGGTCATAGGTATTTGAATCCTGGTCCATGGCGTACAAAATCCGTCGTTGAACCGGTTTGAGACCATCACGGATATCCGGAAGGGCACGTTCCTGGATGATATATTTTGAATATCGGCCAAAGCGCTCACCCATCACGGCTTCCAATGAAAGCTCAGTAATGCGGTCTGCCATACTGACAATCCCCACCTTTCTAAATTAGTTATTAAAACAAGTCTAAGTTCTCAACATGGTCTGCTGTTTTGCTTGCTTGGTCACCAGCCTTTTTTTTAGCTGCTTTTCCCTTAGCAACAATCACCTGGTCATTTTGTTCATCATCGGTACGATTATGACCAGCAATTGCCTGTTCGAAGACTTGGGCATTTGCTTCGTCACCACCGGCAACGTTATCCAAAATTGAGCCGTCTTCTTCCAGAGTAAACTGAACGTTGCTTTCAATCCATTGGCGCCGAGGGTCAACCTTATCACCCATCAACGTTGTGACCCGCTTTTCAGCCAAAACAGCGTCATCAATCTTAACCCGAATCAGTGTCCGCGATTCAGGGTCCATCGTTGTTTCCCAGAGTAATGGTGCATTCATTTCGCCCAAGCCCTTAAAACGAGTTAATTCGTACTTCACCTTAGCGGCTGCTGTGATTGTTGCCAATTCATCATTGGTCCACGCAAAAGAATCTTCCTTCTTGCCACGGTACTTCACTCGGTAAAGTGGTGGTAAGGCAATGTAGACACGCCCGGCCTCAATCAAAGGCCGCATGTACTTATAAAAGAAAGTCAGCAACAGGGTTTGAATGTGGGCCCCATCATCATCGGCATCGGTCATAATAATAATCTTATCAAAGGCCGCATTTTTAATATTAAAATCAGGGCCGACTCCGCCACCAATTGCATAAATCAGAGTCGAAAGTTCCTCATTTTTTAAGATGTCCGCCAATTTCGCCTTTTGGGTGTTTAAGACCTTACCACGCAAGGGCAAAATTGCCTGGAACTTACGATCCCGGCCTTGCTTAGCAGAGCCACCGGCCGAATCACCCTCAACTAAAAACAGTTCGTTCTTATCAGCGTTCTTTGACTGGGCTGGTGCTAACTTACCAGACAATAAACGGTCACGCTTACCTTTGGACTTACCTGTCCGGGATTCCTCACGGGCCTTACGAGCAGCTTCACGGGCTTCGCGAGCACGGAGTGCCTTACGGACAATCTTTTGACCAAAGTCACCGTTTTCCAGCAAAAAGCGCGACAGGGTTTCATTAACCACCCCATCCACAGCTGCCCGGGCCTCGGTTGTTCCTAATTTATCCTTTGTCTGTCCTTCAAATTGCAAAATTTCTTCTGGGACACGCAAAGAAATCACGGCCGACAATCCTTCTCTGACGTCTGAGCCTTCAAGGTTCTTATCCTTTTCCTTTAAGAGGTTAACCCGGCGGGCATACTCATTAAAGGCCTTAGTCCAGGCCGACCGAAAACCAACCTCGTGGGTTCCACCGTCCTGTGTCCGCACATTGTTAACAAAGGACAGCAGGGTTTCAGAGTAGCCATCATTATATTGGGCAGCAACGTCGACCAAAATACCATCAGCTGTTCCCTCAAAGGTCATCACTGGACCTAAGCCCTCTTTTTCCTCATTTAAAAACTGAACAAAAGACTGCAGACCATGGTCATAGTGGTAAACTTCTTCGCGAACGGGCGTTACCCGCTTATCGGTCAGGGTAAACTTGACCCCTGACATCAAAAAGGCCGACTCTCGTAGGCGTTCAGCCAAAGTATCAAACTTAAAGACAGTGGTTGAAAAAATGCTTGCGTCCGGTTTAAACGTCACCGTTGTCCCGGTATGGTCCTTAGTGGGGCCTAAATCAATCAGGGTGCCAACTGGGTGGCCCCCATTTTCAAAACTTTCTTCAAAGCGGTGGCCATCGCGAACGATTGTCACCTTCAGATGTTCCGACAAGGCGTTCACAACAGAGGAACCAACACCGTGCAGGCCACCAGAAGTGGCATAACCACCCTGGCCAAACTTTCCACCAGCATGGAGAACCGTCAAAATCACTTCGGGCGTTGGTTTTCCAGAAGAGTGCATTCCAACCGGCATGCCACGGCCAAAATCACGAACAGTAATGGCATTATTTTCTTCAATTGTCACCGCAATATCGTTTCCGAAGTTCCCTAGGGCCTCATCAACGGCGTTGTCAACAATTTCATACACCAAATGATGGAGTCCACGTCCATCAGTCGATCCGATATACATACCGGGGCGTTTCCGAACTGCCTCCAATCCTTCTAAAATTTTAATTGAATCTGAGTCGTAGTGTGTTTGCTTTGCCACGGTCTTCTTCCTTCTCGTCATTTCGTCTAAGATAATGTATTCTGTTCAGTTAAAACAAGTAATGCTATTATCTTAGACAATCAATAATTATCATAGATTAAAATTTACAAACTGACAATAGGAAAAAAGAAAAGTTCTAAAGCCTAAAAACCAACCAAATCCCACCCGTCCTTTTCCCCTAGGGTTTCTCAGAAAAATTTAACCAGGAAAAATAAAATCCTATGGTAAAATATAACGTGCTGTTTCTTTTTAGAAAAAAGGAGTTTTAAAAACTATGTTAAAAATCGCTTTCATCCTGGTCTTGGCCTATCTCTTAGGGTCAATGGTTCCAGGATATTGGTTAGGTAAGGTCTTTTACCATAAAGACATCCGAACCGAGGGCTCTGGTAACATCGGGACCACCAATGCCTTTCGAATTCTGGGCCCCGTTCCGGGAACGATTGTCTTATGTTTAGACATTCTTAAGGGCGCTTTGGCAGCGTCTTTGCCAGCACTCTTTGGCTGGCAGCACGTCAATGTGATGCTTGTTGGCCTTTTTGCTATCTTGGGACATACCTTCTCAATTTGGATTGGCTTCAAGGGTGGCAAGGCCGTGGCGGTGTCAGCCGGTGTCTTATCCGTTTATAATCCCCCACTCTTTTTGATGGTTTGTACCATCTTTGTTACCTGCCTAATTCTCTTCTCCATGGTTTCGGTGGCCTCCATGGTCGGCTTTACCTTCGCCACTTGCATGTCCGTCTTTTACTATCACGATTGGATTTTATCGATTGTCGCCATCACCTTAACGATTTTTGTCTTCTACCGCCACCGTAAAAACATCGGTCGCATCTTTACGGGAACAGAATCAACGATTCCCTTCGGCCTGGTTTACTGGTTAAAGGCCCGTTAAAAATCAGTTTCCCTTAGAACTAAAAGGACGCCCTGCTCAGTACATCAAGACTGGCAGGACGTCCTTTTAACGTCTAATCATTTAACTGATAAGTAGCTGAATCACAATAGCCATTGACTAAGAACCAGCGGCCTCGAAAACCAACCATAGCAACTAGCAGCACTTCAATGGATTGTTCGCTTCACATCATAAACCGAGTGATCTGCTAACAAAGCATCGATTATGCCATTCAATTGAGCTAAGTTCGCTACTCCAATTGATGCTTGAACCTGCACCATGCCCCCCTTGGTTACATGTCCGTTGATTTCTTTGATAAAGCGAGTCTTGGCATTCAAAGACCGCAAAATGGCATTCAAAATACCCGGTTCATTTTCGGCATGAATGGTTAAATCAGCAGTGTAATCTGGTCGTTGACCATTGACATCTGCCCAAATAACATCCACCAATCGCTGACCCTTTTGCTGAGCTGCATGAATGTTTGGACAATCAAAACGATGGACGGCAATGCCCCGCCCTTGGGAGATATAGCCCATCACGGGATCCCCCGGCACTGGTGTACAGCAACCAGACAAACGAACTAAAAGGTTATCAACTCCGGCAATGACCACGTCGGACTGCTTATCGCGGTCACGACTTTTTTGCTTCGGCACCTGAGGTTCCTTTTTAATAGCCTGGCCATCTTCCAATAAGCTTTTTTGCAGTTCTTCGGCATCCGCCGCCTCACGTTCTTCACGAACATGACGGGTCAGTTCCTTGGCAACTGCTAATCTTGAAATATCACCATAGCCAACAGCGGCCAACAAATCTTCACGAGTACCGGCCTGCATCGTTTCCGCCACGGCCGCAATTTGTTCATCGGTTACGAAATCAACTGGGTTAAAGTGCATTTCAAAAAGTGCACGTGAGATGGCTTCAAGGCCATTTTCAATATTATCGGCTCGGTCTTGCGACTTCAAGAAGTGCTTAATCTTGTGTCGCGCCTTACGCGTTGAAACCAAATCCAACCAGTCTCTTGAAGGACTCGCATTAGGGCCGGTCAAGATTTCCATAATGTCGCCATTTTGAATTTTGTAGTCCAATGGCACAATGCGGCCATTGGCCTTGGCCCCGGTCGTTTTAGTTCCCAAATTAGAGTGAATAGCAAAGGCCATGTCCAAAGGGCCGGCACCTTTTGGCAATTCATAAACATCGCCTGCGGGTGAAAAGGCATAAACCCGGTCAACGAAGAGATCGGCTTGAACCGAATCCATAAAGTCCTGGGCATCCGTTGCCGATTCCTGCAATTCCAAAATCCCCTGAATCACGTTCAAAGCCCGTTCGCTTTGGTCCTTGACATCGGCTGATTGGTTAGAAGTTCCGCCATGTTGCTTATAAGCCCAGTGGGCCGCAACCCCGAATTCAGCGACTTGGTGCATCGCATGGGTTCTGATTTGCACTTCCAAAGGTCTGCCAGAAGGACCAATCACCGTTGTATGCAACGACTGGTAGCCATTTGGCTTTGGCAAGGCAATATAATCCTTGAAACGTCCTGGAATTGGTGTCCAATGCGCATGAATGGCACCCAAAACGGCATAGGTATCAGGAATTGAGTTAGTTAAAACTCGAATAGCTGAAAGGTCATAAATTTCGCCAAAAGACTTATGTTTGTCAACTAATTTGCGATAAATTGAATAAATATGCTTTGGCCGTCCATAAACGACAACATTTTGCAAACCAAGGTCATGAATACTGTCTTCAATCTTATCAACAGCGATTTGGATGGCCTTTAACCGTTCCTCACGCTTCATATCCATTTGACCAGCAATTTGATGGTAGGCGTCTGGTTCCAAAACTGCCAAGGAAAGGTCTTCCAATTCCCATTTAATTGCCGAAATTCCAAGTCGGTCAGCCAAAGGCGCATAAATTGAAAGCGTCTCATGGGCAATCCGGCGTTGCTTATCAGGGCGCAAAGCATCGAGGGTGCGCATATTGTGCAACCGATCGGCTAATTTGACGATAATGACCCGAATATCCTTTGCCATTGCTAAAAGTAACTTGCGATGGTTTTCGGCAAGTTGAACCTTGGAATCCTGGTACTTAATTTTTGAAATTTTGGTCACACCATCGACAATACGGCCGACAACAGGATCAAAGTGCTCCGTCACATCTTCCAAACTAACTGGTGTGTCTTCTACAATATCATGCAAAAAACCAGCCACAATTGTTGCTTCATCCATCTTTAACTCGGCCAAAATACCAGCAACTTGGATTGGATGAATAATGTAAGGTTCGCCAGAATGACGCCTTTGTTGGGCATGCAAATTCTTAGCCCAATCATAGGCCGCTTGCACCTTGACAACCTGGTCATCCGGCATGTAAGCCCTGACCATTTCCATGACATCATTGGCAGTGTATTCCTTGTACTTGGTCATTGAAAAAGACCTTCCTTTAAATCAAGATTACCCAGCAGCGGCCTGAGTTAGCTAAATGAAAAAAAGAACAATAGCTGTCCTTCTTTTTGGAAACGTGTTTAGGTATTCCCTATTATAAAATACTTTAACCTGGCAAACAAGCCTTTAGCCAGGAATCCAAACGATTGACCTGCTTGCTACCACCAATTAAAATCAGCATCATAATCATGGCCCATAAAGCCAATGAAAACAGCACTTGTCGCTACTCGACGGTCCCCATTCCACTAATTTTCGAACATTTAAAATAGCAGTATCTTTACATTTTTCACGAAATCGTCATCTGCCTTTCGTGCAAGTCTTTTTAAAAAGGAGTAAACTACTAGATTAGCGGATTATCAATTTTGACAGTCAAGGAGGTAATATATGACTGAATCTGATCGAGAAACACCTGATCAAGCGATTAACTGGCAACGAAATATTTGGATTGTTTGGCTCGCCGTTTTTATGACCGGCGTCGCTTTTTCTGAAGTCTTGCCATTTATGCCCTTGTACATCGATACATTGGGCCACTTTTCCAAATCAGAATTAACTTTTTACTCCGGTGCGGCTTTTGCCATCAACTTTTTAGTGACCGCTGTCGTCTCACCCATTTGGGGGCGTGTCGCCGATAAAAAAGGCCGCAAATTAATGATGATGCGGGCCGCCCTTGGCCTGGCAATTTCTCTCTTTTTAATGGGTTTTGCCCAAAACGTCTTTGAACTACTGGCTTTGCGAGCTTTACAGGGGGCATTAGGTGGCTTTGTGTCAAATGCCAACGCCCTCATTGCCACCCAGACACCTAAGGAAAAAGTAGGTCGTTCATTAGGAATTATCGTCACTGGCTTTACTGGTGGCCAGTTAATTGGTCCACTTTTCGGTGGTGCCATGGCTTCGGTCGTTTCTTACCAAACGCTCTTCCATATTACTGGTTTGATTCTGTTAATCGTTTTCTTCTTTATTTGGTTCTTGGTCGAAGAACGGCCAGTTGCTACAGGTCAAGAAGAAAATCCTGTCATCAAGGTTAGTTGGAAGACACTCCCCAAAAAAACACTCTTGGTCTCCCTGTTCTTGACCACCATGTTGATTCAAACCGTCAATATGTCGATTAACCCTATCGTGTCCCTCTTTGTTCGCGAAGTCGTGCACAACCAGGGCAGCGTCACCTTTATCGCTGGAATCGTGGCCGCTATGCCTGGTTTGGCCACAGTGATCTTTGCCCCAGTCTTTGGTCGCTTGGGTGATAAAATTGGGACCAAGTACCTGATTCAAGCCGGTTTCGTCATGGCCGTCTTCGCTTTTATCCCAACAGCTTTCGTTACTTCCGTCATCGGATTAATCCTCCTACGTTTTGCGGTTGGCATTTCGGATTCGACAATGTTACCCGCCATTCAAACATTGTTAACCAAGAATTCACCGGCCGGCATGGTTTCTCGGATTTTCTCCTATAACCAATCCTTCCAAGCAGTTGGATCCGTAATGGGTCCAATGCTAGGAGCTGCTATCGCCAACATCTTTGATTACCGTGCCATCTTTATTGTTTCAGCGGGCATCGTTGCCATTAACGGCTTGCTTTTCTTCTTTAATGTCAACCGCAAGTATGACTTAAATTAACTTTTTTCAACCAGCAAAAAAGGCTGCCGAACCATTTTCGATTCAGTAGCCTTTTTATTGTCCTTCATTTTATTCTTGAAAATCAGCTGGGACAACCATCATTTCACTAGTAAACCGACCCATCGGCTGATAGTTGTGACGGTTTTTGAAAGCTAACGGTACCGTTTTAATTAAAACGACCTTCTGATTTTTTTCGGTCAAAAAGATTTGTCCAGGACCGACAACCTGACCTTTCGTGTGTTTACCGATTCGCCAGGGGTGCAGTTTTTGACCGTGTTTGACTTGGTAATCACCAGACTTACCCTCAGTGACCATTACCCCATAAAGGATTTCAGTTGGATACTGATTACTTTTGCCCATCGCTATTCTCGCTTTCATACGGGACTACCTTGGCGCCCATTTCAAAGCGAGTTAAATCAATAGCTTTATCGGGGTGCAAGTGTAAGTCAAAGTCTGTATTTTTTGCTGCCATCGCCAATTTAGCCGTTTCATGCTGGCCCTTAATAGCAGCTAGGTATTGGCGGTCAGCTTCATTTAGCTGCCCAACCCAAGCTCGCACAATCATCCGGCCCAATGGAATGCCCAAAGCCTTAGTCAGGTAAGCAATATGTCCGTATGGCATTGGCCGCAGCCAAGTATCCACGCGTAAGTCAGGCAAAGGAATTTTGCTGACCCAAGCATCCAAGTCGACGCGCCAAATAATTTGATACAGACCTGGACTCGCTAATACCAATCCATCCAGAAGAGCCGGATCAATCGCTTGGTCGAGAATGCGAACTTCACCAGGTCGGTGCTGCGTTACGACCAATGGGTGCTTTTCTTCGCCATCATAGAAGAAATTCAAGCTAAACTCTGATTGATGCTTCTCGGGTCCGCTCGGATGATGCTTTTCTTTCGGGAAAACAATCACGTGTTGACCCATTGCCTGCAATGCTTCAATCAATTTTTTACGATTACCTGGAACCAAAATAGCATGAGGTTGTTCCTTATCAACCACCGACATGACATCCGAAACTTCAAGAGGTTCCAAATACTGTTTATCTGACAGGTGTGGCAACAGAGTTGGATCCGCCGCATTGTTGTTCATGATAATCGTTTGATAATCCAATCGATGCAACTCGGACAGCGTCACGCTGGTCATATAACCAGCTGATGCCCCGTCCCCCATGCGAAAGGCCCCTGGCCCAATAATCAAAACCGACTGGGCGCAAATTGGTTCGGACTCATTTTCTTCTTCAAAGGTGGCAAAGAATTGCCGTGCATGCTCGGGAAATTCACCAGCAGATGGCTCCAAGGCCTTATAAGTTGGCTGGATATTATTTTGTCGCGCTAAGGTACGAATTGCTTGAAAATCAGTTTGCCAAAAACGGGCAATCAGGCCATCCGAAAGGCCAAATTTCTTCGCTCGTCGTAGTGCATCGGCATCAATTTTATCCTGGTCAACCGACCGCTCAATGTCGATTAGACGATTCAGTTGGTAAAAGTAAAACTCATCAATATTAGTTAATTCAGCCAGTTCATCGACTTCATAACCACGACGTAAGGCCTCAATTAAGAGCAAAACTCGGTTATCTTGCGGATGAATCAACTGTTGAATCAGTTCATCATCCGAGACATCGGCCATATATTTTGGGGAAAACGACCGGTTATTGAAGTGGGCCGAACGAATGGCCTTTTCCATCGCTTCCACAAATGTTCGACCAAATCCCAAAGCCGATCCAACTGATTTTTGCACTGAATTCAATTGACGATTAACTTTAATGCCCATCGCTTCCAGGTCACCAAAGGAGAAAACCGGCAACTTAACGACAATATGGTCCATCACCGGCTCCATAATAGCCGTTTTTTCATGGAAGGCATTTGGCAAATAGACCTCGGTAATTTTCTTGCCCATGGCCAGCTGCGCTGCTACCAGCATCACAGGATAACCAGTCATCACAGCCATCCGGTTCGCCAAATGATCAAGATAAGGCGAAACCTTAATTACATAAATTTCACCCGTCTTTTCATCAAGAGCAAACTGAACGTGTAACACACCACGAAGGCCAATTAAGTCAGCAATCGCAAAGGCTTGAATTCGCATTTGCTGCAAAATTTGATCGGAGACCGTCAAAACCGGCGCAACTGAGAGTGAGTCGGCCGTATGAATGCCAATTGGATCCATATCTTCAGAGGCTCCGACCTGAAGACAGTTACCATCACGGTCACGAACAACCAAGACAGAGACTTCTTTGAGACCATTAATTGCCTTAGCAATCAGCACCTCGTTAGTTAATGATTGACCCATGACCCGGTTAACAACGCGGTCAAAGTCATCCAAGCGCTCAACAATTTGTCTCGTCGTGCCCTGAACTGGGTTGTGTGCCCGAATGACCAAAGGCAATTCCAAATCGCGCAACATTTCATTCGCTTCTTCTTGGTTTTGCACCACGGCCGAGGCGGTAACACTTAGGCCTATTTCCTCAATTCGGTCAAAGAGTAAAGCCCCATCGTTAACCTCGTGCAGTTCGCTAGCCGCTAAACCAAGCGTTTGTGGCAAAACACCATCTGCTTCACGCCACTCAGAAACAACCTGGTCCCATAAACGCAACGCCCGCACACCACCAAAAAGCGGCATCACACCATCAATCTTTTGAGACTTAATAATTTTCTTTACGTTTTGGACAGTCAAAGTCCGCAAAAATCCGGTAGCCGCTGGTGATTCCAGGGCCAACGAATAGGGATTATCATCCAAAACTGTCACTGTATAACCAAGGCCATTTAAAATTGGCAAAACTTGGTAAATTGCGGCATCACTTTCGCCTTGGAGGCCAAAGTCTGTTTCGCCACCACCGATAAAAAGTACTTTTTTAACCGGCGTTTCAACTATTTTTTTGTACATAATCTGCTACCGTTTCAAAAAAGTCCGCAAAGATTCCGTTTGCTTCAAGAGGACCAGGTGCCCCATCCGGAAAGAATTGCACAGAAAAGGCTGGATTGTCGCGCAAACGAATTCCTTGGATTGATCCATCAACCAGATCGCGGTGGGTCACAAAGAGTTTCTTGCCATCTAGTGAATGCTCATCAATCACATAGCCACGCCCCTGCCGGGCATAAAAAAGCTGTTGCGAGATAATTTCTTGGATCGGATGATTCATACCATGGTATTCAGCCGGTAAGGCTTGAATTTCAGCCCCATTGGCCAATGCCAGGAGCTCGTGTCCAAGACCAAGACCTAACAAAGGCATTTTCGTCTGTAAGACTCGAATCAAAGTCAGGACCGAATCAGGCAAATCCTCGGGATTACCAGGACCAGTTGATAAAATAATACCATCGGGGTCCAGTGTCAACACTTCATCAACCGTTGTTGTATAGGGCAGGACCGTCACATTGGCATCGTAGTCACCAAGGACTCGCAGAATCCCGTGTTTTAAACCAAAATCAATCACAATAATGTGAAAACCATGGCCAGGGTTGGCATAGGCCTTCGGGGTAGCCGTGCTTTGAACCTGCTTGTTTGTCAACACGGTGGCCACCAACTGGTCAACTGCGTGGTCATCGACAACATCAACGATTGTCGCTTTTTGCGGGCCCGTTTCGCGAAGGTGGCGGATTAACTTACGCGTATCGACCTCATACAGTCCCGGAATATTATGATGCTGCAAAAAGCGGTCCAGGTTCATCCGCCGCTGCCGATTAGTGGATACTTCCGCCAAATCGTGAACAACTACACCACGAATTTTGGGTGTAGTCGACTCATAGGCCTCCGCATGAATGCCATCGGCGCCAACAACTGGCATCGCAAAGACAATCATTTGCCCATCATAAATTGGATTTGTAATTGTTTCCTGATAGCCGGAGGTAGCGGTATCAAAAATAATCTCGCCAAAGGTTGTCGCTGGTGCGCCAAAGCCTTGGCCAGAGAAAACCGTTCCATCCTCTAAAATTAGGTGCCGTTCCATACTTTTTCTCTCATTATCTACTATTTTCGAAAAAATCAGGTTCTCTCCAGCCCTGATTTTCAAAGGCACGACGAACTAACTTGTCCTAATGGACAATTTCAACCGAGTCTTCCCCATCAAATTCCTTGACTTTTACCTTAATTTTTTCATTTTGGGCAGTTGGGATGTTTTTACCAACGAAATCAGCCCGGATTGGCAATTCGCGGTGACCGCGGTCAACCAAAACTGCCAAAGCAATCGCCTGAGGACGTCCAATTTGAATCAAAGCATCCAAAGCAGCCCGAGTGGTCCGACCGGTAAAGAGCACGTCATCAACCAAGACAATGTTTTGATTGGCAATGTTGAGTTTTTCAGCTGGGTCCAAGCCCAAATCATCACCACTGTCCAGGTGATCATCACGGTAATTGGTGACATCAATCGCCATCACAGGAATTTGAACCTGTTCCAGTTGTTCCAAGCGGTCAGCAATCCGGTGGGCCAAGTACTCGCCACGAGTCTTAATCCCCACTAAAATGAGATTTTGACCACCCTTATTCCGTTCCAAAATTTCGTAAGTGATGCGAGTCAATGCTCGTTGCATCGAATCCTGGTCTAACACTACTTTATTTGCCATGTTTCGTCCTTTCTGTCGGGCCTATTAACACGATTAACTGATTTTTTCACCGATTATAAACCTTGGTTTTCACGCAATTCTTGCAATACCTGGTCAAACAGAGCCGGTAGTGCTGAATCAAATCGGAGTTCTTCTTGTGTCTTTGGTTGGGTCAGCACAAGCGTTTTTGCGTGAAGAAGCTGACCTGGTAATTTGATATTAAAAATCTTGTCCTGGTGACCATAAACACTATCGCCAACAACGGGATGACCAATGTAAGCCAGGTGCACCCGAATTTGATGCGTTCGACCGGTCTCTAATGCTAATTCTAACAGTGTATAACCGCCAAAACGCTCAATCACCTTGAAATGAGTCACGGCCTCACGGCCATCTCCAATCACGGCTTGTTTCTTACGATCCTTAGGATGACGACCGATTGGTGCATCAATCGTTCCTTCATTTTCCTCAAAGTTGCCCTTGACCAACGCATAGTAAATTCTTTGCGTTTTATGAGCCTTTAATTCAGCAGCTAAGGCATGGTGGGCTTGGTCATTTTTGGCCACCATCAGCAAACCAGAGGTATCACGATCAATCCGGTGAACAATACCAGGACGGAATTCACCGTTAATTGTTGATAAGGGGGCATGGTAGAGTAAAGCGTTCACCAGGGTTCCCCCAGAATGGCCTGGCGCTGGGTGGACAACCATCCCTTGCGGCTTATTCACAACCAATAAATCATCGTCTTCGTATACAATATCAAGGGGAATATTTTCTGCCTCAAGTGCCGTTTCTTTCACCGCTGGCGGGTTAATGCTAATAACATCGCCCTTCTTGACCACATAAGACCGTTTCACGGCTTGATGATTGACTAATACGAGTCCTGCTTTAATCCAGTTAGCCAGTGTTGACCGCGAATATGGTAGTTTTGCCTGTCCCAAAACGGCATCTAATCGGCCCTGTTCTTGATCAATTGTCAATGTGACCAGTGTTGTTTCAGCCATTTAGGCCATTCCTTTCAGCGCTTGCGCCATTCTCTTCGAAAGGTGATAGGCCCGTGGCCGACCGCCAATGACAATAATGAGTGCCTTTTGGTCAAAAAACCAATTAACTGCTGAGTCATTCAGGTTAATGACTTGTTTTTTCATCATCCAGGCACTACTAATCGTTAAGGTTTGATTTTCAAGTATGACTTTGCGTCCCAAAAAAGTCCATAGGCCAATCAAAATCATAAAAATGGTATAGGTTACCCACCACCAATTAATATTATAGAAAAGCTCACTAGCCCAAATAGGACTAATGATTAAAACGGATAGCCACATAATCCAAGCAATATTGGACCAGTCTGCCTTCGGTTGGTAAAAACCGCGAATAATACGCATGAAACGTTCTCCTTGTTCCGTATCTAAACATCTATTATTTTACCATTTACTGGTGCATTCTGGTATTGTTAGAATTGAAGAAAAGTCCCAGAAAGGATAAAAATGTGATTCGTTTAGCAATCGATGCTGCTTTCCAAAAGGACAGCCACCATGCCAGTGCTGGTCTTGTTCTCGTTCAAAATGGTCAACAATACCAAAAAAAAGTTCGCTTAGCGGACTGTGAGGATAACCACCAAGCTGAATTTTTAGCTTTACTTTGGGCAATTAAATCAGAATTAGCCATCCTCCAAGCCAGCCAACTTGTTGAAATCGTTTCGGATTCAAAAATTTTAGTCAGTTCCATGCAAAAAGGCTATGCCAAACACTACCAAAAAGAAGTCGATTTAATTTTAGCCCTCTTACCCAATCCTGATTTAACCTTTTACACATGGGTTGCAGATCGAAAAAATCAGGGGCCCCACCATCTGGCCCTCCAGGCCCTACAAGATTAAGGACACTATTAGTTTAAAAAAGTGAATTTAAGCCAAGATTATAGCTCAAAAAAACCGCCAATCAGCTGATTGACGGCTTTTTCTTTAATCATTAATAAGTAGTTGGTAGGCAAAACGCTTTGTTGAAATATGTTCTGCTTCAAGCATATCAACTGAACCACGCTTTTCAAAGCCATTATTGGCAATCACCTTTTGCATAGGGAGATTCCCCGGATGGGTATCGATGCGAAAATCGCGGGCACCCCGTGCATAAAAGAATGAAATTAACGCCGTGAAAAAACGTGGTGTTAGTCGCTGGCCACGGAACTTATCCGACATCGCTACCCGATGGAGTGAGGCATAGTCGTGTTCGTGACCACTATCGGCCCAACTACCCTCTTTAATATCCGTGTAGAGTGGATCTTCCCCTTCAAAGGCAGCAGCGTATCCTGCCACCTCATCACCGACTACTAAGACAAAACCCTGTTGCGCATCCAAATCAGCTTGGATTGTCGCTTCATTCGGGTAATCGGATTGCCACTGGTCAATCCCCTGCTCCTTTAAATAACCTTTGGCGGTCTGCAAAATCGCAACGATTTCAGAGACATCACGAGCCTGTGCTCGTCGCATAAATACTGCTGGCATATGCGTAATATCGCGTACTAATATCAGTACGCTACTCCTTTCCAAATGTCATCAGGCATCAATTATAGCACAACAAATTTGGAAATAAAGTCTCTGAAAACAGATTTCTTGATGAATTTTTGCATGAACATTGCTAAACAAAAAAGCTCGATTACTCTGTGACTAATCGAGCTTTTCTGTCCGGCTCCTCAAAAGACTTTTTCATTCAAAAACACAAATTTCAATCTAATTGCGTGAATTTTTTAATTTTATCGCAAACTGTGCCAATTACCCAATGTCATCGGGCTGTTTTTTGGTCAAACCAAATCCTGTTAAGACAGCTAACCAAACGGTCAAAATAAGTGCTTTCACCGACTGACGATTATTCACCTGCTGATTCGTTTGTGGTAAAACGCTAACCAAATTGGACTGGCTGAAGCTGCTACCAATTTCATTATTTGGAACTGGTAAGTCATTGTTATGAATCACCGGCTCCTGCTTTTGCAGGCTTTCACTGACATTGGTTTTTGTATCGTTATTTTCTGGAAAACCAAGGGGCAACTGTTTAGTTTGAGCAGTGACTTTTGTTTCTTCAACTGGCTGCAGCACTGAGGAAACCGGCTTTTGATCATTCCTTTTCACCAATGCCACCATGCTTTTCTTAGAGCTGCCTATTAGGTCGGCTGCTATCACCACTCCGCCAACTCTAGTGACCTTAGTGCCATCTTTAACAGGACTAATAGCCAACTTGGTGAGAGGAACCTTAGAATTAGTAGTTGCTTTAATCGCATCCAAAATAGCCTTTACAGTCTCATCAAGGTCTTGTTGGTTTTTTGCCTGGCTAATTTGCTGGTGCGCATGTGCAAGTATTTTTTGTAGTTGAGCCATAGCTGCTTCCTGTTCTTGTTGATTGGCCTTCAGGGCTGCTCCAATGGTTGCTTGCTGCTTGTCACCTGCCTGATCAACTTGTTGCTCAGCTGCCTGAATTGCTGCTTGATCCGGGCGCTTTTCAGTCGCCACTGGTAGCGTTAAAGTATTCATCATCTGCCAGAATTTTGTTAATTGCTCAGCTAAATCCTGGACAGTCTTTGCCTGGACGACTGCTTGGTGAGCCTGCGCTAAGATGGCCCGTAACTGAGTGACAAGAGTTTGATAGGTTAATTTAACTGGTCTTGGTAGCAAGTCAATTTCCGCCTGCTTCTTTGCACCAGCCCAGTCAATTTGACGATGTGCTTGTTCCCGTATTTCACGCTCAAGCGTTAATGCGCTTGGCGCGGCAATCGAGACCAAGTCAGCCAAAGTTTCTCCCTGAATCTGATCAACTGCAGTATTCGTCTTGGCACCATTCAGCCGTTTCTTAGCAATAGTAATCACCTGATCAATGCGGTTTATTTGTTGCTGCAAATTAACCGGATCAACATTTTCAATCGCATTAAACTGCTCCTTCAAACCATCTCCAACAACTTGGATTACACTTTCAGCACGGTTAACTTCATTAACATCAATTGTCTGGAAAGAACGTAGCAGATTTGGTTGATTAACCGTTCCAATAGCCTCCAAGGCACTCTGTTTAATCGCTATCAGACCAGCATTCACCACAGCTTCATCTAATTTTTGCTTGGCCCGTTGAACGATTCGATCAATCGTGGCGGCTTGCTTTGCTACTGACTTAGCATCGACACCTAGCAACTTTTCAAAAATCTGTTTTTGCTCATTTGCTTTTTGGTGAAGATTATCTTTAGCTTTCTGCCGATCTGCCTTCGTCGGCTGCCGGAAAACCCATTGTATTTGTGGTGATTGAACCTTCTGAATCGCGTTCTTAATGCTTTGAACCACTTCCTTTAATTGGCGATGATTCTTGGCCAAGTTAATCGCCACCAGACCATCCTGGACAGCCCGGCTCACTACTTGCTGTTGCTGAGATAACGCGGTTGGATCGACGCCTATAATTTGCCCAAAGTCCTGCATCCGGTTTTCCCCTGTCGCAGTTACATCTTGGCTCGCAGTTTGAATTTCATCTTTATTAACCGCTTGATCCTGCCAATTTTGCTGTGGCTGTTTTATATGGTTGACATCCTGCACCGCCTTGTTGAGAAGTACATGCAGATCGTGAACAGTTTCTACCTGATCAACTAAAGCCGAGTAACGCTGCACTATGTCCGCTAACAGTTCCTTTTGTATCATCAAACTTGATTGATCGACACCATCCAATTTTGCAAAATAATCAACCTTTTCTTTAGCTGCTAACAGTAATGTCTGCTTCGCATCTACTTTTTGATTTGCCCTAGCTAAACGGTATTCTGAGGCGATACTTGGCTGGGCTACTGACTGTATATCAGCTAAACTTTGCTTAACTGCTGCATCAAATTGATAGCGTACTTTGGCCTGCTGCATTAATGACTGGCCTGTCCGCAAAACATCAGCTAGTTGTTCCAACTGCTGTTTCAAGCTCTGCTGATCAACGTGCTCGATGGCCCAAAAATCTGCCCGCTTTGACTGGCTAACAGCGGTAATTTTTTGCTCTGCCACGGCTCGCTCCCGGTCTGTCACTAGTTGATAAGCCGATAGCAAAACTGGATCGGCAACTAAATCAATCTTAGCCAACACCTGCTTTTGTACCGTCGTTAACTCTTGATTCACCTTAACTTGAGCTAAGTTCTTGTTGACTTGATCAAGGATGTGATCAATTTGCTGTTGCTGTTGCTCGAGGCTATCTGGGTCAACCTGGGCAATCTTAGCAAATCGTTCCTGCTTAGCACGGCCATATTGAATCAACATCTTTTCAATATCGATTTTATCAGCCGCACTAACTGGTTGATAAGCCAACTTTAACGTTGGTTCGGCTACTTGACCCAAAGCACCTAATCCTGCTTGCAGAGCGGTATGCAACTGTCCTTGGTTTTCAACCGCTGACAGCATCAAAACTGCTGCCTTTCGAGCAGCTTTTAAAGCCGCCATTTGGCCCTTGTAACTATTAGGAACCACATTTTGCAGGCCAACAAAATATTTTTGTTTTTTCAAAAAGGCCTGATTGACAATGGCCAATGCTTGCTTCCGGTCAGCTTTGACAACTGGCCGGAATTCTACTTGAATAACCGGTTGGGCGACGTCTTGAATCCCCTGCAATCCAGTCACAAAGGCCCGGTTTAAATCAAACTTCGTCTTAGCCTCGGCAACTAAGTCCTTTGCTTGTGCCAAGGCTTGATCAATAGCCTGCTGTTGTTGGCTGAAACTTTCTTGGTCAACATGGACAATCGCAGTAAACTGGTCCTTTTTCAAAGTAGCTTGATGTACCAGAATATCATCAAAAGCGGCTTTCTCATCCTGACTAACTGGTTGAAAAAGCGGGTGTAAGCCAGGTTGACTGATACGGGTAATCGCTTGCTCAGCATGGCTAAGCACCTGATTCAATGCCCCCTTCGTCGTCGCTTCGTCAATACTTTTTTTGCCTTGCTCACTAGCTTGGTTCAATAACTGCAATTGCTGGGTCAGGCTAGTTTGATCCACATGATTAATTTGACGGAAGGATTGTTGACACTTAGCCACAATCTGATTCAAATAATCCTTAGCCAACTTTTTGTCTGTAATTGAGGCTGGCTGAAGTTCTTCCAGAACATGTGGTGGTGCAATTTGACGAATTGCTGCCAGTCCCTGTTGGCAAGCAGTTTTCAGTTCCCCATCAGTCCGGGACTGATCGACGCTGTGATTGGCAAGTGCTTGCTCTTGGTCAACTAAAAGTTGCTGTTGGGCCAAACTTTCAGGATCAACTCCCACCAAAGCTGCAAATTTTTGTTTTTGATTCTCAGCGGCAATTTTCAATTGATTCTTGGCATCTGCTTGATCACTGACTTCAACTTGACGGTAACCAATTGTCTTCAGCGGATCAGCCACTTGATCAAAGTGCATTAATGTTGTCGCCAATTTTTGACGAAGGTCCTTCTTGTTTTTCGCACCTAACAGCAATTCCTGACCATTCGTTCTATTTTTTTCAATCAAGCTGACCTGCAGTGACAAATTCACTGGATCAACATGATCAATAGCTGTAAAAGTAGCTTTTTTGTTATTAGCTGCTTGATTTAGGACAAGAAAGGCTTGGTTTCGATCAGCTAAAGTGACTGGTTGGTAATCAAATTCTAATACTGGCCCGGCAACCTTAGCAAGCAACTCGAAGCCAGTCTTGACCGCCCGTTCGACTTCTCCTTGAACCGCTGCTCGAATAATGGCTAGCTGCGTTTGTGCAACGGTTTTTTGTACTGCTTCCACTTGCCGTTGAACACTCTTTTGTTCGCCGTGCTTGACAGCAAAAATAGCTTGTTTTTTAGCCTGACCAGCATAATTAATCGCCTGTTGTGCTAAATAACGGTTCATATCAGTAACCGGTTGGTAGTCTTTTTGAATTGACGGCTTTTTAACCCTTTGAATACGGTCAAGGTTAGTCGCCAAAGTCTTTCGGAAGCTGGCATTGGTTTTTGCTTGTTGCAATTCCTGTAATCCTGTTGCTAAAACCGAGTCAAGAACTAATTTCTGAGCCTCTAATCTCTCTTGATCAACATGGTTAATGGCTGCAAAATCAGCTTTTTTCTCTGTACAAGCATTTTGCAAGGTCCGTTGACCCAACAGGCGTTCTTCTGACGTAACCGGCTGGTATTGATTTAAAATTTTTGGCACTGCAACTAAATTAAGCGCCTTAGCTCCTTTATTGTAGGCATTCCGGATGTCTTTTTGAATCATTGATTGATTCAATTCGATTGTCGTGGCTTTCATAATGGTGTCTAACAGTTGCATTTGCTTAACCAAACTCATTGGATCAACATGCAAAATCTGCTTAAACTGCTTCTGCTTAGCTGAAACAATGTCTAAAAGTTTGCTATAAGCCTGACTCACAGCCTGAACATTGACCTCTTGGTAATCAAATTCCACCACTGGTTTGGCGACCGCCCTCACTGCGGTT
The DNA here is from genome assembly GCF_058511985.1 of Fructobacillus sp. ESL1096. Classification (NCBI taxonomy): domain Bacteria; kingdom Bacillati; phylum Bacillota; class Bacilli; order Lactobacillales; family Lactobacillaceae; genus Fructobacillus; species Fructobacillus sp. ESL1096. The sequence goes on from NZ_CP196400.1 coordinate 169,883, forward strand.
AATGCCTGCTCGCTAGCCTTAGCAAAATCTCCCTTTGTCTTTGCTTGGTTAATCAATTGAGTTCCGGCTTTGAGAACCTCATCTAGAACCGACAGTTGTTGGTCCAGACTTTTTTGATCAACATGAGCAATTTTTTTGAAAGAGTCACGCTGACGTTGAGCTGCTTGCTCTAAGAAGGCAACTGATTGAGTTTTCTCAGCTGCTGTTACCTTCTGCAGTTCTCTTTGAATTGTTGGCTTGGCAACCGCGCGAATAGATTGGCAGATTCCTTGAAAACTCTGCTCAAATTCGCGGTTAGTTTCTGCCTGTTTTAATTGCACGATACCATTCGAAATTACCCGCTCCAATTCAGCTTGCTGTTTTGCCAGACTTCTTTGATCAACACCAATAATTTGATTGAAGAACTCGCTTTTTTCTTGCCCAATCTGTTGCAAAACCGCAAGCGCGTGACGAACGTCATTTGGACTAACTGGCTGATAATCAATCAACTTAGCTGGATTAGCGACCGCATTGATTTCTTTGAACGCGTTAACCATTATGCTAACTAGTTCCCGGTTTGTTTGAGCCTGCTGCAAAGAAATCATTGCTTTTTTCACTAGTTGATCAACAAAGTTGATCTGCTGATTTAAACTATCAGGTTCAACGTGCACTACTTTCTTAAAAAGTTGCTTTTTTTGTTGACCAGCAGCTGCCACTGCATCAATGGCACGTTGACGATCAGTTGCTGCAACTGCTTGAAATTCTTTGATTAGCTGTGGCTGTGCAACCCCGTCAATTGCCCGCAATGCTCTGTCGAGTGCTTGCTGCAATTCTCGCTTAATTTGTGCTGCACGGATAGCCATTAAGCCCCGGTTAATTTCCTCAGTCACCAACTTCTCTTGTCTGCGCAGACTCACTGAGTCTGTATGGGCAATTTCGCGAAACCGTTTTTTGGTCCCCCACCCCTTTTCTTGAAGAGCCACAACTGCAATCTTTACTTCATCAGGACTGACTGGTTGATAATCAATTTGCAATTCAGGCTTGGCCACATCATCAATGGCCTGTAGGCCATCCGCCAATGACCGAGCTAAGTCAGCTACTGTTTGAGCTTGACTGACCTGTTGCCGATAAACGGTTACCTCATGGTCAACCCTTTTTTCTTGTTCGTGTAAACTTTGTTGGTTAACATGAACAATCGCAGCAAATTCCTGTTTCTTTTTTTGCCCAGCCTGTACCAAAGTCAACCGAGCGTCCTCCTTGCTGGCTTGACTGACAAAAATTGCTCGCAATGCTTCGAGATTTCGTAGTAAAACACGACGCACTGCTGGCACATCGGGCGCAAGACCAATCTCATTCTTTCCAGTCTGAGCAACTACTCCTACCTTGGCGAGCAAAGTTCGCTTTTGCTCTTGATTAAGCCTCTGGGCATTATTAATGCCGACCTTCGTTGAAAGTGCCTCTTGGTCAAGCTGTTGGTAAGCTAAATCACGATTTGTATTGAGTAATGCTGGAGCCAATGGTTGGTTTTGCGTTGCCTGATTTTGAATGACCATTAATTGGTCAAGGTGGTCTTTTTGCACCAGCTGAATTTCAGTAGTTGTTTGACCTTGGTCTAATTTCTGGTTGGCATCACTTACCACTGTTTGAATTTTTTGACCATAGTCAGCAGTCACTTGATCCAATAATTTTGGTTTCAAATGCTGAATCAAACTAAAGAGGTATTCTCCCTGCTTTTTGATTGTGGCAAAAGCAGCGCGCCGCTGACTATCTAGCGGTGATTGCTGGTCGAGATTTTCCTGAAAAACCGTTAATTGTGTTGGCCTCAATGGAATTGTTTCACCGTTGTTCAATGTCATTTCGCCGTGATAGTAAACCGTAAATGGACGATTATAAATAGCGAAATCCTGCCGGCTAGTTTTTTGACCCGCCGGATCCACTGACCGTACCAAACGGATCGATTGTACATTTTTGCTGGGGTGAAAACCCTGATCATCGAGCAACACCTGGTGATCAAAATAGTCAATTACTCGGTCAAACCGCCCTGCTTGATCATAAAAATTTTGCCCATTCGACAATTTGATAACGCGGTGGTCAAGGTCTTGACCAGGAAGAACTTGTTCTTGGTGTAGAACTTCTGCCCATTCTTCAGAATGCCCAGCTACTTTCTTTGTATTCAAAACTTTTTCTTTATCAAAGAGTGAAATATAGGCCCGCCATGTTGGTACCTTTGATAAAGGTAACGGATGGACGGTTTTTTGATCGGCCCGTCGCAGTGCGATATCACGACCCAAATCCCCATTTTCACCATAATCATGGCTCGAGCGAGCAAGCATATCATTACTATCCATTAGGTTTAAAGACAGAAAAGCATGACCAGATTCTTGTGGGGGTAGCTGGTGTCGCGTCAAAATTTTATATGGACTATCGTCAGCATAAAGCTCCATATCCGCCAGCTGTTGCTGGTGTTGACCATCGGCATTGTAACGTTTTTTCATTTCTTGACTACTCATATTACCGGAGTAACGGTTTAAATCGAAGTTCAAGTAGCCATAAGCGCTACCCTGAATATTGCCAGCCCATGACAGTGTTTCCATAAAGAACTTCGTCAGTAAAATTTTTGCCTCAGTCACCGCACCGCTATAGTGATTCAATTCATCACCTCGAACCAGTAAGTAGAGTGCATTGGGATCCTCTTGATCGTTGACCTTGGTTGCTTTTGGGTAAATTGTAATTGGATAAAACGGGCTATCTGAATTTTTAAAGGACAAATTAGTGCCGTATTTTTCATTTAGCTGACTAACTGTATTCCCTAAGACCAAATCGACAATAGAACCAATATTCCCACTAACTGGCAAGCCCAAACCTTGCGACAAAATTTTGCTCAACCCTGGGATCGTACTGACTAACCGGTCAATGCCTAATGTTGCATTAAAATTCATTTCCGCCGCAAAACGGCTACTGTCTAAGTTAAGGGTCTTCAGAAATTCATTTGGATCAACACCAGCTGGTACCGCTACACGTAAGTAAACTCCGTATTGACCCTGGTCGTAGTTATTTGTCAACTTATCATGAACCATACCAACACTGAGAACATTGGCAACGGCACTGAGGGTTGCCTGCAACATTTTATAATAACGTTCCGGATTTAAAGATGATTCATTTGAAGAATAAATATTGGCTGTTAATGGCATGCCGCCACCCAAGACAAGAGCATTTTGATTTGGGAAATAACTCGTTCTCGATGCTTTCTGCTCTTCACCAAGTAATGACCTGACTTGATCCGTTAATTTTTGGGTATATGAGTCATCAACCATTAATCGCATTTGGGAAACATTCGAGTAGTCATTTTTAGCACTGCCCAAGCCCAGTAACGAATTGTCTGGTTCACCAAAAATCATCTGGCCAGCTTTAGCAATGTGACGCTGGTCACTGTCTAACACGGCATCTCCACCGCCATTTAAATTCGGTTCGCTTGTTTTTAAAGATCTGACTAATTTTTCATAAGCATCAGTTGTTTGCTCATACAATGAAAGTAATGGCTGCTTGGCTAAATTAGTTTCTCCTAAGTCCTTTTCCTGATCTTTTGTATTGGATGGCTTTTGGTTCTGCTCTGGTCCTTGTTTATCTGACTCCAGTTCTATCTTATCCGTACTCTTTGTCGTAGCGGTTGCCCCTAAGGTTCTTCCCGGACCCTGGTGACGACTCTCAGGACGACGTTGATCAAAGAGAAAATTAGTATGATCATCATTACCTTCAGCAGGCTCTTGGTTCTTTTGATTACTTTCTGTTCCGGAAACATTCATCCCCAAGTCAGCTTGATTCCAATCCTTCTTGGCAGCTTCCGGATACTTTTTTTGCTCCCGATTGTCATTGACTTGAATATTTTGTGCCGTCCGAACTTCTGCAGCATGGCCGTTAATTTGGTAATGGCCATCTACCACAGTTAAAACACTCGAAACGAAGATAGTCGATGCTACCAACCAGGCGTGCCGCGATTGATAGATTGTATACTTGTTATTGATATCCATTATTTGCTATTCCTTTACTTTATTTGCTTTTATTACAATTTGATTATATAAGCAGTTTGTATAAAATACAAATTAATAAAAGAAAGCGTTTTCTTTTAAAATATTAAAACAAAACTTTTGTTATCGTCTTGTTGGCATCCATAGTTAAGGAAGTCAGGAACTTAATTTTTATTTTTTATTAATTTAAATGAAGAAAATTAAAAAATAACAACAAAAAAAGATTGTCATCTGACAATCTTTTTCACGGATTCTTTATTCTGATTTGGAATACTCTACTTTTTTTCAGCTTTCTTAGCCCAATACTGGAAGTAATCAACCCGCAACTGCCCGTTAAACAGTTTGCGCTTTTTCGTTGCTTTTTGGCCAAACACTTTTTCAAATGATAAATCAGAAGTTAAAATATACTTCGACCAGTAAGGCAAACGACTATAAACCGCTCCCATTTGCTGATAGAGACCCTCGGCTTCTTCGAGTTCCCCGAGTCGTTGACCGTATGGTGGGTTTGCTACTAAGACACCACGCTCTTCTTTTGTTTGCCAATCACCAGCAGCAAGGGTTTCAAAAGTAATGTCTTGCGACAAACCGGCATGCTTAGCGTTTTCTTGGGCAATTTTAACCATTCTCGGATCAATATCATAGCCGAAAATATTCAATGGCGTGTCGTAATCGGCCTGTTCTTCGGCCTCATCCCGAATCGTATCCGAAAGGCTATGATCAAACCAATCCATCTTTTCGATATCAAAGTCACGAGTCAGACCTGGTGCTAAGTTACGACCAATCAAAGCAGCCTCAATTGGAATTGTTCCAGAACCACAGGTTGGATCGACAAGGGGCAAGTCCTTCTTCCAATTGGTCAGGAGCACTAAGGCCGCTGCAAAGTTTTCCTTCAACGGTGCCGGTCCCTTTTCAACTCGGTAACCACGCTTAAAAAGCGACGGTCCGGTTGTATCCAAAGTCAACATGACTTCATCTTTAGTCACCATAACTTCCAATTGTGCAAAAAAGCCGGTTTCTGGCAGACGAGTTCGAACGTGAAAGGCTTCCTGCAAGCGGGAGACAATCGCTTTTTTCGTAATTGACTGGACATCTGGCACCGAGTGCAAGGCTGATTTTTGTGAACGACCGGCGACAGGAAATTCCGAATCATAATTGAGGTAATCTTCCATTGGCAAAGCTTTGATCCCCTCGAAAAGATCATCAAAAGTTGTCGCATGAAAGGAACCAATCACAATTTTCACTCGGTCGGCGGTCCGGAGCCATAAATTAGCCCGTAAAATATCGGCCTGAGTCCCTTCAAAGAAAACTCGGTAATTTTCAACCTGAACATCAAAGCCCAGGTCTTTTAATTCTTGGCCTAAGACGGACTCTAAGCCCGCTGCAACTGTTGCCATTAAACGATATTTCTTTTCCATCATTTTCCTTTTATAATATAAATACTATGATAATCAGTGAATTCTTTGCCCTGACAACTTACCTACCAAATCAAACCGAAGTGTTTGGCCAAGTCAAAGACGACCGCGACCAAATCAGGCCCTTAACGCAATTACGCTTTTTCAACCAACAAAGCGAAGTCGCCTTCGTTGCTGGGAAAAAACCACTGACGCTTGGACAATTGCAAACGAGACTGAGTCAAGTCAGCCCAAAAACAAAACTTGTTTGTCTGGTCGACCAGACTGGTCCCAGGCCACTATTAGGCTTTCACCAGGATAACCTCGGTCGCTTAATTTTACAATAAAACCGACCGATTCTCAGCCTGTCCATTCGTTTTCAACCATTTAGAGGTCATCTAACTTATTAGAGGTCATCTAACTTAAAGCTTGGCACAATTGGTTGCTTTTTTTCAGGTTGATTTTGGCCCTGACCATTGGCAGGTCTTGCTTGATAAACCACACCACGACGCTTTTCTTTAGCAATTTGGACCGCCTGGGGCGAAGTTAAATTATCACGTTGCCAATTCACCAGAATAGCCTCAATATAACGCAAACTCCGAGCATTGTTGGCTACTGCTTCTTGAATCGCCAAGACCATCATGTTTGGATCGAAATGATCTTGGTCAAACCACTGAGCCACCGTTTGCATTTCCAATGGTGACAGATTGCGGCCAAATTCGCCCTGTAAAATCCGAACCACTTCTTGACGACTTTTTTCACCGGCCGAAACAACATTATTGGCTGGTCTAAGCCCCTGACCATTGAGCAGGCGTTCGTAAAGTGGTAAGAAATCATAAATTTCGCCCTGACGTCCTTGACCGGCAACCTTCATTAAGCCTCGATCAACCATTGACATGAGCCGACTCACAACGGTTTTTTCTGTGGCCTTCATTATCCGGGCAACTACCTTCGGATCGGCCTGGTCACCTTGATCTTGAAGGCGTTTAACCTGCAAAAAAAGGACCAAGTCATCATTATCAAAACCCAAATCTTGATAATGCACTAATAAAGCGTTTTCAAGATTAGTGCTCCCAGCCTGCAAGAAGGCCTGTAATTTATTGTCCATCAAACCCTCCTCGTCAATCGTGACAAAAGCGCCCAAGAAACCCTTGGGCGCTTTTTTGTCTACTTTATGGACGCAAACGATGCGTCATCCGTGGAAATGGAATGGCTTCACGAATATGTTCTTCGCCAGTCACGAAGGTTACCATTCGTTCCAAACCAAGACCAAAACCTGAATGTGGTACAGAACCATATCTGCGCAAGTCTAAATACCAACCGTACTCATCCATGTCCAAACCTTCTTTTTCAATCTGAGCCTTCAAATAGTCGTAGTCAGTATCACGTTCCGATCCACCGATGATTTCACCATAGCCTTCTGGCGCCAACAAATCAGCGGAAATGACCACGTCATCACGATCTGGATGGCGCTTCATGTAAAAGGCCTTGATTGCCTTGGGAAAGTTGACAATAAAGACGGGCTTTTGAAAGTGGTTGGCCAAGAATGTTTCTTCAGGTGAACCAAAGTCAACACCCCATTCCACGTCAAAATCGTTTTCTTGCAACAACTTAATCGCATCATCATACGAAACACGTGGGAATGGTAACTGCGTATAAGAACGCAACAAGTCCTTGTCACGATTTAACAAGTCCAATTCCTGCTCATTTCTTTCCAAAACCTTTTCAATCAAGAAAGCAACATAGCGTTCCTGCAATTCCAAGGATTCATCCTGGTGCATAAAGGCCATTTCAGGCTCAATCATCCAGAATTCTGTTAAGTGGCGACGTGTCTTTGACTTTTCGGCACGAAAGGCAGGTCCAAAAGTAAAGACCCTTGAGAAGGCCATGGCACCCGCTTCAGCATACAACTGTCCCGTTTGTGATAGATAAGCTGATTGACCAAAGTAATCTGTCTCAAACAATTCGGTTGTTCCTTCAGGGGCAGACCCTGTCAGCAAAGGAGCATCCAACTTAATGAAGCCTTCCTGGTTAAAGAATTCGTAAGTTGCTGCAATCAAGGTATTGCGGATTTTTAATGTGGCAAATGGCTTGATGTGGCGCAAGTAAAGGTGGCGTTCATCAAATAAAAATTCCGTACCATGTTCCTTGGGTGTGATTGGGTAATCATGGCTCTCACCAATGACTTCTAAGCCAGTAATGCTAATTTCGTAGCCAAATGATGACCGATCGTCTGCATGAATCTCACCGGTCACATACAATGATGTTTCCTGTTTCAAATCCTTGGCTAAATTAAACAATTCCTCTGAAACGTCAGCCTTGGCAACCACACCCTGGAAAAAAGCAGTTCCGTCACGCAATTGCAAAAAGGCCATCTTTCCTGACCCACGCTTTTGCCGTAACCAAGCACCAATTTTTACTGTTTGGCCGACATACTTCGGTGCATCAACAATTTGGATTGTTGGAATCGTTGTTTCACTCATAAATTATTCGGGCTAATGCCCGACTCCTCACATTTTACTTATTAACTTTATTATGATAAAAATTTTGACAGCCGTCAACTAGGACAAAAAACTACTGAACAAAAGCCATGATGCGGTCGAGGGCTTCATTAATTGTTTCTTGGTCTTGCGCATATGATAGGCGCAAATAGCCCGGCATTCCAAAACCTTCACCGGCCGGAATAGCAACGTGGGCCTGTTTTAAGAGCGCAGTAGCAAAATCAAGCGTTGACTTTAGGCCCAATTTGTCCAAAAGGTCTTGATCAACCTTAAAAAATAGGTAAAAGGCTCCTTCTGGTTTTTGCGCAACAGACAATCCTGGGATAGCTATCAGCTTAGCATATGTTTCATTTAAGCGACTTTCAAAGGTAGCCCGCATATCCTCAACCATCTTTTGGTCAACTGTTAGGGCAGCCAAGGCAGCGTATTGACTAACGGCGGCTGGATTAGAAGTCATATGACCCAAAAGCTTATTCATTTCGGCAATGATTTTTTCATCGGCAATTGTCCAACCAATACGCCAACCGGTCATCGAATAGGACTTTGAAACCCCATCGACAATAATCAAGCGCGAATTCTTGATTTTTTTCAAAGCTAAAGCTGAAGTAAACGTCTGCCCATTGTAAACCAATTGGCCATAAATTTCATCAGACAAGAGGAAACTATCGTGAGCATCAGCCCAGTCCAAAAGAGCCAACACTTCGGCTCGGCTATAAACCTGCCCAGTTGGATTTGCAGGATTATTCAGGATAATCAACTTGACGGGTCCGGCTACATCATCGAGGTCTGCTGGCGTCAACTTCATCGCTGCCGTCTTAGGCTTCACGGTTGTGGCAACCCCACCCGCCAAACGAACCTGTTCAACGTAAGAAACCCAATAGGGTTCGGGCATGACAACTTGGTCACCAGGATTTAAGAGTACCTGCATGATCGTGTACAAAGACAACTTGGCACCGGAAGTAACCGTCACCTGGTTAGCCGACAAGGCCTGGCCCGTTTTCTTAGTTGTTTGTTCAGCAATGGCCTCTCTTAATGGCAAAATACCACCAACGGGCGTATAGAAAGAAGTTTGGCCGCCTTTGATAGCTGCAATCGCCGCTTCACTAATGGCCTTTGGCGTCGTAAAATCAGGCTCCCCAACACCAAGGTTAATCACGTCGATTCCTGCGGCCGCCATCTGCTTCGCCTGTTTAGAAACGGCCAATGTGGCTGAGGGTTGGACGGCTTGAGTCCGTTTTGAAAAATCACTTGCTTGCAACATCATTTTCTCCCTAAATTCCATTAATTGCCCGATAAACAGTGCCGGTCTTGTAATCCATTGTCAAATAGTTCATGTCACCATTTTGGCTCTCGTAGCTGATTTCCCAGACCAAAGTCTTTTGGTAAAGTGACAAGTTAGCCGAGTAAACCTTTTTTGGATTGTACTTGGCCTTAATCCGCTTTAATAAATCAGTCCGTGACAGGCCATTGCCAAAATCAAAAGTGGTCACAGTACCATGCTTCCCCTGAACGAGCGCCACCTTTTGTTGCCCAGCACTATCCTGACCAAGAACGGCATAAACCATGCCATTGCGATCATCCACCGTGACATTATGTAGGTTGGTCAATGTGGTTTTTTGGCTAACCGTTTTTTGCACATTTGATTCAGCCTTGGCCATTGGCTGTAACGCCATGTAGGCGTAAGCATAAATAGCACCGGCTACAATCAGGAAAATTGTCACCAAGACGATTAAAAATTTAACCCAAGAAAACCGTTTGGGCCGGGCCATTCTGACTCGTAAGTTATCGTGAACTTCCATAAAAATTCTTTCTCCGATTTGTCGTAACTATTGTTTATTATAGCAAAAAAATAGCCAAGAAATTGGATAATATCCGAGCTCATGGCTATTTAATCGTTATTCTGCTGGTGAAAGTTCAGTTGCTTCCTTAACAGTCTTGGCATAAGCAATGACTCGTTGCATCGCCTCTTCTAATTTTTCAGTCGAAGTTGCGTAAGAAATACGAATATGCCCCTCTCCCCCAGCGCCAAAGACGGAACCTGGTATCGTCCCCACCTGAGCCTTTTCACCTAATTCATAAACGAAGGCTTCGTCATCTTGTGGTAAAAAATCAGGAATCTTAGCAAAAATATAAAAGGCGCCCTTTGGTGTTGGTGCCGTAAAGCCCGCCTCCTGCAAGCCAGCGAGGACAATGTCGCGACGCTTTTGATAGGTATCGCGCATTTTCTTTGGCGCGTCTTTAGCTACCGTTAAGGCAGCCAGAGCACCAGCCATCATTGGTCCTGGCGCCGTCGTCACAACACCGGAATGCGCCAGGCCAACCATCTTCATCAAGGCCTTTGGACCGGCAATAAAACCAACCCGGTATCCAGTCATCGCATGTGACTTGGACAAGCCACTAATCAAGATCGTTTGTTCAGGAATATATCTTGTAATCGACTGGTGTGTCTGGCCATAGGTCAACTCAGCATAAATTTCATCCGACAAAACCAAGACGTCCGTCTTCTTGATAGCTGCAGCAAGTTCCTGGAGCTCTTTTTCATCATAGGTAACACCCGTTGGGTTACCAGGAAAGTTCAACACCAATCCCTTTGCTTCGGGGTGTTCTTGAATTGCCTTTTCAAACATTTCAGCCGTAAACAAGTAGGAAGGTGCCGTGTTGATTTCGACCACCTTCAAGCCAAGACGCAAGGCTTCAGCTTGGTAAAAGCAAAATGTTGGTGTTGGTACTAAAATCGTTTCGCCGCGGTTAAAGAGTGCGGACAATGAATCATAAATGGCTTCTGAAGCTCCGATAGTCACTGAAATTTCACTTTTTGGCTCATAAATCGGGCCAGACAAGCGTTCATGAATATAATCAGAAATGGCTTGACGTAAGGCTAAAGTTCCTTGTGAAGGCGCATAATGGGAGTCGTTATCATCAACTGCTTTTTTAACGGCTTCTTTGACGACATCCGGAACAGCAAAATCAGGCTCACCAAGGGTGAGTTTGATGATATCTGGAACTGCTGACAACTTAATGTCAACTGCTCTGATGGCCGCCGGTGGCACGATATCGAACAATTGGTTATACTGCTTCGACAAACTTTCTTTGACTTGAACCATGAAAACCACTCCTATTCTAAACAAATTTTTTTACATTGCTTTGCACCATTCTACCATATTATTAGAAAAAAATTAGAGAACTTTATCTAAACCAATCTCTAGTCCAACAATTTCATTGACATTTCGAATCGAACGAGCAACACCAGTCATGAAAGACGAACGATTATTAGTTGATTGTTTTATTGTTAATGTTTCTCCAGCAGAACCAAAGACAACTGTTTCTTCGGCTAAGATACCTGGCAAACGCATCGCATGAATTGGCACTCCCTGACCTTGGTCACCACGGGCCAAGGCAGCCGAATGTGGAATAGCAGGTTCTTTTTGACGGGCAGAAACAATCAGATCAGCAGTCGCCTTTGCCGTCCCAGATGGTGCATCAACCTTATCCTCATGGTGTGCCTCGATAATTTCGGCAGCGGGCAAATATTTAGCCGCTTGGCCGGCAAATTGCATTAATAAGACTGCCGTCATTGAAAAATTAGGAACAACCAATGCCGATTGGTCGTTTTCCAAAGCCAACGCCCGTAATTTTTCCAAATCGTCTGCCTGTAAGCCAGACGTGCCCATCACCAAGTCAAAACCATGAGTTAAGGCGTATTGGCCATTTTCAAAGGCAGCTGCTGGATTGGTCACGTCAACCCAAACATCGGCACTGACATCAATGGCTGATAAGTCAGTAAAGGTTGGCACAGTCCTTGCTTGCTTTTGCGACTGTTGGTCCAATGCTTTTTTCGTCGTTAAGCGACCAGCCAATGAAAAATCGGCTTGTCCTTCAATCAGTTCTTCAATTGACTGACCCATTTTTCCTTGGGCTCCTGCGAGAAAGACGGTTTTCATGCGATAACTCCTTGTCGGCCTAATACGGCTTCTACTTCTGCTGTTTGCTGCTCAGTCAAAGGCAGCAATGGTAAACGTAACTGATTTTCAACCAAGCCCTGCTTAGCTAAGATGGCCTTCACAGGACTTGGCGATGGATGAGAGAACAAAACGTTCATCTTCGGCGTCAAAAAACGTTGGTACTGACCTGCCAAGGCCACATCACCAGCCTCAAGAGCCGTAAAGAGCGCCTGCATTTCCCGGCCATAAAGGTGGGAGGCAACTGAAATTGTCCCGGCACAACCAACGGCCTTCGCTGCCAATGTTTGGCTATCTTCGCCAGTGTAAACGGCAAAGTCCTCTGGCGCTTGATTGACCAAAACGGCCAAATCGTCGATCGAAGTCACTTGCTTCACCGCATTAATATTTGGGTGATGGGCTAAGAACAAGACGGAATCATTTGTCATCGAAACGCTTGACCGACCAGGGATGTTATACAACATCAATGGTACTTGGCTGGCATTGGCAATTGCCGTGAAGTGGGCAATCATGCCATCCTGATCAGGCTTATTGTAGTAAGGCGTAACCGCTAAAATACCAGTCACACCCTCAATTTGGCTTGCAATTTCGGCTAAAGCCACAGACTCTGTCGTATTATTTGTGCCAACATTGGCAATCACAGGTCCTCGACCGTCCACGTACTGGGCAAAGTGACGGTATAAGGAAAGCCGTTCTTCCGTCGTTAACGTAGGTGACTCACCGGTCGTACCACCGATAACAAAGCCCTCCGTTCCTTCATTCAATAACTTGTCCGTTAAACGGTCCAAGGCCTCATAGTCAATTTCATTCTGACTGGTAAATGGGGTAATTAATGCGGTAATTAAATTTGCTGTCATCATCAAAAGCCATCCTCTCTCATCTCTAGCTATAGCGACTGCTTGCATCTCTTTAATCATTTTTTAACTGGCAAGCTGAAAAATCAGTTTACCTAGGTATTAGCTACTGGGCCATTTGCTGGTTAAAATAAGCAACCATCGCTTGAACACCAGCATTTATGGCTCGTTCATCGGGATTTAACCGGGCATCATGGAGGCTGTGTTCGGGATCTCCAACCCCAAGCCAAAACATCGTGCCTGGAAACTGCTGGAGTAAGAAGCCAAAGTCTTCGCCAGTCATTGCTGGTTGTGCTTCAACAAAGTCAACTTCCGGATTTTCTTCCATGAAAGCCATCAAGGCTGCCGTGGTCTTTGGATTATTTTCAACCGGATAGTAACCACCCTGAATGAGTTCCAAGTTCATTTGAACATCACAGGCCGCGGCAATTCCCTCCGCAATCGCGCGGACCCGTTTTTGCATCAGCTCCAAGTCTGTTTGGGTAAAGGCCCGAATTGTGCCGGCCAACTTAGCTTCACCAGCAATAACGTTGCCAATGGTACCGGCGTGAAAGGAACCAATCGTCACGACCCCACCATGGATCGGATTAACATTACGGGAAACCACGGTTTGCACCTGATTGACAAAGGAGCAAGCAGCAAGCAAAGCATCCTTTGCTTGCTGTGGATAAGCCGCGTGACCACCCTGGCCAACAACTTGTAAATGAATCTCCGTTGTTCCAGCAAAGAGCGTCCCCATTTTGGTCGCAATCTGACCGGCAGGCAAAGCTGGCTGGTCATGCAAAGCGTAGAGCTCATCCGGTTTAAAATCACCCGTGAGCGCACCGGCTTCATACAAACGTTTACCCCCAGCCTCGGATTCCTCAGCCGGCTGAAAGATAAAAATGAGATTATCTTTCGGCTGATTTTTCGCAAAGTAAGCCAAAATTCCCAGTGCAACCGTCATATGAATATCGTGGCCACAGGCATGCATCACACCTGGATGCTTTGAAGCAAAGGGTAAGCCCGTTTCTTCCTTAATGGGTAAGGCATCAATATCAGCCCGGTAACCGATTGTTTTTTTCGGATGCGTCCCTGCTAAGCGAACTAGCAAGGCCGTTTCAACTTCCGGCACCTCTTTGATTGTTAAGAAGTCACTGGCAAAGGTGGCAATTGTTTTTTTCAAATATTGTTGCGTTTGCACCTCGTGCAAGGCCAACTCTGGAATGGCGTGTAAGTCACGCCGAACCTGCACTAAATTAATGGTTGAATCGGACATCAAAGCCTCCCTTTCATGGACCATGAAACTATCTCTCTAATCGGCTAAGGCGCGCGGCCAGCTCCCAGACTTTTGCAGCATCCCCCTTGTTTACAAATCGCGTAAGGCAGCAACCAAGGCCGTCTTTTGCTCAGTTTGAGCATCAATTTGCTTAATGACCCTAGCCGGTACACCGGCAACAACGGTTTTTTCAGGCACGTCTTCTGTCACGATCGCACCGGCGGCCACAACCGCTCCGGCACCAACTTGAACCCCTTCAATGACCACTGCGTTGGCACCAATCAAAGCCCCATCACCAACACGAACAGGTTCTGCTGAAGCAGGTTCAATCACACCCGCTAAGACGGCACCGGCACCAATGTGGCAGTTCCGGCCAACTTCAGCTCGGCCACCTAAGACAGCGCCCATATCAATCATTGAACCGGCACCAATTTTGGCACCAATATTAATTATTGCCCCCATCATGACGACAACCTGGTCATCAATTTGAACTCGGTCACGAATCAAAGCTCCTGGTTCAATCCGGGCATTCAAGTGTTGAGTGTTCAACAGCGGCACCCCGGAGTTACGGGCAATTAATTCAACATGGTAGTCAGTAATGGCTGCTTGGTTGTCGTCCAAAATTGTTTGGATAACTTGCATATCACCAAAGACACTGCCAGTCTTCTCTCCAATAAAGGCTTGTACATCATTTGGCCATGTAATTTGAGTCAAATCACCCGCTAAGGTCACCTTGGCCGGTGTCTTCTTTTGAGAAGTTGCCAGATAGTTAATAATCGCTGCTGTGTCCATTTCAGTCATGTTTTGTTTTCCTTTTCCGGTTATTTTCTTTTTATTTAAATCCCATTGTTTCTTTCAGCCAAGCAAGGCGGGTTAATAAAATTAAGCATGCCCTACATACGCTTTTTTACCACTTACCAGGTAATTGGTAAGGCCGGTCATGGCTGGTTAAATCAGCTAGACTTTCGCCCCTAACTACCAGTTGTGAAAGGCCGTTTTCAACAAAAACCACGGCCGGTACAGGATTGCGGTTGTAACGAGAAGCCATGGAATAACCATAAGCACCTGTATTCAAAACAGCTACCAAGTCGCCTGGCTCAGTGACGGGCAACTCCTGGTCCTGAATCAAGACATCGCCTGACTCACAATACTTACCAACTAAGCGAACATGTTCTGCCGGCTTTCCGTGAACATTGTTGGCCAAGACTGCCTGGTAGTCGGCTTGGTAAAGAGCCGGACGAATGTTATCACCCATCCCCCCATCAACAGCCAAGTAAGTCCGAACACCCGGGATATCCTTTCGTGAACCGACGGTGTACAAACTGTAACCGGCCGGTCCGGCAATTGATCGACCCGGTTCAATCCAAATATCTGGTTGACGCATGCCCTTTTGAGCCGTTTGTTCCTGAACGCTGTTCAGCAATGCCAAAACGAGCTCTTCTGGTAAACGTGGCTGATCAGCATCCGTATAGGCGATTCCAAAGCCACCACCAAGGTCCAATACTTCTGGTTGGTAATCCCAAGAAGCACACAGGTCAACTAATTTCTGGCCGGCCAATTCAAAACCGTCTTCTTCAAAAATCTGAGAACCAATATGAGCCGATAAACCAAGGAGGTGCAAGCTTTGGTCATTTTCAGCCAATTCATATGCCCGCTTAGCTTGACCGGATTCCAAATCAAAGCCAAACTTAGAATCAACTTGACCGGTTTGAATGTAATCGTGAGTGTGGGCTGAGACTCCTGGAACCACACGCAAGATGACGTTTTGCTGTCCCTTTCGATCCGCCATTACCTGATGTAAAAGATCAAGTTCCAAAAAATTATCAATAATAATCGTGCCGACTCCGGATTCAACAGCAAAGGTTAAGTCAGAAAGTGACTTGTTATTCCCGTTATAGGAAACATTGTCCATCGGAAAGCCCGCAGCCACTGCTGTAAAAATTTCACCGGCGGAAACCAGGTCTAGGTGCAGACCTTCTTCAGCAACCACCTGATACATTGCCTGACAAGCAAATGCTTTTGAAGCGTAGGCAACGGCTCCTTTTTGACCAGCTTGGTCAAAGGCCTTCTTAAAGGCGCGCATCTGCTTACGCATGGTCAATACGTCATAAACGTACAATGGCGTTTGATATTCCTTGGCCAAATCAGTGGCTAACACGCCACCAATGATGAGCTGGTCTTGGTCATTTACTTGCAAGTGGTTTGACATAAGAATCTTTCCTTCTTTTCTTTTTTCAATCAAAATATTATTAGGTGAAGCCTAGAGGTTTAATCAACCAGGTACCGTGCTAAGCGGTCTTGGAAGCCAATCGTGATTTCCCATGGATCAATTTCACAATAGTGGGAAAAAGCAATCAGCGTGTTTTCCTGGTCCCGATTTTTACCAATAAAAGTCACCTTAGTTCCAACCGGGACAGGTTCTTCAAGAGCAATCATTAGTTGGTCCATGGCTAACTTACCAACAATTGGCGCCTTTTGGCCATTAACCAAAACCTCAAAGCCAACAGCTTCTCTGGGTAGACCATCACCATAGCCGATTGGCAAAGTTGCAATCCATTGATCCTTGGTGGTTTGATAAGTAGCACCATAGGAAACGGAAGCACCGGCCGGCAGTTGTTTAATCATCACAACCTCGGATTCAAGCGTCAAGACCGGTTCTAGGTAGTTGTCAGGCTTTAGCACCCCTTCGGAGGGCTCAATACCATAGACCGAAGTCCCTGCTCGAATGACATCCATTGGCATCTGGTCAACCCGGTATAAGGCTGCAGCCGAATTAGCCAAGTGGACCATCGGTGGCATTGGCAGACCATCAGTGAGCTCGTGCCAAGTTGCCAACTGACCTTCAAAATATGTTGTGTCAACAGCATCAGCCGTGGCAAAGTGGGTCATAATGCCCTGGTAAAGTAAGAAATCAGCATCTTGTACATCGTCGATTGCTGCACTCAATTCTTCCCGGTCACGAAAACCAATCCGTCCCATGCCCGTATCAACCGCCAAGTTAACCGGAAGTTTAGGACCGCCAAGACGCAAATTTGCTTCGGCCCGTTTCAACGTTTCACGATCAGCAACTGTGGCAATAATTTGGTAATCGGCCATTAGTTGGGCAAAGTCAGGAGACGTGAGGCCCAAAACCAAGATTGGTTGGCAAAAGCCGGCTTTACGTAAGGCAATTGCCTCATCCATCACAGCCACAGCAAGGCCATCGGCACCGCCTTCAACGGCAGCCTGACTCATTTCTAACAAACCAAAGCCATAAGCATTGGCCTTCACCGTCATGAAAATAAAGTTGGCGTGACTACTTTCACGCATGACTTGCAAATTTTTGGCCACCGCTGCCTTTGAAATCAATAAACGACTTGGACGGTGATTAGCGACAACCATGTTAGCCTCCTTAGGCAATAAAAAAATCCAAACAACGGGGGTTCATCCCTGTCGTTTGGATTATTGTCTAAAAATAGTCACAAAAAAAACAGTTGAATAGCTCCCCGCTGCATTAGCAGCGACAGTCCAATAGCTCTTAACTATTGGCCCAGCAAAATGGCTTTAACCCCATCAGCTTCGGCAACCGCCCCTTTCACGAACATTGTTCGGTACTCTTGTTGGTTGCGACCTCTATTACTTATTAAGTTGCCATTAATATACATGAGATTTTTTCTCATGTCAACACTCCTAACAAAATAAATTATCTTTTTAACAAAAAAGACAGCCGAAAATGGCTGTCTTTTCTTAATTTTATGAAAGATTTTTTTGATAAAAGTTCGCCTTTACCCGTTTGTACCGACTATTAACAGTTGCCAATCGATCCGAAAGCGCCTTAACCTGGTCCTGGTTAAAAGAAGCAAGTAAAACGGACTTTTCTTGTTTTTGAAGGGCAATCAATAGTGGGGTAAGCGTGGTGACATCAACCCAGCGATGGGCCTGCGAAATCACGGCCACTGCCGGCACTTGCAAGCTTTGTTGCCAAATAGCCGACAAATATTCTGGCAGGACAATCAAAATCGACCGGGCCTCTTGACTGCTTTGCCGGACAGCCTTAATGAGGGGAGAAGAAAGGTCCTGAGCATAAACAACGTAGTCATCACCATACCGATCTGATAACTTATAATACCAATGCTTCAAAGCGGCATGATCCTCAACAATCAGAACTATGTGTTGAACCTTGGCTAAAATCAGCTGTCCAATTTGCTGGTCTTCGTTTCGGCTCGTGGTCAGCACCGTCGTTAATTGGTTATCCGTCGTCCCCTCGAATTCACTTTTTTCAGGCAAGAGAGCTCCTGGCGTCTGAGCGAGGAACGTTGCTAAATCATCCGGTAAATAAGACGAAACAACGAGGACTTTGTCGACCTGCTTTAAGAAATATTTTTGGTAAAGCAAGTCGTTCTTGACCTCAAAAATCAAGTTTTGAACAGCCGGTTCCTTTTGGAGATGCCACGAGATATGGGCCAGATATTCCTGGTGCGCCGATAACCAAGACAATTTGGCTAATTTAGCCGTCAAATCAGCTTGTGTTAATTTGTGGTGAAAATTAGCTTCGGCTGCCAAATCAACTAAGTCCAACAAGCGATTCAAGACCGCCTTACCGGTTTTCACCAGACCAATTTCTTCCGCTTGGCCATCAATCTTGTTGCTGGCCTCTTCCCAGTTGTGAAGGGCTACTTTCCACTGGCCCTGGGTCTTCTTCGGTAGACTAGCAGCCAAATCAGCTAAGCGGGCTACTTGGTCTTGGTAGAAGCTCAAGGGCAACGTCAGACCAAAGCCCTCTTGAATAGCAGTCAAAAGCGCAATTGGCTTTTCCAGTATGGCTACGGGCCGATCCTGGTACTGGCTTGCCCTTTCCAGATTTTCCGAAGTGGCAAAAAATGCCGCAAAGGTCAAAAGAACCACATTCGCACGGGCCGCCTTGTCAAAGGCTTTGACAAAGGCCGGACCAGTTTCATCAGAACGAACGGCTGCTAAGCCAGGCTGATTTTGCACACCCTTTGGCAAGTCCACGAGGGCCAAGTCGGCACTTTCGGCTAACCAAACGAGGACTCGTGCTTGCCAAAAGATACCGCCTTGCTTTTTAGCCGCCTCCAAAACTTTTTGAAACTTTTTCTCGTCCAGATAATCTCGTGGCGCATAGAGTTTTGCAATCGACAAGTTGGCTCCAGGTAGCCGATCCTGCAATTCTGCTAAAATGGTCTCCTGGTGGTTCAAGAGCGTAATGTCGTGAGCCAGTAGGTAGGTCGCTTGTTGGCGATTTTGATAAAAGAGTGGCAATAGATACGACAACGTTTTCCGAACTTCTGGTGGTGTTGTTAACTGCCAAACCGCTCGTTTCCGCTGCTGCAAAAAGCGCTGCACCTGGTCCATCACCTGACTCTGGTCTTTTTCGACCGCAAAACTAGGCCCTAAAGCGGCAGCTTTATCAGAAAGCGTCTTGGGATAAAGCAAGTTACCAGCCGGTTTGTTCCGGTTGGTAACTTTTTGGTGACCGGACTGGCGGCCCAAGTTCTCTATGCGTTCGGCTAAAAATGCCGGAGCCGAGGACCGGTCCTTCATGGCCATAGCCAAGAAATCCTGGCTTTGACGCAACAGGTTCCAATCCACACTCAAAAGTTCCTTCTTCGTCTTGTCAGGTAGGCCCTGCGCCTTGTGCCAAAGCGATAGCATCAGATACGCCGTGGCCTCTGCATCAGCGTTGGCTCGGTGAGCCTGAACAAGAGGCAAATCGAGGTACTTTGTCAAATCAGACAAGCGATAGCCTGGGGCCGTTGGGTAAAGAATTTGGGCTAGTTGAACAGTATCGATTGCCATTAGGTCCAGTTCAGGCAAACCAACCCGGGCAAATTCGGCATTCAAATAAGGGTAATCAAAGTTCACGTTATGGGCAACAAAAACCTGATCCTTTAATAACCCGCGCAAAGAGGGAGCAAGTTCCTCAAAGAAGGGTGCATCCCGCACATCTTTTTGACTGATATGGGTTAATTGTTGAATTTTTTTATCGATTGTTTGTCCTGGATTCACGAATGAATCGAAGTGTTCGACAATCTTTTTATTTTTTACAAAGGTCATCCCGATTTGAATAATCCGCCCTCCTTTTTCAACGGAGGGGTTAGTGGTTTCCAAATCGACAATCACAAAGGCGGCTGATTTTTTCATCAGGACTCCTTTCTCATCTCGAGACCAAGACATAATTGGGCCCAAAACTGTCTTTTTTAGACCTAAATTTCATTTTGCTCTAGTAGTTATTTTACACTACTTAGCCCAGTGCGGTACAATATTAGCAGTAATTGGAGTCTTTTATATGGAAAAAAATCATGCCGGCTTTGGCCACTCACACGCCAAAGCCATTCTCATCGGCGACCATGCCGTTGTTTACCAACAACCGGCCGTTGCCATCCCCCTGTTAAATCTCGAAGTGACCGCCAGTGTGCAAGCGATTGCTAGCGGCCAAACGGTTATTTTAGGTGACCAAGCCTTTGACATTGCCAACCTTGGTGCTGATTTAGAAGGCTTACGCCAGTTAATAGTTGCCTTACTGGCCAACCTCGTCGAACCTGACCAGCCCTTCTTATTAGAGGTGCAATCACTCATCCCCCAAGAGCGGGGCTTTGGTGCTTCAGCCGCCCTGGCAACTGCCATTACCCGGGCCTTCTTTGATTGGACCGGGCAAAGCTTGAGCCAGGACCAACTGAATTTTTATACGAATTTAGCTGAAAGTATTTCCCACGGTTCACCTTCCGGCATTGATGCGGCCACAGTCTCGGCCGTTGAGCCCGTCTGGTTTCATCAGCAACAAATCGATTCCTTCCAGACAAACTTGGAAGCAACCCTTGTCCTTGCAGACACTGGCGTTCGTGGTCAAACTGTTCGAGCCGTTAATATCGTTAAGGACCAGCTCAAGAAAAATTATGAACCAACCTGGGGAGCCATTAACCATCTCGGACAGCTAGCTTTCTTGGTTAAAGAAGCTTTGGCCAATAACGATCCCAAAACTTTGGGCCAGCTCTTTACCGACGCCCACAAGGACCTACAAACCCTTCAAGTTTCACACCCCAAGCTCGATACCCTCGTCAATGCCGCACTAGCGGCAGACGCACTGGGTGCCAAATTAACCGGGTCTGGCATTGGTGGGGCCATGTTTGCTCTGGCAAAAAATAACGACCATGCACAAAAAATTGCGACCGCTCTCAAGCGGGCTGGTGCCAAGGAAACTTGGATTCAACCGCTGTCAGCAGCCCATTAAAAATCAGATTAAGGTCCCTCCTTGCTCAACTGCGTTTTTTCAAAACAAATAAGCACGGACCGTTTTTTAACTACTGATAAACCACTAATAAATTTAAATTTTACCAAGGAAAGCACTGTGACCGATAAAACAACTACTGCCAAAGCGCACACCAATATTGCTCTCATCAAATACTGGGGCAAAAAAGATAAGATACTCAACCTACCAACCACCTCATCATTGTCATTAACCCTGGATGAATTTTACACTGAGACCATGGTTACGGCCGGTAAAGAAGATACGTTGTTGATTAACAACATGATGCAGGACCCAACTCGGATCCACAACTTTCTCGACTTTTTACGTGAGGAAATTGAGGACTTTGGTCCCCTCACGGTTGTTTCCAAGAATACTGTTCCGACAGCTGCGGGTCTCGCCTCTTCGGCTTCATCCTTTGCAGCCTTGACAGCCGCCGTCGCTCGTTACCAAAACTGGGATTTGTCCTTAACTGACCTATCTCGCCTGGCGCGCCGTGGGTCTGGCTCAGCAACCCGGTCATTTTTCCCTGGTTTTGCCGTCTGGCACGAAGGACATGATAACCAGTCTTCTTTTGCCGAGGCATTACCGGCTACTGATTTACCAATTGCCCTGGTGGTTTGTGAAATCGCCGGAACTGTCAAAAAAGTTTCTTCTTCTGACGGCATGCTGCGGGCGATGACTTCACCCAAGTACTCAGAATGGGTTGAACAATCACATGTCCAATTTACGGCCATGCAGGAAGCCATTGCCAATCAGAATTTGCACAAAATTGGCGAACTAGCCGAAGAAAACGCCTTAGCCATGCATGAGTTAAATATTACGGCGACTGACCGGCGCTTCACTTACTTTAACCAAATGACTCTCGATGTTTTGGACTTCGTTAAGGCACTCCGGGTTGAAGGCTTCCTGGCCTATGCCACGATTGATGCCGGACCAAACGTTAAGATTATTACCAACCAAGATCAGGCTGAAACCATCAAAGACAAGCTTCAAGAAAAATTCCGCAAGTTGCGCCTCCAAATCGCAACACCGGGTCCGGGCATTAGCTTTGAAGACTAGAGGACGTCCACTATGAAAACAACCACCGTCAAAATTCCCGGCAAACTTTTTTTAGCCGGCGAATATGCTGTCACCGAACCCGGTCAACCGGCTCTTTTGGCTGCTATTGACCGTGGTTTAACCATTCATGTCGCAGAAACCGACCGCCTCATGCCGGGTTCCTTGGTTGTTCAATCGGACGCCCTGCCAGAACCACTCGTTTTGACCTGGGCTGCCTTAGCTGAACTGACAAAGGAAACAAATAGCTCATTTTTGGGGACTTGGTCCTTTGTCAAGGCGGCTTTGGTCCTTTTCTACCAAGAGCACCTAGACCTTAAACTCACCGAGCAACCTGGTTTATCGTTGACCATTTCCTCGCAAATGGCGGTTGACCACAATAAGCTTGGTTTGGGTTCATCTGCTGCCGTTTCGGTCGCAATCATCAAGGGCTTGGTCGCTTACTTTAATCAAGAAGACAGCCTACAAGCAGTTTTCCGCCAAGCAGCCTTCGCCCACTACTTTATTCAAGGTTCAGGTTCCCTTGGCGATTTAGCATCGGCTACTTTTACCGGTGTGATTTTCTATCAGGCTCCTGACTGGCTGAAGCAAGTGGAAGCAACGACCCTCACCCTAGCTGATTTTTCCAAGCTCGACTGGTCGAAGCTCGCTATTAAGCCGCTTCCTTGGCCCCAAAATTGGCAAATTGGCATCGTTGCCACTTTCCAACCCGCTTCAACAAAAAAAGCGCTCGCCAAGGGCTTTTGGCAGACTGACTTTGCCCGTCAATCAAAAGAAGCTGTGACTCAGGCAGCCCTCGCGATTGAAAACCACGATTACCATGGTTTGCTACAAGGGCTCAAGAACAATCAGGACCTCTTGAAAAAGGCCTTGCCAACCGGCTACCTGACCCCTGCCCTTCGTCAATTTTTAACGCTCTTAGGACAAAGGAGCCTCGCCGGTAAGGTCTCTGGTGCCGGCTATGGCGACAATGGCTTTGTCATCTTTGAGAATGAAACTCAAGGACATGGTTTTCAACAAGCTAGCCAAGGAACCACCCTCCACCTTCTCTTACCAGCACTCTGGCAAGATTCCGTGTTACTGTGAAAGATTTTTAAGATGGCCACTACTCATTCAAACCGTAAAAACGAACACCTGTCGCTTGCAACCAAGTTTTGGCGAGACCAGGAAAACCCAGTAATCGGACCTGGCTTTGACGCTGTCCGTTGGGTTCCAGGACCCCTGAAAAACAGCGCGGTCGCTGACGTTCAAACAACCACTCAGATCCTCGGCGCAGACTTTACCTGGCCCTTTTATATTGAGGCCATGACTGGTGGATCTTCTGCTAGTACCAAGGTTAATGCTGATTTAGCCACCGTTGCCCAAAAAACGGGCTTAGCGATGGCAGTCGGTTCCCAATCCGTGGCCTTAAAGGATAGCAGTCAAGTTGAATCCTACCGGGTTGTTCGGCAAAATCATCCCGAAGGCTTTTTAATTGCCAACCTCGGCGCTGACCACCCCATTCAAAACGTCCAAGCGGCAATAGACATGATTGATGCCAATGCCATCGAGCTCCATGTCAATTTAGGCCAAGAATTGGCCATGGCGGAAGGTGACCGACGCTTTTACTGGATCGACAATTTGGCTACCGTGATTGCTAAATCGTCCGTACCCGTCATCATCAAGGAAGTTGGTTTTGGCATGGGCCCAGACCTCCTGAAACAGCTCTCAGCCCTCAAACCAGCGGCCATTAACGTCGGTGGTGCTAATGGAACAAATTTTGCCCAAATCGAGCAACGCCGTGACCGGCAAAATGAGAACCCTTTAGATCTGAGTCCCTTCGGGCTCAGCACGGTTGAAACACTCTTGGCGGGGCAAAAGGCAGCGATTAATTCACCGTTAATTGCCACAGGTGGAATTCAGACCATTAACGATGTTGTCACCGCCCTGATTTTAGGAGCAAAAACAACCTCATCTGCCGGTCACTTCCTGCAAGTCTTAATGACGGAGAGCCCCTCAGCCTTACAAAAAGAAATCACGAACTGGCAACAGGCCTTACCAGAACTAATGACCCTCTTGGGCGCCAAGACTGTTGCCGATCTCAGTCAAGTTCCACGGCTGTATCGAGCAGACCTACAAAATTTCTCTGACCAGCTTTAACAAAGCCAAACATCCTATTTTCAAGTAAAAAAGAAGTTAGCCACAATATTTTTCGACTAACTTCTTTTTAATTTCATTATCTGTTATGAACAGGCTACCTAACTAATCTTAATTGCTAAATCAGCTAAAATTTGAGAATAGCGAAAACTGTTCAAACGGGCCGTTTAGATAACCCTGGTAGTTTTTCTCGTTAGTTTTAATTTTATTCCTGCACTGGACCCAGATAGCCCATCACTGGTACAATTCGAACAAAAAAGCCCCACCAATAATGGCAGAGCAACTCAGTTATTGCTTTTGTGTGACCAAATCTAGCAAGCGCAAAACATCTGCTTGATTAACCAAGCGATGTTCGGCCACGTTATAAAACATTGGTTGATAACGAGCAATCTGTTGTAAATCATGCTGGTTGGTCGTGCTATATTGCACATCACAGGCATCTTCAATTCCAGCCAACGCTGGGAAATTAGCTGCACTCATAATCGATCCCATCACAGTATCGGCTGATTCATATTGCAAGGCCTCCAGATACTTTAAAACTTCCATTGAACCCCCCTTCAGCCGTTATGCTTATTGAACGGGCTTATTCAGATATTCTTCAACATCGTCCCAGTGAGAAACTTCGTCCTTTACGCCAGTTGCTTCACTACCCTTATGCCAAGCAAAGTTTTGGTACCAGATACTGTGCTTTTCTTGGTTCAATGCCTTAATTTCAGCCATTTCATCAGGTGACAAAACAAAGTCATCAATTTGACTGTTAGCAATAATCCGCTCTTCGTGGGCAGACTTTGGAATCGTGATGGCCCCCATTTGGTAGTCAAAACGTAAAATCACCTGAGCAACTGATTTGGCATGGGCTTGCGCAATCTTTTCGACAACTGGGTTTGCGAGTGCTTCACCACCACCCAATGGTCCCCAGGCTTCCATTGCCATCCCGATTCCGTTCATATAGGTGAAGAGTGATTCTTCTTGAACCAATGGGTTAAATTCCATTTGGTTGACTTGTGGCATCACGGTACCGGCTTCCAACAATTCCTGAATTTTTTCTTCGTTAAAGTTTGAAATTCCAATGGCACGAACTTTGCCTTCACGGTAAAGCTTTTCAACAGCGTGCCAAGTGTCGACATACTTGCCATCAACCGGCCAGTGAATCAACAATAGGTCCAAGTAAGTTAAACGCAATTGCTTCAATTGCTCTTCAAAGACTTTCAAAGTACTTTCATAGCCTTGGTCACCGTTAAAGACCTTGGTGGTAATAAACAAGTCCTTACGATTCAAACGGTTGTCCTTCAAGGCCTGTTGAATCCCATAACCAACACCTGCTTGGTTACCGTACTGCTTAGCTGTATCAATCAGCCGGTAACCATTTTTAATTGCTACCTGGACGGAATCGGCGGCCTCCTTATTAGAAGACTTCCAAACACCGAGACCAAAAACCGGCATTTCAACACCGTTAGCGAGCTTCGTTGTTTCTTGCAAAATTGACTTTTCCATTGAACAAATCCCCTCTTTTTTTTACTTTTGTAACTACCCTTAGTGTAAATCAAAACCACCTCCAGTTTCAAACCGAAGTCAGTAATTCTGACTGCATTCTGCGCAGATGAAGTCTTTTCACTCCAATTCAGCTATGATCATCATTACCAAAGAAGTGGCTGCTTCAATTATCATTTCCCTCACAAAACTGTAAAACGGTAACTGGCTAATTTTTTGACTACCAATGTTTTGGATTCGATCAATTACCGTAATAATCACTTTAAAATCAGCATTCCAAGGGGAATAGTATCATGATAATTTCCGTAACGGATACCTGGCTGTTCCTTTTTCAAGAATGTGCATCAACAGTTGGCCCACCATCAACACCCCCCACTTTGAACAGGACAGTCACACCTTCACTCGTTTCTGATCCTGATGTCATATCATCAACATCAATTCAAAGGATTTTTTATTAAAAAACGTCCATTATTTAATGACCGAGTGTCCAACCGCCATCGAGCGTCACAACCGTGCCATTCATATAACTCGCTTGTGGGCTGGTTAGGTATAGGGTCAAATCAGCGACTTCCTGAGGGTCTGCCCAGCGCTGTGCTGGCGTCTGTTTGGCGACCTCTTGTGCCATCTTTCCCTCACCGGCAAAATCAGCTGCATTCATCGCAGTTTTAATCGCACCTGGAGCAATGGCATTCGCCCTGATGCCGTCTTTGGCATAATCAAAGGCCACCTGCTTCGTTAAACCAATCAGGGCATGTTTTGCCATGGTGTAAGCAGCCCCGCCGCCACCAGCCTGCAGACCGGCGATGGATGCCATATAAACCAAGATACCATGCCCTTGACGAATCATCTTTGGTAAAACAGCTTGTGTTAGAGCAATGGCCGGCTGCAGGTTAATTGAAAGAACTTGATCAATGGTTGCTTGGTCTTGATTTAGCAGTGGTTGAAAGCCATCCAAGACGCCGGCCGTATTCAAGAAGATATCAAAGGCTTCTACCCGCGCTGAAAGCTGATTTACCAAAGCGTCCAGTTCCTCTTTCTGGCCTAAATCCGCCTGAATTTTGGTTAACCGGTCTGACTCATAATCAATTTCTTGCACATCGACCGCCACAACTTCGGCACCAGCAGCTAAATAGGTCTTCATTTGGCAAAAACCGATGCCAGAAGCGGCACCGGTTAGGAATACTTTTTGATTGTGATAATTTTGTTCAATCATTATTTCTTTAAATTAACGACCTTTGACAAGGCGTAGATGACAATTCCACCAACAACCAAGGAAACTAACTCGCCCGGAACTAATGAAACATAGTAAGAGAGCCAGTTAGTCAGTAATGAAGCTGATGATTGAACCGGAGCGAAGGCCCCGTGTGCGTGAATGGCAAAGGCAAACGTAAATTCTGCCGCCAAAATCCCCATTCCAATCGTCAAAACAACAATCGTTGAGATAATAATTTTGACCAATGGCTTTTGTACCTGACGAGTTAGCAAGTAAGTCAACCCGGTCATAATCACTGTCCCCAATGTTCCAAAGACCCAATCAATCCAGCCCAAAGGTGAAACCAGATTGGCAATCAAAACCCCTAAGCCAAGGGCAACAACATAGCGTTTATTCCAAGCTGCTAAATGGTTCAGCCCTTCGGATAAACGTAATTGGACAGGACCAAAGCCGATGGGGGCGACTAGCATTGTGATTGCCGCATAAAGGGCAGCCACAACGGCAGTTAGTGTGAGGCTTAACGCTTTGGAAGTTGATTTTTGGTTAAATTCGTTCATATTGTACTCCTAGTTTTGTTCAAGCGGGATGGTTGATGAACCGCTAATTGTTTGATTAGTGCCAATTTGCCAGCCGGTTAGCTGGCGTTTGACATGAAAAAGATTCGGTAAAATACCGAATCTTATCAAAAATATTCTAACGGATTGATGGGTAAATAAAGTCCTAGTTTTCGTCCATAAAATCCTTTAAGTGCTTTGACCGTGATGGGTGGCGCAACTTACGCAACGCCTTGGCCTCAATCTGACGGATACGTTCGCGGGTAACCCCGAAGACTCGCCCGACTTCTTCCAAAGTCCGTGTCCGTCCGTCTTCCAAACCGAAGCGCAAACGCAAGACGTTTTCTTCACGGTCAGTTAGCGTATCCAAAACAGACTCCAATTGGTCACGAAGCATCTCATAAGCAGCAGAATCTGCTGGCGAAACGGCTTCATTATCCTCAATGAAGTCACCCAAGTGGGAGTCATCCTCTTCACCAATTGGTGTTTCCAATGAAACAGGCTCTTGAGCAATCTTCAAGATTTCGCGAATCTTGTCAGCTGTCAAGTCCATTTCAGCTCCAATTTCTTCAGGGAGTGGTTCACGCCCCAAATCTTGCAGCAATTGGCGCTGAATTCGGATTAACTTATTAATCGTCTCAACCATGTGAACAGGGACTCGGATTGTCCGGGCCTGGTCGGCAATGGCACGTGTAATGGCCTGACGAATCCACCAGGTAGCATAAGTTGAAAACTTAAAGCCCTTAGTGTAATCAAACTTGTCTACAGCCTTCATCAAGCCCATGTTCCCTTCTTGAATCAAGTCCAAGAATTGCATACCACGGCCAACGTAACGCTTAGCGATGGAAACAACCAAACGCAAGTTAGCTTCCGCTAATTCCTGCTTGGCTTCTTCATCCCCAGCTTCAATTCGCTTAGACAATTCAATTTCTTCATCACCTTGCAAAAGGTTAACACGACCGATTTCCTTCAAATACATCCGGACAGGGTCATTAATTTTAATGCCAGAAGTATCTTCAGCGTTATCTAGTTCATCTTTCGATGGCTTGTTTTGCTTGGCTTGCAGAACTTCTGGTGCGGGCTCACCTTTTTCATCAACAATGGCAATACCAGCATCTTCAACCTTTTCCATCAAACGTTCGATGTTTTCAGTATCCAGGTGGAAAGGTTCCGCAATTTTTTCAGACAATTCACGGTATTGAATTTGCTTAGCCGGCTTGTATTCCTTCAATAATTCACGAACAGCCTTGTCATAGGCAGCCGACTTAATTGGGCCAGACTTCTTGGCTGGCTTTTTAACAGGTTGCTTGGCAATTTCAGCCGCCTCTTCAGGCGTCTTACCTTCAGCTAAGGCCAACAGTTCCGCTTTACGAGCTCGACCATGGTAAGCAATATGCTGCTCATCAAGGTAAGCTTTAATTTCGGAAATTTTACTTGAACTTGAAATTTTTGCCATTATATCTCCTATTGCTGGGAATACTTTCTTCTTAGGTTAATAAGCTCTGTCCCTAGTTGAATCAGAGCCATTTCATCGTGCTGATTTTTAGCTAAGGCAATCTTCTTATTTAACGCCTCAACTTGGCTTTCATAAGGAGCCTCTTTCATAATCACACGAAGATAGTCATTAACCGCATCCCGTTGAACTTCTAGTGTACCAAATTCTCGATCGATTGCCATCATTTTTTGGTTTAAATCAGGCTTTTGAACAAAGTCTAAAAAGCTGGCTAAATCAAAACTTTGCTGCCCCTGTTTCATATATGCTTCATACAGCATCATTAACAGTTGATATTCTGGATGGACAAAGGCAAAATCAGGCAACCCCTTGACCACATTCATGGCCACTGGTGACTTAATCATTGCCATTAAGAGTCCCTGCTCTGCCCGCTCCGTCCGGGTTAACCCAGCATTTAAATGCCCAGCTAAATCATCAGCAGAAGCTGTTTTGCTGGTTGGTGCGCCAAGAGCAGCTAACGATTCAAAGCCATCCGAATAATCCGGTTGCCATGCAGCATCCGCCCAGCTATTCTGATCAGTTTCAGGCTTTGGCCACTGCTTCTTTGATGGCGCCTGTTGAACAGCCTGTATCGGTCGATGAGCAATAAACTCCTGGAACTCTTGCCGGAGTGCCGCAAGGTCAGACCCATATTCTTCACTGAACTGCCGTAAAAAATAATCCTGTTCAACCGGACTTGCTGCAGCCAAAATCGGCCATGTCTCCTTTAAGAAATCGAGATACTGAGACTGATTTTCCAGGTTTTTACCATTTTTAGCTGCTTGAATCAAAAATTCAGTCGGTGTCAAAACGCTGTGGCCAAGATCTTGCTTTAAGACCTCTAACCCCTGGTCACGCCGGACCTCATCAGGGTCACGGCCATCCGGTAAAGAAACAACCCCAATTTCAACTTGAGGGGCAACTTGACGAATTAACGGTATCGAACGTTTAGCTGCCTTTTGGCCAGCCGCATCACCATCATAGACCAAGAGAATTTTATCCGTGATTTTACTTAAATCAGTCACATGGTGCTCGGTTAACGCCGTTCCCATTGTGGCAACGGCACCAGTTGCCCCTGCCAGAGCGGCCGAAATCACATCCATAAATCCTTCAAAAATCATGGCCGGTTGACCAGATCGAATAGCCGGTTTGGCTTGATCAAAATTATACAGCAAGTCTCCCTTATTAAAAAAGGGCGACTCTGGTGAGTTCATATACTTAGCTGGGTTATTCGGATCGAGTGACCGGCCCGAAAAGCCCCGAACCTGACCTCTAACATCCTTAATTGGCCAAACAATTCGATTATTAAAGCGGTCGCGGCTGATTTCACCATCCTGATCAATAAATAATTGACTTTCTAAGAGGAGCTTATCAGCCAAATTATGTTCCTTGGCATAAGCCAATAACACATTGTTCGCTGGGACAAAACCCAACCCATACCGTTTGATCGTCTCATCATCGAGCTGACGGTCATCATGCAGGTAAGCCAAAGCCTGTTCACCCGCTGTTGTATTTAACAGAATATGCGTATACAATCGCTCGGCGTTTTGATATAAATCGAAAATCGCGGCAAACTGTTCTTTTCGCGCCGACGGCTGACCCTGGTACTTATCTAAACCAGATAAGTTAAGATCCTTCGCCAAGGATAGGACAGCTTCCGGATAGCTATAACCATCTTTTTCCATTAAAAAAGAAAAAACGGTTCCCGAGCGTCCACAGGAGAAACAATGAAAAACCTGCTTTTTATCATCAACAAAGAGTGAAGGGCGCCGATCCTCGTGAAATGGGCAAGACCCGTTCCATTCGCGACCGCGCTTCACTAACTGGGTATAATTTTGAATGACATCGACGATGTTGGTTTGCGACCGAACTTCATCGATTACACTTTGTGGAATCCGTTCTGCCATAAGCCTCCTTCAAACTGGCAACTACGCCAGTCCGCACTTCTACCCAATACAATGTTGTCTACTATTATAGGAAGATTTCGAGTATTTGTCAAAGTTTTTTGTTCAAAAAAAGACCAGTTTAGCCCCCGGTCTTCCTAGCTGTGACACAGGATTCACTGGATTAAATCAGCATTGATTTTCTCGTACCATTAGTGTTGACAGCCAAAAGTTTTCTTACTTGCCAAGCCACACGAGAGCATGATCGGGTTATAGCTATCAACATTTTTTCGCCAAAATAAATTAACCAGTCTTTGTGTGTTAAAGCGGTTGGCCATATAATACAAGCTTTTGTTTCACTAATCGATCACTAGCCGGAATAAAAAACGGTACCAGCAGTCCTGCTAAACCCCGAACGATATATTATTGATCGACCATTTGAATTTGCTTAACAGCTTGAAAAGCATTAGGCAGGCCTTTTTTAAAATTTGATTTTTAACATTGAGCGCTCCAGTGCCTAAAATAACCAGACTGCTCCTTTGATTAAGAGGACAAAAAAGTGTCCAGAAACTACTAGCAGTTGTCGCTAGCACCATACCTTCCGACCATCCCCCTGCTGATTGGTCGTGAATCAGCAGGGCCTCTTTTACCATACACTCCGGTCTGATCACAACAAAAAACCATCTTCACATAATGTGAGGACGGTTAACAAAGCAATTTTGCAAATTAATGCAAAACCGTAATCAAGAGGCCACCTAAGATCAAGATGATAGCGCCACCGATTCGGTTACCCATTTGGGCGAAGGCAATCAAGCCCATCCGGTCAGAAGCTGACAACACAGCAACGTTTCCGGTTCCACCCATTGAGTTGTTAATCATACCGGCTGAAACTGCTGATTCAACTGGGTACAAGCCAAAGAGCTTACCCAAAAGACCACCCGCAATTCCAATCGTTACGACTGAAACTAAAGCACAAACAACCAACTGCCATGACAAAGTGGCCAGCAACTTGTTCATATCCACCAAAGCTAATCCGATACCAGCCAACAAAGCTTGTGTTGTTGTCGAAACGATCAGATTTCCAAACATCACGGCTGATTCTTCGTAAAACTTAGGAACTAAGTTCAAAGCCTTGGCGACAATAACTGCTAAGATCAAAAATGCGAAAGCGTTAATACTTGGTACCAAAGCGTGTAACAAAGTACCAACCATGTAAAATGACAACGCCACCATCATTCCAACTAACATTTGTGAGTAGTTGAGGGCTGGGGCATCATTTTTCTTGTCGGCGGCCATGTCACCTGCTGTTTTCAACAATTGACCTTGACCATTCATCTTTGACTTGGCGGTAAACTTAACCAACAATGACGAACCGATAATGGCCATCAAGTTTGCCAGAACAACGGCTGGGAACAATTGGTTCAAGATTGTACCGGCTGAAACATGAAGGGCTGACCCATAAATGTTTGACAGTGGCACAATCCCGGCTCCAATTCCACCGGCCATCATTGGGAAGGCAACGTACAACGCTGTGTGATTAAAGCCAAGACCGAGCAATTGCCCAACAAAGCTAACCACAAAGAATGAAATAATCATTGCCCCAAAGGCTACTGGTAAGAAACGCACAGCTGATTTCAACAACAACTTACGGTCCATCTTCAAAATGGCTGAGGTAATCAAAGCCACGATATAGAACTCCAAGAAGTTGACATCAGAGACAAAGGTATGAATACTTGTTACGGCTTCCTTAGGCACAATCCCTGTACCGGCTAAGATCGAACCGGCAACAACGGCGAAGGCTGACCCTCCACCAAGGTATGAGCGCATGATTGGTAGGTTGTTTCCAACATAGAAGAAAACACCACCAAGCATAACTAAGGAAAACATCGCGCCAGCAATGTTATTTGGCAACAAACGTAGGCTCAAGACGGCTACCAACAAAATAGCCATCAGGATAAAGGCAACACCGCCAATACCCGCTACTTGAAACTTGCTTTCGATTTTTGAAAAGATTCCGGTGCCTTGCGACGCCTGTGATTCTTCAGACATTATAATCTCCTTTAGCAAAGCAACTTTTTAATAATACCACTCTTTAATTCAGATTTAAATAAAAAATGTATGTTTTTTTCACAAAAAAAGCAAACATAAGATTTGATTAGATTTGATTAGATTTATTTTAAATTATTAAGCAAAAACCGTAATAAAAAACCCAGCAATGACCAAAACGATGGCACCACCAATTCGATTTCCCATCTGTGCAAACGCAATCAAATTCATCCGGTTAGCGGCCGAAAGAACTGCAACATTACCGGTTCCGCCCATTGAATTGTTAACCAAACCAGCAGTTACAGCCGACTCAACTGGGTAGAGACCAAAGATTTTACCTAGGTAGCCCCCTGCTAATGCAATCGTTACGACTGAAACAATCACACAGATGGCCAATTGCCAAGTCACCGTCTTTAGTAAGGCGGACAAATCAAGTAAGGCCAATCCAACACCAGCCAATAATGCCTTGGTCAGTGTCTGCACAATTAGTTGACCAAAGAGGACTGCAGACTGTTCATAGTAAGTTGGTACCAAGTTACTAGCCTTAGCAGCAATTGCCACCAAAATCAGAAAGGCAAAGGCGTTGACGCTGGGCAGCAAATGGTGGAGCATCAAACCAATTAAATAGAAAGCCATGGCCACCATCATCCCCACCAATAGTCGGTTAAATTCAATTTTATTGGTCAGCGTCTCGGTAGATCGCATCTCACCCGGTGTCTTTAATAGATCGCCATGACCATTCCAAGTAGATTGCTCGGTATTTTTAACTAAGAGACCGGCACCGATAATAGCCAGCAAATTCGATAACACGAGGACTGGGAAAAGCTGCGATAAGATGGGACCGGCTGGTATTCCCAGCGCAGAACCATAAATGGTCGATAGCGGCACAATGCCAGCTCCCACACCACCGGCC
This sequence comes from Fructobacillus sp. ESL1096, assembly GCF_058511985.1. NCBI lineage: Bacteria > Bacillati > Bacillota > Bacilli > Lactobacillales > Lactobacillaceae > Fructobacillus > Fructobacillus sp. ESL1096. The sequence goes on from NZ_CP196400.1 coordinate 203,880, forward strand.
ATGACCGGGAAGGAAATATAGAGCGACGTATGCACGAATCCTAACCCTAATAACTGCCCCACCAGGCCAACGACGAAGAAATTAACGACCATTGCCAAGAAGGCAACTGGTAAAAACCGTACCGCTGATTTTAATAATAGTTGTCGGTCCATTTTTAAGATAGCCGAAATAATCAGCGACACAATATAAAATTCCAAAAAATTGGAGGTCGAAATAAAGTTGTGCACTGTGCCAATCGCGCTATTCGGTACCAAACCCAAGCCAGCGATAATAGCTGCGCCCACAGTGGCAAAAACCGATCCACCACCCAAATAGGACTTAAAAATTGGCAAATGACTACCAAGGTAGTACAGGGCGCCACCGAAAATAACCAGAGTGAACAGTGCCCCGCCCATATTATCGGGTAAGACATCCATCCAAAGAACCACAAATAATAAAAGGGTCATCAAAAAGAATGCTGTTCCCCCTAAACCAACGATTTTCAGCTTGGCTTCGAAATTCGAAAAGAAGCTGATAGCACCAAACGGTTGTCTATCTTTCTTCATCTACATTCTCCTGCAACAATGGCATCTGTTATCGTATCTAGAGGTATTTTATCATAATTTTATAAATTTAATCAATAAATTCAAAAAATACTTGATTAAATTCTTCAGGAATTTCTAAATGAGGCAAATGACCTGCTTTTTGGATAATTTTTAAATAAGACTGATGGTTCAATAGCTTTTCGAAATCATGGTAATAACCGATTTTACATAAAGGCGAAGCCCCACCAGCAACAAAAAGTGTTTTCAACGTACAATCAGCTAGGTCCTGGCGCCAATCTTCCAGCAAGTGGTTTTTCATCAAAGGATAGGCCAAATCAAAATCGAAAGGATTTTTCAGCTTATCTTCTTTCAACAAAGCTTTAAATTCTGGCGCAACCGGCACAGCGGTCAAGTGTTGTTTAATAAAGGTTTTAGACACTGTTCCAAAAGTCGACCAAGTCAGATTGCGGATGCCGGCCGTCCAGTTTCCTTCGTTGAGCAGCTTGGGGCTTTCATCAACAATAACCAACTGTTTCAACTTTTCTTGTCCAAATAGCGACAGATAGGCCCAAATAACCGATCCACCCATCGAGTGGCCAACCAAAGTCACTTGATCAATTTTTAATAATTCAAAGAGTTCCTGTAGATCAGCCGCTAGGCGAGAAACACGCAAGTTTTTCGTTGTTCGTTCCGATTGCCCGTGTGACCGCCAGTCCATGGTCACGACCCGGTAACCACGCGCTGTTAATCCTGGAATTTGATAAGACCATTCGGCTTGAATGCCTGAAAATCCCGACAGTAAAACTGCAACGGGACCAACCCCCGCTCGATCAGTGTAATTAATTTGAACACCATCACTCGTTGTAAAAAAAGCCATTTTCCCACATTCCCCTTTTCTTTTGCTTATGATGACAACAATCCCGATAAGCGACCAATAAAAATAGTTAAGATCAGGTAATCTGCCGCCCCACCAATGCTCAAATTTTGTTCAATCATCGTTTGATTCAACGTCGTTAAGTATTTTTGACCGGCTGCTGTCTCAGCACCACCCAGGGTGAAAAATTCATCGACCCAGTCTTGCATTTGTTGAACAATTGCTTTCGTCTTGGCACGTTTAATCAGCGTCGAATCCTGTATTGCCCCCGCCAGTGCCATTAGCGTATCCAAAAGACGATTTGTCATGGAGCCCGGCCGGTCCCGTAATGTCGGCAGACCAACCTGTGCTAACGCTTTCAGGCCGGCAGCAACCTCACCCCGAACTCCTGTTAACTGGTAAGTCCGGTATTGGTAGGAGCCAGCTGTTTCTGCTTGCCGGTCACTGGGGTGCGGGCTGACCAGGTCATTTTCTAAGATATTGGCGCTGATTTTTCGAACAAAATGTAAGACCTTGTGCAAGGTCGTTGCTTCTTTACCTTGAATTGCCAAGCCATAAGCGGCAATGAGAATCCCCAACGTAAAAATCGCACCCTTATGCGTATTCACCCCGTTTGTGGCCAGATACATGGCCTGTTCGGCTTCAACACCTGCTGGGCGCAGAAGCTTTAACAAATCGATTGCCTCCGCCTGACTACAGTCTTGTCCCAATTGAAAAGCCCGCTCAAAGTATGGCCTTAGTGCTACGGCTGAATCAACAAAGGTCATTACCGTCATGTCGTGATGGGCCCCGGCTGAAAGCGGGTCAACCAAACCTGGCTTTGGTGCTAAAACAACTTCTTGCAAACAAGCAGCAAGCGCTGCATCCGCCACAAAATCTTGCGACCATTTTGGCAAGATTAAATCAGTCACAAAATAATTTCTATACAACTGATTGCTAGCAGCCTGAACAGCAGCAAGCGAGTGATGCCCTTTTTTAGCGCAGACCTTGGCATCGTCATCACAAACCAGACAAGGCCGAGGAGATAAACCAAGGTCTCGGCGTGAAAATTGGTAGCTTTCCGCCGAATCAATCATAACATCACAATCAAACAAACGGCCAAGAGCAAAGTTGTCCTCGAAGTGCACCAACTTCTGCTTCCATTTTTTTAGCTGGCCGTCTAGAACCAAAAAGGCCTCCGGACCGGTTATGCGCTGTTCATCCACATAAACTTTTTTAATGGCAGCATCCGCGCAAGCCCGCTGAATGACCTGCCAGCCAGCCATAAAAACTTGCTGAATCTTTGGACTATTTTTAATTGGGCCGGCGATATTTAGCTTCACCGCCAAAACAACCTGGTCAGGAAAATCAATCGCCAATTGTTGCTGTACGGCTGACCGCCACTCGCGATTAGTTAAAACTTGGTCTAAGGTAACTGCCTGACCATCGGCAAACAATTCAAGCATCTTCTTTCCTTCCAAACTGATTTCTATTGTCTATTCTAACAAAAACAACAAGCACCGACTGCAATAGAAAAGAGGGCCGGTTTCCCAGCCCTCGAATCTAACTGTTAATCTTGCACTTCCTTAATAACATCAATTAAAGTGCCATCACGATATTCAGCCAAGGCTACCACCCGGTCTTCGAAGGCCAGTGGCTTAGGTCGACCAACCAATTTCTCCGCGCGTTGTTGCAGCTCTTCAATTGAATAGATTGGCAGACCCGGCACCTTTGCCAGAGCGTCCTTTAAATCCTGACGTTTTGGATTAATCGCAACGCCAATTTCAGTCACCAAAACATCAATTGAATCACCCGGTGTAATCACCGTAGTGACCGCTGGAACGACCGTGGCAATCCGACCGCGGACCAAGGGAGCGGAGATAATCGTCAACTTAGCCGTTGCCGCATCCTGATGGCCACCGATTGCTCCGCGGATGACGCCATCGGAGCCTGACATCACGTTCACGTTAAAATCAGTGTCGATTTCCAAGGCTGAAAGGATAGCCACATCCAACTTATCAACCATGGCGCCCTTGTTAGCCGGGTCAGCATACCATGATGCATCGATTTCCTGCTGATTAGGGCTCTCTCGCATCGAGAAAGCAGCCCCCTTGTCAAAGTCTTGAACGTCCATAACTTTAGCAACTAGGCCCTCTTGCAAGAGGTCAACCGTTGGCTTGGTAATGCCACCCAGAGCAAAGGATGCCTTAATTTGCTTTTCAAGCATTGACTGACGCAAAAAACGGGTCACGGCCAGCGCCGCTCCACCAGAACCAGTCTGAAAAGAAAAGCCATCTTGGAAATATGGTGAGTGTGTGATAACTTCGTTCACCATTTTAGCAATTTGCAGTTCCTTTGGGTCCTTGGTAAAGCGGGTCGCCCCAGAACCAATCTTATCGGGGTCACCAACCTTGTCCACCTTGACCACATAATCAACCTGCGTTTGCTGAATGGAGGCCGGGGTATTGGGATAAGGCTTTAAATCATCTGTGATCAAAACTAATTTATTGGCATAACGGGCATCCATCAGGGCATAACCCAAAGAACCAAAGGCAGTTTCCCCATCCATTCCATTGGCATTCCCCATTTCATCAGCATTCGGCACACCTAAAAAGGCAACGTCGATTTGAATGTCACCGGACTCAATTGCCCGTGCTCGGTTTCCGTGTGAGCGGAAAATCACAGGATTTTTAAGGGCGCCGTGGGAAATGGCATTCCCCAAAGTCCCCCGCATCCCAGAAGAAGTAATATTGGTGACCACACCCTTCTCGATTGCTTCCACCACAATATCATTCATCACATTCGTCAATGATGAAGGGGCTAACGAAAGATTTTGATAACCGCCATCAATAATTTCGCGCATCACCATATTAAAGACAAAGTCACCTTCACGAAAATGGTGATGAAAAGAAATTGTCATGCCATCATGAACAGTATCATGGACAACCTGGTGAATTGAATCAACAACCTTACTAGGGCCAGTCTGCGCTTGCACCTTTGGTGCCACCCTTTGAATTGTTGGATGACCAAAGTCAACTGATTCAAAACCACCATCATGGTATTGGTTCAAAATTTCATCTGGAATTTCACGCTGAACTTTATTCTTCAATGTTATTTCCCTCCTGATCAACAAGGTGGTTTGCCTGCGCCAACGCCATTACTCGTTTTGCCCGTAACGCAACCGGTCGGTCAACCATCTGACCGTTAATGGCGATCACACCTGATCCCTTTTGTCGGGCAGCCTTAATGGCCATAATCACATTTTGTGCGTTAGCAATTTCCTTTTGACTTGGTTGATAAACTTGGTTCACTAAAGGAATCTGCCGCGGATTAATCACTGATTTGCCATCAAAACCAAGCTGATGAATCAGCTTGGTTTCCCGGATAAAGCCTTCCTCATCATCTAAGTTCGTAAAGACTGTATCAAAAGCTGCAATCCCTGCTGATCGAGCGGCATGCAAAATAACATTGCGGGCGTACAATAATTCTTGGCCATCCGGATAGCGGTGGGTCTTCATATCAGTCGTATAATCTTCGGCAGACAGTGCAATCCCAATCATTCGATCAGAAGCAGCAGCAATTTCATTGGCATTGACAACCCCCTTGGCCGATTCAATTGCGGCCATCAAGTTCGTCGAGCCAACTTCTTTGCCAAATTCCTGTTCTGCCGCCGCTACCAAGTTTTCAAGTTCTTGGACCATCTCAGCCGATTCCGTTTTTGGCAGACGAATCACGTCAATGCCGGCCTTGACCATCGCTTTAATGTCGTTTTGATAAAAGGGGGTATCCAAACCGTTGATGCGGACAACTCGTTCAGCATCACCGTAATCAAAACGGGATAATGCCTCATAAACTAGGTAACGGGCAGCATCTTTTTCAGGCAGTGAAACCGCGTCCTCCAAATCAAACATAATCGAGTCCGCCCCAAAGATTCCGGCATCCTTGATTAATCCCGGATTATTACCAGGAACGAACATCATGGTTCTTCGTAAACGTTCACTTGTAACCATTAGAGCACCTCCCACTGTGGCTGGTCAACTTGGTTCAAAGCCCGTTGGCAAACAGTAATCGCCCGCGCTTTAATAACAGGATCTAAAGCCCCCTGGTCAACGACCTTAATGACAGCATTTTGAATATCATAGGCAGCAAACACTGCTTCAATTGTTGCTTGAATTTGATCTCCAAATTGCTTGGCGACAGCTGAAACCAAGTCAAATTCCAGGCCATTCGTGCCTTGACTGACCACGATTTGAACATCCGAAGATTCGAGCGTTCCTGCTAAGGCAGTTTTCTTAATTTCCATCGATTTTTTGTCCTTTCTTGATTCTTGCTTGTAAGTCGGTAAGGTGATTTTCGATAAAAGAGACACTCGACGCTGGTAACATATCAACTACCTCCTGAACCCGTCCAGCTGCAATCGCCTTTCTTACTGTTCGGGCACTAATGACTTGCTGACTACCTGCCGGTTCCAGCATTCTAGGCACCAGCACAAGTTGAACTTCTGGCGGCAAGACTTCTTCTAACGCCTGGTTATATTGACCCGTTGTTTGCGATAACGGTTCCGTGCCAACATAACGGCTTGTGATGGCCAGTGGTTTGGCAATTTGTTCTTTAAACAAAGTGGCATCGAGCCGAGTTTGATAAAAAACCCGCTGACTATCGTCTTTTAGAAAATAAGCCGGAAAAGATAGACTGGAGACCATGTAGGGGCCACCGGTTGCTACCACAATATTAGTTAAATCGCTCGTCCCTTCTTGAACTAAGCCCAATCGTTCTTCAGTCGTGAACAATGATTGGTCTTCCTTAACCACAAAAACATACACGAAGTCATTCTGCTGCGCCGCTTTTTCGATCAAGTACCGGTGTCCCTTGGTAAACGGATTGGCATTCAAAACAACCGCTGCTACCCGCATTGCTGAGGCTGGTTTTTTAGGTAGTGCTGCCCGAAAACTAGCGACATTGGGTAAGCCCTTTTCTAAAATCAGACCCGTATTCGTCTTCGCCAAAGTCGTAAAGCCAACATGGACAAAGCTTTGTTCATATTCCACTTTGGTGAAAACAAATAAATGAAAGATTCCTTCTTGCGCTAAAGTCGTTTCTAACATTGAAACCAAGCGATTAAACCGAGCTCCCTTGGAGGCACCAGCCGTCGAAACGGCCAAATATTTTAGCGTCTGCCCAGCAATCGAGCCAGTTCCAACCATTTGTTCTTGGTCATCATAGATTGCAAAGGTTTGATCGAGTCCAGCCAATTCTTGGTTGGAAAAGTTATCAAGGCCTTGACTGGTCAAAAACTGTTGCCAAGCTTTTTTCGTAGCTGGATTAGTCAAATAAATTTGTTGAATATTTTCCACGATTGTCGCCCCACCTTTTTCCCTGAGCTTGCTACTTTAATGTTCCTGTTTGGCAAAAACTAAGACCGCCTTTTCAACTGCTGCAACCACACCAGCATCAAAGACAGCGGGCACAATTTTTTCCGCCCTTGGCTGTTCGACCAAGTTAGCCAAGGCAGTCGCAACATGGAGCTGCAGTGCGATTGAAACTGATTTTAAATCAGTCGCCAAGAGGCCCTTAAACAGACCTGGAAAGGCCAAAATATTGTTCACCTGGTTAGCCCACTGAGAAGACCCAGTCGCAACCACAGCAGCACCACCCGTCTTGGCTTCCTCTGGTAAAATTTCAGGTACCGGATTGGCTAGCGCCAAAATAATGGCCTTGTCGGCCATCCGGCGAACTTGGTTAGTCGACAAAAGATGTTCATCTGACAGACCAATAAAGACGTCTTGTTGGTCGATAACATCATCTAAACTTTCCCCCTGGACTTGCTCAACTTGCTTTGCTAAATCGCGTTGAAAACGGTTATAAACTGAATTATCTGCTCGAATGACGCCATGAATGTCAACGAGCGTTTGCTTTTTTATTCCCGCAGCTAATAAGAGTTTGGCAGTCGCAACCCCGGCAGCACCGACACCATTGATCACTATTTTCAATTCTGTCAAGGACTTGCCCACGACCTTAGCAGCGTTAATCAAAGCCGCCAGCACAACAATGGCCGTGCCAGTCTGGTCATCATGGTAAACAGGAATATCCAAAGCCTTTTGTAGTTGTTGCTCAATTTCAAAAACACGCGGTGCAGCAATGTCTTCCAAATGAATGCCTGCAAAGGATGGTGCCATTGCCTTAATTGTTGCCACAAATTCTTCGGTTGACACCTGGTTCAAAGCCAGCGGTATCGCATCAACACCAGCAAACTCTTTATAAATCAGTGCCTTACCCTCAACAATTGGTAACCCAGCCCCAGGGCCAATATTTCCCAGCCCCAAAACGGCCGATCCATCGGTAATGACCGGTACTAATTTACCCGAAATGGTGTACTTCTTTTGGTCCGCCGGATGACGCTCAATTTGTTTGGCTAAAGCTGCCACCCCTGGCGTGTAAGCCTTGGCTAAATCAGTCGCATTCTTAATGGAAAAGGTCCCTTGAATCGTCAGGGCTCCTTGGTGGTGCTCATGAAGTGCAAAGACTTCATTCATATCTACCATATTGGCCTCCTCTGTTTTTGAAGACTTGAATTAAATCCTAAATTCATTTTAAATTGTGCATTGTCGATTGTAAAGAAAAAGATTTAATATTTTTACAAATAAAATGTATAATTAATCTTTTTTCAATATTTTAAGTTTTTTGCCATCTTTGAATTTATCTTACTTTTAAAATATTTGACACTTTGATTGTAAATATCTTGAATTTTGTAGTAGAATCAATTTAATGATTTCTTGTTTAAGCCAAAAATCACGGATTAAATTAAAGAAAATCAATAATAGAAGGAAAAGGATGACAATATGTCCGCAACGGATCCAAATTTACTGGCGCAAATTTCTGAAGACTACTATTTAAACAAGTTGTCCTTTGGTGAAATTTCGACCAAGTACGACGTTTCCCGGTACCTCATTAACAAGTACCTGACAGAAGCCGTGAAAACCGGTGTTGTGAAGATTGAAATTGCCACCTCTGCTAACCGTAATTCACAGTTAGAGCAAGTTTTTAAGGAAAAATTTCCAAACACAAATTGCTACATCATTCAAGATGACACCACGACCAGTGCCACTGAAGACCTGATTTCAAACTACGCAGCCAATCTAGTGGTCAAACACTTGGAAAATGGTCCCCATATCGTCGGTATGACTTGGGGTGACACGATGTACTCACTGATTGATGCCATCACGTCCAATCCCTTAGATCAGATTAAGTTTACCCAATTCGTCGGGGAAAACATGAAGTACAATTCCACGGCCGGTTCCGTACGCATCGTCGAACGGGCTGCCAAAAAGGTTGCCGGTGAATTCTTAACGCTCCCTGCTCCACTCTATTTAGCCGATGATGCTGTCCGCGATGGTCTGTATGAGGCCGTTTCAATCAAACAGACCATTGACTTGGCCAAACAAATGGATACAGTTTTGACTGGCATGGGCACAATTGCTTCGCTTGAATCCATCGCCATTTGGAACCAAAACATCAACCGTCTCTTCCCCAACGTTAAGTTAGGCGAAGTTGCGGGCATGATTTACGGTCGTCCATACGACATCAATGGCAATATCTTAAACGTTGGTTCCGACAAAGTCGTTGGTTTGGATATGAATTCTATCCTTGCAACACCAAAGCGAATTGGTGTGGTCCGTTCTAAGGCCAAATCAAAATCAGCCCTTGGTGCCCTTCGTGGTGGCTTTTTAACTGACTTAGTGATGTCAGAATCGTTGGCATACCGAATTATCAACGAAGAAACTGAATAAAGCATGACAAAGTCTATCCCAGTGATGGGCTTTTTTTACTGGACAATTATTCCAATGCACAAAAAAGGAGTGAAAACGAAATCGTTTTCACTCCTTTTTTTATGACTTTGTTTTTGTTTCAAAAAACTTTTGACAAACCAGGCCAAGCACAATACCAAAGAAGGCAAAGCCAATCCAACCAAAGCCGGCACCAGCACCAAAAATATGGGCCTGGTACCAACCGACGTGAGTCGTTGTCCCAACATTATAGGAAACTAGTCCGCCGAGGTCCTTAGCAAAAGGTGCGTTTGACAAGCCGTCAAACACAGCCGCAATCAACGTCAAGCCCAGTGCCCAACCGTAAAGAAAGCGGCCTTGACCAAGCCATGGTGACAGCAGGCTCAGTAGAATCAGCACAATCGCAATGGGGTAGAGGAACATCAAGATGGGCACAGCCCAAACAATAATCTTGTCGAGACCTAATGTTGCGACAATAAAGGCCAAGAGTGAGGCAAAAGCCAACCATCCCTTATAAGAGACCTTCGGCCAAACGCGGTTTAAATCGTGTGCAAAGGATGCTGTCAGACCCATGGCAGTGGTAAAAACAGCCAAAGTTCCCATCACAGCGATAAAGATTTGACCAAAGCGACCAAAATAATACAGCATCACATTGGTCAAAGCAACGGCACCGTTACTAGAAATCGGCATATGGGCTAAGGAAGTGGTTCCCAGCAATATCAACCCAATATAAACCACAGCCAAAACAACCATCGATAAGGTGCCAGTCTTAATGATTACCTTCGCGATTTCACCAGGCTTTTTGTAACCTAATTTTTGAATAGAGTGCACAATCGTCACCCCAAAAATCAGCGCTGCCATCGCATCAACCGTGTTGTAACCCTCAATAAAGGCCGGTGCAATCGCATTGCCTTGGTAGGCCGTCGTCACCATTTGGTGGGTGGAACCCATTGGTGCGATAATGGCCAAAATAAAGATAAATGCTAACATGACCAAGAAAATTGGGTTTAAGTAACGGCCAATAATATCCAATAGCTTCGTTGACTGAGTTGATGACCAATAAACGAGGATAAAGTAAATCAAAGTAAAGACAATCAGACCAATTTGTTGCTGACCCTTTGGCAGCCAATTAGCAAAGGAAAACGAATAAGCAACCGTTGCCGTTCGCGGCGCCACGATGATTGGTCCCAGGCAAAGCTGTAAGGCAACCAAGAAAATTGTGGCTGGTCTGTGTCCTAATGGTCGAATCAAATCAAAAACGGATTCAGACCGAGTAACGGCTAAAGCAACCAAAGCTAACAGCGGCAAGAGAACCGCACTCAGCAAAAAGCCAACCGTAGCCGGGCCCCATTGCGCACCTGCAACTTGTCCCAAGTGAACCGGGAAAATCAGGTTCCCGGATCCAAAGAACATTCCAAAAATCAATGAAAACAAGAGTAGCGCTTGTTTCCAACTAAGTTTCTTTTCCATTAATATTAAACTCCATTCATGGTTATCTAAACAACACAAGTTTTTTAGATAACAAAATACCTATCAATTTTACAAGAAAAAGTCTTGACTGGCTAGTAAAAAATTATTTTGAACTGCTTAAGAACACTAAAAAAAGACCAAAAATTGGTCTTTCAATTTTACAAAATTACTGGTTAATAATTTGGTCAATTTGTGCCAATTCATCAGCAGAAAAGTCCAAGTTTTTCGTAAATTCAAGGTTGTCCATCAAATGATCAACGGATGATGTTCCAATCACCACGGAAGCAACCCGCTTGTCTTGGAGCAACCAGGCCAATGACATTTGGCTCAGCGTCTGTTGGCGACCTTGGGCTAATTCATTGAGCGCCCGCAACTTAGCGGCCAAAGCATCGCGACCATTTTCAAACAAGAAACCATTCGTCTTGTGGATTGGGAAGTCCTCTGGTACACCGTTTAGATAACGATCGGTTAGCAAGCCCTCTGCCAATGGCCCATATGCAAAGAGTCCGGCATGGTGCTGGTCCAAGATATCCAGCAAGCCTGAGTTCTTTTGCTCCTGATTTAACATGTTATAAGAAACTTGGTTTCCGATGAAGGGTGTCTTCAGTTCCTTGAAGATTTCAGCAATGGCTTGCGTTTGTTCTGCGGTATAGTTGGACACCCCAACATACAGGGCCTTTCCCTGGCGAACCAAGGTATCTAAGGCCAGAGCAGTTTCTTCCAAGTTCGTATTTGGATCAAAACGATGAGCATAAAAAATGTCTACGTAATCCAAGTTCATCTTTTGCAGTGAGGTATCTAAGGCGTTAATCAACGTCTTTCGACCAGAAAATTCGCCCATTGGTCCAGGCCACATATGGTAACCAGCCTTCGTTGTAATCACCAATTCATTTCGGTAAGGCTTCAAATCTTGCTTGTAGACCTGGCCAAAAGTTTCTTCAGCGGTTCCGTTGTTGGGCCCGTAATTAAAGGCATTATCAAAAGAGAAAATCCCTTCATCAAAGGCTTTTAAAATGACTTTACGAGAATTTTCCAGTGGCTTGGTATCGCCAAGGTTACGCCACAGGCCAAAGGAAACGGCGGGGACAATCAAGCCAGAATCAGCGACTCGACGATAAGGCAACTTTTCATAACGATCTTCTGCTGCTTGGTAAACCATGTCTATTCCTCCAATGCTGCTACTAACTGTTCTGCAATTTTCTGATGAGCTAACACATCAGGGTGGTAGGGTCGTGTCTGAATCCCCCACTGGTCCGCTCGAACAACGGTAAAGTTACTAAAGCGAGCAACTTCTGCCAAAACGATGTCCACAAAGGCACCATTCCAAGGGGTTAATAAATAAAAATTAGCACCATGGAACCGTTTTACTAATTCTAACAAATAGACGCGCAAACCAAAAGCGAATTCTTGGTCACTAGCGCCATAGTTAGCATCGTTTAGTCCGTAGGCCACGATCACTCGGTCCGTTGCCACCCGTCGGCGGCTAATGCCTTCACCGACTTGCCAGAGGGCATCAATGGCCTTTGGTTCCTGGAATGGCGCTCGGGCGGTCAACCCTGTTCCGCCATAGGCGATTCGGTTTAACGGACGGTCAAAGTGCTCGGCCACCAAAGCCGGAAACGATAACACCGGTTGGTGGTGGTCATGATTGGAACCGGACATTGATTCACCGGCAACAATTGAATCACCAACAAAAGTCAAATAAGGCTTTGTGACCGCACCATCCTTTGGCAAAACTGTCAAAAGATCTTCGTCACCTGACCAAACGAGATTGGTTAATACCAGGCCCGTCCGCCAAAAATCAACCTGCCCCGTCTCCCACTGGTCCAAAGTGAACTGGTAGTCGTGACCAGCCTGCAGATGAACGCTAACGTGGTCAGCAACGACCAAGAGGTCTTCTGATTTTTCACCGTCAATCGTCACCGTCCAAATCAAGTTAGGATAATGCTTTGCAAAAGTCAGTGTCAACGTCCCCTCATCTTGGGTTTTCACGGACAAATACGCACCATACTGTGAGGTCAATACCCCACCCTCTTCTAGCGCCGACCATTCCGGCGAGGCAAACTGTAATAAATCAGTTTTTATCATTCGGCATCCTCACGTTGATCTGGGCTCAACAAGACCTTGGCCATCGATTTGTGGGCAATCACTTGACCAATTGCTTCAGCAAAGAGCTTAGCCACTGTAATGACCGTCAATTTATCAAACTGCTTTTCAGCTGGAATTGGTACTGTATCAGCGACAATTACCCGATCAATCACTGACTCCTGAAGTTTCTGAGAAGCATCTCCTGATAAGACCGCGTGGGTTGCCAAGGCGTCAATTGTCTTTGCGCCCGCTTTTTGAACGGCAATGGCCGCCTTGACCGTTGCCTCACCAGTATCAATCATATCTGACAAAATGATGGCATGCTTACCAGCAACGTTTCCAGTTACCGCGGCCTTCACCCGCGGATCCCGGTCTTGATCGACAATCGCCCATTGAGCGTGCAAGACTTCAGCCAATCGCTGAACTAATTTCAAAGTCGACGAACCAGAGGCAACCACGACAACATCCGGTCCAACCAAGCCTTGATCCTCGTAAAATTTGGCTTGGACAGGCATGGCAATTAGATGGTCAACAGGAATGTCGAAGAATCCCTGCACCTGACTGGTATGGAGGTCCATCGTCATGACGCGCTTAACACCTTGACTTTCCAACATATTGGCCATCAGGCGGGCAACAATTGGTTCTCGCGACCGCGTCTTGCGGTCTGAACGAGCGTAGCCAAGATAAGGAATAATCACGTTGATTGACTTGGCTGACGTTCGCTTTGCGGCATCGATAAAAATCATCAACTTAATAAAATTATCATTGACTGGTTCACTGATTGGTTGGACAACGTAAACGTCAATCCCGCGGACAGAATCCACGATTCTTTCATAAATCTCGTTGTCAGCAAAAGTCTGAATCTCTACAGGTGCAATAGGCGTGTGCAATTGTTTCGCAATCGCCTCAGTTAAAGCTGGGTTGGTACCCAAATCAAAGAGACGGTATTTCGGATTGGCGGTCATAAATACTCCAAAAAATTCAAGTTTGTTATGTTATTGACTGTGACCACTGCCAAAAGCAATCTGGTCGAAGACTTAATCTGCTTCTATTATACAAAAATTTATCGCAATTCGGGCATAAAATCAGCCGGCTTTAAATCAGCCATGCCAATCATTGGATTGGCCATGGCCTGTGTCAAAGTTGCCGCTGTCAATTCACTTTCGCCAACAACTTGGTCGGTAGCCAGTGACGCTTGAGCTGCTGATTTTTGCTGGGGGGAAGAAGTTAGTGATTGCTGGTCCATTTCGACAAGACTAGCAGTCACTGCTTGAGCCTGCGAGGCGAATTCCCGCTTAACTGCTGCTTCCTTAACTCTTTGCTTGGCCGGCTGACCACCACGAGTAGGAGATTGATGATGAGCACTAACCGGTTGACCGTCACCAGAAGTTAATCGTTCATCTAAATGAGACTCTTGGCTACCAGATTGTGCTCTTTGTTCAACACGGTCAACCGTTTCCCCCTGACGCTTCACTGTTCGCTGGTTATGGCGATCGGCCTGCAAGGCCTGGGTACCTTGGTGACCATTGTGCCGGTCGATCAGCAACCCCTGTAAGAAGGTTTGCCGAACCGGTACTGGGTGAGTGGCAGCGTAATCGTATGCACTGTAATCGCCCACCATGACCAAGGACTCCTTGGCCCTGGTAATGGCAGTATAGACTAAGTTTTGATTCAGCATGATTTTAAATTGACCGGTTAAAACCAAAATGACCAACTTGAACTCATTTCCTTGCGCCTTATGAATCGTTGTGGCATAAGCGAGGGTCAGCTGATTTAAAGTCTTACTGGTATACCAGACCTCTTGACCAGCAAAATCAACGACCAATGAATCAGCAGCTACGCCAGGTTCCTTCTTATAGTGGATGGCAATTACCTGGCCCATGTCGCCATTATAAATGTCTCGTTCCGAATCATTTTCCAACTGAAGAACCTTGTCGCCCAGGCGAAAGATAGTCTCCCCCTGTTGTAAGGTCTTTTGACCAGGCTTAACAGGGTTAAAGAGGTCCTGGGCAATTTGATTTAAAGCCAAGACACCGGCCGACGTCTTATACATCGGTGCCAAAACTTGGACCTGATTGGCCGTAAACCCCTTCTTAACCGCCGCCTGCAATACCTGGCTAACAGCTCGTGGTACTTGGTCAGCTGTTGTTAAGAAAGTTGACCGGTCCAACTGATTTTCCTGAAAGTCCGGTGGTAAAATCCCAGCATTAATCGACTGGGCCAAAGTTGAAATACTGGAGCCCTTACCCTGACGGTAAATTCGTTCCAAGGCAATGTGTGGTACGGCCTGGCTTTGAATCAAATCATACAAGACGTTACCAGGACCAACGGAAGGCAATTGATCTGCATCCCCAACTAAGACGAGATGCATGTCCTTTGGCAGAGCAGCAAAAAGGCTTTCTGCCAAGGAAATATCCAGCATGGAGGCCTCATCAATGATTAAAAGGCCACCAGAAATCGGGTTATCGGCATCAAATTCGGCGTCATCGCCATCTGTAATACCGAGCAAGCGGTGAATGGTAGTCGCCTCATAACCCGTAATTTCGGTCATCCGCTTGGCCGCCCGACCTGTCGGCGAAGCCAGCCGGACACGATTTTGCTTAACCCAGTCTTTGTCGCGCCCTTGGCCTTTTGCCTGGTGGCGAACCAAAGCTTCCCAGGTCGCAACCAGCGTTTTCGTAACTGTTGTTTTACCCGTCCCCGGACCGCCTGTTAAAACAAAGACTTGGTTTGTCAAAGCTGCTTCAACCGCCCCCCGTTGGACCGCATCTAAGTTCAGGTTTTCTGGGACCACAAAGGTGGTATCAACCAAGTCCGGAGTCGTCAGAACGGCCGATTTAGCCTTTAATAGACTGTTGACCTTTGAGCTGACCAGGACTTCCGCTCCTTTTAAATCCGTTGGGCTGTAGTTACCGTCCTCATAGACCAACCGCTCTTGGCTCACCAAAGCCCCCAAGGCCTGGTCAATGGCCGCTTGCATGCCTGAGCCATTGTTCTGCAAGGTCGATTGGGCAGCAAAAAGCGCCTGGTCAACCGTTAGATAGGTATGACCAGCCGAGTAACAGGCATTTAAAATTCCAGCGTAGACACCGGCTTGAATCCTATCTGGATGATCGTCAGCAAAACCAGCCTGTTTAGCAATCGCGTCAACTTTTTTAAAGGGCAAACCATCAAATTCATATACTAAACGATAGGGGGTCTTCTGCAGAACTTCCTGTGCTTCCTCTCCATAATGATCAAAGAGCCGCCCCGCTACGTCTGCGGAAAGTCCGATTTGGTGACCAAGCAAAAATAGTTTCTCCAAGCCCAGGTTTTCCTGGAGCTTTTCGGCCAAATCAGCGGCAACTTTTGGCTTAACGATGCCCTTTAAAACACTCGAATCGGCCAAAATTAAGTCAATTGCATTCTGACCCAAGTGGTCAACGATTTTTTCCGCAGTTTTCTTCCCCACGCCCGGAAAATCACCGGATGCAAAAAAGGCCACAAGTCCTTTCTCATCCGCTGGCATCTGATTTTCATAGCGAGCGGCTTGGAACTGTTGACCATATTTTGGATGCGTCACTAGTTGCCCATAAAAGGCATAGGTCGAACCGGGTTTAACCGAGGCGAAGGTTCCGGTAACAATGATTTCTTCTTCGTCCCAGTCCTCTAAATCAGTCTCGTCAACCGTAACAGACAAAATCTTAAAGTAGGAATCACTGGCCGAAAAAATCACATTTTGCAAGGTAGCCGTTATTTGATTGTCCTCTCGAATTGTCCTTACCATTGCCCTTCACCATCTTATGTATCCGCTCCGATCAGAGCGGAACCAGTTTTAATTTGCCAAATGTTGGCCCGATTCCCCAACTTAAATAGTTGTACCGGCATCCTGGTCTTTATGCAAATAACTGGTTTCATTCCATTTTACCAAGTCAAAATCTTGGCCGTTCTTTGTTTCAATAATTGTCGTCGACGTATTCGACAGGCCACCCAAAGACCTAATTTGGTCACGAGGGATTCCCAGCAAGCTTGTCACCCCAAAAGTTAAAATCAGCCCATGGGCAACCACTAAAACGGCATCTTCTGGATGGTTGGCGATAATCTCTTGCATCATCTTTTGAAAACGAGTAACCGCCTTTGTATAGCCCTCACCGTTAAAGCCCTGGCCTTCAAAACTCTCCAAATGGTTCTTATAAACATCATAAGCTTCCGGATAGTTTTTCTGCACGTCCGCCATGGCCTGGCCTTCCCATTCGCCCAAGCCAACCTCAACGAGGTTGGAATGCAAAGAAAGCCGTGGCTCGTTTGGCAAATCAGCCTGAATCCGTTCGGCAGTAACCTTCGCTCTTGGTAATGGTGAAGCGTAAACCCGGTCGATGTGCTTGTCTTTTAAGAAACCGGCAACCTTCTTCATATCCTCATAAGAACCAGGCAAAAGTGGAGAATCCCCCTGTGCCCCTTGAAAGCGCCGTTCCAAATTCCATTCAGTTTGCCCGTGACGGACGAAATAAAAAGTTGTCATGATTGCTTTTTTAATACCTGCCGGTCTTCTAATTCTTGTAAGTAGTAGCGATAAATCTTCACCACTTCGTCTTTATCTGTGCGAGCAAAGATGTCGACTGGGGCGGCAGCACCGGCTGACACCACAACCATCTTAAAGCCGGTCAAATCTTGATTAACGGTCACCTTCAGTCTAATTGATTGATCGACCGGAAGGTCTGGCTGCAATGGCCGCTTTAAAACAAATGCACCAGCATTGTTTGTCAAAAAGCCAAGATCCAATAAGGCAAATTTTTTAATTTGCGGATTAATTTCATATGTGCCATCGTGGGGGATGGTCACAGACTTTGCAAAAGCCATTGTTTTCTCCTTTAATAACTTTTATTTATTCAGCTAATTTCTTGACTGAGTTTGAGTCTGAGTAGGTCGAGCGAGCTACCAGTCCAGACTAGCTCCTCTGAATCACTACCCTTTCACGACAAAGTCAGTAACGCAATCCCTTCGGAAAAAAGTTTTTCAACTGACCATTAACAAACTTGGCCCAGCCTAGTCCGTTACCATTGGCCGTCATCAACACAAAACCCTTTTGCAGCTTCTCTTTTGTATTGATCACATCACCATGAATGTAGGTTGCCAAGTCGTTATGAGCATCGAGGTCATAAACCTGCTGACCCGCCTGGCTCGGATCAACTGCCAAAGCCAGGGCGTGGTCTGGTTCAAAACGATTCTTCTTTAGGGTTCCTAGGCACAAGCCAGCTCGCAAAACCTTTGTCTTACTCAAATCAGGGCAGTCAACTGGCAGCAAGAATACCCGATCACCAAACGTCCTTAGTCGACTTTCATCTAGGTCAAAGCCAGGCAACGATTCTTGAAAGAAATGTTCGATCAACGTCACATCGGCTTGAGACATCTTACTTGGTTTTTGTACCCTTGGCGGCTTAACGGGGCTTTCATCCTCCGCCAGCTCAGCCTTCTTCATCCGAGCCACAAAGTGACCCTCGCCAGGCAAATCTTGCGGCCATAAACGGGCAGTCTTTGCTAAATCAGGGTTGTCGTCAGCCCATTGTGGCCGCCCAGCCTGAATACCAGATCCGGCCGGCCGGTCAATCATCTCAATCGTAAATTCTGGATAGTGTTCAACCAACCAAGCGATTGTTTGTTCGTCCTCTTCTGGCGCGAAGGTACAAGTTGAATAAATCAGCTCACCACCAGGCCGAACCAGTTTCACCGCCGCTGTCAAAATTTCATGAGAGCGAATGGCACATTCCGTCGGATAATCAGCCGACCAGTATTGGATGGCATCATGATCCTTACGAAACATCCCTTCACCCGAGCAAGGGGCGTCGAGAAGCACCTTATCAAAGTATGCTGGTAAAGCCTTGGCAAGGTCGCTGGCATCCATCGATGAAACCACGGCATTTTTCACGCCAAACCGTTCAATATTTTCAGACAAAATTTTGGCTCGAGCAAAAAAAATTTCATTTGTCCATAATAATCCCAGGCCATTAAGTTGGCTAGCGATATGCGTTGACTTGCCACCAGGAGCGGCAGCCAAATCTAAAATTTTTTCACCCGGTTGTGCGTTGACTACTTCACCAACAAATTGAGCCGATGGCTCTTGTGAATAAACCAGGCCGGTTAAATGATCAATCCCTTTTCCAGCCACTTGACCAAAGTACCCCCATTGACCATATGGAACCTTCTTGGTCAGCGATAAATCTCTTGGTATCTGCTGGGCCTTCAAGGGGTTAATCCGAAAACCCTTCTGACCGGGTTCTTGGAGTGCCTGCAAAAAAGGCCCACTGGCGCTCCCGAGCAGGTCTTGGTATTTATCAATAAAGGCTTGCGGTAAGTCCATTGGGGCCTCTTTCTTTTACATGTGATTTGCACGGATTAACCAAATTGTCTACAAATACTTGGCATCCTCTACTTCATCCTGACTGGTCAAAATCTTTGGACCATCCTTGGTAATCGCCAATGTATGCTCGTATTGAGCTGACCATGAGCCATCCAAGGTACGCACCGTCCAACCATCTTCTGGCGTATCATCGGTTTCGACTTCCCAGCCACCCAAGTTGATCATTGGTTCAATGGTAATCACCATTCCTTCCTTAAGGCGCAAGCCATGACCTGGTTTGCCATAATGAGGCACCTGTGGGTCTTCATGCATCGTTGGACCAACCCCGTGACCAATATACTGGCGAACATCACCATAGCCATTCTGATTTTCAGTGTAGTCCTGAATGGCCCAACCAATATCACCAATTCGATTACCAATCACTGCCTGGTCAATACCCAGATACAGTGATTTTTTTGCAACTTCCATCAACTTTTTAACTTCGGGTGAAACATTGCCGACAGCGTATGTCCATGCTGAGTCGGAGACAGCTCCATCTAAGCCAACAACCGTATCAACTTTGACCAAGTCACCATCTTTTAATTTCAGGCCCTTACGAGGTAGACCATGAGCGACTTCGCTATTGACCGAAATCGTCGTTGCATACTTAAAGCCTTCAAAACCAATTTGCAGTGGCACACCACCATGATCTTCAATGTAAGCTTTACACTTTAATTCAATGTCCCAGGTATCAACGCCCGGCTTAATAAAGTCGCGCAACATCAAGTGCATTCCGGCAATAATTGCACCGGATTTCTTCATGGCCGCAATTTCTCGCGGTGACTTCAAACTAATCATCAGTTACCCCTTTTTTCCAATGTTAAACTATTTTCATTATATCATTTTCCGGACCCTTTTGAGTCCTTGTCGCTTTTGACATTTTTTTGTAATATTGGTTGACAATCTCTGGGCACTTGTCGATAATGGAGCTAAGAATAAGAAATAAAGGAGATACCGTTATGAAGAACTTTTTATTGGGCGCTTCCCTCTTTGGTAATGCCGCCCTCGCTTATCTTTTATTGAAGGATGACGATCGCATGGCTGACTTGAAAAAGAAGGCCAACGAATTCACTGAAGCTGGCAAACAAAAGGGAGAAGAACTCGTTTCCCTTGGCAAGCAAAAGGCCAGTGAACTTTCAGAAGCTGGCAAGCAAAAAGCCAGTGAGCTTTCAGAAGCTGGTAAGGAAAAAGCAGAGCAAGTAGAAACTGCTGCTGATGATTCTTTGGATGAACAATTGGCCAAGTTAAAGGAACGTGCCGGTATCAACCAAGCAAAATAAGCAGTAAAAAAGGAGCCCGAAACGGCTCCTTTTTTTGATGCTTACCAGAACTTCAACCAGTGATAAATCTTTTGCCACCAGTGTCCAAGATGATATGTTTGTTGATTGACCAGTTGAAGCGTCTGCTCCTTTGCACTTACCTCTGGTAAGAACTCGGCCTTCAGGGTTGGCTGAACAGTCAGGACTGTCGCCTGTTTCTTGGTAACAGTCGATTGCAGACGACTTGGTCTTTGGTAGCCCAATGCAGTCTGATTTTTGGTTAACCAAAAGGTCCTGTTTTGTCCGATAACTAGGCTTTGATGACCACCAGCCAAATTTTTATTTTTGAACTGATTTTTTGTTACCGCTTGCCCCTTTTGATAGGTAACAGGCGTGTAGTGATCGAGGACTTGGTTGACCACATCAATCGTATTTTGGTAGCGTTGTACCTGGTCCGTATAGCGACCAGCGCCAGAAACCACGGTGATAAATTCATGACCACTTTGATCTTTAATCAACCCAGTTAGCGCACCACCTGATGCCGGCGTCGAACCAGTCTTCAGCCCCTCAAAAGTCAGATTTTTAGAATTCGTCAGTTTTGACTTGATTTCTTGATCAAACTTGGCCCCCTCCGTCAGCTTAATCTTGGTTTCATTGGCCGATGGATGGTAAACCAAGCCCCGTTTCTCATAGTAAGAGCGAATCTTCGGATCTGCTCGAATCACTTGATAGGCTAAGATAGCCAGCTGTTTCACGGAAGCGGTGTTTTCTGCATCCGGATTGGCATCTTGAACTTGATAGTCAAAGGCGTCCTTGTTAACTTGACCTGCGGCATTGTACCACTTTGATCCAGTTAACTTCAAATCCTTTGCCCAGCCCTCAAGGGCCTGCTGCTGTGTCTGGTTTTGTTCTTTGGCAAAATCAGCCAAGGCCAAGGCCGCATCATTCGCACTGGAAGTAAACATTGCTGCAAAAAGCTCCCTGACAGCTAACTTTTGACCTACAGAGATTTCTAGGTGGGCGAAAGTTGCGGTATCCTTTTGTGACCAATCGGACTGCTGAGTGATCGTCACCAGACTGTCCCAGGTAAAGCGCTTCTGTTTTATTCCTTGCAAAATACCATAAGCGGTTAACATCTTACTTTGGGAGGCAATACCAATTTGTTTGTCAGCTCCCTTTTCACCAAGAACTTGTCCCGTTTGTGCGTCAACCACAATGGCATTTCTGGCAGCAACCTGAAGCGTCATCGGTAAAGCTGTCTGCTTTGGCCCAATAGATTGTATTTGAACGTTATTTTCTAATGCAACAACCGTTAGAAAGAGCGATAATATTAGCACCAAGATGGCACTAATGGCTGCCATCTTTTTTGGCGCTGTAAAATCAGTTCTAACTTGTTTCTGAAAAAGGGCTAATCGGGAAGACGGTCGGACAAGGGCAGCGTCTTCATCATGTTTATGCTTTCGTTTCCACATCATTTAATTCAATTTTTAGTGCGTACCGAAGAGACGGTCCCCTGCATCCCCAAGACCGGGAACAATGTAGCCATCCTCATTTAGGCCTTCATCAATCGAAGCCGTGTAGACATCAACATCAGGGTGGGCAGAAGTAACTGCTTGAATTCCTTCTGGTGATGAAACAAGGGTAATCAACTTAATCTGTTCAGCGCCGCGCTTTTTCAAAGCAGAAATCGCATCCTTAGCTGATCCACCAGTTGCTAACATTGGATCGACCAACAAAACTTCACGTTGGTCAATGTCTTCTGGCAGCTTAATGAAGTATTCTACCGGTTCCAATGTTTTTTCATCGCGGTACATCCCAATATGACCAACCTTAGCAGCCGGAATCAATTGCAAAATCCCATCAACCATACCCAAACCAGCACGTAAAATTGGCACAACGGCTAATTTCTTACCAGCTAATTGTTTCTTAGTTGTTTCTTGAATTGGTGTTTTTACCTGAACTTCTTCCAGTGGCAAGTCGCGACTGGCCTCATAGGTCAACAACATCGCCAATTCATCGACTAATGCTCGAAAGTCCTTTGTTCCGACCTTCTCATCGCGAATGATTGTCAACTTGTGTTGGATCAATGGATGGTTTACTTCAACGACTTGTCCCATGATTGTAACTCGCTTTCCAAATAAATGTGAATTTAACTCATATCCATTATAGCAAAAACTAGGCATTCACTTTAATCTTTTTAAAAATCAACAACCGAACTTTTTTCCGGTCTGATTTAAATTGAAAGGCCCCCTCTTTTTTTGTATAATAATAGAGTTCGCGCTTATAGTTTAACAGGATAAAACGGGGACCTCCTAAGTCTTTGCTCCCAGTTCGAGTCTGGGTAGGCGCATTAATGAATATTGATATATAGCTGTTTATAGCCATTATGATACAGTTTTGATACAGCGAACAAAAAACACACTCGATTAGGACAAATCGGGTGTGTTTTTTCTTGTCATATGGAAGCCGACACAACAGTGCCCACAAGATTATTATAAAAAAATAGCCAAGCAAAATGCTCGGCTATCTCTCGGACAGTTTTTGTTATTCAATAACTAAATTATATCATAACCACTAAATGGCGATTTATTTTGTTCGCCTTTCCTGAATAAGTTGTTCTAACTCATTGAGGTCGTCTTCTGTTGCTAACTTGCGAATGAACGATCGTGAATAGGTTCTATATGATAGATACTTTTTGTGTTCTTTGTTCTTTTCAGCCCAGCGCTTATTAGCTTCATTTTGTGCAGTCGTTGAACTCTCATAAACTGCAGGACGACCCATTTTTTTATCTGCCATTTACATCACCACCATTATTATTTTCATTACTAAAGTTATCAAAGCCAGTACGAATAATGTTAACCAAGTCTTTGTATTTCTTTTCATAACCATGTTAAGATAAGTGTACAGGAAAAGCCCTTGCGGGCTCTTGACTATCTAAGATATATAATCTTATTGATAAAGCCAATCAAAGTATTTGCAAAGTATAGGATAACCATTGACCCGGTAAGCCATATTAGCAAATGCTTTTTTGTTTCCTTTTTGCTTGACATACCTGGTCATTTGCTTATGAAAAAAGCAGCCACTGCTCTGGCTGCAGAAAAATCAAAATTATTCAGGGCGCAAGTTTGGTAACTTGGCCAAAAGAACTCGACCAATCAAGAGTACTAACAGGCCGTTGGCGATCATTTCAAAACCAGCGTTAAAGCCCAGAATACCAACTAACCAGGTAAACAGGTGAGCATGTGGAATGCCCATACCACTAACAGGAAAGAGCTTAAAGGCCACTGTCGTACTCGCAATTACTAAGGCGGTGTTCAAAAAAGATCCAAAAGCGCCAAGGAGGAAGAATCCCCACCATGGCGACCGGGCCTTTTTCAGCACTAAGAAAGCTAAGTAACCGGACAAAAGACCAACCATTAATCTTGGTACTAAAGCCGTCACTGGATTGGAAAAAATTAGTGAACCAATGGTTCCAGGGTGCATTAAATTGCGAATCCAAGACGTCATCCCCCAAAAGAGACCAACCACTAGCCCCGAACGTGGGCCAAGTACTAGACCCGCTAAAACGGCGGTCATCGGTACAATCGTGACCGAAGCACCAATAATGAAAGCTCCTAAAGGTAAGGAGCCTAAGAATGGCACGAAACTTTGTAATAGTACGATGGCCACAAAAACTGTTGTCGCCACAAAACGCTTCGTTTTCATTGTTGACATAACTGATTTTCTCCTCACTTTGGACGTCCCAGAAATTATACAGACTGCCCGAAAAGATGTCAACAATACGGTCTCATGTTGTTCCACTTAGAAAGTGATCAATAACCGGTTTAATCGTGGTGCATAGATGTCACCAAAACGGACAAAATGAAGTAAAACATAATAAAATTCATACCACTTGAACCGCTCTTGATAACCATCCTCGAGCGGATAAACGGCTTCATAAGCACTATAAAAGTCTTCATTAAAACCCGGAAAGACTTTCGAAACGGCCAAATCGTATTCACGATCACCGTAAAAAGAGTTTGGATCAATGAATACTGGCTGGTCATTGGTATCAAACATAAAATTCCCAGCCCACAAATCACCATGTAACAATGATGGTTCTACCTGGCAAACATGGTCATCTGCCAAAATCGTTTTTTTAAGATTTTCAAAGTGATCACCGCGTTGACTTAACCATAAGGCTTTCTTCTGTGCTAGAGCCATTAAAGGTTCTAGGCGTTGATGCACAAAAAATCCCCCCCAAGAGCTTGACCAAGCGTTATTCTTTGGAAAATAATCATGATCCGCATTAACTTCAAAACCAAAGGCTTTCCCTTTCACGTGATGAAGCTTAGCCAAAGCCTCTCCTAGGGCCGACTGATTGTTCGAACCGGCTTCAATCCAATTCATTAACAAGTAAGCACTTCCTTGGTTTTCTCCCTGCTTGATTACCTTTGGCACTTTGACCCACTCACTCAAAGCTTTCAAAGAAGTCACTTCGTGGTCAAAATAATGTCGGTCTTGATTAGGTTGAACCTTCAAAAAGTACCGCTTGTCACCCGAATAAAGTGAGTAGGTTGTGCTGGTATCGACACCATTAACCGGCTTTACGTCGTGGGGATTTTGCAAATTTAATCGGGTGATGAAATCCATGCTAATTTTACTAACTGCTGCCATCGTATCCTCCTAAATCAAATAAAAAAACAGCTTTCCATTAAAACGGAAAACTGTTTTTGAGAAAAAAGAGGCCTGTAAAGTCTGATCAGTAACTGGTAAAAATGTCTGCCACACAAATTCGACCATCAGGTTCCTCCTTTGTTGTTCGTGACTTAACTGTACCACATTTATTGCACTAGCAACACTCAATTTCACTAATTTAGTCTCACTGATCTGATCCATTCAAACGAATTTACATTAAATCAGCACCAGCAGCACGGTTAACAATCGTTTGACCATCTTCCATTGTTAGTCGGCCATCCTCATAAACTGTTTGCAGTAAATCTTGTCCTGGTGTATCGAGACTAACCGTGTGGATTCGGCCCTTTTCATCGGCCACAACCTTTTGCAAACCAGCCTTCGAGGCCTTTGACGGATCAGTCTTTGGCTGCTTTTGAATAACTAAATTCTGACCATCGGTCGTATGCGCATAGGCTGCCTTAATGGCAAAGCGTTCGGTATCACGAGTAAAGCCCTCTTGGAGCAAACCGCCACCAGAACCAACCACCAAATTATCCGTGGACCAACCATGTTTAATCAGCGCCTCGTACAATGCAATAATGGTCTCGGCCTTCATCCCATCTCCCTGAATCAAACCAACATTGTGCTTCAAAACTTTATAACCTTTATCGTTGGCTTCCGTACCAAAAATTTCGGCCAAAAGCTCCAAAACAGCTAAGTCGATTGTTTCGGGGTCGCCCGAATCAGGACGCAAAACCACCCGCCCAGCTCGGTTCTTAATCCGTTCCACCAATTGTTCAGACCCAATGACGTTCCGAACAAAATTAAAGGTATCGTAGGAATCAATCACAATTGAAACCAATGCGTCGTCTGGCGTACGATCCAATTGAGCATTGACATAGTTGAACTCTCCTTCACCAGGACCATAAGCAGTTGCCACCGAATGCTCCGTTGCCCAAATTGATAAGGCCCGACCCGCAACACCATACACATGCTCAAAGTAGTTTGAAGCCAAGAGGTTATCTGAGCCACGGAAGTGCAATAAGTGAGCAGCACCTCCTTGAGCGCCAGCCTCCACGCCTGTTGCGCCACGAAAACCAAAGTCGTTCACCATCAAGGGAAGCGAGGTCACGGTTCCCGTCTTCTCAACCAGTGGTAACAAACGCTTTTTGATATACATCGAATTGGTCGCAATCGTGGTTGGATACCAAACATGCATCAACAGTGATTCCAAAGCATTTAGTGAAGTAGCAAACCAATCACGAGTTGACTCCAACGTGAACAAGGCGTTTCCTGCAGGAACTTCCATCCCTTCTGGCAGAGCCTTAATTTTAACCGGGAAATAACCCAAATCACGGACCCTTTCCCAAACTTCGCGGTTAAAGTATTTCTTGGTTCCAAAGGTTTCTTCTGAAACCCGCTCCGCCTCGTCAATCATCTCATCCGTCACCGGCGTTTGAAAGTAGTCATGCAGAATCATCGAGAGTCCAAACCAGGATACAGTTGGGTATTTGCCACCAATTCGAGCTTCCCCATAAGAATACAACTTATCGATGTTTTGTGGGTACTGTAAATGATGAGTCAACTTATAGGCGTCAGTTGCTAAAATCAAATTAATGGTCATGCTTCAATCTCCTTTAGTGGCGTATTAGCAAGTTCATTCGTAATATCTTGAAAATCAGCCTGCGACCGATATCGTAAAATCCGCCAATCATAATGAACATTGTCATGGATTTCATCAATATAGGGGGTAAATTCACCCTCAAGGGCTAAAATTAGGTAACCAGCAAAGGCCTTGGTAAAATCAGCTGAATTTGCCACAACTTTGACCAAGGTCTGGTCCGCAGTGAAGAAGCCAACGGCTAACTGATCGCCGGCCCAATTAGCCTCCAAAGCCCAACGTAGTGAAATCCAGTCCGAAAGGCTAATTCCTAGATTTAACAGGTAATCGGTTGTCAACCGAATATGAATCGGATGTTTTGACAAGTTAGCCTGATTGGCGTTCCCCAACTGATCCAAACAATGCGAAAAGTAAAGACAGAGCCGCTCCAAATCAGCGACTGCTAATTCCTTTTGTCCATCGGCGAAGGCTTGTAAATCACTCATTTGCAGACCAGTCGCTGCCCCAACTTGTTCGATACTTTGTTGACTTAATTGTTGTAAAATTCGAAAATTATTCATGGTTTTATTATAACAAGTTTTGACCAAAGAAAAAGCAGGTCGACGAACGTCGAACCTGCCTAAGAACTAATTTTTTACTGTTGCTTTTTCTTTTTCATCAATGATCGTAATACACCAATAACTGAAGGTAACAACGTCACCAAAACAATGCCCATAATAATCAATGAGAAATGTTCGCGGACGAAGGGAATGTTACCAAACAAAGCACCAGCACCGGTTGCAATGAAAGTCCATGAAAGCGCAGCAATCATAGTAAATTCAAGAAACTTACGAAAGTTGTACTTTGATAAACCAGCCACAGAAGGGACGAATGTTCGCACGATTGGAATATAGCGGCCTAAGATGATGGCCATCGCGCCTCGCTTCGCAAAGAATTGCTCAGCTTCTTCAATATATTTAGGCTTAATCATAATTGAAAACGGCCGGTGATTTAACAACTCGCGCCCGCCAGTTCGTAGAATCCAATAATTCATTGAATCACCGACAACAGAGGCAATAAAGAAAACCACCATAAAGACCCAATGATTCAAACCGGCTTCTTGGCCAGCTGGTGTCATTGAAATGGCACCAGCAGCAAACAACAGTGAATCACCTGGTAGAAATGGCAAAACCACTGCCCCAGTTTCAATCAAAACAATCACAAATAAAATCAAATAGGTCCAGATACCAAAGTGGGAAACCAAGTTTGCCAAGTGGACATCAATGTGCAAGGTAAAATCAATTATGCTACTCATTCTTTTCTCCGTTTTGTAAGGCCCAGCATCACGCTGTACTAGCCAGTGACATTCAACAAGCATAAGCCTATTGGGTGGTGGTTGTTGACAGGTTCTACTTTCTTACTAGGATACTGTTTTTTGGACTCAGCAACCATACCAATCAAATCTAAGCTTCTTCTGATTTATTTTCAGAATCCAAAGATAAAATTAGTCTCGTTTTTTCATCAAAACACGTTAAGCCTTTTTAAAGGCCTGGACAGTCGTAAAGACAATTAACCAGATAGTAGCGCCAATTGCGGGTACCATCGCACTTTGGTTAAAGAACAACGTCAGGTAAATCAGGACAAAGCCGATAATGGCAATTGGCACAAAGAACTTTGGCGCAATCATCAAGAAACCGTCCTTCAAGTAGTCGTTTGACTTACGGTACTGCCAGTAAGTTACCAGCGTCAACACATAAATCATGATAAACAAATCTGTTGAGGCAGAGGTAACGAAAGTAAAGGCATCCGAAATTTGTGGCAAAACGGCAATAATGGCAGAACAAGCCACCAAAGCTGCTGTAATCAAAACAGCATTAGCAGGCAACTTGTGCTTTGACATCTTGGTAAACGGCTTCAAGGCCTTGTTCTTTGATTCAACAGCTAATGAATAAAAGTTTCGTGAAGCTGAGAAAATCACAGAGTTCAAAGCAGAAGCAGCAGATGTCAAAACAACAAAGTTAACCAAAGCTGCAGCCCAGTTAACCCCAGCTAACTTAAAGACGACCACAAAGGGACTTTGGTTAGCTGGAATTTGTTGCCATGGATAGATAACCATGATGGTTGCCAAGGCGCCTAAGTAGAAAAACAAAATTCGGAAAGGAATTTGGTTAATTGCCTTTGGCAAAACCTTACGAGCATCCTTTGTTTCGGCTGCTGTCATTCCGATAAATTCCATTCCAACGAAAGCAAACATAACCATCTGGAAACTATTAATAAAGTTCCCGACACCATTTGGCATCAGTGAGAAATTACTAACCAAGTTGTTAACCGAAACTGGTCCTTGGCTCGTCTTAAAGCCGGTCAACAGCATGATAATTCCAGTAGCAATCAGTGACAAAATAGCCACAATCTTAATCATCGCAAACCAGAATTCAGCTTCACCATACAATGCTACCGCAATCAAATTAACTGAAGTTAAAATCACGAGAATCACAATTTGGATTAACCAAGCTGGCCATGATGGAAACCAAAATTGCACGTACTTTCCAATCGCTGTTAATTCGGCCATTCCCATGAAGGCAACGGTCAACCAATAAGACCAGGAAGCAAAAGTTCCAGTTTTCTTGCCCAAGTACTTAGACATGAAGGCAATAAACGTATGCTGGGTTGGGTCAGCATACAGCATTTCCCCAATCGCACGCATCACAACAAACATTAATAGGCCAATAACGGCATATGTCAGCAAAATTGCTGGTCCAGCAAAGTGAATCGAATCCCCGGCACCCATGAAAAGTCCGGTTCCAATCGTTCCACCGATGGCAATCAGCTGAACATGACGGTTACTGAGCCCTTTATCTCCCTCAAGAGCTCCGTTATTTTCTGAAGACATGATTTATCTCTTTTAATCCTTTAATTTTGCGTTTAAAAACACTCTTACAAACAACAAATCAATTCACTAGCGAGTGGCTTGATTGTTGGTGACTACATTACTCTTCTACTCGAGAGTAGTTGGCAACATCTTTTAAGACTAAGTCTTTAAAGGCGTCAGCCGACATCTTCTCTGTTGCTTGTTGACCATAGCGACGAACCGTAACCGTTTGGTTATCTTGTTCATCATCACCCAAGACCAACGTATATGGGACCTTTTTGGTTTGCGCTTCACGAATCAAATAGCCCATCTTAGCTTCCTTCGTTTCAACGTTGGCACGCAAGCCGGCTTCCTGCAGCCCTTGCTTAATCTGGTTGGCATAGGCACCATGAGCACCGTTGTTAACAGGAATAATTTGCACTTGCAAAGGTGCTAGCCAAGTTGGGAAAGCACCCTTATAGATTTCAATCAAGTAGGCCGTAAAGCGTTCCATCGTTCCAACAATACCACGATGGAGCATCACTGGCCGATGATTGTCTTGACCATCCTCACCAACATAAGTCAAATCAAAGCGTTCTGGCAACAAGAAGTCCAACTGGATGGTTGACAATGTTTCTTCACCACCCAAGGCCGTCTTGGTTTGAATGTCCAACTTAGGACCGTAAAAGGCCGCTTCACCTGGAGCTTCGAAATAATCCAAGCCCATGTCGTCCATGGCCCGCTTCAACTGCGCCTGTGACTTTTCCCACATTTCATCGTCATCATAGTACTTGGCAGTGTTTTCAGGATCACGGTATGACAAACGGAAACGGTAATCCGTGATATTAAAGTCTTCGTAGACGGCCATTGTCATCTTCAAAATTGACTTGAATTCTTCTTCCAATTGGTCTGGTGCCACGAAAGTGTGCCCATCGTTCAAAGTCATTTCACGAACACGTGACAAACCAGTCAAGGCTCCAGACTTTTCATAACGGTGCATCATACCCAATTCAGCAATACGCAATGGCAAGTCGCGGTAAGAACGTGGCTTGTGCTGGTAAACTGAAATGTGAGAAGGACAATTCATTGGACGCAATTCCAAGTACTCGCCATCCCCCATGTCCATTGGTGGGAACATGTCTTCACGGTAGTGATCCCAGTGACCCGAAGTCTTATACAAGTTCAAGTTTGACAAAACTGGTGTGTAAACATGCAAGTAATCGTTGGCCAATTCCTTGTCGACGATATAACGCTCCACTTGACGGCGGATAGTTGCACCATTTGGCAACCAAACTGGTAACCCTGAGCCAACCTTTTGACTCGTAAAGAACAAATCTAAGTCACGCCCAATATTACGGTGATCACGTTCCTTGGCTTCGGCACGACGTTGCAAATCGGCTTCCAAATCTTCGGCATTCCAGAAGGCCGTTCCATAAACACGTTGCAAAACGGCGTTATCTGATTGACCACGCCAGTATGAACCGGCAACAGAAACCAACTTAAAGTGTTTAATCCAACCAGTTGATGGCACCAGACCACCACGGTCTAATTCAATATGTTCACCTTGAACGGCCACCGAAATCGGCTCGTCTTCAGGCAAATCATTAATCAATTCCACCTTATATGGGTCGTCCTTGAAAGTTTCCAAGGCTTCAGCACGAGTAATTTCATGTGACAAGATCGGCAAATCTTCTTTAACAATCTTCTTCATCATCGCTTCGATTTCTGGGAAATCTTCCACAGAAACTTGGTTTCCAGCACCGTTATCAGTATCGTAATAGAAACCATTTTCGATAAATGGTCCAACTCCGAAGTGTGCATGAGCAAACTTTGGCAAGCGACGCATTGCTTGAGCAAGCAAGTGCGCGGTCGAGTGACGCAGGATGTCCAATGATTCCTCGTCGGCGGTAGTGATTAATTGAAAATCACCACCCGCGGTCAAAGGATCATTCATCCCAACATAGTGTCCATTCAGCTTTGCTGAAACAGACTTTTTTGCCAATGACTTTGCAATGGAACTTGCAACATCAATGGGCTTGATGCCAGCTTCGTAAGACTTCTTAGCGCCATCAGGGAAATTTAATGTAATTTCTGCCATTATGATTGCCTTCTTTCTTTTTTCAATTGCTGATTTGGAAAATAAAACATAAAAAAAACCTTTGTGCGTTTGCACAAAGGGACGTGTCACCGTGGTACCACCCAATTTCCAGATAAAACCAATATCTGGGTCTTTGAGACAGCTAACGGTGTCACCCGGGTTAACTTTCAATTCCTACTCGCTAACCATTCAGAGGTAGTCAAAAAATTAGGGTCCTGCTTACTTCCACCAACCGTAAGCTCTCTATCAGGACTTGCTAACCTAAGTTATCCTCATCAGCAATTTCTATGATTAAATATAACACGACCAAAAAAAAATATCAATTATTTCGCATCAGCCAAAACCTGGGCCAGTGCCTGGCGGGCTTTGTCATCATGGTCCAAAATGCCATTATCATAAACGTTTTGCAAGGCTGCAACTTGGTCTTTATTCAATGCCATATCAAACATCCTCCTTGTATTTGTGACTATTATAAGATAAGAATTTTAAAATTACCAGTCTTTCAAATCAGCTTAGCTCTTCTTTTGTGCAAACAGAGCCACAGTAAATTTTGTATAATAGTACTAAATCTCATAGCCAAAGGAGGCAGACAATGCCTGCAGCAAATCTCACAGCCCAAGTCGTTTTTGCCACAATCACTGGCAACAACGAAGCCGTTGCCGATATTTTAGTTGAAGAACTTGAAAACCAAGGAGTTTTTGTTAAGAAAAGCGAAATCTCTCAAACCGAACCCGAAGAATTACAAAACTTTGATCTCGGTTTTGTTGTCCCTTACACATACGACGAGGGATCACTCCCCGATGAAGGCCTCGACTATTTTGATGACCTCGCTGACGTGGCCTTAACTGATTTTACCTATGCCTTAGCAGGTTCTGGTGACACCTTTTACGGTGACCTCTATTGCCTAGCACTTGACGCCTTTGATGAACAATTTCAAAAGACCGGTGCCAAGCGTGCCGGTGAATTAACCCGGATCAACCTCTATCCGAGTGACCAAGATCGCGAGAAATTATTAGCCTTGGTCCAGGCTGCATTAGCCCAGGTACAAAAATAAATAATTAAAAGCGTTCAAACGAATAGCACAGATTAAAAATTAACGAGCGCTTCACTCCTCTATTAGCAAGCAGCAAAAAAGGCAAGCCCAATCGGGCTTGCCTTTTTTAATTAGCCTTGAAAGTCAAAATTAGTCTTCAGCAGTTGTATAAACAGCCAAAACATCTTCGTTTTCTTCCAGTTCATCGACTAAACTATCCAACTTTTCGCGATCTTCATCAGAAATCGCCATTGGGTTTTGCGCAATCATTGAAACTTCAGCATCAGCGAATTGATAACCAGCTTCTGTCAATGCAGCTTCGACAGTCTGGAAATCGCTTGGCTCTGTGTAAATCTCAAATGCTTCATCAGAAGTTTGTACATCTTCAGCACCTGCTTCCAACGCCGCTTCCAAAATAGTGTCCTCATCCAAATCAGGGTTCTCTGAACGGTCAATCACCAAGTAACCCTTGCGGTCGAATTGGAAGGCAACTGAGCCAGAAGTCCCCAGTGATCCACCGAAGTGCTTGAATGAATTCCGTACAGAAGAAACTGTTCGGTTAATGTTATCAGTTGAAGCTTCAACCAAAACGGCCACTCCAGCTGTTCCATAACCTTCATAAGTTACTTCTTCGAACTTGGCACCACCGGCACCTGAAGCTTTGTCCAAAGCTCGTTGGATGTTATCCTTCGGCATGTTCGCTGCCTTAGCCTTGTCAACAACCAAACGCAATGAAGCGTTCATTTCGGGATCAGCACCGCCAGCCTTTGCTGCAACATATAAGTCGTGCGCAAGCTTTTGGAAAATTTTTCCACGCTTAGCATCTTGGGCGTTTTTACGACCTTGAATGTTATGCCATTTACTATGTCCTGACATTGTGTCTTCTCCTTAAAAAATTAAAATACAATTTATTGTAACAAAAATCGCATTGATTAACCAGAGAAAATTCGATTAGTAATCGTTTCCACCAAGAACCTCAAGGTAAGTCATCGCAGCAGATGAAATCAAGGCTGCTAAGATATCGTCCAAGTAAACGTTGACGGTATCGGTCCGATCGTTAATTTCACCGATCAAGCCAGGCTTTTCATCGTCCAAACGTCCATAATGCACCGTGGCTGCGGCTGAGAATTGTTGGGTAATGCCGATTGCCAAAATTTCATCGACATTGTGACCATTAGCATCACGCTGCAACCGGGCCTTCAATGGTTCTGAATCAGGCATCAAAACTGCTTGTTCATCCAAAAAAATGGCTGTCAAAATGATGTCGGCGACTTCATCCTTGTGCAACACCCGGTTAATCGCCTTATCGAGGGCATCCCCATCAACTTCATCATGAAACTTCTCAATCAAAAAGGTCTCTGTTCCTTCAAAAACGTCCTGCAACGTAACGCCACGGGCAATCAATTTCTCAATGGCTGCTTGTTGGAGTGCTTCTGTCATTTTTTATTTCTCCCCTTCAATCCTTGTTTTGATACAATTCAACGTTCAAAACGTTTTCAATGGCTGCTAGGTTATCGACAATATTGTCCTCTTGTCCTAATGGTAACTGATTTAGCGCCAAAAGGGTATAGGCATAGTCACCAACTGCGCGGTTTGATAATTCTTCGATGTTTAAGTCAAGCTCCCCGACAACCTTTGTAATTTGTCCAATCATATTTGGCACGTTATTGTGCAAAACGCCCAACCGATACTTAGTTGTAAAGGGTTCGTTAATATCTGGGTAGTTGACTGAATTCACAATATTGCCACTGGTCAAATAGTTGTCTAATTGTCTGGCTGCCATCAAGGCAGAAGTATCTTCTGCTTCAACCGTTGATCCACCAATGTGTGGCGTAATGATTACCTTGTCATGATCAAACAAGACATCACTACTAAAATCAGTAATAAACATCCGCAACTTATCAGCATTCAAAGCCTTCACCGCTGCCTCATCGTCGACAATGCCACCCCGGGAGAAGTTAATCAAAGCCGCATTTGTCTTCATTTCTGCCAATTTAGTGGCATCAATAAAGTGGTGGTTTTCTTTCGTATAAGGGATATGCACCGTGACAAAATCAGACTGCTGCAGGACCTCATCGACACTTTTGGCATGCGTAATATGCCGATCAACACGCCAAGCAGTATTAGCATTCAGTCCTGGATCATAACCAATGACCTTCATGCCAAAAGCCAAGGCGATATTAGCAACTTTCGATCCAACATTCCCAAGGCCAATGACGCCAAGCGTCTTTTCATACAGTTCCGTACCACGGTAACCACCCTTGTTGGCTTCCGTGCGCAGTGAAACATCGCCCCCACGAACTTGGTTAGAAAAATTAATCGCCCCCACGATTGGTCGGGCTGCCATAATCAACGCGGCCACTGTTAATTCCTTGACAGCGTTGGCATTGCCACCGGGAGTATTAAAGACTGGAATGCCCCGTTTGGATAAATCAGTCACCGGAATATTATTAAAACCGGCTCCGGCACGAACAACGGCCTTAACTGAGTTTGGAATTTGCTCCTTGTGTAAGTCTTGGGAGCGCAACAAAAGACCATCGGGGTCCTGGTCACCGTTAATCTCATAACCATGATCCTTCAAATAGTCCAAACCGGTATGACTAATCGCGTTATACGTTTTAATGTTCATGATTTGTGTTCCCTCTCCGCTTTCTGCAAAAATGTAATCAATGCCTCGACTGCTGTCATCGGCTGGGCATTATACAAGGATGCCCGAAAACCACCAACCGAACGGTGACCGGCAAGGTTGTGCAGGCCCTCTTGATCAGCTTGCCAGCTGATTTTTCGATCTAAATCATTGTCTCCCGTTGTAAAGACAACGTTTGTTAAGGAGCGTTGCTGACCACAAACAGGGACTTGATAAAAATCAGACTGATCTAAACAATCATAAAGGCGCTTGGCCTTCTTTTGATTGTTTAAGTAAAGTTGCTTGACACCTCCCTGTTCAAAAACCCAATCCAAAACAAGGCTGAGGGCGTAAATACTAAAGACGGGCGGTGTGTTGTACATCGAGTCCTTGTCGATGTATGACTGGTAACGCATCATTGGACCAACACCTTCAATTTTTTGCTCAGCAAGCCAATCTTTTTTAACGATGGCGAGCGTGACACCGGCAGGCCCCAGGTTCTTTTGGGCTCCGGCAAAAATGGCTGAAAAATCAGACACATCGTAAGGCTCAGCTAGAATATTAGAAGACATATCTGCCACCAAGTGTCCAGGAGTTTTGGGCAAGTTTTCTTGATGGTAAGTGCTACCTTCAATAGTATTGTTGGTGGTGATGTGGAGATAGTCATAGTCAGCAGCAGCAAAATCAGCTGGTAACTTTGGCAAAGAGCGGTAGTGGTCTGGCTTTGAGCTAGCGACAATGGTGGATTCTTTGCCAACTTCTTGCGCGGCCTTGGCTGCCTTATTGGCAAAGTTACCGGAATCTAAAACCGCAATTTTGTTCTTCTGATTTGCCAGGTTGAGAGGGAGCATCTCAAACTGTAGAGATCCCCCACCTTGAATAAAGAGCACGGCGTAATCGTCTGGGATGTCCATCAATTGACGCAGGCGTTCTTCTGCATGATGAATAATCCCATCAAACTGGGAGCTACGATGAGAAATCTCTAAGATACTGTAATGCGAGTTTTCCTCCTTCTCCAAGTCTTCTCGAATCTGCTTAATCACCGAACTCGGCAGGACCCCTGGCCCAGCCGAAAAGTTATAACTACTCAACGTTTTTCCTCCTTCTGCACCAACAAAAAAAACACAGGGCAGCCTCTAGCGCCCCGTGCCCAATACGGTCAAAATAAAAGAACTGAAAGACACACAGTAAACTTAAAAGTTCAGACGCCAGCGGCTGATTGTAGTCCATCAATCGTTGGTAAGTCCCATTACCTGCGGGCCTACTTCTCCTCGATTAGTATCCATTTTAAGAAAATTTTAATTAAAGTCAAGACTTGTAATTAGGACTTATCCAAGGTATAATTTTACTTGTTTGTTGCCGATGTGGCGGAACTGGCAGACGCGTACCGTTCAGGTCGGTATGGTGATTTCACCGTGCAGGTTCGATTCCTGTCATCGGCATAGAACAATGCTTTAAAACAAGCATTTCTTGCTTCAAGTGTACAAAAAATGTACAAAACAAATAAAAAAACACCTCAAATCTTAATTGACTTGAGGTGTTTTTTATTTTTTCTTATGCTAGCTGCTCAATAGTTCCCACAAATTCATGACCACTACCAGCGCTTACTACTACATATTTGAGTTTTACTCTTTCTCCTTACACTGAAATCCAACCGAAAAACAAAGGTGAAAAAAAACAAAAGTGTAAATTTTATTTAAAAAGCAAAACAGTTTCCCACCAGAATTGCTTTTCTGTCGGGAAAATTCTATACTCATAACTGTTGTTCTTGTTAATTTTTCTAACATTTTTATCCAAGGACCAATTTTTGTTATTTTGCAAAAAAATAAAAACATTTCAAAGGAGTCCTTCTTTTTTATGATAACAGACCATTATTTACAAGCCTTTCTTTTCCTGCTGCCGATGGGCATTTTAGCCGGAATTGTCAGTACTACTGCAGGGCTGGCCTCTCTTGTTTCCTACCCCGCGCTTTTAGCAGTCGGGATTCCACCAGTTTTTGCTGATGTTACCAACACCGCCGCCCTCGTGATGACTGGTTTTGGTTCCATGTTTTCTTCCAAAAAAGAATTAACCAGCCATAAAAAAGAATTGATTAAAATTTTTCCATTAACTATTTTAGGATCAATCTTTGGTGCTTGGCTACTCCTATCACAGCCCGCTTCCTATTTTTCTAAGATTGTTCCCTTCTTTGTCTTGCTTGCCGGTTTACTCCTTTTTTCACAAATCAATAAATCGAAGTCAAACCCGCTCAACTTGACTCGTGATGAATCAATGGAAAACGATGCCCATTCACCAGTCTATAAAACAGTGATTTCTGTCGCCATTCTGTTGGTTGGAATGTATTGTGGTTACTTCGGTGCGGCCGGTGGCGTGATGCTTTTAGCCATCCTTTCTGCCACGACCACGATGAACTTCTCATCCTACAATGCGGTCAAGAACGTTTCCCTTGGTGCATCAAACTTGATTGCAACCCTGATTTACGCCTTTTCTTCCCACATTTACTGGGGACTGGCACTACCAATGGGGATTGGCCTCTTCATCGGTGGCTATATCGGTCCAAAAATCGTCCGCGTTATTCCAGATAAGATATTAAAAATCATTGTTAGTATTTTAGCAGTCTTGCTAGCTATTGACCTCTTCGTGAAGGCTTATTTCTAAAAGTAAATCCGCATCATCCAAAAGAGTTGACCAACTACCGGTCAGCTCTTTTTGCTTTCTTCAAAACTCGCAAGATTCATTGGTGAAACCAACTATCAGACCTATAATCAATTTAGATAGTATGGTATAATTTCTTTATTGTATCTTTTAAAAATACAATAAGAGACACTACCTCTTAAATTCAACTAACCATCATACGCTTAGCATCGAAAGGAGTTTTCATGAAAGTATTAATTATTGGCGCAACAGGAATGGCAGGTTCCGCAACAGTTAAGGCAGCATTGGCTGCCGGCGATGAAGTCACTGCCAACGGTCGGTCAGCCGACAAACTTGCTGATTTGAAAAAGGAATTTCCAACCATTAGGACATTGCAAAAGGATGCCTTTGAATTAACACAAGATGATTTGGCAGCTTTTGACGTTGTCGTCGATTCTTTTTCAGCTCCAACCAAGGCTTTCTTGCAAATTGACCTGGCTGCCCACCTCGTTCACCTCGTCCGTGAACAAGAAAAGCCACGCCTGGCCTTTATTCTTGGTGCCGCTTCACTCCATACCGGAGATGACCGTCACCTCTTGCTTGACGATTTAAAGAAAATTCCAGGATCAGAAGAATGGGTGAGTGTACCAGCCAACCAGGTTCTCGAACTCGATTTTTTGAGAAGTGTTGAAAACGTTTCTTGGTTTGGAATTTCACCATCGATGGACTTCATTGCTGGCCCAGCCGATCCTAAGCCATTAATGGGACAAGATGATCTTTTGACCAATGATGAAGGAAAATCAGTGGTGACAAGTGCTACCCTGGCCAACGCCTTAGTGGCCGAATACCACGATCCAAAACATCCTAACCAACGTTTTACCATTGCTAACCACTAATCAATGATTTGTTAACAAAAAGGCCCCGAAATTTCAAATTTTCGGGGCCTTTTCAGCGTTCACAACATGTTCACGGTTATCATTATAGGATTAAGTTCGATTTCTAGTGAAAAAGCCCCGAAGCTGTTTCTGGCGGTGACCTTCAGCACTAGCATCTCGTTCTTGTGTATTCGTTTGCTCTGACTTCATAGGTTCTTTTGCGCTCGTTGAATCTAATTCTACAGATTCTTCTAAGTAATTTTTATCTGGTTCTGGTGTTGCAGTGGTCCCCTCAACAGCCTGGGTTGTTTTTCCCTGAGCCGAATCAATTAATTGCAAAGCATCTGGTGACTCTGACAATTTGTCAACTACCTGATTTTGATTCACCGCAACCCCTAACTGAGATAGTACAGATTCTTGCCGATCTTGCGTCAATGGGGGTAAATCACTCGGCACTAAAACTGGTCCTAATGGCGGCAAAGGTTGATCAGGTGCGACGTCTTGATTGGTAGCAGTGACGAACAGACTTTTTTCACCAGCAACTTTCTCTGGGTGCTGCTGGCCATCTGAATTACTGTCTTGCTTTTTCTTCATTGACGAATCACGG
Organism: Fructobacillus sp. ESL1096; assembly: GCF_058511985.1. Classification (NCBI taxonomy): domain Bacteria; kingdom Bacillati; phylum Bacillota; class Bacilli; order Lactobacillales; family Lactobacillaceae; genus Fructobacillus; species Fructobacillus sp. ESL1096. The sequence continues at coordinate 243,211 of NZ_CP196400.1, forward strand.
TTGACCTCACCGCCCCGAATTTGCTTTTTTTGCGTCTGCTCATCTTTTTTACGTTGCTTTTCTTCCTCACGGGCTGCTCGAATCCGTTTCAGCTTTTCCTGCCGACTTTCTGGCCATTCAGGATAAGCTAATTGCTGCAGAAGTTCTGTCTGAGGGCGGATAACCTGGATGGGACTAGCACTTTTCGCCAAAGAGTAGTGAACCAATAAACTGTCATTGGCATCCAGCAATCTTTCAATTTGTTCTGGTAGTGAGGACAAAAAGTCCGATAAATCAGCTGAATACCGGTCAATCCCTGCTGGCAAAACAAGCTGGTCGGGATTGGCAACAATTGCTTTTGCCCCTTTCACGGCCTGCCGGTATTGCAATGCCATCATGGAGGAAACCAAACCATAGCCAACAAATTCAACGTCCTTAGCACGAGCTTGCTTTTTGGCTTGATTGATCACTTTCAAGACTTCTTCATTATAAAAATCTTGGCAATGAAGCAAATCAGTCGCAAGGTACAAAACTGCCTGCGGTGATTTTTTCACCGCGTGAATTGGATAAGCTGTTTGACGAAATTCTGGTTCCGAAAGAATCACTCGCAGGGTTTTACTAGCCAACTGATTTGGCATATCCAGATACGCCCCGAGGAATTCGGTAATTTGCTGGTCCTGGTCGAAAAGCCAGCCAGCCACTTTTTCCGCCACCGTTACCTCATAAAAAGTAAAATCACCCGTCCCAGCCGACATTAAGTCTAATCGGTAGTGATCATAAATCCTTGGAACCTTTAAATCCAAAAAGTCGCCGTTTTGGTACTGGCTACTGATAACTTGATCCTTTTCGTCAAAAAAAGTCCAGTTCAAGTAGGCGTGCATTCGTTTGGAATTTTGCACCCGCCGAGTGGTTTGATAAATGCGACCCGGCTTCAATCGGGGTAAATCAGAAAAAGACTTATCCTGATAATAATTCGCTGCATCCGTCCATGAGGCAATGACTTGGCCAGAAGGCAAAAAGTGGTTCGTATAATGAACCTCATCCTCCTTGATAAAGTCAACAATTGCTCCCTGCAATTCATGAAGGGCCGTTTGCGGTTGCCAATAAATTTGATATTGCATTAACGCCAGCCCTCCTGTTTAATAACTTTGGCCTGTCGACCAATCTCTTTTTTCAAAAATTCAACCATCGCCTCTACTTGATCTTCATGATAACCGGGCATTTGCTCGCGATTAACGGCGACATGATGATGACGGAAATATTCCAATAGTTTTGGTAATGATTCCCCATCATATTCGTCCTGAGTCGTCGTAAAGAGCGAAACCTCACCATTACGCCAAGTCAATTGATCCAACGAATGCCAGAGTTTTTGATTTAAACGTTCAGTATCCGATCGATCAAGCCGACCGGTTAACAAATAGCGAACATCTAAAATCCAATCATGGTTAACACCGCTATGAGCAAAGTCCCCCTTGGCAGTGAAGGTTCCCAAATTGATAATTGGCTTAGCCAACACCAAGTGATCAGCAGCAACCTGACCCGCATAGTACATTGCTGCGTAAGAACCCATTGAATATCCAGCTAAAATCAGTTCGTCGTCTGTTACTCGCACTGCCTCTTGAGCGCTCCTGATTTTTTTCTTAATCAAGCCCTCGTATTCTTCATTGCCGACCATGAAAGCACCGCCTTGGGCTCTGGGATCCGTCAAAAGTAAGTATGGATAGCCCAAATCAGACAGTGGCCCCATCATCTCAAATCCTTCCACGTGAAGGCGAGTGCCGACGAAGAGCACAACCAGTGGCCCCTTTTTAGTGCCCGGGTTAAAGTAAGAAAGAACTTCCTGCCCATCCTCAGTCATATCCCGACTTCCACCAGGCAAAAAATACCCTAACCCGTGGCGAGACCGCCGTTGGTGCACATTATGCAGGTTCAGGGTTCCCTTGCCCTTGGCAAGCACGAGAATTTGATAATCCTGGTACGAAGCTGGCGCCTTAATCGCCGTCAATCGCCGCATTGCAGGTCCTTGAATCATCTGTAATTGCTGTAAATGACCATTATGGTAAAACACAAAACACAATGCTAATTCAGCATCCCCAGTCTGTTCGTAATCACAGTAGACAAGGTTCTCTTGTTCTGGCTGATAGTCCCCTGGAAAGGTTTTCAACGTGCCAATTTGCTGGTAGTCAGCGCCAAAATCGCCATCAATCGCCGTCGAAAACCGCCCCGACCGCTTGAGCTGCCAACGATAATTTTTGACCGGCAAAAATTGCGTTTCAGAGAAACGAGTTGGAAAACCAGCTTGTCCCAAATATAAATCACGAATAATTCGATCAGCCACCTCTGCTGGCTTTTTTTCCTGAAAATAAAATGCACCACGATCATCTAGCGCCTGCTGCAACTCCCGGTTGAAGCCAACGGTATTTCCCAAATAAATAACTCGATAAGCCGGCCACTCCCTGATTTGACGAGACAAAACAGTCGAATCAATCACGAAATCGGTCAACAAAACATATGTATAAGCTAAAAAACTGGGATCTTGTTGTCGAGCCAACAAGAAAGGTAAGTCCAAGCTAGTAGTATAATGCCAGTCCAAATTTTCGTTTTGAACTTGGTCGGTCCAATCCACTTCTCCAATTTGTAAAATTGACATCTGGGCCATCACGGTCCTCCTTCAAAAGTTATTCAATAGTTAGTTGTCCTTCATCGCATCAGCCAAGCTATTCCCGTTTAACTCAATTACCTTCTGACGGCTAACTTTTTGTTTAAAATCAGCGTAACTCAACCCGCCATTTAGCAGCTAAAGCGTCACTGGCATAGTCCGATTGAATCTTTAGCAAAGAATCCTGAACTCCCTGCCAATTTTGTTGATCCAAGAGCCAATTCAAACTCGTCACAATATCACTAACACTTTGAACGTGCTTTGTCTCTGGTGCCTGGTAGGCCGTTTGGGTTTTGGTCAGAGAAGGCAGCCCGTATGCCAAGGCTTGTGCTTGTAGCGACAAATCGACCTCATCGGCGAGATCAATCACGACCGATGCGGTTTGCAGATACTCCTGTCGCTTTTGAGGTGTCTGCCAATCAACTAGAACAAACTGAGCAGGCAACGTCTCTAACCGTTCGGGGGACAAAGTTTGGCTCTGCGCCAACTGACCTAATTTTGCGGTTAACAATTGCTGAAAGCCAACCTGCCACATATCATTTTCAACAATAATCACCAAATCATCATGCTCAATCGCCAAGTCAAAAAGTGTGGTAAAGATATGGTTGGCATAATCAACTGAAAGCGAACCCAAGCGCCAATAGCAAACAAAGTGCTTCTTTGGTACAGCATTTTTAGTCGCCAAATCAACAGAAAAGGGTCCCAAAACAAGCGGTTGGTGAACTAGGTTGAAAGCAGATGAAAGTGGCACTTGCCCCGTGACAGTTTCAAAAGACAACAGATCGTTTGGACCCAATTTTTGGCTAGTTTCAGCCCCGTAAAATGGATAGTCCAAGACTAAGACCCGCTGATTTCCTTTGATTTGCTGAGCAATGGCTAAATTTTTTACCGAAGGTTCGACCAGGAGGGTTTGGTCTGACAGCGATTGGAGATGCAAAACCACCAGTGATTCAATCAAGACCCCCATTTCAGTAAAAGTTTGCTCAGAACCGTCCGGTAACAGCGCCTTCACTTGACCGGTCTGACAGTCCTCTTTTGCAACAACCGCGCCACTTTGGCTAAGATAGTCAATCGTCTGCAATGATTCTTCTTGGTAGGTCAATACCCGTGAAACAAAGCCCCGATCATCAATCGTCAGTTGTTGCTCAAGTTGACCATTTTTCAGCAAATCAATGCGATCAATCAAATCTGCTTTGGGATAAGTAAAATAGATTGTCGCATAGTGGACTAAGTCAACCAAGACCACGATTCGGTCATACATGCGAACAAATTCAGCATTTTTTGGCCAAGTAAAATCAGTTAAATCAAGTGGCTGACGATCCTTTTGCGTTACTTGTTGCAATTCGTCATAGGCTGACCAATATTGAATGGCTTCAATCTGCGCCTGACCCAGCCAGGTTCTCAACCGTGGCAAGTAATTGGCAAAAATAACCGTCACCTGGTCTTCGGCACGCAAAAAGAGCTTGGTCAAAGCCAGACTACTATCAACTTCGTTTTTTGAGTTCGAATTTTCTTGCCAGGTGGGCAATAAGAATATGTTCAAGGTTTCTCTCCTTTATCAACCTCAAGCGAACAGTTCAACCTTATCTAAGGGAAGTCCCGCCTTCTTTAGTTTTTCGTGGTCACTTTTTGCCACCAATACACGGCTAACACCATATTTTTGTTTCGTTAAGACCATGACCAAATCAGGCCAGACATTTCCCTGTTCATCCAAAACACCCTGTGGCAGGGCCAGAGTTGACCCCGTTGGTGCTAAAACTAAACAACGGTCAACTGTACTAATTTGGACATCGCAGTGTCCCTGCTTTGCTATCACATGTTCCAAGTAATTCTCGGCAGAATCATAGTGGCGCTGCCTTTGATCAAGAACAAAGTTGCGCATCCCTTGAAAATAAAAGTCTTGGCAAACCAGCTGATCAAAGCCAACGTAAAAATCAGATTGAAGCAGTTGGCCATTACTAAAATATTGTTTGGCGAACAAACGGCCATTGCGTTGATAAATGTCTTTACGCTCGACTTGACCACCTGCGTTCTGCCAAGTCACGGCCTGCACGAGGCGGTTAGAATTGGCGAACCAGCGTACGTCCGCCACCAAGTGTCCAGCCACGGAGATACTCTTCGTCCAATCCTGATTGACAACTAATTGACCCTGGTTAGGAACTTTTAAATCATAAAACCAGAGTCCCTCACCAGCTACTTGATCGGCCAAATAACTTTGACTACAAAGGTCAAAAACTTGGTGTAATTCTAAGCCAAGATCACGGGCAATTTGAACAGCATCTTCATGTGGGGTTGCCAGCCAAAGTTCATCCAACTCACCAGCCAGCACTTGATTAATTTGCCAAGCAACTGCCTGCTGGTTTCTTTCATCAAAACTATTAATTAGTGCAGCTTTCATGCTAGTTCATCCTCCAATTCCACCCATTTTTCAGTAACCTTTTCTGTCAAAAATGGCCGGCAAGAAGCGATTGCACCAGCTGAAAGCCGATCGTAATCTTGGAAACAAGATAAAATAGCCTCCGCAAGCTGGACCACATTGTTGTTACGATCAGCATCGGTTGTTAAAAAATCAGCCAAATAACCATTTTCACCGGGATGGATCAATTCCTTAGCGCCAAAGTTATTTGCATAACTAGCAACTGGGAGGCCCTGACTTAATGCTTCCAGATAAGTCAAGCCAAATCCCTCAGAGTATGACGCGGAAACAAAAACATCATAACGCTGCAAATCCTTTGTCACATGCTGAGATAAACCAGCTAAGACAACGCGATTAGTCAAACCAAGATCCTTAATTTGCTTGGCTAATTTTTGCTGCTCGGCCCCGGCACCATAGATAGTCAAATTGACGTCATGACCACGTGCCACTAAAACGTGAACAGCATCAATAATTTGGTCAATGTGCTTTTCTTCATGCAAACGCGAGGCTGTCACCAAATTTAGTTTTTGATTCTTCCTGGTCTTTTTTTGGCCAAGACTCGTTACCCCACCAACGGGAATGGCATCTATCTTATCGAGGTTTTTCGCTGCGGTATAACCTTGCAAATCACTCTTTAGAGCCTCTTTTTGTGCCTTGGTTGCCACAACAACCGCATCATACTGGTCCAAATGATCCAATGTGTACTGATAAAAATTATTAAAAAGAATGTGCCCGTTCTCTTCACTCACCTTGTGGTTAGCATGAACCATGCCAACAATTTTCTGCGTCGAACCCGCTACTTTTTGTCGGACCAGGGCTTCATCATAGAATGTTCCCCGATCAATAAAATACGTATTTTGTCCAAAATGTACTTCAAGTTGATTTAAGAAAAAAGTCACTAACTCGTCAAAAGTCAAGAAATAGTAATTTTCCCCTAAGAAATTCGTCAGATGAATGTCCTGCATGATTTTTTCACCTGGCCCCTGTCGATACGACCACTCGACCTGATGTGTCCCCTTCGTCAAGGAAACATAAGCATCATCAACAATATAGATATTTTTTTCTGTATTAAAAATCTTATCGCGTAAACGACGAATTTGGTAATTACCGGAACTTTGAGTCGTAATCATGCGCTGCGTATCGGTTTGATCAATTAAAATCTTTTCGTGGCTCTTGTGCACTTCGTCAGCAGGCAAACCATTATCCAAGTAGTCAAAAGGGTCGGCAGCTAACAAAAAGTCATAAAGACCAATAACCTGATTTTCTGGTAAATGCCATTCACGCATATGAACATGCAAATCTTGCAGTAAATCAGTAAAGACAATTTTGAATGGTAATTGTCCCTTTAAAAAGCACTGGGCCCGATAGAATTGAGCATGTTCAACGCCCGAATTGCCGTGACCCATACCTTGGTTAAGAAAAAAATTCATAAAGACTCATACTGCTTTCATTCAGATTTTTGTTAAAATAATGGCAAGAAAGGGCTAACCAAGGACTCGGTTACCCCTTTAATGCACTTAATTAACGTTGTGCCAGAGCCTGAGCTGCTGTGATGATGGCTACCTTGACCACATCATCTTTAGAAGCACCCCTGGAAAGGTCTGAAACCGGCTTGGCCAGTCCTTGCAAAATTGGGCCAATCGCCTCAAACCCGCCCAAACGTTGGGCAATCTTATAGCCGATATTCCCCGCTTCCAAACTTGGAAAGACAAAGACATTCGCCTGACCAGCCACCGCTGAGTCGGGTGCCTTGGCATTAGCTACCTTTTCAACAACGGCTGCGTCAAATTGCAAATCGCCATCAATTTGTTCGGCTAATTCTGGTGCCAATTCCTTGGCTATCTTTGTCGCTTCCTGAACCTTTTCAACTTGGGCACCCTTAGCAGACCCCTTCGTTGAAAATGAAAGCATGGCCACCTTTGGCTTGATACCAAAAATCTTAGCAGTATGGGCTGATTGAATAGCTATTTGGGCCATCGTTTCAGCATCAATGTCGATATTAATGGCACAGTCAGCAAAGACAAAACGCTGATCTCCTTTTTGCATAATAAAGGCACCAGAAATTCGGCGCGAACCAGGAGCCGTCTTAATTAACTGGAGGGCTGGACGTACCGTATCACCAGTTGGATGCACTGCCCCAGAAACCATCCCCTCGGCAGCCCCCATTTGGACCAGCATCGTACCAAAGTAATTTTCATCTTGGAGCCACTTTTCAGCTGTTCTTTCATCCGTCTTGCCCTTACGGCGCTCAACTAAGGCCTTAATCATCTTGACGCGTTGATCTGCTGAAACGGTTTTGATATCAACAATTTCCACCTGGTTTAGACTTAATTGAAGTTTCTTTGAAAGGGCAACAATCGCCTCTTTTTCACCCAAAATAATTGGGTTGACCAAGTCTTCTTGGGCCAATTCAACGGCTGCTGTCAAAACCCGCTCGTCGGTTCCCTCAGGAAAGACCAGGCGAATTTTTTGGCCCTTAATTTCTGTTTTAAACTGATCGAAAAGTGACATATTTCTGCTCCCTTTTGTTCGTTAGTCTTTTCTAAAGTATACCAAAATTTCTTTCTTTTATTAGCCCTTTACGGGCAAATTTCAAACTTATTTCAACCAGTTAACAGGCACCTCTTGGTGCCTTTCTAAAAAGGCATTGGTCTTTGAAAATGGTTTAGAACCAAAGAAACCTCGATAGGCAGCCAATGGGCTTGGGTGTGGTGCCATTAAAATGAGGTGTTTTTCAGCATCGATTAAACGCGCTTTTTGCTGAGCTGGCTTCCCCCACAGGATGAAAACTTTTGGCCGTTGATCAGCACTCGCTGCCTTAATCGCTGCATCTGAAAGCTCTTCCCAGCCTTTTTTTTGATGGCTATTGGCTTGACCGGCAGCAACCGTCAAAACCGTATTTAACAGCAAAACACCTTGACTTGCCCATGTTGTTAAATCATGGCTTGACCGATTAAACCCGACATCACTGGCCAATTCTTTTAAGATATTACGCAATGACGGTGGCGCTGCTAAAGTATCAGGCACTGAAAAGGCCAGACCCTGGGCCTGACTTTCGCCATGATAGGGGTCTTGACCTAAAATAACTACTTTCGTTTGCGCTAACGGTGTCTTCTCAAAAGCCAAAAAAACGTTTTCACGCTGCGGATAAACTGGTTTTTGAGGATTTTGATAAATTTCATTTAAAAATGATTCGGCCCGGTGCTGATAGCCTATTGGCAAAAGAGGGGCTAAGGCCTGGTCCCAGTCAGTTTTGGTCAAAGAAAAATCAGCCATAGTGTATACTACTCCTAATAAGACATTTCATTAACACTGTACCAAAGAAAATGATGAGAGAAAACGCCACCTAAAACGTTTTTACCCAATCTTAAGGACTCTTTATGCTTAGCCGAGACAAACTACTTGATTTAAAAGAACAATACATGGCCGACCCACAGTCACTAGCCAAAATTGATGCGGTAATTCAAACTCTGACAGCCCTTGATTACCAACAGCTGCCACCGCACCAGCTCCCCAATCTTCTCGAAGATGTCAAATCCTTAAGTCGCCATCCAGAACGTCTCCTTCTTGATGACGCATTAGCACAGCTAAGGGAAACACTGATTGTCAACTACGGGCTCTGGTTTTTACCAAACACAGATTGGGTTCAGGATTTAGTCCGCTTCGCCGATTCTCGACCGATTGTTGAGTTAATGGCCGGTAATGCCGCACTTTCTGCTGCACTAAAAGCGCAAGGACATGTTGTGACAGCTGTCGATAATCTCGATTGGAGTGGACAGGATAATCAACGGCCTGTCCCCTGGACAGCCGTTAGCAAACAAGCTGCACTCACAGCCGTCAAAGAGAGTCTCCACAAAGCCGATGACCCAAATTCTCAACCAATTTTTGTGATGGCTTGGGCACCAGATACCAGTGATGATGACTGGCAAATTTTACAGTATCTGCGGAGCCAGTCCCAACCTTTTCACTTAATTGTCATTGGTGAAAAGAATGGTGCCACCAATTCAAAAAAATTCTGGCAAGAGGCTGATTTGGAATTAAATGCTGTTTTAAATCAGCATTATCGAGCCTTTGACATGATTCAAGATGCCGTTTATCTGGTACATTGATCAGTTAAGCAAGATAAAAATTTATTAATTTTAACAAAAAAGAAGGCCAAAGCCTTCTTTTTTTGATCGACCTAAGTCTGGAGACAATATCAATCTGATTTTTATAAAATTGGTGCCAGCAGCCTGGCGACATACTGTTTAAAGACCAGCCAACGGCCCTGTTGGGCAAAACTCGTCACCGTTTGCTCACTGGAAACAGTTAAATCCTGCTTAAAGACATGGGCAAGATGATGAGCTAAGTCAGAGTCGTATAGAAAGGCATTCACTTCGAAATTCAACTTAAAGGAACGAAAATCCAAATTAGCCGAACCAACAGAAGCCAAATGGTCATCAACCACCATCGTCTTAGCGTGCAAGAAACCATTTTGATAATAATAAATCTTAATTCCGTACTTAGCTAACTGCGCAGCATAGTACTGGGTAGCTCGATAAACAAAAGGGTGGTCTGGCATACAAGGGACCATAATTCGGACATCAACGCCCGAGTTAGCGGCAATTCGTAAAGCATCAAAGGTTGAATCATCGGGGATTAAATAAGGTGTTTGAATCCAGCAGCGTTTTTTGGCCAATTGGATTAAGCGGATATAGCCCATCTTAATTTGTTCGTCATCTGTTTCAGGACCGGAAGTCACAATTTGTAAGTTTGACTTGCCCTGCAACGCTAATGACAACGGTGGAAAGTAACAGTCTGACGTCACCGCCATCGGTCTCTTAGGATCAGAGGCGTTCCAATCCAACAAAAAATGAGCTTGAAGTGAGTAAACGCCCGAACCTGTCATTCGCAAGTGGGTATCGCGCCAATGGCCAAATTTTTTATCACGGCCAAGGTATTGGTCGCCAATATTAAAGCCACCAACATAGCCAATTTTACCATCAATCACCACGATTTTACGGTGATCACGAAAGTTCAGCTGAAAATCGATTAGTGTCAGTCGCCTTTTCAAGAAAGGCGCAGCATGACCGCCCGCCGCTCGCAAGGGTGCAAAGAACCGCTTGGTGGTTCCAAAAGATCCCAGGGCATCGTAAATTACGTGCACCTCAACACCGGCTCGAGCCCGTTCAACTAAAATATCTCTGATTTCATGACCCAGCTTGTCACTATAAAAAGTATAGAACTCAAGGTTAATATTTTTTTCTGCCTGCCTCAAATCCTCTTTTAAGTGGTCAAAGAAATCCCGACCGGAAGTCAGGACTTTCACCCTATTTTTTGTTGCCAAGGAGGTTTGATTAATATTTTGAAACAGTGTCACCAAAGACTGGGCCTGAACTAAGGAAGCTTGCGTTTCGTTAAAATGCGGAACGAACCCCTCTCGTTTACCACGCTCATCGGCTTCTTGAATCAAATCGGCGATTTTTTCATTCATCGCCGATGTATCCTGGCCTTGATAGGCAAAAAGCCGGCGCTGTGATAGCTTCCGGCCCGCAAAAGAATAAATAATAAAACCAAGAACCGGAATTAAAATCAGCACCAAAATCCAAGCCCAAGTAGCGGCGATGTCTCTTGGTTCCCGAAATACCGTAATAACGGCAACGGTTGTATTAATCATTAAAAGTACTAATAGTGTTGTGAGCATCTGCTTGCCTTTATTTCACCCTGTGAAAGTCCGGTTTTGTACCAGCTGCTAGTCCTTAGTATTCCATCAAAGCAACAAACGGTACTTCGCCGGCTTCCATAATCTTCTCTCGACCGTGGAGGTCCTCTAATTCAATAATAAAGGCAACCCCGGCCACAACGCCACCTAATTCTTCCACAATCTTTCGGGTAGCATTGATGGTTCCACCAGTTGCTAAAAGGTCATCAACAATCAAGACCCGTTGCCCTGGTTGGATAGCATCCTCGTGAATTTCCAACTCATTAACACCACCGTACTCCAAAGTATAAGAAGCTGAGACGGCTTTACGGGGTAGCTTACCAGACTTACGCGCTGGTACAAAACCGATGCCCATGGCATAGGCCAATGGTGAACCAACAATGAAGCCCCGTGATTCTGGTCCAGCAATCAAGTCGACATCTAAGTCTTTGGCGAAGTCAACAATTTGATCAATTGCCTGCTGATAAGCTGGTCCATCACCCATCAATGGTGAGATGTCACGGAAAGAAACACCAGGTTCTGGATAATCTTCCACAGTGGCAACATAATCATGTAAATCAATTTTACTCATTTTTTATTTCCTCAAACCGGGTTCATTAACCGGCAAAATACCGCTGGTATGTGACAGAGTTTGCCAAGGGCTTTTTACTGGTACTTGGTAAACACAAAATGGTCCCTGCATTCATTTTAACAAAACCAAGGTCCAAAAAGACCTGAATCATTAATTTAAATTGCTTTTCTTGCATTGAAAGTTCGGATAATACAACTTCTAAATGCCCGATAATGTCCAAATTTTGGTGTCCGTACAAATATTTATATAATCTGGCAAAGTCTTGACTATTCGTTTGACCGATTACCTGGGCCAATGTTTTGGATGAATTTTTAACCGTAGCTTGTGCAGTCTGGGCTACTTGCTTGTTAACCTGACGAACAGCTGGCCCCATTGGCGTAGGCTGACCTTGTTCCGTTGCGACAAAGGCTAAATCTTCCAGCATCAGCTGCAACCTAGTTTTACCGGCAAAGGTATTTACACCAACCTTACCTGCTAGTGTTGCCTGCCTTTTTTCTTGGGCTTCTTTCACCAACTCGGGCTGGTTGAAGGCCAAAGCTTCAACAAGGCCCCGCCCACCACGGAAATTCAGCTTCAAGTGTTGATTGAGCGCTCCCATTGATTGCACCGACTCTAACGGTACATCCTCAACAGCAATGACCGGCTGTGGGTTTCCTTGCCCAAATGGCTCAAGTAAGGCTAATTGCTGGTAAAAATCAGGCGTTAAAAGACGCGGCTGCACAACCAAATTAACAGCCAATTTTTGATCAGCAAATTCCAGGTCGGCCCCATCTTGTTGAACCAAGCTTTGGACTACCGGCAATTCGTCCTGCACCATGCTCACTCCTAAAGCACCAGCATGACCACCGAAACTAGTAAAGTGATCACTATAGGCCTGCAAGAAGGCGTGCAAATCAAAGTCCCCAAAGGACCGACCAGAACCCTTGTAAACGCCATCAACGAGTGCAAGAACCACCACGGGCTTTTTCACTAATTCGGCCAAACGGGCAGCGACAATGCCAAGAATCCCCTGGTGCCAATCTTGACCGGCAATCAGTAAGATATTGTTCTGCTGATTTTTTTTGTCTAAAGCTTGCTCTTTTGCCTGGTCAAAAACAGTATCCACTAAAGTTCGGCGTTGATCATTGAGCTGTTCGACTTCCTTAGCAATTGCCTTAGCTCGGTCCGGGTCCTTTGTTAGCAAAAGTTCCAACCCTAACTGACCATTGGCTAGTCGACCAATTGCGTTTAACCGTGGCGCAATCTTGAAACCGATCGTCTCAGCTAAGATTGCTTGTCCCTTGGCATGTTTGGCACTCTTTAACAGTGCTGCTAAACCAGGTCTGGGATTTTCCTCAATTTGCTTAAGTCCCCAGGTCACAAAGGCTCGGTTTTCATCAGTCAAAGAAACCACATCGGCCACAGCCCCCATGGCAACCAAGTCCAAAAATTCTACTGGTAAGTCTTCCAACGATTCAGCGGGTTGGCCATCGGCTAAAATTGCCTGGGCAACCTTAAAAGCAACCCCCGCTCCTGATAAATCAGTAAAAGGATAATTTCCCTCTGGATGACGTGGGTGGATGATCGCATAGGCCTCAGGCAAGGTTTCTGGCAGTGCGTGATGGTCAGTCACGACCACATCAATGCCAGCACCTTGCGCCCAAGCAATCGCCTCGTGCCCACCCACACCGTTATCAACGGTGATAATCAAACTTGCACCGGTTTCTTCAACTAAGCGTTGATATGTCTTCAGATTAGGCCCATACCCATCTTCAAATCGGTTTGGAATGTAGGGGGTGACTTCTGCACCAAGCGAGGTTAATGTTTCCACCATAATCGCGGTACTCGTGATGCCATCGACATCATAGTCACCGTACACCAATATTGGTTCGGCAGTAAACACCGCTTCTTGAATCCGCTCCACTGCTTTTTCCATATCGAAAAATTCGTTTGGATCATGAATACTTTGAAAATCAGGGTGCAAAAAAGCTTGGGCCTCTTTAACATCCTTGATGCCGTTTTGCACCAAAAAACCTGCTGTAACTGGGTTTAAGTGTAATTGTTCCTGTAACCATTGGCTACTTGTTTGATTCGGTTGGTCTAACAACCGCCAATTACTTGGTACCATGCTGCTCCTTCTTGAATGGGACATCAACCACGTCGAAGTCACGGGCAACATAGGTATTTGGGAACAAATGCTTCACATCGCTTATGAACTTCTTTAATAATGGGCCAATATAGCGGGCAGAGATGTGGACTAAGACTAATTTGCCAATATGACTGTCAAGTGCGAGGTTAGCCGCATCACGAGAGGTGGAATGTCCATGTGCCCGTGCTAATTTACTTTCTTCTTTACTTTGACCATAGGTTGATTCGTGGACCAAAACATCTGCACCTTGTGCCAAAATCTTGGCTTGGTCGTTTGGAAGTGTATCCAAAATAAAGGTCACGACCCGGCCCGGCTGGGCTGGGCCAAGATAATCCTGACCGTTAATCACACGACCATCGTCCAAGGTAACTGTTTCGCCAGCCTTTAAGCGGCCATAAACAGGACCGGCCGGAATTTGATCAGCCTTTACCTTATCAATCAGCAACTCTCCTGGATGTGCTTTTTCTTCCACCCGAAAACCCCAGGCCTCAATTCGGTGCTTCAAGGGAGCCGCGACCACTCGGAAGGTTTCATCTTCAAAGATCGTTCCGACCTCAATTTCCACATAGTGAACTGGATAAGACAAGTGCGTATCTGAAATTCGTAAAGCCGTTTGAACAAAAGACTTCAAACCCTTGGGGCCATAAATCGTCAGCGGTTCACTTTTATCGGCACCCTGAAAAGACCGGGAGGACAATAAACCAGGTAAACCGAAGATATGGTCGCCATGCAAATGGGAAATAAAAATTTTTTCAATCTTTCGCGGGCGAATTGTTGTTTGCAAAATTTGGTGCTGGGTCGCTTCCCCAACATCAAAAAGCCACACAGCATTCCGTTCATCAAGCAGCTTCAAAGCAATGCTAGCCACATTGCGAAATTTAGATGGTTGGCCCGAGCCGGTTCCTAAAAATTCCAGTTCCATCGGTCTTGTCCTTTATCCTCTATTCGATCTACCGATGCTTACTAGTACAAATTAATCATCTGCTAATTCACTCTTAATATCATCCAATAGGTCGCGTTCTTCATTTGTAAATACCCGATTTTCTAACAAATCAGGTCGACGCAAGTATGTCTTTTTTAACGCTTCTTTCAACCGCCATTCAGCGATTTTACCGTGGTTTCCAGAAGTTAAGACTTCTGGTACGCTTAGCCCTCGAAAGTCGGCTGGTCGCGTGTATTGTGGGTATTCTAGCAAGCCGTCAGCGAATGAATCACCTGCTGCCGATTCGGCATTGCCCAAGACATGGGGTAAAAAGCGCACCGTTGCATCAATCATAACCATCGAGGCTAGCTCCCCACCAGTTAACACATAATCACCCAGTGAAAGTTCCTCATCTACCAAGGTCTTGATTCGTTCATCATAGCCTTCATAATGACCGGCAATAAAAGTTAAATGGTCATAGTTCGCCAATCGCTTTGCATCCGTGTGGTCAAACTTCTTTCCAGCCGGATCCAACAAGATGACATGCCCAGCACTTTTTTCAGGACTATTTTCCTTGACAGCTTCTAAGGCATCAAAAATCGGTTGGGGCGTCAGTAACATGCCAGCCCCACCACCGAAGGGATAGTCGTCAACATTATTATGTTTGTTTGTCGTATAATCACGAAAGTCGGTCACGGCAAAATCAAGGTCACCACGGTCGATGGCCTTGCCGATAATTGATTGACGCATCGGTGCAAACATATCTGGAAAAAGGCTTAAAACATCAATTTTCATCGTCAAATAACCCTTCCAAGACATCAATGGTAATCAGCTTATCAGCCACATTGACTTCTTTTACGACGTCATCGATCACCGGAATTAAGCCATCTTTGCCTTTGGGACGCTTCATAATCCAAACATCGTTGGCTCCGGTCGTCATAATTTCTTTGATTTCACCCATAGTTTGCCCGTTTAAGTCGACGACGGTGCAGCCAATGATTTCGTTGTAGTAATACTCCCCATCGTCAAGGTCAGCGCGGTCTGCTTCATCAACAAAGATGTCCTGGCCCTTAAAAATTTCAACCTGGTTAATATTATCAACACCCTCAAAGGTGACCAACCACATGCCCTTATGAACCCGGGCCTTGGCAATCGTTTCCTTGACATATTTTCCCCGGTCCAAACGATAAATAGCTTGGCCCTTTTGAAAGCGGTCGTCCGCAAAATCCGTAATGGCTTTGATTTTTAACTCACCACGAATGCCGTGTGTATTGACAATCGTTCCAATTTTAAAGTAATTTTTTGTTTCCATACTCTCTATTATAGCAAAGCTTTGCTTATCTTAGCTTGTTCAAAAAGAAAAAAACTACCAAATGAACTTTGGTAGTTTCCACTTTAAAAACCAGTTTGTCTTAAACCAATTCCAACAAATCAGCCTTCTTAGCTGATGCTGGGTAGTCGATACCCTGGGCGTCCAAGTATGCCTTAATTTCGGCAACCTTGTTCTTAGCCGTTGGCTTTTCAGATGAAGCAGCCGCAGCTGGCTTAGCAGCTACCGCTTTCTTTGTCTTAGCAGGCTTTTCAGAAGCTGCAGCAACCTTTTGTTCAGCATACTTAGCCATGATTCCAGCCTTTGACAACAAGTTACGAGCTGTATCAGATGGTTGTGCACCATTTGCCAACCAAGCCAAGATCTTAGCTTCGTCCAACTTTACTTCTGCTGGAACAGTAATTGGGTTATAAGTTCCCACTGTTTCGATAAAACGACCGTCACGTGGTGAACGTGAGTCAGCGATAACAACGCGGTAGAATGGACGCTTCTTAGCACCCATCCGCTTCAAGCGAATTTTAACTGCCATAATATAATTCCTCCGTATTTCTTTACTTCTCTATTATGCCAAATATAAAAAACGATGTCAAGTGTTTTTACTTGACATCGTTTTTTAAAATCCAAATAACTGATTTTTAAGCTTCAAAACCTTCTGCTAAAGCAGCTGGGTAATACTTCCGAACCAATTCAGCTTCAGCTTTTGATAATTCTGGGAAAGCTTCATCAGCTCCCAAGTCTTCGTGATAGCGACGGTCACGTGGTGACAATCCACCACGGGCCTTTTCGACTAAGACAGGCACGCCATCAAAGCTTGGCACCGTTTCCACTACCTCTTCACGATCCTTCAAGTCTAGCTGTGAGACCATCAAGATCAAACGTAAGTCTAAGTGTAAATCAGCTAAAACGTTCTTCTGATCAGCCGTCAAATACAGCGTCATGGCTGCTTCGGCATTCTTACCAACCAAGCCATCAGTTCGAGCAGCTTCGATTGCCTTGTTCGCTGCCGAACGCAATGTAAAGACTGTTTCCCACTTGACCATCATGTCTTCAGTTTCTGGCAAATCCTTTACCGTTGGCATGTCTTGCAAGTAAGCGTATTTCGTGTTGGTATGTGGGATATATGACCAGATTTCTTCAGCTGTGTGTGGCAAAACTGGCACCATTAACTTCGTTAAGGCCGTCAAAATTTCATAGAAGACAGATTGCATTGAACGACGCAAAGCGGAATCCGGCGCTTCAACATAAACCACATCCTTGGCGACATCCAAATAAAAGGCCGATAAGTCAACATTAATAAAGTTAATCAACCGAGAGTAAATTTCATTGAGACGGTAGTTATCGTAACTATCCTTCAAATCTGCTACCAAGTTATTCAACAATACCGTTGCATATTGGTCATGGGCAGCACGGTCTGCAAAGGCAACTTGGTCAGTTTCATAATCAAAGTCAGCTGTGTTTGCCAACAAAAAGCGCATAGTATTGCGAATCTTACGGTAAGAATCAGCAACTTGCTTCAAAATTTCATCTGAAACCGGCATATCCTGGGACGTATCAACTGAGATAGTCCACAAACGCAAAATTTCAACACCAAATTTGTTCCCAACATCCAATGGTGAAATCGTGTTTCCCAATGACTTTGACATCTTGTTGCCCTTACCATCCAAAGTAAAGCCTTGTGATAGCAAGTTCTTGTAAGGCGCCTGGCCCGTTACAGCCACAGAAGTAATCAATGAAGAGTTAAACCAACCACGGTACTGGTCAGATCCTTCCAAATACAAATCAGCAGGATAGTCCAATTGAGGACGTTGCCGCATCACCCCATTCCAAGAAGAACCGGAATCAAACCAAACGTCCATGATATCTTCTTCCTTCTTGAAGTGGCCATTTGGTGAATGTTCGTTCGTATAACCTTCTGGCAACAAGTCCTTAGCTTCACGTTCAAACCAAACATTTGAACCGTGCTTTTCAACCAATTGGGCAACATGTTCAATAATATCAGCATCCAAAATCGCTGTTCCATCTTCTGCATAAAAGATTGGTAATGGCACCCCCCAAACACGTTGACGAGAAATGACCCAGTCTCCACGACCAGCAATCATGTTATGCAAGCGCTTTTGACCCCAAGCTGGGAAGAAGTTAACCCCATCAATTTGGTCCAAAATATCTTTTCGGAAATTATCAATTGAAGCAAACCATTGCGGCACAGCTCGCCAAATAATTGGCTTCTTTGTTCGCCAATCAAATGGATATGAGTGAGTAATCTTTTCCTTAGCCAAGAACAACCCGGCATCCGTCAACTTAGTGATAACCGTTCCAGTGACATCATCATAGAACCGACCTTCAAAATCGGGGCCCGCATTCTTGGTCATGTTTCCCTTTTCGTCAACCGTCACAACAACATCTAAGCCGTATTCCTTTGAAACATTGTAATCATCTTCACCAAAGCCTGGAGCCGTGTGGACCAAACCAGTTCCAGAATCCAAAGTAACATGGTCGGCATTCATAACCACTTCTTCAGCATCAGCGTCCCAAGGATGGTAAGCCGTAATCTTATCCAAGTCTTGGCCCTTATATGAATCCAAAACTTCGTAATCTTCCCAGCCAAACTTTGGTGCAACCGTTTCCAGCAATTCCTTGGCTACAACATACTTCTTGTCTTGACCAGTTGGCTTCACCAATACATAGTCAAAATCAGGGCCCAGGGTAATTCCACGTGAAGCAGTAACCGTAAATGGTGTCGTGGTCCAAACAACCAAGTAAGTGTCGCCATCCAAGATTCCCTTGCCATCCTTAACGCGATTCGCATAGAACAATGAAGTTGACTTGATGTCGTGATATTCAATTTCGGCTTCCGCCAAAGCTGATTCGGATGACCATGACCAATAGACAGGTTTAGCTCCCTGGAAAATGTAGCCCTTCTTGGCCATCGTGCCAAAGACGCGTAACTGTGCGGCTTCGAATTCAGGTTGCAAAGTGATATATGGGTGATCCCAATCAGCCATAATCCCCAAACGCTTAAAGTCATTGCGCTGCTTGTCAACTTGCTCCAAAGCAAAATCCTTGGCCAGGTTGCGCCATTCACTCTTTGGCATTGACTTACGATCATGACCAGCCTTTGTTAGCTGCTGTTCAATTGGCAAACCGTGTGTATCCCAGCCAGGAACATAAGGTGCATAGTAGCCGTTCATGTTCTTGTAGCGGACAATAATGTCCTTAGTAATCTTATTCAAGGCGTGACCCAAGTGAATGTTACCATTGGCGTATGGAGGGCCATCATGCAAGTTAAAATGTGGCTTTTGCTCGTTTTGTGCCAGTCGTTGTTCATAGAGGTTGTCATCATACCAACCTTGTTGCCGTTCTGGCTCCGTTGTTGGCAAAGAGCCTCGCATCGGAAATGCTGTTTTTCCTAAATTCAATGTGTCTTTATACTTCATAAGAGACTCCTTTCAATAAACGAAAAAACGTCCTGTGCCCAAAAATTTGGGACAACAGGACGTTTTTTACGTGGTACCACCTATCTTCCGCTAACCATCGGTTAACGCTCTAACTGGCGATAACGGGCCAAGCCGTCAAACTTACTCTTAGTTCAGTTTGATTAAGGGTAAGGGATGTAAAAAAGCTGAGGGAATGACCATCTTACACCAGACATGGCTCGCTAACAATATCAACTTTTTCAAACTGGCTTACACCGTTAATAAATCATTTTTACTTTGGTTGCCCATTTTCAGGAAAAACGACCACTGTTGGATCTGCAACTTCCGCTTCTACCTCAACTGTTTCACTTTCAGCAGGCTTCTCCCCTTCACTAGGTTCGATTGGACCTTTAGCAAAACTTGGGACTTCTTTAATGTCGGTTGGCAACGGCTTTTCTTCAGTACTATCCTGACTAGTTGGTGCTGAAACGACTGCTTTCGAGGCAGGATTCAACCAATCGTTCGTTTCAGCCAAGACCTTTTCCGATAATTCAGAAGCAGGTAACTTGTCAACTGCCTGTGATAATTGTCCCTGCTCAAGCAAAGCTTTTTGTTGGTCAATCAGTGACAGGAATGATTGCCGGAAACTATCAACTCGCTGACGCAAGCGGTTTTGTTCGTCAATTAAATCAACATTCTCTTGCGCCAAACGGGCAGATTCAGCTTCAGCTTTTTGATGGGCTTCATCAACAATTTGCTTGGCTTCATCTTGAGCATGGGTCAATTGCGACTTCACTTCAGATTCCGTCTCAGAGCGCAAACGTGAGGCAGCGCTTTGGGCAAACATGATTGATTCGTTCACTTGATCACGTTCACCTTCGAGCTCATCAATACGGTTTTGTTGCTGACGATTTTGTTGCTGTAATTTCTCAAAATCAGCCAATAAGGTACGGTAATCATTATTGACTTCATCCAAGAAAGAATCAACTTCGCGTGCGACATATGCCCGTGATCCCTTTCTAGTGAATTCATGGTTTAAAATCTCATCTGGTGTTAATGCCATCTTATCTCTCTGCCTCCCGAATTCATCTCATCGATGAATAATATTAAAAACTGCTTTGATTTTATCCTTTTTGCTCTGCCCTGACAAGCTTTCTAAGCAAATTCTTCCATATTTTCTCACTGAAATCACATCTTTTAGGGAAATTTGCCGATCAACCTGATCACTAACCGTCCAATTAACTTGCACAGAGCCACTGGTAACTAAAGCTTGTGCTTTTGCACGTGCCAGTTTGAATGCAGCTGCTACAACCACATCAAGACGCAACGAGTTGACTAAGAGAAATTGATCTTGGCCATCTTCTTCCTTTTGAAAGGCGTGCTCGAAGCTAATTGTTTGCCAGTCGGTCTTAACCTTGCCAATGCGACCAATCTCTTGGCGAATAAAGCCGACTAATGGCTGGTCAACCGCTAATTGAACTTGCCCTGCATCTTCTTTAACCACGATATCGCCAAAGCCTGACCGATCGAGTCCGGTGTGTACAAGTGCACCTAGGATGTCTTTATGGCGCAGGCTGACAAACTTAACCGGAAAGGTCAATTCTAACAAAACTAGTTGAAAGTCACTTTCCTCAACCTCATAAAAATCAGGTGCAATCACGATTCGCTTTGATTCAGCTTGGTCAAAAATCCCGTCTTCCAACATTTTTAGGCCTGCATGCTGATTCACCAGCGTTTGCACAATGTAGCGCTGTCGCGGATTTAAAAATTTGGTCAGAACTAATCGATAGTCGATTTCTGCCTGATTTACCCAGTCGAGGGCTTGCTTCACAAAATCGCCCTCACTTTCGTGAAAGTGCTGGGCGATAGCCTGCTGATTACTCATTTAAAAGAACCATGCCAAGGCATATTGTGCCAAATCCAAGACGATAAAAGCGATTAATGGTCGCAAATCTAAGATGCCAATTGGTTTGATAAAAGAGAACCATGACAAATATGGCGTCACAATTTTCCCTAATTCACGGCCAAACCATGTGTTATAAGCACCTGGAAACCATGACATCAAAACATAGACAATCAGTGCATAAGAATAAATCTTAAGCAGCCACGCAATAATCGTGACTAGTAGTAGTCCAAACATAAATATTAATACCGACCTTGATTATCAAGGTTTTCACTCATAGAGCCTGCTACTTCATAAGTTGAAGGTGTCAACAAGAAAATTTTCTCACCAACTCGTTCCATCGAACCCGAAACAGCATAGACAGCGCCGCCAATATAATCTAAAATTCGCATTGCCTGTTCCTCTTCCAACTGGGAAAAGTTAACAATCACAGCATCACCTTCAATCACTTGACTGGCAATTGCTCGTGAATCAGCGTAAACCTTTGGTTCAAAAAGAGCAATGCGACCTTGCGCAACTCCAGCAGCTCCAGTTTGATTCTGATTTTTAAATGCGGTCATTTGCTTGTTTGCTGCAGGCTTTTGCTTTTGAACAGGTTGTTGCTCAGGTGCTTCTTCATAGCTCTCTTCTTCATAATAATCATCATCGCCCGAAAAAAGGCGCTTAATCCCATCAAATGCCATTAGTCAATCCCCCTTATCGTTTCTTGAAGAATGGTGGCTGATCATCATCTTCGTTTGACAAGTCTAAATCAATATTTTGGTTAACCGGCTCAACGGGATCAAAAGCTTTCTTTTGAACGCCATCGAACTGACCTGTTTGGTTACTTGGCCGTTTGCTAGTCGTGATATCCCAATTTTCAAAGGGATCATCCTTACCAGGCACGCTCTGATTTAAAGACTGGTCTTGACCAGTTCGAGCAAAAAGACCATTTTGCTCTGACTCATTTGTTGATTTGTCTTGTTGAACGGAACGTTTGAGGGGTTTGACACCACCCGCTTGCAAACCGGTCGCAATCACCGTAATTCGAATTGAATCGCCTAAGTCTTCGTCAACAGAAGTTCCAAAAATAACGTTAACGTCGCGACCGGCTTCTTGGTTAATCACATCAGCAGCAGTCTGAGCTTCGTACAATGACAAATCAGGACCACCGGTGATGTTCAACAAAACATCTTCAGCACCAGACATATCAACTTCGAGTAATGGTGAAGAAATGGCAGCCTTCGTTGCATCACTTGCACGGGATTCACCATTGGCGACCCCAACACCCATCAAAGCTGGTCCAGCATCTTGCATAACTGTTTTCACATCGGCAAAATCCAAGTTAATGAAACCAGGATTGGTAATTAACTCTGAAATACCACGAACACCTTGGGCAACAACGTCATCGACAATCTGAAAGGCTTCCGACAATGGTGTCTTCAAATCGATGCGGTCCTTGAGCTTTTCGTTTGTAATCACAATCAAAGAATCAACGGATTCAGATAAGGCTTGTAACCCTTCTACCGCATACTTTGATCGCTTTGGCCCTTCCCATGAAAATGGGCGAGTAACAACAGCGACCGTCAAGGCCCCCATTTCTTTAGCCGCCTTAGCGACGATTGGAGCAGCACCATTTCCGGTTCCACCACCCATTCCGGCTGTCACAACAACCATATCGGCACCCTCTAGGGCTGATTTAATTTCTTCTTCAGATTCTTCAGCTGCCTTGGCACCACGCTCAGGATTTGAGCCGGCACCAAGTCCACCAGTTAATTTCGGTCCAATTTGAACCTTTTGACGAGCCTTTGATTTATCTAAGGCCTGGACATCAGTATTGGCAACAATAAAGTCAACCCCTTGGATGCCTTCGTCAATCATATGGTTGACCGCATTAGATCCACCACCACCAACACCAATGACCTTGATGATAGCGCCGGCTTGATCCTGCGTTTCGTCGATTGTAAAATCCATGAAAGTTACTCCTTTGGGAATGTTTTATTCGTTGTCGTCTGGTTCTGCAAACAAGGAGGCGAGCGTTGACTTTACTCGTGAAAATACTCCTGGTTTCTTTTCAGCTGGATCGAGGTAGACCCCTTCCTCGCCTTGTGCTTCAATGACATCATTATCACCATCGTCAACCAAGTGATAATGGCTGGCTTGGTCCTTTGCCGCTTCTTCCACCTGTTGTCCCATCAGGACTGCCTTGATTTCCAAGGCTAAGTTACTTTGGAAAGCTTGATGGGAAGCATAGGCAAGGGCTCGGGCGAAGCTCGGATGACGCAAGCCAATTTGTGTTGGCTGTGCAACCTGAACATTTGAACCAAAATGTTCTTGAGCCTTAGCAAGAACTCCAGGTGTTGCTGCGTTGCCACCAGTAATGAGAAAACCACCCGGTAATTCTTCAGCACCAATGGCTTGTAACTGCTGGTCTAGACGATCAAAAATTTGGTCGTAACGCGCTGCCATAATTTCAGACAGATACTGTTCGTCAACCGCCTTTTTTTCCGTTAAGCCAACGGCATTCACATAAAATTGCTGCTTAGCCGAGGCCTGGTAAGGGTCGGCTGACCCATATTTTTTCTTAACAGATTCAGCCTCATCAACACTAATACCAAGAACTGTCGAGATATCCTTAGTAACCTGGATACCACCCTCATAATCCACGGTCATATACTTTACCTTGTGATCATGGACGACAGAAGCAGTTGACTGGCCACCAGCTAAATCAATTAGAATCGCGCCAAAGTCTTGTTCAGCGTCATTTAGAAAAGCGGGTGCCAAAGCAATTGGTGCTAAAACCAGTGACTGCATCTGTAAACCAGCCTTTTTAACAGCGGTCTTAATCGTGTCAACGACTTTACTTGGTGCCAAATAAGCTAGTCCTTGGACTTCCAAACGAACACCAATCATATCGGTTGGATCTTTAATGCCATCAAAACCATCAACAATAAATTCGTTTGGTAAGAATTCAACAACCGTTTGGTCTTGAACTGAAAGCGAATCGAGGGCTTGATGTGTCACATTGACGACATCTTGATTCGTAATTTGTTTATTTTGATTTTCAATCGAAACGAGCCCGGTCACCGTTTGGATGTCCACATGGTTAGCTGGTAAGCCAACAACCACCTCGTTAACTTCAATATTTGCCTTTGCAGCAGCCTGTGAAACTGCTTGTGAAATGGCCTCAGCCGTTTGGTTGATGTCAACAATCACGCCACGGCGTAAACCAGCACCAGGGGCACTGCCCGTAGCAATGACGTTGAAGCGACCATTTTCGCTTTGGGCAACGACCACTTTAACCATGGTTGTCCCGATATCTAATCCAACTATCACGCCATCTTGGGTCATGCAAATCTCCCCTTTTTTAATAAAAATTTAGAAACTAAACCTAAAAATAATCTTATCATATTATACCTTACTCTGGTAGGGCTTAGAGCCAATTTATGAGCAAGTTTTTTCATTATGAACCGTTATATGGATATGAGTATGATCCATATTGCAAATCAACAATCCCAACTGTCGACATTTGCGCTGCAATCCCAGCATAATATTGCATTTTATCGGCCAATGTATTCTGAGTTGCATAAACCGTATTGCCGTCATTCATTGACAATACTAGTTTATCGCTATTATTTGTATCTGGTGCAAATTTAATCTCGCCAATATCCTGACGTATTGGTTTATCCAAAGAAGAAACTGCCCTAGCAACCCTTTTAATCCGGGTCACAGAAGAAAAATCAGTATAGACGGGTCCCTGACCATCAACTTGGTTGATTTTGCTTTGATTTCCGGCTGAATCGAGTTGATACCATTGGTCACCCTTCTTTAGAAAACCGGCATTAATTTTCTCACCTGCTTCAATTGAAACCGTGCTCTTTGTTAATGAAATTTTCACCTGCGAAATTTTATCGTTACTTCTTTTTAGTTTTTGTTCTAAAAAAGTTTCTTGAAAGAAAACTTGGTAACGGTAATCACCGGGCTTAATCCCCACTTCTTTTTCAATTGTCTCAGATGGGATATTGCCAGCATCGACATTAACTGTCGTAATTTTCACCCAAGGTTGCCAAATCATTAAAATGGTTGCGATTGCTGCCAAAAAAATAAAGGACACGGTGGCACTGGTCCATCTGGGATTCATTCGCATTGTCATTTTAATTCTTTGCAAGGCAATTACTCCTAGTCTTTGATGACTGATTTGATCAAGCGATAGAACCGGTCACCGGCATCGGTGATCCCAACAGCTGCTGCTTGAGCCTTCATGGCTTCTGCCTGTTGGTCGTTTAATAGCAAAGCATCCGCAGCCTTGACCAAGGATTGGCCATTAAAATCAGGTTCCTTAATCGACAAAGCAGCTCCCGCTTCCACCAAGGCACTCGCATTTTTAGTTTGGTGGTCACCCGTCACAAACGGCGATGGCACCAAAATAGCTGGTAGACCAAGAGCCGTTAATTCGGCAATCGATGTTGCCCCTGCCCGAGAAACCAAAACATCCGCCTTTTTCATCACAGCTGGCATGTTATCAATATAAGGCAAAACCTTAATATGATCGCCAAGTGTCAGGCCCCGCTCTTGCAACAAGCGGTTAAAGTTATCAATTCGCTTTGGTCCGGCAACCAAGACAACCTGGTAAGGACGGTCATTGAATGTTGAAATCGCATCAAGAGTCGCTAAGTTAATGGCTGGTGCACCTTGTGACCC
Organism: Fructobacillus sp. ESL1096; assembly: GCF_058511985.1. Taxonomy (NCBI): domain Bacteria; kingdom Bacillati; phylum Bacillota; class Bacilli; order Lactobacillales; family Lactobacillaceae; genus Fructobacillus; species Fructobacillus sp. ESL1096. Next base: position 268,913 of record NZ_CP196400.1, read on the forward strand.
CCCAAAAATCAACAACGTCTTTTTGTCATCCTCTAACCCATAACTCGTCCATGAAAAATCAGATTGAAGGTTCGCAACTTCCTGAGCTCTGGGATTACCAATCACCGCTGTTTTATCAACCGGGAACTGGTCCTTAGCTGCTTCAAATCCCAGTCCAATTTTGGTTGCGTTTTTAGCCAAAAACTTGTTGGTCACACCAGCAACTGAGTTTTGCTCATGAATGACCGTTGGGATGCCCATTTGTTGGGCAGCATATAAAACAGCACCGGAAACATAACCACCAGTACCAACAACGACATCCGGCTGAAAGTTCTTTAAAATTTTCTTAGCAGCAGCAGTGGCCTTCAAAAATAAATAAATCGTTTTAAAATTGGTTAACGAGAGCGAACGCGAAAAACCTTGGACTTCCAATTGCATAAAAGGCAAGTTTGTCTTTGGCACGATCTGCTTTTCAACTCCACGGAAAGAACCAATATACAAAAATTCGGCTTCCGGTTCCTTTTTCTCAATGATTTTGGCCAAAGCTAAGGCCGGATAAATATGGCCTCCCGTTCCACCACCTGATAACACTACTTTCATCTTTGCTCTCCTTACCCAATCTGCAAACTATTTTTTAAGGCTTGTTCGTAAGCATCCCCACGAATTTCAAAATTAGGATATTGATCCCAAGAAGCGGCGGCTGGTGAAAAGAGAACTACTTCTCCCGGCTTGGCCATTTGGACAGCCAATGGTGCCGCTTCTTCGACTGATTTGACAACCGTTACCGGTAAATTCAAAGAATTGGCCAAAGCCTTCACCTTATCGTGCGTTTCCCCAAAGGCAATTACCTGACGAACATGCTTTAGGTCTGGGGCCAAGCGAGACAAGTCATCCCCACGGTCTAGTCCCCCGGCCAGCCAAACAACTGGCTGGTGAAAGGCAGACAAGGCGGCTTGCGTCGCTTCAATATCAGTTGCCTTCGAATCGTTATAATACAAGACACCCTGCTTTTTAAACAAGAATTCCAACCGGTGCTTAACGCCCGAAAAGGTCTGCAAAACATCAACGATGCCTGCTGGGTCAGCACCCGCAACCGTTGCTGCCGCGGCTGCCGCTAAAACATTTTCCAAATTAGGTTGGCCAACAAGCTTAACATCTTTGAAAGGCATTAGTGTTTGTCCTGCAAAAATGAGATCATCGCCACGTTGATGAGCATAGGCCGCTTGGTCTTGATCATCAAAGAGCAATACCTGAGCGGCTGTCTTACTTTCAATTAGTGGCGTATCTGGTCCCTGCCCATTTAAAATCAGAATCTGATCAGGCCGCTGGTTCTCTGTGACGTGAATCTTTGCCGCTAAGTAAGCCGTTCTCGTATGATGGAAGTCTAGATGGTTTGCAAAGACATTGGTAACCACGGCAATATCAGGCTGAATCATTGGAATCCCAACTAATTGGAAAGAAGACAATTCTAAGACAAGCGTATCTTCCTGCTTCATCGGACCAATAACCTGACAAACTGGCGTTCCAATATTACCAGCAACAACGACTTTCCCCTGTTTTGGATCGGCTTGCAGCATCTTGCCCAAAAGCGTTGTGGTCGTCGTCTTCCCGTTTGAACCGGTAACAACAATCAAACGTCCAGTAAAAGTCGACAAGGCAACAGCAACTTCAGTCAAAATTGGGATCTTCAACCGCTCCGCTTTTGCTAGCAATGGTTGTTCATAATGGATACCTGGATTTTTAACGACAAAATCAGTTCCTTCGGCCAAAGATTCTGCTTGGTCGTTTTCCAAAAAGACAACACCGGCAGCTTGCAAGGCTTTAAAATCAGCGTCTTCTTCAATTTTGTCCCGATTGGCAACTGTGACTTGTGCGCCAAGTTCTACTAGACGCTTGGCAGCGGCCTTCCCTGATTTGGCCCAACCCAGCACTAATACTTGTTTGTTTTTAAAATTTAACTCTGCCATACCCTTCTCCTTTTTTCTTGAACACACAATGCTGATTTTTTATGTACAGTGGTTAACGTTATTAACCACTTTTAAATTCTAGTAAAAAATGAAAACAGCCAAAATGGCCAAAACTAATCCAACTGACCAAAAGGCAATATCAATTTGCCACTCCGACCAACCAAATTTTTCAAAGGAGTGGTGAATTGGCGCCATTGGAAAGACTCGCTTATGGAAAAAGTGATAAGAAAATGTCTGAATAATAACAGACAAAGTTTCAATCACGAAGACCAAACCAATAATTAACAGTGAAATCACAGCATGCAGCAAGATCGATTCAACTGCCAAACCAGCCCCCAAGGCGAGCGAACCCGTATCGCCCATAAAAATCTTAGCCTTTGGTAAATTGAAAATCAAAAAGCCAACTAACGTTCCAATCAAAATCAGGTTAAAGGAAACCATCGCCCAATCAGCGGCCCAATAAGCCATGACTGCATAGGCCCCGTAAGCAATAATGGCTAACCCACCCAAAAGGCCGTCAAGACCGTCAGTTAGGTTTGTTGCATTCGACCAGCCTACTAACCAGAACCAGATAAAGATGACATAGAAATAGCCCAAATAAACAACACCAACAACTGGTAAGTTAATAACGGCTGGCACCTTTAAGGCCCAAAGCAAGAACATCACCACCACGGCCGATAGCGTTTGTGACGCTAATTTTGGCTTAAAAGCAAAGCCATCATCGGCATGCTTCAGCAGTTTCAAAACATCATCGACAGCACCAATTAAGGCAAATGAACCAATCGCTACTGAAAGAGTCAAAACTGTCGTAAAAGCAGTTGAATTTTCATAGGTCCTTGGCAAACAAAAAGCAACGATGATTGCCACCGAGACGAAGACGGCTCCTCCCAATGATGGTGTACCGGCCTTTTGCTGGTGGTCTGGGCCCAAGACCCGAATGACGGCCTGTTCCTTACTTTGCTTTAATTTTTTGATCACCATTGGCATCAAAAGTGCTGTGATAGCCATTCCCAAGAGGAATTCTAGTACAACTGACATTACGTTCTCTCCTTAAAGTTGACGCTAATTTTACTTTGACCAGTCACCGCTGTACCGGCCGTCACGCTTTGCTTCTCGCCATAACCAGACCCTGTTAAGGACATTTTGACTTTTGCTAGATAGCCCCAAGACAAAACATCATTTTTCGTCCAAGAGCTAAAATCAGGAACAGTGACTGCACCGCTTGCCGTCAAGAAGACGCGCTGACCCTTAATGGCATCCTGATTTCCTTTAATTGATTGCGCCGAGATGGTACCACTTGAACCCAAAGTTGTTACAGACAGGCCCGCATTTTGTAGTGTCTGCTCAGCTTGGCTAATCGACAAGCCCTTCACGTCAGGAACTGTGACCTGGTTGGTCTTTGACTTAACACTATCATCCCCATCGTTTAGTGCCTGAAGTATCACTGGTCGAAAGACATTGTTCAATGTAATTTGAATGTTGGCATCTGGGAAAACCTGTGGCTGGCGAACTGCTATATACATAATATACTTTGGATTTTGTTCAGGCACAATTGCCATCACCGAATGAATATCATTTGTTAACCCATCCAGGTACTTTCCATTCTCGGAAATCTGTGCGGTTCCGGTTTTAGCAGCAACCTGATAACCAACATCTGACAAACTATATTGTTTAGCCGTTCCATCATCGGCATTGACAACCCCGGCCATTAAAGACAAAACTTGCTTGGCAGTACTTGCTGAAATGGGATTAGCGACCTGAGTCGTCTTGCCCTGGTAAACAACTTTCCCCGTCTCCGGATTAGTGACTCGGTCAACCAGGTAAGGTTTAATTTCCTTTCCCCCATTGGCAATGGCTGTATAAGCCTGAAGGAGCTGGGCCGGGGTTACCCGAATAGCTTGACCATAGGCCGTGTTAGCCTGATCAATTGGTTGTTCAAAAGACATTGACCCGGCTTCTTCGTTTGGTAAATCCATCCCAGTCTTTTTCAAAAAACGGAACTTATTGATATAAGATTTCCAAGTGCTGGCACCAAGAGCCTGTTCCAAATGCGCAAAACCAACGTTTGACGACCGTTCATAGGCTTGGCGGTAAGTTAAAGTACCCTCATTATTGCCAAAGGCATCGACCACCTTTTGGCCATTAATATCATAGGTTCCAGATTGATAAGTATCATTTGGATGCCACTTGCCTTCTTGAATAGCAGCCGCCAGCGTAATAGTCTTCATCGTGGAACCCGGTTCAAAGGACCCTTGATTAACCAAGTTTTCCCAAGCAGATGAGAGCCCATCCTGCGTGTTGGGATCGAAATTTGGCCGTTGCGTAGCGGCCACAATCTTACCCGTTTTTGCTTCCATCAAAACCGCTACAGCCGACTTAGCCTTTGTGCCAGCAAAGAGAACGTCCATTCGGTTTTCAAGCGTGGCCTGCAACTTTTCATTCAACGTTAAGGTCACATTGTTCCCATTTTCAACCTGATTCTTTTTAGAAGTTTCATTCTGATTTCCAAGAGCAGTCTGGATACCATCTTTACCTCGTAAGGTATTGTTTTTAAAAGCCTCGATTCCCAAAATTCCACCCAGTATTCGCGTACCGGCAGAATCTATCGTTGAATTTGTTAAACCAATAATATGGGAGGCCATACGGTTATTCGGATAATACCGAGATGGCTGGGAATTAAACTTAATGCCAGTTAAATTTAAAGCCTTAATTTTATTATAAGTATCGACACTGAGGTTTTTCGCCTTAGGACCAAATTCGACTTGAAGCTTGTCAGAGGTCAACTGAGCATATAAGTCATCATAGCTGATGCCAAGAATACCACTAAGTTTCTGTGCCGTATCTTTCTTGTCAATCACATAGTCAGGCTTGCCTGTTTTCGTTACTTGCTTTTTATCCAAAACAGCATACATATCATAAACAGTCGAATTATCCGCCAGGACTTGACCATCCGAATCCAAAATTTGCCCACGAGTAGCCGGCACAGTTTCCTTTTGCATAAAGGCCAATCGAGTGGCAGCAGTTAGGTTATGGTGATTGACCACCTTAAAACCAGCAATCTGAAAAAGACGACCACCCATGATTAAAATAACACAGAAAGCCCCCACAAAAAGGAGGCCACCGAAACGTTTACCATTCCGTGTTATTTTTTTCCCGAGTTGTCGTCTTTTCTTCTGCTTCATCTGCTTACTGGTTTACATTCCGAACGTTATTAGTACTCTGTTCCATATTAGCTGATTGGGCAACCTTTTCCAAGTTGTCACGATTCGTTTTTGATTGAATGTCACCACGATAAGAGTCGTTTTCTTCTTTCACGTTGGTGACCTTCTGAGAGATCTGTTCATTTTGAGCATCGACTCGTTGCATGGTCACAGTTGTTGCCACTGTTCCCATCATTAACAGTAAGACAATCCCGGCCATAAAAATAACCAAGCCACGTTCGCGTTTTGTCCAGACGGCTGCCTGGTAGCGTTTTTTGGTCCGAACTTTTTTGGCAGACGGTGTGACGGGCTGCTCAGGTAAGGCAGTCGCCAAATTTTGATAGCGATAAGCGTTTTGTGCCATTTTTGAACTCCTTTACTAGTAACTTTGCCAAACAAAAATCATCACATTGCTGATTGAAAGCGTTAAGAACCTTCGCGCTTCAAGCGGACAATGCCTCTTAATTGCGCCGAAGCAGATCGATGATTTTCAGTTTGCTCTTCTTCACTTGGCTTAATCGCCTTACGTGTCAATAATTCATAGTCTGCCTGCATTTGTTCAGGCAAAAGTGGCAAACCACGTGGTAAATCAGGTGTGGCTGCCTTCTCACGAAACATCTGCTTAATCAACCGGTCTTCTTGCGACTGGAACGAAATTGCTGAAATTCGTCCATGAACAGCCAAAAGGTCTAAGGCCTGCGTCAATGAGTCTTCAAGAGCCCCTAATTCATCATTAACGGCCACTCTCAAAGCTTGAAAGGTCCGCTTGGCCGGATGGCCCCCATGACGTCTAGCTGGTGCTGGAATCGCCTCTTTAATGATTTCAACTAGATCAAAGGTGGTTTCAATCGGCTTTATTTCCCGCGCTTGTTCAATCTTGCGAGCGATGGCTTTACCAAAGCGATCTTCCCCGTAACGAGTCAAAACTCGGACCAAATCTGAAAAAGGCCAATCATTGACAATTACCTTTGCTGTTAAGTCCTGACGACGATCCATGCGCATATCCAATGGTGCATCATGGTTATAAGAAAATCCTCGGTCACCTTGGTCAAACTGGACGGAAGACACGCCCAAATCGTACAAAACACCATCAACTTGGTCGACACCAAGGTCATTTAGGCTTTGCTTCAATGTGCGAAAATTTTGGAAAACCAAAACTAACTGACCATCAGCAATTTCTCGTTCATACTGCTTTTGATTATGTAAGATGGCGGTCTGATCTTGGTCAAAGGAATAAAGGGTCCCAGTGGTCAATTCTTTGAGAATTTCTCCAGTGTGGCCCCCACCACCCAAAGTTGCATCGACGTAAATTCCGTCTGGCTTGACCGCCAGCAATGCAACCGCCTCTTTTTGGAGGACCGTTACGTGTTCAAATGCCATTTTAATGTCCTCCTGTTTCACACTACTCTTGTTCATTTTTTGGTTCACGTTCAATAAATAACCTTAAAAATCAAAGTCAACCAATCCTTCAGCAATTTCATCAAAGTTTTCAGCAGTATCCTCGGTATAGGCCTGCCAATTTTCCTTTGACCAAATTTCAAAAGAATCACCGGCGCCCGTCACAACCACTTCTTTATCGATCTGGGCATAGTCTTGCAGGTTACCATCAACAATGATGCGCCCCTGCTTATCAAACTCTGCTTCTTTAGCGCCGGCTAAAACAAAACGCTTAAAGGCCCGGGCTTCTTTTTTTCCAAGCGGCAAAGTGTTTAATTGTTCCTCTAAGTTTTGCCAAACCGACATCGGCATGGCCCGTAAGGCATGTTCCATCCATCGGACAATCACGAAAGATTCACCCAATTGATTTCGAAACTTAACAGGGATGGTGAGCCGACCCTTGGAGTCTAAATTATGTGAAGATTCCCCCATGAACATCGGCGCACCCTCCTTTCTTAAAGATAACTTAACAATAATTTACCACATTCCCCCACATTCCTCCACTCTTCTCGTAATTTTTTTAAAATGTTGGTAATAAAAAAAGCTTAAACCCTAAAAAATTAGGATTTAAGCTTAGTGGGGAATCGACCCTATCTTTTTAAAATCACAGCTAGAACACACAAGGCAAGCATCAAAATAATCCCAAGTATGCCAGTCGCCTGCCAATACCGATGGCAAAAGAAAGCCAGTCGTTGGCGGTGCCACAAAGCAATCGAATTCCAAATTGCCCCAATTAACAGCCATACAACTAAAATAGCTAACAAATCAGATCGATAAAAGGCCGCACCCCAAGTCAAATGTGCGAAAACAAAAGTCGGAATGACAGCAAGGTCCAAGACACCAATTTTTGGAAAAGCGCGATAAAAAAGTCGCCACAAAATAATTAAAAAGAAAATGGCTAACCAAATTGCAGGCCAATAAAACCACATCATAACATTCACCTCTTTGTCAACTTTACCAAGGTCAGTTGAGAATTTCAATTTCTTTCATCTATATGTTATGATACATTTAAATTACTCAGGAGAATGTTGCTACCAATCATGGCCAAGAAAAAAGCAAAGAAAAAAGTAAGTCAAACACCCGTTCAAAAAAATGCAAACGTTGATACCGAACTGCAAGATGAAGTTATCCGTCAATTAAATAAACGACCAATCCCAAAGGTTGAAAAGAAAAAGAAGAGTAAGTTCCAGATTTGGACTTGGATCATGTCAATCTTTATGGTGATTGTCATGGCCGGTTCCGTTATCTATGCCGCCATCGCTGCCATTGGCCACTAAAAAAAAAATAAAAAAAACGCCGACTAATTGCTATGGTCGGCGTTTTTTTTTACGTTAAATAATTTTATTCAACAGATAGCAAGAATGGATAAAGGTCCTGACCACCGTCATGAACTTCGCATTCCAAGTCTTCATCAAGGTCATCAACTGCTTCGGTCAAAGCCTTGATATCTTTCTTTTTTGCATCCTTACCAGTAATGATCGTGACAATTTCACTATCATCGTCTAACATCTTCGCTAAAGTATCCTTGGCTGTTTCCACTAACTTTTGGCCAACGACGACGATTTCGCCATCAACCATTCCTAGCCAATCACCTTTTTTAATGGTTTGACCATGCAACGTTGTATCACGAACCGAATGAGTAATCTGGCCAGAAACAACTGTTGCTAACTGTTCAGTCATGGCTGCTTGATTATCCGTTACCGAAACCGTCGGGTTGTAGCCCAACATGGCTGTTAAGCCTTGCTGAATCGTCCGTGACTTCACTACTTCAACTGGCACATCAACCAAGTCTTTCGCCTGGTCAGCCGCCAAGAAAATATTCGAGTTATTTGGCAAAATGATTGCTGCCTTTGCTTGTGACTTTTCAATGGCTTCGACAAAATCAGCCGTTGAAGGATTCATCGTTTGACCACCGGTAATCACCTGGTACACGCCCAAAGACTCAAATAATTGTGCTACGCCATCACCAGCTGCTACTGCAAAAACCGCTACATCAGGGGCCGGCTTTTGTTCTTGTGTAACCTGTTGGTTCTTTCGGTCTTCTTTTTCTTGTTCATCGATGACGGCCTGCTGTTGATCACGCATGTTATCAACCTTGACCTTGACCAATGAGCCAAATTCACCACCCCAATGAATAATCGCACCGGGATCCTCAGTATGAACGTGAACCTTGACAACATCTTCGTCATTGATGACCAAGAGTGAGTCACCCTTGTCAGCGATGTAATCATAAAAAGTTTGGTAGTCGAATGGCTTTTCAACCGTTGTTCCCTTACCAATTTCAACCATGACCTCCGTACAGTAACCGTACTGAATGTCTTCTGGCCGTAACGATTCATTTGCTTGGGCACCCGCATGCAACTTTGAAACCATCTGATCAAGTTCGGCGTTATCAGGCGTCTGTAAATTTTCTTCTGAAATTGTACCCGAAATTACTTCAGCAAAAGCTGACAAAACCAAAACAAGACCCTGGCCACCAGAGTCGACTACACCAACTTCTTTCAAAACAGGCAAAAGGTCAGGTGTCTTGTCTAAAGCCACTTGAGCAGCGTGGGCGACCTGATCCATCATCGTTGGTAAATCATCACCAGCATTGGCCGCTTGATCAGCAGCAGCCGCAGATTCACGAATTACCGTTAAGATAGTACCTTCTGTTGGCTTCATCACTGATTTATAAGCGACTTGAGCAGCCATCATCAAAGCATCGGCCAAATCTCGGGCTGAAAGGTTATCCTGATCAGCCAAAGAATCGGCCATGCCGCGGAATATTTGTGACAAGATCACGCCAGAATTACCACGAGCCCCCATTAAAAGGCCTTTCGCTGTGGCCTTGGCTAAGGCCCCAACCGTTTCTTCCTGGGCATCACGCTCGTATTGCGCACCTGAAGCCATTGACATGGCCATATTGGTCCCTGTATCTCCGTCAGGAACGGGAAAAACGTTTAACTTGTTAATGTTCTCCGCATTCGCAGTCAACTTGGCCGCGGCGGCATTGACCATCTTGCCATAATCGGCAGCAGTGATAGTCATTATTTTTTCTGCAGTCATCTTCTTTTCAATCCTTGGTTTCAATTCCTTGGACAATCACGTTAACTTCGGGTACATGAATTCCCAAATAACTATCCAAATAATACTTGACCTTGCGTTGAACCGACGTGGAAATCTCTGCTAACTTCATGCCATAACGCACAACAATATAAACATCCACAATAACGCCAGCGGCCGTTTGCGAAACAACAACACCGCGACCATAATTTTCCCGGTTCAAAATTTGGTTCATACCATCACGCAAAGTCGCCCGTGAAGCCATGCCAACCACACCAGGGTTGGCAATTGTGGCCCCACCAACAACCGACGCGATTACGTCGTTTTCAATTTTGATTTCACCATTTTGAGTTTGAATCTTAATTGCCATCACGTTGTTGTGGGGCAAAAAGCCCCACGTTCCTTTCTGTTTACGATAACCCTATTCTACCATGTTCTAAGAAAAGGTTCTAATCTGCGCACCAGTGGCTTGAGCGTCATTTATCATAATCCCTATCGATGGTAAACATCAGCTGCCAAAAGACTGAGCTTAGTCATCAACAACTGATAATAAAAAAACCACCCTCAAGTGGTGGTTTTTAAACACGTTCAATTGAGCCGTTCTTCAATCCGGCCTTCAAAGTACGTGCCGTTAAGTAAACTTTCTTAGGTGCGGAACCGTTAATCTTAACAGTAACCTTTTGCAAGTTTGGCTTCCAGCTACGACGACTTGAATTCAAGGCGTGTGAACGTTGATTACCAAAACGGGTGCGTGCACCAGTAATTGCATCTTTTGCCATGTCTGACCCTCCTATCCGAGCCGAGGTATTGTTCATGCTCTTCTTATCAACAATACAATATTTTACCAGAATAAAAGGCCTTTAGCAAGAGCAGAAGTCAATTTAACCATCGGTTCAACCTCAAATTCAAAAGCAATTCGCTCTATACGTGCCTTTTACCCACTTTTTATCTAGAAAATTACTTACACTAAAGCTTTTCCCTAGTCCATAATAACGAATTCCAGCACTAAAGGCAAAGCAAATTATAAACTTTGCTGATTTATATTCGACCAATTTGTACAAAATCACTATGTTAGTAAAATTCGCTTGCAACAAAACTCTTTGCCCCAGCTCATAGGCTCATCAGCAAAAAATATAAAAAGGTGCCGACACAATTATTGCCGCCACCTCTATCAAAATCAATTTTTACAATTATGCGTACTTTTGCAAAATTTGAGCTAATTGCTCCTTGTTATGGAAACCGGTAATCCGTTCAACGGCTTGACCATCCTTTGTCACGACCAAAGTTGGAATTGCACGAATACCGAAGTTTGCAGCAGTTTCCTTGTTTTCATCAACATCAACTTTATAAAAGTTAATATTCTTAGTAGCATCTTCATCAGACAAAGCATCTAAAACGGGTGATTGCATCTTGCAAGGACCACACCAAGTTGCCCAAAAATCCGTAATGGCAACGCCAGTGGCGGTTTCTTTTTCGAAATTTGCATCAGTAATTGCTGTTACAGCCATTTACTTACCTCCATCTTTACTCTGAGTAACGATCATGATTCCACTGTCAAAAGACAAGTGGACCAATTCATCAATAAATTCATTTGATGACCACATTATAGCCTTACTTTCTTTCTGTGTCAAGGTATACTTCGCATCAATGATTTCCAAATTATCAACTATACCCAATGGCATAAAGCCTAGATATTTCATACCTTTAATGTGCTGAACCACCTTTTCCCCAGGCAACAAATAAGAAACAACATTCTGCTGATCAACCAGGGCAACCCGTTCCACTAAATTTGGCAAATCAATCTCTTGTGCCAATTCAGTAAAGCCAGCCATTGCTGGAAAAGTTAAATTAGCTAAAAGATGGTCGAGACGGCCACCAGTTGCTCCATAAACTCTGATTTCATCTGCACCGAGACTAGCTGCAGCCTTGATGGCTAGCTGCGTATCAGTAAAGTCTTTTTCCGGAGGAAAACGATAGACATGGTTAGCTTCCAAATGACTGGTAACTTCCTCAAACTCATCTTTTGTCAAAGAATCAAAGTCGCCAACCACCGTTTGAAAGTCCATTCCAGCCTGCATTAAGTACCAAGCGCCACGATCAGCACCCAACCACTGCCCTTCTTGCTCAAAAATATCATCAGGCCAAAATTCAGTCGGACCCCCAGCTAAGATATTAATTCGCATTCAATTACCCTTTCTTTTCGAAAAAAGCCAAGCAAAAATTTGCTTAGCCCATTTTAGATTATTATTTAATAAACTGTCTGTTTTACTTAGTTAAATCCAGCAACTTAGCAACTTTAGCAGCTGGATCCTTCTTATCGTAGACATATGAACCAGCAACGAAAACATTTGCACCGGCAGCGGCCGTCAAAGCAATCGTTTTATCGTTAATGCCACCATCAACTTCGATATCATAGTCCAAACCATTATCTTGCTTATAAATAGACAATTCCTTAATCTTTTCAACCATTTCTGGCAAGAAGGCCTGACCGCCAAAACCAGGATTAACCGTCATTACTAAGACCTGGTCGACCATTGTTAAGACAGGAATAATAGCTGACACCGGTGTTCCGGGATTAATCACCACCTCTGCCTTCACACCAGCAGCTTTAATCATTTGTAAAACACGGTGAATATGTGGCGTCGCTTCCACGTGAACTCCAATTAAGTCAGCACCAGCCTCAGCCAATTCTTCAACATGGTTTTCTGGGTGGACAGCCATCAAATGGACATCCAAGAACAAATCAGTTTGCGGGCGTAATTGCTTTACCCAAGCTGGACCATAAGCCATCGATGGAACAAATGAACCGTCCATCAAGTCGATGTGCAAATACTTTGCACCAGCCTTTTCCACCAAGGCGACATCTGCGCCTAACTTGGTGACATCCGCACTCAAAATTGATGGAGCAATAATTCCTGCCATGTTTTCCTCTTTTCCTCAGCGCTCGGCATGTTGAGAATTCATTGCCAAATTAGCAATTATCCCCTTTACTGACGCCATTTTTGGCTCGTCTTTTGATAGACTGGCCGTTTCCCTTTAATAATTTGATAAAACAGTTCGTAACTATTATACCGTGCTTGTGAAATACTGCCAAGGGCAACCCCCTCTTTCACCGCACAACCAGGTTCATTGATGTGCGAGCAAGTCCGAAAGCGGCACTGGCCACTGACCGCTTTTATCTCAGGAAAGTAATTTCCTAATTCTTCAACCGGAAAGTCAAAGACTTCATAGGATGAAAATCCTGGCGTGTCAGCAATCAAAGCATCAAAAGCTGGGACTAAAATTAACGAAACTTGTCGAGTTGTATGTTTTCCACGCGAGAGCGCTTTTGAAACAACCCCCGTCTCTAACTGCAATTCTGGTGCCAAAGTGTTTAGTAGCGTTGATTTACCCGCTCCTGTTTGACCCATCGCCACCACAACCTGTTTTTTCAAAATTGGCTGGAAAGCGGCAGCAACATCATCATCGGAGGCGATGACATCATAACCAATCGCACGATATTCGGCTAAGGTTGCCTCAAAATCTTGTCGATCAGTCGAATCGAGCAAGTCCATCTTGGAAAAATAGAGGACAGGTTTCACGAAAGCGGCCTCAAGCGCTACCAATTGCCGATCCAACAAATTTTGAGAAAAGGCTGGTTCAACAACCGAAGTCACAACAATGGCTAAATCAACATTAGCAATGGGTGGTCGCACCAAATCATTTTTCCGATCATGTAACGCCCAAATAAAACCCTCGCCGTTTTCCGATTCAAAATCAGCAAAATCGCCGACTAGGGGGCGGTGGTTTTTTTGACGAAATTGTCCGCGTGCTCGTGTGCGTTCGACAACCCCATCATCCATCATGATGTCATAGTAACCGGCCAACGACCGAATAATCCGTCCTGTTTTCATACGCTTAGTATAGCATATTTTTAAAAATTCCAGTGAACACCACAAACCAAATTCTAACAAAAAAAAGAAAAACATCAAATTTGTGTTAAGTTTGATTTTTAATCAAAAAAGCCACTAAAAAGCGGCTTTTTATCATCACTGTTATGCCAAAATTCAAGCTAATGGTTATTGGACGAAGGTGATGAGGAGGAACTCGAGGACGAAGACGAAGAAGAGTTCGATGAATTATTATTCGAATTATTACTATTATTGTTGCTATTCGTACTATTTTCCTGGCCAGCAGAAATCGTCAAGGTTAGCGTTTTATCGGAAGTAATCTGCGAACCAGCTGGTATATCTTGGGCAATTACCTGACCACTTGTTTGGCTCGAATTTGTAAAGTTAAAACTGAGCTGAATCCGGTTCGAATTTGCCCAGTTCATTGCATCACTTTGGTTCTTACCAACCAGGTTTGGCACTTGAACCTTACTTGGACCAGTTGAAACCGTTAAAGTGATTGTCGTTGAACTAGGATCAACAGCGGTAAAGGCCGCAGCCGATTGGGAAATGACTTCCCCACTCGGAACATCAGAACTAGCTTGGCTTTTTCGCTTAACGGTGAAGCCTTGACCACTTAGCTGCGCCGCTGCTTCGCCATAGCTCCAACCACTATAGTCGGCTAGAGTGACCTTATTCGCACCAGAGGAAACCACCAAAGAAACGGAAGTTCCCTTTTTTAGGTAGGCGCCCGATCCAGGTTTCGTCTTCATCACTTGGCCACTAGTAACCGTCTTGGACGACGCATAAGTTGGACTGGACACCGTCAATCCAGCATCAGAAAGCTTGCTTTCAGCTTGGTTTACAGACATATTGGTGACATCCGGCATAGTGACATAGTTATTTTTAAAATAACTTGCCCCACCAAAGCTAGCCAACAACAAGACTAGCATTACTAAGGAAACAACCCACTTTTTGGCCGACTTGTACTTAACACCATTTTTGGACAAAACCTGACGAACAAACTTTGGCATCCGATCAACTTGCGTGGCAATTTCTTTGATCGACATTCCCTGCTTAGCATAATCAATAATTTGATCAGTGACCGATTTTCCTTCTTCGGGATCTTTTAAAATATCAGGGTCAGCCACATAGGGGTGATCTGCTAAATCAGTATCGACTAAACGCGTCTCATCAGAGGTTTCTGGCACGTACCGACTCTCTTTGGAGCGTCTTTTCGACAACGAAGTTTTTAGGTCAGCGGCCATATCTTCAGCCGAAAAATAGCGGTCTACTGGATTTTTAGCAGTTGCCCGCAAAATAACATTTTCTAATGGCTGGGGAACCTGGCTATCAAAATCGCGCACAAAAGGCATTGGCATGTTCCCATGCTTATAAGCCACTTGTTCTGGCGTATCACCTTGATAAGGCACTTGGTTCGTCAACAGTTCATACAAAATAACACCCAGCGCATAAATATCGGACTGGGCAGAGGCATGCTGACCGATGGGCAGTTCCGGCGCCAGGTAATGAATTGAGCCGATCACCGTGTGTACCTGAGTCAACGACTCTGATTTTTTGGCCGTTGCAATCCCAAAATCGGTAATCTTCACTTGCCCTTGTCGATCAATCAAGATGTTTTGTGGTTTCAAATCACGATGAATAATACCAGCACGATGGGCAGCTGCCACTGCATCCAAGATTTGTTCCATGATATCAACAACCTTGTGATAAGGGATTGGAAAATGCGCCTGCGTGTAATCCTTCAAATCCATCCCATCGACATATTCCATCACCAAATAAGAAGAGCCATCAAACTCACCGGCATCATAAACCTGGACAATATGGTCGTTGACCAAAGCTGTTGCTGCTTTTGCCTCACGTTGAAAGCGTTCAACAGCGTCTGGTTGGTCCTTGATGTCCAATCGAATCATCTTCAACGTAACATCACGGTTTAAATAAGTGTCAAAAGCTTGGTAGACATTGGCCATGCCACCACCACCCAGAGGGTGCACTACACGGTAGCGGTGATCAATCATCGTTCCTTGTTCCATTAGTTTTGCCTCCCTGTTTGTTGTGGCATTTCTTGGTCAGTATCTGATTGTTGACGAACATCGGCATACGCCTTGGCCGCCATTTGTTGGTTTGGATTCGTTAAATCTGTCACCAGCAATGCCGTAATATTATCCGGTGCCTGGCGCGCATTGGCCGCCTTCATTAGCGCCCGGATTCGTTCGGTTAGGTCTAAGACAGACCCCAATGGCGGCTCATTTCCTGGCCGGTGGCGTCCTGGTTGGAGCAATTTGACCTGGTCTTCAATTGAAAGAACCTTGGCCAGACCATCGGAGGTCAAATAAAGCCAATCATCTTTTTTAGGGACAAAAGTTGTCCATTCAAGGTCAACTTTTTGATTGACCCCCAAATAGCGGGTTAAAGAATTGGCTTCGGGTAGGCTTTCATCATAAATTTGACCACTATCCCGCTTAATTTCATTCCGCAGGGTGTGATCAAAAGTCAACAATTCAGCCTTTTTCCCCCGCAAGAAATAAGCCCGAGAATCACCTGCATTTGCAACTAAAATTTTTCCCGGCAAGCAAGCAGCCAAAACCACTGTTGTCGCCATATTGTTAACCCGAGGATTTTTTTGTCCTGCTAACAAAATAGCGCGATTGGCCAAGGCGGCTTGATGCACCAACCAGGCCTTCACACTTTCTGGATCGGTCATGTTCCTTTTTTGCCAAGCAGTACCAAGGGTTTCCACCACAATTTGGCTGGCCTGCTTAGAACCCGGATTAGAGGCAACACCATCAGCGACAACCACTAAGGCTTCGCCTGATTGATTATAAAAGGCGCCCACTGCGTCTTGATTATCGACCCGAGTAGGGCCTTTTTCGCTGATATAAGCAATTGCCATCGTATCTAATCCTTCCTTTGAAGGGTAGCTACGAAAAAGCCGTCCGTTTCGTAGTCATCTGGATAGATTTTCAACACATCCTCTATCCGATCATCCTTCAACTTTTTATCGGTTGGTGTCTTCAACAAGGTAAAATCAGGATTTTCAGCTAAAAAGCGTTCAATCACGCCATCGTTTTCCTGATTTAAAATCGTACAAGTACTATAAACCAAACGGCCGCCTGGCGCTAATCGCTTTGCGGTCGCATTCAAAATCGAAAGCTGTAAGTCAGCGAGGTGCAAAACATCTTCAAGCGACTTTTCATAGCGAATTTCTGGTTTCCGGCGCAAAAGCCCTAAGCCAGAACAAGGTGCATCGACCAAAATTCGATCAAAGTCTTGGTCCAACTTTTCTGGCACCTGTCGAGCATCCAAAGCTTTTGCCTCAACCCGGTCAGCTAAACCAAGGCGTTTCGCATTGGCTTTAATCAACTTAACCTTGTGATCGTGGATATCTAAGGCCAAAACTTTGGCATCCCCCGATAAATACTGGGCAATCTGGGTCGTCTTGCCACCAGGAGCAGCCGCCGCATCCAAAACCAAATGAACGGATTCATCAATGGCTAGTGCCTCAACCGGCAACATGGCGGATTCATCTTGAATCGTAATCAGACCTTCAATAAAGGCTTTAGAAGAAGCCACATGACTACCAGTGACGACTAGTGCATCGGCAGCCACAGCGGAATCTGAAACAAAGAGGCCTTCGGCCACCAAACTTGCCTTTGCACCAGCAATCGTTGTCTTCGCCGTATTAACTCGGACAGACTGGGCCGGTGCTTCATTCAAAGAGGCCAAAATACTCTTGGTCTTATCTTCCCCGACTTGATCCAATAAGGCTTTCACCAGCCAAACGGGTAACGAATAGGAAATCGATAAACGTTCGATTGGATCTGCAATTTTACTTTCATCAAGAAGACCCGTGCGGTCCATATTATGCAAAATAGCCGTGACAAACTTAGCTGTCCCAGCATTTCCAAGGGTCTTAGCCACTTCAATGCTTTCGTTGAAAATGGCATGCTTAGGAATTTTGTCTAGTTTATGCCATTGGAACAATGCCGTCAAGAGCAATTCCTTGACCCATGGTTCTAATTTTTTCCCTTTCACAAAGGGGGCCAACCAGTACTCCAACAATAAGCGGTACTGAATAGTCCCATAAACGAGCGTGGTCAAAAGCCCCTTATCAACTGCTTTAAGCTGATGGCTCTTGATCATTTGGTTCAACTGTAGGTTGGAATACGCACCGTTTTTAATTTTAGCTAGGGTAACAACCGCTAGTAAACGGGGATTTTGACTACTTTTTACTTGATTAGGCATTAACTTCCTCAACGGTGACCCACTGGTCGCCCACTGCATATTTTTGACCGGCACCATTCAAATAGGCGGTAACGGCCATCACACTCTTGCCGGCTGGCTGCAGACCCTCTATTGCTAACTGCGTGCCATCAGCGGCCGCAATCACAAGGTGTTTCTTATCTTTTTTGGTAATCACGCCCGGCTTCGCTGCTGTTTTTTCAGCCAAGGGGGTCGTCTCCACCAGCTTAAAACGTTCACCGCCAACCACGGCATGGGCCGGATGAGTTGGATACAAAGCACGAATATGGCAATTTAACTGTTCAGCAGTCTCTTTTTCAAAGTCTAGGTTTTGCTGATTACGACTGATATTTGGTGAAAAGCTGACCTGGTCAGGGTCTTGGGGTTTTGCTTGGGCTGTTCCGGCTGCCAATTTTGGTAAATTAGCCAAAACTAACGGTGCCGCAACAGCACTCAACTTATCAAACATGGTGCCAACATTATCAGTTGCCTCAATCGGTACCTTGACCACATCAATCACATCACCAGCATCCATTTTCTTGACCATGTACATCAATGAGACGCCGGTTTCTCGGTCACCATTCATGATTGCGTAATGAACTGGTGCACCACCACGGTACTTTGGCAGCAAGGAAGCATGGGCGTTTACCGCCGCTACCTTGGCCGCCTCCAGTAACTTTTCTGGCAGAAATTGTCCAAAAGCAGCCGTTACGATAAAATCAGGTGCCAGCTTTATCAACTCAGTCATTTCAGCTGATCCACTGATTTTTTCTGGCTGCAAGACTGGTAAAGCATGGGCTAAGGCAGCCGTCTTTACCGGACTTGGGGTCAACTTTTGCTTACGCCCCTGTGGGCGATCCGGCTGAGTCACCACAGCCAAAACATCATATTGGGGATCAGCCACTAAGGCCTCTAAAATTGGGACAGCAAATTGGGGTGTTCCCATAAAGACAACGCGATTGGTCATTAACTTCCTCACTAGTTCTGCCGACCAGAATGCCGGCACTTTCATTTATTATAACAAATTCAATCAAAAGACTCATTGACGCTAGCAAAATGCCGATTAAGCACGGTTTATATGGCAGCAAAGCGCCTTACCAAGCCCACCTGTCTCCTCCTTACATAAAGGTAACTGGGTCACGCTTGACCGAAAGTTGGAAGCCGGCTTCCGCCTTTTGTGACCGGTCAACCAAGTCACGCAGCAAGGCATCTGCCTCATGGGGCTTCTTCAGTTTGAGCAGAATCTGGAAATAGTAGCGTCCCTTTAGCTTGGCGATGGCTTGGGGTGATGGCCCCAGCATCAAAACATCCTCTGGCAACTTTTTTCTCAACCAAAGACCGATTTTGGCACTCTGGACCGCCACCAGGTTTTCATCAGGGTGCGAACTCTGAATCTGAATCGTGTAGTAGTAGGGTGGAAATTCACCCGCATGGCGGATAGCCATTTCTTGCCGGTAAAAGCCTTCGTAATCATGGTGCTTTGCAAATGTCAGCGCGTAATGCTTGGGATTAAACGTTTGAATCACAACCTCTCCCGCCCGATTACCTCGACCGGCTCGGCCGGCAACCTGGGTAAGGAGTTCAAAGGTTTTTTCACTAGCACGAAAATCAGGTAAGCCCAGACCCGTATCGGCATTTAAAACGCCAACTAGCGTAACATCCTCAAAGTCCAAGCCTTTGGCTACCATTTGTGTCCCCAACAAAATTTGTGCTTTTTTAGCTCCAAAATCAGCCAAGGCTTGCGCCATGGCCCCCTTCTTCTTGGTGGTATCCTGGTCCAAGCGAATGACCGGGTATTCCGGGAGCACACGGCCCAATTCTTCTTGGACCTTCTCAGTCCCTGTCCCATAGTAGCGGATGCGCTTGGACCCGCAACTTGGACAAATATGTGGGATTGGTGCTTGAAAGTCACAGTAATGACACTTAAGGGTTTTCGTATCCATGTGCAGAGTCATGGCCAAGTTACAATTGGGGTCTTTAGGTACGTAGCCACAATCCCGGCACATTACAAAGGATGAAAAGCCGCGCCGGTTCAGTAACAAAACCGCTTGTTCCCCACGAGCCAAATGATCTTTCAACTTTTCCAAGAGTTCGGTTGAAAAATTGGTATCCCCTTTTTGAACAACTGTCTGTCGCATATCAACAATCTTAACCGGTGGCAACGTGGCCGCTGCCGCAGCCCGTTTTGTTAGCGTCAGCAACCGATAAACACCTTTTTGTGCTCGTGCCCGGCTTTCCAGTGAAGGCGTTGCCGAACCTAAAACAACGGGCGCCTGATGATAGGCACCACGCCACAGGGCCACATCACGGGCAGAATAATGCGGATTTTCACTCTGACTATAGGAAGTTTCATGTTCCTCATCAACGATAATCAAGCCTAAATGAGAAAGTGGTGCAAAGACCGCTGACCGGGCCCCAACCACCACCTTGACCTGACCGGATTGAATTCGCCGCCATTCATCATAGCGTTCCCCGGCAGACAAAGCAGAATGAAGGACTGCAGTTGCATCCCCAAAACGGTCGGCCACCCGTTTTTGCATTTGCGGCGTCAATGCGATTTCGGGAACTAAGAAAAGAACTTGTTTCCCCTGGTCAATCGCCTTTTGCGCTGCCTGGAGGTAAACCTCGGTCTTCCCAGAACCGGTAATCCCCTCAAGCAAAAAGGTCGTCTTTTCCTTGGACGTAATGGCTGCCGTCACGGCATCGTAGGCTTTCTGCTGATCTTCATTTAACACCTTAACCGCTTCAATTTTACCAGAGGCCATCGCTCCTGGACGCCTTTTTTGCTCAACCTGGCGCTTCACCAACCAACCATTTTTAACACCCGTCGTCAATGTTGCCGCAGCAACGTCCACTTGAGCCAACCAATCGCGCTTCGTAAAGGTTTCACCAAGGTGGTCCAGGCAAAAAGCCAACAAAGTAGCCTGACTTTTAGCTGATTGACGCAGCGTTTCTTTCGCATGATCCAATCGGTCCTGGCCACTGGTTACCTGATAGGCCAGTTCCGTTTTAATCCGGCCCTTATTTTCAATCACCGTTTCAATTGATAATTGACCTGCGGCCGCTAGCTGGCGTATCCGCCGCCATTCCTTAGCCGAAAAGTCTTTGGTTTTGACCAAGCGCTCCACTTGACCATCGAAGTAAGCCAGGCGGTCGGCGGGCAACAAGTCTGAATGGGCCCGTAAGCGTTTTTTATAAGATGCCTTTAGAGCGGTTGGCAACATCAGGGCCAAAAAAGAGACTTGGAATGAAAAATTAGTTTGCGCCAATTCATCGGACAAAGCCAGCATTTCCTGGTTGAGAACCGGATGGTCATCCAAGACAGTCAAAATATCCTTAACTTGGTCAACGGCTAAATCAGTTGGCAAGTCAACATCAGTTTTTAACACATAACCCAAAACCGAACGGTGACCAAAGGCGACCAAAACACGCACACCGGGTTGCACTGCAGCTTGAATTTCATCAGGAATTAAATAAGTATACGGCCGATTCGTTTGCTGGGTGGGAACATCCACCACCACCTGTGCATACCTGAGTGCCATCGCGGGTCACCTCCTCTTCTGTCATGTTTTCAATCGTTTACTAGCAATCAATAAAGCTGGAATAAAAAAGACCCGAAACGTTCAGGGCCCTTGTTTTAAACCTTGGTCAAATTGATGCCAACTTTATCTTCAATAATTTCCAAAGCCTGCATATAACGGGCATAATAGCCTGCCGGATCATCGGGTCCTCCCCGACGATCCAAGGCCACTGCCAAGTCAGCATAGCCATAATCCGCAATCACCTGCCAGAGGTGACGGTCAAATTCGGCACTTTCAATTGGATCTGCGCCGTTCAAAACAGCTACCGTTGGTGGAATGACCAAAATTAGGTCTAATTTTTCTTCATGAATGGTATTCTCAAATAGTGGTAACAATTGGGCCAAATCAGCTTTGGGTAACCACTCTCTCGCTTCCACCATGGTCACCATCGCATCTGTATCAAAGAAAGTCAAGCCGTTATTGGCCGGCGAATTAATCTCGGCCGAATTGGCATCGTATTGTCCTTGAATAATCCGTGAATAATCCTTTAAAAGTAATTCACTATCAAAGACATTTGACTTTTCCTGGTAAGTTCGTGAAAATTCTACCGAAAAAGGCGAATTCGATGTTCGCGCTAAGCGCCTGGTTAAAGTTGATTTACCCGTTTGTGGTGCCCCAACGACCAAAATCTTTTTAGCAAAATGGCGCCGAAAAACACGGTTAATAAAGTCCCAGTTGCCTAGGGGGTCCTTACGAACAGCTGTTGCCGACACCTTCAAAATGGTCCGATCCATTAATGAAACACGAAAATGCCCATCTTTTGGCAACATCTTTTCGAGCATTTCCTTATATTCTGCTTCACCTGTATATAGCGTAATCTGTGCCTCAGGGTTCACAATATTTCGGCGAATCGTTGCGGTCAACCGGTCTGTCCATTCCTGCCAACCATTAGGCATCTGAGGGATATCATCTTCATTGATGTAATCAACCTTGATGTTGTCTTCATCATTGAAGGCCTCCCGTAAGTAACGGAACCGCTTTTCAACCGGCAAACCGATTTGATCCCCACGATCACCTGTGTAACCAGAAGTAATCACAACGACCCCATCATTCAGGGCTGCGGCCTTATAAATTTCGGCTTGGTGCCCAATGTGCATCGGTGCCAAGGTTCCAAAAAAAACCCCAATTCGGTCACCTGTTAAGTTTGCTTTAACTAAGTTTTTTTTGACCATCAGTATTCCTAACATCTATTTTATCAAACACTTCACTGGCAAAATCAGCCAGTGCATACTAATTTTATTATACCAAAGATGGTCAAGGGAGAAATAGAAAGGCAATTTTATTACATTTCATCCACTCATTCACCCTCTTTAACCTAAAACATCAAAAAAGACAACATCGGCCTACAGACCATTGCTGTCTCTTGAATTTATCGTATCGTTTATTGATTTTAATCAAACTGATGCGCTGACCATCTCCGAGAAAAGTTGATGTAACCGAGGGTCATCAGACAGTTCCGGGTGAAATGACGTTGCCAAAATATTACCATGTTTAACGGCAATAATCCGGTCGCCATCAATCTTTGCCAATACTTCAACGTCAGTTGCAACCTGCTTTAAGTATGGAGCTCGGATAAAGATACCGGGAAATGGCTGATCAAAACCAGCTACATCGATATTAGCCTGGAAGCTATCTTTCTGCCGGCCAAAACCATTCCGCTCCACTTCACCTTTAATACCGGCTAAGGCATCTGGGCGGGATAAGAGTACCAAACCAGCACAGGTTCCAAAAATTGGCAGTCCTGACGCTACTTTTTCCTGCAGAGGCTTTAATAAAGCAAATTTGAGCAACAAGTTCATCATTGTTGTACTCTCACCCCCAGGAATAATTAGACCATCAACCTGGTTTAAATCTTCTTCTGAGAGAACCTTTTTCCCTGCTACACCAGACTGGGCAAGCATGTTGATATGCTCGTCAACAGCACCTTGTAAATCTAAAACACCAATTACCATCTGCTCGTCCCTTTTTCAATTAGATTCCGCGTGGAGCCATCTTGTCTTCGTCGTGCAAAGTAGCTGTATCGATTCCCTTCATTGGAGCACCCAAGTTCTTTGAAACTTCAGCAATCAAGTGGTAATCCGTTGGGCTAGCCGTTGCAGTCACAATTGCCTTGGCAAACTTAGCCGGATTTTCTGACTTGAAGATACCAGAACCAACAAAAACGCCATCGGCACCGAGATTCATCATCAAAGCAGCGTCGGCTGGCGTTGAAATGCCACCGGCAGCAAAGTTAACCACTGGCAACTTTCCAGTTTCATGAATTTCTTGAACCAAGTCTAATGGTGCCCGCAAGTCACGAGCAATGGCCATTAAATGTTCGGGCTTTTCGTTTTGAATGTGACGAATCTGTTCGTTCACCCTTTGCATATGGCGAACTGCTTCCACAACGTCACCTGTACCGGGCTCGCCTTTCGTACGCAGCATTGAAGCTCCTTCGCCGATTCGACGCAATGCTTCCCCAAGGTCACGGCAACCACAAACAAATGGGACTGTAAATTCATTCTTAGCAATGTGGAAGTTGTCATCGGCAGGCGTTAACACTTCACTTTCATCGATATAGTCAACACCAATACTTTCTAAAACGTGGGCTTCGGCAATATGGCCAATCCGAGCCTTGGCCATTACAGGGATTGAAACCGCAGCCATGATTTCTTCAATCATGGCAGGATCTGACATCCGTGCAACCCCCCCAGCAGCACGGATATCAGATGGTACACGTTCTAAGGCCATCACAGCAACAGCACCGGCTGCCTCTGCAACCTTGGCCTGCTCAACGTTGGCGACATCCATGATGACCCCACCCTTTTGCATCTGTGCCATCCCTCGCTTGACCGTAATTGATCCAGTTTCTTTCATGACAATACATCCTCCACAACCTATTCTAATAAAAAGATTAAAAAATAAATTTCCAAAATCAGTAAAACCGAACTATTGGATAGAATGATTATACCATAAAGGGTATTAGTCTTAATGTTATTATTATTACACATTCATTTAAGCAAAATAGAAACATTTCCTACATTAAAAATGGCAAAAAAATTAAAAATAGCCAAATGTAACTGAAATTCGATTGAAATTTCTAGTTTGAATTGAAATAATCCTTTTTATTTACAAAATTATTGGTTATTTTTCTATTTTTAACCTTTTTTGCAACAAATAAAGACCAAAATAATACAATTTATTCCTTTTTCCCCTGTATTTAGTTCTGCAGTGAATTTAACAAAATCATGCCAAGAGGAAAAAACAATAGTATCCATCAAAATTGATCAAAGGAAAAGCACCCAACGTTACCATTTTGACACTGATAAACATGCAGTTGATTGCTAAGTCGACAGCGAGTACTATCATTAATAGAAGTCTCAAATAAGCCCATGAACCAAAAAAGGAATGGCCCATTCAGAGCAATTTCTTTATTTTTTTCGATTAACAAATCTAGTCCATAACCAGCTTAGAACCATTAAGATTGCAAAACCAGCCACATTAACGATCAAACTATTCAGCCAGCCAAGCAAAGATTGACCGGGCGAAAATAAGTTCACTAATAAAATATAAATAATATTGAGAGCGGTCACCAGAACAATCGCGGCTGTTCGTGGATAAAGGATAGTCAGTTCGGTTATTTTATTTCTCATGTCGTATTATTCCTAAAAAAGATGATCAATACAATTAAAAGCATGGTCCAGAGCATGCGAACCAGGTGATGGTGGTAGTTAATTTTACCACTCAAAAAGCCACGGTAGAATGTTAGTCCCTGTAGTGAAACTAAAATCAAAATACTACTGATTTGAAAAAACAGGTGGTGGGCAAAAACAGCGATAAGGATCAAGACAATATTTAAAAGCAGGTTAATGCCATGCCAAAACTTTTTTTGACTCTTTTCCAAACAAAGCGATTGAATAGAAGCCACAATCATTAATAGCGCGTACAACCCTAGTAAAATTCGAGCAATTATTGCCAACTCCGCTCACCCACCTCTACATTACGTTGGCTTTAGTCTAAAGTATCTCAATTAATTTAGCAATTTTATTGATTGATTTTTGATAGCGTTAACGATCAACCACTATAATGCCAACAAAAAAAACGCCTGAATAGGCGTTTTCACTCATTTTTCGTCAGCTTTTTCACGACTTTCGTGCGATGATTTGACGAACTTTGATTGCTTTTCTAGGCGTTCATCCTGGCGCTTAGCATCTTCAACTTTACGGGCATCCGCCGCTTCAAATTCATGCTTTTTTTCCATAATGATATCCCCCAATTATGCTTATTGACCTTCGAAATTTTTCTTTTCGTTCTCGAATTCCTCGTTGTCGTAGCGAGCATCCTTGTGCTTGGCATCCTCAACACGAGTGTTTGCCTTCTCTTCATGGGCTTCAGCGGCGTGTTCTTGAGCCTGCTTACTTTTTGCCTCTTCAAAAGATTCGCGGTTCTCTTTTGAACCATCACGTAATGTTGCCATCCTTAATTCCCCCTTTTCAATATATTACGATTATAATACTATCGTGACAAATTTTAAAGACAAATGTTAAAAAGATCCAAGTATTTATTTTTCCGACCACGCCCACAGAAAATCAGCCGCACAATAACTTAATCTGGATTCCAATAGAAAGACTTCTATCACTGCCAAACTAACATTTTATTTAGAATACGCTCAAGCTTTAATTTTTCCGATACTTTTTAACCACCCAGTCAACCAACATCGAAAAAACGGTCATAACGGCGAGCCCCAAGTAGAGTGAGGCCCAATAGGATATTGGCTCTTGAGGAGAAATCAAAGACCCAATCAACACGAAAAAAATTCCAAAACTGCGACAAAGAAGGTCGCAAAAGTTCGACGATAGTGCATGACGATTGTTTGCATCTGCTTTCTCCCCAGGGACTGCCCACCTGCTCAAAGTCTCGGTTGCAACTTTTTTCTAGGAACACATACCAGAAAAAATTCGCATGAAATGTTCAATTCAACAAAATTTCGACCGAACAGCAAATTTTTGCCAATAAAGATTAAAAAATAATAAACAACCACTCTTTAATCGCTTTTTATTAGAAAAATATAAAAACAAATGATAAACTTAACCTTAGAAAAGTATCGAATAGTGTCTGAAGACAATTAGGGGGGAAAATTAAAATGGCAAGTGAAAAATCCGCATTTATCTTGGTTTCAATGCTCGTAATCTTAGCACAGGCGCTGATCGTTAAATTTAGTTTGAATATCTGGATCCAATTGATCATCCCCCTGACTTACTCCATCATTCTTGTGATCTGCTTTTTCTTCGTTTTCAAGAGCGATAATTGGATTGCCTTTACCGCACTTTTATTAGCAGGCAATCTCACCCTCTTGGCCACTGCCAAGCACACAACACCTCTTTACTAAATATTCCAAATCAGAATACTCTCAGTGCTACGAAATATGCAGATAAAAAGGTCGAAACAATCTCGTTTCGACCTTTTTATTGTGGATAAACCAAGTGAAACTTTTCCAGGACAATTGGTGACTGATTTTCTCGGAATACTTTGCCTTCCTCTTGGTAGGCGGCAGTAAAAAAATCGTGGTGTACCTGGCGCCAATAGGCTAATGAACGGTCCCCTTCGCCCTCTTGATAGGCATGTTGGGCGTTAACATCCAGGTACTGTTCAATTGTGACAGCATCATTTTTAATAATGCCAACGGGCTGATTCTGCCCATCTAAAATAACATCATACGCGCCAAAAGCAGGTAACGGCTCTTCTTCGTATAAGTCGTAAGCACTCGCAGTGGCCGTTTTAACGCCTTTCAGGACCAATTGAGCGAGATCGTCAGCCGCCGCGCCAAATTGAAAACTAGATTGTAATCGGGCTCCCAACGGAATCACCCCTTCGTCTTTAGCCTGTTGAAAAAATGCAGCTGGTGTCATTTCCTTGTCCTTTTCTAATCTTAAAATTTAAACATTCTTGCTCTCATTGTACCAATTAAATATCTGCCGGTTGCAATCAAAAAGTCAAGAGCAACAACCACGACCGGCAAAAATTGTCACTTCTCTCAATGCTACAATAATGACGAAAAATTAAAGGAGATGACAATGCTTAGTTACCAGCGCCAAACCGAAATCAGAAAACTGGCCGAAAACGCCCATCAGAAAATCATGGACCAAAACATCGACAATGAAAATCTGGCCACCTATTTTAAATCCATTGGCTTAGCCGTAATCAATGCTGATTTATCCGCCTTAAAGACAACCGCCTACATTCTGTATAACATGGATAAAAATCAGCCACAGTTTGTCGTTGAAAACGCCTTAAACCATCGCGACTGGATTTATATGCTAGCAAAGGAACTCGGCCAACTCATTTTAGGTTGGAACTATCAGGTTAACCAAGACAATCACCAGGTAACCGAACAAATCAATCAAAAAGCTGATCAAGTCGACGGTATCGCTATCTTAGACTATCCCTTTGCAGACGATGAATCTCAGCACCAAGTAAACAGGATCAACGAAGCAGATGCTGATTTCTTTGCAGAACATTTCTTAGTTCCTGATGAAACAGCCCAGCCACTCTTACAGAACCTCAATTGGTCATCCCTGACCACTGCCCAACTAATTCAAAAATTTTCATTAATCTACTTTATCAATGATCAAATCGCTCGCAATCGTCTAATCACTTTAATCCAGGAGGTTTATTCAGCCAAATGACCCAAACTAAAAGAAGTCAATTAAAAGAACAAATTATTAATCCAGTGGTCGTCCCCTTTGACGACCAAACCTTACTTGCACAAAAACAAGCAGAATTACTGCGTAGCCATGTTATTAACAATGATACCGCCTCAGCCATCCAAGGGCAGCTGGTGAAGGAACTCAAATCCAAGGCCGCCATGCGGCGCTGGCTCATCGTTTCCATTAGCCTCTACTTTGCACTGGTGACTGTTACCATTTTAGGCATTACGATCTTTTTAGCCGACATTGTCGCCATTAAGGTGCAAAATTATCTGATTACCGGTCTCTTCACCAATCTCATCGGTCTGCTGGTCATCATTTACCGCTACGCTTTTGCCGATACTTCTAAACTCATTCATGATTTGTGGACGTTAACCAGGTAATTAATGGTGGCAACTTTTGTTGAACTCCCATCATGATTACCAATTTTCTTTTGCCGATATCAGATAATCAAACTAGATAACCCGTATGCCTCCTACATGGATAAAAACGGAGGACATTTTTGAAGAACACAGTCATAACAAAATATTTGTCATTCAGTCACAAGTATTCAGCTACAACCATTTTTATGGGACAGCCCTTAGTACCATGTTCTACTAAAAAATGCACGGAACATATTCCCGTACACCGATGAATTTTTCTCCAATAAACTGCTTTCAAATTGCTAAATGAACTTCATTTTCAGAATAAAGAACTGCCTCACCGCTCAGCTTAGTTCGCTTCCCCTCATAATCACAGTGCAGGACACCAGATCGCGGTGAAGCCTGGTAAGCAACTAATTGGTGCTTACCTAATCGTTCTGACCAATAAGGTGCGATATGGCAATGACCACTGCCGCAGACAGGGTCTTCGTTAATTCCTAGCTTAGGCGCAAATGACCGTGATACGCAATCATACTTGTCATCCACAATAGCCGTAGCATGTTGGGCCATGCCAGCTAATTTTTTTAATTTTTCCATATCTGGATCCATCCCGGCAATTGCCGTTCCCTTTGGAAAGACACAGACCAAATCACGACCAAGGTAAGCAGCATCTGGCCGAGTACCATAGGCTTCGGTCATAACTTCTGTTACTGGGACTGCCTTCAAATCGTAAGTGGGAAAATCCATCTCATACAGATTATCCCTCTTTGTCACTTTTAAATCACCACTCATGGTATTGAAAACTACGGACTGCCCGTCTTTTGGAGCTGCCTTTTGGAAAACTAAGAAGCCGGTCGCCAAAGTAGCATGACCACAAAGGTCAATCTCACCAGCTGGTGAGAACCACCGCAAATCGTAGTGCTTATCGTCTTTTTTAACGGCAAAGGCTGTTTCAGAAAGCTTATTTTCCATGGCAATATTTTGCATCATTTGATCACTGGGAAAATGATCAACAAAAAGGACTGCCGCTGGATTACCTTTAAAAATCTCACTTGCAAACGCATCAACAACATAACTTTTTACCATGGCTGTTCCTCTTCCAAACACAATTAGAATTCCTTTAATTTGCATCATTCTAGCACAGTTAAACTGATTTAACAGACATTACCTCAGCTTTCCTGACATCAACTAATCGTGTGTTCGGATTCCTGCCAGCGAAATGCTTCTGTCATTCAGTCCAAAAAACGGTCCGCAAAGCAAATATGCGGGCCGCTGTGTTTTGAAGAATATTTTACCTGAAAAACGGCTGTCAATATCTCTTATTTTTTGCTGACGAACCAACCCGTCATCGCAATTAGAGCAAATAAAATCCAATAATATCTTGCCAAAAACTCCCAACCATTATTAATTGGTCGATGTTGCCATTCGCGCCATCGGTGATTTTCGTGCCAGTCTTTGTCGGCTTCATCTTCCTCAAAAAATTTTTTAGCACGGTCTTTCACTGAATTGGTTAATGTTGATGATTGTTGCTGGCCAAATAGGACCTCTTCGACCGGTACTTGAAAGTAATCGGCAACAGATTGAATTTTGGCCAAATCTGGTGTGACCTCCCCAGTTTCCCACTTTGAAATTGTTTGCCTAGTGACATACAATTCGTTGGCCAAGCTTTCTTGAGATAAGTTATGTGCTTTTCTCAAAGATAATAGGTTTTCATTAAAGGTAAATTCCATTGTGCCTCTCTCTTTCATTTCCATTAATCCTAGTATACTAATTTACTAAGAAAGCACTAGCAAAAGCGATTAATATTTGTGCAATTTTAACGGGCATTTAGTCAATTACCAAGCGCATCGCCTAATATGGCAGGCTTTTGCTGACTATTGAGAAAAAGGTTTTTCGTCTTAATCAAAAAAACCGCCACCCTCAAGGGCAGCGGTTTTCGGTCAAACTAATTTAATTAAAGAGGTAAGAATACTTACCGTATCCTTCTTTTTCCAGGTCTTCCTTGGGAACAAAGCGCAAGGCTGCAGAATTGATGCAGTAGCGCAAGCCGCCTTGGTCAACTGGGCCGTCATTAAAGACATGGCCAAGGTGTGAGTTGGCTTCGCCGGAACGAACTTCCGTCCGTGTCATTCCAAAGGAATTATCAGTTGATTCATTCAAATCAGCATCATCAATTCCTTTGGTAAAGGATGGCCAACCGCAACCAGAATCATACTTGTCGGTTGACGAAAAAAGTGGTTCACCGGAAACAACATCAACAAAAATGCCATCGTTCCACCACTGATCATACTTACCAGTGAAGGCCCGTTCAGTAGCCGCATTTTGCGTTACATCGTACTGTTCAGGTGTTAAGCGTTGCTTTAATTCTTCTTGATTATACTTTGCCATGACTATTTGTCCCCCCAATACTTTGCTTGATAGTTATGTCGGGGTGCCATCATTGCTGCTTCACGCAATGGGTCCTTCTTGTAGAAGTCTTGGTGGTATTCCTCGGCCTCATAAAATGGCTTAGCATCCTCGATTGACGTCACGATGGGCTTATCGAATCGACCTGATTCGCTCAATTCCTTCTTCGACTCCTCAGCAATTTGACGCTGCTCAGGTGAGTTAACGAAGATTACTGGACGGTAAGAATCACCACGATCAGCAAACTGTCCAGTTGCATCGGTTGGGTCAGCTACTTGCCAATAAAGTTCAACCAAGTCCTTATATGAGAACTTATCAGGATCAAACCAAATCTTGACTGCTTCAGTATGGCCGGTAGTATGAGAACAAACTTCCTCGTAGGTTGGGTTTGCCACGTGGCCACCGGTGTAGCCGGAACGAACCTTTTCGATTCCTGGTAACGAGTCAAATGGCTCGACCATACACCAAAAACATCCTCCAGCAAAAATTGCTGTATCTTGTGACATTGAAATTACCTCCTACCTAACATTGTAAACAGTAACGAAAAATAGTCAATGGTATAGTTGTGTTTTTATGAATTTAAAGTCGATCTTCAATCCATTGCCAAACTTCATCTTTTCCTGATTTAGTAACGGATGAAAAAAATTGAAAATCAGAATTCTCATCATCAAAATCAACTGCCTTTTTGATAATTGACTCAGATTGGTTTAATTTTCCACGAGCAATCTTGTCAGCCTTAGTTGCTACTAAGAGGACTGGAATATTGTAATAAGCCAACCAATTGTACATCATGATGTCCTCTTCGCTTGGCTTATGGCGCGCGTCAACCAAAGAAATCACGCCACGTAGCTGCTTACGAGAACTAATATAGGTCTCAATCATCTGGCCAAAGGCTTCCCGCTTTTTTTTGGAAACTTTTGCATAACCATAACCAGGAACATCAACAAAGTAGAGTTGCCCCTCCACATCGTAAAAGTTCAATGTTTGAGTTTTGCCAGGCTGACCTGAAGTTCGGGCAAAATTTTTACGATTAATCAGGGTATTCGTTAATGATGACTTGCCAACATTCGACCGACCAACCAAGGCAAATTCAGCCCGACCGTCCGTTGGATATTGGCTTGGTGAGACCGCTGACATCACCATTTCAACGTTATGAACGTCCATACTTAGTCCTTTTCATCTTTCTTCAAAACCAGATTAGGCGCCTTACCAGACGTTACAGACGCCTTAGTGATTACGACCTTTTCAATATCATTACGGCTTGGAATATCAAACATCGTATCCTTCATGACGTTTTCAATAATTGAACGCAAACCACGGGCACCAGTACCACGTTCGATGGCCAAATTAGCCATCGCCGACAGGGCAGCCGGCTGGAATTCTAACTCCACATCATCCAATCCAAGCAGTGCCTGGTACTGCTTAACCAAGGCGTTCTTTGGCTGTGTCAAGATATGGGTCAAATCCTCGACCGTCAACTCATCTAAGACCGTGATAATGGGCAAACGACCAATAAATTCTGGAATCAAACCAAACTTTGTCAGATCTTCTGGTTCAACATTTTTCAAAACATTGGGCTGATCCAAGGCCTTAGCTTGGTCAGTTGTACTTGAACCAAAGCCAATTACTCGGCTGCCCAAACGTTCCTTAATCAATGTATCTAGACCAGCAAAGGCCCCACCGACGATAAAGAGAATGTTGGTGGTATCAACTTGGATTAACTCCTGTTGTGGGTGCTTTCGGCCGCCTTGTGGTGGCACGGAAGCAATCGTTCCTTCCAACATCTTCAGCAACGCCTGTTGAACGCCTTCGCCTGAAACATCACGGGTAATCGAAACGTTTTCTGATTTTTTAGCAATCTTATCAATTTCATCGACATAGATGATTCCACGTTGAGCAGATTCAACATCAAAATCAGCAGCCTGCAAAAGCTTGAGCAAGATGTTTTCGACGTCTTCACCAACGTAACCGGCTTCCGTCAACGTCGTTGCATCGGCAATGGCAAACGGAACTTGCAAAATCTTCGCCAATGACTGCGCCAAATAAGTCTTTCCTGACCCAGTTGGTCCTAGCAAAGCGATGTTTGACTTTTGTAATTCAACATCTGTCGTCTTCAAAGCGTTTTCATTAACACGCTTGTAGTGGTTATAGACAGCCACTGCCAAAGTCTTCTTGGCATCTTCTTGGCCAATCACGTAATCGTTCAAATTTTCAACGATTTCCTTTGGTGTGGGTAAAGTCAGCTGCTCAGACTGTTGGTCCACTCGCATCTCTTCTTGGATAATTTGATCAGCCAATGCGATGCACTCATTACAAATATATAATCCATCAGGACCAGCGACTAGTTTCTTGACTTCATCAGCATCCTTACCACAAAAAGAGCAGTGGACTGGAGTGGTTTCATTGGGTGTTTGGACCATAGTATCCCCCTCGATATCGTCTTTCTTCGGCATTAGCACTCGCTTGCCGGCTTGTTCAACAAGAACAACTGCCTAAAGTAGTAGAGTAGGCTATGTAAGAAAAAAAGCCCAACCGGGCTCTTTTTAGTGGCTTACTTTGCCTTGGCAGATGAAACAATCTTGTCAACGACTGCCTTCATAGCAATGTCGTGCTTCAACAAATCATCTGACAATGATTGCTTAACTTGTTCTTCTGAAATATTGTATTGATCAGCCAATGACTTAACTTCGGCAGCAACTTCATCAGCGCTTGGATCAATCTTTTCGGCCTTAACAATCGCTTCCAAAACCAAGTTTGTCTTGACGCGGTTGTCAGCACCTTCTTCAAATTGCTTGTGGAATGATTCCTGAGTTTGACCAGAAATCTGGAAGAACATTTCTGGTGAAATGCCTTGTTGTTGCAATTGAGCCAAGTATTGTTGCATTTGACGATCAACGTCTTCGTGAATCATCTCTTCTGGCAGCTTGCCACCAACAACTTCAGCATTGTCAACTGCAGCTTGCACAGCAGCATCTTCGAAAGCATCCTTAGCTGCTTCGTCACGTGCTTCTTGCAAGTTCTTCTTTGTCTTTTCCTTCAATTCAGCCAAAGTTTCAACGTCTTCATCAACGTCCTTGGCGAATTCGTCATCCAAATCAGGCAATGACTTGCGCTTGATTTCGTGAAGCTTGACTTCAAACAAAGCTTCCTTGCCAGCCAAGTCCTTAGCTTGATATTCTTCGGGGAAAGTAACCTTAACGTCAACATCGTCGCCGGCTACGTGACCAACCAATTGGTCTTCAAACCCTGGGATAAATGAACCTGAGCCCAATTCCAAAGAATAATCCTTAGCTTGTCCACCATCAAAGTGGTCGCCGTCAACAGAACCGTCAAAGTCAATGACAACAGTGTCGCCATTTTCAGCCTTTGTGCCGGCTTCTTGCAAAACCAATTCAGCTTGGTTTTCTTGTTGGCGCTTAATTTCAGCATCAACTTCTTCATCTGATACAGTGGCGTCTTGCTTTTCCACAGACAAACCAGTGTAATCACCCAACTTGATTTCAGGGGCAACGGCTACTTCAGCCTTCATTTGCCAGTCAGCACCCTTGTCCATTGAAACTGGAATGATGTCGGGGCGACCAACAACTGTGATGCCTTGTTCAGCAACAGCTGCATCATAAGCGGCTGGCAAAACGATATCCATGACATCTTGGTACAATGCTTCTTCACCAAACTTTTGCATGAACAATGACATTGGTACCTTACCCTTACGGAATCCGGGTACGGCAATTTGATTCTTGTTCTTGTCAAATGCTGGCTTCAAGGCCTTTTGTACATCAGCTTGAGCAATTGAAAATTCTAGTGTACCGCGGTTTGCATCCGCAGCAGCTGTCCATTTAGACATGTTAAATCCTCCAAAAATAAGTTCTATATAATTTTAGACCAAATGACTGATTTTATCAAGGCCGGCGACCAAGATGCTGATGGCGGTTAGCAAGGAATAGCAATGATTGATTGGCCTTCCACCAACTTCTACTCAAAAACTAGACCAAAAAATGCGCTGCCTAAATATTTTTCAACTCTGCTTAACTAACCAACGCTTGCCCAATGGCGGATTCTTCTATCATTTTTAACACAAAAACTGCGATTGCTTGAATCGCGACTTTGTTTAATATTTTTCCCTTTTGATCCAGACAATAAATTTTCTTGCCCTCATCATTCAACAAATTCACCCTCAACACCCGAGTCCATGTTACCAAAGACATTTAAATCAAAGACGCGATCAAATTCTTCTACGTTGTCGGGATAATCGTTGCTGCCCTCGATGGCCAAGACTTCCATGCCGTGATTGAAGTAAATGCGTACACTCCACTGAGTCCCATCCATCACGCTTTCATCCACGTACTTTTCCTCCCAACTACCAACCCGAAGGTCCTTCATGGCCTGAAAGAAATCCATCTTGGCCATCAATCGCTGACTTTTAAAGTTTAAATCATCAGTTTCATCCGTCCCCATTTTGACAAAATAACTAGAAGCGATGAGGTCATCCCCAACCACAGTAAAGGTGTTATTCTGTTGCCCCCACATGTAGTCACCAGTAATAACCTCCATCTTATCAATCGTCTCAATTTTATGATTAAAGCCAGTTTCACGCAGGTCAGTTTCCATTAAGGGATAGGATCCCCCATGGGAAATCAGTTCCGCTTTTTTCTCAATCAAATGCTCGTAAACTTGGTCTAATGCCATTATTTTTCCGTCAGTCCGTAACAACTCTTCTGGTGTCAAACCCACAAAGCTCCGACGTGATTGACGCATCTTTTGCCAGTAATTTTGAATTTCTTCGATTTCACCAACCAGGTCATCGTTTTCATGACGATGGTTATATTCATGAAAAAAATCTTCTACTCTCATCTCACTAACTCCCTCAACTCTCTCTAAATCGAATTAGGTTCATTATATGAAAATCAAAAAACGGTGCTTTTATTTTTTACATGCAAAGCGGTTACATTTCAAAGACAATTATTATTAACCAAAATAAAAAGCCAGACAAAAGTCTGACTTTGATTCCGTGTCATTAGTAAACAAGATTGAACTTTCAGAACGTGTAGCACTTTACTAATTTTTATTCAGGCAAATTAGCTAAGTCAACAATGGCTTGACCATAGATTCCCATTGAACGCACAAGGTCATCAACCAAGGCAAATTCTCCAACTTGGTGCATCGTATCTGGTGAATCGGGGAACAAAGCACCAAAGGCTACTCCGCGCTCCATCAACCGACCATAGGTGCCACCACCAATTACTTGGTCATGTGCTTTTAGACCAGTTTGCTCGTGGTAAATGCTCAACAAAGTTTTTACGACTGGATCCTCAGGCGAAACGTAGTGTGGCACTTGAGCATGACCACCAATCTTAGCTAAATAATCCCAGGCTGGCATTGCCTTTGCCAACTTTTCCTCGATGAATGCTGGTTCGATTCCCTTTGGATAGCGGAAGTTAAAGTTAATGTAAACACCCTCTTCCAAATCGAACTTTTGAATTCCAACGTTCATTGACAAGGCACCCATCACATCGTCAACATGGTTGACACCTAATTTTTGACCAGTTGGATCATCGTGTGACAAGTCCCCCAAGTAAGCAAGGAAGTGAGCAGCTGTGCCCCCAAAGTCATATTGCATCAAGAATTTTGCCAAGTAAGTTCCGGCGTTTTCACCCGTCTCAGGCAAAGAACCGTGGACCTGCTTACCAAAGACCTCAAAGGACAACTGCCCCCCGTCTGTGGTCACGATTCCAGATACCTGGGAATTATCAGTCAAGAAGGCTGCAAAATCAGCTTCAACCTGATCAGTGGCAAGGCCTGCTACAGCAGCGCGAGCAACACCTGGTACCATGTTCGTCCGAATCCCTGACTCAAATGAGAGCAACTGAGCAGCATCCCCGTTAGTTGCTTTCGAAGTGATATTCACCTGCAAGTTTCCTTTTTCACCGTTAATAATTGGGTATTCGGCATCAGGCGAAAAACCATAGGCGGGTGCCGGTTCAACCTCGAAGTAGCGCGTCATTCCAGTCCAATCGTTTTCCTCATCAGTACCGAAAATCAAGCGAACACGACGCTTCAATGGCAAGTTTAAATCACGAATCATCTTAAACCCATAATAAGCAGCCAAACCAGGTCCCTTATCATCAGAAGCCCCACGGGCAATCACTTTACCGTCTTCAATAACGGGATCAAAAGGGTCCGTTTCCCAACCTTCACCAGCAGGCATGACGTCCACGTGAGAAAGCAAAGCGACATATTCATCAGCATCCTTTGGACCAATTTCAATGTAACCAGCTAAGTTATCAATGTTCTTAGTCGTGAAGCCGTCTCGGTCGGCCAAGGTCAAAATGTGAACCAGCGCATCCTTTGGACCGGGTCCTAACGGTGCATCCGCCGTCTTCTTGCTATCGTTACGAACAGAAGGAATTTTCAAAAATTCCTTCAAATCAGCCAAGTAAGCCTGTTCTTCTTCCTTAGCTTTTGCCTGCCAATCAATCATCAAAGACCTCCTTGTGGGAAGTGACCAAAGTCGCTCTCACCTTTTTCATTATTTTCTCATTAAGTTATTTTCATTATACACATCTTAGGCGTAAAATGCTTAGCAGAGAGGTGAAAAATGATTAAATTAACTGAGAAAATCGTGCAAGAAGTCATTCAAGTTCGACCACGCCAATCACATAAAGGTACTTTTGGCAAAATTTTAATCGTCGCGGGTAACCAAGACCTAGGCGGGGCAGCCATTATGAACGCCCAGGCCGCCGTCTTTGGCGGCGCTGGTTTAGTCACGGTGGCAACCGACCCCGTTAATAAAACAGCCCTTCACGCCCGCTTGCCCGAGGCTATGGTCGTTGACTACCATCAGGACCTATCAAATTTAATTGCCGGTGTGGACGTTGTCCTCATTGGTTCTGGTTTAGGAAATGAATTAACCATTTTAAAGCAAGTCCTAAAAGAGCTCACCGACAAGCATAAGGTTATTTTAGATGGATCAGCCTTGACCATGATGGCACAGGAAAACCTGCCCCTACCACAGGGACAAATTATCCTAACGCCCCATCAAATGGAATGGCAACGTTTTGGTCAAGTGGCCATCGCTGACCAAGCAAAAGAAGACAATAACTGGGAGGCCCTTGTTGCCATGAATCCTGAACCAATTTTGGTTTTGAAGTCTGACCAGACTCAGGTATACTTGGAAAATGAGCTTTACCAACTGACTGTTGGTGGCCCCTACCAGGCAACCGGTGGCATGGGTGATACGCTCGCCGGCATCATTGCAGCCTTTGTTGCACAATTTCAAGACACAAAGAAAGCCGTTTTGGCAGCCGTCTACAGTCATTCAGCGATTGCAGAGCGTTTAGCAGAGACGGCCTACGTAACCTTGCCAACCGAAATTGCTCAGGCCCTCCCTGCCTTTATGAAGGAAATGGCCGACCAAAACCCGCCCTTGTAACCAGCAAAGTGGGCTTACCCTCAACTAAAATCAGCAAAGGATACTGAGACCTAATGAAATTTATTTCGTGGAATATCGACTCCATTAACGCCGCCGTCGAACACAGTTCAGACCGTGGCAAGATGACCTGGGACGTTTTATCTAATTTGGCTGCCGCAAAGCCTGATGTCCTCGCCATCCAGGAAACAAAACTGAAAGAGTCCGGCTTAACGAAAAAGCACTTAGCCGCCCTGACTGAACTCTTCCCGGATTATCACTTTTACACCAACTCATCAACAGCCAGAAAATCCTACGCTGGTACCATGATGATTGCTAAAGAAGAGCCAATTGCCGTTGACTACCCAACGATTGGTGCTCCTGGTGAAATGGACCAAGAAGGACGAATCGTCACCCTTGAATACAAGGAATTCTTTGTTTCGACGGTCTACACACCCAATGCCGGTTCAAAATTAGACCGACTGGAGGATCGTCAGGCGTGGGATGATGCTTACCGGGACTATATTGATGATTTAAATGTGAAAAAACCTGTCATTTTTTCTGGTGATTTTAATGTTGCCCACGAAGAGATTGACCTCAAGCACCCAAGTACCAACCATCATTCTGCTGGCTTTACAGACGAGGAACGCCAAAAGTTCACCTTGTTACTAAATGCCGGTTACACCGATATCATGCGCGCCAAGAACCCTGGGCAAGCAGGTATCTATACATGGTGGGCACAACGGGTGAAAACATCTAAGATTAACAACTCTGGTTGGCGGATTGACTATTACTTGGTTTCAAACCGGATTGCTGATAAGGTTCAAGCAATCAAGGTCGTCGATACCGGTGCTAGACAGGACCATGCTCCAATTGAATTAACCATCGACTGATAACAATAAAGCAGACTCCATGATTGGAATCTGCTTTTTTACATTTTGTTTAGGCGCCTTTGTCAATCGGTTATCAAAACTCACCAAAATGCTAAGACAACTCCTACGGGTAGGGGATACTTGGGGTTATGGTTTTAAAAACCATAGTCACTGTACCCTCGCCAGGATTGCCACCAACTGCACTTGCTTAGATACCAATACTATGGCAGCAAAGCTGCTATCCTGCGGTTTATAGGGAACTAACTCGTTAAACCATTGATTGAAAAATTTATTTAAAAAAATGGTACGCCGTTACTAACCGCTTAAACAGCACAGTTAACACACTTTATTGATTACGAACATATTCTTTTAGGACCTGATTTCCAAAAAGCTCACTTTGGTAAATCAAAATCTCCGCACAAGCCAAAGAATCCTCTAGCGCATTATGGTGGTGGTCCAAACGAATGTTCAAAGCAGCAGAAACCGTGTTGAGTTTATGATTTTGCAAATCAGGCAAGAGGCGACGCGAGGTTTGCACAGTATCCAACAGTTGATAATGAGCTTCTGGCAGGCCGTAATAGTCTAAGCAGGCCCGTAAAACCGAGGCATCAAAATTGGCATTATGCGCCACCACGAGTTTTTCTTCAGTAAATAACGGCGCAATTGTTGGCCAAATTTCTGCAAATGTGGGCGCATTGACAACGTCCTTTGGATAAATGCCATGAATTTGCGAATTTCGCGCTGAAAATGGCGTTGGTGATTTAATTAAAGAATAAAATTGGTCCACCACCTGGTTGTCACGAACGACAACCAAAGCAAGTGAAACAGCTGAATGGCGCTGGTTGTTGGCTGTTTCAAAATCAAAAGCGACAAAATTCATTAGAACAGTAACTCCATTTTTACAAGGTTGGCCTGGCGGCCAGACCGTAATTCAATTGGCTCAGGTTCCTCACCGACTTCTGTGAAACCAAGCTTTTTGTACAAATGACGAGCAACCTGATTTTCCAGGTCGACATCTAACCACAGACGGTCATAACCAGCCTCTTCGGCCCAAACGACCATCGCTGCCAGCGTTGATTGGCCCAGTCCGTGGCCCTGAAAGGCGGCCAAAATCGCCAAACCAACTTCACCATCGGCAATTGAAGCCATACCGATGGCAACCGCGTCACCGCCTTCTTCATCTCCCAATGGTTTAGCCCAGATCAACCAGGTCTTAGCGGGTCGGTCATCATTTTTCAAATCAGCTGCAGCAACTGCCGATTGATCAGACGCTGCTAATGAATCACGAACTTCAGC
Organism: Fructobacillus sp. ESL1096; assembly: GCF_058511985.1. Lineage (NCBI taxonomy): Bacteria > Bacillati > Bacillota > Bacilli > Lactobacillales > Lactobacillaceae > Fructobacillus > Fructobacillus sp. ESL1096. The sequence continues at coordinate 309,281 of NZ_CP196400.1, forward strand.
TAATTCAAAAGTATCTGATTCCTGTTTAAGCTGAGTCAATAAATCTTGGGCAGCTTGAGCCTGTTGCAGGTCCAAGCCAAGCATTGAGTACTCATAGTGGTCAAATTGTGCTGCAATCATCCGTGTAAGTCCTCCTCAATTTGCGTGGCTTGGCCCACCCCCAAAACCGCAATTTGACGGCCAGAGTCTGTGCCAACCATGCGGGTAAAGGTCATTTCTAAGCGATCATTTGGCAAAAGATCCGCCATGTACTGGGGCCACTCAATTAACGTGACACCATCAGTACCCAGATAGTCTTCAAATCCCTGGTCGGCTGCGCCCATATTTTCAAGACGATAAGCGTCAAAATGATAAAGGGGAATCCGACCTTCTTCATAAGTATTCAAGATATTAAAAGTCGGACTTTTAACCCGACTCGTAATGCCCAAGGCCTGAGCCAATCCCTGGGTAAAGGTCGTCTTACCGGCACCTAAGTCGCCTTTTAGCGTCACTACCAGGCCGGGGTAAACGAGTTTGGCTAATTGCTCGGCCAACGCCTGGGTTTCTTTTGGATTGTTCGTCTGATAGCTTTTCATATTCCATATTATAACACTGTCATTTAGCTGAACACTGGGCACTTTGTTGGTTTTGTGTCCTGATTTTAAAAATTTCTTGTCAGTCCCCTAGTTGATAGGAGTACAATAAAAATAATCAAAAGAATTGAAAGGATTTTTACGAATGTCAAAAACAACTTTATTTCAAGTTGGCACGATGCAGCTTCTTGCTAACGGCCTCTTAGACGGGACAATGTCCATCCACGACCTCCTGCAACACGGTGACTTTGGAATTGGTACTGGTCAGGGCCTCGATGGCGAACTGATTATCTTAGATGGTCAAGCCTACCACACCTTGGTTTCTGGCAAATCTGAAACCCCAGATGAAAGCTTCAGTTCCCCATTTGCTGCTGCTCACCATGGTGATTTTCAAGATTTTGGAACAGCGGAAAGTGCTGATTTGGAAGTCGTTTTGCAAAATGCCATCGACAAATTACAGGCACAAAATCAGTTTGCAGCTTTCTTGGTCGAAGGTGAATTTGAAACCATGACGACTCGCTCAGCTGCTGGTAGCCAGAAGCCATATCCGTCCCTAACCGAAGCCGCTGAAAAGCAACAGGTTTTCCATGGTTCAAAGGTCTCGGGTCGACTTCTTTCCTACTATGCTCCGGCCATCTATCAAGGCGTGACCGTAGCTGGATTCCATTCCCACTTCCTTTCTAACGACCACGACCTTGCTGGCCATGTTTTAACCGGAAAAGTTTTGTCAGCCACCGTTAAGGTCCAAAAATTCGATACTATCGAACAGGTCTTACCAACTGAAAACCCTGATTTTAAGGCCGCTGATTTAACTGACTTGACCATGGTTCACAAAGCCATCGAAGCAGCTGAATAAGTTCCCTAAAAGACATGTAAATCAATAAAAAAGCAGTTGCCGTGGCAACTGCTTTTTTTATTTTTACTTATGAATAAACATCGCATCCCCAAAGGAGAAGAAGCGATATTGAGCCTCAACTGCATGACGATATGCATTCAAAATGTTCTCCCGACCAGTAAAAGCTGCAACCAACATCACCAACGTCGACTTTGGCAAATGGAAGTTCGTGATAAAGGCATCAACAACCCGCCACTGATAACCAGGTTTAATAAAGATCTCCGTCCAACCAGAATCAGCCTGAAGTTGACCATCAAATTTTGAACCAATCGTTTCCAACGTTCGAATTGACGTCGTCCCGGTAGCAACGATCCGCCCACCCTGCTTGCGAACCTTATTCAACGTGGCTGCTGCTTCAGCGCTCAATTGATAAAATTCAGAATGCATCTGATGGTCTTCAATATTTTCCTCTTCCACTGGTCGGAAGGTTCCCAAACCAACGTGCAAGGTCAATTCCACTAATTCCACGCCCTTTGCAGCAACCTTTTGCAGCAATTCTGGTGTCCAGTGCAGGCCGGCAGTGGGGGCCGCAGCCGAGCCATCAACCTTGGAGTAAACAGTTTGATAGCGCTCTTGGTCTGCCAATTTTTCCTTAATGTAGGGTGGCAAGGGCATTTCCCCCAACTCGTTCAAACGTTCCATAAAAATGCCAGCATAGGAAAACTCAACATAGCGACCACCGTGTTCCAATTCGCCAACAATCGTCGCCGTCATCACGGGATTTTCTGGATCATCACCAAAAACGATCGTTGAACCAATTGGTGATTTTTTAGCTGGTTTGACCAAAGTTTCCCAGACATCTCCATGGTCTTGACGCAATAATAGGACTTCAGCATGGCCACCTGTTTCTGGGCGAATCCCATGTAACCGGGCTGGCAAAACTCGTGAATTATTCATCACTAAAGCATCGCCTGGGTTCAAATAGTCCAAAATGTCATAAAAATGTCGGTCCTCATAGGCCCCCGTTTTTGCATTCAACACTAAGAGCCGGGAAGTATCGCGTTGTTTTAATGGTGTTTGCGCAATTAATTCTTGGGGCAAGTCGTAGTCAAAATCTGATAATTGATAGTGCTTTTCTTCTGTCATAAATCTCTTTTAAATTCTTTTATTCATCAGCCAGCAGGCTGTTAGCGTTCATACTTTTGAGCAAAATATACTCTGGTCCAAAGACTTGGCCGATCAAAGACGAGCAAATCAGTCTTTTGGTTGGGGCATCGGCCGACCCAGATGCTGGTAGGCTGCTTTTGTCACTACCCGGCCTCTTGGAGTTCGACGAATAAAGCCCAACTGCAAGAGGTACGGCTCCACCATCGACTCCAAAGTATCGGCTTCTTCGCCAATATTAGCAGCAATGGTTGAAAGGCCCACTGGCCCACCATGATAGAAATCCATCATCGCATTTAGTAACTTGTGGTCTGTATCATCGAGGCCTTTTTGATCAACCCGTAGCTTATCTAGAGCTGTTTCCACCAAGTCCGTATCAATTGCTTCTTTTCCAGCAACCTGAGCAAAGTCCCGCACCCGCTTCAACAACCGATTGGCAATTCGCGGTGTTCCTCGTGACCGCGAGGCGACGGCATAGGCACCTTCCTTGGTGATTGGTGCCTCGAAGATATCAGCCGTCCGAACTACAATTTGCTGCAAATCTTCAGGTTGATAATATTCGAGCGAATTAATAATCCCAAAGCGATCACGCAAAGGCTTGGAAAGCATCCCGGGCCGAGTCGTTGCACCGACTAATGTAAACGGTGGTAAAGGAAAATGAACGGCTCTGGCAGTCGGTCCCTGGCCCACCATGATATCAATAAAGTAATCTTCCATGGCAGAATACAGCATTTCCTCAATCGTCGTTGGCAGGCGGTGGATTTCATCAATAAAAAGCACATCCCCCGGCTCGAGCCCATTGAGCAAGGCAACCAAATCGCCACCTTTTTCAATCGCTGGCCCAGAGGCTGTCTTCAGATGCACGCCCAATTCATTGGCAATAATCATTGCCAAGGTCGTCTTGCCTAATCCTGGCGGTCCAAAGAGTAGAACATGGTCAAGGGCTTCTTCACGCATCTTGGCAGCTTGGAGGTAAACCGCCAACTCCTCTTTTAATGACTTTTGACCAATATATTCCCGTAGGTACTTGGGTCGCAAGGAGAGCTCATCTTGCTGTTCCCTGGCGTTTTCTGCCGCATCACGCAGCAATGCATCCGTCTCATTTTGGCCTTCAAACCAAGTATTAAATTGTGGGTTTTCATCACTCATATCATTACTATTATAGCGCATTTGCTCGCCTCCTTTCCTACTTGCTTAGCAAAATAAAAGACGGCCAATTCTGGTCGTCTTCTCAAAGCAAAGATCTTACTGCTTTAGCCAAGCCGGTAACGCCTTGACTAACTTTTCTAGAGCCCGACCTCGGTGTGAAATCAGGTTCTTCTCAGCCACCGTTAATTGGGCAAAAGTCTTCTGTAGTGGTTCATAATAAAAAATCGGATCGTAACCAAATTTGTTGTCGCCAATTTCTGTCTCCGTGATTTGCCCATCGACATGGCCACTAACAACTAAAGGTTCTTTACCAGGACCAATCAGTTCGAGTACGGTCGTGAATTGTGCTTGACGTTCCTGCCCGCCTTTTCCAGCTAACTTAGCCAAAACTTTAGCATTATTTGCATCATCATCGTGGTCACCCGCATAGCGAGCCGAATAAACCCCTGGTTCGCCTTTTAAGGCTGCAACCGTTAACCCAGAGTCATCGGCCATGATATAGTCATCTGGATAGACAATCGCAAGAGCAGTCGTCTTTTTATGAACGTTTTCTGCAAAAGTTTTGCCATCTTCAATAATTTCAGGAACCTCATCCAAGTCCTCTAAAGATAAAATATCCCAGTCCAAATCCAGCTTGGCCAAGGCCTCCTTTATTTCTTGAACCTTATGGGCGTTGCCAGTTGCGATAATTAAGCGCGTCATCTTTGCTCCTTCTTTGACAAAATCAAGGTCATTTTTTCTAACAGATGGTCATTTGTTTGCTGGTTACTAATGCTGCAATCAGTCCGTTGCTGGTAGATTCAGGTGGGTAAAATGCCAATCGTGTTTTGAACCCAACCATTGCTCGGCTATAGTTGAAAAAGTTGAAACCGGACCCGTTGTATATAGTTGGTATTGCTTGTTTTCTGGCCGAGCGGCCGGGTCGCTATCAGCCACCAAGTCCTGTTCTTTCAAAAGAACCGCTAATTTTTGCGCTGTGGCAACACCAGGATCAACCAGCGTTACCTCTGGTAGGGCCTGCTGAATGACATCGGCCAATAGCGGAAAGTGCGTGCAGCCAAGCACCAACGTGTCGATACCAGCCTCTTTGAGGGGCTGCAAATGTTCTTTAACAATTTCAGCTACCTCAGCATCTTGATAGCGGTTTTGTTCAACAAATTGGACAAAATCAGGCTCCGCCTGTGCAAAAACCTGACTACCCGGCGCCGCTGACTGAATTTCGGCCTGGTACTGACCTGAATCAACGGTTCCTTCAGTCGCAATCACACCAATTTTCTTCGTTTTGCTTGACAAAACGGCCGACTGGACACCAGAATCAATCACACCAATGACAGGAATGGTCAAGTCTTCTTGTAAGCCGGGCAAGGCGCAAGCAGTTGCTGTATTGCAGGCAATCACCAGCGCCTTAATGTCATGGGTTTCAAGCAAATAGTCAGCAATTTGTCTAGTAAAATCAGCGACTTCCTCTGATTCACGAGGACCGTAAGGCATTCTGGCTGTGTCGCCAACATAAACGATAGCTTCTGCTGGCATGGATTGGACGGCAGCCTTTAAGACTGTTAAGCCGCCAACGCCAGAGTCCATCATGCCAATTTTTTTTGTATTTTTCTTCATAATAATCCTATTATCTTCCCTTCAAAACAAATTGCAAGCCTTTGCCCCCGTTTAATCTGTCTTTTGCTATAATAACGGAAGAAAGGAATCTTTACTTATGTCAAATGCTCATTCTCAATCAAATAACGGTACAAATCAGACTGTTAGCGCTTTTGCCCCACTGCTCTTACGTGATGCCCTTTTGGCTAATATCTTAACCGATGATTATGCCAACATTACCTATTGGGCTGGTAAAGAGTTGGCCCGACAGTTTCCCGTGGAAACAAGTGCTGATTTACCAGCCTTCTTTGAAAAGGCCGCTTTTGGCGATTTAACAATCAAATACCAAAGCGATGACCAACAGCAATGGCTTCTTTCTGGTACCATGGTTGAAGACCGGCTGGCAACGAACCACCAAGCTGATTTTTCATTGGAAACCGGCTTCTTAGCACAACAACTTGAACTGCAAGAAGAAGTTGTTGCGGAAGGCACCTTCCAGGTTTCTGCTCGACAACAGACAGTAACGGTAAGAATTTTAACTGATATGTCTCATAAGATAAGCTCTTTAACCTCTTCGGAACAGGTTGCACTTCGTGACCGCTTCTTAGACAGAAGCGAAGAAATCGCCACTGAAGACATTGATACCGCCGAAACAATCACCGTTGATCGCCAAAGCACACCCGATGATGAACCAGCAATCCAAATCGGTGAAGTTGATCAGGCCGCATCAGAAGCCCCCGTTGAGGTCGAGCCAGCAGCATCTGCAGCATCCATTCAGTTAGAGCCAACGACATCGGTCGCTGCAGTGGCGACTGATTCAGTAGTATCCACAGCTCCGATTGAAATAACAGAACCAACGAGCGAACCAACCGACAGCCAGGTAGCCGATACACTTTCGGTCGAGCAGTCGATTACCAATTCATTATTGGCTTTTAGTCAAGAGCGACGCCAAAAGCTTAGCCAAAAAGATGATTCAAGCTTGAACTAATAAACCATTAACAAAAATAAAGAAAAGAACAGCAGCCCCAACAATTTTGCGGGTTGCTGTTCTTTTTAGTAAGCCAAAGCTAGTTAACCTTAGCCTTCCTTATTTTGACGACGCGTATTCCGGCGATCTTGACGAAGTTCGATTCGACGATCCATTTGACGCTTACGCTTAATCTTATTCTTAATTTGACGCTTATAGCCAGGCTTGATGTTCTTCTTCTTTTTCTTGACCATCCCAACCATTTCAGGGTCCAACTTATTAGTTGTTGCATGGCGCTGTGTCCGGGCCTTTCGATCCTTGACCGCCACGACTTCATCCCCACGAATCTGCTTATGAGCAAACTCGATACCGATTTTTTCCAACTCGGCAATGCGGTCTTCTTCATCAGGTCCATAAAGGGTCACAGCCGTTCCAGCCAGCCCATTGCGTCCCGTTCGACCAACACGGTGAACGAAGAATTCTAATTCGTCTGGCACACCATCATTAATGACATGCGAAACCCCTTCAATATCAATCCCACGAGCAGCTAAATCAGTCGCAACGACATATTGGTAATCCAGGTGCAAGACGCCCTTCATCGTTCGCCTTCGCTCACGTGGTGGAATATCGCCATGAATTTCGGCAACTTTGAGACCTCGGCCACGCAAATGTGCTGCTAATTCCTTAGCTCGTTCCTTCGTATTGGCGAAAATCAACGCCAAATAAGGATTGAAAATCGTCAGCAACTTATCGATAACCTCTTCCTTGTCCTTGGACTTAGTTGGCACCAACCAGTTGTCGATGGTATCGGCAATCGTCGCTTCCGTTGGAATTGTTTGGAAATCCGGATTGTCCAAATACTTCTTTAAGAACGGCTTCAACTTTTCTGGCATCGTTGCTGAAAAGACCAACGTTTGCAGGTCTTTTGGCATCGCACCGGCCAAGAAATCAACTTCGTTTAAGAAGCCCATATCAAGTGTCATATCCGCTTCGTCGACAACCAAAGTCCGCACCTGGTTAACAACCAAGGCCCCACTTTGAACCAAATCCTTTAACCGTCCTGGCGTTCCAACGACAATTTGCGCTTGGTGCTTTTCTAACTGTCGAACTTGGCGGGCCTTATCCGTCCCACCAACATATTCGGCAATAGAAACCTTCACCAATTCCATCTTTTCCGCAAATTCACGGGCAGCCTTTGCAATCTGAGCAGCCAATTCCCGTGATGGTGTCGTAATCACCACCTGGGTTTGATTCAATTCTGGTTGCAAGGCGTTAAAAATAGGTACCAAGAAAGTATGCGTCTTTCCAGACCCCGTCTGTGACTGACCAACAACATCCCCACCACGCAGGATTGTTGGAATCAAGCGCGCCTGGATAGGCGTTGGCTGGTCAAAACCAATCGCCTTTAAAGCCGAAAGGACTTCCGGCTTTAAATTGTATTCACCAAATTGTTGGTTTGTGTTTTTCATGTAAAATCCTTTAAATTTAATCGGCTTAGTCTGCCTTTAAAGCGCTATCAACTCGGTCAATCACCTTTTGAATATCCGCTTCATTATAAGCCCAGGCACCTGCAGCCATGGGATGTCCCCCACCATCAAAGTCTTGGGCAATGGTATTAATGATAACTGACCGAGAACGCAAGCGAACCCGGTAATCACCATTTTCTTGTTCTTCAAAGATGGCCCAGGCCTTCACCTTGTCAATCCGTGACGGAATGGAAACGACAAAAGAAGTCCCTGCATTACCAAGGTCAAAGCTATCAATCACATCCCGCTTTAGAATGACGTAGCCAAAGCCAGATGGTAACAAGTTAATATGTTGCATCACATAACCCGAAAACTTCACAGCATTTTCTGATAAAGTCGTCATCGCGTTATAAATTTTTTGATAGTCAAAGCCGTAGGTAATCAACTCACCGGCCACATCAAAGGTTTCTTGATCTAATGAATACATAAAGCGGCCGGTATCACCGATAATGCCGATATAAAGGTACCGAGCGGCCTTTTTTGTCATCTTCAAGCCCTTGTCAGCCAAAGCTTGATAGAATTGATAAATTAGAACAGAGGTTGCTGAGGCTCCGTCTTCAACCCACTGCCAATCACCGTAAGGTTCCACATTGGGATGGTGATCGATTTTGACAATTTCCAATCCATTGCGCCAACGTTGGTCATCGATGCGGGGGTCATTGGCGGTATCACAAACAATTACCAAAGCCTTCTTGTAAGCTGAATCAGGAATTTCATCAGCTAAAGGCTGACCATCCCCAATCCAAGCTAAACCAGGAATTTCTTTTCCAACGGCATAAATCTTTTTTTCAGGAAACGAAGCCTGCAAAATCGCTTGCAAGCCCAATTGTGATCCATAAGCATCCGGATCAGGTCGTTGGTGCCGATGAATAATAATAGTATCGTAACGTTTAATTTGTTCTAAAATATCTTCGTGAATTTTGGCCATATGCGCCCTTTCAACTCTTATTACTATCCTTTATTATACCGTAAATGTGAAATTCATTGTCAGGCATTTCAAATCAGCATAACTGACTGATTTGACCAATTAATCATCAAAAAGCGATAACGATTGAAAGGATTGTGGGCTGACATTGGAAAAAGTTAGCCCCAGCAAGCGAATGGCAAAGTCATCTGGATAAAGGTCATCAAAGATTGATTGTGCCTTTCTTGCCAAGAAATCAGGATCAAGCTGAAACGGATTTGCCTGTGTAATCGACCTGGTCAGCGTCTTAAAATCATCATCACGGACCTTAATATTCAATGTTCGACCAACCAAGTGTTTAGCCTCCATGTTCGTCACAACCTTTGTGGCCAAGCCCTTAAAGGTCGCCAAAACAGCCGAACGGTCATGAAGCGGAAATTCAAACGTCCCCTCTTTTCCGACCGATTGTCGAATTCGATGGTCCTTTACCTGACCAAAGTGCGTTGCCCGCGCTTGCCAATAAAGTTGGTCACCAAAGGAACCAAAGTGTACCCGTAATTCGTCTTGACTCAAGGCCCGTAAATCTGCGCCCGTTTTAATTCCTAATTTTGCAAACTTTTCCTGTGCTTTCTGACCAACACCACGAAAGTCCTTAATAGGTAAGGCCGCCACGAAGTCCATTGCGACATCAGCACCAATGACCGTGACCCCATTCGGTTTGTGGTGCTCGGAACCAAGTTTGGCTAATACTTTATTATAGGAAACCCCGACCGAACACGTTAGCTTCGTTTCCTGCCAAATTCTATGCCTTAACTCGGCGGCCAATGTTGCGCTCGCCATTGGGCTTTGACTAACGTCTAAGTATGCTTCATCCAGTGCGACTGGTTCCACCTTATCAGTGAATTCGGCAAAAACTTCATGAATTTGAGCTGACACTGACCGGTACTTATCAAAATCAGGAGCAACGAAAACGGCATTAGGACAAAGTCGCTTTGCTTCAGTTGACCCCATGGCTGAATGAACGCCGGCCTTTCTGGCAATGTAGTTGGCGGTTGCCACGACCCCATGACCGTGATGTAAATCAGGATCACGACCGATGATTAGCGGCACCTTCTTTAAAGCAGGGTTGTCACGCATTTCAACTTGAGCATAAAAAGCATCCAAATCGACATGCAAAATTTTTCGGTCATCAACCGCTTGCAAAAATTCAGCCATGCCAGTCCCCCCTCTTTTCAAAACTGATTTTTTTAAAAAGAAAAAGCCTCCACTATGTGGAAGCTTGTTGCCGTAATCACTTAACGTCGAGACGACGTTCCTTGATACGAGCGGCCTTTCCTTGCAAGGCACGCAAGTAGTACAACTTTGCGCGACGTACACGGCCCAAACGAGTTACTTCAATCTTGTCAACCCGTGGTGAGTGCAGTGGGAACGTACGTTCCACACCAACACCAGAAGAAATCTTACGAACAGTATAAGTAGCCTGGATACCAGCACCCTTACGCTTAATAACAACCCCTTCAAAGAGTTGAACACGTTCGCGAGTTCCTTCAACAATTCGTGCGTGGACACGAACTGAATCACCAGCGCGGAATTCAGGAATATCTGTCCGCAATTGGGTTGAAGTCAACTTTTCTAAAATGTTATTTTGACGCATAGTCATTCTCCTAATCGCTAATCTTACACTCGTCCTTAGACTAACGCACAGCGGATTACCGTTAATTACGGCTTATAGCCAATAGTCAGTATAACAAAAAAGGAAGGACCCTGTAAAGGGTAATCAGAAAAATTACCCGAACATGGTTCCTCCCTGGCTGATAAAAACGAATCTAGTTCGATAATTGCGCTTAGATGAATAGAAGCTAACTTTATTTTTGTTTGCCAACTAAACGTCTTCAGTAAAATTAAGCCTGAATTTTTTCTTCCATCACAGCTTCAAAGGTTTGTAACTTCGCATCCGCTTCAACCTGTGAATCAGCGACAACGCCAAGATAAAGTTTCAACTTTGGTTCCGTTCCAGATGGACGCAGTGCAATCCATGAACCATCCGCTAACCAATACTTTAAGACGTTGGCCTTAGGCTGTGGCAACTTTTTCTCTGCTCCAGCTCGATCAATCTGGGTTTGATTAGCAAAGTCTTGGGTCGCCAGAACTAACTGATCACCAACCGTTGCCAACTTTTGGTTGCGGAACTTAGTCATCAAAGCAGCCATTTCCTCGTGACCATTGATACCAGGAAAATCAAAGGCAACAGTCTTTTCCTCAAAGTAACCATATTGGTCGTATAGTTCCTTCAAACCATCAGCAAAACTTTGGCCCTTTTCCTTATAATAAGCAGCCATTTCGGCAAACAAAACCAAGGCCTGAATGGCATCCTTATCATGGGCAAAAGGCTTCACAAGGTAACCAAATGATTCTTCAAAGCCGAAGAGGTACGTATAATCCTTCTTTTCTTCAAAACGGTCAATCATGGCGGCAATATACTTAAAACCAGTCAACACGTCTAAGGTAGCAACGCCGTAGTTCTTAGCAATTTCGCTAGCAAAGCGTGATGAAACAATCGATGTTACAATAGCACCATTTTCTGGTAATGTCTGATTTTTCTTTTTAGCTGCTAACAAGTAGTTGACCATCAAACCAGCAATTTGGTTACCGGATAAGACTTGGTATGAGCCATCTGCTAAACGTACAGCAGCCCCCATCCGATCAGCATCGGGGTCCGTTGCAACAACCAAATCAGCTGCTTGCTTCTTGGCGTATTCAATCGCCAATGACAAGGCAGCAGGGTCTTCTGGATTTGGCTTTTTAACCGTTTTGAAATCCCCATCGAGCTCTGCCTGTTCCTTGACAATCGTGTAATTGGTAAAACCTGCTTGCTGTAATGCTTTTTCACCAATATATTGACCAGTTCCATGCAAAGGGGTGTAGACAAATTTCAAGTCTGCCCCCTCTTTTTGAATCAAATTCTGATCAACGGAAACTGTTTTAACTTCTGCCAAATAAGCATTATCCAACTCATCATCGACTACTTGAACATTGGCTTCTGTTTCATCTTGTGCAATAGTAAACCCATTTTCGACTGCTGCCATCCCATCAATAACGGCCTGGACAGCTTGGGGAACCATTTGACCACCATCGGCACCGTAAACCTTATACCCGTTATCCTGCTTCGGATTGTGTGAGGCCGTAATCATAATACCAGCAAAGGCCTTTAAATGACGGACTGAAAATGATAATTCAGGTGTCGGACGTAATGATGAGAAGCGGTAAACTTTAATCCCGTGTGCTGATAGCACGCGACTGGCTACTTGAGCAAATTCTTTTGAGTGGTGACGAGAGTCAAAGGCGATGACTACCCCCGCTTTTTTTGCTGCAGACCCGCTTTGATCAATGTAAGCAGCTAATGCCTCCGTCACCAAGGCAACCATCACAACATTAATGCGGTTGGTTCCAACCCCCATTTGACCACGCATACCAGCAGTCCCAAATGGTAAGTTTTGATAGAAGGCATCTTCTTGTTCAGCTGGACTCAATTGCTTTAGTTCAGCAGCTAAATCAGCAGGTAGGTCTGCTTGTTGCCAACGGGCTAAGGTATCTTGATAAGTCATTCTTAAAGTTCCTCTTCCTTTTCTCGACTAGGTTTTGTGATTAAACTAATAATAATTTGCCGAAACCTGGGTGACCGGATCACTGCCAGCACAAAGACGGCACCCAGGACAATCACGGTGATGGTCACTTCTCTTGGCAACTGTAAGTGACCAAAGTAATAACCGATTGTCACCATGGTCAATGCCCAGAGGCAGGATGCCAGAACAGACATCCGAAAGTAAGTCGCAAACCGTAACTTCAAACGATGAGCAGATAGCGGGACAATGGTTCTGACAAAAGGAACAAATCGGCCCAAAATAATAAAGATTAACCAACGTTTCGGATTTAAATTAGACGAAATTTTTTCGGCAAAGTCACCGTTTACGTGGCGAGCGACCAAGGGAATTTTATCAATCTGCTTAATTACCCAAGCACCGAACCAATAATTAATTGTGTCTCCGATCATCGAGGCAGTCGCAAAAATCACCACCAACAAGGCAAATTCAACCAAAGAGTGATGGCGGCCAGCAAACCCCGCAGCCGTCATGACCAACGCATCGGCCGGAATAAACCCTGTGACAATTCCCCCAGTTTCAATCAAAATCAAAAAAAACAGAATCGACAATTCAATTACAGAAAAATTGGCATTCGCAGAACTAATATGCGTCAACCAATCCGACACAGCAGCAAAAGCTAGAACCATACAATCAGGGTACTCCTTTAGGAAAAAAGTCTGTCTGAGTATCGCTACTAGTCAACGCTTTGGGTACATGAATCCGCCCTACCAGCTAGCAAGATACTCATGAATCAGCAAATAATAGTCAGTAGAAGTTAATCCTGATATTATCTCGATAAAATTAAGGCTAGATAAAACACAGCCTACGTCTATCATACGCTATTTCCCCTGTTAAGTCTGCTTACAAAGCGTAAAAAAGCTAGAAAAATCAAGGTGCAATCAGACTAATTGTTAAGCATTCGCTCGCTAAATCATCCACTTTTTCTATTATAACAACTCTTTATAACAAAACTTATGCCAAATGAGCATAAATTTTTCAACCAAAATGTACTACAATGACGGCGAAAAGTGGCAGAACAAAACACCAGGCGGCCGACTGAAAAACGCTCTATTTGCTCACTTTTTATAGTAATTAATTTCCTTTTAAAAGCACTTTTATCAATGTTTTAAAAAGTTTCTTTTTTCACTTGACAAAACTTTGTGCAAATATTATTATGTATGTGTAAGTTGTTACAAGGAATTACTCATTGGAGGATAACAGAACATGGAAGCCTTAGTATTAACTGATAAGAAGAAGTTGGAATTGAAGGACATCGAAAAGCCTGTCTTGAAGCCAGATGAAGTTTTGATTCACACTGCCTTTGCTGGTATCTGTGGAACTGATCATGCTTTGTATGCTGGTGAACCAGGATCAGCCGATGCTGTCCCACCAATCGTTTTGGGACACGAAAACTCAGGTGTTGTTAAGGAAATCGGTTCTGCTGTTACCAACGTTAAGGTTGGCGACCGCGTTTCAGTTGACCCTAACATTTACTGTGGACAATGTAAGTTCTGCCACACTGGCCGTCCTGAATTGTGCGAAAACTTGTCAGCGATTGGTGTAACTCGTGATGGTGGTTTCGAAGAATACTTCGCAGCCCCTGCATCAGTTGTTTACCCAATCCCTGACAACGTTGACTTGAAATCAGCAGCGATTGTTGAACCAATTTCATGTGCCATCCACGGCATGAAGTTGTTGAAGCCATCACCATACCAAAAGGCTTTGGTTATTGGAGACGGGTTCATGGGCGAATTGTTCGTGCAAATCTTGCAAGCATACGGTATCCACCAAGTTGACCTGGCCGGAATCGTTGATGAAAAGTTGAAGATGAACAAGGATTTGTTCAACGTTAAGAACACATACAACACTAAGAACGGCGACAAGATCCCTGCTGGAGAATATGACGTTGTTATCGAAGCCGTTGGTATGCCACAAACACAAGAATCAGCCATCGAATCAGCTGCTCGTGGCGGTCAAGTTTTGATGTTCGGTGTTGGTGGACCTGACGCTAAGTTCGAAATGAACACTTACGAAGTCTTCCAAAAGGAATTGACTATCCAAGGTTCATTCATTAACCCTAACGCATTCGAAGACTCATTGGCATTGCTTTCATCTGGTAAGTTGAACGTTAAGCCATTGTTGTCACACGAATTGGATTACAACCAAGTTGACGATTTTGTTAACGGTCGCTTAGGCGTTGTTTCTAAGGCCGTTGTTAAAATCGGTGGTGAAGAGGCCTAAATTTTATGAATAATGCAAAGCGGACAATTTCTTGGACCGCTGCCCTCAGTTACTTTGCCTTCTCATTGGTAATTAACTCAATGGGTAACGTGCTAACAATTGTTACCAGTCAAAAAATTCATCCGTCAATTTTGGGTTCTGCCTATTGGACAGCTGCTCAAAATGGATTAAACCACTCATTGCATGGTAATAGTGCAACACTATCCATCGTGTTCTTTGTGGTCGGTATGTTAATCGCTGTTTTGAACATGGTTTTGGAGCACCGCATTGATATCAAGCGCTTCCTTGGAAACTTAGCTTTCATGGTTCCTTTCTCGGCCTTGATCTCTGTCTTTGCAAGTGCCTTTTCAAAGCTCTTGCCAGAAGCACATAGTTGGCCAATGATTGCCTTCTATATTTTCTTAAACTTCTTCGGTGTTTCCTTAATTGCGATTGCCATTTCAATTTATCAGCGGACCAACATCGTTTTGCACCCTGCTGATGATTTGATGCAGGTTCTTCGATTCAAGTACTTCAAGGGTAATGCCGGTATTGCCATGTGGGTTTCTTATATTCCACCTACCATTATTGGTGTTATCGCCTTGATTATGGTTCCTGATTTTACCAACTATGGAATTGGAACTATCTTCGCCTTCCTTTTCCAGGGAAGTATCACTGGATGGGCAGACACACGTATCTTTAGCAAGTTAAAGCACCAGGGAATCGCTATCGACTAAGATAGTCTCCCCCAATTGAAAGGACGGGTTATATGATGGCCTTTACTGATTATTTTGACGATATTCAACACGTTGGAATTCCAACAACCGACTTGGACCGCGCTGAAAAGTTCTGGACAGGCATCGGTTTTGAAAAGACCGGTGACTTTAAGGAAGGTGGCCCAGTTAAATTCTTTAAGTACGGTCACCTCGTTATTGAAACGTGGTTGTCTGATGAAGGAACCGGCAAGCCCGGTTCAATCAACCACATCTCAATGAACACTTCTAATGCTGATGCAGCCTTTGTAGCAGCAAAGGAACAGGGATTAGATTTGATTGATTCAGAAGTACAACATCTTCCCTTCTGGGATAACGGTATCAAGTTCTTTAATGTTCGCACCCCAGATGGTGTAACATTGGAATTCTGTGAAATCGTCAAGGATTAATTCATCATTCAAGAGCCTCAACTACCAAATAGTAGTTGAGGCTTTTTTGTATCTTCTATTTGCTATTGACGACAGCTGAAAGTCACCATTACTTCTATTTAAGCTTTTAAGAACCCTTCAACCCACTTTTTCTCTCACACAAGTAAAAAAGCTATACGCCCATTTCTAACTCCATATACCACGTTAATGGCTCGTTGGCTGTTGTCCATTAAAGCGCTCAACAAAAAAGTCCACTACATTTCTGTAGCAGACTTCTCAACATCATTTATTTTATGCCTCTGATTTTAATTCAGCAACATATTGATAGGCTTCTTGGCCAGCCAAACCACCATCGCCAACAGCAGTCGTGATTTGGCGCAAGTCCTTAGCACGAACGTCTCCAGCGGCAAAGATTCCTGGAACGGCGGTTGCCATCTTGTCATCCGTCTTAATCCAACCGCGGTCATCAGTAATCCCCAAATTTTCAAATACCTGAGTATTTGGCTTGAGGCCAACGTAGATGAAAATTCCACTTTGGTCAACAACCCGGTCCTCACCAGTCTGATTGTTATGAAGCTTCAGCTGCGAAACAGCCTCACTATCGCCTTCAATGGCTGTGACTTCAGTATTCCAAACAAAGTGCATGTTTTCCTGTTTCTTTGCTCGTTGCTGCAAGATTGGCTGTGCCTTTAACTTACTATCGCGAACATAAACCGTGACATCCTTAACCACATTGGCCAAGTACAGTCCTTCCTCGACAGCGGAATCACCACCACCGACAACGGCAACACTTTCACCCTTAAAGAAGGCACCATCGCAGACAGCACAGTATGAGACACCTTTGCCTTGGTATTCTTCCTCGCCGTCAACACCCAAGTGAATGTGTTCGGATCCAGTCGCAACAATCAAAGCTGGTGCTTGAAAATCGCCCATATCAGTATGGACCAATTTTTCATTTTTAGCTAAAATTTCCACACCAGTAATCATACCAAATGAGTATTCGGCGCCAAACTGTGTTGACGAAGCATACATTTTTTCGGCCAAATCAGGACCCATAATACTGTTATAACCAGGATAATTTTCAACTTCAGCAGTATTATTCATCTGCCCACCATAAATCCCCTGGTCAAGCATTACAGTCTTTAAGTCCGCCCGTGAGGCATAAGTAGCGGCAGTCATTCCGGCTGGGCCAGCACCAATGATGATGACATCATATTGCTTGACTTCTGTCATGAGAAACGGAACCTCCTTTTTTATTATGACGTCTATTGTACCTTGAATCGGTTCTTTTGTCTAATTTTAACCAACAAAAAAGAGGTATACCACCTCTTTTGTTTTTGCTAAATTTTACAACTTAGCTGCAAGTTCTTTAATATAAGCGCGGAGCTGATCCTTTGTTTGTGGATGCTTCAAGCCAAATTCAATATTAGTTTCCAAGAAACCAATCTTAGAACCAATATCATAACGGTCACCCTTGAATTCATGGGCGTAAACATGCTGACGATTATTTAATGAATCAATGGCATCCGTCAATTGAATTTCGCCACCCTTACCAGGCTTTGTTTTTTCTAATTCTTCAAAAATTTCAGGCGTCAACAAGTAGCGACCAATGATTGCCAAATCAGAAGGGGCATCTTCAGGCTGAGGCTTTTCAACGAATGACTTAACCCGGTATAGACCGTCTTCTTTTACCTTTGCGGCAGGATCAATAACACCGTATTCGGATACTTGATCATGGGGCACTTCCAAAACTGCCAAAGTTGATTCGCCAGTTTCATGATAGCGGTCAATCAGCTGCTTCGTCAATGGCACTTCATCTTGCATCAAATCGTCACCCAAAAGAACAACGAATGGTTCATCACCAATGAAGTCCTTGGCTGTTAAAATGGCATCACCCAAGCCCTTTGGATGTGATTGACGAATGAAGTACATGTTGATATCGGTTGTTTCTTCGACAACCTTCAATAATTCCAACTTGTTCTTTTCGCGCAAATTGTTTTCCAATTCTGGGTTTGAATCAAAGTGATCTTCGATTGAACGCTTGGACTTTCCATCGACGACAACAATATCTTCGATTCCAGAAGCAATGGCTTCACGAACAATATATTCAATCGTTGGTGTGTCAACAATTGGTAGCATTTCCTTAGCCAAAGCCTTTGTGGCTGGCAAGAAACGAGTTCCCAAACCAGCGGCCGGGATAATGGCTTTACGTACAGGTTTCATACTTTCCTACTTTCATTAATGACGTCAACGGCGCCGAAGTATTCCACTGCTATTATAACAAATATATGGTCAATCTTCAGCTTTTAATGGACGAGTCATCAGTAATTTAATTTGGTCTTCAATTTGAGCCTCTTCGTATAAGACCTGATACAAAGCGGTCGTAATGGGCAAATCGAGTTGATGGGTCTGTTGGTACTCATAAACCGCCTTAACAGTATTTACCCCTTCAATGACCATGCCCATCTCTTCTTGGACCTGATTTAACGACTGACCCTGGCCCATGGCAAAGCCAGCACGGTAATTGCGTGAATTGGGTGACATTCCCGTCACAATTAAATCACCAATTCCGGCTAAGCCAAGAAAAGTCTCCGGCTTAGCCCCCATTTTTTGACCAACGCTACGCATTTCAACCAAGCCACGTGTTAGAAGGGCTGCCTGAGCATTGACGCCATAGCCTAAACCAACGAGCATTCCAGAACCCAAAGCAATAATATTTTTTAATGCTCCACCTAACTCTGATCCCAATAAATCATGGTTAGTATAAGGCCGAAAATTTTCACTGGCTAATGTTTCCTGTAAAACCGCCGTAGCAGCTTCGTCAGTCCCACCAATAGAAACTGCAGTCAAATCACCCTTAATCACATCTTCAGCATGTGACGGGCCAGAAATAACAGCTAGAGATGAATAATTCTCACTCGGAACAACTTCCTCAATCATTTGCGAAATCCGTAGGTGCGTCCCCTGTTCCAAGCCCTTGGTCGCATGAGCCAAAATTACTTGCTGATCCAAATTTTGTAAAACCCCTGCTAATTGGGAACCAACAGAGCGAATCGCCTTCGTTGGTACCACCATTAAAACAACATCTGCATCCGCCACAGCGACTTGCATATCAGCAACCGCTAATAACTTCTCTGACAAAGTTGCGCCAGGTAAATAATGGTCATTTTGGTGACGTTGGTTAATTTCATCAACCTGGTCCACACGGTGTGACCAGATATTAACAACTACGTTGTTTTTCGCCATTGTATTGGCGAGGGCGGTCCCCCAGGAACCAGCGCCTAAAACAGCGACTTTAGTCATGCTTTTTTGCCTCTTCGTCTTCTTTTTCATTAACTTGCATTGCGGCATTCATCCGCTTTTCAAGTGTCTCTAAGGCATCATAGCCCATGTTCTGCGTCCGGAACTTAACAGCCGCTGCATCAATAACGGAAGCAGTATTTCGCCCTGGTGTAACTGGTACAACCATCTTTTTAATATTGACTCCTAGAATATCTAAGGTATCAGCCTCATTTCCTAACCGATCAAAATTCTCTTCGCCAATTTTACCGTTTGATAAGTGAATATTAAGCATAATTGAAGCATGGGAACGGACCGAAACCGCACCGTAGACTTGTTGAACATCAATAATACCAACACCGCGAACTTCCATCAAGTTCCGTAAAACTTCTGATGGTTGTCCAATCAAGCGCTGTTCATCCTCTTGGTGAATATCAACACGGTCATCAGCAACCAATCGCGCTTTCCCCTGTTGAATCAATTCCAAAGCGGATTCAGTTTTTCCAATTCCAGCATCACCAGTAATCAAAACCCCTAATCCGTGGACATCAATCAAAACGCCATGGACAGACTGCCGTGGCGCTAACTCGCCCCCTAGGTAGTAAGTCATGTTTGATAAAATTTGTGATGAAGTCAATCGCGTATTTAAAATTGGAATCTGAGCTTCTTCTGCTGCTTGCTTCAATTCATCCGCAATTGGCAAATCAGTCGAAACCACAAAGGCTGGCGTCTGTTTAGAGGCCATTTTTCGATAAACCATCAATAATTCGTCATGGCTCATTCGATTTGAAAAAGAAGTTTCAGTGATACCCAACAACTGCACCCGTTCAGGAGCATAGTAAGTAAAGTACCCCGTCATTTCCAAGCCTGGCCTAGAAATATCAGCAGTAGTAATCACTCGATTTAAATAATCATGACCTGCTACAATTGTTAATCGTGTGTTATCAACTAAATCTTTAACTGTTACGGTTGCTTGCGCCATTTTTTACCTCCGCACCGAAATCTTCGTTTGACCCATGAATAAGAAATTAGCTAAGGTCAACAATATTGCAACCAGCATTGCCCAACCAAAAGAGGCAAAGGCAAAACCATGAATAATATGCGCTGTTAATTCTAGCAGCACTGTATTAATAATTAATAAAAAGAATCCTAACGAAATGATGACTAATGGTAGTGAAACAAAGACCAAGATGGGCTTGATCAAGCGATTCAATAAGGCGAGTAGCACTGCTGCCACAAAAGCGGTCGTCATGTTCGCCAAAACAAAACCACTTGGGAACAGCAACGCACAGGCCAAAAAGACAGCCATGTTAATCGCCGCTTGCATGATAAAACGCATAGGCCCTCCTTTAGTAAATTTATTTCCTACCCCTATTATAACAAAGTTTCCTACCACAAAAAAAGGAACCCAAAGGGTCCCTTTTTCTATCAAATTAAATAAAGTAGTTATAACCTGGGTTCAATTCAATAATCTTACCCGTACGCTTATAAACAATCCATTCAGCGATGTCAGTCGTATAATCACCAATTCGCTTGATGTAGCCGGCAATGACCAAATAGTCCGCTGCTGAATCAACCAATTCAGAGTCTTCCTTCATGCCATTGACGGAATCAGTTCGAATCTGAGCCGCTGCATTCGACAATTGGTGGTTCTTAGTCGCGATATTTTCAGCACCCAAGGCATCGTTCTTCACGTAGTAGCCCATGACTTCTGAAACCATTGAAGCAACCAATTCACCCATTTCACCCAACTGCTTTTCAACAGCCTTCATGTGCTTCGTTCCCTTAACGCGGATAGTTGACGTAGCAATGTTTCGTGCCTGATCACCCATTCGCTCCAAAACAGAAACAGCCTTTAAAATCGTTACGATTTCACGCAAATCAGTGGTCACCGGTTGGTACAAAGCAATCATTTCAAATGACTTCTTTTCCAAAGCGGCTTCCCGTTCGTTAATCTTGTAATCATGATCAATGATCTTGTGGGCACCATCGCGATCGTGCTTAATAAAGGACTGAACAGATTCCTGAATGGTCTTGGCAACCTGTTCACCCATTTCCGTAAAAGAAGTATCCAAATCAGCTAATTCTTCATCAAATAATCGACGCATGACAAATTCCTTTCATGTAACCTGTTTCTCTCTAATAACAGTAGGGCATTTTAAAAGCAAAGATATTTTTTGAACAGCCTGAACGATGGGCTTCACCAACCAATCATCCAGTCACTTATCCAAAGCGACCAGAAATATAATCGGCAGTTTCCTTTTTCTCGGGCTCCAAGAAAATCTTACGAGTGTCCCCATATTCGACCAAGTTTCCACTAAGGAAGAAAGCCGTCTTATCAGAAATTCGTGAAGCTTGTGATAAGGAATGAGTCACAATAATCATGGCATATTGGTCACGGAGTGACAACAAGGTTTCTTCAATGTTGTGTGAAGAAACAGGATCCAAAGCCGATGTTGGTTCATCAAGCAACAACACATCTGGCTTTGTGGCCAAAACACGAGCAATTGAAACACGTTGTTGTTGTCCACCCGAAAGTCCAAGTGCTGATTTATTCAATTCATCCTTAACTTCATCCCAGATAGAGGCTGCCTTCAACGACTCCTCTACTGCCTGGTCCAAAGTCTTCTTATCCTTCACTCCAGCTAAACGTAAGCCAAAGGCCACGTTATCGTAGATAGAGAATGGAAACGGATTTGGCTGTTGGAAAACCATTCCAACGCGCTTACGCAAATCAACGGTATCCGTTGTTGGCGCATAGATATCCTTCCCAAGAAGGTTGAAAGAACCCGTCACAGTGACGTTTTCTTCCAAATCATGCATCCGGTTTAAGGCTCGCAAGTAAGTCGTTTTACCTGATCCAGAAGGTCCAATCAAGGCAGTCACACCTTTGTTGGCAAAATCCAAATCAATCCCATGTAGGGCTTCCTTGTTTCCATACCAGAGCTTGACGTTACGAGTTTGTAAGATTGTTTCGCTTTGTTTTGTCATCCAAAATTACCTGAAATATAATCGTTGGTCAATTCCACCTTAGGACGGGTAAAGATTTTACGAGTCAAATCATATTCAATTACCTTACCTTGGTGTATAAAGGCCGTGTAGTCAGAAATCCGGGCTGCTTGCTGCATGTTGTGCGTAACGATAATAATCGTGTAGTTTTTCTTCAACTCCAACAAAGTATCTTCAAACTTAGCTGAAGAAATTGGATCTAAGGCTGATGATGGCTCATCGAGCAATAAGATATCAGGCTTTAGAGCCAAGGCACGGGCAATCACCAATCGTTGGGCTTGTCCACCTGACAATGAAAGCGCTGATTTATTCAATTCATCTTTAACTTGGTCCCACAGAGCAGCTTGCTTTAGCGTTGTTTCCACAATCTCATCGAGCTGAGCCTTGGTGTACTTACCGCGACGAGTCAATGGGAAAGTAATATTATCATAAATTGACTTAGCAAAAGGATTTGGTCGTTGAAAAACCATTCCAATGTGACGACGCATTTCGTAAACATCAATATCTTTTGAGTTGATGTCCAATCCACGGTACCAAATATGACCGGTAACATTGGCCACCCCATCGTTCATTCGGTTCAACGAACGCAAAAGGGTTGACTTCCCTGATCCAGATGCTCCAATCAAAGAGGTAATCTTGTAACGTTCAAAACGCAAATCCCCTTCACTTAGAGAAAGGTTATCGCCATACCTTACTTGCAAGTTTTCAGTTGAAAGGGCAATTTCATGCTTATTATCCTCCATTGGAATAATATAGCGTTCTGGTGCCTTTTCAGGAATAAAATCTGATACTGGCTTTAATTCTTGACTCTTATCTGTCATGCTAACCTCACGATTTTGTCAACTTCTTATAAAGAAGTGTTCCCAAGCGACGTGCACTAAAGTTAAAGAGCAATACCACGATAATCAAAACCGCTGATGCTCCCGCTGACACAAGTGACAAATCCGGCATAATTCCTTCCGAATTGATTTTCCAAATGTGCACGGCTAAAGTTTCGGCTGGTCGGAATGGTGACAATGGTGATGCCAAGTTGAATGGGTTCCAGTCACCAAAGTCCAATGAAGGTGCTGATTGACCAGCTGTAAAGATCAATGCCGCAGCTTCACCAAAGACACGTCCCGCAGAAATAACAACCCCAGTCACAATCGATGGTACAGCTGCTGGCAAGATAATGTGAATGACTGTTTCAAATCGTGAAAGACCTAAAGCCGCCCCAGCTTCACGTTGCAGATTTGGAATCTGACTCAAAGACGTTTCAATAGAGCGAGTCAGGATTGGCAAATTAAAGAAGGTCAATGCGATTGCTCCAGAAATAATGGAAAAACCAAGCTTCAACTTCACAACGAAGATCAAAAAACCAAACAAACCAACAACAACAGACGGCAATGATGACATCACTTCAATTGCGGTACGAACCATCGATGTCCAAATCGTTGGCTTGGCATATTCATTCAAGTAAATAGCCGCCCCAAGAGCGATTGGGAATGAAATCAGCATGGCCAAAATCAAGAGGTAGAAGGAATTGAACAATTGAATGCCAATTCCTCCACCAGCTTCGAATGACCGAGCTTGTGCAGTTAAGAAGTGCCATGACAAATGAGGCAATCCTCGAACCAAGATAAAGGCCAGCATTGCTGCTAGCACCAACGCTACTGAACCAGCGATTGCATAAATCACGGTTGTAGCAATTTTATCAGCAGTTTTTGCGTTCATTACTTCAGTTCTCCTTTTCGACCAATCCAGCGAATCAAGAGGTTAAAGACGAGAGACATCAGAAGTAAGATCATTGCTAATGACCACAAGACGTTGTTTTGCAACGTGCCCATGACTGTGTTTCCAATTCCCATCGTCAAAACGGAGGTCAAGGTTGCTGCTGGTGACACCAGAGAACCCGGCATCTTAGCCGCATTTCCGATTACCATTTGAACAGCCAAAGCTTCACCGAAGGCACGCGCCATTCCGAAAACAATTGCTGTCAAGATTCCTGGCGTTGCTGCTCGCAAAATCACCTTGTAAATCATCTGCCAACGTGTCGCTCCAATTGCCAAGGCTGACTCACGATAATAACGAGGCACACCCTTTAAAGAATCGACCGTCATTGATGTAATGGTTGGTAAAATCATGACAAACAAGACAATCGTTCCAGACAAGATTCCAAGACCCGTTCCCCCAAAAATTGAGCGGACGGCTGGGACCACAACAGTCAAACCAATAACACCATAAACAACGGAAGGAATTCCAACCAACAATTCGATGACTGGTTGCATAATGCGCGAACCACGTTTCTTGGCAATTTCAGTCATAAAGACCGCTGTTCCAATCGCAAATGGTGTCGCAATAATAGCGGCCAGAATTGTTACCGCCAGGGAACCAGTAATAAGCGGTAATGCGCCTATTCCTGGCTGACCCGTCTTAGGGTCAACAACACTCGGATTCCAATTCGTTCCAAAGAGAAACTTACTAACTGAAACTTTATTGGTCGTAAAGGTGGCTAACCCCCGAGTGATTACAAAGCCGAAAATTAAGACAACCACCGCAGTGATTAGAATTAAGGCAAGAGCCGAAATAAACTTTCCAAATCGATCTTGCTTGGTTGACAACGAAGTTTTTTTAATTTTTTCGGTAATAAGATCCATTGTCTGCCTTACCCCTTCTGCTTAGCGGTAATGTTACCATGCAGGTCACGTTCAATCTTCATATTTGAGTTTGAAATGTAACCCAACTTTGGCACGTACGTTTTCTGTACAAAATCTGAATTAAAGAAATCCAAGAACTTAGCAACTTCACCAGTTGGCTTGCCATGCGTGTAAATGTGTTCATATGACCAGATTGGGTAAGCCCCATCTTCAACATTGGTATCGGTAGGTGCGACACCATTGATACTTGCCCGAACAACATCGTTTGACTTATAAGCAAAGGCAACGTAAGAGATAGCTCCCGGAGTGCTCTTAACAATTGACAAGACCATTCCTGATGAATCTTGTTCTTGTGCCGAGGCACTCTTTTTGCCACCCATGGCCCACTTTTCAAAAGCGGCCCGAGTTCCGGAACCAGCGGCACGGTTAACAAGCACGATTGGCATGTTCTTTCCGCCCAGTTCACTCCAATTTTTAATTTTACCGGTAAAGATATCGGTTAACTGTGCTAGTGTCAAATTTGTGACACCAGCTTGCTTATTAATGATTGGCGCAATTCCAACGATTGCGACTCGATGATCAACTAAATTCTTTGTATCAATCCCCTTCTTTTCTTCAGCGAAGAGATCTGAATTCCCGAGGGAAACAGCCCCTTGCGCTATTTGCGACAGACCCGTACCACTTCCGCCACCTTGAACGGTAATGGAGACACCAGGGTGAGAACGTTGATAGTCCTCCCCAGCGGCTTCAACCAATGGTTGCAGTGCAGTTGAGCCAACTGCAGTAATGGGTGCGGTGTTGGCTTGCTTGTCTCGGTTTTGATAGGCAATTCCCAAGATGATGGCAAGTACAACGACGACAGAGGCCACTATCCATGACCCGCGATGCGATCTTTGCATGATTCCTCTTCTCCCAACTGGGTGCAAAAGATTATCCTACAACAACAAGTGTCCATTCCAAACTAATTTAAATAATTTGTGTGAAAATAAATCATTCACTTCAGTTAAGAACAAACACATTATAACAAAAAAAAGCGTTCTACAACGCTTTTTAATATTAATTTATTATTACTATTTCTAAATAATTGGTTCGTCAGTAAGCCCGTCGTTATCGTGATTTTCTGCACTTTTGCTATCACTTTCATCAGGGCCAGCAGCAACAGCTGGTTCATCGCCAATGCCATAAGCATTCCGCACTTGTGTGTAGATATCTTCCTTCAGAGCAACGTGCTCAGGGTCATCCAAATATTCCTTGGCCTTTTCGCGACCTTGGCCAATTCGTTCCCCATTATAGGCATACCATGCACCAGCCTTATCAATAATATCTTGATCAACAGCCAAATCAAGAATTTCACCGGTTTGTGAGATTCCCTTTCCATACATGATATCCACTTCAGCAACCTTAAAGGGTGGCGCAACCTTATTTTTCACGACCTTGACCTTGGTCAAGTTACCAGTAACATCGGAACCGTCTTTAATTTGAGTTGAACGACGAACCTCTAATCGAATCGTTGAGTAGAACTTCAAAGCTCGGCCACCTGGCGTTGTTTCGGGGTTTCCAAACATTACGCCAACTTTTTCACGGATTTGGTTAATAAAGATAGCAATTGTTCCCGTCCGGTTCAACGTTCCAGCTAGCTTTCGTAAGGCTTGCGACATCAACCGTGCCTGCAAACCAACGTGGGCATCCCCCATCTCACCTTCAATTTCTACACGGGGAACCAGGGCAGCAACGGAATCGACCACGACCATGTCGACGGCGCCAGATTGAACCAAGGCATCAGCAATTTCCAATCCTTGTTCACCAGTATCTGGCTGTGACAACAGCAACTCATCCTTTTTAACACCTAAAGCTTCAGCATACTTTACGTCCAAAGCGTTTTCGGCATCAATATAGGCAGCAGTGCCACCATTTTTTTGAATTTCAGCTACTGCATGCAAAGCAATCGTCGTCTTACCTGATGATTCAGGCCCATAAACTTCAATAATTCGTCCCTTTGGGTAGCCCCCAACTCCTAAGGCAACATCCAATTTGACGGACCCAGAAGGTGAGGTCTCTACCTGCGTTAAGGCATTATCGCCCAACGTCATGATCGAACCTTTTCCAAAGTTTTTTTCAATTTTTTTTAAAGCTTCATTTAAGGCAGCCTGACGGCCATCCTTCTTGTTATCATCGCTTGTCTTTTTTGCAACCATGCTTGATACTCCTTCAATGTCTATCAACAGTGTACGGACTTTTTCAACAAAATGCAAGGGTTTTGCGAACATTTGTTCGCGTTGTTTTTGTCTCTATTTTATTGGACGAAAAAAGCGCTTATAGCGCTTATAATCCGTCTGCAAAAACCGAGCGGCTTTTCCAGAAATATTCAATTCCTGAATAGATTGTAAAGCAAACGGCAATATACAAGAGCACTTGCCCGATTGGGAAGCCAACAAGGGCGAATGGCCAATCCTTCAAGTAAAGGAAGAAAATAGCAAACATCTGGGAAAATGTTTTAATCTTGCCAGGCCAGGCAGCAGCCATGACCGTTCCGTTATTTTCAACAACTAGAGTCCGTAGACCAGTGACCGCTAGTTCCCGGATAACAATAACTGCAGTAATCCAGGCAGGAACTTGATGAAAAGCAGTCAGGTAAATCAAAGCAGTCATAACCAGAAGTTTATCAGCTAACGGATCAAAGAATTTACCGAAATTCGTAACCAAGTGCTTACGACGAGCAATTTGCCCATCTAAGAAATCAGTAATGCAAGCCACGGCAAAGACGATTGCTGCCAAGACCCATGAAAGGGTCTGGCCTATCTCAGCATTCAAAATTGTTGAACCCTTTGAGTAAATCAAAAGGAACATGAAAACTGGAATCAAGATGATTCGAAAGACCGTTAGTTTATTTGGTAGGTTCATTTTGTTCTCACTTATTCAAATTCAAGACAACGTTCCAGGTCGTTGGAGCTGGATTGGTTGGCAAGTTTGGCAAATCAATGTGTTGGTTGTTAATCGTTAAGTTCACGTGGCTCACTTGTGAAACTTGAATATTGACAATAGCCGTATTGGCTGGCACTTCAACACTTTTTTCATCAGTTTGATTCAACCAAGCGTTGTATAAGACCTTACCGGTTCCGTCAGTTACCTTAAACATCGAACCACCATTTTGACCTTTGGCTACAATAGTATGCGTATTAGCCAGTTGCCCACCTACAGTATAGGTGGTCGTCAACTGGGCGGTATTGGTGGTTGCAGTCCCGAGGTTAATGCCACTGTTCGCACTTGAGGAGGATACCATTGCTGACGATGATGACTGTGGTACCGATGACGATGCAACCTCAACTTGGTTACCACCGTTAGACGAATTGGAACCTGAACTGGCCCGTGTAACCACAAACCAAGCAACCAACAAAACGGCAACAACGATAATTGCAAGCCAAATTCTTGGAATAAAGCCACGGAAACGTGACTTAAAGGCCTCTGAATTATTAACCCCAGCTCGAACGACGCCATCTTCATCACGGTGTGCATGGGATAAATCACTAATTACCTGTGGATCAAATTCAACTTCATCAAAAAGATCATCCGGGTTTAAACCAACAGCTGCTGCAAATTGCTTAGCAAATGCCCGAGCATAAAATTGACCAGGTAAAACATCCTGGTCACCATCTTCAATTGCTTGTAAGAAGCGAGGTTGAATTTTGGTCATCTCGGCCAACTGGTCGATTGTATAACCTTTTTCCAATCGTGCTTCTCGTAACTGTTGACTAACTTCGCTTGCTAAATATTCAGCCATTTTTTCTCTTACTTTTCTAATACTAAGCGAGTCAAACGACCACCTTCAAAAAGCCGTTTGCCGCACTGGACAACATCATCTAAGCAAAAACGTTCTACTAAGTTCATTTTATCAAATAGCGATACCCCATACAAGGCCAAATCCTCGTCTAAACCAAGGCGGTCTGGACGATTTTGACTAGTCAAAGTTTGCCCAGCCAAAGCTTTTTTTAGCCGGGTAAAATCAGTCTGGCTTTCAGCTAAAATTGTGGGCGCTTCTGCTAGACGTTTCAGCAAATATTCTTGAACCTGGTCTTGATTTTCACCATCTGCAAAGAACGTTAAATATTGGTAGGGACCAAAATTACTGTACTCATAATCAAAATCATCACCGAAAATTCCCTTTTCATAAGCATCTTGAAACCACACTGTCTGATCACCAAATACCAAGTCCAAGGCGAGTTCACCTAATAAAATTTCTTTAACACGGTCAATTCCTGAAATATCCGCAGGACGACTTGGTAAGCGAAGACCATAGGCCCCCTTTGCCAGCGATAAGCCTTGCTTCTTTTCCAGTGCAAAGGCTGCCTGTTCTGCCAACTCTTCTTTTGGTACAGAGACAGTTTCTGCCTGACTATTGATGTGACCTTGTTGACCTTTAATAAAGGCCATTAATTCATTGGTATCAAAATCGCCAACAACGGTCAACACTAAGTTTTTTGGTTGGTAAAAGCCAGCATGTATTTGATAGAGCAAATCAGGAGTGATTGCTTGCAAACTGTCCTTTGTTCCTGCAATATCTTGACTTAACGCTGATTTTGGGTACAGTAGTCCGATAATTCCCTGGTACAACTGCCAAGCAGGATCATCCTGATAAAGTTTAATTTCTTCTTCAATAATCCCCCGCTCACGCACAACTTTTTCTTCCGTAAAATAAGGCTCTTGCACAAAATTCATTAGCCAAGCCAAATTTTCTAAGATGTGACTAGTGGCCGTAAAATAATATGTTGTTTGGTTTGGACCGGTAAAGGCATTGGCGTCAGCCCCCAACTCCGTAAAGCGAATTAAAGCATCACCATCTTTTTTATCAAAGATTTTATGTTCTAAAAAGTGTGCAGTACCGGCTGGAATTGTGATTTGCTGGTCATCGGCAAAGCGCATTGCCGTCGTTAACGAACCAAAACGAGCAGTTAAGGCGGCCAAAAATTGGTGATAACCAGACTTTTTAATCAGGTTAACCGTCAACCCCTCTGTCGTTTGAAAAACGATTGGCCGTTCTTCATAATCAATCATTTCCAAAAGATTCCCTCTTTCCCCCAGGCGCTTGAACAAAGCGACTTTGCAAGATTAAATTCTGAGCAAGATCCTGCACGTCAGCTACCGATACCTGGTCAATTTTGGTTAGAAAATCAGTCATGCCCGCTTCGGCCTGACGTAAGAAGCGACTAACTTGACGCTCCGCTAGGTAAGCCTGGGAATCTTGGTGGATTAAGTACTCATTTTTCAAGCTTTGCTTGGCATTGTCAAGCATTTCTGCTGTAATTTGGCCAGCGGTCAGTTTCTGCAGTTGAACCTGAATCAGGTCTTCAACCAGGTCAACTTGGTCAAAATCAAAACCAGCCACCACGGTCAAGACGGCCAAGTCCGGCTGAAAACGTGACAAAATATTATAAGCTAAACTATTTTTTTCGCGAACCTCAGTAAAAAGCAAACTAGCTGGACTAGCACCAAAGATGGTGTTCAATACCAAAGTGGCATAATAGCGTGAACCATTGTCTTGTAAAGACAGACCTTCCACCTGATAATTTTGCACCAAAACAGCCTGTTGCCAATCTGCTTTTTTCACAAGTTTTTTTTGACCAGCAACTAACAATTCAGGAATCTGCGCTGAATCATTTTGGTCAATAGAACCCTTTTCCTCACGACCGAAGTCTGTCCAAGGCCAAGCAGATAATTTTTCTGTCAATTGGTTAAATTCTAAGTCGCCGACAACCGAAATCACGACTTGATTTTCAGCTAAAAGTTCTCGCTGCTGCTGTTGAACATCCTCTAAAGTCAATTGGTCCAATTCCTCAAGCGACCCTAAGATTGATTCTTGCACAGCAGCATCCGCAAAGGTCAGTTCACGCGCCTGGTCCAAAGCAAAGGCCACCTTATCGTCTTGACGACTTAAAATAGCTTGCTTCAAATTCTGCCGTTCTTGGTCAAAAGTTGCCTGCGCCTGAGGACTTTGCCAGTCAAAATCAAAGAGCATGGCTTGCAAAAAATTTAAAACTTGATCTAAAAGCTGCTTTGAATTTGGTAACAATCCTGGCTTGATAAACTGAATCGAAACCGTTAGCAAATCCAAATCACCGAGTGTGGCCACCTTTGTCTGAAAGTTGGCACCAAAGGCATCAATCATCGCCAAAGATACCGCTCGCTGGTCTGGAAAACCTTTTGAAGAGACTGCCATCAAATAGGACAAGAGTGCCCGTTTAGTTGCAATGGTTTTCTTAGCCTTAGTCGCAAAGGTCACGTTGACATGAATTGTTTTAAATTGCCTTGTTGGCTGGTAAACCAGCTTGACGCCAGGCGCCACAATCGTCTTTTTTATCATATAACTATCTTACTCGGTTTTACCCAAAGAAAAAACGCCCGTAGGCGTTTTTAATACTTTCTCAATTAATTTTGCGCAAACCACTTATTTTCCAAAGCAGAAACAAAACCATTCTTGGTTAACTTCGTCAATTCCCGATTAACCGCTGCCTTGAGTTCAACATCGCCCTTACGGAATCCAACAACATCTTCTGTCTCTGGGAAGCCACCCTTTAAGATTTCATAATCTGCTGGGTTGGCTTGGTGATTAATGTAATAGCGGGCATAGTCCTCATCAACTAACAAGCCATCAATGCGGTTAGCATTTAAATCAGTAAAGGCCTTGTCAAAGGTATCATACTCAATTGGCTTTTGCCCCTTAATGTACTGCTTCAAGACCTTTGGCTGATCGTTCAATGACGACTCACCAGAAGACCCGGTTTGAACACCCAAGATTTTACCGGACATATCGGCGAACTTATTAATACCCTGACCCTTCTTAACAACAACAGAAAGAGCTACCTTGTGATAAACCTGTGAAAAAGCTACCTGCTTTGCCCGGGCAGGTGTCTTGGTATAACCGTTCCAAATAGCATCGATGTTTCCAGTGTTTAACTCGGTTTCCTTCATGGACCAGTCAATTGGTTGCCAATTAACCTTGATGCCCAAATCAGAAAAAACCTTATCGGCTAAGTCAATATCAAATCCTTCTAACTTGCCAGAAGAATCCCGGAAACCCATTGGAACAAAGGTATCATCCAAACCAATCGTAATCACTTTTTCCTGTTGAATCTTGGTCCAATTATCCTTGGTATTAGCATCATTATCTGTCTTTGGTTTAGAAAGAAAGGCAGCACAACCAGCCACTACGGCAAGAAAGACCACAATCACAGCTGTATTAACAATGACTTTCTTTTTCATCGTAATCATTAGCGTTGGACCTCCTTTTCAAAGTCAAAGACTGTATCCGCCACCTTATCAGCAAACGGCAGATCGTGAGTCACGACTAATTGGGTAACACCAGCCTTTTTCAAGGCCAGCAATACTTGGCTTACCTGTTCCGTGGTTTTTTCATCCAAACCAGAGGTTGGTTCATCGTAAGCAATAATTTGTGGATCCATCGCAAGTGCCCGAGCAATCCCTACCCGCTGCTTTTGACCACCAGACAGCTGGTAAGGATATAAGTCCGCTTGCTCAGTCAAACCCAAAGTTGAAAGCAACTCATTAGCCCTTTCATTTGCTTGCTGCTCGGACATCTTCTTAACCGTCATTGGTGCCAAAGTTAAATTCTTCTTAACCGTCAAATGTGGGAATAAATTAAAGTCCTGAAAAATCAGACCAATCTGGGCTGCTAAAGCGGGATCGCCAACTTGATAGGTCTGGCCATTCAAATCAATTTCACCAGCACTAGCATCCTCTAAACCGGTTAGGGTCTTAATAAAAGTTGTTTTACCGGAACCAGAGGGTCCCACTACTACCAGGATTTCACCATCATCCATCTTCAGTGATAAATCTTTAAAAATCACATTATCGCCATAGGCTTTTGTCAAATTTTTAATCGCAATCATGGTCTTACCTCCAAGCACTCAAACGCTTCTCACTACGGCGTAGGGCAACCGTAACGACTGCTACCATGGCCAAGTACATCAAGCCAACAATTAAGTATGGTACTAATGAAACGTCCCGGCTGGCTGCAATTGAACCAGCTCGCAAGATATCACCCAGTCCAATCACATAAATCAAAGAGGTATCCTTAACTAGGTTAACAACCTCATTTCCAAATGATGGCACAACAATTTTAATCACTTGTGGCAAGATAATCTTGAAAAAAGTTTGAACCTTATTCAAGCCCAAGACTTGAGCGGCATCGAATTGACCCTGTGGGATAGCTTGAAGGCCGCCACGAAAAATTTCTGCCAGGTAAGCTGCATAGTTAATAATAAAGGCAAAGGCCGCGGCATCAAACCGTGAGAAGGAAATGCCGACCATAGCCAAACCATAATAAATAAAAATCAGCTGCAATAAAAGAGGCGTTCCCCGCATCAGCCAAATATAGCCATTCACCAACCAACGCACGCTAAAGTATGGTGACCGCATTGCCAAGGAAACTAAAATTCCCAATGGAATTGACCCAACAATCGTAATAAAGAAGACCCCCAGGGTCATTTGTAAGCCAGTGGCAATGCTTGGTAGTATTTCAAAAAAATATTTCATCAGGATTTCCCCACTTTCACTATTAAACTATTAAAACGATGGGAAATAAAAAAGCCCCCTAAGTGCACAGCACTTAGAGGGCGAATAGACGCGGTCCCACCTCATCGTTGTTTCTCTATTACTAAAGAAACCTCGTGGTGTTAGTTTCCTAACAACCAGTGCGATAACGGTCACAACCGATGCTACCTACTTAAAGTTCAATAGCACACTCCTAGGTGTGGTTCACCAACAATTCTTGCTTACTCTCAATTGCCGTAAGCTTCCTGAAAAGAATCTGTTAGTTACTCGTCTAGTCAACGTTTTAATTGAAGTCATTATAACCCTGGCCCGGTAAAAAAAGCAAGTTTAAATTAATCTTTGATACAAAGACCAGGTCGGATAATAACCTAAAGCTGCTAGGACTAAGTTCAAAGTCGCCGTTGGCAAAACATCTTGAATGATAAATGCAAAGGGTGACAAATTGGCAATGTTAATCATCGACCCGGCAAAATAAGTTACCACAAGATAAGCCAATAGGCCAACTAATAGCAGGAGCATCCCAGACATTAAGCGTTCATCAAAATAAGGATGCAACTTATCCATCAAGATCGTGGCGGCTAAAAAGGCAACCGTATAAGTACCAATAATGCCCGTGTAATAAACATCAAAAAGTAAGCCAAACACGACTACATAGAAATAATAAGGCACAAAGGTTGTGGCCTCAAATTGAATGGCATAGAAAAACCAAATCAACGTGAGCGTTGGAATGATATGAAACGGTGGATGGAGTAGAAAAGTGCCAAACGAAGACATAATATTTCCATCAATGAAAAACAGAAGAAGTAAAATTAGCGGATACACAATCCGAAATCGAATAAATTGCCAACCTGCCATATTATGACCCTACCTTTGTTTTGGCCACTAAAACAGTACTCAAACTGCTCAAATCAGAGCTCGATTGAATATAAATCTTACGTGATAGACCGTAATCATCGGTCGTGACCTTTGCCACCTTACCGATCAGAATCCCAGACGGCATTGATCCACCTAATCCTGAAGTCACAACCTTATCACCAGGGTTAATCGTCTGACTCTCAGTGACTTGCCCCATAATGAGTAACTTCTGGTCCGCATCATAGTCAGTAATAATACCATTGACATCGCCTTGACTACCGTTAACAGTGATTGCAAAGCGATTTGTATCCTCGCTCGTATCAGAAATCAGCGTCACCTTCGAATTGACCGTATTCACTTCTGAAATACGACCGATCAAGCCAGAATCACCAAGGACAGGCATGCCCTTTTTCAATCCTGATTTGGCCCCCTTATTAATCACAAGCTGTGATTGCCAAGTAGTCGGCGAGCGAGCAATCGTCACGGCAGAAATTGTTTCATAATCCGTCAACGTTGCTTTCAAGCCAAGCTGCTTCTTCAACGACTTATTTTCCTCTTCCAAGGTTTGCATCTTAACCTGGTTTTGCGCGTACCCGTCTAACTTAGCCTTCAATTTTTGATTTTCGTCAAATGTTGACATCAAATTTGAAATTGAATTAGCCCGTGTCCCAATGGCATTGGTTGGCACGGCAATCAGGCGTGAAACACCACCAGTGATATCATTAACTGCGCGCTGAAAAAAAGGTGGCGTATTGGTTTTACTGGCCCACCAATTTGATCCGGTAATCAAGCCAACAATAACCATGACTGAAATCATTAAGATTACAGCCGTTTTGGATGAAAATAACTTACGCATGGAATAATCCTTTTCACACCAACTGCCTAGAAAAGAAAAGCGCAGCGCAAGCGCTACGCTTTTTGGCAGTTTACCTGACCTGTCTTATTAGTTTCGTTGCAAAACGTCCAAAGACTTCAATGACTCACCAACACCCTTGACAACAGCATCCAAAGGATCTTCCGCCACAATGACGGGAACCTTCGTCACTTCTTCAATCAAGGTTGACAAACCGCGTAACTGTGCTCCACCACCGGTTAAGACCATTCCATGGTCAATCACATCGGCAGAAATTTCAGGCTGTGTTGATTCCAAAGTTTCCCGAATTGAGTTAACTACTTCGTTAATTGGATCTTGGATTGCAGTGGCCACGTCATAAGCCGAAACTTCAATGGTTTTTGGCAATCCAGTCAACAAGTCGCGGCCACGAGCCGTTGTTGGTTCCATCATTTTGGCATCTTCCAAAGAAACAGTCCCAACTTCAATCTTCAAACGTTCTGCAGTTGCTTCACCAATTGCCAAATTGTTATTATTGCGGACAAATGATGAAATTGCTTCGTTGAGCTTGTCACCCGCAAAACGAGTTGAACGAGCCGCAACAATACCACCAAGTGAAATTGTTGCAACATCCGTGGTCCCACCACCAAGATCAACAACCATTGAACCTGTTGGTTCCATCACTGGTAAGCCAGCACCAATTGCAGCCGCAAATGGCTCTTCGATGACATAAGCGTCACGCGCACCAGCGACACGGGCAGCATCAATGACTGCACGACGTTCAACTGCCGTAATCCGAGCAGGTACTCCAAGTGTCACGTATGGCTTACCAACGCGACCTCCGAGTGCCTTCGTCAAGTAATAAGAAATCATGGCAACTGTCGTGTCATAATCAGCAATCACGCCATCGCGCATTGGACGAATAGCTGCGATACTTGCAGGCGTCCGGCCAAGCATGTCGAGGGCTTCAGAGCCGACGGCAATCACTTCTTGCGTTTCAGTGTTACGTGCAACAACTGAAGGTTCACGTAAAACGATTCCCTTTCCTTCGACGTATACATAAGTATTTGTCGTTCCTAAGTCAATACCAACGTTATGTTGTCCAAATGATAATGCCACGATTTTGCCTCTCAATTAAAGTCGACACCCGAAAAAAGCGAGCCCGGCCATTTTTAATATAGTTTACTTAAATATTATTGTAGCATATTTTAATCGCTACAACAGTCTATTTTGCCTGAATATACGTCACTTTTCCTGATCTTTGGGCGATTCCCTTCACTGTGTTTTGATAAGGAAAAGCAGACCAGGCTTTTTGAAACGCCGGAAAGGTTTCGGGATCAACATCAAAATGATCAATTTTTCCATCTTTTAAATCTATTAAAGCTTGTACAAAATCCATTAGTCACCCCTTTTTACTGCTTATATTCTTTCAAAAAATTAGCAACTTGCTGATCAGCAATTTCCCATGCGTTTTGACCATCAATCCATTGTAACCCCGGAATTTGATGACGCCAATAGGTTAATTGTCGTTTGGCATAGCGCCGAGAATTTTGTTGGATAGTTGCGACAGCTTCTAAAAGACTCTGCTGTCCCTCAAAAAAAGGATAAAGTTCAGCATAACCGATACCACGGCCGGCCTGCAGACTCAATCCACCACAGTCATAGAGCCCTTTGGCTTCTCTTTCAAGTCCTTGATCCATCATCAGCTGAACGCGCTGATTAATACGGTCATATAAGACCTCTCTTGGCCAATCTAAGGCCAAAATAAGGGGGGTATAGTCTGGGCGTTTGGGGCGCTTAACTTGACCGTGACACGCGATTTGGATTGCGCGAATGACCCGCTCTTTATTTTGTAGATCAACTCGAGCCAATAACTTTTCGTCAGCCACTTGCCTCAATTTAATTTGCAGTTCCTCTAAAGGCTTTTCCTGATCTGCTCGAACTTCTTCTTCATCAGATTGAGCAAAGTCCAATGACTGAAAACCTAGCAGTGCTTTGACATAAAAACCAGTTCCCCCAACCACAATTGGGACTCGTCCTGATTTAACCGTTTCTAAAATTGCCTGATCTGCTAATGATATGAAATCAGCCACTGAAAAATCAGCAGCTTGATCGACCACATCAAGCAAATAATGAGGAATCCCCCCACGTTCTTGAACCGGTGTTTTGGCTGTACCAATATTGAGTTCTTGGTATACCTGCAAAGAATCAGCCGAAATAATATTACCGTGATATTTTTTAGCTAGCCGGATTGCCAAATCTGATTTACCAGAAGCAGTCGGGCCTGCAATTACAAT
Organism: Fructobacillus sp. ESL1096; assembly: GCF_058511985.1. Lineage (NCBI taxonomy): Bacteria > Bacillati > Bacillota > Bacilli > Lactobacillales > Lactobacillaceae > Fructobacillus > Fructobacillus sp. ESL1096. The sequence continues at coordinate 346,466 of NZ_CP196400.1, forward strand.
TACTGGGATTGCCATATTCCACCTCCATTTTACAAATAGGGATTTACAAAGTCTTTTATTTCAACGATAATATTAAGAAAAGATAGAAAGGAGATTGAGGATGAAAAAAGATTTTAAACTCGGATTGGCAACAGGCGTACTTGGTTCAGTCCTAGCCGTTCTTTCAGCTGGCTTTGGCTACAAAAAATTAGTCCAAGAACCACAGGAACAAGAACAAGAAAACTATGAAGAGGTTTCCCGTGCTGCAATTCGAAAATCAGTTGCCGCTCACCAATCTCGCTTCTAATAGTTACTAAAAAAGAATCGCTAAGCGATTCTTTTTTTTAGCTCTTTTTTTGCTCCGTCACTTGACGATAACCGCCAGCCATCAAGAAAATTTGACTTTTAGCCATCCCTTCTTTGCGGAGGTGACGGGCAACAGAGCTCGCCCCAGATAACGTATCACCGTACAAATAAACTGGCATATCCTGGCGCAAACCAGACTTTCCCTGTGAAAAAGTTAATGCTGGCATGTTTCGAGCTCCCCTTAAGTGATTACGCTTATAGGGTTCCTTATCACGAACATCAACCAATTGACCATGGTTTTCTGCTTGCTGTGCCATAAAATCTTCTGCCTTTAAAACAGTCCCCCGTTGCTTGGCCATGATTCGCGTACCAAAAGTACTAACCACGTAAAAAACAAACCAGATAACTAAAACCCAGGTGATAACAAGCAAGATATTCATGAAAATGCACTCCAATGCTAAATGATAATACTGCCATTATACCTGATAATAGAACAGGAAGAAAATCTATTTTAAAAAAAGGATTGACTGTTGATTACCAATCTAAAGTTAGTTCAATCAACGAGACAACAATAAGATATAAAAAAATGGAAAACCTTTTTAGATTTTCCATCCCATTATTTTATTCAACAGAAAACAGTTGGTTCAATGATTGTACAGCCTGATTTTCAAACAAAGCCTTGCCGTGCTCCGACAAAACAGCTTCATTCAGCTTCGTATAACGGCCAAATTCAACAATCGTTGCCGACAAAGTATTATATTCAGCAGCTGTCAACGACATCTTTGTTGAATCTAATACTAAGTAATAGTGACCTTTGTAAAAATAAGCACTATTATCACCAGTAAACTTTTCCAAACGATCTGAAAGCGACAAAAGCAAATCAAAATCGGCTAGTTCAACAACATCAACATGACCGTCAACACTCTTTTTAATAGCATCCTTTTCATCATCGTGGTCCATCAAAGCCATCTTTTGTTCAAAAGAAACATCGTCAATGGCTTCTTGATTAACAATTTCTGAAGCATCATCACTACGTTCACCAACAATGTTTGCCAATAAATCATTTAAAGCATCTTGATCATCAAGACGAGAAATAAATAGTTCTAACCCATTTTGATTAGGCAAGACTTGAAAAGAAACTTTATCATTATCAACAAAATCCTCTTCTGTATCGATTTCAGACAGAATATTATAAAAGAAAGATTCAATTTTATTCCGATCGCTAAGCAAATCGCGAACGGAAGTTCCACGGTCTTGAAGGTCCTCATTTTCAATCATGACCCGAATAGTGTTATCGTTAATTCGTTCCATTTCCATAAGTATTCACCTCAACTTTGATTAACTTCAATGCCAAACCAAAGCATCCTGTTACTATTTACTATATTTTAAACTGTATATAAATAAAAAACAACAGAGGAACTGATATTTACCAATTCCCCTGTTGTATTTATATGTACGGCATCGCGTCGTCCTATCCTCGCAGCCAGCGTTCCGGCAACTACTTTCGGCGCTATAGAGCTTAACTTCTGTGTTCGAGATGGGTACAGGTGGTTCCTCTATGCCATCAACACGACACCTTTGAGCTTTTACACTCAAAACTAAATAATCCTTACTCTTCTTTTCCTAAATTTACCTTTACTCATTGACTCTTTGGTTAAGTCCTCGACCGATTAGTACTAGTCCGCTCAACGCATCACTGCGCTTCCACTTCTAGCCTATCTACCTCATCATCTCTGAGGGGTCTTACTCTATTGTTTAGATGGGAAATCTCATCTCGAGGCGAGTTTCACACTTAGATGCTTTCAGCGTTTATCTCATCCATACGTAGCTACCCAGCAATGCCTTTGGCAAAACAACTGGTACACCAGCGGTATGTCCATCCCGGTCCTCTCGTACTAAGGACAGCTCCTCTCAAATTTCCAACGCCCGCGACGGATAGGGACCGAACTGTCTCACGACGTTCTGAACCCAGCTCGCGTACCGCTTTAATGGGCGAACAGCCCAACCCTTGGGACCGACTACAGCCCCAGGATGCGATGAGCCGACATCGAGGTGCCAAACCTCCCCGTCGATGTGGACTCTTGGGGGAGATGAGCCTGTTATCCCCAGGGTAGCTTTTATCCGTTGAGCGATGGCCCTTCCATGCGGAACCACCGGATCACTAAGTCCTACTTTCGTACCTGCTCGAGTTGTCTCTCTCGCAGTCAAGCTTGCTTATGCCTTTACACGCTACGAATGATTTCCAACCATTCTGAGCAAACCTTTGAGCGCCTCCGTTACCTTTTAGGAGGCGACCGCCCCAGTCAAACTGCCCACCAGACACTGTCCAGGACCACGATCAGTGGCCGCTGTTAGAATGTTCATACAACGAGGGTAGTATCCCACTTGTTGGCTCCAGCTAGACTAGCGTCCAACCTTCAGTGCCTCCTACCTATTCTGTACAAGCAGCACAAACATTCAATATCAAGCTACAGTAAAGCTCCATGGGGTCTTTCCGTCCTGTCGCGGGTAACCCGCATCTTCACGGGTATTTAAATTTCACCGAGTCCCTCGTTGAGACAGTGCCCAGATCGTTACGCCTTTCGTGCGGGTCGGAACTTACCCGACAAGGAATTTCGCTACCTTAGGACCGTTATAGTTACGGCCGCCGTTTACTGGGGCTTCAATTCGTACCTTCGCCGAAGCTAAGCACTCCTTTTAACCTTCCAGCACCGGGCAGGCGTCAGCCCCTATACTTCATCTTACGATTTTGCAGAAACCTGTGTTTTTGATAAACAGTCGCCTGGGCCTTTTCACTGCGGCTGGACCGGAGTCCAGCACCCCTTCTCCCGAAGTTACGGGGTCATTTTGCCGAGTTCCTTAACGAGGGTTCTCTCGCTCACCTTAGTGTTCTCCACTCGACTACCTGTGTCGGTTTGCGGTACGGGCAGTGTATTGCTCCCTAGAAGCTTTTCTTGGCAGTGTGACGTCACAGACTTCGTTACTTTATTTCACTCCGCATCACAGCTTGTCCTAACAAAGAAAAGCATTTCACTCTTCTTTAGACTTACTGCTTGCACACACATCCAGTCGTGTGATCTGTTAGCCTCCTGCGTCCCTCCATCGGTCAAACGCTTTACACTGGTACAGGAATCTCAACCTGTTAGCCATCGACTACGCCTCTGGCCTCGCCTTAGGTCCCGACTTACCCTGGGTGGACGAGCCTTCCCCAGGAATCCTTAGTCATTCGGTGGACAGGATTCTCACCTGTCTTTCGCTACTCATACCGGCATTCTCACTTGTAAGCGCTCCAGCCGTCCTCACGGTCGACCTTCTTCGCCCTTACAACGCTCTCCTATCGCGTGTTTCACACGCCTGCAGTTTCGGTAATATGTTTAGCCCCGGTACATTTTCCGCGCAATGGCACTCGACTAGTGAGCTATTACGCACTCTTTAAATGGTGGCTGCTTCTAAGCCAACATCCTAGTTGTCTATGCACTATCACATCGTTTTCCACTTAACATATATTTAGGGACCTTAACTGGCAGTCTGGGCTGTTCCCCTTTCGACGGTGGATCTTATCACTCATCGTCTGACTCCCATGTATACATAGCTGGCATTCGGAGTTTATCAAACTTTGGTAACCCGAGATGGGCCCCTAGGCTTAACAGTGCTCTACCTCCAGTATGCTCTTCATGAGGCTAGCCCTAAAGCTATTTCGGAGAGAACCAGCTATCTCCAAGTTCGTTTGGAATTTCACCGCTACCCACAGTTCATCCGAGCATTTTTTAACATGCACCGGTTCGGACCTCCAGTAAGTTTTACCTCACCTTCATCCTGACCATGGGTAGGTCACCTGGTTTCGGGTCTACAGCATCGTACTATTCGCGCTTTTCACACTCGCTTTCGCTACGGCTCCGGTTTTTTCACCTTAACCTCGCACGATACCGTAACTCGCCGGTTCATTCTACAAAAGGCACGCCATTACCCATTAACGGGCTCTGACTTCTTGTAGGCGTCGTGGTTTCAGGAACTATTTCACTCCCCTTCCGGGGTGCTTTTCACCTTTCCCTCACGGTACTGGTTCACTATCGGTCACTAGGGAGTATTTAGCCTTACGGGATGGTCCCCGCAGATTCCGACCGGATTTCACGTGTCCGGCCGTACTCAGGATCCTGTCTAGAGGACAAAAGCTTTCGGTTACGGGGTTATCACCCTCTTTGACAACGCTTCCCAACGTTTTCACCTAACTTCTATCTTGGTAACTCAACGACAGTCCTACAACCCCAGCATGCAAGCACACTGGTTTGGGCTCTTCCCGTTTCGCTCGCCGCTACTCAGGGAATCGATTTTTCTTTCTGCTCCTGCTGCTAATGAGATGTTTCAGTTCACAGCGTATTCCTTCAACTATCCTATGTATTCAGATAGTGATAGCACTTCTATGTGCTGGGTTTCCCCATTCGGAAATCTCTGGGTCATAGCGTACTTACCGCTCACCAAAGCTTATCGTAGTTAGTCACGTCCTTCATCGGCTCCTAGTGCCAAGGCATCCACCACGCGCCCTTATTCACTTAACCACAACTTTTCAGTTGGATCAGTTTTATGAGTTGGTCTTCTTTCAGACCTGCGATTAAACCGTTCTTTTTTAAAGAACTTGTGTTGTTTCTCGGTTCATTTAGATGATTCACCTCTGAATCATTTTAAAAGAATTTCTTGATTATTCAGTTTTCAATGTACTAGCTTTTGGCCAAAAGGCTTTCTTCTGGCCAATGGAGAATAGCGGGATCGAACCGCTGACCCCCTGCTTGCAAAGCAGGTGCTCTCCCAGCTGAGCTAATCCCCCATGCGCTGGTTGTGCTTCACGCACTCAAAACTAAACAAAACTTTGCACAAATCAAATTGACTCTGACGTCCCTGTAACGCTCCGATTATCCTTAGAAAGGAGGTGATCCAGCCGCAGGTTCTCCTACGGCTACCTTGTTACGACTTCACCCCAGTCATCTGTCCTGCCTTAGACGGCTCCTCCCTAAAAGGTTAGGCCACCGGCTTTGGGCATTACAAACTCCCATGGTGTGACGGGCGGTGTGTACAAGACCCGGGAACGTATTCACCGCGGCATGCTGATCCGCGATTACTAGCGATTCCGACTTCATGTAGTCGAGTTGCAGACTACAATCCGAACTGAGACGTACTTTAAGAGATTCGCTTACCCTCGCGAGTTCGCTGCTCGTTGTATACGCCATTGTAGCACGTGTGTAGCCCAGGTCATAAGGGGCATGATGACCTGACGTCGTCCCCGCCTTCCTCCGGTTTGTCACCGGCAGTCTGTCTAGAGTGCCCAACTGAATGCTGGCAACTAAACATAAGGGTTGCGCTCGTTGCGGGACTTAACCCAACATCTCACGACACGAGCTGACGACGGCCATGCACCACCTGTCACTTTGTTTCCGAAGAAAACAGCACTATCTCTAGTACCTTCAAAGGATGTCAAGACCTGGTAAGGTTCTTCGCGTTGCTTCGAATTAAACCACATGCTCCACCGCTTGTGCGGGTCCCCGTCAATTCCTTTGAGTTTCAACCTTGCGGTCGTACTCCCCAGGCGGAACACTTAATGCGTTAGCTTCGGCACTAAAGGGCGGAAACCCTCTAACACCTAGTGTTCATCGTTTACGGTGTGGACTACCAGGGTATCTAATCCTGTTTGCTACCCACACTTTCGAGCCTCAACGTCAGTTGCAGTCCAGTAAGCCGCCTTCGCCACTGGTGTTCTTCCATATATCTACGCATTCCACCGCTACACATGGAGTTCCACTTACCTCTACTGCACTCAAGTTCGACAGTTTCCAAAGCACTTCCACAGTTGAGCTGTGGGCTTTCACTTCAGACTTATCGAACCGTCTGCGCTCGCTTTACGCCCAATAAATCCGGATAACGCTCGGGACATACGTATTACCGCGGCTGCTGGCACGTATTTAGCCGTCCCTTTCTGGTATGGTACCGTCATGTAAAGATCATTTCCTACCCTTACCGTTCTTCCCATACAACAGTGCTTTACGACCCGAAAGCCTTCATCACACACGCGGCGTTGCTCCATCAGGCTTGCGCCCATTGTGGAAGATTCCCTACTGCAGCCTCCCGTAGGAGTTTGGGCCGTGTCTCAGTCCCAATGTGGCCGGTCAGTCTCTCAACTCGGCTATGCATCATTGTCTTGGTAGGCCTTTACCCCACCAACTAACTAATGCACCGCGAATCCATCAAAAAGTGGTCCAAACGGACCTTTTAACGTTTTGTCATGCGACAGCACGTTTTATACGGTATTAGCATCTGTTTCCAAATGTTATCCCCTGCTTTTCGGTAGGTTATTCACGTGTTACTCACCCGTTCGCCACTCGCTTGAAGAGTGCAAGCACTCTTCGCTGCGCGTTCGACTTGCATGTATTAGGCACGCCGCCAGCGTTCATCCTGAGCCAGGATCAAACTCTCATGTTAAAAGTTTGAAGATTGCTCTTCGATTAAACTGACTAGTTGCTATCTCTCGATAACGCCTATCCGTTTATTGTTTGTTACGAATTGACTTCGCAAATTTGTTTGTGACTACTTACCAAGTAGCCACCGTTACAGATTTGTTTGTTCAAAGTTTTGTTCAGTTTTCAATGTGCGATGCCTTGTTGGGCAACTCATTTATCTTACCTTAGCTGTGACCTAAAGTCAACAACTAATTTAGAAAGTTATTTGAGTTGCTTTGTTAGGGCAACTTGATTAGTTTATCAGGAATGTTGAAGCTTGTCAACAACTTTCTGATGAACTTTTATCAACTGCCGGTCATCTCTGACAACCAGCGCCTCGCTCGAAGCAGCTTTGCTTCGTAACGAACAATAACTAGTATAGCGCCTACCTGACTACTCGTCAATAGTTTTCTCGATGTTTTTAAAGCGATTCTAAAAGGGCGAAAGATGAATTCTTTCGCCCTTTTATTAACGGATAAAATCCGAACGTTATTTTTATTAATCAGCGAATTGTCAATTAAAATCAATTAGCATCAAAAGACGTGAATGTCGATGGCTGGATTGTCGTCAATAATTCACGGATTTCATCCGCACTCTTAAAGACCAGCTCCTTCGGTAACTGTTGCTGTAATGCCTGATAGTTAATCACATGAAAAGAATATAATGACTCGGCATGGCCTTCCTCTTCAACTGCAGTAGCCAGCTCACCCAAGCGCCAATCGTCAAAATTAGTTACACCGACCTTTTGAAAAGCGGACAAAATTGTTCCCAAAGAAGTTTTCTCCTCATGATGGTGAACCTTAACTGCCCAAAAATAATCACCAGTATCTTTTTGATGCACTAAAAAATAGGGAATATCGTGGTCATATGCAATAACCGTTGCTGCTACCATTGTCATCTAGTACTCCTCAGCTAATTCTTTTCTTTGCTTCCTCAATCCAACCTGGCAAGGCTAAAGCAATTGGTTCAAAACCGTAGTCCAAATGATAGTTCGTCCAGAAATGTCGTTTCACACTATTGTTCTTGATAATTGGCGTGTCTTTAAGTGGCATGATGCCAACTTGACGAAGGGAAAGCGAAATTTTACCAGTATACTGATCAATATCCAATACAATCACCTGTACCTGGTCACCGACTTTCAATTCCCCGTTCAAATCCTTGACAATCCCTGATTTGAACTCCGAAATATGAACCAAACCTTGAGTTTGCTCATCTAATTTGATAAAGCCACCATAGGGCTGAATACCAGTAACAGTTCCTGTCACTAGCTGTCCAATTTTATAAGGCATCTTTTTTCTCCTACTGTCTTCATTATAGCAAAAAGCGCCCAACACTTTTAGTGAAGGACGACTTTTTCAATGATAATATCATCGATTGGGCGGTCAGCATAGTCAGCTTTTGCCTTAGCAATCTTATCGACAACATCCATCCCAGCCACAACTTGACCAAAGACAGTATGCTTGCCATCCAACCATGGGGTTCCCCCATTTTCTTGGTAGGCAGTTTGAATTTCATCAGGTAATCCCTTGAGGGCTGCCTCCATTTGCTTAGGAAAATGACTCGCCTGAACAATGAAGAACTGTGATCCGTTTGTCTTTGGTCCAGCATTAGCCATTGATAAAGCGCCACGGAGGTTAAACAAGTCATCTGAGAATTCATCCTCAAAGGGCTTACCCCAAATACTTTCACCACCACGACCAGAACCATCAGGGTCTCCCCCCTGAATCATAAAATCAGGAATCACTCGATGAAAGATAACGCCATCGTAATAACCTTCCTTGGCATGGGTCAAAAAGTTTTCAACCGCCTTGGGTGCTTGTTCTGCAAAAAAAATCAGGTCAATATTACCATAGTTGGTTTGCAGAGTGGCTTGTGCCTCTTGCGCCGCCAAATCTAACTGCGGAAAATCAGCCATCTTATTCCCCTTCGTCCTGAACAACGGGGTTAATCACAACATCACCCGCCTCAACTTCTTCTAAAGCTTGTCCGACTGATTTATTGGAATCAAACTTAACCTTCGTTGCTGGCATCCCGGCATCCAATTCACGGGCGCGCTTTGAAGCCAAGGCAATCAACTTATACCGTGAATCAACTCGTTCTAACAGCTTATCTACTGATGGATACAATAACATGTGCTACTCCTTTAGTCCGCAATTTGGTCAAATACCCGGTTAACCTTCAAACGTTCAGCAGTAATAATTGCCTTAATTCGGTCAACGGCTAACTCGACGATATCATTCTCGACGGCGTAATTATAATTAATCATCTTTTTCAATTCGTCCTTAGCAGCTTCAACGCGTTGGTCGATGACTTCAGGCGAATCAGTCCCCCGCCCCTCTAAACGAGTGCGGAGATTTTTAATATCAGGTGGAGTCAGAAAAATATAAACCCCTTCTGGCATTTTCGTCTTCACTTGTAAAGCCCCTTGAACGTCGATTTCCAAGAAAACATCCTTACCAGAAGCTAAAGTTTCATCAATGAAAGAACGTGGCGTTCCATAGTAATTACCGACGTATTCGGCATATTCCAACATGTCGCCTGCCTGAATCTTTTCTTCAAATTCATCACGGGAAACAAAGAAGTAATCCTGGCCGTCCACTTCACCAACTCGTGGCTTACGAGTTGTTGCTGAAATGGAATAACGGAAATCCACACCGTCATCTTCAAAGATTGCCTTACGAACTGTTCCTTTTCCGACACCAGATGGGCCTGAAAGGACGATTAACAAACCACGTTGTGTCATGCTCTTCCTCTTTAACATCAAAATCTACTTTAATGTTTGTATTTTACCAGAATTTTTCCCATTATTCAACGATAGCCTCAAGTGGTCATTCATTTTCCAGCCTAATTCTGACCTTCCTGTAGCCAATTTAGAAAGCCTGTTCGCCTAACGATAATAAAGGAAAAAACAGCTTTAAATCAACCCCAAACTAGTTCTTAACAAAAATTTAACCAGGAAAAGCACTTGCAAAACCAAACGTTTGTTCGTATACTAAAGTCAACAGTGAAAGAGGAGGCGGTCTCATGCAAGTCAATCTTGATAACCGTACTTATTACAATCAAATCATTAAGCAAGGCAAGCATGTTTTTGCCCGCTTACGCGAACACTTTGCTGTCGTTCCATTGAAACAGCAACAAAATAGTCAAGAACTCATTACGCGCTTAGAGTTGGCCATTAATTTACAAGAACCCGTTGACGTTCAGATGAACTATGGCTTTGACCAAGAACAAATTCAGGACTTTCATGGCGTCCTATCTCAGACACCAGCCGGTGCTTTGTTAATTCAGGATCAAAAGACGAAGCAAATTCATCAATTGATGCCAGACCTTTTGCGCCATATCTCGTTTTCATAATTCTGCTAAAAATGCCTGTTGGTTTTCATTGAAGACCAACAGGCATTTTTTGTCTATTTTTCTATAACTAGCTCTTCAACGTCAGCAACCGTTAGCTGGCCAAGAAGCTTGTTCAAGGCAGCGACATCCAAGTAATGATCAACGCCGGCCAAGCCAGCTTCCATCTTCTTAAAGTTCGTCACAGCCTTCTTGCTAGCCAAGAACTGCAGGTAGCGAGTGATTTCGCCTCCTAAGCCATCCAATGAGTCGAAAACAGGTTGCCAATACTCAAAGAGATTCTCTTTGATAAAGGTAGCAATCAAGCTGGCCGTCCATTGGTGATGGTCAGCCTGGAACCTTTCAGCCAAGCCCTGATGCAGGGACTGTAAAAGAGCCATTTCCTGGTCCGAGACGACCCCAGCAGTTGATGTCTTTTGGAAGGTTGCCACCATCCGCTTTCCAAAAGCGATTTCTTCTTGGACTTGGTCTGCCGTTAAAGCAGGTGTTAAAGGTTTTGCATCAGCATTTTTTAACTCAGGTAAGGTAACCATTAAGCCACGAAAGACCTCCTGAATCGTTTCCAAGTCAAAGTCATCGGCATCCCCATTTTGCTTTAAGAATTTAAATTGCAGGTCGTCAATTGCTGATGATTCGTTCATCAGCTTGGCAACATCCTGACCCTGGAAGCGGAAGTAATTAACTGCCATTACCGTTCGCATAATCATTTTCCAAAAGTTTGGATCAAACTTAGTCGTTTGCACACCATAGCGTGGTGAAACCTGCCCTTCCTTGGCCAAAAAGGCTTGGATATCATACAAAACTGGCGTCAACAAAACAAAGTAGCGCCAATCTCGATCAGTTGACTGGACCAATGCGGCTTGCATCGCTTCGTTTAAGTTGACAATCACCCGTTCATCACTAGTAAAGGCAGAGAAATTCTGCTGCACCATGGTGGCAATCAAGTCATCCAAGAAGAATGAAGCCGCTTCAAAGACTGCTGGCTGGTAGGCGTTATTCTTGGTCAAAAAGAACCGTGCTCGCAAGAAACCGGCAAATTCATTGTAATCAAATGGTGCTAACTTCTTATTTTCACGAAACTTGTGCTTTGTATTTTGATGTTTAAATGCTTTAATTTGTGCTGACTTCCCTTGTTTCACAATCGGCCTCCTACCTTAAATCGATAAATCGAGTTGATAACGTCCATGACCAAACTCACGTAGTTTAAATTGGAAGATCTGTTCCTTACGCTCCAAGTTTGGCGTTTGCACCTTAGCCTGCAAGTCACCCTCAAGCTCCGCAACTTCAATGGCCTGGTTAATAGCAGACATAACTGGTGCAAAACTCTTTGGGTCCGCGGAGGCGTAAAAGAGCTCTGCATTCCCATAAGTATTTGAACGACGAACTAGGTTGACGGACACTTTAAAGCGGTTGGCCTCAAAGACCAAGTGGTTATAGTTAAAATCATGTGCGTATAAAAATAGTGCGGATAAAAATTCTCCGGCTGGGTACTTATCAGACATATTGTCTTCCCTTCTCGTTCTTTTTGGTAATTGGTACCTGGTTAAGTAATACATTCCTAGCATCAGGAATAAGCACGCCTGTTATCAACCAAGACCACATTTATTGGCCTGCAGCAAAGCTGATTTTTAACCTGGTCAAAATCAGGTCTTAGCGTAAGGTCACAATTGTAGCACCATCTCCGCCGGCATTGGCGGAGGCAAAATGGAAGTCCTTAACCCGGCGGTCGGACCGGAGAAAATCAGTGACTCCCTTCCGCAATGCCCCGGTCCCCTTCCCATGAATAATCTCCACTGAGGAAAGATTGGCCAAAACCACCGTATCCAGATAGCGGTCCAAATCAGTAATAGCCGCCTCATAGCGCACGCCACGGAGGTCAAGCTTCGCCTGAACACGGCCCGTTGCTGAGCCACTGTGAGCCGTCTTGGCAACCTTTTGTCGGTGCTGCTTTTGCTTTTCTTTTTGAGCTTTGGCAGTTGCTTCAGTCTTCGTGAGGTCATCCTCATCAACTAACATCTTTAAGATGCCTAATTGGACTTCCCACTGACCATTCTTATGCTTTTTCACCAAGGTTCCCTGCTGGTTATAAGATTGAACCACCACATCATCCCCGGGAGCAAGCACCTTAGCTTTTTTAGCCTTCTGGAGAATTTTATTTTTCTCCAAATGGTCACTTTGATGCAAGGAAGAAATTGCCTGTTTTTGCTTTTGCAGATCCTGCTCGGACAAACCAGCTTTTTGGCCACCGGCCAAGCGCTCTTTACGAATAGCCTTAATTAACTGGTCAGCCTCTTTTTTGGTTTTCGCAACCAGGTGGTTGGCTTCCTTTTTGGCATCCAGCATGACCTTGGCCTGATTTTGCTCCAACTTTAATGTCTTTTCTTCTAGGAGCGATTGTTCACTTTGAACTTGAGCAGTCTTTTTTGCCAAATCAGCTCGCTCACCCTTGGCCAATTGGCGCTGATCAACCAAGTCCTGAATCATCTTATTCAGATTTTGGTCCTCTGGATTAACCAATGACTGGGCATCTGCTAACAACTCATCGTCAAAGCCTAAGCGCTTGGCAATCGCTAAGGCATTCGATTGGCCTGGTACACCAATTAAGAGCTGGTAAGTTGGCTTGAGCGTCTCGACGTCAAAGACCATTGAGGCGTTTTCCGTTTCTGGGCGGTCATAACCGTAAAGCTTCAATTCTGGATAGTGGGTCGTGGCGATGGTTTTGGCCTGCAAAGACCGGGTTCGATCCAAAATAGCCATGGCCAAGGCGGCCCCTTCTTGAGGGTCTGTTCCGGCTCCCAATTCATCAAAGATGACCAACGAGCGGTCATTTGTTTGCTGCAAGATTTGCTTGATGTTCGCCATATGTGAAGAGAACGTGGATAAGTTCTGCTCAATTGACTGTTCATCCCCAATATCAGCAAAAATCTGCTCAAAGACCGCCACTGTTGATGGCCGACTAGTCGTAATAAAGAGTCCCGACTGAGCCAACAGTTGCAAGAGTCCCAACGTTTTGATGGTAATTGTTTTTCCACCGGTGTTAGGCCCGGTAATAATCAATGTCTGGTAGTCAATGCCAAGACTGATATCGTTTTTAACAGCCTTGTTTTCCCCAATCAGCGGATGCCAAGCCTGGTTTAAGGCAACCGATTGGTCAGTTGACAACGCTGGTGCCTGCGCATTTTGGCTTTTAGCTAACCGTGCCTTAGCATTGGCAAAATCCAACTGGCCCAAAATCAATGCATTGGTTACCAGATCTTCACTATGCAAGGCCAATTCAGCTGAAAGTTCAGCTAAAATCCGGTTTTCCTCAGCTCGAGCCAAAACATTTAATTCTGACCACTCGTTGGCTAATTCAACAACCACTTGCGGTTCAATGTAATAAGTTTGCCCACTTTGACTTTGGTCATGAACAACACCCGGAATTTGGTGCCGGTATTCGGCCTTCACCGGCAAAACATAGCGGTCGGACCGCTTTGTGACAATCGGTTCCGAGAGATACTGGGCTGATTTTCCCCGGGTATACCCTTGTAATTTTTGTCGGATAGCATTCTCATGCCCCGTCATTCGTCGTCTCAGACTTGAAAGCAAAGAGGAGGCAGTATCCAATACTTGGCCGGTCTCATCGATGGCCTGGTCGACCTGAGCCGTTAACTCCGGCAAAAGTACCAAGTTAGCTGCTTTAGCAGCCAGGTGGTCAACTGAACCAGCTAAATCATCATCCTGAATACCTTCAAAGAAATGAACAATCGCGGCAGTGGCGGTTAGCACCTGGGCCAAACTAACAATCTCTGCCCCATTCAAGCTTGCCTGGATTTCCAAGCGACGAACCTGATCTTTAATATCCACTAAGGCTGGCAACAACATGCCACCTTTCAATCGATCAATCAAGACAGCCTCATTGGTTTCTTGCAACCAGGCAGACACTTGGTCAAAATCAGAAGATGGTTGCAAGTGGTCAACTAAGACCCGGCCTTGTTCTGTCTGAATAAAGGGGTATAACTGGTCTTTTACCTTTTCATATTCTAATGTCTGTAAGACTTTTTCATTCATACTGTTTGTTCCTTATTATTTAAAGCCACCATTGATAAATCTGATTCGAAAGAATCGGCATAGTGTTCAAAAACTGATTTAAAATCGGACTTTGGCTAAACTGCATTTGCAGCCAAGCATTGGGGACAACCGACAAGACTTGCAAAACCACAAAGCTTAAAACCACTCCGATTCCCAAATACAAGATACCACCCAACAAACCATCAAGTGCCCCTAAAATTGGCAACCGGCGGATAAAGCGAATTGGGCGTAATAGATAATGGCTAACAAAGGAGCCCAGGATCATCACGACCATAAAGGCCAGACCCGATGATAAGAACTGAGTTCCTTGGTGAGAAATTTCTTCTGGCACGCCCGGACGAGAGAACTGTCCCGAAACCCAGTTGGAAAAAAGATCAGCGAGTGGCTTAGAGTAAACCGTGGCCATGTAAAAAACTAAAGCAAACACAGCTAAACGAGCCAAAACATGGACCAAACCTTCCCGATAACCGGACAGGGCCATGAGAAAAATTACAACAACAAAAATCAATGAAAGAATCATTTCCAAGCTCCTATTTTGGCGCAATTCTATCTGGCTCTCCCCTGACCAAATGCGCACAATTCACATACTTAATAAGGTCAATTATACCATTAAAACTGCTATAATTAAGTGGTTACTACCCCATTTACCAAGAAGAAAGCGGGCTTCAATGCAAAGCGTACTATCCTTGTCAAAGGCAACCATTAAAAAATGTCAGGACTACTATGCTGGTCACCTGAAAGCAACCGCACCGACTGGCGCGCTCTTTCAGGCCCAAACAAATGAAACAACCATCACAGCTTACCATTCCGGTAAAGTCCTCTTCCAGGGTGCAAATGCTAGTCAAGAAGCTAGCCGATGGGCCAATCAGCAATTAGACCTCAATAAAAAGGGGGAAAAAAGAGTCAAGGTGAGACCTCAACACGATCAACCTGGCCAAAATCTTCCTGCTGGTTTTCAAAATTGGAGTGTCATTGGTTCTGATGAAGTTGGCGCCGGAGCCTACTTTGGCCCACTAACAACAGCAGCTGTCTATGTTCCCAAAGATCAAAATGCTTGGGTCAAAAGTCTCGGTATCGCTGATTCTAAGACGCTTACCGACGAAAAGATTAAGAACCTCGCGCCAAAAATTATCGACCGCCTTCCCCATCACGTCGTCAACCTGATGCCGGATAAGTACAACCAATTACAGCAAAGTAAACAAAACGTGGTGGCAATGAAGGCTCTTTCGCACAACTTTGTCTTGGCAACTGTCTTAAAAAAAATCAGTCCTGCAAAACCGGATGGCTTCTTAATCGACCAATTTGTAGCCCCCAACTCTTATTTTCACTATTTGAAAAAGAACCAGCAAAAGCCAATCGTAGCAGATCAAGTCTACTTCAGCACCAAGGGTGAGCGCTACCATCTTGCAGTAGCGGCAGCTTCAATTCTAGCCCGCTACGTCGAACTGATTTCGATGGCCGAGCTGAGCCAAGAAGCCGGTATTCACCTACCAATCGGTGCTGGTAAGGAAGCAGACCGCGTCGCTAGTCAACTCATCAAAGAAGGAAAAGATTTGAGTCACTTTGCCAAGGTTCATTTCGCCAACACCCAAAAGGCTCAAAAATTAGCCCAAGAGTAAATGCTGCTCATTGCTGGTCAAGGGCTCAAGGGCACTTAGGATTGAAAAATAAAACAATCACCCATGACCACTCTATCCCAGCCAACATTTTACTGAAAAGAAAACCACTAAGCAGAATTACTTGCCTAGTGGTTTTTTTACTTGTCATCGTTTAAGGACAAGTCGTGTTCACTAATTTCAATATCGTTGCGGTCCTGATCTTCTTGATCAACAACTTGATTTGCCAGTTCTACTTTCTTAGCAGCCAAACTTTCCTTAGCTTTCGAAACATAGGGCGCCAAATTATCTTGAACGCGACTAGCAGCCTGCTTGGCCTGGTCGGCCTTAGCCTGAACCTTTTGCTTAAGTTCATCCTTTTGGTCTTCATGCAACAACTTGTAGGCAGCGGTAACACCAAGGCCAAACAAGAAACCGGCAAAAATACCATTCGTTGCTTTTGACATAGCAATTCCTCCGTTACTTTTTATTTTTTTTAGAGAAGAGACCGAAAACCTTCGACAATGCTAACGTAGCACCAGCCTTTGAAATTGTCCCCATCCCGGCTAAGTTATTCGATGCCTTACGAACCGAACCATTCAAATCTGACACTGTCTGTGATAAATCAGCAGCAGTCTGAACAGTAACATCTAGCGTTGCCATCTTATCGTTGACATCATCCAACAATATATTTGTGTTCGCCAAAACCTCGTTAGAAGAGCGAGCGATGGTATCAATATCAGTTGTTAAAATGCTGACCGATCGCGTTAAGCGCAACAAAAAAATTCCGATAAAAACAACTAAAAGCAAAAATGCTAAGGCAAAAATTAAAATTGAAAGTTCCCCAATAGTCATAAAGTAAGATTCTCCTCTCGTTTCATTAAAGAACAGATGACTTGTTTTTATTGTAGCAGACTTAAACCATTATTGCAGGCTCAGACCTGAATTTAGTCCCTCAAATAGAAAAAGCCCCAAGGGGCTTTTCATTAACGCGCGTAATCAACTGCTCTAGTTTCTCGAACAACCGTCACCTTGACGTGACCTGGATATTCAAGTTGTTCTTCGACTTCGGCCTTAATATCATGGGCCAAAACCGTTGCTTGAATGTCGGTCACTTTGGCAGGCTCAACAATCACACGAACCTCCCGACCGGCTTGGATAGCATAGGCTGATTTGACACCCCGATAACCATCCGCAATATTTTCAAGGTCAGTCAGACGCTTGACGTAGTTTTCCAGCGATTCCGAGCGAGCACCCGGACGAGCAGCGGAAATTGCATCCGCTGCTGCGACCAAGTCAGCTAGTGGTGAAATTGCCTCCGTATCGCCGTGGTGGGCGGCAATGGCATTCACAACCACTGGTTTTTCCTGATACTTTTCAGCTAAACGAACGCCTAGTTCTACGTGAGAACCTTCAACTTCCGCATCAACAGCCTTACCAATATCGTGTAAGAGACCAGCACGCTTTGCTTGTGCAACATCCATTTTAAATTCGGCAGCCATCAAACCGGTAATCTTTGCTACCTCAATTGAGTGTTGCAAGACGTTTTGCCCGTATGATGTCCGATAATTCATTCGACCAATTAACTTGATTAAGTCTGGGTGCAAGCCACGCAGTCCTAGTTCAAAGACAGCCTCTTCACCCTTTTGACGAATATTTTCATCCATTTGGCGACGCGCCTTTTCAACAGCTTCTTCAATCTTGGCTGGATTAATTCGCCCATCAGAAATCAAAGCCTCTAAGGCGTTTTTAGCAATTTGGCGACGTAGGGGATCAAACCCTGACAAGACAACTGACTCTGGTGTATCATCGATAATCAAATCAATTCCAGTCAATGCCTCAAGCGTTCGAATGTTGCGGCCTTCACGACCAATAATTCGACCCTTCATCTCCTCACCAGGTAAGTTCACAACAGAAACTGTGACATCTGAAACAGTGTCAGCAGCTGAACGCTGGATTGCTTCCACGACCACGTTTCTTGCCCGTTTTTCGCCTTCACTTTTAGCATCAATTTCATACTCTTGAATCAGTGCTGCTCGTTCACGATCCAACTGAGCACTCGTTTCGGCTAGGATTTGCTCCTTCGCCTGTTCTCGAGTTAATGCCGCAATTTCCTGCAACTTCTCTTCTTGTGCAGTCAAAGTAGCCTGCGCAGCATCAGCCTTTTTTGTGGCTTTTTCTAACTGGCTTTGCACCTGGTTTTCTTTTTGAATCAGCGAAGCATCTCGCTGGTTCAAAGTTGCGTCTTTTTGGTCCAAAGTATCTGTCCGATCCTGCAGACGGCTTTCTTGGGCTTCAACCTTTTTTTCCCGCCCCGACAGTGATTCAATCACCTCATGACGGTACTTTTGGGCCAAGTCCTTGGCGTCAACTTCTGCATCCCGTTTAATACTTTTGGCTTCATCATTTGCTTGTTTTAAAATGTTTGCTGCAACCTGCTTGGCGTTATTTAAGCGCATCTTGTCTAAGATGCGTTTTACAAAATAGCCACCAGCCAAGCCGATTATCAAAGCAAAGAATGCTGAAATAATAATCATACCCATCGTATTTTCTTCCTTTCAGCAGTGAATTTTTTCTCAATTCACAGTTCTAGTATAGACAAAAATAGTCTTTGGGTCAATTAGAAAAGAGAATGTCTTTTTCTTGTTTTTTTAATCAAATATTTTAAAAAGCTTCGATAAAATCAAAACAAAAGTACCATTAATCAAAACAGGTCTGTTCTTAAATGCCATCAGAACAGACCTGTTTTGATTAATTTTTAAAACGACGATTTAAGTCACGTTCCTGGTCGCGCTTTTTAATCGATTGTCGCTTGTCATATTGCTTTTTTCCATGACCGACACCAATTAAAACCTTAGCAAAGCCACGTTTCAGGTAGACCTTTAAAGGCACAATTGTTACCCCGGGTTCCTTCGCTAATCCGTTTAATCGCGCGATTTGCTTTTTGTGCAAAAGTAACACCCGGTTACGCAAAGGATCAACATTAAATTGATTACCATTTTCATAGGCCGCAATGTGAACGTTGGTGAGGATGGCTTGACCGTTATTAACGGTCACAAATCCATCGCCAATCGTAATTTGACCGGCTCGAACTGATTTAATTTCAGTTCCAGTCAAAACAACTCCGGCCTCCATGGTTTCCTCAATTGCGTAGTTAAAGCGAGCCTTGCGGTTTTGCGCCAGGGCTGGATCGTCTTTGATTTTCTTTTTGGCCATCCGCCTTCCCTTCTGCAAATCTTAAAACTGCTTACTTTCGATGGTTAACCTTAAATTGATGCTTACTGTTACTTGAGCCACCCTTTTTTTGGCCCGGCTTAACTGATCGATTCGCGTTATGACCATTAGTACCACGATTACGTTGTTGGCTACCAGCCATCTTCTGGCCATTTTGTCCGCCAGGATGCCGGTTATCACTAGCAGCATGATGATTGGCACCATGACCATTAGACTTCTGGTGAGAGCCATGGCCGTGACCAGCGCCCTTATTCTGTCCACCACGACGGTTGCCACGACCATTGCGATCACGGCCAAACTTGCCCTGATTTTGTTGCGGTACTCGAATATCAGTTGTTGGCGCTGCTTCAGGATTCAAGAGAACAAAGTCAACGGTTGATTCTTCCTTATTGGCACGAATTACCTTGATTTTTACCTTTTGACCAATCTGGAAAATATGGTGCTTTGACCGACCAATTAAAGCAGCGTGTTTTTCATCATACTCATAGTGGTCATCGGTTAGGTTTGAGATGTGAACCAAACCTTCGACTGTGTTTTCCAAGGAAACAAAGAGACCAAACTTGAGAGCGGCATTCACGACACCATCAAATTCCATGCCAACCTTATCTTCCATGTACTCAGCCTTCTTCATTGAGTCAACCAATCGCTCCGTATCGATGGCTCGACGTTCACGGGTTGAAGTATCAATCCCGATTTGTCCCAATGACGAGGCATACTTTTCTTGTGCTTCAGCACCCGTTCCGTTTTTGGCATACCACTTAATCAAACGATGCACTGTTAAGTCAGGATAACGTCGGATGGGTGAAGTGTAGTGCGTATAGTAATCAGCACCCAAGCCAAAATGACCGAGTGGTTCTGGTGAATACTTGGCCTGCTTCATTGCTCGCAGCATCATCGTTGAAATCATTTGCTCTGCTGGATCATCTTTAACTTGGTCCATCAAAGTCTGTAACATCATTGGTGTCACCTTAGCCGGATCGCCCTTAACAGGGTGCCCCAAGGCCTTAGTAAACTCGAAAAAGGACTGTGCGCGTTCTTGGTCAGGCACTTCGTGAATCCGATAAAGGAAAGGAACTTTCAGACGGTCGTAATGTTCAGCCACAGTTTCATTGGCGGCCAACATAAATGATTCAATCATCCGTTCGGCTGTGCCCCGTTCGCGGACAACCACGTCAATTGCCTTCCCGTTCTCATCAACGACAATTGAGGCTTCTGGTGTATCAAATTCAATCGCACCACGACGAACACGCTTTTGGTACAAAATTTGGTGTAACTCACCCATTTGATCAAACATATCGGTCAAACCACTGTATTCTTCCCGAGTCTGATCATCACCGGCCAAGATTTCATTCACGGCCGTATAGGTCATTCGTGCATGAGAACGAATAACTGATTGCTTAATTTCATGGTTAACAACCTGACCTTCTCGGTTAATTTCCATTTCCACGGACATCGCCAAGCGCTTGACATCTGGGTTCAAAGAAGCAATCCCGTTTGACAATTTTTGAGGCAACATCGGAATCACTCGGTCCGTCAAATAGACAGATGTTCCCCGGTTGTAAGCTTCCTGATCGATGGCTGAGCCTGGACGCACATAATGCGAAACATCCGCAATATGGACACCAAGGTGGTAGTTACCGTTATCCTTTTTCCATACCACAACAGCATCGTCAATATCTTTGGTATCGGCACCATCAATCGTTACCAATGGTTGGTCCGTGATGTCTTGACGACCCTGATAATCTTCTTCTAAAACTTCATTTGGAATTGCATCAGCCTCAGCCATTACCTCATCAGGGAAATGATTTGGCACCTTCTTATTTTCAACAATTTGCATGATGTCCATGCCGGGTTCGTTTTCATAACCCAAAATCTGGGTCACAGAAACTAAGAGTTGCTTGGGATGAATACGGTCAGCAAAGCGGTCAACTTCTGCCACCACTACCTGACCGTCGTGCAAGTCTAAACCATCTTTAGCTTTTTGCACCAAAACCTGGTAAGAACCAGCCTTCTTATCGTTTAAACGAATTTGGCCCAGCGTACCCTCTTGCTGCGATCCTGCCGTATAAATACCAACAAGGCGTTGGTAGGCATGATCAATAATTTCTTCAACACGGCCCTCAGGACCACGGTCTTCGGACTGTGCCGGTTTCACCATCGAAACGCGAACAGTATCACCTTGCATTGCCTGTCCAGTATTGTCAGGGGCGATAAAGTAGTCAGGTAAGTTTTCATCATAGCGGACAAAGCCAAAGCCTTTATCATTGGCCTTGAATTCTCCTTCAATTTCACCGCTGACTGCTTGGTATTGGTAAGCATCGTCCACCTGCTTAGCCGTCTTAGCAACGACCATTTGGTCCAAAACCCCCACTACCTGTCTGTAGCCGGCTGCATCATTCATGCGCAGACCATCAGCCAAATTCTGTGCCGTAAAGGCCTGAGTTGAATTGGCCTTCAAAAAGCCCGCGATTTGTTCTTTTAATTGCTTTAATTCCATTATTTTCTTAATGTTCTCCTAAAAATGGTAAATAAAAAATCAGTCTACAAAAAAGTAAACTGACCTTTCAATTAATGAGCGGCAATATACATCAAGGCCAAGGCAATAATGAACCAAATGGCTCCCAAAATGGTTGTTGCCCGACGCAGCACGGCTTCAAAGCCGCGTGACTTTCGCTCGGTAAATAAATCGGCTGCCCCACCAGACAAAGCTGACAAAGCATCCTGTTGTTTGCTGGGCTGCATCATGACTGTCACGACTAACAGAAAACCGACAACCAGCAAAAGGATGGTGAGAATATTCGTCACAATGACCGCCTCCACTCGCTATTTCATCTTTCTTAGTATAGCAGAACTTGCCTTAATTTCCAAGGCTCAGCCGGAACATCAAAATACCGCCAGCCACGGCAACGTTCAATGATTCTGCTTGACCCAAAATTGGAATGTAGAGGTTAGCCGTTGTCTGCTTGGCTAATTCTTTATTAATCCCTTGGCCCTCATTTCCAACAATCAAGGCACCCGCTGACAAACCTTGAATTTCTTGGTATGGCTTGGCTTGGTCGTTTAACTCAGAACCGTAAACAGGCAAGTTATTGTTTTCAAAGGCAGCGATCCAGTCATTCAAGTCGCCTTGCAAAACTTCCAAATGGAAGTGGGAACCCTGCATGGCACGAACGACCTTCGGTGCGTATGCATCAGCAGTGTCCTGACCCAAAACAACTCCCTTAAAGCCAGCAGCATCCGCTGTTCGAATTAAGGTACCAACGTTGCCTGGATCTTGGATGGCATCCAAGAAAAGCCAAAGACCGTCATGGACATAAGTCGGGTCAAAAGTCTTTTCGGGTAAGGTTACTTCGGCAAAGATTCCCTGGGGTGTCTTTGACCCAGCAATATGGGCAGCAACTTCCTTTGAAATTTCAAAAGCCGGCACACCATGGGGAACATCTGGCAAGTGTTCTGCCATCTGCTCTTCTGTTGCCATAATTGCGTGGAACTTTGCCCCCGCTTTGATAGCCTCCTGCACTAAGTGCCAGCCATCAAGCAAGTAAGTCTTTTGCTCAAGCCGTCCCTTTTTGGTGGCTAACTTGGCCCAAGCTTTCACCTTGGCATTTTGTTTGGATAAAATTCGTTCCATTATCTGTCCTTTATTAATTATTTCTCGTTACGGCGTTGTTGCTTACCGGCATTTCGTCGGCCCTGATCATCATCTGTTACATCTCGTGGTCGCAAGTCTTCCGGCCGAACACGACTCTGATTTGCTCCAAAAGCTGACGAAGCCGTTTGGCTCAACAAATCATCAGCCGTCTTCTTGAGAACAAAGTTCTTGTTCACATCGTCCTCTAACTTAGCATACAGCAAATGCACGATGAATGCTTGCAAAACAACGGTAATTCCACCAACAATAAAGTAAAGACCCAAGGCCCCAGATGAAATCAGGGTAATTCCCGCAATCATCACTGGTGAAATCCACAGCATCTGTCCGGCTGTCTTTTTTTGCTCAGCTGGCATGTGGATCAATGACAAGTATGCTTGAGCAGCATAAATCACAAAGACGATCAATGACAGCAAGATGGCAGGCTTTGACAAGGGCAACCCAAAAAAGGTAGCCGTCTTCAGGCCATTGGCATGTTGGATAGCCAGGTACAAACCAGAAAAGATTGGCAATTGAATTGCCATCGTTAACCAGGAAATTCCACCGGTCATCGAAACACCATTTTCACGATACAAGGTCATTGAAGCCATTGAAGCCGCTTGCTGCTCTTCTGGGGTCTTGCCACTCTTCACAGCCGCTTGAACCTTTTCCAATTCTGGTCGCAACTTCTGCATTTTTAATGATGACTTTGTCGTGTTAATTTGTTGGTTAACAAAGATTGGCAACAGAATTAAACGAATAATCGCCGTTAAGATAATAATTGCCCAACCAATGGCGTTCACACCACCAACCCACTTGGCAATCTCCGTCAAAATGTGGGCAATTGGCGTTGACACAAACCGATACATCCGACCATGAACGCCGTAACCACCGGTCATTAGGTAGATATCTAACAGGACAAACAAAATCGTGAATGTCCGCTTTGCTGATTTCATGAAAAAATTCCTCTTTTAATAATTTAATTAGTCTTAGATATTATAACAAGAATGTTCGCGAAAAACTTTCTTTTCTGAAAGCAAATAAAAAAGACTCGTTTGGCAACAGGTTACAGCTTCCTAAAAATTGGAAGTTAATAGCCAATCAGCCAATCAGTCTTTTTGATGGTTATCTGTTTCCCTAACTAGCGGGAAGCGCAATCGGAAAACCGAGCCGGATCCAAGCGCTGATTCAACCTGAACCTGGCCACCATAGGCAGCGACCATCTTTTTCACGATGCTCAAACCCAGACCATTTCCACCAGTTTGGTGTACCCGGGCCTTATCGACACGATAAAAGCGGTCAAAAACGCGATCCAAGTCTTCAGCAGCGATTCCTTGACCAAAATCTTGCACGCCAATATCGACCCAAGATCCAGATTCGGCCAAAGCTAGGTGAATCTCCTTACGGTCAGTTGAATATTTCAGAGCATTATCAATCAAAATAATGAGGAGCTGCTCCAAATGATCCGAACGAACTGCCACTTCAGCTGGTGCCCCCAAAGCATTATCCAATGTCCAAGAAAAATCAGGATGAACCATCTGCAAGTCGTGGTAAACCCGTTCCAAAACTGGTGTCACCTCTGTCTTTTCGGGCTGACTGCTGACCGTTAAGTTTTCGGCTCGGGTCAACATCAACATTTCGTTGACCAAGGTTTCCATCCGCGAAATTTCAGACAATGAAGAGTGAATTGAATCCTCTAGGACTTCTGGATCATCCTTTCCCCACCGTTCCAACAACTCCAAGTGCCCCTTGACGATGGCCACCGGTGTCCGTAATTCATGCGAGACATCTGAAACGAAATCCTGCTGCGCGTGAATAAGACCCTGGACCTTGTCCATTGTCTCGTTTTGCACCTGCCCCAAGTCATTCAGTTCCCTATTATAGGCAACCGGCTTGACTCGTTGCTCTGTTACTGGGTCCTCTTCAAAAGAGAGCATCGTTTCTTGTAACTTTTTAACTGGGCGCACTAAAAATTGAGCCAAAATCCAAGACAAGCAAATCGTCCAAATCACAGCGACAACGACCAAAAAAGCCCACCAATGGCTCAGCTTCTCAATCGTTTCACCATGAATATTTGGCCCTAAAATCAAGTCCAAACAAAATAGGATTACGACTAACAATAGTAAAAACCCCACCGACAAGGCCAGCGTCAATAACGTCTGGATTGAAAGGGTCGGTGAGACAGCTTTTGTTTTCTGCTTGCTTGCTCTCATCTTAGCTCCGCATTACATAACCCGTTCCACGAACGGTTTGGATATAAGAAGTTTTTGATTCAGGGTCATCCAACTTATTACGCAAATAACGGATATAAACATCGACAACATTCGTTTCGATTTGTGTGTCAAAGCCCCAAACTTCTTTGAGTAACTTTTCACGTGATTGAACGACATTAATATTTTCAACCAACAACAACAGCAAATCGTATTCGCGCTTCGTCAAGTTAATGACTTGATCATCACGACGGGCAATCCGGTTTTCTTTCTCCAATTGCAAGTTCTTAAAGCGGATAATCGAAGGTGATTTATCGGCTGGATTTTGTTCAATATCAATTCGACGCAAAAGTGACCGCACGCGGGCCAAAAGTTCTTCAATAGCAAACGGCTTGACTACATAGTCATCAGCGCCATAATCCAAACCTGAAACCCGATCAATCACAGAGTCACGGGCCGTCATCATGATAATTGGTGTCTTTTTGACTTCACGCAAGCGACGGGCCACTTCAAAGCCATTTAATTCTGGCAACATCAAATCAAGCAAAATTAGGTCGAAGTCCTCGTTTAAGGCCTTGTCCAAGCCTTCGCGGCCGTTTAAGACCGTTTCAACATCATAACCTTCGTGCTTTAGTTCTAAACTGACGAATTTCGCCAAGTTTTCTTCATCTTCTACAATTAAAATCCGACTCATATTTTCCCTCACGACGTCTCTGGATGCTCAATAGCTCAAGCGCCATCGAACAAAAATGAATAAGTTTTAATCTTATTCTACCATAAACGTCAAAATTTTCTCATTTTTTAAAGAAATCATCCAGTTTCGACAGGCGGGGATCAAGAACCTGTTTTTCTTCTGTTGCTTCTTCTTTTTTTTCTTGTTCTTGTTTGGCAAAATCCTCTTCTGAGATGACTTGCCAGTCTTGACCAGTTGGCAGGGCTGACCCTGCGGCCTCTTCTGCGGTCAAAATTTGACTCGGCAAAGCAGCTACCAAATTATCTAAGATAACCAAATCCAAGTCCAGATTGTTTTCTTCTAAGACAAAAACCGCCTCATCCTCATCAAAACGTTGTAAGCGTTCTTCATCCGCCACATAAGTCTCATGAACATCAACATCAGTTGACCAATCAACCGGTGCAAGTGACCGTGATGATGGCAGGATTAAATCAGCATGAACACTGGCAGACAAAACAATGTCTTCGTTTGTCAATGTCTTAATTGTCCCCTTAACCTGCACGACTGGTGCCTTAATAATTAAATCAGAAAAACGTTCATCAATCAAATATTGTAGGTCTAATTTTTCATCCATTACTAATGGACTTTGTTGAAACTTTGCTAATTGTTGCTTGGCGTACTTCATATTTTTACTCCTGACCTTGATAAATTGGCTTACGACCAACATCTTGCCCCTGCTTGGCATGGGTTTGACCAGCTAGCACCTGCCAGATTTGGCCCGCTTTATAATCGAGTCGTAAATTAGCTTTCGCCAACGACATGTCAACGCGTGAAATAATGGGTAGGGTTGCTTCCCGCTTGATTTCACTCAAATAGGCCTGACCCAAGTCATTAAAGCCAAGCAGGCGAATATAAGAATCCGCCATGGCAGCCTGCATTTGATCAACTTTAATATTCAAAAGTGTGTACAACAACGTTCGTTGAATTCGAGCAAAGGTGTAGCGCTTGGTCTTGACTGATTTAATAAAAGACTGGTAAGACTGTGGTCCTTCAACAGCCGCGGCAACCCCAGCCAATCGGTGTTCCAAGCCCTCTGCCATTTGATAAACCTGACCCAACTGTCCAACTGTATCAGTCAGCAGGCGGTAGCGAAGCAACTCAAAGAAAGGCTTTTCAAACGCTAAAGCAGTTGGCGCTGTTGACAGAGCCTCGAAGGCTTGCTCAGAAACGACTGGCCTGATTTTTTCAAACTTCCCTTTATGAAGAGCAAGGCGAATCGAAGAGGCAGAAGCAATCGTCTGCCCCTCCTCAAAGCTTTGATCATGGTAACCCGCTTGCAAACGACTAATTGGGTGCAAGTGCATCACTTGGCCACTCGCAACTACAGCTTTGGCATAGGAAAATGCCAAAATATCGTTTGGATCTTCCATTTTGAACCCGGTCTGTTCTTCTAGCTGCTGAGCATAAGCCGAAGCATAAGTCTGAGTCCGATCAGTAAATTGGCCTTCACTTTCGATTGCCGCGGCCTGCTTGGCCAAATCAAGAAAATCAACTTCCGGGTGTTCCGAACCGAAAACAAGGTCTTTGACCCCCAGTGCTTGCAAAATTTGAACGGCGCCGGCCGCAAACAAATGGCCAGGCTGGACTGCATAAAAAACTGGTAATTCAACCACCAAATCTGCACCGGCGGCCAAAGCTAGCTTCGTTCGTTCCCATTTATCCAAAATTGCTGGTTCACCGCGCTGAACAAAGTTACCAGACATTATCACCACTGCTAAATCAGCATTCGTTAACTCTTTTGCTTTTTTGATGTGATAGGCATGACCGTTATGGAAGGGGTTATACTCTGCAATAATGCCGACTGCTTTCATGATGCTCCTCCTTTATGTGCCACAAAGAACCAACGATCATCCTGGTCATCAGCCGTTTTACGACCAAAATCAGCACTAATTTCTACTTGGTCAAAGCCAGCCTTATGCAAGGCCTTTTGATAGTACGCCAGCTCGTAAGTCTGCTCATGATGGACTTCCCGTACTAGGTTAAAGGCATCGATGCCCTCATTGTACAAAAAGAACTTTAAATCGTGATCAACAGAATTCTTTTCTTCACCGGGAAAACTAGTCCACATAAAAATTTGGTCAGGATCATCATCATTGTTATAGCAGTAATTGTCATACAAAACGTTGACTTGGTAAGGCGTAATCACATCAAATAAGAAGGTCCCACCCGGTTCCAAATGTTCATAAACCTGGTTAAGACCCGCTTGAAAATCAGCTTTGCCAGGAAGGTAATTCAAAGTATCCGCAAAAGAAACAATGACTGGATACCTTTCTTCCCAGTCTGAAAAATCACGAATATCAGCCTCCAATAAACGTAAATCAACCTTCGCCTCTTCGGCATGCTTTTGTGCCAAAGAGAGCATGGCTGGTGCCATATCTAAGAGATCGACTGTAAAGCCCTTTTTGGCAAGTAAGACAGCCAAACGACCGGCGCCACCACCCAAATCCAGCATTTTACTAGCGGGCAAACGGTCTTCTACAAAATGCTGCCAATCCACGTACAAGTCGCCATCAAAGAGATTGTCATAAAGGTTAGCAAAGGTTTGGTATGGTGTATTATTTTCGTCAGTCATCTTTTTCTCACTTAAACAGCATTGGCTGGTGGCTAGCCCATCAAAGACCAACCCCCAGCCAGATATCTTACTGATTGATTAATATACTTCTTCTGCGAGGTAACTCGTTAAGTCGACATTTTCAGCATCGAACCAAAGGCGGTCCAAATGGTAGAAATCACGAGACTCTTCATCAAAAACATGGACGATAATATCACCGAGGTCTAATGAAACCCATTCAGCACGGTCGTAGCCCTCAATATTGAGTACCTCACCCCCAGCTTTTTGGACTTCTTCCTTGACTTCACGGACAATTGCTTGCACCTGCCTGCTAGAACCTGCCGATGTAATCACAAAGTAGTCAGCCAGCAAGGAAACCTTTTGCATATCTAAGGCGATGATTCGATCACCATGCTTGTTATCAATGGCGGTAACGACTGTTTGCAACAAATCCTTTGAATTGATGGTTGTCATGTAAACTCCTTCTTATTCTGCAAAATGACGAGCCCAGTCATTATAACTGGTGAAGGTCTTGGGATAGATTACGTTACCTTTTTCGGCCAAAAATGAGAGGGTGTGCTGTAACTGATAAAATACCCCCCGGTCCAAGGACTTATCCGTGATTTCTCGAGCCTCTTTGACGCCAGGAAAATCGCGACCAGTTTCCAAGTAATCGGCCATGAAAACAATTTTAGCTAAAGTCGGCATCTCAACGCCGGCTCCAGTTGTGTGCAACCGAACTGCAGCTAAAATAGCTGGATCATCAATCCCTAGTTCATCTTGGATCATTTCTGCTCCAACAACACCGTGCCAAATAGCCCGATTCCAGTTTTTCAAATCAGGATCCAAGTGAAAATGGTTAATTGCGGTCAAAAAGTCCTCAACAGGCCGTTCTTTGGCATAGTCGTGCACCAAGCCGGCCAAGGCCGCTTGGTTTTCATCCACACCATTTTCTTGAGCCAACCGACGGGCATAATCTGCAACGCGTAAGCAATGTTGAAATCGGCCTGCTGAAAGCTGAGCCGAAACTTTTTTTTCAACGACATGCCACTCTTCTTCAAAAGCTGTCATCTGGTCCCCCTCTTCACAAAATTTAGTGGAAAAGTCCTCTGACTAACGAATCTTTTCCACTTCAACTGAATACTTCACATACTTTGCATCGGTTGCTGGTTCGTACAAGACCAAGGTTTTCCCAATTACCTGGGCAACAGTCACCGTTGATTCTTCTTCAATAAAACTTGCCAAGTCCTTGGCTGACCAGTCACTCCCCTGTTGCAAGTTGACCTTAATCAATTCACGCTTAGCCAATGCTTTTTTGACCTCTGTCAACCATTCCTGGTTAGCTCCGGCTTTGCCAACAGAAAAGATAGGTGTTAACCCATTTGCCTGTGATCGCAGGTAGCGTTTTTGTTTTCCAGTTAAATTTTGCATTAAATCATTGCCTTTCGTAAGAAAACCCCAACTCCTTTAGGAGCATAGGCCTGGACGTGAATTCCGGCTGGCAGGGTAATAAAACCCAAACCAGCATAGACCAAGTCCATCTTTTCGTTAATTTTAAATTCATATTTAGCAAAGGCAACATTGTTATCGGCCGGTGCTGGTGTCAATAGTTGTCCCTTATGCTTGACATAGAAATCATCCGCACCTTGACGCTTCGTGCGGTGAATCATCAAATTATTTTCAAAATAGGCCGTAACGGCTGATTTTGCTCCATCTGCAGGTCCAGTCACCAAATCAAAGCGCGCTAAGGCCCCGAAGAAAAGTGTTTGATCCGGATTTAATTGGTAAGTCCGGGCTTTAATCTCAGCCTTTGGCAAAACATACTTTAAATCTTTGTCAGTCACCCAGTGGGCATACTGGTCTTTTTTAATAATCCCGGGAGTGTCAATCAAGGATTGCCCATCATCTAGCGGAATGGCAATCTGATCCAGAGTTGTTCCTGGGAACCGCGAAGTCGTGATTAGCTCCTGAACACCTGTTTTCGACTTGATAATCTGGTTAATCAACGTTGATTTACCAACATTGGTTGTGCCAACGACGTACACGTCGCGACCATCCCGCAATGTATCAATTTTATCTAAAATTTGATCCAAATTCTTGGGATGGGCAGCGGAAACAAGTTCAATGCCAACTGGGCTAATCCCTTGTTCTTTTAGCTGTCCTTGGACCCAATTTTTTAACTTATGTTCCTTTAAGGACTGGGGCAAGAGATCAACCTTATTAGCAAGAACCAAAATCGGATTATCTTGGCCAACAAAGCGTGGCAATCCAGGAATTGTTGACCCTGAAAAGTCAAACAAATCCAAGACATAGACAATCAAAGACTTCGTCTTAGAAACCTGGTGCAACAAATTTGCAAAGTCATCATCCGTTAATTCAACAGGCTGAATTTCATTATAATGGCGCAAGCGGAAGCAACGTTGGCATAACAGTTCCTCAGCCATCAGCTGCTTCTTTAAGGCAGAAAGTGGCAAAAAACCAGCTTCTTCCTTATGATCAATTTGCATTTTAGCACCACAACCAATGCAGTATAATCCCTCAGTTAAGGCTTCCTGGACCTCTTCATCCGTCGCAATCGTTTGCACTTGTTCTTGCTCAAATTCTTTTTCTGTCATTAATTTTTATCATTTTCCCTAGCAGAAACAGCTTCCTTGAAAGTTGCATGCCAGATTAGTGGGTGCTTTCGATTATAAATCAGCTTTTTAGCTAGCTTTTCAAGTGACCGGTTGAGCCAAGTTTGCCACATGTCTGATTCGACCAATTGCTTGACCAAAACAGATTTAACACCAGCTAAGTGAGCTGCCCAAACGTCGGTTAGCATCTGATCACCAACCATCAACACAGCTTCTTTTTGCAATCCCTGCTTTTTGAGCACCTTTAAAATACCACGCGGCATCGGCTTCAAAGACCAGGCAACATAGTCAACATCCAAACCAGAAACGGCTTGCTCGACTCGCTCCCAGGTATTATTGGAAACGACAACAACCTCAATCCCAGCTGCTTTGATTTCTTTTAACCAAGCATGCAATTCTGGTGTCCCATTGGGGTTATTCCAAGCCAGCAACGTATTATCTAAGTCTGTTAATACGGCTTTTACGCCTTGGCTCTTTAACTCCGCCACCGATAAGTTATAAACGGACTTAACCGTGTAGGTGGGCTTTAAAAAATTAAGGGGCATATTTGTCTTCCTTTTTTTATTTCCTCAGTTCCTATTATACACGATTAGACCTTTCTTCGATCAAAAAAGGACCCCTTAACGGGGCCCCTCTGTCTTCTGATTTTTAAAGTTTAGTACCAACCATTGCTTTGAAAATGGCTAATAGCATTGGCAACAGAACCATAACGGGCAGCAATATAAGCCTGCATAGCCTGTAATTGGACGGCATAATTACCTTGGTAATTTTGGCCAGGCACATAAGTTGCATAAGCCGCAGGAGACAATTGTCCAATACCATAGAATTGTCCGTTTTGTGCATTCACGTTTCCGCCTGATTCACGAGAAATCAACCAGTTAATGTCCCCAGAGGCCGAGGTCGACGTGCTTGCTGTTGTTGTTGCAGCTGCCGTGCTTGTTGATGAAGTTTGGGCAGCAGTTGAAGTGGCCACAGGCGTAGCTTGCGCTGCCTGAGTTGTCGTTGTAGACAACGAAGTCACTTGGCTTTGACTGTTGGATGTATCATCAGATGCACTGGCAGTGTCATCATCAGATGAAGCAACAGTCTGGCTAGCTGCTGTATTTTCCAAGCTCTTGAGATTATCAACAGATGAAACGGCAGTAGAAACCTTCTTGGTGTTGACTGAGTCAGTCACCTTGACCGCTTGGTCAGAGGTTGATTTTCCTTTATTAAATTGTGTGTTGGCGGCAGTCAGTGCTAAACCGGCTACGGCCATACTTGTAAGTAAAACTTTATTAAACATCATGGTTATTATTTTCCCCAATCAATATTACAAGAATATTAAAACAGACAACGCTTCCGTAACGTTCGTTAGGAAAATATACAAACACAGTACGTTTTGTATAAGAAATACTCGATGTCGAGAAATTTGCGTTTATCTAAGTGTCATTTCTTTCGATTTAGCCACCAGTAAAGTGGCAAACCAGCTAGAACTATGATAACCGAAATTCCGATTCCATGCAAATCGTTAATAATTTCAGAAATCTCAACGTAAAGTGAACCCAAGATAGCCACAATGGGGATAACTGGGTACAACGGCATTGAGAAAGTTCTTTTTAGCCCATTTGGATCTTGTCGACGCAACTTAAAGGCACCAATAAAGACCAAAATATAGAACAAGAAAGTCACAAAGATCGCGTAATCCGATAATTGATCAGGGTCTGTCAAGGCCATCATCAGGTAGGCGATGGCAACCATTAACCAAATTGCGGCATTCGGCGTCTTGGACTTGTGGTTGATTTTAGCAAAAGTTTTAGCGAAAGGAAAGTCTCCTTTTTTTGCCATTACATACAAAATCCGTGGAAACGAGACCACTTTCCCGTTTAAAGTACCAATCAATGAAACTAAAACAGCGACTGAAAGGACACGGCCACCCCAGTAACCAAAGGCATTCGTAGCCATCTTCAATGTGGTATTTTCACCAAGAGAAACAATTTCATTAGCAGTTAATGACCGATAAGCCCCATAAGAAATGCCCATATAAGCAACAATTACAATCAAGATGCCAGTAATGATTGCCCTTGGCAAAACCTTTTGCGGGTTTCTGATTTCACCAGAAATATTTGCTAACGTCACCCAGCCATCATAGGCAAAAAGAGTAGCCAAAACGGCAACCCCAAAACCACCGGCACTTGAATGCGACATGGTTGTTACCATTTGGCCCAATGCATCATGCTTACCAAAGAAAAGGCCAAAAATAATCAAGGCGACAATCGGCAACATCTTAATCACAGTTGTTAAGACCTGGAAGCCAGCGGAAAAATGATTTGGAATCGAGTTTAACAAACCAACCAAAGCGAGAACCACCATTCCGACAGGGAATGACCACATACTTTTTAAACCAAAGAGAGAAACAAATAAAACGCCAAAGTAAGCAGAAATTGCCCCCATCATCGCTGGGCCATAGAAAATCACCTGCATCCAACCAGCCAAATAGCCGATTGTTTTGCCATATAGGTGGGTCAAATAAGAGTAAATGCCACCAGTTTCTGCCATTTGTGAACCGACCTCGGCTACCGTCATGCCGGCAGTCAAGGTTAGAATTCCTCCCGCCAACCAAGCCCAAAGGGCAGTATTTGTGTCTCCTGCTGTTTGCAGGACGGATCCCTGCTTAAAGAAAATTCCAGAACCAATAATGGTTCCGATAACTAATGCTAACGATGACCAGAGGCCAAATCCTCTGTTCAACTTTTCTTCTTCTGCCATTAGTGGCCCTCCAATTTAGACGAAAATCAAACATTACTATTCTAGCATATCTTCGGACATTATAACTATATTTCCTCATAATCAATTTTATATAATGAAAAATACGAACATTATCGACTTTTTATCAAATTTCATTGCTTTATATTTATCAAAATTGAAAAAAGATACCATAATATTCTAACGAAGCACCATCTAAAAGGCAAGAAAAAAAGGACCTTGCGGTCCAATTTCATGCTAATTTTAAAGTTCTTGCTTCAAGTCTGCTGGTTCGAAGAGGTGCAAAACCTTGACGAAAATAAATTGAGTTAACAAACCAACCACGACAGGAATAACTACCCAGGCCAATAGAGCAACAATTGGTGAAATAAAGTTATTCATGACTGAACTTGGTACAGCAGCATCCTTAATCATTGACTGCAATGGTGAAACCAAACCAATATAACCGAAACCAGCCGTTGTTGGCGTTCCTTGGATATTAAAGATTGCCACTGCGATACTTGATAATGCACCAGCAAACATGAAGGACAAAATCATCACAGGCTTCTTAAAGATTGACGGCATCATGCCCTTCATCGCTCCCAAGAAGATAGCAACCGTTGTTCCCTTCTTATTCACCTTCCATGAATTCAAAAGTAAGACAATCGTTGTCGCAACGACACCCATGGCTGCCGCACCAGAAGCCATCCCATGCAAATTAATGGCCAAGGCAATTCCAACCGTTGAAATTGGTGTGATGATAATGACAGCGAAAGCCATTCCAATCAAGATTGCCATTGGTAATGGGGCTAACTTAGTGAAGACTTCCACCATATCCCCAATCCAAGTCGTAATGCGAGCGACATAAGGCGCAATCACCTTTCCAAACAAGCCAACGCCACCAGCAACGATAATTGGTGACAAGATAATCGCTACTGAGCCAAAGCCAGCTAAATATCGGTCAACTAGCCAAATAGCCAAAACGGCTAAACCAGCTACCAACATCGCATTGATCACATCACCGGCGCCGTTAGCAACAAAGAGCCGGGTTGGAACAGCTAATGTCTTACCAGAAACGGGATGTACCGTGCCAGCTTTAACCATTGCCCATTGGATTGAGTTGGAAGCAGCAACTGTCGCCAGTGCCACAACACCCGTGTCAAGCGCCTTCATCTTGAAGTTCATCGCCACAGCCATTCCGATTAGGAATGGAATCATTGATGTAAAAAGTGTCAAAATGGCTGAGTAATCAGCCCCAAGAGTTGTTTTACCCAAACCGGAAAATTGAATGATGTACTTCATCACGGCTGATGGTAACACACCAATTAAAATTCCTTGCGCGGATCCGGAAAGAACCTTAAAGAAAAAATCCTTCACGCCCAATGGCGTTTTACCGGAAAATTGTTCTGCTGTTGTCATATTTTTCCTCCGCTTCACGTCTCATAATTGTGAAGTTTTTATATTGCATAAAATAGTATAACAGGTCTTTTTTAAATTGTGAAGTCCATTACAGATATTTTTGTGCTGGTTGTCCTAATTTAATAGACTTCCACTTGTTTATAATCATTATTATTTCACTTATAAATCACTAAAACTTAACGTGAAATTCATAACTAGATTATTATAGTTCGTAATTTATTGTTTTTTTATATCAAAAAAGCTAAAACCATTCCTGGTTTTAGCTAAAATCATTAATATTCTAACGCGTTG
Source organism: Fructobacillus sp. ESL1096 (assembly GCF_058511985.1). Taxonomy (NCBI): domain Bacteria; kingdom Bacillati; phylum Bacillota; class Bacilli; order Lactobacillales; family Lactobacillaceae; genus Fructobacillus; species Fructobacillus sp. ESL1096. The sequence continues at coordinate 381,676 of NZ_CP196400.1, forward strand.
TCTGGTTTTTCATCATTAGCAAAGGCTAATGCAGCATTCATTGATTGGTAAATCATCTCGTGTATTGCCTTTGTTGTATAAAAGGCAACGTGTGGCGTGATTAAAACATTGTCACGAGCGATCAAGTCAGCCAACTTTGCATCAGGTAGCTTTTCATGCGACCAATCATGCTCAAAGATACCTACCTCCCCCTCGTAGACATCCAAGGCCAAAGCAGAAATCTTACCAGAGTCCAAAGCAGCAATCGCAGCATCTGTATCGATTAAGTTTCCCCGTGATGTATTGACGATCACAACGCCATCCTTCATCTTCGCAAGGCTTTCCTCATCAACTAAGTGAACGTTTTCAGGAACACCTGGTACGTGTAATGAAATGGCATCGGCTTGAGCAAAAAGTTCATCCAAAGTATCAACGTACAATCCTTCTTCTTGTAATTCCTTATTAGGGAACTTATCGTAAGCAATTACCTTAGAGCCGAAGCCCTTCAAGATATTAATTGCCTTACGACCAATGTTACCAGTACCGATAACACCAACAGTTTGCATCCGCATTTCACGACCAATAGTTGGTGCCCAACGCAAATCATGCTTAGCAACCTTTGCATCCATTGGCTTCGTCCGGCGCAGCAAACGAGACAATTGAATCATCGCGTGTTCTGCAATGGCATTTGGTGAATAAATGGGAACGTTTGAAAGGTTAAAGCCTAAATGCTTGGCCGCTACAAAATCAATTGTTTCCGTTCCAACATTGCGTAAGGACAGGTTCTTGATACCCAAATCAGCCAATCCTTCTAAGACATCTGCCCCATAAGGGTCGAGCTGTAAAGTGACAACAGAAGTGGCTCCCTTAGCTAAAGCAACTGTATCAGCGGTCAAGACTTCATTCGTGTAATCAACCTCAACAGTGGGATTTTCTTCTTGCCAGCTTTTCAAAGCCGGTACTTCGTCATCACGAACTCCATAAGCAAAAACTTTCATTTCGACCTCCATTAATCGAGTTATTTATCGCTAAAAGTATAATACGCTCTTTTGATTAAAAGGTCAATTAAATTGTCCAATTATAAAATCGTAATTTTTTTCTTAACACCGCTTACCAATAGAAACTTAAGATGAATAACTAATCGCTTCTATTAATTTTTTAATTAACTAAAGCAACCAGCAAAGAAAAAAAGCTAGGAACAACTAGTCCTAGCTTCTTATAAATCGATTAAAACTTAACAGCGATCGCTGGTGTTTCACCCTTAGCAAAAGCAACAGCAGCATCAAATGATTGGTGAACCATTTCATCGACAGCCTTAGTAGTATAAAAGGCGATGTGTGGCGTAACCAAGACATTATCACGAGCAATCAAGTCCGCAATCTTTGGATCAGGGAATTCCTTACCTGACCAGTCTTCGTTGAACAAGCCAACTTCGTTTTCATAAACATCCATGGCAAAGTCAGAAACCTTACCTGAGTTCAAACCGTCGATAACGGCATCGATATCCATCAAGTTTCCACGAGAAACGTTAACCAAGACAACGCCGTCCTTCATCTTAGCGATGCTATCCTTGTTGATCAAGTGATGGTTTTCAGGAACACCAGGAACATACAATGAAATGGCATCGGCTTGTGCATACAAGTCATCCAATGAATCAACGTACAATCCTTCTTCTTGTAATTCCTTATTAGGGAACTTATCGTAAGCAATTACCTTAGCACCGAAGCCCTTCAGGATATTAATTGCCTTACGACCAATGTTACCAGTACCGATAACACCAACAGTTTGCATCCGCATTTCACGACCAATAGTTGGTGCCCAGCGCAAATCATGCTTAGCAACCTTTGCATCCATTGGCTTTGTACGACGAAGCAAACGAGACAACTGAATCATTGAGTGCTCTGCGATAGCATTTGGTGAATAAACTGGCACGTTTGATACGTTGAAGCCCAATTCCTTGGCAGCATCGAAATCAACGTTGTCAGTGCCGACGTTACGCAAAGACAAGTTCTTTACTCCAACTTCAGCCAAAGCCGTCAAAGTTTCCTTTGTATAATCCAACTGTTGGTAAACAACAGCTGAATCAGATCCCTTAGCCAATTGAGCAGTTTCAGGCGTCAATAATTCCTGAGTGTAACCAACCGTTACATCTGGGTTTTTCTTTTCCCAATCTTCCAAAGCTGGCTTTTCATCATCACGAATGCCATAAGCAAAAACTTTCATTTTCGTCCTCCAAATTAACTTTCTAACAATATTATACACTAAAATTAGTCAAAAAATCTGGTTAAATTACTTATTTTTTCAAAGTAATTGGCTTTTCACCGGCCTTTTCCATGATTCCATCAATCAAACCATATTCTAAAGTCTCTTCAGCAGACATCCAAAAGTCGCGTTCCGTATCATGAGCAATTTCAGCCAGACTTTTACCAGAACCATCAGCCAAGATTTTGTTCAACTTGTTCCGAGTCTTAGTCAGTTGGTCAGCAATAATGGCCATGTCGGTTTGCTGGGTACCACCGGCAGCCCCACCCATTGGTTGATGAATCAGGTATTCAGCATTTGGCAACATAAAACGGTGTCCCTTTTCACCGGATGCAGCAATGATTGTTCCCATTGAAGCAGCCAAGCCCATGACAATCGTGGTCACCGGAGCCTTAATGAAGTTCATCGTATCTGTAATCGACAAACCAGCGGTCACAGACCCACCTGGAGAGTTGATGTACATTGCAATTTCCTTTTCAGGATCTTGAGCTTCCAAGAAAAGTAGCTGGGCAACAATTGACGTTGCCATACTATCCTCAACCTCACCTTGAACCAAAATAATGCGATCCTTCAATAAACGGGAAGGCAAGTCATATGACTCACGCCCATTTGCGGTTTGTTCTATTACTCCTGGCCACATAGCAATACTCCTTTTTGCTGTTCTTAAAATATTATTGTAACGTACTTTATCAAGAAACTAAAATCAAAACGAACGATTTCAAATTAAACATTATCTAAATCAAAATCCCCACCAGATTGGATTAAATCAGCTAATTTCGCTAACTTGCGCATGCGATGGTTGGCTCCTGATTTTGAGATTTCCAGAAGAGCACCAATTTCAGCCAATGAACCATCAGGATGATCTAGTCTGGCTCTGGCAAAATCAGCTAATTTGGCAGGCAACTCATCCAAGTCACCAATCTCCTTTTGGATTATCAAGATAGCTTGAACTTGACTATTAGCAGCAACAGCGGTCCGTTGCATATTGGCAACGTCGGCATTATTCATTCGATTAACCGAATTGCGAGTGTCACGGGCAATGCGAATATCAGCAAAATGCAGCATCGTGTGAACCGCGCCAATTAGTTTTAAAAAGTCAACAATTTTTTCAGCCCGCTTCATATAAACAATGTAACCGGAATGCCGCGGGGTTACCTTGACTTGAAGAGTAAAATTTGTCATCAAGGCCACTAGCTGCTCAGCTAATTCTTCATGGCCAGTGTAGATTTCCAAATGGTAATTCGCCTTCTCGGGTGAGTTAACCGACCCAGAAGCCAAAAAAGCCCCGCGCAAAAAAGCTTGTTGCTTTTTTGAACTGTCCAATAGCCAGGCCGGTACCTCCTGGTTAATCCCCAATGGATCCACACCAAGCTCTTTTAGAATTTGGTCCACCTGACTTTGCAAAACAACCAAAAGTTTTTTTCGATCCGATAGGGCAGCCCGTTGATTAACCTGAACTTCCACCACCGCCGTTGGGTAAATTTGCTTAATCAAGGTGTAAATCCGGCGCGCAATCGCCGGATTTTCTGTTTGAACTCGGATTTCTTGGTTCATCCCCAAAGTCGAAACACCATTCATCTGCAACAAGGCAGCTAATTCTGACTTGGCAGCGTCATCTGAAACCATTCGACCGGTTAATTCTTTTTTCACTTCTGCTGCGTAAGACATCTTACTCCTTTGTTAGTGAAACCAATACGTCGGCCACTTTGTCCCCATCATGAAAGGCACCAGCATCACGCAAAGCCAAAAAATCCTTGGAGATACTTTGGGCACCCTCTTGTCGAATTTTGTCCGGGTCTTGGACAACTTGCTTTGAAATTTCACCCCACTTTTGGTAGTCAACAAAATCTGCTGGCACCTCTTGATTATTGGTTAAAACAAAATCAACCAGATTTTGCCCTAAATGACGGTTGAGAACAGCCAAATGTTCAGCGTCGGTGTAAGAATCCGTTTCCCCTTTTTGGGTCATAATATTAGCAATATAGACCTGCTTAGCACTGGTCGCTTGCAACGCCTCTTTAATCCCGGGAACAACAATGTTAGGCAAAATTGACGTAAAGAGTGATCCTGGCCCAAAGACAATTAAATCAGCTGCTAGAATAGCTTCAATTGCCTCAGGACAAGCTACTATTTCTTTTTCTGCTTGGCTTGGCTCTACCCAGACATGATTTAAAGCCTGGTGAGCAGCAGTTATGGCAGCCTCGCCCTCCAAAAACTGACCATTTTTTGTCTGAGCATGTAAAATTAATGGCTGCTTCGCAACAGGGTAGACATGACCCTTAATTTTCAAGTAATGAGCCAAACGGGCAATAGCGACCGAAATATCGCCAGTCATTTCTGTTAAAGCGGCAATCAAGAGGTTGCCAACTGCATGTTTTGCCAAAAAAGCATCATTTGTTTTAAAGCGATACTGAAAAAGGTCTAGTAATTCCTGATCACCGGATGACATGGCGACTAAGATATTGCGGATATCCCCAGGTGGAATAATGTTGACATAATCACGCAATAAGCCAGAAGACCCACCATCATCAGCAACCGTTACAATTGCCGTCAAATCAACATCATGCTGGATTAATGGGCGAATAATCACGGGCAAACCCGAACCCCCACCAATCATCACAATTTTTGCAGTCATCTTTCGATCCTCTCTGGTGCTTATACTAAGAGTATTTTACCATTTTTATGGGTTCGTAATGAAAGGGAAAATCAGAAATTTCTAAACAAAATCGGTAGTTTCATCAATTTCGCCTCCCAACAATTGACCGTTTTCTTGCATCGACCAATAGCCGTCATTAGTCACAATAAAAGCATCAAGGAGTGGCAAGCTTAAGTCCTGCCCTAGCTGATATAGTCGCTTAGTAAATTGCTTGTCTTGAACTGAAGGTCGTAAGTTCCCCGACGGATGGTTATGAGCAATGATAATGGCATAGGCATTGGCTAATAGGGCTCGTTGAAAAATTTCGCGCGGTGAAGCAGCCACCTCAGTCAGGGTACCGACAAAGACGACTTCCCAACCAATTACGTCTAATTGTGTATTCAAAAGGGCCAAAAAAAGTTGTTCTTGCTTTAAGGGGCCTAACTTTTCCTTTGCAAAAGCGCCAACCATGTTGGAATGTCGGGCAGAAAGTAAGATTGGTCTTCGTTCCGACAAAAAAGCCACACCTAAGTGCATCGCAATTAACAACGCCCGGTTCGGTCCAGGATTTTCAGCGATAAAATCAGTCTTTGTCTCATAATCGAGTTCCCAAAAAAGATATTTTTCAGGAAAATACAGCTGAAAAATCTCACTATTCTTTTGGCCGTTCTCACCAATAGCCTCGTAAAAATTAAAAACCTGATTTTTCATCATATTGCAATTCTCCTTCAAGCAATCAGACGAAAAAACCAGGTTAAAATTATCAAAAAAGCAAAACGGCTCTAATCCTTAATGACCATTGGGCCATCACCGGCACCTTTCATGACCTTCATCGACAGATAAACAGCCAAAGCAATTAGGATGACATCAAAACGATAAGTCCACTGAATACCATTCAATGTTGCTGCAGACATATTCGTTGCACCCTTTTGGAAAATTGAAATAATCGAAGCAGCCAAGGCGATTCCAACAGCGGCTGAGTAATTGTTAACTGCTGAAAAAATCGAGTTACCAGCACTATGAAATGCTCGGTCGAGATGTGAAATGGCATTGGTCATATTGTTTCCAAACCAGAAACCACCACCTAACTGGGTAATCACAAAGGCAATCGTCATCGACCAAACGGTAAATGGTACCAAGACAATCCATACCATGCCGAGGACAATGAATCCTAGACCAATCGCATTCGGCAGTTTAGGACCAAAGCGATCATACAAGTTTCCAGAGATAATCGACATAATGGCAAAACCAATAGCACCAGGGAAAAGAGACAGACCCGCAACGCTTGAACTTTGCTTCAAAACTAACTGTAGCCCCATTGGAATTGCGTAGTTAAAGGTTAAGTTGACAACCTGAATTAAGACGGCCGCTAAGACCGCCTGGCGAAACATTGGCAGTGCAAACATCTTTGGTGAAAGTAGTGGTTCCGCTTCTTTTTGAGCATAGAAATAATATCCGAAGATACCAATTAACATCACTGCTAATGCCGTCAAGCTCAAAATATTGAAAAGACCATGACCAGACAAGCGGTCAACCGTGATTAAACCGCCAACAAAGAAGCAAGATAACAATAGCCAACCAATCAAATCAAAGCGGGCTTTCTTCAGCGGATCAATTTGCTGAATGGTGAACCAACCAACGATTAGGGCAAAGAGTTGGATTGGCAAAACCACCCAGAAAATCATGTGCCAACCGTAATAGGCCGTTAAGAAGCCACCAAAGGCTGGGCCCAAAGCCGGCGAAAAGGAAACAATTAAAGAGGCTAAACCAATCATCGTCCCCCGCCGGTTATCAGGAACCTGCTCAAAGACCACATTGTTCATTAGTGGTAGACCAACACCGGCACCAACTCCCTGCAACAGGCGGCCAAAAAGAATGAGGCCAAACTGGTTAGAGGTTGCATCAATGAAAATTCCAATCAATGACACAACCCCGGCCACCATAAACTGAGATCGGTTACTAAAGCGGGCCTTGAGCCAAGGCGACATAATGACAATCATGGATGTCAATAAAATCACCCCGGAGGTCAACCACTGGACCGTTGCTGAATCAACATGTAATTGTTTCATCAGGGCTGGGAAGGAAACGTTCAAAGCTGTTTCCAACATAATATCCGTAAACCCAAGTAAGGCAATCGCCAAAATACTCAAGATTAGTCGTGGGCTTAAGACTTTTTCTGGCATAATTTTCTCCTAACATCACTAATAAAATACAAAGAACCTGTAATCACAACAGTTTGCTGCAGATTTTCACTGAAGGCCTGGTCCAATGAATCATACCAAATCAGGTCCTGATTTGCTAAGTTCATCTGGTCTTTTTGTAGGCCAGGTCGGCCGGCAACGCCAGCAAATGTCACCAAAGCCAACGTAATCTGCGGGTCTTGTTCAAGTTCCAAGAAAGCTAAATCAACATTTTTATCGGCCAAAGATCCAATAATAACTGTCACAGGGCCTACCAGATTTTCCTTAATTGACCGATGCAAGGCCTGAATACCAGCCTGGTTATGGGCCCCATCTAAATAAATCTTTGGCTGAATTTGTTCAAAGCGTCCGGCCAAAAAAGTCCGATTCAAGCCTGCTTGAATCACTTCATCTTGCAAATCAGGTCGCCAAGTTTTCAGTGCTAACACTGCGGTCGCTGTATTGTCGGCTTGAAAGCTCCCCGGCAAAGCTGACTGGAAAGGCCCAACCTGCGCCACCAATACTGGACTGCCCATCTCTTGGGCTTGAGCTTCAATCACTTCTTTCGCTTCAGCTGTGACCCCTGGGCCAATCACCGTTTTTGCTCCCGGCTTGATAATTCCGGCTTTTTGACCAGCGATGGCTGCGATGGTGTCACCAAGCATTGCCTGGTGATCCAAAGCCACAGTCGTTATGACGGCAACCTTGGTTGTCTTTAAAATATTGGTCGAATCAAAACGGCCCCCAATCCCAACTTCAACTACAGCCAAATCCAGGTCTTGATCGGCAAAGTAGAGGAACATAATAGCCGTCACAACTTCAAATTCAGTTGGTGTCAGCTGACCCGCAGATGCCTGCTCTACTTGGTTAGTTGCTTTCTGAACTTGACCAGTATAAAAAATCAAATCAGCCGGTGTGATTAGTTCGCCATTGATTTGAAACCGTTCCCGAAAGTCAGTCATAAATGGCGACGTAAAAGTTCCAACACGCAGACCAGCTGCCTGAGCAACAGCAGTCACCATGGTTGCAACTGAACCCTTGCCATTCGTGCCAGTAATATGAATGGTTTCCGGCAGATGATCTTCGGGATGCTCCAAAGCCGTCATCAGGGCCTCTAAGCGGGTGAAGCTATCTTTTTTACCAGCTTTTGGCCGGCCATGAATATAGGCCAAGGCCTCTTCAATTCTCTGCACTAACGGTTCTCCCAACTATAGTTCTAATATCCATTATAACGAGATAAAGGCAAAAAAACTGCTTGATTATGATTTGAACCCCAAAATTAGGATATCTCATTGGATAGCCTTGAAGACGAACACCTGCTAGTCAATCAGTGTCAGTCTTTTTTGTTTGCTCTGCATGCGTTTGGTATTCTTGAAGAATCAGTTTGGCACCACTATCCTGATTGCACCAAAGATGATCACTAGTAATTTTTCCTTCTTTCTGATTATTTGGTCATAGAAAACCCCGAAATTTGTTTGTCAAAATTTCGGGGTTCATCACGATGACAGACGGTTTTACACTTTGTAAGCCATAAAACCGACCGATTTGTATTGTATCTATTTTAGTCTTTTTCGCGAACAGTAAAGTCACGACGGCGGCGATTGCCACCACCTTGATGTCCACCACGGTTATCGCGGTTTTCAGAATGTGAACGGTTCCCACCACGGTAGCCACCATTACCATTACGACGACCACCGCCATTCCCGCGATAGCCACCACCATTACCATTTGAACGGCGGTTACCACCACGGTAGCCACCACGACGTGATGATGAACCACCCTTGCGACGAGGCAAAGGACGTTCACGTGACAAAACAACTGGCGCGTTTTGCTTATCCAAACCAGCCACAGCAGCCAACAAACCAGCAGCCAATTGTTCAGCTGTGAATTGTGACGTCATTTGGTTAACTTGTTCTTGCAATTCAGCGGGGTTCAAACCTTTAATTGTTGCGGCTGCGGTATCAATGGCCCCGTTAATTCGACCAATCCGGGCTTCCTTCAATGTTGCTGGTTGCAATGGCGTCATACGCTTCTTCGTTAATTCTTCAACAGCACGCAAGTAATCCATTTCATTTGGTGCAACCAATGTTACTGAAACACCTTCGGCACCGGCACGACCAGTACGGCCAATACGGTGAACATATGATTCTGGATCTTGTGGAATATCAAAGTTATAAACGTGACTCACGTCCTTAACATCCAACCCACGAGCAGCAACATCGGTTGCAACCAAGAGGTTAATTTCATGGGCCTTAAATTGGTCCAAGACACGTGAACGCATTTGTTGTGTCAAATCACCGTGTAAACCAGCGGCACGGTATCCCCGGGCTTCCAATCCACGGGCCAATTCTTCTACTCGACGCTTTGTCCGACCAAAGACAATCCCCAAGAATGGTTCTTGAATATCGATTGTCCGAGTCAGGGCATCAAACTTTTCTTCGTGACGAACACGAATGAAGTATTGATCAACCAAATCAGTTGTCAATTGCTTAGCCTTGATTTGGATATATTCAGGATTAGTCATAAACTTCATCCCGATTCGCTTGATAGCTTCAGGCATTGTTGCCGAGAACAACAATGTCTGACGGTGGTCAGGAACTTGAGCGATGATGGCCTCAATGTCATCCAAAAAGCCCATGTTCAACATTTCATCGGCTTCATCCAAAACCAATGTCTTCACACCGAAAAGCTTGGCAGTCTTACGGTTAATATGGTCCAACAAACGACCCGGAGTTCCAACTAAAATTTGTGGATGGGACTTCAAGCCCTTAATTTGTGGGCGGATATCGGCACCACCGAAGACCACTTGAACGTTGACTGACTTGTCAGAACCAAGCTTCTTCAATTCTTCAGCAGTCTGGATTGCTAATTCTCGTGTCGGTGAGATGATCACGGCTTGGATGTTTTGATCATTCAAGTCGATGTTTTCCAAGATTGGCAAACCAAAAGCGGCTGTCTTACCAGTTCCTGTTTGGGCTTGACCGATAACATCCTTACCAGCTAAGGTCAAAGGAATTGTTTTTTCTTGGATGGGGGTTGCTTCAACGTAGCCGTGGGCTTCGATTGACTGCAAAATGGCTTGTGACAAGCCGAGTTCATTAAACTTCAAAATTATCTCCTTTTTGCGCACTGGGTCAGCGCGCCCTGACTCATTTCTGAGCCGTTTCCATCATAACGTGCCACCAGCACGTCAAAAATACGCCAAGCAGTTTATAGTCTAGCTGGGCTGACTAGTGTTTAGGAAGGAACCTTCGTTCCTGTTAACTTCTCATATAGGTCATGTGAGAGACCCTCAAAGCTGTGACCATGGTAATACTGATTTGCCAATAAAAGCACAGCGTCCTGGCTATTCTTGCCCAAAACAACGGACGGCTCAAAACCATTAAAAATCCCATGAGAGGTATAAATATTACCATAGCGGTAAAGACCTGAGACATAGTGAGCCGGCAAGTGCTGGACTAAAAGAGCCATTGGGTTTTGGAAGAAAGCACCATGGAAGAAGAGCCAATAAGCCCGGTAAAGCATCCCAGCTGACATTGCCAGGTTCCCAGTTCCAGTCTCTCGCTCATTTTCAACCTTAGTAACACCGGTTGGACTGGTGAGATCCTTTTGATAACCTAAGGCAGCCTGATGATCCTCTGCAAACCGTGTATAATCATCAATTCCGAGCTCGTACTGCTTGTTATAGTAGTCTTTAACCATTTTGTCAAAGGACTGACCCGAAATTTTCATTAAAATACCAGCCAACAATCGGTAATTAACCGGCTGATACGACCAACCAGCACCAGAACCAATCGCCACTCCGGTTTCCTGCGTATTATCGGCCGAGAACTGAGCATTATCTTGGTCAGAAGTAAAAGTCGTGGGTTGCAACTTTTGCTGCAAAGAAGAGGTCATCGTCAATAAGTCGCGAATCGAAATCTGATCAGCATTGGCAATGTTGGGGTAAAACTGACTCAAGTGGTCATCATAGGAAAGCTTCTTTTCAGAAACTGCCTGACCGACTAAAACAGCTGTCAAAAATTTAGCGGAAGAAGCAATATGATAAACCGTTTGGGCACTGTTGGGCATCTGCTGACTATAATTAGCAAATCCATAACCCTGGTTTAAAATAATTTTGCCATCCTTAATGACTAAGGCTGTTCCAGTAAAATCTGCACTCTTTAATTTCTGGTCAATTGCTTGAGCAGTCTGATTTTGCGGACCAATGTCTTTTTTTAAATTTTTAACATTATCGGCCGAAAATATTTTTTGTTTAGACAAAATCGCTTGTGGACTAGCCTTAGTTAACTTTGCTAAACCAATTGCTCCCCCAATAAAAAGAATAATCAAGGTAATCGTTGACAAAGCTAGCCAATGATCCCGATACCAGAGTGTTTTTACTTTTTCTGGAAAAAGATCAACCCGTTTAAGCATGGCTTCCACCCTGCTTGCCTTGATCAGCAACCAAATAGTCCACCACCTTTTCCAAGTGGATGCCATGACTGGCCTTCAAGAAGACACAATCATTGGCACTAAGGTTTTTTGTCAAATCAGTCATGAGTGCTGCCAACTGGTCCGTTTGATATAAGTGAACCTGCTCAGATAACAACGTTTCCTGCAACGCTGTTCCTAGGTTTTCCACCATCAAAGGGCCAACCAGGTAAACGGCTTTTGGTTGTGCCTGCAAGACGGCTTCCTTTAAGTCAGCGTGGAGAGCCGGTGCCGCTTCACCAAGTTCAAGCATATCGCCAAGAACTAAGACTAAATTTTCAGTATGATCCTTTGCCAACGCTGTCAAAACTTCTTTGGTGGCCGTTGGATTGGCGTTATAAACATCCGAAATGACCATTGCCCCATTAGCTGCTGTCAGTAACTGGGTGCGGTTTTTCGTTAACGCAAAATTTTTCAAGGCTAAAGCAATCGTTTGGAGGTCCAAACCAAAAGCTTGGCCAACACGAATTGCCGCCAAGGCATTCCTAACATTATAACGGCCCAGGAGCGGAATTGCAAATTCTTGACCCTGATCACTAAATTTTGTCTCCTGTAACGTCTCGACACAGTCATTTGGTTCCGGCCCAAAACTAACCGTCTTGGCTGGCAACCCTTTGGCATCCTGCAAGAGTGGCTCATCTGTTGGAATCAACAATTCCCCATTCGGCTTTAGGCCAGCAATAATTTCCAACTTGGCCTTGGCAATGTTAGCTCGTGTCTTAAAGAATTGAAGATGAGCCTCACCAATCATGGTAATGACGGCCAAATCAGGTTGAGCCAATGTTGACAAAGCCGTCAACTGACCCGGGCGGTCCATGCCCATCTCCAAGACCAAAACCTCAGTTGTCTCTGGCATCGTCAAAATGGTCACCGGCAGACCAATTTCATTATTAAAATTAGCCGGCGTCTTAAAGGTTTGATACTTCGTAGCTAAAATCGCAGCAACCATGTCCTTGGTGGTCGTTTTTCCATTCGAACCAGTAATGGCAACGACCTTTGGCTGGACCGTTTGCAAGTAAAATTTAGCTAATGCCTGCAGGCCCTCCAAGGTATCGTCAACCACTACCGCTGGTACAGTCCCATCAATAACATGTTGTGTCTGTGCTAGAACACCGGTGGCACCTTTTTTTAATGCCTGGCCAATATAATCATGGCCATCTTGATCACCAACTAGGGCAACAAACAGGTCCCCGGCTTTGACCTGGCGGGAGTCGAAGGCAACACCCGTCACCATTTGATTGGCCGGTCCCTGTAGACTACCCTTAGTTGCTTGTGCGATTGTCTGTAATGAAAGGTTCATAGCAATTAATTTCCTTGTTTAGTAAAAATTTGGGTGGCGCTTAGTTTTATTTATAAACAACCATCTTCTGATATCAATGGTACGTAATCTTAATGCCTTATAAACAACCATCATCTGTTTTAAATAGCACTTAGTTTTCGTTCTTTTGTAAAACGGTAATCGTCTCAATATGGGCAGTTTGAGGAAATTGGTCCACCGGAACAACCGGCCCCTTAATCTCGTAACCCAAGTCTTGAAACAAGGCGACATCGCGGGCAGCAGTCACAGGGTTACAAGAAACGTAAACCACGCGCTCAGGACCCATTTCAGCAGTTTTTTCAATTAACTTTAGCGTCAACCCCCGTCGTGGTGGGTCAACAAAGACAACGTCTGGTTGAAACCCTTGCTTTTGCCAATCTTCAAACTGATCCGGGGCATCGCGCTCAATGTAACTGGCATTGTCAATCTGATTTAATGCCAAATTCTTCTTAGCATCCAGTACTGCTCCTGGTACAACCTCAACACCAATCACTTCCTTGACACGGTCGGCGACTGAAATTCCAATTGTTCCAATCCCCGCATAGGCATCAATGACGACATCCGTCGGCTTCAAATCAGCCAAGTCAGCTGCCTTTTGATACAGCTTTTCTGTCATTACCGGGTTAACTTGATAAAAGGAATTTGGGCCAATTAAGAACTTTTTCCCAAGCAATGTATCTTCAATGACCGCCTGACCAAAGAGAACACGGTTGTTGGCGCTTAATTGGACATAATCTTTTTTGGGTGCAAAGTTTAAGATTAGGGATGTCAAATCGGGCAAGGCAGCCACAATATCATCGACGAGTCCCGCCTCATCAGACAAGGCATCCTCATTGGTCACCAAAACCACCATTAACTGTTGGCTATAATAGCCTCGGCGAACCATCACATAACGAATGGCCCCCTTTTCTTGGTCCGGATCATAGGCAGAGATACCTCGTTTAGCAAGAATCTCACGGACGATGACAATCACTTGGTCTACCCTGGCATCATTGACATAGTAGTCTTCCATCGGTACCAAATGGTGGCTACCCCGTTGATAAAAGCCGGATAAAAGCTGCCCATCCTGCCACTTAAGGGGAACAACCGTTTTGTTGCGGTAGTAAGTTGGCGTTGTGTCCATCGTAATCGGATCAGCAACAGTCACTTGCAGACCAGCATCGTGAAAATTTTTTTGCACGATCTGTTGTTTAAATGCCTTTTGATTGGCATAGGCCCAGTTGACCAAGGGCGCCGTCCCGGCCTCAACCAAATATTGCCGGTCCTGATTTTTGCGTCCAGTACTCGCTTTAGCCCATGCCAAAATTTTTCCATAGGCGGAATACTTATCCACCTGGATAATTTCAATTTGAACTTCCTCACCAAGCATGGCATCAGCTAAATAAATCGGATACTCGGAAAAGCCAGCTAAAAAGGCCATCCCCATCCCATTTTGACGAATTTCTTTGATAGTGACCGTCAACTTTTCATGTAATTTAACAGGTACAATTGTCTTTGCCATCATGCCTCCAACACTCTGCTTGGTGCTAACTCACCACCAACAAATGCTTTTTCCACAAGCCAAGAAAAAACGCCCACCGAGGTGAGCGTTTTTATCCAACAACTTAGTCGTTGTTCTTGAAGCCGAAGTTAGCAAACTTCTTGTTAAACTTGTCAACCGCACCATCAGCTTGAGTAAACTTCTGCTTACCAGTGTAGAATGGGTGTGAATCTGAAGTGATTTCCATACGTACTGATGGATATTCTTGACCTTCAAAATCAGTAGTTGTGTCAGTTGCAACAACAGATGCTGACAAGAACTTCTTACCAGTTGCGGCATCAATAAAGACAACTGGACGGTAATCTGGATGGATTTCTTTTTTCATGAGTATCTCCTTAGCGCCCTGATTTTATTAAATCAGAGTCAGTTATTAACTTAACTATTTTATCACAGCGATATTATCCATGCAAGGTTAAGGCATCAAGTTAATTAAATCAACACCTTCAATTGTTAAATCAACGCCCAAAGAAGCTAATTTATCAGCCAAGCGGTCGTAACCTCGCAAAATATGAGTGGCGTTTTCAATCACGGTTTGACCATCGGCCATAATCCCGGCAATGACCAAGGCGGCGCCTGCACGAATCTCAGCCGCTTCCACCGTTGCGCCAACTAAACGTTCAGAATGGTTGACCTTGATTTCACCTGGGTTTAATGACGATAACTCTGCACCCATCCGTCGCAATTCGGCAATATGCTTATTACGCATTGGATAGATGGTCTCAGTAATCGTGCTTTCGCCTTCAGCTAAAAACAAAAGTGGTGTGATGGGTTGTTGCAAATCAGTCGCAAAACCAGGATATGGCATCGTCTTAATGGCAACAGGCTTCAAATCATGGCTTGGCCCAATAAAGACTGAATCCTCACCGATCTGCATATCAACACCCATTTCCAACAACTTTGAAGTGTAGGACTCCAAGTGTTCTGGAATGACGTTTTTGATGGTGACACCATCACCAAAGGCCGCAGCCATGGCCATGTACGTGCCCGCCTCAATCCGATCGGGAATCACTGTGTGGGTATTACGCGCTTCCAAGCGGTCAACACCTGTGATGCGAATCGTATCGGTTCCAGCGCCACGGATATTGGCCCCCATGTTGTTCAAGAAAGTCGCAATATCGATAATTTCCGGTTCCTTGGCCACGTTTTCAATAATCGTCTGCCCCTTAGCCCTTACGGCAGCCAAAATAATATTGATAGTAGCCCCAACAGAAACCGTATCAAGAGTTACCCGCGCCCCTGTCAAGCCGTGGGCAGTTGCGTCAAGGGTAATCACATCACCAACTTCAGTCACCGTTGCACCCAATGCTTCAAAGCCTTTAATGTGCTGATCGATTGGTCGTGATCCGAGGTTATCACCACCAGGAAAAGTCACCGTTGCTCGACCAAAGCGGCCCAGCAACGCTCCCATGAAGTAATAAGAGGCCCGCAATGATTTAATGGCCGTTGAAGGCAATTCAGATTCCGTGATTGTGGTTGGATCAATCGAAAGATCACCATTCGCGAAATTAGAACGAACGTTCATCGCAGCGAGAATATACTGTAAGTTTTTAACATCTAAAATTTGTGGAACGTTGTCAAAGTTGACCGGCGTGTCGGCCAGAATTGCAGCGGGAATCAATGCAACCGTTGAGTTCTTAGCTCCGCCAATGGTTACCGCACCTGAAATCTTGTGGCCACCGTTAATAATAATTTTTGCCATAAGGGCTATCCTACTTGTTTGTGGTTTTACCCTAATTATATCGTTTTTGTTACAACATGACAATCAAAATCAGCGGATTTCCGCACCTAATTCCGCTGTCAAAGTTGCCGTCATCTTTTCAAAGGCTGCTGTGACAACCGGTTCAACTAGGGTGTCAGTCTTGTCTTGATAAGTCAACTCATACGCCAACGACTTCTTCCCCACTGGCAGCCCCTGACCCGTATACAAGTCAAAGAAAGTAACATTTTGAAGGTAAGCCCCACCATTTGCTTTAATCACGTCAAAGACCTGCTGTTGGTCGATACTGTCATCAACCAAGACAGCCAAATCACGACTAATCTGTGGATACTTTGAAACAGGTTGATAAGCAACCGGTGCCTGTGAATGAGCAATGACTGCTTCCAGGTCAATTTCAAAGGCAAAGACTGCCGGCAACTTGGCATTCGCCAAAACAGCCGGATGAATTTGACCAACAAAGCCAAGGTAAGTTGAACCAAGATAAACATCTGCCGTCTGCCCCGGATGCATGGCTTCATGTTGTGAACTTTGTTCAAAGCGAACTGCATTTGAATCAAGGCCAATCGTTTGTAAATACACCTCTAGCCGACCCTTGATATCATAAAAATCAGCAGTCTCATCTTTTTCACCCGTTTGCCAGCTCGATTCAGCCACATTGCCGACCAAAACACCGGCTAAGTGCTCACGTTCTTCCGGCTGCACGTTTTCGCCTTGCGCCAAGAAAATTCGTCCCTGCTCGTAGAGGGCAATGTCCTTAATCGAGCGAGCCACGTTATAGGCCACGTCATCCAACAAACCAGACACAAGATTTTGTCGAATAGTCGTCCGATCCGATGACATTGGGTAGTCCAAGGCCACCACAGCCCGGTTTCGATCCAAATTAAAAGCTGTTGCTTTTTCAGGTGTTGTCAAGACATAGGAAATGGCCTGATCAAATCCGAGACTTTCCATAATTTCTCGACTAGCACGAATCTTCTTTTGTCGTGGTGTCAAATCACCAGGTGTACTTTGCCCTGCAACCAAAGCCGTTGGTAGGTTGTCATAACCGTAAAGACGGCCAACCTCTTCAATCAAATCAGCTGGAATCGTCAAATCCGTCCGGCGACCCGGAATGGTTACTGTGTACTGACCAGTTTTTTCATCGATTGGTAGCGCCAAGCGATTGAAAATAGCAGAAATTGTTGCCACTGACAAATCCGTTCCCAAAATTTGATTGATTCGATCCCGACCGATAGTAATCGTTTCTGGTGCCCGGTAAGCAAAGCCAAACTTGCTCAAACCAACAACAATCTTCCCCTTGGTCAACAAAGCCATTTCAGCAGACACTTGATCCAGAACTTCAAGGGTTTGATCCAAGTCAATTCCTCGTTCAAACCGGAAAGAAGACTCTGATCGTAGGTTATGACGGCGAGCACTTTGCCGCAAAAGACTTGGGTTAAACTGACCAGCTTCAACAACGACCTTCGTTGTATCAGCTGTCACTGCAACTGCTGGATTCGTGGCAATTCCTGCCAAAGACACAATTTGATCACCGGCCGCAACCACAATATCCTGGCCAGCACGGAGAGCCATCTTTTCTTCTTCGCCTTGAGGTAATGTTTCGCCCTCTTTTGCCAAGCGAACTTCCAACTGCATCGTTGCTAATTTATCCAAGTCATAAACATGCAAAGGTTGTCCCGTCAGCAAGAGCCAATAATTGGCCAAATCAGTAATCTTATTTTCTGGCTTGAAACCTGCATTCCACAGGCGACTTTGCAACCAGAGAGGTGATGGGCTGTTTTTAACTTGCCCCAAAACACGGACTGCATATCCCGTTGCCAAATCAGCGTTTCCGGCAACCGTCACCACGGCATTTGACTCTGATTGATCACTCAAGACAGTTGTCTGGGGTAGCATCACCTTTTGGTTAGTCATGGCAGCCAGTTCATAGGCCATCCCCCGCATCGACAAAAGGTCGGCCCGGTTCGGGGTTAAATCAGTATCAATTATCGGATCCTTGAGGCCCAAAACTGCGAGTGCATCATCTCCAGGCTTGACACCATCTTCTTCTGTGAAAACGTGAATGCCTTGCTCAAAGTCCAGTGGTGCTACAGCGTCGGCTACGCCAATTTCTTGCAAGGCAACCAACATGCCATATGAACTTTCACCACGGAGTTTTGCCTCTTTGATTGTCACCAAGTCGCCACTTTCACGGTCAATAATCTGAGCCCCGACACGGGCCAAAACAACTAACTGCCCCTCAGCCACGTTTGGTGCACCGGTCACGACCTGAATTGTTTCTTGACCATCAAAAACCTGTGTAATCACCATGTGATCAGAATCCGGATGTGGCACAACCGAATCAACTCGGACAACCACAAGACCGGACTGCTTAGCAGCAGCCGTTCCAACGGATTCCAATTCCACACTGGTCAATTCAATTTGCTGTGCCAAATCTAAGACAGCCTGTTCGCTCAAATCAAGTCCTGGCTGTAAGTATTCGTTTAACCATTTTAAGTTGGTCTTCATGATTAGTTTCCCCGCTTATTAAATTGATTCAAGACCCGGACGTCGTTTAAGTAGAATTGCCGAATGTCTTCCACGCCATACTTCAACATGGCAAAACGGTCAGGGCCTAAGCCAAAGGCAAAGGCTGAGTATTCTTCTGGATCAACACCATCCATCTTCAAAACGTTTGGATGGGTCATTCCGGCGCCCAAAACTTCAATCCAACGAATATCTTCTGGCTTGGTATCTTCCGTCACTTCGTTCCAAGAAACGTCAACTTCGACAGATGGTTCCGTAAACGGGAAGTACGATGGACGCAGACGAATTTGGTGCTTTTCACCAAAAAGTTCCTGCATAATTGACAACAATGTCCCCTTCAAATCAGCCATGGTAATATTCTTACCAACAACCAGACCTTCCACTTGGTGGAATTGATGTGAGTGCGTCGCATCATCGGTGTCACGGCGGTAAACCTTCCCCGGTGCAATCATCTTCAATGGTCCCTTAGAAAAGTCATGCTTTTCCAACGCCCGTGACTGCACGGGTGATGTCTGTGTCCGCAGTAAAATTTCTGGTGTCACATAAAAAGTATCCTGCATATCACGAGCTGGGTGATCCTTCGGCAGGTTTTCCCGTTCAAAGTTATACTCATCCGTTTCCACTTCGGGTGAATCGTTTGGGTCATCAATCACTTGGTAGCCCAATCCCAAGAAATGGCTTTCGATTTCATCCATAATCTGTTGCAACACATGCCGATTACCCAACTTGGGCTGTGTTCCCGGCAGTGTTACATCAAGCGTTTCCGCCTGCAACTTGGCATCCATTGCGGCTTTTTCTTGAATAGCCTTCATGGTTGCTAAGCTATCTTGGATTTGTTGGCGAACCTGATTACCGACCTGGCCGACAGCCTTCTTTTCTTCGATTGAAAGGTCCTTCATCGACTTCAAAACTGTCGTGATTTTTCCTTTTTTACCCAGGTAAGCCACCCGAACTTGCTCTAAGTCGGCTCCCGTTACTGCCAAATCGGCCTCAGCTTGCTTAGCAATTGCCTGTAATTCATCAATTAATGTCATTCATCTTCCTCTTTTTCCAAATAAAAAGTCCCTTATGTTGTTCGCACAACATAAGGGACGTAAGAGAACTTCCGCGGTACCACCCAGTTTCTGACCAAAAGGCCAGCACTCTTGGCCGGTATCGGCGGCTTACCGTTGACTGTTAAGCCAAAGTCTCCAGACTGAAATTCGAGGCACCAACAGACGGTCTTACACTAGACACCGCTCGCTTTGCTACTGGCTGACCCCTACTAGGTCCTTCATCGTATTTCTAGTATAACAAAAATCAGGAAAACCGCCTAGCCTGTTTTTGACTAGCCAGTTTCAAAAATTGCGATTGATTTAATCGTTGACTTGGTCTGCAGCAGGTTTGCCCTCGAAAACTGCTAAGACATTTTTAACGGCCGTTTTAGCCACTTCAAAATCCGCTTCCTTGGAGTGCGCTGCCACGTGTGGCAAGACAAAGGCATTTGGCAGGGACAATAATTCGTTATCCGGACTAATTGGCTCCTGGTTAACCACATCCAGTCCTGCAGCAGCAATCTTACCAGATTTTAAGCTAGCAATCATAGCAGCTTCATCAATCACTGGTCCACGACCAACATTGACTACGACCGTACTTGCCTTCATCTGGTCAAAGGCCTTTTGATCAATCAAGCCAGTTGTGCTTGGCGTTGCGGGCAAAGCTGAAACAACAAAATCTGCCTGTTGGAAGATTTCATCGAGGTCAGCCATCCGACCATTGGGAACGTTGCGCTCATGACGCGCATAGGCCAAAACGTGAACACCAAAACCAGTCAATAATTTGGCGATTTCTTGCCCAATATGTCCAAAGCCGATAATGCCAACAATCTTGCCTGAAACTTGCTGGCCACTCTTACCAGCCATATAATTGGCTGCCTTCTTGTCTGTAATGGCATCGTGGCTGGTTTCAAACAAACGACCAGCCATCAACATTAACGTAACCGCTGTTTCAGCAACTGCACCGGCATTAGCACCGGGTGTGTTCGTGACGGCAATGCCACGTTGACTAGCAGCCTGCAAGTCAACGTTATCATAACCAACACCATGACGAGCAATGACCTTCAAGTTGGGGAAACGGTCCATGACCGCGCCGTCAATCTTATACATCATCAAAATGATGCCTACGACTTCATCATCACTGGCAAAATCCTCTGATGTTGCCTGTGGGTTTGAGACGATTTCCAAGCCTGCTCGCTTCAATGGAGCAAGTGCATTTTCATCAATCCCATCAAATACTAAAATTTTCGCCATGATTATTGAAACTCCCTTCTTACTTTGCCTGACCAAGTAATGCCTCAAGCTGATTTAACCGATCTTCAAAGACGGCAAAGGCTTGATCTAAGTATGTGCCTTCTGTCATATCAACGCCAGCCTTGGCAATAACTTCTAATGGACTAGCTGAGTTACCAGCTTTCAAATAGTCCTTATAGCGTTTTGCCTCACCCTTTTCCAAAATGTTTTGGGCCAGTGTTGTGGCAGCCGCTTCACCAGTAGCGTACTGATAAACGTAAAAATTGTAGTAGAAGTGTGGAATTCGTGACCATTCATAAGCAATTTCTGGGTCCTTAGTCAAATCAGGACCATAGAACTTTGAATCCAAGTCGCCATAATAATTGGCCATCGCTTCGGCCGTCAGTGGCTGGCCAGCAGCATCTTGATCATGAATCCAAGCTTCAAAGTCAGCAAATTCCGTTTGACGGAAGACCGTGCCCTTAAAACCGTCTAAGTATTGGTTCAAAACATAGGCTTGAACCTTAGGGTCATCATAAGTCTTCAGCAGGTAGTCCGTCAAGAGGGCCTCATTAGTCGTTGAAGCAATTTCGGCCAAAAAGATTGGATAATCACCATAGTGGTAAGGCTGGCTGTGCCGAGTCAAATAAGAATGAACGGTGTGACCCATTTCGTGTACCAAAGTATAGACGTTATCCAATGTATCCTGCCAGTTCAGCAAGATATAAGGGTTGGTATCGTATGCGCCACCAGAATAGGCACCTGACCGTTTGCCCTTGTTTTCAACAACGTCAATCCAGCGCTCCGCAAAGGCCTTCTTGACTACTGCCAGATAATCATCACCCAATGGTGCTAAGGCTTTTAAGGCGATTTCTTGTGCAGCATCATAGGTAACAGGCAAGTCAACATCATCTGTCAAGGAAACGTACAGGTCGTATGAATGAACTTCTTCCAAGCCCAAGACTTCCTTGCGCAATGAAACGTAACGATGCAAAAGTGGCAGGTTCTTTTCAACACGGTCAGTCAAAGTATCATAAACGGCTGTTGGAATCTGATTGGACAGCACGGCCGCTTCCTTCGCGGATTGGTAGTGACGAGTCTTCGCCAAGAAATTATGTTTCTTAACCGTTGAAGACAACGTTGAAGCGAAAGTATTTTTCAACGACATATAAGCGTCATAAATGGTCGTAAAGGCCTGCTGCCGTGTTGGCTGGTTCTTAGAACGCAGCATCACGCCGTAGAGGCCGTTCGTCAATTCTGCGACTTCACCGTTTTCCGTGACGACATCACCAAAGTCCATATCGGCGTTGTCCAGCGCCGAGAAAGTTTGTTCAGCCGATGACAAAACAGTTGAGGCACCGGCTAGCAGGGCCTCTTGATCTGCGGGCAGTGTGTGTGCCTTTTCTGAAAGCAAGACATCGAAGAAATGACGGTAAGGCACCAGGGCCGGATCTTCTAGGTAAGTGGCCAAAGTCTGTTCATCAATCGCCAAAACTTCCGGTTGGAAAAAAGCGGTTGCTTGGCTCACAGCGGCTAATAGGTCTTGGGTTTGGGCGTAGACACCAGCATAGTGGTTGTTTGTCGTATCTTCATCATATTTTTGATTGGCATAAACGTAAATCTTTTCAAATGACCGTTCGATTTGCAGATCTGTTTCCAAACCGGCCAACAGAGTCTGGGCAGAATCACCAAGGTGCCCGACATACTGGTCCAAGTCGGCCAAGCTAGCCCTCAAAGCGGCAAACGCTTCTTCAAAGGCCTGGTCATCTGCAAAGACTTTGGTTAAATCCCAAGTCAGTTTGGCTGGCACTTCTTGTCGTGTGATTTGTCCCATGTAGTTGTTGCCCAAGGCATTGACTTGCTTCAGGCCCCCCTTTTTCTTATATTTTAATCATTTTAACATAGCAATCTCAATCTGCGACAAATTGCAGGAGCTTTATCACTAGAATTTTACTGTCTTGTAAGCAAATGACCCCGCTGGATGCCAAATCAGCATAAGTCGCTTGCAAGATTTTTTCTTGGTCCTGAAAACTGGGATAAAAATACTGCCTTAAACGGGCACTAAGGCTTTTTTCAGAAATCCAATGGCTAAGGCCAACTCTTTCCAACAACAAAACAAGCACTAACCTAAAATGCCAGTTTGGAACTGCTAGGCCAAAGGCTTGTCCTAAAAGACACCAGTCCGGGATTTGGTCAAGACGATGTCCCTGTTCGTAAAGATAATTAATCAAATCAAGGTTAATACGGCCCTGAACCATCAGCAAGGTCAGTTTAGTTCGTTGGTAGAGTAGGTGCTGGGCCAAGTCACTGGTTGGGCCGACTAACCTTATCTGGTTAATTTCTGACGGTAAAGTGAACTGTTTTTCTGGGCGCTTGCCCTTAACTGCACTCAAGAAGGCAGCCCCAAAACCAGTCCGGCTTTCATACTGCAGCTTATGAAAGTCCGTCTTAGAAAAATTAAAACGGGTTTCAAAGCGCTTCTGCTTAGGTACATAAAAAAATAGCCGATCGTCATCAAGAAATCGACAAGTTAATTCGCCTGACAAACGTCAGTGATAGTAGTCAGGTCCCAAAACCCACATAACCTCTAGTCCGAGACTATGTAGGCCTTGATTGCGTTCTTGCAGACGTTTCTTACCAATTGGTGAACATTGGTACTCGATTGCCAAATCTTTTCCTTGCGATCGTTTCACCAATAAATCAGGGCGCTGACTAATTTGCCTTAAAACAGGTTCGACTACGACCTGATAATCTTTTGCAAAATGTTGGTAAAGCGCCATCTTACCCAAAAGATGATCGATTGTTTCACCTTCTGTAAAGGCATGGCAGCCCGTTTGGACCTGGTGAGCAAAGTGGGCTACATTTTGTTGTCCCTGACGAAGAACAACCGGTTTTTTACAGGCCGGACACTGGTAATTTTCACTTCGATGAGCCAGATTGGCAAAGCAATATTGATTGAATGAATTAATCGCAAGTAACATAAAAAGGGCCTCTCAGTCAGTTAGACGAGAAGGCCCTTTAAAATTATTTTTAATTAATTTAAACGCTTCTTTAACCAGTTTGAGAACCAAGTCAACAGCGTAATCACAATCATGTAAATCAAACCAATGATCGCCCAAACACGGAACCCTTGTGAATTCCGGGCAACAATCAGTGTTCCCGTTTGTGTCAATTCCAAAATTCCGATGGCAGACAAGATTGACGTGTCCTTCAAGGTAATGATGAACTGGTTGACAAATGACGGCACCATAATCTTCAAACCTTGCGGAACAACTACCTTAGCCATTGCTTTGCCATAAGGCAATCCCAATGAGCGAGCCGCTTCCATCTGTCCTCTGTCAACAGCTTCAAAACCACCGCGAACAAAGGCCCCAGTATAAGCGCCCTCATTCAAAATCAGCGTCAACAAACCGGCCGTGAAAGCTGGAATCTTCGTTCCAATAACGCCTGGCAAACCAATGTAAATGAAGAAAGCCAAGACCATCAGTGGCAGACCACGGAAGGCGTAAATAATGGTTGTGGATAACCCACGTAAGACCTTTGACTTTGCCACACCCATCAAACCAAGCAACAAGCCCCACAAAGAAGCAAGGATAATACCAGCAACGGTCAACTGGATAGTCTGCACCAGACCATCAAAGAAGGCCTTCTTGTTTGAGCGCAAGATGCCCCAAGTTGAGTTGTTATCAGAAGCTGAACCAGTAAAGTTTTTTTGGTCTGATTTCAAATACTTATCAACAATCTTTTGATAAGAACCGTCAGCCTTCATTTCCTTCAAGGTCTTGTTAAAATCAGCAATCAACTGTGGGTTTTGTCCCTTCTTAACGAAGAAACCATAGCCACCGGCATTACCTGGGTTGTTTGGATTCTTAACTTCCAAATCCAAGCCGTTTTTAATGGCGTACTGGATAACGGGCATATCCTCAAAGGTGGCAGCACTGTTACCGTTGACAACATCGTTGTACATGGTATCAGTATCGTTAAAGTACTTAACCTTAAAACCGTACTTTTTTTGCAAAGACAAACCGTAATTTGAAGCAGCAGTTCCAGACTTCAAGGCAACCGTCTTGCCCTTCAATTCTGATAATGACTTAATCTTGGAGCCCTTCTTGGTAATCCAAGCAACACCAGTCTTATAGTATGGATCCGAAACATCATAGACTTGCTTTCGTTCGTCTGTGATCGCCATTCCAGCAATAATCCCATCTGCCTGGCCGTTTGCGACCATTTGAGCAGCTGCGTTAAAAGACATTGGCTTCAATGTATAGGTGAAATGGTTTCTCTTAGCCACTTCTTTCAAAATATCTTGATCAATCCCGACGTACTCATTATTTTTGTCTTGGAAATCAAAGGGTGCGTAAGTCGCATCAGTTGAAATGACATAATTGGGTTCGGCGGCACTGGCCTTCGTTCCAAAGGCAAAAAAGCCCAAGAAAAGCGTTAACGCCACCAAAATCGGTTTTACTCGTTGGTTGACCATTGTATTCATTCTTCCTATCTTTACGTGTTAGCGACCAATTGACCTTAGGCTTGCATCACCTTTGACAGGAAAGTTTGCAAACGTTCGTTCTTTGGCGCATTAAACACTTCTTCAGGCGTACCAGATTCTTGAATCTTACCAGATTCGAAGAAGACAACCCGGTCAGCCACTTGCTTGGCAAAGCCCATTTCGTGGGTAACGATAATCATCGTCATTCCTGACTTTGCCAAATCCTTCATGACATCCAACACATCGCCGACCATTTCTGGATCCAAGGCTGATGTTGGTTCATCAAAGAGCATGATGTCTGGGTCCATTGCCAAAGCACGGGCGATAGCAACACGTTGCTTTTGTCCACCTGACAATGAATTAACTGATTTGTCAGCCTTATCAGACAGACCAACAGTTTCTAACAATTCCTTACCACGCTGATCTGCTTCTTCCTTGGTCATCTTACCCAATTGAACAGGTGCCAAAGTAATGTTTTGCAAAACCGTGTAATTGTTAAAGAGGTTAAAGTTCTGGAACACCATTCCGATGTTTTCGCGAACCTTATTAATATCAGTCTTTGAATCAGAAATGTCATAGCCATCAACTTCAACCAAACCAGAATTTGGCATTTCTAACTGATTTAACATCCGCAAGAAGGTTGACTTTCCGGAACCAGAGGGTCCAATCATTACAACAACTTCGTTGGCCATCACGTCCAAAGAGATGTCACGCAAAACATGGTTATCGCCATATGACTTATTAACCTTATCAACGTGTACTTTCACTTGCTTTTCTTCACTCATGCTCGTGTCCTTTTTTCAACCCAGTTACTCAACCATGTAAGTAACGTAATTACAATTAAGTATATCACAGCGATAATTGCCCAGACACGGAATCCCTGTGAATTCCGAGTAACAATCAACGTACCAGTCTGTGTCAATTCCAAAATACCGATTGCAGACAAGATTGACGTGTCCTTCAAGGTAATAATAAATTGATTAATAAAGCTTGGAATCATTAACTTCAAACCTTGCGGAATAATTACCTTACGCATGGCTTTTGAATGTGAAAGCCCTAATGAGCGAGCCGCTTCCATCTGACCATCGTCAACGGAATTAAAACCACCGCGAACGAAGGCACCTGTATAGGCTCCTTCATTTAAAATCAGGGTCAAAACACCGGCCGTAAAGGCAGGAATCTTCACACCAATCACACCAGGCAAACCAATGTAGATAAAGAAGGCCAAAACCATCATTGGCATACCCCGGAAGATATAGATGATGGTTGTTGCCAGGCCACGCAAGAACTTTGACTTGGCCACACCCATAACGCCCAAGAGCAAGCCCCAGATCGTTGCCAAAACAATTCCAACAATTGTCAAGTAAAGCGTTTCCTTCAAACCAGTCCAGAAGGCGGATGAGTTTGAACGCAAGATACCAAAGACAGAGTTGTTATCTGCGGCTGAACCAGTAAAGGTTGACGCCTTGGCATCCAAGTACTTGTTGACAATCTTGTCATAAGTACCATCCTTTTTGATGGCCGCAAAGCCCTTGTCAAAGGCAGCCAACAAAGCAGCATTAGCCCCCTTCTTAACGGCAAAACCATAGTCACCAGCGTTAAATGGATCCTTTGGATTTTGAACCTTTAATTCTGTTCCGTTCTTAACGGCATACTGCAAAACTGGCAGGTCACCGAACGTTGCGTCCGAATTGCCGTTGATGACATCACGGTATGAAGTATCGGAATCAGAGAAATAAGTAATCTTGAAACCATACTTTGCTTGGATTGATTCGGCGTACTGTGCACCGGCAGTCCCGGTCTTCAAAGCGACCGTCTTCCCTTTCAAATCAGACAAGGACTTAATTTTTGAATCCTTGGCCGTTGCCCAACCAATTCCACTCCGGTAGTAAGGCGTTGAAAAATCAAAGACCTGACGACGGGCGTCAGTGATTGACATTCCAGCAATCACCCCATCGGCCTGGTCAGAAGCAACGGCCTGGGTAGCAGCGTTGAAGGACATTGGCTTTAACTCATATGTAAATCCTTCACGCTTGGCAATGGCGGCCAAAATGTCTTGGTCAATACCAACGTACTTATTGTTCTTATCTTGGAAATCAAAGGGTGCGTAAGTAGCATCCGTGGCGATAATGTAGTGGGGTTCGCTGGCCGAAGCTGGCTTTTGGCTTGCCACACCAAAGGCCAGGAAGGCTGCCACTGCAGTCACCAAAGTCATTAGTACTTTTTTCATAATAACCTCTTTTTCATAATGTTCCTATTATATCAAAAACTAACAGGGCATTTACTGACAATGTCAGTTTTTATTACGTTAGTGGTCTAGTCCGAAAGGTTGAATGGAGTCTGCTATAATAGACTTCATGACTAATTGGATTACCCAAACAATCGAACCGTGGATGCCCAAGGGGGCTTTAAAGGCTAAGGACGACTACGCCAAAATCGCTCAAACAAGCGGTTTCTCTCTCCTGCCACTTGAACGCTACAACGATCAACGCTTCTCAAAAGAAGAGCGGCAAAAGCACATCGAAGCGGCACTCAAGCTGATTGTACCGGGTGATACCGTGGTCCACCAATTTCCAACCTACATGAGTGCTGATTTTGAAGCCGAATGGTTGACAGCTATTCAAGACAAAAAAGCTAATTATGCCTTATTAATTCACGATTTCGAACCATTCCGAGTAACAAAAGCTGACCCGACAGAATTCGCTTTGGCACAAAAGGCCAACCTCATCATCACCCATTCACAGGCAATGAGCGAATCCTTAGCAAAAATGGGTGTTAATCAAGCTACAATTGTTCAACCCCTCTTTGACTATTTGGGTCCTAATCCACCCCTTGCCAGTTATCAAAAAATTCTAAATTATGCCGGTACTTGGCAAAAAGCCCCCTGGTTACAAGATTACCAAGGGCCAGCACTAAAGTTATTTGGCAACCGGCCTAAAAAATGGCGTGATTGGCAGATGCCAGCTGACATTCAATGGGCTGGCAACTTTGAACCTGACGACATTCAAAACCACTTAAGTGCTGGGTTTGGATTGCTTTGGGATAGCGACTTTAATACCCGCCACTATCAAAGCTACACGAAAATCAATGCCCCACATAAGGCCAGTCTCTATCTCAAGGCTGGGTTGCCAATCATTGCCTGGCAAGAAAGCCAGATTGGCCGGTTAACTGACCGCTACCAGATTGGCTTTACTATCAAAGATTTAAGCGAACTAGAGGCGCGAATGAAAACCATCACGGCCGATCAGTATCAAAATTGGCAGACGAACCTCTTGCCACTGCGAGAACAGGTCAGCCAGGGGGCCTTTACCAAAAAAACACTCAAAGGCGTCACTGATTTTTTTCATAAAAACTAGTCAATTGACCATTAGCACATAAAAAGCACCGCGAAGCGACCGTTTGACTTGGTCGGTTGCAGTGCTCTTTTTTTATACACCAAAGATTTTAGCTACTTGCGCTTGAACCTTGTTCAAGTAAGTTTCCTGGTCAGCCTCAGATTGAGCAAATTTTTCGTCGTCAATTTTTTGGCCATCAAGGATCAAGGCATCAGCCATCAGTGCTGTTGCGTCGGCATAGTCTTGGTAAGCTTTCGCCAACGTCTTGTGGGCACCCATAAAACGAACGGGGACAGTCAAGGCGGCTAAAGTCTTTGCGTTTTCTTGGTAAACAGCCACAGCATCATCAAATTCCGCCTTTACTTCGGCAAAATCAGCCTTAGGCATGTCAGCGACTGCTGACTCTTGCTTAGCTGAGTCCAACTTAACGAAAAATGGTGAAACGCTGTCAGCTGTTTCCTGTGTCTTAGTCAAAACATCTTGAAGTGCTTGAAGATAATACTGTAATTGCTTGGGGTTAAATTTGGCCACTATACTTTATCCTTTATTGAAAAATTGTCGTTGTACCCATTTTACCAGTTCGACAATCACAATGATAGAAAAAGCTGCTAGGACAACCGTCAACCACTGGTGACTGTCAAGGTAAGTCACGTGGAAGATTGGGTTCAATGGCTTGATAAAGACAACGGCCATCATGGCAAGGAGTGAGAAAACTAAGGCCCAGTTGAAGAACTTATTAGCAAAGGCCTGTGGTCCCAACTCTGATTGGTAAACACTCTTTACATTAATGGCATTAAACATCTGCATCAACCCTAAGGTCATAAAGGCCATCGTCAAGGCATCCCCGTGAATCAATTCTGATCCCTGATGCTCTGGGAAGGCCAAGGCAATGCCATAAACCGCCAAAACAAGGATGGCTTGCATCGTTCCCTGCCAAATAATGGCTGGGCCGACACCGCCAGACAAGAAGTTAGCAGTTTTACCACGTGGCTTCTGTGACATCACGCCCTTCTGGGCTGGTTCCAATCCCAGTGCAATCGCTGGCAAGGTATCGGTTACCAAGTTGATCCACAGGATCATAACAGGCGCCAGCACTTCCCAACCAAGTAATGTCATCATAAAGATGGCAATCACTTCGGCCAAGTTCGATGCCAGCAAGTACTGCAAGGCCTTTTGAATATTGGCAAAAACCTTTCGACCTTCCTTCACAGCCGCAACAATTGTTGAGAAATTATCATCGGCCAAAACCATATCGGCCGCTTCCTTAGACACTTCCGTTCCGGTAATACCCATGGCAACGCCGATATCGGCAGTTTTCAAGGCCGGCGCATCGTTCACACCGTCTCCGGTCATGGCCACGACCTTGCCCTTACCTTGCCAGGCTTGAACAATCTTAACCTTGTGGGCTGGTGCAACTCGGGCATAGACGCGCACATCCTTAACCCGATCTTGGAAGGCCTCTTCCGACATTTCATCTAATTCGGCGCCAGTCATAACCGCCTTGGTACGGTCATCTTCCTCCGTTAAGATGCCCAAACGACCGGCAATAGCAGCAGCAGTCTTAGGGTGGTCACCCGTGATCATAATCGGTTGGATGCCGGCCTTCTTTGCTTCAAAAACGGCACCCTTGACTTCGGGACGTTCCGGATCAATCATGGCAATTAAACCAACCAAGATTAAGTCCTTTTCCACCACATCTGCTTGCGGATTGTCAGGCACTGCATTCAAATCCTTGTAGGCAAAGGCCAAGACCCGGAGAGCCTGGTCAGCTAACTCAGCATTGATGTCTTGATATTTGGCCAAATCAGCCTCAGTCACGGGTCTGATTTGACCGTGATCTAAGACCTGACTGACTCGAGCCAAAATCGAATCCGGCGCTCCCTTAACAGTTGCCTCGTAACCTTTAGCAACTGGATGAATAGTCGTCATCAATTTACGTTCGGAATCAAATGGAATTTCACTGACCCGAGGCATTTGAGCCAACGTGTCCGTATAGGCTGGACGGTACTTTTTATTAAAGGCAATCAAGGCTGTTTCGGTTGGATCCCCAACCAAGCCATCATCAATTTCCTTTGTATCGTTATTCAAAGCCAGTAAGTCGGCCAATTTCAACAAATCAGGGTTGACTTGGTCGGCTTCAAAAGGATTTTCAGCCTGCAAATCAACGATTTTCCCAGCCAAGACCAACTTTTCAACGGTCATCTTATTTTGGGTCAAGGTCCCAGTCTTATCGGAACCAATGATATCCGTTGAGCCCAAAGTTTCAACAGCGGGCAACTTCCGGACCAAGGCAGCCTTCTTGGCCATCCGGGCTGTTCCCAAGGCCAAAGTAACCGTCACAATGGCTGGCAATCCTTCAGGAATGGCTGCAACGGCCAAAGAGATTGAAGTCAAAATCAAGTCAATCACTTTGGCGTCTTGGGTAAAGTAACCGACCACGAATGTCAAAGTGGCAATCGCCAAGATTAAATAAGTCAAGATTCGACCCAGTTGCGCCAAATTTTCTTGCAGTGGTGACTTGGTTTCATCCGTTGACTGGAGGGATTTTGCAATTTGACCAACTTGGGTCTGCATGCCGGTCGCAATCACGATACCGGTTGCTTTTCCATAGGTCACATTAGCGTTCATAAAAGCTAAGTTTGCTTGATCACCCAACGGCAAGTTTTCGCCAGTCAAGACAGCATCCGTCTTTTCGACTGGCACTGACTCGCCAGTCAAAGTTGATTCTTCCACCTGTAAGTTAGCGACAGAAACCAAACGCAAATCAGCTGGGACAACGTCCCCGGCTTCCAGGTACACGAGGTCACCCACGACCAAATCAGGGGCAAGTACTTCCTGGTCGCGACCAGCACGTACCACTCTAGCCTTTGGTGTCGCCAAAGCCTTTAAAGCCTCGATGGCCCCTTCGGCCTTGCTTTCTTGAAAAACACCGAAAACGGCGTTAATAATCACGATGGCCAAAATAAAGGCGGCATCAGTTGTTTCCCCCGTAAAGGCGGCGACTAAGGCAGCAGCCAATAGGATTCCAATCATTAAATCCTTAAATTGGTCAACAAACTTTTGAAAAAGACTACGCTTTTTCTTTGCAACCAGGGCATTGGGTCCATCCTTTGCCAAACGGTCGCGAACTTGTTCTTCGGTTAAACCAGTTTGAGCATTTGTCTTGAGCTCGCTGGTCAAATCAGTGACATCAATTTGATATGGTTGTTTTGCCACAATTCTCTCCTTTTCTTACTACTCTCTTTTTTATCTGGTCTGGGTAAAAGAAAAAGACCCATACCAAACGCAAAAAAGCGTCATGGTATGAGTCTCACTGTTTAAGGCTGAGCCGGTGCGATAAAGCTTGCACGATATAAAACATTACTGTTTTGCTTTGACGGTTATCAGCCACGAACATTTCGTCAGTTACTCCCTCAGAAATTATATTATGTTTTCAGTATAACAGAATTTTTACAGCTGTATAGTAATTTTTGCTATTTCTAAATGAATTTCAAACATTAGAACTGTGCTTTCCTTGCCATAATGCATCAACAACATTTTGCTAGTGCCAACAAGTAAGATAAAATAGAGAATAATGACAAATGAGCCTCATATTAACTGGCACGAAAAGTGACGGTTAAAAAAACTAATTTTTCTCGTCCAATTAAGCGAAAGAATCAAAGCACCGTTAACAGCGCTAATTTTTCATTTCTCAACTCGAACATTCAAAAGCCATCGTTAATCAGGAAAACAAATGACAAAAACAAGTATCATGTGGTTTCGCAGGGACCTGCGGCTCACCGACAACCAGGCATTACAGGCCGCCATCCAAAATAGCGATCAGGTCATCTTGATCTTTATTATTGACCCACAGCAAGTTCAAAACGATGCAAGCGTCAACCAAAGTGCCTTTTTTGCTAGTGTCTTACATTTTAAAGAGTCCCTTGCCAAAGACAATCTCACCCTCTTAATTCAAACTGGTTCAGTGATTGATATTGTCACAGAAATCAAAGCAAAAGTCCCTTCAGTCGGCGACATCTACCTGAATTTCGATGAGCGTGGTTACGGTCGCAAAAGGGACCAGCAAACCATCCGCTACCTTTCACAAAAACTTGGTGTCGTTGCCCACCCCTTTTTGGACTTTACGCTAACCAGCGCTTCAGCAATCAAAAAGCAAGACGGAAGCGCCTATCAAATCTTTACCCCCTACTATAAAAAATGGCTAACCTCTAAAAAAGATCAGCCGTTGCCGGCTCTAGCCAGCATTGAAATTAGTCATAAACAGCTGGCAGAACCTTTCACAGACCACCTTGACGACCTCAAAAAGTTAATCAATCAAAACCACAGCTACGCCTACCAAGACAGTCTTGGTGAGCAACAAGCTGCCAACACTTTAGCGGACTTCGTCTCTCACAAATTAGTCTACTACGACCAGAACCGAGACTTTCCAGCCCTCGATGGTACGAGCCATTTGTCACGGTACTTAAGAACTGGTGAAATTTCGATCCGAACGGTTTACGATGCGGTCAGCCGAAAACCAGCTAGTCTAGGCAAAGAGACCTTTATCAAGGAACTCTGCTGGCGCGACTTTTATAATATGATTTACACCATTTACCCTGACCAAAAGAACCAGGCTGTGAACACAAAGTTTCAAAACATCCCCTGGATCAACGATGAGGCACAGTTTGAAGCCTGGAAAAACGGCACAACCGGCTTTCCAATTATCGATGCGGCTATGCAGCAATTGAACCAAACTGGTTGGCTTCATAACCGCTTACGAATGATTGTTGCCTCCTTTTTAACCAAGGACTTACTGATTAATTGGACATGGGGCGAGCAATACTTCCAAGAAAAACTAGTCGATTATGATCCTGCTAGCAACATCGGTGGCTGGCAGTGGGCTGCTTCAACCGGCACGGACAGTGTCCCTTATTTTCGCATTTTTAATCCGTTCACCCAGGCCGAAAAATTTGATCCGGATGCTCAATTTATTAAGCAATACATCCCGGCACTGGCTGCTTTGCCAGCCGATAAAATCCACCACATCGACCGCCTGAGCGATGCAGACCAGCAAAAATACCAAGTAATCCTTGGAAAAGATTATCCAAAACCAATCGTCGATCATGCCCTCGCCCGCAAGCGGGCAATCGCTAGCTATAAGAATTTAAATGCATAAAGGGAGAAGGAACCGGTCAGTTGGTTTCTTTTCCTTTTTTAACATATCTTTAATGAGCTAAATCAGCTATGATTTTTCGAACAACGGTTTCTTGGTCAAGACTCACGGCAATAATCCTTTCACCTGCAACCTGTAATAAATCATGGGGTAAAAACCACTTTGCTAAATCAACCTCATTAAAGCCAGGGTTCTTTTTTTCTTGATGTCGCTTGACTGTCTCCTCAAATGGCAAATCATAATAATAAATAAAGCTTTGGTCAGCCTGTTCAATTAGTTCGGACAGCATTTTGCCATATTTCGCAGCTGGGAGAATCCCCTCAATAATTGTGTAACGACAATTTTTAATCCCAAACAAAGCAATCTCCTTGATTAGATTAATTGATAGATTTTTGGGTACATCTTTCACTCTTAGCATTGTCCGGCGGACATAGTCTTGCGGAATTAATAAATTATTTTCACCAAGTTGTTCATGTAATGCATTCGCAGTGACCGTTTTGCCACTACCCGAATTTCCTCGAATCACAATTAACTTTCCCATTTATATTACCTCCATCACCATCTCATTGTTCCTAATATATCAATCAAAGACCACACGCCAATACCATGTCACTTCGAATAAAGCAGAGCCATTGCAATATCATTTTGTTAATACTATCAGCAATGTTTTTAATATAATAGTTCTAAACAAGGGCTAATTTAGCACTTTTATTAAAATTTTTATCATTTTTGTTGACAAGGAAGCGAACATCTTGTAGTATAGACACATCATATCAAACAAGTTGATCAGGAAAGTAAAAAGTACCCTTAGCCTAGAGACTTACCGGTTGGTGCAAGGTAAGGTAAGGAAGCTTTTGAAAATGACCTGTGATTGGCAACTACGACTCGGTTTACCGTTAGTAGTTGACGGATTGGCCCTCGTTACTTGGGCACACCATTCGGCTAGGATCATTCCCCGGGGCCCGATGGTTAGTGAGCAGCCTCGAGGTAACTTTGGGCAAAAACTCAGAATGGTAACGCGAAAGTCGCTTCTGTCTTAAATCTTAAAGATAGAAGTGGCTTTTTTTGTTGCTAAAATTAAAATCAAGACATCAGAATAAAAGGAGATAATAGCAAAAAATGTCAAAAAAAGGTTGGTTGATTTCTGGTATCGCAGTTGTCGCAGTCGCAGCACTAGCTTATACAAGCTTCGGCAATCACGGTACGAGTAGTAATAAAACGGTGACAGTCGGCATTATGTCAGCGAACAAAGATGACGATGATATTTGGAAGAGCGTTGCCCAAACGGCTAAGGATAAGTACGGTATAACGATTAAGTTCAAGCAGTTCTCCGATTACTCACAGCCAAACAAGGCTTTGCAAAACGGCGACATTGATTTGAACTCTTTCCAGCACTACGCCTTCTTAGATGCTTATAACCAAAAGAACGGCAACGAATTAACCTCAATCGGTGAAACCGCCATTAGCCCAATCCGATTATATTCCAACACATACAAGAATGTCAGCGACTTTAAAAATGGTGACACCATTGTCGTTCCAAATGACCCATCAAACGAAAGTCGGGCCCTTTACCTCTTAAAGTACGCTGGGTTAATTGAGTTGAAATCAGGATTGACGCTCGCAACAACTAAGGACATCACCGCAAATCCAAAGAATTTGAAGATTAAGGAAGTTTCCGCCGATCAAACTGCTCGCAACCTTCCTGACGTTCAAGGCGCCGTCATCAATGGTAATTATGCCCAGTCAGCTGGCCTAAAGTACCAGGATGCCATCTTCGTGGAACCTTTGAACAAGGATTCACACCAGTGGGTCAACATCATCGTTGCCCAAAAGAAGAACAAGAACAAGAAAATTTACCAAGACGTTGTCAAGGCTTACCAAACAAGCAAGACCAAGCAATTGATC
Source organism: Fructobacillus sp. ESL1096 (assembly GCF_058511985.1). Lineage (NCBI taxonomy): Bacteria > Bacillati > Bacillota > Bacilli > Lactobacillales > Lactobacillaceae > Fructobacillus > Fructobacillus sp. ESL1096. The sequence continues at coordinate 417,454 of NZ_CP196400.1, forward strand.
AAGGAAAAGTATGGTGAATCAGAAGTTGCCGCTTGGGACAAGCAATTTAATTAAAATGATTCGATAATATAGGAAAGAGAGAAAAATATTATGAGTGCAAAAAAGACGATTATTGGAATTGTAGCCGCCGCAGCCATTGTCGGCATTGGTTACTTCAGTTTCTTTAACCACGGTAGCCAGGGTGACAAAGTGGTTAAGATTGGGGTCATGAACGGTGACAAATCAGAAGACCAAATCTGGGCAGAAGCCGCCAAGACTGCCAAAGATAAGTATGGCATTACTTTGAAGACAGTTAAGTTTTCCGACTACTCACAGCCAAACAAGGCTTTGAGTAACCACGACATCGACTTGAACGCCTTCCAAAACTACCCATTCTTGGAAAACTGGAATAAAGCTAACAAAACGGACATTGTTTCAATCGGTGACACCTGGACAACACCATTACGTTTATACTCAGACAAGTATAAGTCAATCCAAGACATCCCTGATGGTAGCCAAATCGCCGTTGCCAACGATGTGACGAACGAAAACCGGGGTATCCACCTCTTGGCTGAAGCTGGTTTGATCAAGGTCAAGGACACCAACAAGGCCACACCAAACGATATCACCTCAAACCCTAAGAACTTGAAGATTGTCCCAGTCGATGCTTCACAAACTGCAACGTCATTGAAGGACCCTAAGTTTGCCGGCGCTGTGATTAACACGAACTTTGCTAAGTCAGCAGGAATCGACTTCAACACTGCTATCTACGTTGAAGGTTTGAACAAGAACACAACGCAGTTCTTTAACTTCGTTGCGGCCAACAAGTCCGATAAGGATAAGAAAATTTACAAGGACGTTGTCAAGTCTATCCAAACTGCTAAGACCAAGGAATTGGTTCAGAAGAACTACAACGGTGCCGAAATCACTGTTTGGGATTACAAGAAGTAATTCAATCATGCGGGCTTGTCCCGCGTACATATAATGACCACCACGAAAGGAAAATTACTCATGTCAAATCGTCAAGAAGAATACCTCACTTTTTTAAAAGAATTGATTGCCCTCCCCAGTGTTTCAGCAAAGCACGAAAAATTACCCGAAACGGCTGCCCTTCTGGGGCAAGCTTTGGAAAAGCTTGGTGGCCATGTTGAAGTCGACGACAGTTACTTTGCACCGCTGGTCATCGCGCACTTTCACAGTAACCAAGCCGATGCAAAGAACCTCATTATTTATAACCACTATGACGTTCAGCCAGCAGAACCCTTCAATCTTTGGGACCAAGACCCTTGGACTTTAACTGAAAAAGATGGTCATCTGATTGGTCGCGGTGTTGATGACGATAAAGGTAATATCACGGCCCGTTTCACAGCCTTAGCTGAATACTTAGACGAAAACGATGGCCAATTGCCCGTCAACATTACCTTCCTAATTGAAGGTTCCGAAGAAACTGCCTCACAACACTTGGACGATTACTTAGCTAAGCACCCAGAACTAAAAGCTGATTTAATCATCTGGGAGTCCGGTAATAAAGACGACCAGGGACAAATTGAACTTGGTGGTGGGAATAAGGGAATTGTAACTTTCGATGTGACGGCCAAGACAGCCGACAGCGACCTCCATTCCTCGTTAGCAACCGTTGTGGATTCTGCTGCTTGGCGTTTAAGTCAAGGACTGGCGACCCTCTTTGATCCAAAAACTGGACGCATTCAAGTTCCTGGCTTCTATGAGGATGTCATTGCCCCTAACCAGCGAGAAAAGGACTTGGTTGCCGCTCTACCAGGCACCAAGGAAGAATTTGTTAGGGGCCACCAAATCACTGCCCCGCTGTTGACCGACAAGCGTGGAGACGATTGGAAAAAAGCCCTGTACTTCGAACCAAGTATTAATATCGAGGGAATCTCATCTGGCTACGAAGGCCAGGGTGTTAAGACGGTTCTACCAGCGGAAGCAACCGCTAAATTAGAAGCTCGCCTTGTGCCTGGTATGGATCCAGACAAAACCTTAAAACAAATTCAAAACTTTTTGGCCGACCAGGGCTTCGCTGATTTAACAGTCACAAAGACCCTTGGTCAACCAGGCTACCGGTCAGACATGTCGGATCCTGAAATCGAAAAAGTCATTGACTTGGCCAAGGACTTTTATCCCGGTGAACCCGTTGTTTCCCCAACCTCACCAGGGACCGGCCCAATGGCCTATGTCAACAATGCTATCAAGGCCCCCATTATTTCTTTGGGGGTCGGCTACCAAGGCGCCTTAGACCATGCTCCAAATGAAAACATCCGCCTAACTGATTACGAAGACAACATAAAATTTGTTAAACTAATCATTGGTAGTTATGCTAATCACTAGCAGCAAACAGAAAGGAAAGTGCGTAAGCACCAGAATTTATCAATGACGAATCCAATTATTTCTTTAAAAAATATTGATGTGACCTTCCAACAAAAGAAGCGAACCATTGAGGCGGTTAAAAACGTTTCCATTGACGTGAACCGCGGAGATGTCTTCGGAATTGTTGGTTATTCCGGAGCTGGTAAGTCCACTTTGGTCCGGGTGATTAACCTGCTCCAGGTTCCAACGAATGGCCGGGTCATCGTTAATGGCGAAACATTCTTTGACAATCAAGGTACTGGTAAAACCGGTGTCCAAATTAAGGCAAATGAGCTGCGCGACCGTCGCCGCAAGATTGGCATGATTTTTCAACACTTTAACTTACTCAACGAGCGTACGGTGGCCGAAAACGTTGCCTTCGCCTTGCAGCACAGCCCATTAAAGGCCGACGAAAAGAAGGCAAAGGTTGCTGAATTGCTTGAACTAGTCGAATTGACTGATCGAGCTGACCAGTTCCCTGCTCAACTTTCAGGTGGGCAAAAGCAACGTGTCGCCATCGCTCGTGCCTTAGCCAATGATCCTGAAATTTTGATTTCAGATGAAGCAACCTCTGCCTTGGATCCAAAGACAACCAACCAAATTTTGGCCCTCTTGAAGAAATTAAACCAGCAATACAACTTGACCATTCTTTTGATTACCCACGAAATGGATGCGGTCAAGGAAATTGCCAACAAGGTTGCGGTAATGCAAGATGGTCAAGTCCTGGAAGAAGGTTCAACTTTGGATATCTTTACCAAGCCACAGGCCGCCTTAACGAAAGAATTTATTGAAACCGCCACAAACCAGGACAAGGCTTTGGCAACGATTGGTGAATCGGATGCCATTACATCCTTAAACGACAACGAAATTTTTGCCCGTCTAACTTACTCTGGTAACAGTACAAATGAACCATTGATTACCACCCTTTATCAGAAGTATGAAGTTGTCGCCAACATCTTGTATGGTAACGTTGAGATTCTCCAAGGAACTGAAGTTGGTTCTCTGTTAGTCATCCTCTCTGGCTCAGCCGACGGTTTGGCTGCCGGCTTGCAGTCCTTAAAAGACCAAGGCGTTACTGTTGATATCTTGAAAGGAAAGCAAGCATGAGTAATTGGTTTTCACAAACATTTCCAAACGTCGTTTATCAAGGCTGGTCTGGTGATACTGGTTGGTTAACAGCGATTAACCAAACAATCTTTATGACCTTCTGGTCTGCTATCTTCGGGGGTCTCTTGGGCTTAATTTTTGGTTTTGGCCTCGTTGTGACAAGCCCTCGTGGCATTACCCCCAACAAGGTTCTTTTCTGGATTTTTGATAAGATTGTTTCGATTTTCCGAGCAATTCCATTCATTATCCTTTTGGCCTTCATTGCCCCCGTTACAAAAACCATTGTTGGAACGCAAATTGGTTCTACTGCCGCTTTGGTCCCATTGTCATTGGGCGTCTTCCCCTTCTACGCCCGGCAGGTTCAGGTTGCCTTGACTGAAGTTGATGACGGGATTGTCGAAGCTGCCCAGGCCGTTGGAGCTTCCTTTAGCGAAATCGTCTTTGGCGTCTACCTCCGCGAAGGTCGGTCCGAGTTGATTCGGGTGTCAACGGTGACGTTGATTTCCTTGATTGGATTAACAGCCATGGCCGGTGCCATCGGTGCCGGTGGTCTTGGAAACATGGCGATTGCTTACGGTTACAACCGTTTCGCCAATGACACGACCTTAGTGGCCACTTTCTTGGTTCTTGTCCTCGTCTTGATTGTCCAAGTCGTGGGTGACTACCTGGCTAAGCGCTATAACCACAAATAAAAAATCAGTACAAAAGGAGCGCAACACAATGTGTTGCGCTCCTTTTTTGTCAAATGATTCACGGTTAGTTAGCGAGTCAACTGGAATTCAAAGCGATCGCCAACATAGTATGAACGAACGTATTCAAAGGGGTGGTCTTCTTGATCATAAGAGACCTGACGAACGGCCAAAATTGGATCACCACGTTTAATTTGCAAGAAATCAGCTTGACGCTCCGTGGCCAATGCCGCTGTGACCGTTTGCTCGGCCCGACCTGGCTGAATACCGGCCTGGATTAAAGTGGCGTAGAGCGACTCTGTTAGGCTTGAACGAGTAAAATTATTCACCAATTTTACGGGTAAGGTCGTCTGTTCCAACAAGATTGGCTCATCATCGCCCAAACGCAAGCGCTCCATCACCAAAACTTCATCTTCTGGTTTGAGTTGCAAATGCTCTAATTCCGAAACGGATGGAGTCGTCACCTTATAAGAAACAGTCACAGTCTGGGCTTCCCGGCCTGATTTTTTCATCAACTCCGTAAAAGAAGTTACCCCTAGCGCCCGTTCTGAAACCTTTTTCTCAGCTACATAAGTTCCGGAACCAACACGGCGTTCCAAAATACCTTCGTCAACGAGGGTTTGAATCGCCTGACGGAGAGTCATCCGAGAAACGTGAAAGGATTCGGCCAAGTCACGTTCAGCCGGAAGACGTTTATTCGTCCCCCATTCACCAGCTGCAATGCGCTGACGAATCTCATTATGAATCTCAATATAGCGTGGTATAGCCATAATTATTGCCGCTCCTGACTGTCATTATCGGTTGAAAACTAGGATACCCTGTTAACATCTCTTTTCTCATTATAATTGGTCTAGGCAAATATTTCAAATCACTCACTCTTTTTTACTAAATTTTTGATTCACGACGCTCCATCTAATTTTTCTGTAATTCATCGAAAAAAAATTCCAGAAAAAATTCTAAAAATCCTTGCAAAATGAACGAAAAACGGGTAATATATATCAAGTAATTGCCCCTTAGCCAAGCGGTAAGGCGGTGGCTTCTGGTGCCATTATGCGCTGGTTCGAATCCAGCAGGGGCAATACGATAACTTAGAAAAGGGCGGTCTTGCTAGTGTAAGGCCGCCTTTTATGTTATCTTGTTAGTATAGCGTAATTTCTTTACTAGGCTTCTAGTAGCAGACGAAATGGAGACAAAAGTGAACATCCGTCCTCTTGCTAAGCAAGATTTGCCCCATATCTACCAGCAAAAAAATTCACGGTCCGTGATGGCCCTCTGGTTTGAAGAACCCTTTAATTCCTTAGACGAATTAACCATCCTCTATGACCGCCACGTCCTCGATCAAAGCGAACGGCGTTTCGTGATTGAAGACGATAACCAATTCGTTGGTGTCGTTGAATTAATCGATATCAATACGATTCACCGTCACTGTGAAATTCAAATCATTATTGACACTAAATTTCAGGGCCAAGGCTTGGCCCTGAAAGGTTTGCAGGCCGGGATTGAATATGCCTTTTCTGTCTTAAACCTTCACAAGATTTACCTATACGTTGATGTAGAAAATCCAGCTGCCATCCACATTTATCAAAAATTTGGCTTTCAAGAAGAAGGTCGACTCAAAAAACACTACTTTGCCGAAGGACGTTACCATGATTCCTTAATGATGGGACTCTTCGCTAACGAATTTTATCAAGAAAAATAATCATTATGAAAACTGATGCCCGTTATACCAAAGCTGATGTTGCTATTCGTAACACCTTTTTAGAAATTTTGGCCCATAAGGACTTTCATAAAATTTCTGTCCAAGAAATCATTCAGCAGGCTGGTATTAACCGTTCAACCTTCTATGCGCATTTCTTAGACAAGGATGATTTGATGGAAACAATCCAAATGGATCTCTTAGAAGAAACCATGGGTGCTCTCCCTGCTCTTAACCTTGAAAACTTCGATGTTGCTGAAATTTTTGAACACCGAGCTGATTTTTTAGTCCAAAGAATTTATGAGCAAAAAGATTTAGCCGCCCTTCTCCTTTCAAAACATGCCGAACATTCCTTTGAAAACCGAATGGTTGAACAGGCAAAAAAGACCTTTTTCAGCACAACCGAAGGTCATGTTTTAGCCATTCCGTCGCGGTATGCCCTCAATATTCTGACTGGAACCGCTACAAATATGATCATTACCTGGATTCGTTCTGATTTTCAGGAATCAACTGAAGAATTTTCGGCCATCCTAGTGAAGGTTGTCCCACCACTTTTAACCAAAGTTATTCATGCCCAAGACTAACTTTTTTCAATCAAACCACCCACCAATGGGTGGTTTTTTGTTGGATAAGTGGTTCAAAACCAGGTTATCCAACTTTTAAGCAACGATTGTTGGTTTTATTCTTTGGACGATTTAATATACTAAAATTAGTAAACGAAACGAGGAAGTTCACATGAAATCATCAAATAAGTTGATTTTAAGTTTGGTTTTTGGTTTGACGATCGTCTTGGGAATTATGATGACCGCCTTCTCATTACCAGCCGTAAAATCAGGTATTAATAATGTCCCAATTGGTGTCGTTGCTCAAAATGATGCAACGTACGAAAAGTTGGCCAAGCCACTGTCCGATAAGGGCTTTAAAGTTAGCCAGTATGACAGCGAAAAAAACGTTAAATCAGCTATCAAGGAACGTAAGATTTACGGTGCCTTCGAAATGTCAGCAACCGGTGACTTGAGTTTGTACCAAGCAACCGCCGCTTCTGCAGCCGTTGCGCAAGCCTTGAACCAGATTGGTCAGGGGGTTGTTAGCCAACAAAAGGCCGCTGCTAAGGCCCAATTAGCCCCAATGATGGCACAAGCCAATGACGTCAACACGTTGAAGGCCTTGAACCAAAAGTCAGCAGCAATCGATGCGAAGACTTTAAAGGTTATTGAATTGCGGGCCTTCCCTAAGGATGACCCTAAGGGAACTGGCTTAGCCGCCGGAGCCTTGCCAATTGCCCTTGGTGGTTGGATTGGTGCCGTTGCCATTGCTAACGTCATTAAGGGTAAGAAGCAAAAGTTTTTTGCCGCCTTGGCCTTCGCCTTCGTGGGTGGCCTTGGTCTGGTCGGTGTTATCCAATTCGGTATTGGTACTTTCGCTGGTAACTACTGGTTAACCTCACTGGGTGCCATGCTTGGGATTGCTGCCACTGCATTCTTTGTTTTGGGTATTTTGGAAGTGATGGGCAATGGCGGTTTGATTATTGCCGCCATCCTGTTGATCTTGCTTGGAAACCCACTTTCAGGGCTCTCATCAGCTCCTGAAATGTTGCCAAAGGGCTGGGGCTTTTTCGGACAACTCTTGCCACCTGGAGCAACCGGATCACTTTTGCGTGACATCGCCTTCTTCAATGGGAATGCCATTGCCTTGCCATTAACAGTTTTGCTTGGCTATATTGCCCTTGGTTTGATTCTCTTCGCCACCGGTAAGAAGTCATCAATCATTGTTTCTGAAACAACGACTGACTAATCAAAAATATTTTTTCTGCTTGAAAAACCGCTTACATGTCTGATGCCAGACAAGCAAGCGGTTTTTTTACTGTTTTTTCAAAAAATTGGTATTAAGTGGCGCAGAACAGCATTCAGTGGACAAGCTCAATCGCCCCACTATCCTTTGGTTGATTAGCCGCAAAAATCGTCTTTGTAGCAGCCCAGATTTTTTCAGCTATTTCTGGCTTATTCATCGTGTACAAATGGATGCCATCAACTCCTTGGGAAACCAATAATTGTTGTTGTCATATCCTTTTCTCCTGATGTTTTCTTTACTCCTGGCCGCAATAAAAAGCGCCCCTAGATCAACAACCACGTCAATCTAGGGGCGCCTTTTGGCACGGTACCACCCTAATTGTCTGCTAATACCAGACTTACTCAATACCCCAAATTACATCGGAGCAACACAAGATAACGGCTGTGAACCGTGGCAATCTCACGCAAACAGCGCTCGACCATCCAGTAACTCCAAGACCATCTTCCCTAACCATTTTTCTACCACTTCTCAGCATCATGGCTCTCTGTCAAAAATTCGGATTAGCTACTCATCTTTTCATTGTCTACTTTCATTCTTCAATTTTTAAAAAGGCCTGGTGTAAATCAGCCTTCAAATCGTTAATGTCCTCTAAACCAACGGAGTAGCGAACCAAGCCAGCCGTAATACCACGTTGATGGCGCTCGTCCACGTTCATTTCGGCATGCGACATCTTCGGTGGATAAGAAATAATTGATTCCACTGCCCCCAAAGAAACCGAGAAAATCGGAATCTTTAATGCAGCTACCAGCTGGCGGACATTGTCTTCGCTACCAATATCAAAAGACAAAACCGCCCCGCCCGATTTGGCCTGACTCCTTTGAACTGCATAGCCAGCATCCGCTGCCAAGCCCGGGTAATTAACCCTTGTCACCAGGGGCTGTTGTTCAAGCCAGCGAGCAAGTTCCAGGGCGTTTTGCGACTCCTTGTCGATTCGGGCCGCCAAAGTCTTAATGCCGCGCATCAAGAGCCAGGAATCAAACACTCCCAGCGTCGCACCCATGGCATTTTGGAGGAAGTAGATTTGTTTGCCCAGTTCTTCATCCTTGGTAACAACCAAACCTGCCAGAATATCGCTATGGCCGGCTAAGAACTTTGTAGCACTATGGACGACCAAATCGGCACCAAGGTCTAATGGCTTTTGCAAGACCGGGGTCATAAAGGTATTATCGGCAAAAACCAAGGCCCCGTGGTCGTGGGCAATTTGTGCTACTAAGCGAATATCCGTGACCTGCAGGGTTGGATTTGAAGGCGTTTCCACGTAAACCACCTTAGTATTATCCTGAAAAGCCTCTTCCAAATCAGATGGGTTTCCTAAGTCCACAAAAGTAAAAGAAATCCCATACTTGGTCAAAACTTCCGTGACCAAACGAAAGGTTCCACCATAAACATTCTTGGTCAAAATCACGTGATCGCCCTGGTTCAGCGTCAACAAGGCCGTTGAAATGGCTGCCATCCCCGTTGCAAAAGCAAAGCCCCGCTTGCCATGCTCCAATTCAGCAATACTTTCCTCGAGAACATCGCGCGTTGGGTTGCCTGACCGGGCATAATCCCAGTGACCAAAATGATCAAAGTCACGTTGCTCGAATGTCGATGACAAATGGATTGCTGGGTTAATCGCTCCGCTTTCCTTATCAGGTTTGGTCGTCGTTTTAATGACCTTCGTCCAATCAGAAAATGCATCCTTAGTCATGAATTAACTCCTTTTCTGCGCCTGATGCGTCCACCACTGGTTCTTCCTCTTTGACAGCAGTCTCTGTCGCCCTTACTAGAGCCTGATGGAAGTCTAAAATCAGGTCCTCACTGGCCTCAATTCCACAGGATACTCGCAACAAGTTTTCTGTAATCCCTGTTTTTTCACGTTCAGCTGCTGTCATGTCGGCATGGGTTTGCACGGCCGGAACGGTTACCAAGGTCTCCGTTCCACCCAGACTTTCAGCAAAGGAAACCACCTTTAAGGCGCCCAAGAAACGGTCAATATCGACTGATTGATTCACATAAATGCTGACCATGCCCCCGCGGCCAGGATAGCGCACTTCGTCAATCAATTTACTTTGGTTAAAGTCTGCCACCAAGGCCTGAGCGTTGTCTTCCTGCTTAGCCAGGCGCAAAGGCAGCGTTTTGAGGCTCCGTAAGAGCAACCAGGAATCAAAGGGGGCCAAATTAGGGCCAGTCGTGATTAGGTTTTGACCAATGACTGCAGCTGTTTCTTCAGTTTTACAAACCACTACACCGGCCAACAAATCGTTATGCCCTGACAAATACTTCGTGGCAGAATGAACTACGATATCCGCCCCTTGATTCAGAGGCTGTTGAATCAAGGGTGTGTAAAATGTGTTGTCCACGAGCAATTGAGCCGAAACGGCATGAGCATGGTCGGCCACTTTTTTGATATCAATGACCTTCATGGTTGGATTTGAAGGGGTCTCAATCCAAACAGCCTGACCATCATTTGCCAAAAGTCGGTCAAGTTCTTGATAATCTTGACCATCCCACTTGCTGAAGCGCAGGTGGTATTGTTTTGCTAAAAGATCAAAGAAACGGAAGGAACCGCCATACAAATCGTCAGAAACAATAATGTGGTCATCACTTTTAAACTGGCTAAAGACTAGTTGAATGGCTGCCATTCCAGAGGAAACGGCATAGGCCTTCGCCCCATTTTCCAGCTGAGCTAAGACATTCTCTAAGACGTCTCTGGTGGGTTCCGTCATCCTGGAATAGTCATAGCCCGTCGACTTACCCAGACCCTCGTGCCGGTATGCGGTCGAAAAATACAGGGGCATCGAAATCGAACCCGTTACATGATCAACTCGGTTACCCGCTTGGGCCAAAATCGTTTCAATCTTTTTTTGCCAAGAACAGTCAATTGCCATTAATTTTTACCTTTCTTTATGCCAATTATTTAATACGAACAAATTTTTTCCAAACTCTTCGCCCTCGTGAAGTTTTGGTTGATACCAACCGTGCACGCACAACCATCTAAGCGCAGTCGAACTTTCATTTGCCAGGTACACCCTTAAAACCATAGCAAGGTCTCTTCGCCACCCAGGCCTTTAAATCTTAGCCAAGGCCTGGTCCAAATCAGCGATAAGGTCGTCAACATTTTCCACGCCAATTGAGAGACGAATCAAGTCAGGCGTCACACCGGCTGCTTGCAATTCTTCCTCATTCAATTGGGCATGAGTCGTGGAAGCCGGGTGGATAATCAATGACTTCGCATCGGCGACATTCGCCAAAAGCGAAAAGAGCTTCAAGTTCTTAATCAATTCCTTACCAGCCTCTTGACCACCGACCAATCCAATTGTAAAAATCGAACCGACCCCCTTAGGGAAGTATTTTTCTGCCAAAACGTGATAAGGACTATCAGCCAATTTTGGATACCTTACCCAGGCCACCTTTGGATGGTTATTAAGATAATCAACTACCTTTTCGGCGTTTGAAACGTGACGTTCAACCCGCAAGGAAAGCGATTCCAACCCTTGTAGCAATAAGAAGGAATTGAAGGGACTAATCGTGGCCCCCAAGTCTCGCAAACTTTCTGCTCGGATCTTGGTCGTAAAGGCTGACGGTGCCAAATCAGCAAAGATCAATCCATTATACTGAGCATTCGGCTTCGTGAAGCCTGGATACTTGCCGCTAGCTTTGTAATCAAAGTCGCCCTTTTCAACAATGACACCACCCATTGTTGTCCCATGACCACCAATAAACTTTGTAGCCGAATGAATCACAATGTCAGCACCATGGTCCAAGGGACGAACTAAGTAGGGTGTGCCGAACGTGTTATCGACAATGAAGAGAATTTGGTGACGATGGGCAATTTCGCCAATGGCCTCAAAGTCAACCAAGTTAATATTGGGATTTCCAATACTTTCCACATACACCGCCTTGGTCTTGTCCGTAATCGCCTCTTCAAAGTTTTGGGGATCATCTGGATCAACGAAGGTCGCTTTAATTCCTAATTTTGGTAGCGTAACCGCCAAAAGATCGTAGGTTCCACCATAAAGAGTACTAGCAGCAACAACTTCATCCCCCTGGCCAGCAATGTTAAGAATCGCTGCCGTAATAGCAGCTGACCCTGTGGCTAAAGTCACCCCAGCGGCAGCGTTTTCCAAAGCTGCCACACGATCATCGACAACTGCCGTCGTTGGATTGGTCAAGCGGGTATAAATATTGCCGGGTTCCGTCAAACCAAAGCGGTTGGCGGCCTGTTCAGCATCCTTAAAGACGTAAGAAGTTGTTTGGTAAATTGGCACGGCCCGTGACCCAGTTGCTGGGTCAACCGTTTGGCCAGCGTGGACTTGCAACGTTTCAAAGTGTAATTTCTTGTCGGTCATCTTTTTTCTCCTTATTGACAATCAAGTTCAACCAGTTTTGATAGAGTTGGTGGCTACTAGCCGTCCAGGTGTTTTCAATCTCTTCGCCCCGGTCATAATAACCTTCTGGATAATAGTTATCAGGCTCATGAATGGCCAAATGCTTAGCTAAGTCGCGCCGGTATTCAGCATCTAATGTTTTGACTTGGTACTCAGAATGCCCCGTCAGATAGGTCTGTCTCCTCTCTTCCGAATGTAGCAGAAGCGGTCCCGCTTGGTCATTAGTTAAGAGAACTTGTAAATCAGCTGGCAAACCCTCAACGTCGATCACTGACTCCGAATACCGCGACTGCGGTGTCTTGAAGTTGGCGAGGCCAGCGGTCAAACCTGATTTTTCAGTGGCAGTTGCTTGGCCTAGTTGCTTAGCCTCATATATTCCAAACAATTTTGCCGGTAAGCGCCGTTTTTTGATACCAAAATCTTGATACAGCGCTGCCTGAGCCGACCAACAGGCGTTGATTGTTTGATCAACATGGTCTTTGGCCCACTCCTTGACAGTCAAAAATTCCTGCCAGTAATCAACATCCTCAAAGGGCAACTGCTCCACCGGTGCCCCTGTCAAAATTAGGCCATCGAAATTTTCGTCCTGAATTTGGTGCCAACAGACATAACAGTTGGCGACCGCGTCCTTTGGCATCGTCTTGAAGTGGTGGCTACAGGCATATAGAAAGGTCAATTCGACATCCTGGTCCAAATCATTTAACAGGGACAAAAATTGTTCTTCAGTATTCTCCTTGGCTGGCATCAGATTCCAAACCAGGATTTGCACTGGTTGGCTTAATTTCTGATTTTGCCATACTTGCTTTTGGTGCAAGAACCCATTCTTTGCATTCGCCGTCATCGCCACTCTCCTTTTTAAAACAAAAAAACGCCCCTAGAATCACTATCAAAGTCATTCTAGGGGCGCCAAATAGTCTGGCACGGTACCACCCTATTGCTGGCTTATTGGCCAACACTTAAGACACTAAAGAAGCTATCTCTTAACACAATAACGTGTGTCAATCCGTAAGGGGCTCATCAGCAAGACTCACCGCTTATACCGTCACCAAAGACCATCTTCAACATTTGCTCAAATACCCGCTTACACCAGACCGGGCTCTCTGTTAAAATCAGCTGAACGTTTACTCATCTTTTCTCAGTATTTTATAATTTATCTGTTGAGACGTATAATAAACCGTTCTATTTTCTTTGTCAACAGCAATTTTATTTTTTTAATAAAAGCTGCTAGGCCCGATTGATTCAACTAAAAAAGCCTAACGCGCTGTTCGTCTGACTTTACCGTCACCGATCCCCATTTTTAATTACCAAAAATCGTTTTGATTCGCTAATCATATTTGAATTAAACCAGTCCAACAAGCTAAAGGTCATTTTGCTATAAACCTTGTTATAAAGCTTCTTTTGGGAACACAGCCGGCACCGCCACCGAGTTCCATAACCTAGAAGCAAGGCCTGCTTAACCACCCGAATTTTCAGACCAGATGTTCGAGCCGCAATTGATTTATTCAAACCGGCTGTCCGGCATCCGATGCTTCATATTCTGGGTCTCTCCTAAACATTCTAAGTTGATTAGAGTATATTTATTAGAACAATTCTTTTTTAAACACCTGCAAAATCAACTGAAAGATTACTCATAATCCTTGAAAATCAACGATTTCACCCACGCAAACAAGACAAATTGCAGTACAATAGTATCCGTATTGGAGGTGACGGATTTGTCTAAAAATTTATTCCCATCACATGAACGACTCCTCTTTGGAAGTCTCTTAACCTTCACCGCCGGATCGCTGGATGCCTATTCTTATTTAATCCACGGTGAAGTCTTTGCTGGTCTCCAAACCGGAAACTTAATCCTGCTTGGAATTAACTTGGGCAAAATGCATTTGTCAACTGCCAGTCACTACCTGATTTCACTGCTTGCTTTTGGTGTTGGCACTCTCTTAATCAAAGTGCTCCAACATGTACTAGAAAATAAAGGGGCCAGTAAGACAACCGAACGGCGCTTTGTCCTTTGGTATATGGCGGCCATCCTGGTGCTGTCTGCCATCCTGCAGAAGCACGTTCCCAACCTCGTTGGCACTTCGATTCTTTCCTTTGCCGCTGCGGCCGAATTACAAGAATTTCGCAAACTCAAAGGGGCCCCATTTATGCCACTGATGATGACCGGAAACTTCCGGACACTCTACGAAGCCCTTTATGAAAGTCTCTTCCGTGGCAACACTAAGATGGCACAAACAGCCATTGATATCGCCACGGTCATCTTCACTTTCTTCCTAGGAGCGCTGTTAATCAGTGCAACAGTTCCCGTCTTGGCTGGGTTAGCCATCCTCATTCCAGCTCTGGTAACACTTGTTATGAGCCAACTGGTCACATTGAAATAAGCAAAAGCCTTTGACTGTCTTAGTAAAGGCTTTTTTCTTTTGACCCATTTACCCAATAACACTATCCAACGACCACAGGGAAAATTCATTGTACAAAAAAGGCAAGACGTTTCACAACGTCTTGCCTAAAATCACTACCGGACTCATACCAGGTCTGCTAGCTACTTTTTAAAAGCATTCTTGGTTTTATCGGCAAAATCTTTGGTGGCATCTTTAGCATCGGCTGCAAAATCCTTTGCCTTGCCTTCAGCTTTTTTTGCCTCACCTTCCAACTTATCCTTTGTTGCATCAAATTTTTCTTCGAATGACATAGAATGTTCCTCCTTTAAATTTGATTGCCCTCAGTATACACCAAAGTCCGTTAATGTAAAGTAAAAAGTGACACAAAAAACGAAAAACTGAGCATACTAAGCTTGTTAAGATCGAAAGTGATTTACCTATTCCTTTTCATCTTAAATGGTTCAAAATACGTTGCATCAAATTTAAAAATTATCCTCTGAAAAAGTCGCCTTTGAAAAATCGAGCAACTAAAACGACCAGCCCGTGCGAGATAGAAACAGTTAGTGGCTACTTTGTCATGAAAAAAGTCACGAAAAGAAGACAGGACACTTGGCGTCCTGTCTTCTTAAAAACTCGTGTTCTAAAATCTTGACGCCCACTAGCAGTACAAAAAAATTATTTATCAGTAAAACTGTCATGCAAGTGTCATGAACTTCTAAGAGTCACTAGTAATTTAATATTAACCAAAAGCAAGCAAAAACCGTGCATCATTTTGTGCAAAAAATAGCCAAGCAAAATGCTCGGCTATCTCTTCGGTGAATGTGTTCGATGCGTTAAAATAGTTATAGAATCAATAACACTTGCTTTCTAGTCCTCCGACGGCCAGTGATGGACTTTTTTATTTCCAAAAGAAAAAACCGTCATCTAGGAAGTTCTAGAAAACGGCTAAAAAGGTGGTAATCATGTTAACAGCGCCTTTAATATCAATACCTTTATCCATATTGTGGCAAAAACGTGGCAAATAATCAAAGTAACCCGATATCACACGTAATTCATCAATCATTGATTGTAACGTGTTGCTCTTTACCCCGTCAATTCATGCGATCAATGATCTATATTGAAATTTTATATTTTATTTAATAAAACACAATCCTATTTATATCTGTATAGTGTTAAAATTGATGAAGAATATTATATGGAGGTGACGTATATGGTAAGTGATAAGCGAAAAAATGAAATTTCTATTATAGCAGAAAATACACACCGAACTATTATGAAAAATAATTTTGATAATGAAAACTTGGCTACGTACCTTTTATCATTCAACATTGCAGTATCACAGGTGGACATGTCCGAAACTGATATCGATGCTTACGTAACATACGACTTAAATAAAAGAAGGCCAAATATTTTTGTTGATTCATCAGAACCATTAAAAAGACAAGTCTTTTCAATGGCACACGAACTCGGGCATCTCATTTTAGATTGGAAATTCAAAGTTGATGAGGATGATAATTCTGATAAATTTGAAAATTCATTTGATGTTAACAATAATGAGAAATTTGTGACCATGAATTACCGCAAACAGTCCCACTACACAGAAAAAGAGCAAGAGTCCGAATATGAGGCAAACTACTTCGCCGGTTTTTTCCTTGTACCAGAAGAAGATGGCATAGAATTTATTGAAAAATATGCCCCTCTGTCAACTTCGCTCGCTGATTTAATAACTAAAGTGTCTACGTTTTTCTTTGTTAGTGAGAAAACTGCTAGAATCAGAATTGATTCCATTTCAGAATCGGTAACTTTAAAATATGGTAAACTCCAATGACAATGAAGCAGCAGCATTGCTTCAAAGAATCCAAAAAATCAATAATAGTAGTTCACATGACAATAGTATAAGTGAAACTCAAAAAAAGGCAGAAAAAGATCGATCTGATATTATAGCTATTCAAACAGCAACTATTCTAAAAGATAATCTTACCAAAGAACTAGAAGATAAAATTAATCTACGAAAATACCTCATAATAGGGTTAGGAGTATTTTTTATTGTAATAACACTTGCCGTTTTTTTAATAATCATATTTATGAACAAAAGCGTTAATATTGACGTTCAAAAATACTTAATTACTGGTCTATTTGGAAACTTAATTGGACTATTATTCATTGTATATCGCTATGCTTTTTCAGATACACATAAAATAACTAAAAGCATCTCTGATTTAATGCACTAGAGGAGATTTAAATCTAGCTTTTTTATTGCATTGTAAACAACTTAAAGAAAACATATTATGTACGGCCCCAAAGGGGCTTTTTTTTATTCGTGGTGCCATGCCTCGTCGGCATCAAACTAGATACGTCCGTATCCCTTAATAAAGTCAATTCCGATAGCGTTTTCGGCTTCGTCATACTCGTCAGTAGTCCCAGAACAGTAGTCGTCCTTAAACTTAACACGTTCGCCTGGGTTGAAGTTACGTTCCCCACTTTCTGTATCAAGTACAACACATGGGATACCGTTATCAGTCCAATCAAATGGCAACTTAGCCAATTCGTCAATTCGAACTTGCCAAATGTCGTTGACCTGTTGAACGTCTTGAACGGTCATCCAGCCACCAATGTAGAACTTGTTTCCGCCATTCTTGAACTTTTCAATTGATGTAGTTTCTTTATAAGCTTCACCAATGTTTGCATTGCGGTCGTCTTCTGGCGTTACCTGCGCGAGAGTACCGCCCTGATAGTGGAAAAAATGGTACTCTGGCTGGCCATCAAGACCCCAGTAATAGTCGTGGTTCAATTCCTGAACGGCTGTCCCTGCCTGACCCAACGTGTAATAACATGAAGAAATTTCAGTGTCATTGGCAGTCATGAAGCCAGTATGGCAAGCAGTGATCGAACATAATCAACGTTTTAATCAAGCATTAGCGCTAATTCTTCGGCAATATCCTCTCCAGCTCCCTGAAAGTAAATCATGCCGTTTGTCGAGGCACTCTTTATTAACATTTCTAAGTAAATGATGGTGTAAGTGTCTCCACCAGCCATTCTTCTTAATAACTTGATATAAGGATCGTTGAAGAAGTCAGGTCTCAATTTAATCCAAAAGTATTTTTTATTTGCCATTTAATAAACCTATACCAATTAGAATGGCAAGTCATCACCACTAATATCAACTTCTGCATTGTTAACTGGCGCTGATGCTTGCTTTGCAGGTTGTGATGACCTGTTTTCTGATCGGCGCTTATCAGCTTCCGCCTTTGATTCAAGCAATGAGAAGTTATCTACAACCACTTCGATCACATACACGCGCTGTCCTTGATTGTTTTCATAATTGCGAGTTTGCAACCGTCCTTCGATTGCAACCTGCGCCCCTTTGCCAGTAAAGTTTGCAAAGTTTTCGGCTGGCTTACGTCAAATAACAGCGTTGATAAAATCCGCCTCACGTTCGCCATCGTTATTTTTAAATGACCGATTGACTGCCAACGTGAACGATCCAACTGCAGTCCCTGACTGCGTGTACCGAAGTTCTACATCCTTTGTCATTCGTCCAATCAATACCACTCGATTAATCATGCTGATTTCTCCTCTTTATCTGTTCTTTCTGCCTTAGCTTTAGCTCGTTCTAATAAGTCGTTTACTAACGCTTCTGCCCGTGGATAGTCATCGACTATTAGGCTATTTAAGTTGCTGACCTTTAGATGCTCGTTGACATACTTAGTTAGTGTTGCTCCTGTCAACTTTTCGGCATTACTAATCGTGATTTTTAAAATGTCGACTTGTTCTGCTGAAATTTTTTCAGGCTCAACGTCAGGTAAATCCTCGCCACGGTAGATGTACAAACCTAGACCAAACATGGCAATATTTTTACCAAACAACGCATAATGGTCTTATTTACATCGAACATCGTCGCCTGTTCGACTCGTTTCTTGCCTTTTTTCGTCATGAACTCATATGGCTGTGATTTCATTGCCTTATTTTGCCCGTCCATCACTGGTAGCCACATTTCGTGGGTCATACCGTCAATCGTGATTTCAGTGAAAACCATGTAACCAGTGTTTTCGTCATAGACGTATGGCAAGTTATTATCGAATTTCTTAATGACATAACTAGCATCTGGGTAATGGTTCTTTAATTCTTCCCAAGCCCAAGACCAAGACCATGATAAATAGCTTAGCTCGGTATAACCTGACCGCTTTTTTTCAACGTGATCAGATACGTTGATTTCTTTTAGTTTTTTAAAAACTGTTTTTCTGCCACATTCAACTCCTTTCAGTTTTGTGCTGTGAGATAATAATTTAGAAAGTAGGTAATTAATTATGTTTACAATTTTTCTGTCAGTATCAACACTTTTTGTAAGTACTGTCTCTCTTTTCCTGAATCTAAAAAATTCAAAATATTCTGTATATTTATCTAGATATACTTCTAAAATAAATCGTCAACGAAGACGTATTTCGTTCACTATTAGCAACACTTCATCTCATTCTTTAGTTATTAAAAATGTTACTCTGAAGAGAGATAACAAAGTGGTACATGAATTAGATTTTGATATTGATCAGTATGATCGGAATGAATTTGATAATCAAGAACGCGAGGAAAGAAAAAAATTTGAGGAGCAATCAAATACAGTATTAGGTTCTGTGTTCTCACCACCATATATGACTAGAAATATATTCATTCCTCCAATTGATTCGACTACTCCTATTTCAGAAAAAATATTATTTCCATTTGAAACACATAATATCGATACATTTGTTGATAACTTTCCAGATGAAATTGTAATCATTACAAACAAACGAATTAATCTTCTATCTAAGTCAAAATCATTCTCTATCAGAAACAATTAATATTAAATTCAATACTTGTAAAAATAAATTAGCAACTAATAAATAATTAATCATAAGTTTCCCTTCTATCACTTTTTAAAATTAACTTTTTTGCCTTTTTAATGACCGTCACCTCATCAAATTCTTCTTCGTTGAGAATTTTCTTAAGACCTGTCACACCTTTAAATTGAAGGACCTCTAGTCCGTACAATTTCAAGTATTTAAGCATTAGTTCTGGGTCATTAATCGTTACTCGTCGACTGACTTCGCCCATTTCAATATCGTCAATGTGGCCACCAACAATCATGTATTCTCGTGCATATTTCTTGAACTTCTTGATATTCCCTTCCATTTCTTGGATTTTGAAATATACTTCGCTTTTTTGGCTTGGAGACAGCGACTAGAAAAAGTCTTCGTTTCCCAAATCAACTGCTGATGTTATTTCCTTAATCTGGCGGTTCAAGTCCTTAAACAATGGACCACGTTCGTCACGATCGATATGATGTAAAGATCCATACTGATGTACACGTTTAGATACTGCTCGTGCAATGGCATTGCTATCAGTAGCTGTGATTACTTGGTTTTCGATATACGTATCTACTTTTGTTTCAATACCATGTACCTGTTCCTTAAGCTTGGTAGTTCCTTGAGCAATTAATGCAATCTTGAATTTCCTTTCAACATTTCGAGACTCAATTCCCAATGTCGTCATACTTTTATCCTTTCTGTGTAATTTATTCATCAAGTTGTTGACTAATTTTTACAACAGTTGTAAAATTTAGCCATAACAAACAAGTAATAAAAACCTATAGACATATAATTAGACCGCCAATTTAGATGTATCAGTGCTTGTTTTTTGTTGCTTGATTACTTGATGAACTAATAATAACAACCATTGTAAAAAAACTGTCAACTGTATTTTTATATTGATTGTAAAAATTACGTTCTTCAAATCAGGAGAATCATTTATATGACTGTATTTGAACGTACTAAAAAAATTTCAAAATTACGGGGTTTTAGTTTGCAAAAAACTGCTGAAAAAGCAGGTTTAAGCCAAAATGCCATCTACAATTGGAAAACAAAAGAACCAAGTAATGTTTCTTTAAAAGTCGTTGCCAATGTTCTTGGTGTTTCGACAGACTATCTTTTAGGAAATACAGATAGTTTTGAACCTAAAAAAAATGAATCTAATCAAAAAGTTGATATTGCTGACGATACCTTAATAATGTCATTTGATGGTAAGCCAGTTTCTGACGAAACACGAGAGAAGTTGTTAGAATATGCCCGTTTTATCATGGCTGACAAGAAAGGTAAATAAGTGGAAGAAGTCATAGAATCGCTTGAAAAAATAGCAAAACAAAACGATATTACAATCGTTGACGTTGAAAGCCTAGATGATGACTCTGATACATCTATGCCGGATAAGAAGATTGTCTTCATGAATCCAGCTTATAAAAAACTAGCTATGCCTTTCGTTTGGCTCATGAACTAAGCCATATTATGCACGGTAATAACTTACCTGATGCCGTGTATCGATTTAGCCCCTACTTTCAACGTGGTGAAGAATACGAAATGCACAAACACGCTATTGATATGCTGATGGAAATAAAACGACCGACTAGCGTACCAGCGTTCATGGAAGCATACAAGATTCCATCTTGGCTGTTTGAATATGTATATAATGATTTTATAAAATAGATTTAGGAGAGAAGAAATGGCAAAATATTGTGCAGTTTGTGAAGAAAAAATTGGATTTGGAGATTCTGTCAAAATCGAAGATGGATATATTGATTTAAAATGTGCAAAAAAAGTAGTTGATAAACCAACGTCGTTTACTGGACAGGATATTACCCCTATCCTTACTACTAAAAAAATAAAAGAAATGATTGATACTGGAAGCCAAATCAGCGTGCATGATTATAAAAATAAGAAGAAACAAGAAAAAGAAGCTGAAAAAGAAGAAGCCAAAGCCTTAAAAGAAGAATTTAAGAAAAATGCAGACGTTGATTGCTTCGGAAATTTATATATTGACCGAGAAAAACATCAAATGCTCATCCCAAGAAAAATTGGTCAACAACATCACGTCTATAATTTTTCAGAATTAGAATCTTCGACAAGAACCGACCGAATGAAGACCAATACAACTACTAAAAAGAAAGGTGGCATTACTAGATCATTAGTAGGCAGTGCGTTGACAGGAGGAGCTGGAGCAATTGTCGGTGCTGCTACTGCCAAATCTCATGGAACATCAAACGAACTTTTGGAAAAGGCTATCTTTGTATTAACGTTTTCAGACGGACGAGTATATCAATTTGAAGTAATGGCTGGATTGCTAGGTGGAGATAAGCTGATTAACGTTATTGAATCTAACTTAAATATGATAGTTTCAAACAATAAAAAACAAGAAGTTGAAGAAAAAAAATCAATTAAAATAAACCTATCTTATATTGATGAATTAAAGCAATTAAAAGAATTAATGGATTCTGGAATCATTAGTGAAGAAGAATTTGATAAGAAGAAAACAGAAATTTTAGAACAAAAATAACACACGCCCTTTTGGGCGTACATAAAAGGAAAAGATGAAAAAACTTTACTTTGCAACCGTCTTCACGTTCGCCGTAGTTTCCGTTGCTTTAACCGGATTAGATATTGGCGGATTAATATCGATATCAAAAGCGCCTTATTTTTTAATCGATAAATTTATTCTTATATTCTTCTGGATAGACTACATTGTCAGATTAACTAGAGCTGAGAACAAATGGCAATTTTTCAAATCAAATATCTTCGATTTATTGGCAATCATCCCCTTTGATTCCGTCTTTTCAATGTTCCGAATTGCTCGAACTATTCGTTTACTAAAACTATTGCGTTTTGTTCGTATAATTGGATTTGCTGGTCGTTTTAAACGTAATTTAGTTAAGTTCGTCAATACGAACGGTTTCATCTACTTAATGAGCTTTGTTGTTGTTTTGATATTAATCTCTGCTGGTATTTATTCTTTAGCTGAAAATGTATCTTATAGTAATGCATTGTGGTGGGCTATTGTGACAGCTACGACAGTTGGATATGGTGATATATCCCCCACTTCAGCAATAGGACGTGGTATTGCTATTGTGCTAATGTTCGTCGGGATCGGGTTAATTGGTACAATTACTAGTACAGTGACTTCATTTTTTACACAAGAACAATCTGAAAGGTCAAAAGATAAGCTAAATCAGAAGTTGGATGACATCACTGAAAAATTGGAAAGATTAGAACGAAAATTAGGAGAGAAGTAAATGAAATTAAATAGTAAACAAAAATGGCTGATTGGTATTTCAATTATTGTCTACGTGGTGGTTATCGTTTTACATTTAATCGATGCTAGTGATCCAAACAGTGTCAATTACAAAGGTGGACACGCTACCAAGACTAGTGGAGGTCACAACTAATGGTTATTCTCGGATTTCTATTTATCATCTTTGGCGGCATTTATTTTATGTTCTGGGCAAGTTATAAAATAATGACATGGATACCATTTTTACTTATCCTAGCCGGATTCTTTATGACGCTTGATTTTATATTAGATCATTGGATTCTGACCCTATTTATATACACGATAATAGCCGTTGCTATCTTTTTCTATCTGGGTGACAATCAATCAGAAGAATAGCGTCCCTATTGGGAGCATAGATACACGATTAAGGCCACAGGCCTTTTTATTTGTACCAAAATGGAGGAAGTATGGCTAGTTTTGTAAAAATAGCCCCTAACAATTGGCGGGTATTCACATCAATCACGGTAAACGGTAAGAAAAAGCGACCTAGCAGGCAAGGATTCAAAACAAAAAAGGAAGCTCAATTGTGGGCAGCGTCCATTGAATCTGGCGCTACTGATTCAGAAACAAATAAATATGAAGATATGTTGTTATCGGATTATTTTGAAAACTGGGTCGATACTTACAAAAATGATTTGGAAAGTTCAACCGTGTACCAATACAAAAATACACTAGATAATATCAAAAAGTATTTACCACATGCTTTGTTGATTAATTTTACTCGTTCAGATTTTCAAAACTTTATTAACGAATTTGGTGAAACACATTCAAAAGAAACAGTTGCGAAGCGAAAGAATCACATCAGTCAGTCGCTAAAAGATGCATATGCTGAAGGTATTATCGACAAAGACCCAACTATAAGAATTAAATTGGTTGGCCTAAATGGAAAGTCAGAAGAAGAAAAATTTCTCGAAACAGATGAATTGATTAAATTAAATAATTATGTATTAGGAAAATTAGTTGAATTTCCGCATGCACGTTCCTATCTGGCTATTTATATATCTATTCACACTGGAATGAGAATTGGTGAAATAAGAGCACTTGAGTCATCTGATGTTGATTTTCAGAACAAAACAATTTCAGTCAATAAAGCATTAGATCAATACGGCCATGTTAAATCAACCAAAACAGAATATAGTAATCGTGTGATTACCGTTGATGACGATTTGTTAGCACAATTAAAGGGACTCAAAGGAAAAGTGGCCAACATTAGCAATTATGGCGCTAGTAAATCACTCAAAGAGGCCATCAAAGAACTGGGTATCAAAGATGTTACCTTTCACGCCTTGCGCCACTCTCATGGTAGTGTTCTATTGTCTAGGGGTGTTGACCTTAAATATGTATCAAAACGTTTAGGACACAAGAATATATCGACCACAATCGATATTTATATACACCTATTAGATGCTCAACGTCAGACTGAAGATGAAAAGACATTCGATATCATGTCTTCTATTTTTTAACGTGCAAACCGTGCAAAAACCGTGTAAAAAAATAATAAAAACGGCTAAAAACGTCCTAAAACGTCTGAATAGTAAATATTTAAAAACAAAGAAAAACCGCTCTACACCAACCTTTAAGGCTGATATAGAGCGGTTTAACAAAAGAACCAATAAATGGCATAAATGCCGACTAGCGGACTCAAACCGCTGACCCCCTCATTACTAGTGAGGTGCTCTATCAACTGAGCTAAGTCGGCAAAATCAGTACCTAAATATCATATCAAAATATTTTGAATACTTCAACAATATTTTTTTAAATATTGTGATACGGATGACAGGAATCGAACCTGCACGGATTACTCCACTGGAACCTAAATCCAGCGCGTCTGCCAATTCCGCCACATCCGCAAATCTTGACTTACCAGGCTAACTCCCGGTCTTAAACAACCGACAGACGCTTTGGCAACCATTTAATAATACTGGATTTCTTTCTCATCGTCAAGTAAAACTTTAGAAAAAACATTACTTTTTCAAAAGCACGCCTACTGAGAATAACCAGAAATCTCGCCCTTTCAAAAAGCGCCACAGACAAAGTCTGTGGCGCTGATTTTTCAATAACTATTCATCAAATGTCTTCTTCGTTAATTCCGAAACCGACTGCTCTTTTCGTTGCGTCAGATGCAATTTATAAGCATACAGGATAATCGTTCGAACAATGGCATAGACCGGCACAACAATAATCATACCAACAATTCCCCAAAGGTTTCCTGCCCCTAGCAAGAGCAGCATCACCGTCAGCGGATGCATCTTCAAACTCTTACCAATTAGGGCCGGATAAATGATTGAACCGTTAACCTGCTGGACAATCGCCATCGTAATCACGATTCCAATGACCATCTTCCAAGAAAGTGACAGAGCAACAAAGATGGCCGGCACAACCCCAATAAAGGGTCCCACATAAGGAACAATATTCGCTACTCCGGCAATAAAACCAAGAAGCCAAATATATGGCAAGCCGGTCATCCAGTAACCAATACTCATCGCAAAACCAACAAAGACCATCTGAATGGCCTGACCTGAAATATAGCGTTCAATAGTCTTATCAAGTTGTCCACCGAGTTCAAAGACATCCTGCGCCTTGCTCTTCGGGAAGAAATTTTTGACCGTTGGCAAAAAGTGATCCGCATCGTTTAGCATATAAAAGAGGATGATCGGTACCAGCAAAACATTGATAGTAAAAGAAGTCGCTCCCGCAATCACTGCTTGAAGAGTCCCAGCAGTAATTGAGAGAACCGAAGTCCCATATTTGGTTACAGATGTCCTAATATCAGTATCTGAAACCGAGATATTCATGCGTTTAAACCAAGGCTCCTTGACCATCTCATTCACCAGATCCTGTACATGCCTGATAAATGAAGGAATGGCATTAATCATATTCGTGATTTCATTTAAAATCAGTGGAACAAAAATAATGAAGGCCCCACCAATAACAAATAAGAACAGGGCAAAAGTAATCCAGACTGCCAAAAATCGGGGCATCTGCCAGTTTTTGATTCTGATTTTTTCAATTAGCTTTAAAATTGGCTTCAAAACATAGTAAAAGAAGCCAGCGACCAATAACGGCATAAAAACCGTGTTGGCAAAGACTGCAATCGGATGCATTAAAAAGTCAAAACGAAAGACTAAGAAAATTAAGCAGGCTAAGGCCAGTGCCTCGATTGTCCAAAAAAAGATGGTCTTTAATTTATCATTTGGAAACATCATCAATCTCCCTTAATTGATCTAATAGTTTATATTGTACCTTTGGCAAGGCTAGTGCCTCTTGCTCTACTGGCGAGAGAAAAGCCATGTTGATGGGTAGGTTTTGCTGCTTTTTAACTGGCAGATCGACTAACCAAATTTCCCAGCGTCGGTGAGAAAAGACGTGCACAACCGGTTTTAAGGTCAGCTGCTTCCCTGCTAATTCTTCGATTGATTCAACTTGCTTCAGTGGCAAGGTCCAAAAATTAGCGAGCAGACCGGTTTTTGGTCGGTGTTCATACAACAACCGGCCCTGAGCATCATAGGCCACTTGGGCTTGATAAATTTGTCGCAACGGCTTTTTCTTTTTTGTTTTGACCGGATACTGGTCCTCAACCCCATCACGAAAGGCCGCATTATACTTTTTGACAGGCGAATGCAGGGTGTCCGGATTATCCGTTTTCATATAAGTTGTACCCAAGTCCATAATTGCCTGATTAAAGTCACCAGGCCTTTCTGGGTCGACGATTGGTTCAATCGCTTGATAAAAAACCTTGCGGGTTTTTGGTTGAGCAATATCATCATCAATCTTCAGCAACCGGGAAAAAACTCGAAAAAAGTTTCCGTCAATGGCTGGCACTACCTGATCAAAGGCAATTGAGGCAATCGCTGCCGCTGTGTAAGGGCCAACCCCAGGTAAATTCTGAAGGTCGTCGGATGACTCTGGCCATTGGCCCTGCAAGTCATTAACTACATACTTAGCCGCCTTATGCAGGTTTCTAGCCCGAGAGTAATAGCCGAGCCCTTCCCAAAGTTTTAACACTAAATCTTCATCGGCAGCAGCCAAATCAGCGACCGTTGGCAAAGCTTCCATAAAGCGGTTAAAATAGGTAATGACCGTATCCACTCTGGTCTGTTGGAGCATTAACTCCGAAACTAAAATTCGATAAGGATCTGTGTTTTGTCGCCAAGGCAAAGCCGCTCGACCTTCTTGGTCATACCAGGCAAGCAAGTCTTTGCGAAAGGCATTGATTGTCGTTTGATTCCAATTCTCCATAACCATTATTATAGCACTTGAAAACCAATCTCTTATCAGGTATAATTGTTTTCTGTACGATACATTTATTTTATCTAATATAAGGAGTTACACCATGGCAGTTAAGACACCATTGAATTCATTTGCCCGCGGCCGTAAGGTCGGACACGACTCTTCTAAGAAGAAGCGTCAGGCTGCTGTTGCTCAATTGCAACAATGGGCTAAGGGAAAGACAACTGAAATCCCTAACACAAGCACTAAGTAAGGAAAACTAGCATTCAGCTAGTTTTTTTCTTTATTTTTTCATAAATCTGAAGAAAACTCCTTGTCTTGCCTGGTGTCCATGCTTATACTAAGTGTTGAGCAATCACTTTTTTGGAGACCAAACCTATGATTATTTCCGTCGAAAATAAACAACGCCGCCGAGCAGTCTTTGCCGCCCTGCTCTTTATCGTTCTGGCCGTTTTAATTGGCACCAATGCGTCTTTTTTGTCTGAAATGAATGAATCAGTTCGCTTCTTTATGACTGGGATTCAAACGAGTTACGGTAATGCCATTATGTCGGCTGCAACCTTCTTAGGTTCCCCACTCATGTGTCTAATTTATGCCGTTCTCTTAGCAAGCGTCTTACTATTGGCAAACTTAAAAATTCCAGCATTTTGGGTAATCTTTACCGCCTTTGGTCAAGTGATTTTAGCCCAAATCATCAAGTTCTTGATTCATGCACCGCGGCCCGTTGGTCATCTCTTAACAGATACCGGCTACTCATTTCCGTCACAGCACGTCGTTGCCATTTGGTCAATCGTTTTTATCCTGTTCTTGTTGGTAACACCAAACATTAATTCGATGATTTTACGAATTTTACTTGACTGGCTTTTAATTACTCTTGCGCTGATGGTGATGCTCTCACGACTTTATTTTTCTTCGCAATTTGTTTCAGACGTCGTTGCCGGCTACCTATTGGCTTACGCTTGGGTCGTCCTCTGTGCTAGCCTTTATCCGGCAGTTGCAACAACATTGAAAAAAAGCTTTTGGCGTTTCAAGGAACAAGAAATTTAACATTGAACAGGCTCGGTCAGTAGTGACTGAGTCTTTTTTATTTGTCATTCAAACATGACCAACTAAAAAATCAGCTTTCCGCCAAACAAAAAATGCCTACTGCACAAAGCAGTAGGCATTCTATTTTATTAGCAGTTTAGTCTTCCTTGTAATCCTCGTCAGACATGGCCTCGACTTGTCCCAACAAGTAACCATTCCCAACCCCTGAGAAAAAGTCGTGGTTTGATGTTGAAGTTGAAATACCATTCATAACAACCGGATTAACCTGGTCAGCGTTGTCTGGGAACAACGGTTCCTGTCCTAAGTTCATCAAGGCCTTGTTCGCGTTATAGCGCAAGAAAACCAAAACGTCGTCGCTCCAACCAATTTGATCGTAAATTTCGTGAGTAAACTTTTCTTCGTTGTCGTACAAGTCATACAACAAGTCATACATCCAAGTCTTCATCTCTTCTTGCTCCGCTTCTGAAAGCTTATTAAAGCCGATTTGGAACTTGTAACCGATGTAAGTACCATGAACAGACTCATCACGCAAAATCAGCTTAATAATTTCGGCAACGTTGAGCATGCGGTTGTGGCCCAAGTAGTACAAAGGCGTGTAGAAACCTGAATAGAACAAGAAAGTTTCCAAGAAGACCGAAGCAACCTTCTTTTGCAATGGTGTGCCATTTTGGTAAACATCATTAATCTTGTTGGCCTTGTACTGCAAAAATTCATCGTGATCAGCCCATTCAAAGGTCGCATCGATTTCAGACTTATCGTTCAACGTTTCAAAGATAGAAGAATATGACTTAGCATGAACAGATTCCATAAATTGGATATTGTTCAAAACCGCTTCTTCTTTTTGGTTAACAGCATCGCGACGCAATGAAGCCATTCCATCTTGTGACTGTAAAGTATCCAAGGTTGTCAAACCACCGAAGACCAAGTTGTAAACCCGGCGTTCCGTATCATTCAAATCACCACGCCAGTTGCGCAAGTCGTTTGAAATTGGGACACGGGTGTCTAACCAGAATTGTTGGGTCAACTTTTCCCAGGTAGCTTTGTCCAAGGCGTCTTCAATATCGTTCCAGTTAATGGCAGTATATGAGCCGTTATTCACGTGTTCAACCATGTTATTCTCCTAATGTTTCCGTGATGCTTTGGTAAATTTTTTCTGCGTCATAAGAAGTCCCACGTAACTCGTAGTCTCCAATCACCGGCACCTGATACGTTTTAGCGTAGCGCTTAGCGGTCAAAATATATTGATCGTTAAAGTTACGGTTCCCCGATCCAACTACTCCCTTTATCAGGGTAGCATTGTCTTTAAAATCAATATAGTCCGCTAGGGCATTCGTAAAGATTTCAACAACCGCAGGACCGGTGCCAGTCCCGCCCGTCAAGTAGGTTGGTACAATTGCTACAAAAGGTTGGTGTTCCTCTTCATAATCGGTTTCATCACCAACCACTTTCGCGTCAATCGCGTCACCCTTTTCTTCAGCAACTGCTTGCAGTTTATTAATAAACGACTGGGTATTACCCTCAATGCTGGCATATAAGAGTCGGTATGTTGCCATCGACCTTTCCTTTCTAAACAGCATAGGCTGCTTGTCAGAGCTTTGAATCAGAATTATTTGATAATTTTTGAACAAAGCCCATGCAACGTATTCAATTTAACAGCTGGGTTGACAGCCGTCAACCCCTAAATATGTACGACTGAGCAGTGCCCAATCATTTGTGAACCCGGTAAACAAGACCAGGCCAACAATTGAACACTTATTCACAATCGCATTTTGCTAGAAAAATTTTCTAGCTTAAATTCTTGTAAGCGTATCCAATTAGAATTAAACCGTCATTAAATTGAGCAAGACTCACATTCGTTGATGCCAGCCTCTTGGTTATCATCCGTATATGTTCGGACATAATACAAAGACTTGATTCCCTGCTTGTACGCATAATTACGCAACTTAGACAAATCACGCGTGGTCATCTTTTCTGTTCGACCATTCTTCCAGTCATACAGGCCTTCCGGAATTGTTGAACGCATAAAGAATGTCAAAGACATTCCCTGGTCGACGTGAGGCTGAGCGGCTGCATAGATATCAATTACCTTTTTCATGTTCGTGTCATAGGCAGAAACATAGTAAGGTAACGTCTCATTTGACAGACCAGGTGCTGGATAGTAAACCTTCCCAATCATCCCTTCCTGTCGTTCCTCAATTTTGTTAACGATTGGCAACAAAGAGGCCGTGGTGTTATTAACGTATGAGATTGAACCGGTTGGTGCTACCGCGTGACGGTAAGCATTGTACAAACCGTTCTTTTGAACTTGGTCACGCAATTCCACCCAATCTTCCTTCGTTGGCACGGGAAGATTGGCAAACAAGGCTTTCACCTTATCCGTTTTTGGACCCCAATCTTGACCTACATACTTTTCAAAGTATGTGCCGTCAGCATATGCTGATTTATCAAAGTCTTTAAAGGTTTCTTGGCGGTCCAAGGCAATATTCATCGAAGCCTTCAATGAATAGAAGTTTAATGTCATGAAGAAGACCTTGGTAAAGTCCAACGATTCTTCGTCACCATACATCATCTTATTCTGAGCAAAGAAGGCTGCCAGACCCATGGCGCCCAAACCAACAGCGTGGTTTTGTTGGTTACCATTTTGCACGGATGGGACCACATTCAAATCAGACTGCTCGGAAACAAAGGACAAAGCTCGGATCATCGCATCAACAGAGCCGGCGAAATCGTCCGTTTTCATCATATTGACGATGTTGATCGAACCCAAGTTACATGAGATATCTTCACCTAACGTTGTATATTCTTGTTCATCGTCAATGGTTGAAGGTGTTTGCACCTGCAAAATTTCAGAACAAAGGTTGGATGAAATGACCTTTCCGGCAACTGGATTGGCGCGGTTAACTATATCGATATTAATGATGTAAGGATAACCAGATTCTTGCTGAAGTTTTGAAATTTCTTCTTCAACCGTCCGGGCAGGAATCATCTTCTTCGTGATCTTGTCGTTCTTCAACATGTTGTCATATTCAGCTGTAATATCAACATAATTGAATGGCATACCATACTCACGTTCGACATCAACTGGTGAGAACAAGGCCATTTCTTGACCCTTTTCAATCAAGTCGTAGTACTTATCGGGCACAATCAAGCCCAATGATAGAGTCTTCACGCGGACCTTTTCGTCGGCGTTTTCCTTCTTGGTTGCCAAGAAGGTCATCAAATCAGGGTGGAAGATGTTCAGATAAACAACTCCGGCTCCCTGACGGGCCCCAACCTGTGATGAAAAAGTAAAGGAATCTTCCAATAACTTCATCACTGGCACAATACCACCAGCAGAATTTGCAATGCCCATTACTGGCGCGCCGGCTTCACGAAGGTTTGACAAGTTAATGCCAACTCCCCCACCCATCTTTGACAACTGCAAAGCAGAATTGATTGTTCGGCCGATAGAGTTCATGTCATCGCTTGTTTGCAAAACGAAACAAGAAACCAATTCACCTCGACGAGCACGACCAGCATTCAAGAATGATGGTGTTGCTGGTTGGTAGCGTTGGTGAATCATTTCGTTGGCCAAGGCCATTGCTAAGTCCTCGTCGCCGTTAGCATAAAACAAAGCATTCAAAGCCACGCGGTCTAAGTAAGACTCAACGTAGTAAGCCTTATCATTCGTCTTTTGTGCATATTGGTTGTAGAACTTAAAGGCCGCCATAAAGGAACTAAAGTGGAAGTCTTGTTCCTCTAAGAAGGCATACATCTTATTGATGAAGGCCATGTCATATTTTTTGACCAGGTCCTTATCCAAAAAGTCGTTTTCAATCAACCAGTCATAATGAGCTTTAACAGAGTCAAACCGTTTTAAGTTTGGTTCAACATTTTCCTTCATAAAGGCTGCCAAAGCTTCCTGATCCTTGTTCAACTGAATCTGGTTGTCCTTTGGAATATTGATTTCGTTATTTAAATCAAAATAGGTGACCTGGGTGAGGTCAAGGTCCAATAATGACATATAATTCTCCTCGTTTTTTATAATTTGTTCGTTTCCTCTGTAAGAAGAAAAATTCCGCATAGACCAATCAGGACTAAGCGGAAAAAATTCGTGACGCTAAAAAACTTAGGCCGTCAAAGACTTCAAGGCATCAGGCTGAAAACCAGAGAAGGCTTCCTGACCAGCAATTTGAACAACGGGTGTCTGCTTAAAGCCAGCATCCTTCAATTGAGCAAGATACTCTGGTTGTTCTTCGATATTAATTTCTTCGTAGCCAACCCCCATGCTGTCGAGGTAGCGTTTTGTCATTTTGCACTGTACACAATTATTTTTGGTAAAGACCGTTACTTGAGCCATACTTTTTGCTCCCACTTTCTTTTATATTTTTCAAGCAATTCCCTGTTGCACCCGCATTTACAAACACTAACAAGCAATTGAGCTAATTACTAGTTTAGCCGATTTTCCTTAGAGTTCAAGGCCTAAAACTGTCCGCACAAACATTTGTTCGCCCGAAGGCCTTTCTAATAGGCTTTTGATTTTGCATATTTTTTAATTCACAATATTCACTGTCTTTTTGAAAGTGCAATCTAATCACTTTTGTTCCGACACATACGTTTACTTGAGCCCATATTAACGCCTTTTTTTGTTCAACACCAAGAATTTCGCTTGTGAAATCAGTCTGGGCGAGAACACTAGACCAATTCTAACGTTAATAAAGATTATCTTCTTTGCTTCATAAAGTTTGCTATAATGGAGGAAATATCTAAATTATATAAGTGAGGTAATAACTGTGGATTCTGGTCCCTCGTTCTTGTTGAATGCGTTCGTCATCATCTTTATTTTGTTGTTGGCGGTTTTGTTTACACTAACGGAATATTCTCTTGTTAAGGTGCGTTTGTCTGCCTTGGAGGCCCTTCAGGCTGATCGCGAAAAGCCATCAAAAAACATTGCACACGCCATTCATATGGTGTCACACCTAACGGAGTTCTTATCGACTGCTCAAGTCGGAATTACATTAACATCATTGATTTTAGGTTGGATTGGTGAGGAAACCGTTGCCGATTTGATTTTAGCAACCCATATCCTGCCAGCTGACTATGCCAAGCCTGTCGCTTCTGTTGCGGCCATCGTTATCTTTACGATTATTCACGCCGTCTTCACCGACTTGGTGCCAAAAAACATTGCCATTCAAGAACCAATCAAGGTCTTGTTGTTAATTGTGCGTCCAGTCCGCTTCTTTCATGTTGCCCTCTTCCCATTCATTTGGATTCTAGATCACTTATCAAATTGGTTAACCCATTTGATTGGTTTCCAGGTCACTAATGATGATGATATCTATTCACAGACGGAAATTCTTTCCTTGTCAAAGAGTGCTGCTGAAGCTGGTGAATTGGATACCGAAGATTTGACCTTTATGCAACGAGCCTTTGAAATGAATGATAAGGTCGCTGCTGACGTCATGATCGATCGCACATCAATGGATGTTATCGATGTTCATGACACGATTGCCAAGGGGCTAGATGAGTATTTGCAAAAGCGTCACTCTCGTTTCCCAGTTGTCGCTGACAACGATAAAGACAAGGTTTTAGGTTATGTTTTTAACTACGACCTTGTTCGCCAAAATCGAATTTCTGGGAAAAACCCCGTTGCTCAGATTATGCGTGACATTCCTGCCGTCCCTGAAAACATGGACCTACACGATGTCATGGATGAAATGACCATTAAACGGTCGCCAATTGCCGTGGTCGTCGATGAATACGGTGGTACAGCCGGAATCATTACTGATAAAGACATCTATGAAGAACTGTTTGGCTCTGTTCGGGATGAAATCAACGATGAATCCGATGAATACATCGAAAAGCTTGGGAATCAACGCTACAAGGTTTCTGGTAAGACGACCTTGTACGATTTCCAACGTTACTTCCAAATTCATGTGAAGGAATTTGACGACGATGAGGCCGTTACCTTGACCGGTTACGTTTTGAAACGCGATCCTGATTTCCGAACTGGCGACTCCTTACGCATTGACAACTATCAAATTACGGCACTTGATTACGAAAATGCCTTTATCCCTGAATTTGCCGTCAAAGAGCTTGAAACCAAACCGGAACCTGAAAACACAGATTCTGATGTTGAGGATAACAAAAGCACTTCTGAAAGCAAACCGTCCATGTCTGAAAAAGACCGTGAGCGCTTAAAGTTTCAGCTTAAGGGTAAAGATAACGACCCCGAATAATGTTTAAAAAGTCGACGAATTTTCGCCGGCTTTTTTAATTAAAAAATCAGTCCGAAAGGTCAGCAAAGCATTTGGCTCGCCTGCCTTTCGTGGTACACTAGAAACAAGAAATCTTCCAACAAAAGAAGAAAAAATAGATTTGAAGGAGTCTTATTTCATGGCAGGAATTGATGTTTATATGGTCCGCCACGGCCAAACTTACTTTAACCTTTTACGCCGTTTCCAAGGATTTTCCGACGCACCGTTAACGGATGCTGGCATCCAAGATGGACACAAAGCCGGTCAACGCCTCGCCAAGATTCACTTTGATGGTGCTTACTCTTCTGATTTAACACGGGCCATCCACACTGCTCGCTATGCCTTGAGTGAAAATCAAGCACAGTCACCAGTTGAGCCAACTACTCTGCCCAACTTCCGTGAAGAAAATTTTGGTTCTTATGAAGGACGCGACTCTCAGGTTACATTAACTGACCTGAATGCTCGGGTTCCAAAAGTCTATAATGCTTATGCCGACATGGTTGGAGACCTCGGTATGCCGGCTGTAATGGATATTTTCCATGATGCAGACCCCTACCACCTAGCCGAATCCTACCAAGAATTTGTCAACCGCATTGAGGCTGGCTTTCAAGACCTTAAAAGTCGCCACCAAGACGGCGATAAGGTTCTGCTTGTTTCCCATGGGACAACAATTCGGGCAATCGCCGATTACTTTGGTCACCCTGAAATGGCTGCCCAATCGGTGCATAACGGTGCCGTCATGCACCTGCGCCTAAGCGATGAAGGTGCCGATATTTTGGCCTTCAACGACATCACGACCATTTTTGACTAAAACATTTCTTATTCGATTATTCCCAGACCGCTACTGAAAACAGGGCGGTTTTATTTCACAGAAAGGCCTGTGTATGCCTAAAACCTTTAAAGAAACATCACAAAAACCAAGCCGACCTGTCCTTTTGGCCGGCCTACGCACAGATCAAAAACAAAACCTAGAATATGAGTTAACAGAGTTGGAAAACTTGGCCTTAGCCAATAACTTACAACCAGTTGAAACCTTTCTCCAATCCTTGGACCGTCCCAATCCAGCTACTTACTTCGGTAAGGGTAAGGTAGATGAGCTCAAGATGGCTGTTGAAACCTATGAGGCTGATTTAATCGTCACCAATGATGAGTTATCCCCATCACAAATCAGAAATTTAGAAGCCGAAACTGGTGCAACAGTTGTTGACCGGACTGGCTTAATCCTTGATATTTTTGCCGAACGAGCTCAAACTAAGGTGGCTAAACTGCAAGTTCAACTAGCCCGCCTACAATATCAGCTCCCCCGGTTACGGACTTCAATGTCTGTTTCATTAGACCAGCAAACTGGGGCCGGTGGAGCCGGTTTTACAAGCCGTGGTTCCGGTGAAACAAAGCTTGAACAATCCCGTCGGCGACTGACCAACGAAATGGTCGCCATCAAGAAGGAGTTGGCAGAATTACAAAAGGATGCCTCAACACAAGCCAAGCAACGGCAGGAATCAGAACTACCAACTGTTGCCCTGGTTGGTTATACCAATGCCGGTAAATCAACATTAATGAACCAACTCTTAGCCCGTTTCGGCCAAGGCGCCGGTAGTGACCAAAGCAAGCAAGTTTTCGAAAAAGACATGCTCTTTGCCACCCTAAACACCACCATCCGCCAGTTGACACTCCCCGATAAGACACAATTCCTGCTTTCAGATACCGTTGGTTTTGTTTCCAAGTTACCCCACCACTTGGTCGCTGCCTTTGAGTCAACTTTGCAAGAAGCCGCTCAAGCTGATTTACTCTTGCAAGTGGTCGATATTTCTGACGCCCATTATCAAGACATGATGACGACAACAAAGGAAACACTGACCCGTCTGGGCATCACAGATAAGCCGATGATTACCATCTATAACAAGGCCGATGTAGCCGAAATGGCCTTTCCACTAGTCGATGGTGATCAGTCGATTACCATTTCTGCCCGAGACCGAACTTCGCAAGACGAGGTTTTGACGCTTATTAAGAAGACGCTCTTTGCCGACATGGCTGAAGTCAGCCTCCACGTGCCCTTTTCAGACTCAAAAATTGTGGCTGAAATCTTAGACAAGCATGCCCTTTTAGCGCAAGACTTCAACGAATCCGGGACAACCATTCGTGTTTCCTTGAAACCAAAAGAAATCGAACAATACAAACAATACCTAGACTAAAAAAACGGCCTGACAATGACGTCAGGCCGTTTTTTAGCTGTTTGTTGCAAGTAGGCCTAAATTAATGATTTAATTTAGAAATCAGTATTAAGTAACTAAAAATAGCATACCCCTGCAAAGCCTATTTAAGCTTTTCTTTTATCTCCAAGAGGAGGCTGCGGCAAAAAATAGATACTACTAGTGAGAACAAAAATACGAACAGCAGCACCACAAATCAGACCTAACTGATAGCTAGGACTTCCATGTAAATTCTTAAAGACCCCAAAGCTAAAAAAGTACAATAGTGCAAATAGAATCAGTCCCAAAGCCCAACGGTTTTTTAACAGATTGACCGGATGTTTAATTGTTGTGTACATCGCTACAATAGCTGAAATTCCCATAATCATTAATCCAATGCGAATTGCCGTTGCCAATTGAAAATAGTTGTTCATCACTGAAAGCCCCAGAAAAATAATATTAACAATATAGGAAACGGCATACAGTTTCTTTTGCCGATTAAACTGACTGTCAATCACTTCATAATGTTGAATCAATTCCATATCCTCTTTCAATAATTCATCCAAAGAAACGGCAAACTGATTACTAATTGCCACAATTTCGGCTATTCCTGGATAACTTTTCCCATTTTCCCAATTCGAGATCGTTTGCCTGGTTAAATGTAACTGTTCTCCTAATTGCTCTTGAGTCATCTTCGCAGACTCTCGTACCATCTTTATTTTTTCACCAATTAACATGCTATACTAATCTCCTTTGTTTACAATATAACGAGACACCGTCAAATTTTCTAGCAATTCTTTTTAACATTTTCTCCGTTCACCATGTCAAAAACTTTTTGCATCGAAAATAAGGCGTCAGTAGTCTAGCTAATCGCCCTTCATCAACCGACTACCGCTAAATAACCATAATGATTGTAATGATTGGTCCATACAAAAAGGACTAACAAGAGTCTTCTTGTTAGTCCTTTTGATCATGATTGCCCCTGCTGGGATCGAACCAGCGCATGGAGGTACCAAAAACCTCTGCCTTACCACTTGGCCAAGGGGCAGTCGTTAAGCAGTGGCTGTCACAAGGGCAGCAATGGGAGCGGTAGGATTCGAACCTACGAACCCGAAGGAACGGAGTTACAGTCCGTCGCGTTTAGCCAGACTTCGCTACACTCCCGTATATCTTTACGACCATAATAGTATACCAAGGTGACATGATTTGCGCAAGCTTTTTCTTTGCTTTCACTGGTCAAAAAATTGCTCAATTTGTTCCGCTGGTTACCTCAGAAGTGTCTGACCAACTTGTCAGTTGCCACCAATACAACCAATATTAGTCACTATCTGACATGCCCACTAAAAAAATTCACTCTTCAAAAAATCGTTTTCTTGATAGGCTCAGCAAAGTCATCCGTTGACAATAACAATCAAATAACTAAGATTATTTTTTTGATGCTCGTCTCTCACCTTCTACTAACAGAGATCACGAACTCGGCCACAGTGTGGCTGTTGTTCGCAGCAAACGGCAGTCAAAAAAGCCAGTCCTTAAGGACTGGCTTCTGAGCATTACTAATTTTTAAGCAGAAAAATCAGAAATTCTTACTTGTGCTTGTTACCTGGGAAAACCCAGTTCCACTTACCAAAGATTTTCATCATGGCTGGCACAAAGAGCAAACGGACGATAAAGGCATCAAAGAAAATTCCAAATGAAAGTGCCAAACCAACTGATTTGATTGTTGGGTCAGGATCCAAAGCAAATGACCCGAAGACAGCAATCATAATCAATGCGGCCGTCACAACGATTGGACCTGATGACTGCATCGCCACCGTCACTGCCCGGTCGTTATCACCGGTCTTTGCATATTCTTCCCGGGCACGTGAGACCATAAAGACCTCATAATCCATTGCCAGACCGAAAATCAAGGCCGTTGCAATGATTGGCAAGAAAGAAATAATTGGTGCCCCCTTAGCAACACCGAAGAGTCCCTTCATAAAGCCTTCTTGGATGACCAACGTTGTAAAGCCAAAGGATGCCAACAATGACAAACCAAAGCCAACCATGGCCACCGCAGGCACGATAAATGAACGGAAAACAACCATTAATAAGATGAAAGCCAAAACAATAATCGTAAACGCAAAGAGTGGTGTGGCATCGTTAAGCTTCTTGGTGATATCCAAGTTCACGGCATTAATTCCTGTCATGGTAATCTGCGCAGAGTACTTTGACTCCGTGGTGGCAGAGTAATCCTTGATCTTATTCACCAAATCAGTCGTTTGCTTAGCCGCTGATCCCTTAGTTGGAATCACGACCATCATGGCATACTTGCCATCAGCACTAACTTGGTAAGGCTTAGATGCCTGAGCAATAATCGCTTGCTTAATTTGTGCAGCAGCTTGATCCTGTTGAGCTTGGGTTGGTGCCTGGCCTGTTGCTTGGGCTTGGGCCATCATCTTTTGCTGAGCTTCTTGGGTCAATTGCGTCTGCAATGTTGCCGCCTTTTGCTGGTCTACCGTCAATGGGGTCATCATCTTGACCCCATTCAGATCGCTAATATGTTTAGCAATCTTGACCAAGTTCGCTTCGTTGTTCGCTTGACCCTTATCAGTATCCAGCTTAACGACAGCAATCAAAGGTGAGTTAACTCCCTCCCCAAACTTATCAGAAATCATGTCATAGGCCTGACGCTCTGTTCGATTATCAGGCAGTGAGCCGTTATAAGGCATTCCCAAGCGCATGTTTTGCGCTGGTAGGGCAATTGCAGCCAAGGCCAAGATTGCTAGAATTGAAACTGTCCAAGGGTGGCCAGTAATCAATTTTGTAATCTTGGATGGGTGCTGAGCCATATGGTCAACAGTCTTATTATTGGGCTTAACGAACTTCGCACAAACGGCAATCAAGGCTGGCAAGAATGTCAATGCTGAAACAACTGCCACAGCAACGGCGGCAGCGGTTGCCAAGCCCATCGTTGTTACAAACTCAATCCCCGCAAAGGCCAAACCACAAACGGCAATAATCACTGTCACACCAGCGAAAATAACTGAACTACCAGCCTCAGACAGGGCCAAACCAAGCGCCGTCTTCTTATCGCCATTGGTATCAGCCAAATCAGTCCGATACCGGTTCAAGATAAAGAGTGAGTAGTCAATACCGACCGCCAATGACAACATCACTGCCAACGTTTGACTAACACTGGCCAATGTAATGACGTTTGTTCCGATAGTAATCAATAATATCCCGGAAATTAAGCCGACAAGCGCTGAAATAATTGGCATTCCAGCCGTCACAAAGGACCGGAACAAGACTAACAAGAGGACGAAGGCAATCGCAATTCCAATTAATTCGGACTTGCCTCCCAATTCCATCGGAGTAACCTTTACTGATCCGGTAAAGGCAACCTTGGTGTTGGAACTCTTCACCTTGTCGTTAAAGGTCTTCTTCACACCGTCGATGGCGTCTTGAGAAACGTTGGTTGAATCGGCCTTAAAGGTGATATCAACATATGTCGTCGTCTTATCAGCACTAATCACTCCCGTTGTATAGGGGTTTGAAATCGACTTAATGTCTGAAGAATACTTCTTTTGTAGCTGATCGATAGCAGAAGCCACTTCGGTCTTCGTATTGTCGTCAGCAACACCAGTCTTCTTATTCTGAATAACGGCCTTCATGGTTCCGCTATTCGGGTTCATCTTAAACTCTTTTTCAAGAGTACTTTGAATGTTGGTTGATGGAATACCAGTAATTGTTAAATTCGTGGTGTAATGAGAACCAAGTCCCACGGCCCCACCAATTAAAACAGCCACGGCAACCAACCAAACCAGG
The DNA here is from genome assembly GCF_058511985.1 of Fructobacillus sp. ESL1096. NCBI lineage: Bacteria > Bacillati > Bacillota > Bacilli > Lactobacillales > Lactobacillaceae > Fructobacillus > Fructobacillus sp. ESL1096. The sequence continues at coordinate 457,527 of NZ_CP196400.1, forward strand.
AAAGTTTTGAACTTATTTTCATAAATCCATTCCCCTAGACGTTTGAGCATGATGCTCCTCCTTTTAATGAATCATTGTCTATATTTTAGTCGTGATAAGTATATTATGAAAGGGATAAAATTGTTATACTGTCCCTTAGAGTGACAAATTTAAGAAAGTGTCTCATTTTCAATTCCAATGGCTAATAAAAATTACGACTTAATGCACAACCACATCATGGAAACAGCGGCTGCACTATTCGTAACCGTCCCTTTTTCCAAATTAACGATCAAGCAAATCTGTGAGGCCGCCAATATTAATCGCAACACCTTTTACAGGCACTTTGTTGATAAATATGCCCTGCTAGAGGTGATGCTCACAGAATCAATCACCCGTCTTTTTAATCAAGTAGACTTAGATGATTTTCGTCAACATCCGTTTCAAGTTATCGCGACCATGAAATTTTCGGCAGAGATGTCAATCCTTGATTTTCAACTCAACGATTCATTGTTTCAGGATATTTTTGATAGTCTGATTTTTAAAATATTACAAGAATTTACCACTGACCAGGATTTTTTGTGGAGCCTTGGTAACATGTATATTATCCGTCTTTGGAACCATAGCTTAGCCAAACCGTATACGCTTCATGAGGGATACCCGATTTTTGACCAAATGTTCAATGAGAGAAAGTTCCCTGACAATCTCGACCATTAAGCAACAATACCATTCGTTGACCAAGAAAAAAGCCAGCTCACTTGAGCTGGCTTTTTCTTTATCTTTAACTTTTATCAGCAGAAAAAATTTGAAAGATGTCAGTTTTTCTTTTTATTACCCGGAAAGGCCCAGTTGGTTTTGCCAAAAATCTTCAGCATTGCTGGCACGAAGAGCAAACGGATAATAAAGGCATCAAAGAAGATACCAAAGGCTAAGGCCAAGGCCAAAGACTTGATGGTTGGACTAGAATTCAAAGCAAATGATCCAAAGACCGCCATCATAATCAAAGCTGCCGTGACCACAATTGGACCAGAATCCTGCATGGCAACGGTCACTGCTCGGTCGTTATCACCTGTTTTCAGATACTCCTCACGAGCTCGTGAAACCATAAAGACTTCGTAATCCATCGCCAAACCAAAGAGAATGGCCGTGACGATAATTGGTAAGAAGGAAAGGATGGGTGCTGCCTTGGCGACACCAAAGACTTCCTTTAAGAATCCTTCCTGAATAACCAATGTAGTAAAGCCAAAGGAAGCCAAGAGCGATAGACCAAAACCAGCCATCGCTACCGCTGGAACAATGAAAGAGCGGAAGACAACCATTAACAAGATAAAGGCCAAAACAATAATCGTGAAGACAAAGATTGGTGTCGCGTTATTCAGCTTTTTGGTAATATCCAAATTGACGGCGTTTACTCCAGTCAAGGTAATCTGAGCACCGTACTTTGCTTTCGTCGTGTTGTCTGAATAATCCTGAATCTTGTGGACTAGATTAGTTGTCTCAACTGCTTCAGACCCCTTCTTTGGAATAACGACTAACAGCGCATACTTGCCATCTGCAGAAATCTGATAAGGCTTAGTTGCCTGCGCCATAATCACTTGCTTGATTTGAGCGGCTGTCTGATCCTTTTGCGCCTGAGTTGGCAGTTGTCCAGTTGTTTGAGCCTGCAAGGCCATCTTTTGTTGGGCCTCTTGTGTCAGCTGCGTCTGCAAGGTCGCTGCCTTTTGCTGGTCAACTGACAAAGGTGACAATGTCTTTGTACCAGAGAGGCCAGTCAAATGACTGGCAATCTTGGCAACATTGGCCTCGTTAACCGCAGCTGATTGGTCGGTGTCTAATTTAACAACAGCAATCAATGGTGAATTAATCCCCTCACCAAACTTATCAGAAATCATGTCATAAGCCTGACGTTCCGTTTGCTTTTCTGGCAAAGAGCCGTTGTAAGGCATTCCCAAACGCATATTTTGCGCCGGCAAACCAATACCAATCAAAACCAATACGGCAACAATTACCACCAGCCATGGGTGGCTCGTCAAAAACTTCGTCAACTTGGCTGGGCTCTTGGCCATGTGATCGACCGTCTTGGTATTTGGTCGAATAAACTTAGCACAGGCCGCAATCAAAGCTGGCAAGAAAGTCAACGCTGACAACACGGCAATGGCCACCGCAACAGCAGCAGCAAAGCCCATGGTTGTCACGAATTCAATGCCAGCAAAGGACAAGCCACAAACAGCGATAATAACCGTCACACCGGCAAAAATAACGGACTTGCCGGCTTCTGACAAGGCATTTCCTAAGGCCAGTTTTTGGTCACCGTTTGTCTCGGCCAAATCAGTCCGGTAGCGGTTCAAGATAAAGAGCGCATAATCGATTCCAACTGCTAAGGCCAACATCACAGACAAAGTCTCAGCTACATTGGCAAGGGTTGCAAAATTCGTTCCAATGATCACGAGGAACAAGCCAGTCACCAAGCCAACCAGGGCAGAGACAATTGGCATTCCAGCAGTAATAAAGGAGCGGAATAGTACGAACAACAAGGCAAAGGCGATCACAACCCCAATGATTTCGGAAGAACCACCGATTTCAAACGGCTTTAGCTGGACGGTGCCAGTGTAAGCAACCTTTGTCCCACTGGTCTTTACTCGATCATCAAAGATAGAACGAATACCGGTAATCGTGCTATGGGACACTGATGTTGAGTTTGCTTTGAAGGTAATATCGACATAGGTAGTCGTATTATCAGAACTAACAGTATTGTTGGTATAAGGGTTGGCAATCGTCTTAATATCAGCAGCATACTTGTCCTGAACCTTGGCAATGGCCTTGGCAACATCCGCCTTGGTCTTTTCATCAGTGATCCCCTGCTGATTTTGAACGACAACCTTTAACGTACCACTGTTAGGATTCTGATGAAATTCCCGTTCCAGGGTACTTTGGATATTTGTTGATGGGACGCCACTAATCGTCAAATTTTCTGAAAAATGCGAACCGAGACCGATGGCACCGCCACCGACAACGATAATGGCCGCCAACCAAATCAGGAAGGTCTTCACTTTATTTTCATAAATCCATTCCCCAAGTTTTTTGAGCATTACTTCTCCTCCTTTTTAATCATCATGAACATTTTAGTGATTAATTTAGAAGATTTGAAGAGTCAAAAAATGTTACACTGTTTTAAAATGCAACAAAAATAAAAAAATGTTGCTTTTAGCGGGGGTGGGAAACTTTTATGGAAAATAAACGATACGATTTAATGCATCGCCACCTATTGCTGACTACTGGCGAATTGCTCCATGACATCCCCTTTTCCAAAATAAAAGTGAAGGAAATTTGTGATGCTGCAGAGGTCAATCGCAACACATTTTACCGTCATTTTGTGGATAAGTATGTACTTTTGGATGAATTATTAAATACAAGTGTGCAATCAATCTATGCAACACTCGACCTTGACCAGTTTAAAAAGTTTCCGTTTGAAACCATTAAAACCTTCCACTTTGATGGTACTATCGAAGTTTTAGAATTCCAACTACAGGACCGTGCCTTTGAGGACTTATTTTATAAGTCAATTTTTAAAGCCCTTTCCACTGTCACAACAGATCAAGAGTTACTCTGGTTAATCGGCAACCTCTACGTTGTCCAGCTATGGAATACCAGCCGCGATACTCCATATGATTTGCGTCGTGACTACCATCTTCTCGATCAAATTGTAGCCAACAAGCAGTTTCCGACAGCGAATGCTAGCAGCCATAGCAAGTAAAAAACGCCCAACAGGTACCATTCATTTGAAAGTTAACTTTTCTTTCAGCTGAACGGCAAAACTGTTGGGTGTTTTTTTAACACCAATAGGAAATGAGAGCCAGTGTAAAAAATATAGCACCAATCAGCATAATAGCGACCACAACGATTAGTTCAATTAAAAATCTACTATAATTTTTATCGTCATCCGACATCCGGTCCCCCTACTTTGTCTATCTCAATCCATTTTTACCAGCAGATATTACTCAAAAAGTTAGCAATCACTCTTTCAATATTTTAACAATTTCTCTCAAATACAACAACAAAGTTACGTGATGAGCGAACTCGTGCAATAAACGAAAGACTTATGCCGATTAATTTTTGCCGTTCTCAGGAGAATACCAGTTGCAGTTGCTAAACCAGCTTATCAGTATCAAGCTCGACTAATGCCAGACATTCTGCCAATTTTCTGACCGTTCTGGCGGTTTTTATATCTTTTAAAGTGGAAACCTGCTACAATATTAGTACCGTATTGGAGTTATATCCGGCTTTTAACGCTAGCCGAGTCTCTACCGCCCGGCAAAAAGGGCGACTATCACCAAGGGTTTTTTGAGCACGCTTGGGTACTGCGTGCTTTTTTTGTTGTCTGTGGGATGGGGCTGCTCCAATATTTTTGTTTTTTTATCATAACTTTTGACCAACTGAGAATGATTGGTCAAACACAGGAGATCTCATGGAAACACCCAACCACCCCCTTCCAAAGTTTCAGGCCCTACTTTTAGGGCTGCAACACGTGCTGGCTATGTACGCCGGTTCCATCCTGGTACCACTGCTAATTGGAACGGCCTTGCACTTTAATAGTACGCAACTGGCTTACTTGATTTCAGTCGATATTTTCTGTACCGGTTTAGCAACACTCTTCCAATTGAAGCAAACTCCCATCACCGGTATCGCTTTGCCCGTTGTTTTGGGTTCATCAATTCAAGCAGTTTCACCATTAATTAACATCGGCTCAAGCCTCGGTTGGGGTGCCATGTATGGGGCCACAATCGTGGCTGGCCTTTTCGTTATCTTGATTGCCGGAACCTTCGCCCGCCTGCGCGCCTTCTTCCCACCAGTCGTTACTGGTTCATTGATTACCGTTATTGGTTTAAGTTTGATTCCAATCGCCCTGCAAAACTGGGGTGGCGGTAGCTTAACGGCCAAATCATTCGGTGAATGGCAAAACCTTCTAATTGGTTTTGTGACCATCGTTTTAACATTGCTCTTAATGAAGCTGGCAAAGGGCTTCTTAAAGGCCATTGCCGTCTTGATGGGCATTATTTTAGGAACCCTTTTTGCAGCCGTCCTCGGCCGTGTGTCATTGACACCAGTTGCTGACGCTGCCTGGTTCCACCTTCCCCAACCATTTTTCTTGGGAACACCAACTTTCTCATGGTCTGCCTCATTGACGATGATAATCATCGTCTTAACTGCTATGGTCGAAGCTACCGGCGTTTACTTTGCCTTGGCCGATTTGACTGGTAAAAAATTAGAACAAAAGGACTTGGCCCGTGGTTACCGCGCCGAAGGGTTCGCCGTTGTCCTTTCTGGAATTTTCAATACCTTCCCTTACTCCACCTTCTCACAAAACGTAGCGGTCGTTCGCCTTTCAGGTGTGAAGACCAAGCAACCCATTTACTATGCCGCTTGCTTGCTCTTGGTTTTGGGACTGTTACCAAAGTTTGGTGCCCTGGCTACCATCATTCCCTCAGCCGTTCTAGGTGGGGCCATGATGGTCATGTTCTCAACGATTGCCATTCAAGGTTTGCAAATCCTCGGTAAGGTCAACTTGAACAAGGAAGGCAACCTTTTGACGGCCGGCTTATCAATCGGTGCTGGCTTGGGCATTAGTTCAGTGCCAACCCTCTTGGCTCACTTGCCAGAGCAATTGCAGATGGTGATGACCAACGGCGTCGTCATGACGACTGTTGTGGCCGTTGTCCTTAACTTGCTTTTAAACGGTTGGCCGAAGGCTGCTCAAGCCGATAACGCTTAAGTTTACCATCTAAAAAATCTGCTGTTCCCCCAGGCGAAAAATCAGTCTCACTGATAACCAAACTGGGTATAAGGACAACAGATTTTTTCTTTTTTCCACACTCCTTTGATTGGTCCTACCTATTCTGGCGTCCAAGAAAAAAGGCCTGCGGGTAGGCAGGCCTGATTTGGTCAAAGATAAAATTAGTGTTGAAGTAGGGTAATAATCGAGATGACTTGGATCCAGCCATTGTGGAAAACGTGCATGATAATCGAGGATGACAACTTATCCGTTTTCTTGTATACGTAAGCCAACGAAAACCCGACAATGGCATACGGTGGCAGGTCTAAAAGTGAGACCCAAGTGTAGGAACTCAGGTGATAAAAACCAAAGGACAAGGCCGACAGCACAACAACCAGCCAGGGAAATTTCACTGACTTGAAATAGCGGAAAAAGAGTCCACGGAACAGGATTTCTTCCATCACCGGTCCTAAGAAGACAATAATCAGCGAAAACATTACCAATGAATAATGGCCACCGACCTGCATGATATTATCAATGGCAGCTTGATTTTCCGTCGTCCCATGGGTCAACTTATAAAAGAACAGAATTTCAATTTCGTTCCAGATGACCATCCCCGACCAACCTAGGAGATAAGCTGCAATGATCGTCCCAAATTCTGACTTGGTGGGCCAGGCAATCGTTTTCAAAGAAAAAGATAATTTGGCCTTGTTCGTTTTCATGGCCTGCAGCCCAAAGCGTACAAAACAGTAGGCTAAACCAAGACCCAGTATCAGAACCGCATAGCGGTGCTGACCAGAAAAATAGACCGACCCCTGGATAAAGACCATTGCCGCATATTCCAGGGCAAAGAAGCCCAAAAAGGCCGCCAAATTTAATAGAAAGGTTTTGGTAAGCCTCATCCACTTGATGAGCTTGTCTTGCTGATTGGGCATCCACTTCATCAACTTGACATGTCTGTCTTGCTGATTTGGTAGCCACCTCATCAACTTGATGAGCTTATTTTGCTGATTTCGCATCCACGTAATCCTCATTTCATTAGTTTTTAATGTACCATATCTCTTGCAGAATGCCAACTTTTGCCCTTGTAGCAAGCTTTTCCCCTTGGTAAAATATTAATTAGATTGCCGCTTGTAAGCGGTCTTGAAAAAGGAGTCCTCATGAAGGAATTAGAAGCACGAATTAAAGAAGACGGCCGCGTCTTGGGCGCTGATATTTTGAAGGTTGATTCCTTTTTAAACCATCAAATCGATCCTAAGCTGATGCAGGCCATGGGTGCCGAATTTGCCCGCCTCTTCAAAGACCAGGACATTACGAAGGTGATCACAGTCGAAGCCTCTGGCATCGCCCCAGCCGTGATGGCGGGCTTGAGTCTTGGCGTCCCCGTCGTCTTTGCACGCAAATCAAAGTCGCGCATTCTCTCAGATGATGCCTACACCGCTGACGTCTACTCATATACAAAGCAAAGCAGCAACCAAATCAGAATTGATAAGCGTTTCTTATCAGCCGCGGACAACGTCTTACTAATCGACGACTTCCTCGCCAACGGCCAGGCATTGTTAGGCATGAAGGCTTTAGCTGATGAGGCGGGTGCGACAATCGTCGGGGCCGGCATTGTAATTGAAAAGTCATTCCAACCTGGACGCCAAGCCGCCATCGAAGCCGGCTTAACGAATATTCACTCTTTGGCTAAGATTGCCGCCTTTGAAGACGGCCAAGTCATTTTTGACGACCTGGACTAAGCCTAGGTCATGTCAACACAATTCAAGCTGGACCGTCCTTGCGCCCTTTGACAATGCTTGGTACCGTTAATTAATCTGTTTGATTAGTCATCGGTACTTTTTTATTATCACTACAGTCACTCTGTATCGCAAAAATTCCTATCGAAAAATCAATTTTCATAGAAGAAATAAAGCCATTGACCAGTTATCTGGCCAATGGCTTTTTAAATTTTATTAAAAGTCCCCGTCGGCAAAATTTTAATCAAAAAATCTGCCAATACCAACACTAGTAAGGCGGGAATTAGCCACAGGGGCATACTGATATTACTTTCATAGACCTTCGTTTGATAGTAGTAACCGACTAAAGATAGAAAAATTGCTACTGGTTCAATAATAAAAGCCCAGGAGGGTAAGCCCGTATCCCGATAACGTCGATAAGAAATTGACAAAAAAGGAATAAGGTTAAGCAGCCAAAAAACCGTTAATAGGAAGGTTACCAGGACTAACGTCACTAGGACGACCCAATAGGCCTTCGAGTTGTCAGCAACGGACGCAACTGTTTGCACCAAGTTGCTCAACAAGTACAAGACCAACCAATAACCCAGCAGACTAATCGCTGAGTTAATGAACATGACCGACCAATACTCCGAGCGAGAAGTCTGACCCCTAAAATGAAAATAATCTTCCCAGTATTTTTTGTATGATTGTATCAACCTTCTCACCCCCTCTCTGTGCCAATCAACCTCGACATTATACCATCAAGAAGCAATCTTAAAAATCCTGATGGCCGCCTTAACACTAAAAAACAGCCCAGCCGGGCTGCTTTGCATACCAATCAAGAACGGTGCCGACCGAAGGCATCGGTTGGTGTTAAGTTAATCACCAAGATGACAATTTCAACAATGGCCCAAAGAATCATGAGCCAAAGAGAATTTAAGGTACCACTGCCGCCAGCAGCATTATAGGCATCATTTAGTAAAGCTACTAGCGAAGCCCCTGGCAAGAGATAGGCTAAAACAACCAGAATAAACCACCAGCCACTTAGGCCAGTGTCAATAATTCGTCGACTTTGCAAAGACAAATTAGGAATAATTGTTAGCAACTGATACAAAACAACAAAAACAATCACAAAACCAGCTAAACCAGTCGCTGCTTGTGACTGACTGCTATCATTCAAGGCAGAGTCCAGTGCAGAAAAAATCGAACTGCCGCCAATAGCCGTTGCCACAATGCCAATTAGAATGTTGGCCAAGACAACCCACCAAAAATCAGACCGGGTTGATCGACCAGAAAAACTGAAGTACTTCTTCCAATAATCTTTATAAGCAGATAACATATCCATCCCCCATTTACTTTTCTCTCAATCGCTTTTATCTTACCACTCTTCTTCAATAAGAACTACCAAAAAATGACTGATTTTTAAGTGTTTACCATCGTAAGTTAACTTGTCTCAAACGTTATGGTCAGATGAAAAGCCCGACCAACGGCCAGGCTTCAAAAAATTAACGTTTTCGTGCAAAGCGATTGGTTCCGGCTAAGTTAATGACCAAGAGAACCAATTCAACCACCGCCAAGGCCAAAAGCAAGAGGACATTTTGAACAATCGCGTAAGCAATGACTAATGCCCAAGCCACGACCGGAAGGACAAACCAACGGGCACTCAGTCCAGTATCCAAGATACGGCGGTATTGCAAGGACAAGTTGGGCATAACGGTTGCTAAACCATAAACAGTGAAAAAATTAAAGCCAAAGCTGCAATTCCCACAACCCCGAAACCAATGCCGGAAACACCATCATATAAGAGTTGTTGTGCCAATCCCCAAATGGATCCTCCGGTTAGCAAAAGAACTACAACAGTCAAAAGGATGTTGTCAAAGACCACTAACCAAAAATCAGCTAGGCAAGCCCGCCCAGAAAAGTCCAAATACTTACGCCAATAATTTTTATATGCTTGTACCATCATCATTGCTATCCGACCTTTCGAGCCCTCTATTGCTCATTGTAGCACCAGGGTTGCCGAATGTTTAGCATGAACAAAAAAGGACCCACTTCCATGAGTCCTTTCCTGCAACTAACTTTTGTACGATGATCTTATTTTTCTTTCTTGAAGGCATCTGTCTTAGACACGCTGATGACAAAAACAGCTAAGTTTAAGAAGAAGATAGCAGCTGTAATAGCGCTGTTTTGTGCCGCAGCACTAATTGACAAAAACTTGCCAATCACAACTAAGAGAAACCACCATGGGCTAAGACCTGTATCAACGATTCGTCGGTACTGCAATGATAATCTGGGAATGAAGGTCGCTAAGGCATAAAAGAGAGCCAATAAGAGCAAAACGATTAGTAAGCCTAACATTGGCGTATCGGCTTGCGTAAAATGCCCATAATCAACATACTTCATGATGGGCCCAACAGCAACACCAGCAAAGACCGCTATCCAAAGTAACCAAATAATGGTATTGGCCAGGATAAACCACCAATAATCAGCTCGCGTTGTCCGACCGTTAAAGTTAACGTAATTCTGCCAAAACTTTTTGTACGCTTTAAACATTTTTTCTCCTTATCGCGTTACTCAAGTTAAAACCGCTTTGACTATTTTAGCATAAGACTTGGTATGATGACCACCGGACTTGGTGAACTCCTAAAGGAGAAAAGCCCAGATAGAGGTAAGTCGTGCTATCCCTGATACCGTTTTTGAAAGTGATGAATGGGCTGGGAAACTGCTTTTGCTCAAGGCGCCGTCGACGACATCGTAAATGCTGATAGTTTAATCTCGGGGATACGATTTTTTTGACATAGTAAACTTGATTTAACCGGATCATTCGTTGCGCCTCATTAACACAATAATAATTAAAGTAATTTATTACGCCTATTTGAACCACTCGGGCGCCTGTGTTTTGGCGCTGTTGCATTTTGATTGATTGTGATGTTGCCGCATTGCCATTGTTCATAACAGTTAACCTCCTTTTGTACTAGGTTAGTGACATGGAGCTGCACTCGAAAATTATCCGTGTGCCGCCCCAAAAAAGTATTGGTTAAGTGCTTGAAACCATATTTGATGCAAATGACCACCAACCGAATCAAGCCACTCATATTCGGCCTCCTTTCGTTTTGATACCTCATTTATAAGGTAAAAAGCAAAGGTGCGCTAGCGTTTCCCCACACATTGTCAGCTCACTTCCCTAACTCGCAACATACCGAACAAACCAGTAACATTAGTCCGCAGCAAAAGTATAAAAACTATTTTCTCCCAGGGTAATTTCAGCAACCCACTTAAAATTGATATTAAATTACAACTCAAACCTAAGAGATAGCTAAAAATTCAGCACCCCATTGCTTATAACTTTCTTTATATTTTTATGAATGTCTTTTACCCAATCAACGACTAGTACGTTACCCTAAGAAAAATCTAAGTCAGCACGTTTCAGTTTAACTATGGTCAGCAAACCCACAGAACAGACTACACCAACAATTTTAATGATTGGTGATCCCATCATGAACGGCAGTGATTAGATTTGAACCAGTATTTCCTCTTTTTGTCTATTAAGCCGGCTTTTACTAGCAAAGCCACTACGAAAAACCAAAAAAGCAGGACCCACTTTATGGGCCCTGCTTATTCTTTTATTCATACACGAATAGGTTAATTAATATTGGTAATCGTCTGGTTTGCTACCAAATTTTTTCATATAACTAGCCGATTTATTCAAATCCTCTTTCGTAAATGTATATTGCTTCTTATTGTTAAAATACAAAAATAGTGGCGAACGGAAGCCAATCCAGTAATTCAATCCAATCCAGCAAAAGGCCATGAGCAAATCAAGCCAGTTAAACATTCCTGATGGAATCGTTTCTACTAAAAAGACAGTTGCAACCACTGACAAGATAATCGCGGTCAACAAACCGGGGTTGTAATAGCTCTTGAGTCCCACATTAAAGATAATTAGATGTCCGAATAGCTCAACAAAAGCAAAAATAACAGCGGCGAGAACTAACCAATGCCATTGGGGCAAGAATAGCGTTGGCAAATACACTGTAATCGCAAACCATTCGTTACCAAACAACGAGCTACTTTGGTTCAACTGCCATCGCGAAACAACGCGATTGACATTTTTCATTTCAACTTTAATTCCACCCCAAGCAAAGCCACCTGGGAGGCCAAATTCTTCAAAGAAATGTAAATGAATAAAAATTAAGCCCAATAACAGCATTCGTTGGTTGAAATCCCAGACAAACAATCCAAGTGCTAGGGCGTAGAACCCAGCTATAAATGGCATAAAATCATACCACTTCATAATCCATTTTTTCATTATTTTGACCTTGTTAACTGACAAAAATCCATAATTTCGTTATATCTTTTAATTTGCCAATGATTTATTGGGTACTTAGTATACTTGTTCTTTAATAGCTGAACCGGAGCCACAATACTCAATAAGATACATACAATTAACACCAAGAAAGCTAGAAAAATGGTTCCCCAGTTTAATTTCCCTAAACTCGATAATTTATTAATATAAATTACACCGAGGGGCAAAAAAAGACCAACCGTCGTCACCATACCCGGGTTATACCATGCACGCAATTTAAGAGGCATTTGAATACAATGACCTAAAATTTGGAAAGACTAAAGAAAATCACCCCCAGTCCTAACCAATAATAGTTAGGCAATAAAATCGCGACTAAGTAGATAACCCAAGCAATTGTATTAACTAACATGATGGAAAGGCCATTACCAGGATAATGATCAGCTAGAGTAGTTTCATCGTATACAACTTTATTGATGATGATTGGAGCACCACCGGGAAACTGGTATTCTTCAAACTGATGGGCGAATAGAGCAATCAAATTCCAAATCAGTAATATCTGAACTGCACTCAACGTTATCAAGTGGAATGCCAAAAAAGTCATTAAAATCAGACCAAGCACCGCTCCCAATCGATACCAATTATTTATTAAAAATTTCATTGTTAATCTCCTACAAATGACTCAGTTGTGTAATTTACATACTAATATTATAATTCTGATAACTAATAATAAATAGTACCCGATTAGGACTTATACACAAATGAAGCAAATTGAGACATTTACCACCCAACATCGTCGTCAAAAGCAGATTGAAGAAACAAAAAATAACATCAAAATAGCCATGTTAGCGCTCATGGAAAATCAGGATATCAAAAAAATCAAGATTGCGGATCTGATGCAAAAAGCTGGTTATACTCGTCGAACTTTTTATCGTCATTTTTATTCCTCAGAGGATGTTTTAAAAAGCATTATAACGGACATCGTGTTTGAACTTTTTGCTTACTTAGATAATAAAGATACGGAACAAAATTTCGCTCAAACCGTTACCTTATTTTTTAACTTCTGGACGCAATACACAGCTATATTAAAAAAACTAAAACAGCAAAACTTGTCCTATTTACTGCAAAGTATTGCCTTTGAAAATATACAACAGAGTCAGCTAGCAGTTGTTTTAAAGCAACAGCAGAATCAAGTATATATTGAGTATTTCGCCTTGTCAGGTATGTTTTCACTCCTAACTATTTGGGTAGATGATAATTGCCAAAAATCAGTTGAGGAAATGGGCCAAATTGCCCAGGAAATTAAAGATGCAATCAAATAAAAAAGAACACCAGCAGGTGTTCTTTTCAACATTACGATTTACTTAACATTGTCTGTTTCAGAGAGCTTCTTTTGATCAGAATCGATGCTATCAATCAACCACTTTGAGGCATCATCGTCATACTTCACATGGGCTTTCAACAAGAAGACCTGTGACAATGTACCAGAGCTATGCTTGTCGGGATCCGTGTCAGCCGAGTAGTTAAAGTCTTCCTTAATTTTAAAGGTGACATCAGCAGTCTGCTTTCCCGTCGCGTTCACATCTTGAATATCAATCGAACCGAAGTTAATTGATTCAGCTGTCCGCTTTGCAGTCGTCTTGTTGTTCTGAATCATTTCCATGAAGTCTGAGTAAGCTTTGTTGTTGCTACCATTCACGAAAACGTCAGATGCCGTCAAGTCACTAGTATCGAAACTGCTGTCTGACGACCCAGCTTGGGAGAGCAGCGACGTTAGATTTGCTAGCAAGGCGTCAGCCCCAGTCTTGGTCAACTTTGACTTCGAACTAGATGAAGAAGACGACTTATAAGCGTGCAAATCGATTTCAGCTGCTGCCTTATTCAAAACGGTAGCAGTCATCGTTCCCTTGAAGCTGTCACCATCACTCTCACCCTGGGCAACCATGTCATAGTTACCTGGTGCCTGATGTTTCACAGTAGCGACTTCATCTTCGTCAGAATCATCCACAATGACCTGATCGTTAGCCGTTACCTTCAAATCTGAGTGATTTGTGTAAACTTGCAAATCAATCGGGGTCACCACCATTTGATACTTCGGGAAAATGAAAAACTGGTTGCCCGTTTTCTTTAAGTTAACGTTAAAGGAGTCGTTTTTCAAAAGTGATTCAACCCTCGTCTTTGTCATCCCAGTCTTCATATATTTAACTAGGGGAACCACTTCGCTCTTGCTAAGGTGCTTGTCAGTATCAGACCAAGTCAAATTCTGGCTGTACTGATCAGCATTATGGCTGTTCAAAACCTTGACCGCACGATTCATTGATGAATCATATGAGTAATAGTGTTGTCCATAAAAGTAACCGGCCAGCAAAGCCAACACGATGATAATAATTGGCAACCGAAAACCATGTTTTTTGCTGACCGCTCGACCCTGACGATGGGGGGCAGTCGGCGCCTCTCCATTCGTAGCCGTGACCGATTCGGCAGTAGACGTCGGCGCTGCATATTGACGTTTCTTGACTTCATCAATTGATGGCTTCCGTCCGTACTTGTTTTCAAAATCTGCCACCCAGGCTTGCAAGCGTTCCCTTTCGGAACGTTCCTGCTGGTCAGTCGTCAAGGCAAAGCCGTTTGCCTTAGCGGCTTTAAATTCATCCAAGGAAGGTTCACGACCGTTTTCTTTTTTAAAGGCAGCCAGCCATTCTTGTTGTGTCATGAATAGGTCCCTCCTAGATTAATAATTAAAGTTGGCAATTGTACTGATCAATGACTTGAACATTGGTGTGATAATTACGATGTAACCGATATAAACGACGATTGCTGTCATGATTGCTTGAGAAATTTGCCACCAGATTAAGTCCAATTTCTGATCGTTTTCACGGTATTTTTGAACAAAATAAACAGCCGCAAGGTTGACAACAGCAAAGGATAACATTGGCAGCATAATTAAGATACCAACGTTAATCATAATTTCTTGAAGAACACTGCTAATATTATCAACACTTACCTTTGGCACCTGGGCAATAAACGAGTAGATAAAGCCAATAATAGCAAAGATGGCAGCGGCTGGTTGGAAAACCAAAAACTGGTTTACCAAATCCTTGAATTTTTCCTGTTCCTTAGTCACCAATGCCAATCCTGGCAACGCAGCAAGGAACAAGATAACAAAGACAAAGAAAAAGTTAAAGAAAACCGATGGTAAAATCCGGCCAGCAAAGCTCGCAATACTGCGACCATAAGAGTTGTCGTTTCCCACGACGTTTGCCAACGAAACAAAGATGCGGCGAACGAAGTTCCAGAAAATGCCAGCAGAACAAACCGTTGTCAAGGCAAAAGTCAACCAAAGGTAAAGCTGATTTGGATTTTCTTCATTGACATACTTCATTGGACGCAAGGCCCGGTTTTTAAACCAAGAAAAGTAGTTCCCGGCGTGCTGCTTGACTGTATTAAAGGCTTTCCCCGCTTGTTCCTTGGTTTCTTCTACTCCCTTGCTGATTTGCTGACTATCGATCTTGATTTCAGGGCGATCACTTTGAGCTTGGCCATCTGTAAATTCACCCTTTTGCAAAGCAGCGGTAATTTCATCTGCATTTGGCTTGCGATTATTAATGAGTTCGAAATATTCTTCCCATTCATTACGACTTGTCATACTTTCTCTCCTTTATCACATTTAAATTAAATGAATATAATTTGATTGTAACACAAATCGGGTGCATTAAATCTGACACCACTGCACTTATACGACAAATCATTGCTTGCGTGTCTTTTTATTGCTTGGTCCCAAGTATAATGAATCTCAAAAAATAATCATTTGAACAAATAAACAAAAAATTTACCGGTACCTCGTGAACAATGGCCAAAAGAAATCAGCGTGTAATCTTTGACCGCAGCCACCTCCCTGGTGAAAATCCATTCTAAACAATTGGGAAATTGGGGATGACAAGCTCTTTTTCGTTAACTTTTCCCCGCTTTGTTTCGTTACACGGACGTAAAAAAGCGCCCCTCCTCACCACCTTTTGGTGGCTGAAGAAGAGCGCTTGCTCAAGAACTTGTTGTTTGGATGCTTTTGTGGGCGCACGGTCAGTACAGTCCAGATCAGAAAAGTTGCTAGACGGTCCTCAGTCTATTCCTTAACCAACTCCTTGATAAAAATCATCAACTTATAGGTTTCATCTGCTGAAAGGTAGGCCGTCTTGTAGCATTCAACTGCTTCAGCTGGGCTAGTTGGCTGTTCGCCCTCAATGTACCACCTTTCAATTTGTGGTTTTAATTCCTTAACCAATTCGGCATAGCCAAACTCCTGCTTACTTTCAATGGCAATCAAAGCATGCAAGATGGCGTGCTCGATTAAATTACAGTAAACCAAGCGGGTCTTTTGTTGACTGGCATACGGATAGTGTTGAACCTTAATCATCGCCGGATCGGCCAAGTTGAGATACCGACTTTCATCAATATGGTGGCAATAAAGCCCCTCTGCCGTCCGGTCAATCGCTACATTTTTGGGCAAAGAATACGTTTTGCCAACCAAAAAAGCCTGGTAGTTATCTTCAGCAAAGTAACTGTCCTTGGCCGGGCCATACTTTTGTAGAAGTTCCGCCACGGCATCCGAATAGGATAGTTTCAGCAATTGCATATATTGGTCGAGTTGTTCTGTCATGGCATGTCTCCTTTTGAACTCTTGAGTAACTTTCTTCCCCCCATCTTACCGCAACAGCTACAAAATTTCTGGTCAATCACTCCTTTCAGTAAAATTTTTCATTGAAAAATCAGCCTCATCTTAAATATTTTTGCTAGTGCTCAAAAATTCGCCAACTGCGCACCCAGACTGCTTTTCTAGATGAACTTTACCCAAGAAAGAACTCACTATTTTCTCACTTTTCTCTAATTAATCCTTGACAGGTGAAAAAATATTCTTTATGCTGTTGTCAACAAGTTGGCGAAAAGCCAATGTTAATCAAAAAACGATGATCGGAAATTTTAGTTGACTTTGTTTTCACAGAAAAGCTGGATGTTAATTCGTGAGAACCGGCCAAACAAAACAACTAAATCGTGCCCGTGAGTTATCTTTCGAAATGAGTAGAAAGAATCGGTCAATGGCCCGTTACCGCCAAAGTCTTTTTTGACTTGCTGAGCTAGGAGTGTGCAAACCTTCTAGGAACTTGAGGTGGTACCGCGCAAAAACGCCCTCTGACAGACTAATCATCTGTCAGAGGGCGTTTTTTTGATTTATAGACTAGAGGAGAACAGATTATGACCACAACAACATTTTTTCAAAACCAATTTTACGGTAAGAGCATTTTGAAAGAAACTGATTTATCAGTCAACGAACTAAACTACTTAGTTGATTACGGTTTGCACTTAAAGGGGCTTGCCAAGCAAAATATCCACACCAAGCTACTGGCTGACAAGAACATCGCCCTGATTTTTGAAAAAAACTCAACACGAACTCTATCAGCTTTTACTACGGCTGCCAACGAACTAGGTGCCCACCCCGTTTTTTTGGGCAAGGATGAAATCCACTTATTCCACAAAGAATCGATTGAAGATACAGCGAAAGTCTTGGGTTCAATGTACGACGCGATTGAATTCCGCGGTTTTCGTCAATCAAGCGTTGAAGCCTTGGCTAAGTACTCTGGCGTTCCCGTCTGGAACGGGCTGACGGATGACTGGCACCCAACGCAAACAATTCCTGATCTGATGACCATCAAGGAAAACTTCGGTCACTTAGCTGGCTTAAAGGTCGCCTACCTCGGTGATGGTCGCAACAACGTTGCCCACTCATTACTAGTCGGTTGCGCCATGGCCGGTATCAACGTTGCCATCGTTAGTCCGGAATCATTGCAACCGGCTGCCGAAGTCGTAGAAATTGCCCAAGGTTATGCCAAGGAAACTGGTACCGAAATCACCATCACTGCTGATTTGGCCACCGGTTTACAGGATGCCAACGTTGTCACAACCGACGTTTGGGTTTCCATGGGTGAAGATAACTGGAAGGAACGAATCGACTTGCTCCTGCCCTACCAGGTCAACATGAACGCTTTGGCCATGACCGGTCACCTCGAGGACGGTCAGTTGATTACCCTTCACTGCTTACCAGCCTTCCACGACCTGCGCACTGAAGTTGGTAAGGAAGTTTATGTCAAGTACGGTCTCAAGGAAATGGAAATCACCGACGAGGTCTTCCAAAGCCAATACGGACGCCAATTCGATGAGGCCGAAAACCGTAAACACGGTATTAAGGCGATGATGGCCGCCACGCTTGGGACCCACTTTATTCCAAAGATTTAATGGTACCAGCCAAGCCAGAAATTGATCTTCACGGCCAGAACCAAAACCTAGTAATACAGAAAGGACACTTGCTATGAATGCCGCAATTACAGGCGTTACCGGTTATGCCGGCATGCAACTTTACGCCCTCTTACAAGAACACCCCGAAGTTGAAACCATCAACGTCTACCAACACGATTTGGACGATGCTATTCCACTTGTCGACCTCAACTCTCGTTTGAACCTGCCACATCCCCAACTAGCTTACCCATATGATAGCCAAGAAATCATGGCCAACAACGACCTGATTTTCCTTGCAACACCGGCCGGGGTCGCCATCAACTTAGCCGTCCCCTTCTTGAAAGCCAATTTCCCAGTCATTGATCTTTCAGGTGACTTCCGCCTCAAGGACCCAGCCGAATATGAAAAGTGGTATCATCTCAGCCCAGCTAAGGAAACTGATTTGCAAAACGCCTACTACGGCCTGGCCGACATTTACGAAAATCCGTGGGCCGCATACATCGCCAACCCCGGCTGCTATGCAACGGCAACCCTTTTAGGATTAGCACCTGCCGTCATGGGCGATTTGATTGAACCCGACTCGATTGTCGTCGATGCTAAATCAGGATTGTCCGGTGCTGGCAAGTCCCTGAGCTCATCATCACACTTTAGCCGATCAAACGAAAACTTACAGATTTATAAGGCTAACCAGCACAAGCATATTCCAGAAATCTTAGCTGAACTTAGGAAGTGGAACCCAAAGGTACAACACCTACAATTCATGACGACCCTGGTCCCAATTGACCGCGGTATTATGGCCACGATTTATACCAAGGTAAAGCCTGGCATCGACGAAATGGCTATCCTCAACTACTACCATGACCTCTACGACGAAGATCCATTCGTTCAAATCTGTGATGATTACCTCCCAGATATCAAGTCCGTCATCGGGACCAATAACTGCAAAATTGGTCTGACCTTTAATCCCGTGACGGGTTACCTGACCATCGACGCCGTCATTGACAATATGCTCAAGGGGGCCGCCGGTCAAGCTATTCAAAACATGAACCAGTTGCTGAACTATCCGGTGACTACTGGACTGGAATTAACAGCCTTGGCCTTTTAAAGACCGAGAATACCGTCAGACTTGTTAAGATTTCTGGCGGGATTGCTTCTGTGCTCCACTAGCTTCACAGCATGGTCCAATCAATGGCCACAAAGCCCTTGATTAACCGACTAACCTTGCCGGCACTTAGACCAACAACAGCAAAGACAAAAGTCCCTCTTTATATAGTAGAAAAGGAGAACTGCTCATGCAAGCAATTGACTTTACCTGGCCAAAAGGTTTCCAAACGGGCACAGCCCATGCGGGCTTTAAAGAAGACGACCAACTTGATATGGCCTGGATCGTTTCAGATGTTCCAGCCGTTGCCGCTGGTGTTTATACCAAAAACCAATTTCAAGCTGCTCCGGTGCAGTTCACTAAAAATTTGATTAACCAGAACCACAAGCTCCAAGCCATCGTGATTAATTCTGGTAATGCCAATTCCTTCACCGGCCAAGAAGGACTGGACCACGCAGACGAAACCCACCAACTGGCAGCCAATCAGTTAGCTATCAATCCCGACCTCGTGGCCGTCGCTTCGACCGGTGTCATTGGCAAACAACTAGAAATGGAAAAAATCAAAGGGGGCCTAAATCAATTAAGTTTGACCCGAAAATCAGACATTGCCCATGCCATATTGACAACTGATTCTTGCGAAAAGAAAATAACGGTTACCGTCATGGTTGCCGGCCAGCCCGTTACCATTACAGGGATTGCCAAGGGCTCTGGGATGATTCATCCAAACATGGGCACCACCCTGGGCTTCGTTACCACGGATGCCAGCATCGCCAGTGAGACCCTCCAGGACCTTCTCTCTGACTTAATTCAATCTTCCTTCAACCAAATCACGGTTGATGGCTGCATGTCCACCAATGACATGGTCCTCGTCCTTGCTAATGGTCAAGCAGAAAACGAACTGCTTGACCAAAGCTCAGCGCAAACCGACGCTTTGGCTGATTTCAAAGAAGGACTAAAGGTAGTGCTGGTTGCTTTGGCCAAGATGGTCGCCAAAGATGGCGAGGGGTCAAACAAGTTTGTGCAAGCAACCGTCGTCAACGCCGCTTCAGTGGTTGAGGCCAACCAGGTTGCCCGGGCAATTGTCGGTTCCAACCTCATCAAGGCCATGCTCTTTGGCGAAGAAAACAATTGGGGCCGAATTGTCCAAGCGATTGGCCAAACCCAAGCACAAATCAACCCCACCCATCTCGATATTTACTTAGCTGATATGCCTCTCGTCAAGGACAGCCAAAAAGTCTTGGCTGACAGAGACCAAGTAGCAGCCATCCTCGCCGAAGATGACATCAATTTGACCATTGACTTGCATGTTGGCGAGGCAACTGGTCAGGCTTGGGGTTGTGACTTGACTTATAAATATGTTGAAATCAACGCCGCCTACGAAGGTTAAGAGCATGATTGTCATTAAAATCGGTGGCAATGCCATCAGCCAACTAAAAGACGATTTCTTCCACCAAGTTAAGGAATGGACCAAGGAGGGCCAGCAAGTGGTCATCCTGCACGGTGGTGGGCAATTGATTTCTTCGACCTGTGTTTTCTTTGACTTGCCAACCGAAAAAATTAACGGGATTCGGGTCACACCACCAAGTGTTCTGACCCTAACCAGCCATCTGTTAACCAACGTCATCCAGCCTCATTTTCAAAATCAGTTGGTCCAAGAAGGTCTTCCAACCCTCGCCGTTAACCAGGAAGCTGGCCCCCTCTTTACTGCCGACTACCTTGATCAAGAAGTCTATGGCGAGGTCGGCCAGGTCACCGGCATTGATGAAGCGGTGCTAGCAAGGGTTAGCCAAAATGCAAGTTACCACCATCCAATCTTATTGGTCAATTCACTCGCTAGTGGCCCAAATGGCCTTCTTAACGTAAATGCCGATTCAGCGGCTCAAGCGTTGGCGACGGTGACATCAGCCGACCAGTTAATCCTCTTGACTGATGTCCCCGGTGTCTTAGTCAATGAAGAGGTTGTCACAGCCCTCAACTCGCTGTCAGCCAACCAATTAATTGACCAGAATTTGATTACCGCTGGCATGGTGCCCAAACTTCAAGCCGCATTTTCTGCCCTTCACCACGGTGTCCACAAGATTACCATCACCAATCGCCTTGGCCAAGGAACAAAGTTAGAACTATGATTCAGACAAAAAATCGACAACCTGATCACGCTTTTTGGGAGACTGCAAGCTTAAGCTTTTTTAAGTGCGCCTTCTTGACCACTTAGCAGTAAAAAAACAGCAAACAAGTTTCTGATTTTTCTAATCCTAAAACAGACAGTAGAACCAATAGGAGGCTTTACCATGACGACCACCATACACACTTACGACCAATTCCCCTTTGACATCGTGGCTGGACACGATTCGTATCTAATCGATGACCAGGGAAAGGAATATCTCGACCTGACTGCCGGTATCGGTGTCTGTAACTTTGGTTACAGCAATCAACAAATTAAACAGGCCGTGGCCGACCAAGTGGAAAAGGTCTGGCATATTTCCAACTTATACCAAAACCAGCTCGCAGAAGAAGTTGCAAAAGACCTCTGTCCAGATGGTTACCAGGCCTTCTTCTGTAACTCAGGGACCGAGGCCAACGAGGCTGCGATTAAGTTAGCCCACAAGGCGACTGGCAAGCACGAACTCCTGGCCTTTAACTATGGTTTCCATGGCCGGACCACCGGTTCCTTGTCTGTTACTGGTTATCCCCACATCCAGGAAGGTTTTGCACCGCTGATGCCAGCAGTTAAGATGGTGCCTTTTAATGATTCAACTGCCCTCGCTGCGATTACCGAAGACACTGCTGCCGTGATTCTGGAAGTCATCCAGGGTGAAGGTGGGGTTAATGTTGGGCAGGCCGACTGGCTCCACCAAGTCCAAGACAAATGCCATGCAACCGGTACTCTTTTCATCATTGACGAAGTGCAAAGTGGCATGGGTCGGACTGGTTACCGTTTTGCCTTTGAACACGACGGTTTGGAACCAGACATGATAACCGTTGCCAAGGGACTGGCCAACGGTTTGCCGGTTGGAGCCCTTCTCGCTAAAAAAAATATCGCCGAGTACTTCCAACCAGGTGACCACGGCACGACATTTGGTGGCAATAAAGTCGTGATGTCCGCCGCTAAAGCAGTGCTTAAGCAGCTGAATCCAGACTTCCTTGCGACTGTTCAAGCAAAGGGCAACTGGCTTTTTGACCAGCTGGAACAAAAACTTAGTCCGTTAGAAGGCGTAACCGGCATCAGCGGTGCCGGTTTAATGGTTGGTATTCACTTAGCTGATTCTCTGCCTGTTAACCAAGTCATCCAGGCCCTCCACCAAAAAAGCCTCTTAACCCTTTCTGCCCGTGGCAACACACTACGTCTTCTGCCACCATTGATTGTT
This sequence comes from Fructobacillus sp. ESL1096, assembly GCF_058511985.1. Classification (NCBI taxonomy): domain Bacteria; kingdom Bacillati; phylum Bacillota; class Bacilli; order Lactobacillales; family Lactobacillaceae; genus Fructobacillus; species Fructobacillus sp. ESL1096. Next base: position 480,046 of record NZ_CP196400.1, read on the forward strand.
GATCAAATTGCTTTAGCCCAAGCCATCGATCAAATCGGTCAAACAATTCAACAACTGAGCACTGCTGACCAAGCCGTTGCCGTTCAATGACCTTAATGGTCATTTTTTATTTTTGGAAATTTTTGAATAGACTTAACGATGAAAATTTTCATCCGTCACGATTTGATTAGCTGATTAGGTTTCAATTTTTCCTAAAAAGCGTCAAGTTATTTTTGAAACGAGATAAAAATCACCCCTTTTTTATCTCTTTGACTAATTTTTTTAGAATCATTTTTTCTTTCATAAAAATCGCTAAAACGCCAAATTTCCGCCTTTTTTCTGAACACTGCCCCTTGGCTAACCCCAGAGTAAATGTCATCTTTCCTAACAAAAAATATTTTCCCATAATTTTTTTCATCCTATGATAGACGAAATTACAGTGAAACACATACTTATATTAGTGATTTATGATAATTGTTCGTTTGAATCGATGATTCAAAGTAGAAGGAGAATGCTTATGGCACAACCTATTCAAGAGACTGAGATCAACCAAGACGGCACTAAGCGCTCTCTGAGCAACCGCCACGTGCAAATGATTGCCATCGGCGGTACCATTGGCACCGGACTTTTTTTGGGAGCAGGCTCAACGATTTCAAAATCAGGCCCGACAATTTTACTTCTTTACGCCGTATTGGGCACGCTCTTTTTCTTTATGATGCGCGCAATCGGTGAAATGCTTTATTCACAACCCGACCAACACACCTTCGTTGGCTTCATTTCTAAGTATTTGGGTAAGGGGCCCGGGGTCTTTGCCGGTTTGACTTACTGGTTGGCTCTGATTTTTGCTGGAATGTCCGAATTGACTGCCATCGCAACTTATGTCAAGTTTTGGTTCCCGACCTGGAATACGGCTGCAATTGAAATCTCTTTTCTCGCCGCCTTGGTTGTGCTGAACATTTTGGCAGCCAGAGCCTTCGGTGAAACGGAATTCTGGTTTGCAATGATCAAAATCATTGCCATCATTTCCTTGATTGTGACCGGGATTTTCATGGTCATGACCGGCTTTAAGAGTCCCGGTGGAGCAACAGCCAGTTTTGGAAACATTTTCCATAACTTTAGCCTCTTCCCTAACGGCTTAAAAGCCTTCCTTGGCTCCATTCCAATGGTCTTCTTCGCGATGGCCGGGATGGAATTCGTTGGCATCACTATTGGTGAAACAAAGAACCCTCGCAAGGTGTTGAAGAAGGCAATTAACGAAACTGTTTACCGTGTCTTGTTGTTTTATATCGGCGCTTTGATCATCATCATGTCCATCATGCCCTGGACAAGTATTACCGCCGGTAATAGTCCATTCGTGCAAGTCTTCAAGTTGGCTGGTTTGCCAGCAGCCGCAGCAGTGATTAACTTCGTGGTTTTGACTTCTGCTTCCTCAGCCTTGAATAGTGTCCTTTTCTCTAGTGGTCGGCACCTCTACCAGCTTTCTCGTGAATTAGACTGGAAGCCCTTAGCTAAGATTGCTAAGGCCGGTATCCCAACGCCGGCCATTCTCTTCTCTAGTGCGCTCTTACTCTTTGCACCGGTGATTGCTTCCATCCCATCTATCAACGATGCTTTCCAGTTCGTTGCTGGTGGTGCCAGTGACCTCTACTTAGTGGTTTACTTGTTGACGATGGTCGCTCACCGACGTTTCCGCGTTTCACCGGAATTCATGCCGGATGGTTTCAAGATGCCTTGGTATCGTTACACAAGCCCAATCACCATTGGGGCATTCGTTCTCGTCTTCTTGTCACTCTTTGCTAATCCAAACGATGTTATCCCGGCGACCGGGGCCATCATTTGGGTCATCGTCTTCGGTGGTTACTGTTACTTACGCTTCCGCAACCAAGAAGTAGCAACCATTTAATTTGCTGTGTTTCGTTCATTCAAGTGCCCGTGTGAACACGGGCACTTTTTGATGCGTTTCAATCAGCTTCCTTCTATTTATATGAGTGCATTCTATCAACCTCCTCTTTGGTACGTTCTTGGTAATTCCCGAATAAATCGAATCAAGCCGTCCAAATCAGTCCGGCCTTTCCTAACCCGGTCCCCGTAGCGCAATCACCGTCAACCGCTCTCCCTCTCTTTCTCCAGTCTAAGTTCAAGTCCCTCTTGACTTTATCTGTTAATCAAAACTGATTCTAGATTTCATGTCATGCTTTGGCACATTTAATAAAAACTGTTTAAGTTTATCCAAAACTCAGGTTTGAACACCAGGCTTTGTGGTAAACTGATTTTGACGATGAATTCTAACCTATTAAGGCTAAAGCACCGCCAGATGTCGCCTGACCCTTCTTTTGTGAGAAACGGGCGGCTCTTGTTTGTTATTACAAACCGTAACCGAATGTCTGTAGGCATTCGGTTGCGTTTTGCATTCCAGAAATACTAGGAGATATTATGCTTGACATTTTTAAAGCCATTATTATTGGTATTGTCGAAGGATTAACAGAGTTCTTGCCAGTCAGTTCGACTGGGCACATTGATTTGGTTAGCCAATTCGTCCAAATCAGCCAGGGTAAAGATTTTGAAAACATGTTTGAATACGTGATTCAATTTGGTGCCATCATGGCTGTTGTAATTTTGTACTTCAGTAAGCTGAACCCATTTAGCGCAAAGAAGACTGTGCGGGAACGCCAGGATACCTGGGTGCTCTGGTTCAAGGTAATCATTGCTTGCCTCCCATCAATCGTGATTGGTTTGCCATTAAACGATTTCATGGATGAGCACTTGCACAAGCCAGCCGTTGTTGCGACTGCTTTGATTGTCTATGGTATCTTGTTCATTGTGATTGAAAACATCTACAAGAACAAGGCCCCTAAAATTAGCAGCCTGGCAACCATCGGTTACAGTACAGCGCTTTACATCGGTTTGTTCCAAGCCTTGTCAATCGTACCTGGTACCAGCCGTTCAGGGGCAACCATCTTGGGTGCCATTATCTTAGGTGCCAGCCGCTACGTGGCCACCGAATTTAGTTTCTTCCTCGCCATTCCAACCATGGTTGGCGTCACAATCCTCAAGGTTGGTTCATACCTCCTGAAGGGCAACACCTTCACGGGTGAACAGTGGGCCGTCTTGGCAACTGGAACCTTCGTTTCCTTCATTGTTGCAGTTATCGCTATCAAGTGGCTGTTGAAGTTCGTGCAAACCCACGATTTCAAGGCCTTCGGTTGGTACCGAATCGTTGTTGGTTTGATTGTCTTCGCCGTGATGTTTATGTAATTTCATCAAAAAAAGTCCCCGCTGAGGGGGCTTTTTTGATGCATAGAAAAAGACGAACCTGGCCGCAATTGCAGCTGAGTTCGTCTTTTCTTCTTGAGATATGGAAACTGATTTTTCAGCTTATCGACCAGCCTTTGACTGGTTAACGATTTGTTGGTAACGCTTAGAGGTTAGCCAGTAAATCACCAGGTAAATCAAGATCACAATCACCGTCATCGTGACCATGACTGGGATAAAAATTGTTGGGTCAAACAGTCCCAAGGTTTTGAAGACCGTCTTCAAAATTGGGAAGGCAAAGGCTGCGTTCAAAATCAGCAACACAAGCGGCAAACCAAAGAGCAAGCGAATTTGGCGGTTAATCATTTGCTTGGTTTCCGCCAGGCTGAGACCAATTCGTTGCATCTTCTTGAAGTTTTGTCGGTCAACCAAGCCTTCAGCAACCTGCTTGTAGTAAACAATCAAAACCGTGGTAAAGGTCAACACAACAGCAGTCAAGACCCCGACAAAGACCAAACTACCAAAGACAGTTTCGATGCTTTGCACAGCATCGGCTCGGTCCGTAACCTGACCACCCGCCTGCTGGAAAATCTCGCTTAAGTCCTTGCTAAAGGCAATTTCGTTTTTCTTCGTGCCCTTCACATCGTAGGCATAGATGTGGGTCACCGCATCCGGCATGTCCGAGATTTCCACCTGGAAGCCACTATCGTTCGTGGCCGGTGCCTGAACATCCTTTAAGAAGGCGTTCAGCTGGCTTTGCTGGTTCACAACCAAGTAATCATAACTTGGGCCGGATGGTGCGGTTGAATCAGGTGCAGTAAATTGGTCGATGGTCTTCACCTTGTAGGTCTGGCCACCAATTTGCAATTTTGCTGGTACCTGCTGCTGATGTGTTGCGTAGATTCCGACCTCATCGCTGGCCAATGAAACAGACTGTCCCTGCCATTTCTTCAAGCTCTCGGTCGTCATGGCCCGGAATACAGGAGCAGACATGACATCCCCCGTTCCAGTAAAGCGGCTGATTCGACCCCCGCCACTAACCTTTACCAAGATGGCGTTAGTCGCTTCCAGTTCATGACTAGCGCTCAAAGTTAAGTTGTGCTTTTGGGCGCTTTGCTGGATCTGATTTAACTGGTCCTTTGTCAACGATTGTGGGCTCGTAATCGTTGTATCATATGGCAGGTACTGACCAAATTTGCTAGTTACCTGCTGCATTGAAATCGCTGCCGTCAAGGCCACGACGATGGTTGTAAACAGCAAAGCAACAGTGGCCAGGCCGGCCCCGTTATTCTTCACGCGGAATAAGAGTCCCGAAACGGGCACAAAATGCTTATCCTGATAGTAGTACTTTTGGTTCTTACGCAAGCGCTTTAGGAGCCAGCCAATCCCGACAATCATCACCAGATAAGTTCCGACAATCACCAAGCCGACCGCCCAGATAAAGGAGACAAGGGCATTCAAGCTTGGCTTAGTGGTCAAAGCCAACCAATAACCAGCAATTAGGATCACAAAGCCCATGATGCCCAAGAAGGCCTTCGCCTTTGGTTCTTTGGCCACCTTTTGGTCGGACTTGGTTAAATCAATCAAGCTTGTTCGACCAATTTTAAACCATTCAATCAGTGCCATCAGGAAAAACAACGCTGCGTAAATCAGCCCAACCGTGACCACCGTATTCCAGTCAAAAGAAACTCGATAATCCTGGCCCCCGGCCAACTGATTTAACACGGGAAAGGCAATAAACAGGGCACCGAATGAAGCCATCAGGCCAATGACCGTCGTGATCAACCAGAGGCCAAGCGATTGCCAGGCCACCACCATGGCACCTTGAAAGCGCGACATCCCCAACATCGAAAGCGTCCCAATTTGTCGTTGGCGCCGACCGGAGACAAAGGAATTGGCATAAAAAATAAAGACTGCCCCGACCAAAAGTGAAAGGACTAAGCCCAAGACCATTACGGCCTTGATAATCTTGCCATATTCGGAAGTAGCAATACTGTGGTTGTTCCGAATGGCAAAGAACATGGCGTTAACCATCAACAAGAAGGCGTTAGCAAAAATAAAGAGGGCGTAATGGCGAAAATCTTTTTTGAGCGTCTGCAGTGCGAAGCGAAGACTCAACATCTTATTCACCTACTTTCGTCAACTCCGTTAGCTGGTTGGAGATGGCTGACAGGTATTCTTCCTGGGTCATCTCGCCCCGGTCTAAGGCAGTTTGAATCCGACCATCCTTGATAAAGAGGGTCTTCTTGGCATAAGATGCGGATAATGATGAATGGGTGACCATCACGATGGTCTGTCCCGCTGCATTCACATCCTGAAAAATCGACAACATTTCTTGAGCCGTTTTGGAATCCAAGGCTCCTGTCGGTTCATCGGCCAAAATCAATGCTGGCTGCGTAATCAAAGCACGAGCAGCGGTGACTCGTTGCCGCTGTCCACCAGAAATCTGACTGGGATACTTATCCAAAAGTTCTTGAATCCCCAAACGTGGGGCCAATTCGTTCAAGCGGCTATCCATTTCGGCCTTAGGGGCCTTAGTCAAAACCAATGGCAAATAGATGTTGTCGCGGTTGTTGAAAATGTCCAAAAGATCAAAAGACTGGAAGATAAAGCCGAGATTTTCGCGCCGGAAAACCGCCTTCTTTCCGTCTGATAAATCAGTGGTTTCCACCCCATTGAGCTTAATGGAACCCTCGGTTGGGTTATCAAGGGTGGCCATAATGTTTAACAGTGTCGTCTTACCAGCACCGGACTCGCCCATGATTGCAACATAGTCCCCTTGATTGATGGTCAGTGAAATATCTTGTAAGACCCGCTTGTTTTGGCTATCCGAATAGGACTTCTGTACGTGGATTAGTTCTAGTAATGCCATTGTTCTTCTCCTTTAGTTCAAATCAATATCGCCGGACTGATTCAGCAAATGCAAATTAGCACCAGCGCCGTAACCGACATGGTAAGCCCGTTTCATTGAAAGCGCGCCGGACTTCGTTTCGGCCTCAACGATTGGCAACTGACTTTGCTCAACTTCAATATCGCCATTTTCGTTGGTGACTTTACCACCGCCGGTAACTGTCACTTGCTGCAATGTAATGTCACCATTTGTATTCCTTACTTGCACTTGATTAACGTTGATGCCTGTTAACTGAATATCACCATTTTCAGTTTGGATCGTCAGTTTTTGTAAATTCGCATTCTCTGGAATAGTAATCTCTAATCGTGTTTCACCTGATTGGAAAATCCTGTTTCTTCCTGATTTTTGACTCACAACCAACTGCTGATTTTCAACCTTCGACTCAAATAATGGCTGACCAGCAGAATCCAGTTCCTGGACAGCATAGTTGTCACCGCTTTTAACCACGATATCAAAGCTATTCGTGTTGACCTTTATTCCTTGAATATGGTCATTTGTCAGCTGGGTCTTGTCTGGACTAATATCGTGCGTTTCCGTTTTGACCCTGGTTAAATAGCGCGCCAAGGTAAAATCAATTTCCCCGGGCTTGGCTAAGACAAAGGAAACACTTGAGAGCACTACCCCCACACTCATCAAAAAGACACCTAATTTCAACGATTTTTTCATTAGCCTAAATCCTTTCCCAAAGTTCTACAAGCCAGCGACTTAGGGCAACAATTCCCTGAATAACCTTTTTCGTGACAAAGATAATACCTGGAATTACCAGGAACATCAGGCCAATAAAGATGATACCCAAGCCAGTAAAGAACAGTCCCGACCAAAGAGTATGGAACAATGTGAAGAGGCCGTAAATAAAGAAGGCGACACCAGCCGCCGTGGCCAATAACATCAAAATCGAGAAGACGAAGATAAGCATAAAGAGTGAAAAGAAGATACCACCAAAGAATGGTAGGGTTAGTGGTAACGTGATAATAATCAAGGCTAAAATCAAAACCCGATAAGCCGTTGTGTGCTGCGTTCCATAAGGCGGTACTTGTTCACCGTTCTCGGTATAATAATCTGTCTTAATTTTTGTTGCTAACTCTTCCGGTTGGCCCAGGCTCTTAATCGCCTCTGCATCCGATAAGCCACCGTCCTCAAGGTATTCACGATAATACTCTAAGATATCGTCCTTTTCTTTTGTTGGTAATCCTTTAAGTGCTGCTGCTAATTTTTCTAAATAGTTCATATTACTCTCCCAAAATGCCGTTCACCTGCTCAACAAAGGTCTGCCACTCTTTTTTAGCGTCAGCCAGCTGTTCCTCTCCCGTTTGCGTTAACTGATAATATTTACGGGTTCGTTCATCAAAGATTGCCGACCGGGTGGTGACAAAGCCTTTTTGTTCGAGTCGTCGTAAGATGGGATAGGTTGTCGAATCAGAAATTGGAATAACTTCCTGTATTTTTTTTGTAATTACGTAGCCATAAAGTTCTTCTTCGGACAATGTCTGTAAAACAACCGCCTCGAGAACTAGATTCGGAATCTTTATTTTCATCATCATACTCCTTAACATCTAATACTATATGTCATATGATATAGTTTGTCAAATAGGATGAAACCCTCTTGAAACCCATATTTTTTTAATTTTAAAGAAAAAAACTGTCAATCGCCACTTATCCGGTATCGCCAATCCAGTCGTTACCATCATGGCAGCACAAAAAAGCCAACACCATTAATAACGGTGTTGACTACTAGCAAGAAAGATAATTCAACAAACAATTATCTGACTTTTATATCGTACTGATAAATCTGTTCCTGTCGATGACAATCCAAGGCAACAGGTCAGGCCAAAATACACAGCCATGATAAAGAAGCTGGCCACATCCTATTCTGATTTTGAATCATCGCCATTCAATAAAAAATTATAGGATTGTTTGATCTTATCCTAACGGATTTTTCCAATCCTTTGGTCGGCCCAACGCCCCATACTGCAAAAACAATTGAAGGCCCTCAATTTCTTCCTTACTGAGATCTTCTTCCATCTCGGCCAGATAGGTAAAGGCCCACGAAATCACCATCAACATTATGTTATCACTAGCCGGCGTATTAATTTCACCACTTGCTCGTCCCTTTTTAATCAGGGTCGATATCAAGGACATTTGCGTATTATATAAGTAATCATAAACAATCCTGGAATGCTTAATCACCCGTTGAAATTCAACAAAAATATTCTCACCTAAGAGCTCTTCACACTCTTCCTGCTCCTGTTTAAAAGCATTAATAATTTTGGCAAAGTTCGTCTCTGGGCCTTCTGCCATCATGACAATCGGCTCAAATCGTTTATGGTAAAAGTCCAAAACAACTTGTTCGGTTAGCTCCTCTTTGGTCGGAAAGTACTTATACATGGTGACAATTGAAATATCTGCTTTTGAGCTAACGTCCTTCATACTAGTTGCCCGAATCCCCTGATGTGTCATCAGTTCTGTGGCGGCAGCTAAGATCTTCTGCCGGTTTAATTGTTTTAATTCTTCTCTTTTCACAGGGTTTTGTCTCCTTGGTCGATAATTTATTTTATTATAGGTTGACTTTATTTTCAATAAAAGGTTTAATATGACTTAACAATATTAAAGTTTATTGTGAAAGGACACGTATGGCATATTTAGAATTAAAGAACATTAGGAAATCCTATTTCCTCGGGAAGGAAGAATTTCCCGTTCTCAAAGGCATCGATTTAAACTTCGATCTTGGCGACTTCGTTTCCATCCTGGGTGAATCCGGTGGTGGTAAGTCAACACTGATGAACATTATTGGTGGGCTTGACCGTAACTTCTCTGGTGAAGTTTTGGTCAAGGGCAAGTTGCTAGACCACAAGCAAGAAAAGGAATTAGATCGTTACCGTCGGGAAACGATTGGCTACATTTACCAGTCTTATAACCTGGTTTCACACCTATCCGTCTTAGACAACGTCTTAGTTTCATTAGACATGACAACGTTAAACAAGAAGGAACGCGAAAGCCGAGCCAAGGAACTTTTGCAAAAGGTTGGTTTGGAAAAACAAATCAAAAAGTATCCAAACCAGCTATCTGGTGGCCAAAAGCAACGTGTCGCCATCGCCCGTGCATTAGCTTCCGACCCTAAGGTCATTATTGCCGATGAACCGACCGGAGCCTTGGATGCCGAAAACACAACCGAAGTACTGGAATTGTTAAACGACATCGCCAAAGAAGGTCGTTTGGTCATTACCGTTACCCACTCGCAGGCAGTTGCCGATGCCGGAACACGAATTGTGCGTTTGGCCGATGGTCAAATCGAATCCGACGAGCGTCTCAAGCCTGCCTTTGCAACAACCGATAAAGAAATGCTTGGTTCCCGTCCATTACCTTTGATGGCCAGCATCCGAACTGCTGCTAAACATTTTAAGTACAACATCAAGCATAATTCATTAATTATCTTGGGAACAGCGATCGGCTTGTTTGCCGTAGTCCTATTCTCAGGTCTTGGAAATGGAATTTCCGGCTATATTGGTGATCAAATTGCCAAGGTAGCCAACCCACAGTCGGTAACCGTCTCCCGCTATAGCAAGGAGACCGATGGTGAATCAAATGCTGCCGTCCTACTTGGCGGTGGTAGCAAGCAAGCCTTTACCGCCGACCAAATTAAGCAAATCAAAGACACTTCACATGTGTCAAAGGTTGAAAACTCTTATAGCGCTACCAACGTCAATACAACTTATAACGGTAAATCAGCAACGGTTACTTCATTGACCAACTGGACTTCAGAAGATACGACCGACTCAATCAAAGCCGGTAATGCACCGAAGGAAAATGAAGTGCTCTTAGACGAAACAACCGTGACAAAGCGCCTTGGTTTTAGTAACTATAAGGATGCTATCGGTAAGGAAGTCACGATGACTTACCAAGTCCAAAACGGACAGTCGGCTACTCCAGTGACATTCACTGCTAAAATTGCCGGTGTGACAAAGGCTAACAGCCAAGGTATCGCACAAGGATTAACCAGCACACAAACCATACAAGCTGCAATGGAAAAGTCTGGCCTATCAACTGCCCCAACGTCATTGAACTTGAAGGTTGATAATATGGACAACGTTAAGGCAACTACGAAGAAGATTGATCAAATCAAGGACAGCTCTTCTAACCGTCTTTACAAAACTTCTTCCGTTATGAGTATCATTGATCAAGCTCAGACTTACGTTAACTTAGCAACCAACGTTTTGGCCACTATCGCTGGTATCTCATTAATTGTTTCAGCATTGATGATTATCGTCACGATGTACATGTCGGTTTCAGCTCGAACTAAGGAAATCGGTATTCTGCGTGCCATTGGTGAATCAAAGGGTGACATCCAATGGTTGTTCATTACTGAATCATTAATCACTGGCCTGATTTCAGCAATCTTTGCCACTGGTTTGGCCTTCTTGGCCGAAGCCGGTATCAACGCTGCCTTGAAGGGGACTGCAGATTACGCCTTCGTTCAGATTACTGCCGGTAATGTCACAACAGCCTTCGTCTTAGCAATCTTGATTTCATTGTTGGCTGCTATGCTACCAGCCCGTCGAGCTTCTAAGTTGAACCCAATCGATGCCTTATCAGCTGACTAAGCTTTCCTCATGGAATGAATTAATAAATAATAATGAACCTCAGAATTGCAGCACAGTTCTGGGGTTTTTATGATGGCAAATGCAGGAATGGAGGGTCTCGGCTATTGCCGGAACGGCCCTAATGTTATTAGTAGACTCGCTTCCAGTTCTCAAAAAACATCAATTGTTGCAGAGAATTATTAATACGTCTACAGACCAAGTTTATCAAGCGAAGTAATCCTAAAGAATCCTTTCAATATCAAAAAACACAATATAACAGCGAAAAGAGTCGATGGCATTGAACCCTAAATTTGGTTAGCAACGTGCTTATAATAAAACTTAAAAATTACTTTTTGTTGGACGCTAGGATCGCAAGATACTCCTCAAATCCCATCATTTTTAGCTTGAGTATTTCAAGCTCGTTGGTTTTAAAATCAATTTCCCTTATCTTTTTATTATAATTAAATGATAAAATAATAGAAAGATTTTAATCAAGGGGAGAAGCTAGAATGAAAAATAGGTTTTGGATTTTCAAATGGAAAAAGTACAACAAAAAACTAACTCGTAATAACTCGGACACTCACACTTATTCTCGCTCAAGACATGGTTTATTCAAATCCACACTGCACCAAACATTATCAATCAAAGTGAGGTATCAATCATGATTAATTTATTACGCAATCAAGCATTTCGAGGATTAAGTCTAAGTACATTTTTCCAAGTTATTGGCATTAGCTTCTTTAATATTGTTCTGCTACTAATGGCCAAAAATACCAAAATGCCATCTTTTTGGGTTTCAGTAGTATCAATCGCAACAGTCCTACCTGGAATTACTTCTATTTTTCTTGGCAAAATTTCAAGCAGTATCAAAAATAAGACCAAGTGGGTTATCCTTCTGACCTTAACTCAAAGTCTATTTTTCGGAATACTAGCTGTTCTATTTTTTACGACGGACCAATATATTGCCTCCGCCATCATCGTTAATCTATTGTCGGATATTATTGGAGTCGTCATTAGCTTGATGAAAATGCCAATTATTCAAAATAAGGTTGCTGGAGAAAATCAGCAACAGGCGCTAGGCTTGTACCAGAGTATTTCCTTAATCATGGAGCCGGTTGGTCAAGGAATTGGCGTTAGTTATATGATGGCGACCCATAACTACGTGGTAGGGAGTATCATTAATGCCGTCACTTTACTGATTTCTGCCTGTATTTTATTTATCCATCGTCATGATCTAACATATGAAGAAAAAAATGTAGCAGATGGTAATGATCACAAAATTAAAATTCGGACGGTACTTCATTTATTTTCCGATATAACCGCAGTTCCAATTTTTAACATTTTATTATCGATTATTTTAGTTAATGCCTTAGGCACTAGTATTGATGGTATTTTAAACTTATATATCTTAGACAATCCTACGGTTTCTCCATTTCATTTTGGTACAACTATTTTACTAATCAACATCACCTTTGTTTTAGGTAGTATTTTAGGGTCAATTACCGTTAACGACATCCTCAAAAAGGCCAGCATTAAAACGTTAATTACCCTGGCTTCAAGCATCATCTTCTTGCTCTACGTTGTCCTATTATTAAATCTCAATATCATACTAATCTTAATAGTAGCTTTTTCTATTACGTATATCACGGGAAAGGTGAATCCTAAATTATATGCACTGTTAATGAAAAATAGTGATTCTAAGTCCCTCAGTATCATATTAGGCGTATTAAATAGTGTGTTAACGGTTGCAGCCCCCATCGGAAGTATTATTTTAGTTGGCGGTTACCCCATTTTTGGAAAATTACCAATCCTTTTATTATCAATGGTTGTCTCAATAAGCGTTATTATTTTGATTCAGAAAAGAACCGGTCCCCGGCTGCAAAAATAACAGAAACTATCACCGGTAATTGCTTTCGTTTCAAAGAAACCAACTGTCACATGTAGGGCACAAAAAAAGCACCAACCACAATCGGTTGGTGCTTTTCCATTTTTCTCGTAAAACGATAATGTCAAGATTAACGCTTTGAGAATTGTGAAGCCTTACGGGCCTTCTTCAAACCTGGCTTCTTACGTTCCTTCATACGAGCATCACGGGTCAAAAGACCAGCTTGCTTCAATGCAGGACGGAAGTCTGGGTCAACAACGAGTAATGCACGGGCGATACCGTGACGAGTGGCTCCGGCTTGACCAGAGAAACCACCACCATTAACGTTAACCAAAACGTCATAGTTACCCAATGTATCTGTAGCGTTGAATGGTTGCAAAACAACTTCACGCAAGTTAGGGAAAGGAATGTAGTCTTCGATTGACTTGCCATTCATAGTGATGGCACCGTTACCAGGAACCAAACGGACCCGAGCAACTGAGTTCTTACGACGACCAGTTCCGGCATATTGTACTGCTGCAGTCATATTATCGGCACTCCTTTCTTAGACCAACTTGTTGATGTCAAGTACTTCAGGCTTCTGAGCAGCATGGTTGTGATCTGCTCCAGCGTATACGTGCAGGTTCAAACCTTGCTTACGTCCCAAAGATGTCTTAGGCAACATACCCTTGATTGACAATTCCAACAACTTTTCTGGATCATATTGACGGTAGTTACCGGCAGTACGTTCCTTCAATCCACCTGGGTGGTTTGAGTGATGGTAGTAAATCTTGTCAGTTGCCTTCTTACCAGTCAACTTTACTTCACCAGCATTGATGATGATGACATTGTCACCCATATCAACGTTAGGTGTGAAAGTTGGCTTGTTCTTACCACGCAAAATAGAAGCAACTACTGTTGACAAACGTCCCAAAACGACGTCCTTGGCATCAATGATGTACCACTTCTTTTCGATTTCGCTAGGCTTTGCTAAAAATGTTGTACGCATGGCGCGCTCCTTTGATTAGTTGTTTACATGCTAGGTCGTTCCTTACCTAACTTTTACAATAAGTTTCCGGGGCTTATCGTGAGGTAAACAATACCAATAACCATTATAGCGACTAGGGCTTGTACTGTCAATTATTTTCCCGAATTTCTTACTGATTTTCCATCAATAAAATCAGTTCTATTCAAACTCATTTTCTTCAGAAAAGGATCACAAAAATTCTAATGTTCCCTTTTATGTTACAAAATATTTAATTTAATGTGACAAATGAGTCATTGTCGTGTTATAGTACCTTTATAGGAGGAATCCGTATGCTACATCTTAGAGATATATGGAAAACAAAGCCCTTCTGGATTTTTATCGCTTTAATGAGCTTAATCGTCCTTGGTGGTAACACTGCCATTGCTTCAGCTGGGCCAAACACCCTGCAACAGCAGCAACAAGCCCCCACCAAGTTCGCTCAACCAAGCACACCAATTACAAATATCAGTACTAAATACATCCTGATGAGGCAGGTAGATATCGCAAGCAAACATGCTGAGTAATATGAGTGCCATTGGTTTGCTTTTACGACTGACAAAATCCAGATTCAATCATCGAAAGTGCTGGCTACCCGAATGCTGCCCGGTTTGCTGATAAAGACAAATTGGAGATTGATACTCTTCTCCCCGTCATTTCCATTAGTAAACCGTCGGACTAGCCACGACCCTCTACTTCTCCTCATTAAACTTTTCAGTTGACTGGCAGCACTGATAAAAAGGAGCCCCAACCATGAATAATGGTTGGGGCTTTTTGCTGTTGCCATTAAAATTTTTTACGATTACTCACCTGGGCTTCTCTACTGAGACCACTACACGACTTAATGAATAACTATAAGCCGCTCAAATTAGGCAAAAGTCACCACTTTAGTACCAGCATAGGCGGCTAAGCGAGCAGACTTAAAGGTTAACTCCAGCAACACTTCTTCTTCAGGATGTGGGTGGTTCTTTGAGAAGACAGGGTTAGTGAAGTAAGATTGCACATCCTGCCAAGTTTTCTTGGAACGCACCATAGTTACTTGGTTGGATTCGATTCTAGCCCCGTTTTCATTTAAAGGCGTCATGATGGCAACTTTTGCGTTCTGGTCCAAATCAACAATCTTTGCCGTATCTGGCTGTGAAACCAGGTACCAGACGTTAGGGCGTTCTGGATCAGCCGCAAAGCCCATAATCCGCAAGCTTGGTTGATCATCTTTGGCCGTTGCCACAAAAATCAAACCCCGAGCTGCCTGAATATATTCCTCAAATAATGTCATGTTAACCTCCGTGTGTCGACTACCAGCACTTAATCAGCTAATAAAAAGTGTAAGCTGATTTTTAAAGTGAAAAAATTATCCGAACTCACAAACTATTATACGCTACTTCATCCAAATATAAACCAGCCGCTGGTGCCGTGTAACGTGCCTGTTTCCGGTCTTTGGCAGCAATCAACGCTGGAATAGCATCAACAGGCCGGCGGCCAGTGCCGATTTCCAGCAAAACACCAACCATAATGCGAATCTGGTTATACAAGAAGGCGTTGCCCTCAAAGACAAAAACAAGTTCATGCTCATCTTCTTTGACCTCAATTTCCGCTCTAGTGATGGTTCGAACGGTTGTGGTCGTTTGATTTCCAGAAGCAGCAAAGGTGGCAAAGTCATGTTCGCCAATTAAATCAGGCAGAGCCTGCTCAATTCGTTTGGGGTCCAAATGCCAGTGAAAGTGGCCAGTATAACGCCGCTTAAAAGGATCGACATAGTCCTGAGTCGAAACCCGATAATAGTAGCGCTTCTGATGTGAGGCAAAGCGGGCGTGAAAGTCATCTGAAACCTGGTCCACCTGCTTGATTAAAATATCTCTAGGTAAAATGGTATTCAAGCCCTTGCGAACGCCTGCTCCCGGGATATTAAAAGGCAGATCGAAGTGAACGACCTGACCATTGGCGTGAACGCCGGTATCGGTTCGTGAGGCCCCGACAACCTTAATCCGTTCAACGGGGTTCTTGCCCATCTGATTAACGGCCTTGATTAATTCTCCCTGAACAGTACGGTGGCGTTCCACCCCATTTTTACTTTGTACTTGAAAGCCTAAAAAATCAGACCCGTCGTAAGCGACAATCGCACGATAACGCGGCATCGGCGGCTCCCTTCTTGCTAGTTTTATTTAATTGATCCATAGTAATCCGATAAAAAGAAGGACAAACAGTCCGGTCGCCAAAACAGCCAATAAATCCTGCTTACTAAAGGATAAGACCCGATAACGGGTCCGATTATCCGCAGATTCAAAACCACGAACTTCCATGGCGTTGGCTAAGTCCAGTGCCCGCTGTAAGGCTCCGATAAAGAGTGGAATCAACAGGGGCAAAACGGCCTTTGACCGCTTGATCAGTGACCCAGTGGACAGTGACATCCCCCGCGACTTTTGTGCCTTCATCACCTTATCCGTTTCCAGCATCAGCAATGGCACAAAGCGTAAGGCGATTGAAAGCATCAAGGCCAGTTCAGCAACTGGTACCTTAATCACTTTTAAGGGCTTTAAGAGCGACTCGATGGCACTGGCAATGGCCGTTGGCGGTGTCGTCAGCGTTAGGGCTGTTGACATCAGAACAATCAACACAAAGCGCAAAACCACATAAAGGGCATTAACCAAGCCCGGCAGCGTAATTTTCAAAAACTGCCACTGGAACAAAACTGGTGTTCCTCCGGTAAAGAAAAGCTGGAGGCAGACGGTAAAGATGATTAACCATATCACAGGCTTAATTCCCCGCCAGTAAAGTCCAAGGCTTTGACCCGTTAAAACCAGTGTTAAGGCCAAAAACAAAGTGGCAAGGGCATAGGCCGGCCAGGTATTAGCAAAAATTAAGAGAAAGACATACACCACCGTTACCAAAATTTTGGTTCTGGGGTCGACCCGGTAAAGCCAAGCTGTGCCGGGAATAAATTGACCAATCACAAGGTTATTCATCTCGGTCACCTCCAGTCAAAGAATTTGGCACAGTGACCTGATCCCAATCAACTTGTTCCTTGATTTGTTCAGCCAATTCGGCCACTGATTTTGGCAAATAATCAAAATGATAACCGTGGTCTTCCAGGTACTTTGCAAACGCCACTGGCTCTGGCAAATCCAAAGCATGGTCCAAGAACCACTGCCGGTCACGCAAAAAAAGCTGGTCGGGCGCTTCAATGGCTGCCACACGACCGGCCTGCATCACGACTACTTGGTCTGCAAGCGCTAGCACCTGGTCCATCTGGTGAGAAATCAAAACAACTGTCTTCTGGGCGGCCTTCAGATCCCGTAGCAAGTTCAAAAGTTCCTCTTGCCCCTTGGGATCAAGGCCAGCCGCTGGCTCATCAAAAACCATAGCTTGTGGATCCATTGCTAAGACGCCCGCCAACGCCACTCGACGCATTTGTCCACCTGAAAGATCAAAGGGCGAGTGTTGCCAAAATTCTTCCTTCAAGCCAACCTGAACCAAAGCTTTTTTTGCGAGAATTTCCGCCTCTTCAGCATTCTTGCCAAAATTCTTAGGGCCATACATGACATCTTCTAAGACCGTGCTAGCGAAAAGCTGATTTTCCGGAAATTGGAAAACCATTCCCACCTGGGCCCGAACTGGACCCAATGCCTTTTCCTTGGTTTTACTGGTGACAACTTGGTCACCAACGACAACTTGTCCACCGCTTGGCAGCAAGAGTGCATTCAAATGCTGAACTAAAGTCGACTTGCCTGAACCAGTTTGACCAACAATGGCGGTAATCTGACCGGGTTCAACCGTTAAATTAATATCGTTTAGAATCTGCTCCGAATTTTTTCCGGCGCCATAGTGAAAACTTAATCCTTCAATGTTGATAGCCATGCTGCCAACTCCTGCTTCGTTAAATACTGGTTGGGTGCCTTTGGCAGGGCCTGAGCCAGTTGAGACTCAAACGGCTGGTCTAAGCCAAGTTCTTTGAGTGCCTGTCCCTGGACAAAGAGGTCCTGGGGTCGGTCGTCCAAGGCTAACTGACCGTCATTGATGACGACCACGCGATCCGCCAAGGCGGCCTCCGCCATGTCATGAGTGATAACAATGAGCGTCAGTTGGTCCTGGTGATGGTGTTTCAGATCCTTTAAAGTCTGCAAAACAGCACTCTTGCCAGCTGGATCGAGCATAGCCGTTGCCTCATCTAAGATAATCACCTTTGGTTTAAGGGCCAGGACGGATGCCAGAGCGACTCGTTGCTTTTGTCCACCCGAGAGCGTGTGTGGTTCTCGGTCAGCAAAATCAGCCATCCCCACCTGTTTCAGGGCTGCTTCGATCATTGCTGGCATCTCTTCAGACGGTACCTGACGGTTTTCCAAACCAAAAGCAACATCGTCGGCAACAGTAGCACCGACAAACTGGTTATCCGGGTTTTGGAAAACCATTCCCACCTGTTCACGGACTTCCGCCAGTGTTGCAACTGTCAGTTCCTGGTCAAAGACTCTAATTATACCACTGTTGGCTTCTAATAGGCCCAGGATGAGCTTGGCAAGCGTTGATTTTCCTGATCCATTATGGCCGACAATCGACAGCCACTGCCCCTCTTGCACTGCAAGGTCAAAGCCATGAAAGAGTGGGTCCTGGTCTGGGTACCCATAAGTCAAATTGTTAATTGTTATTGCATTTTTCATTATCAACATTTTACCATATTTGCAGGCTGAGGGCCGGTCGCGGTAGTTTGGTCGGTGACGAGTTGAGAACCACTGCTTTAGTTAGTAAATGCGGCTTAATTTTTTCTAACTGATGCACTGATCAACACCACAAAAAAAGCCGACCCACATGGTCGACTTATTATTCAATCCTCAAGGCTCAATCTGAAAAGTTCTCTGCCAGTCTTTGTATGGTTCTGATTTCATTTTGTCTGGACCTTTTTCAAGGCGGCGTTGATCCGATCAACCTGAGTTTGCTGATCAACTTTGATAATCAACCAAATCACCAGGTAGGCGGTCACAAAAATCAACCAAAAATTCCAATTTAAGATGCCATGAAAGCCACCCGTTAATTGATCAGTGAGAACGACTAAAGCGAAGGTACCTAAGAGGTGGATGACAATGGCCATCAAATAAGACAAGCGCTCAATCGTAAAAATCAAAGTTAACAGGCCAATCGCAGCACTCATCAAGAGGACGCCAACGATATCCTTTGTTGTGACTTTGATTGTTTGAGCAGACAGCAGCAGGGCTAGTAAATAGGTTAATGAGCCGTATTCCATACCACGGATCATCTTTAAGAACAATTTCTTCATTTTCTCTCCTTATAAGCCTAAGTGACCCATCAGGGTCTTAACATAACGCCGGCTGACTAAGGCTTGGTTGCCACCGGCCAATTCGGCCGTCATATTCCCAGAGAAGCTGTTTGATAACGATTGCAAGTGATCGAGGTTGATAACGGCGTGCTTAGAAATTTGAACAAAGTTTGCCTGACCGAGTCGATCGACAAAATGACCTAACCGCTCTTTAACTAAAATTTGCTGGCGAGTAGTCGTGATGACGAGCTGACCAGCTTCTACATCAATCAAAATCAGATCAGCCACCCTCAACAAAATAATTTCATCGGCTGTTTTGACCGAGAGAATGCCGAATTTTGTGGTAGTAGCCTGCGTGGTAGAAGGCGCCGAGTGGCGGACGCTCTCATCAAAGTTTAAATTTGCTGGCTGGACTGTGGACGCTTGTGCATCTTTCGAGAGCGATTGGTCAGCCATTCCTATAGATGATTTTAGTGGTACAGCTGGATTGGACGGTTTAACCGATTGGGTAGCGACGCAAATAAGCCAACAAGTCTGTCACCGCTTGATTAGCCGCTGAGGCTTCAACCGTGACCTCCACCTGATCACCTTTCATTTGATGATTTTTTCGAAAATAAACTTCCACTAAGATACCCCAACAAATTTTATTTGGTCCTTGGCCGATTGCGACCATCGTGTAGAACCTGTACTAGCAATAATAGGCAACCACCTCCTATTAATCCTAACACAACCAAGTTGCTTTCCATCCCCGTCAACAAGTGTCCCCATTGGGCCCGAATGCCCATTTCTTGATTAAAGCTCTCGATGGCCCTACTCTGACCGGCAAAAGATGACGAAATTGTCTCATTCATCAGCACCTGACGGAAGAGCGTTGCCACATAAAAACTGGGTGTCACTTTCATCAATGTTTGAGCAAAATCAGGTAGGGAACCGATTGGGATATAACCACCGACCAAAAAGCCACTGGCGGTTCCAACAATCGTTGCCATTTTTGACAAATTGTCGACCGTTTCAATCCGATTCAACATCAAGGCGTTTAGAAGCGTCGATAGCACAGCACTTAAGAGCATGACCCAGACGAGGCCAACCAAGCTTTCAGCCGTCAGGCTCAAGCCATCAACCATCACAAAGTAAGTCGCCATCACAACAAAAACAACTACCTGCATCAAGAATCCCACAACCGCAGCGCTCAAAAGATAGGCTGCACGGCGGGTGATTGGCTTGGTGTCTGTCAAGAAGAGGTCCGCACTGACGTGCGTCTCCTTGTCCTTCACTAGCTGTGAAAGAGCCGTCAGCGTCGTGGTAACCCCAGTAATCACCAAAGTTCCACCAATCAGCCAGGTATCAAGGAGTTGATTTTTATGGGGAACACCGGACCAATCAGAACTAATACCCTTCTTCAAAAAGACAATGTAAAGAATAAAGGAAATTAGCGCGCCCATTAAAGACATCACTACCCCACTGTGGTTGCGAAAATATAATAATTGGTTTCGTTTCATTAGGGCAAACATTAGCGCACCTCCTGCCCAGTTAAGGCGATAAAGGCATCGTCCATTGTGCCCTGTAAGTACTCAAAATCAGTCACAGCGTCTTTATTTTTGCTCAGTAAGGCGATTGTTTCACTGGCAGTTAGCCCCTTAATCAGTAGCTGTTCTGCACCCTCGTGGTTCTTGCTTTCAAAGTCATAGCCCTGGCTAAGCAACCGTTCTGCCCCGTCTGCCTGGACTTCCAAACGCAACTGACTCGGTGCATATTGATGTTTAATTGCCCTTGCAGAGCCACTAGCAATCACCTGGCCATGATCGATGATCGCAACTTGATCAGCTTGGTCCGTTTCATCCAAGTAATGTGTCGTCAAAACAATCGTTAGTTGGTCTTTTCGCTGTAGGTCTTCTAGCAAGTGCCAAATTGCCCGCCTAGTCTGAATATCCAAACCGGTCGTCGGTTCATCTAAGAAAAGAATATCCGGCTTGTTCAACAATGCTCTGGCAATATCAACTCGTCGTTTTTGCCCACCTGACAATGTGCCATAACGTTGCTCAGCAAAGGTCATTAGTCCTAAGTCTTTAACTAAGGTGCCCACTCTATCTACGGGAATACCTTTGTACTGAGCAGCCCGAATTGCCAAATTTTCATGAACAGTTAATTCCCCGTCTAAGACGCTATTCTGAAAGACAACGCCAATTTTGGTTTTTTCTGCGTAAACGACTTCCCCACTGGCTGCTTGATCCAATCCCGTCAGCATCCGCATTGTTGTCGATTTACCCGCCCCGTTTGGCCCAAGCAAGGCTGTTAAGGACCCCTTTGCTATTGATAAGTTAATTCGCTTGACTGCTTCAAAGTTGCCATAGCGTTGACTCAAGTTAATTGCTTTTAAAATCATTTGTCTCTCCTCCAACGTTTTTATTCTAACTATCTTCTGCTTTTATGTCTCAGATTCTCCGCCAAGCGGTTCCGTTTTGGCCCCAAGCGGTTAAAAAATCAGTCATATTAAGTATTTTCCAGTTGATTTTTCCATAATGTTCGAATGAATTCTAATATATATCAGCACAGCCCACATTACCTGCATTTTTGTAAACAACCGGTGTATAATAGATTGAAATTGAGGAAAAAAGGGATTCATGAATGTCCAAACAAACCATTGCAATCGTCGGAGCAGGATTATCTGGCGTTTACATTACTAAGCGGTTAGCCCGCAAAATTCGCAGAACTGATCATCAGATTCTGCTTTTTAATGATGGTAGCGAAGCGATGACCTTACAAAATGTTTTACCACAGATTGCTGTTAACACCGTTCCCGTCGAGGGCGCACGTTATGATCTCTTCCAACTTTTAAAAAATGACGAAAACGTCACCTTTATCAACCAACGAGTTGATGACATCAACTTTAACGATCACTTATTGATGACCAAGAAAAACGATTACCACTATGACTACCTAATTTTAACAACCGGTAGTATTGGTTCTGCCTTTGGTATTCCAGGTGTTGTCGAGCATGCCACATTATTTAACTCATTTAATGGCGCATTGGCTGTTCAAGCTGATTTAGAAGAATTCTTGGAACAGCAAAAAACAAATCCTGAACATAGCTTAAATATTACGGTTGTTGGTGGTGGGCCGAGTGGGGTCGAACTAATGGCCGAGCTAGCAAACTTTAAAAACCATCACAAAATTGACCCAGAACGAATTAGACTAACCTTGATTAATGCTAGCCAAGTTCTCTTACCAGCCTTAACGGAACCCGAATTAAGTCAAAAGGCAAAAGATTTTTTAACGAAACGGGGAGTTGAAGTCTTCAATAATACGCGTGTGCTTGGGATGACCAAGGACCGACTGACACTATTGGATGGCCGGCAACTATTCACCGACAAGGTCTATTGGGCCACCGGTCTACAAGTTGAACCCTTTTCCAATCGTTGGGGGATTGCCATTAACGACCATGGGCAATTAACCGTCGATAAGCACTTCCGGGTCTTGACCGATGAAGGCGCGCCATTATCAAACGTTTTTGCAGCCGGAAACATTGCTGCCTTTACACAAAACAATCAAGAAGGGCTACCCCAATTGGCGCTAGCTGCCGAATACGCTGGTAATATTATTATCAACAGACTGATTTACCAATTAGGATTAGCTAAGGACCATGGCAAGAGTGCCAAGGAACAAAAAAATCCTGGCTATTTTGTTTCCCTTGGCAAGAACTATGGTCTCACAAATGCCTATGGCCGCAATGGTTCTGCAGGACTGGTTGCACGTTGGGCAAAACATGCCATTAACCTATCATTTTTCGCTGGAATTGGCTCTGCTTACGGCTTCTTCCGTTACTTCCGCTATGGTCGTCCAAAGCGATAATCAACTAAATCGCCAACAAAAAAGCTCGAAACCAATTAAGGTTTCGAGCTTTTTGTTTATCAAGCAATTAGTCAACTAACTCCAAGATAACCATTTGTGCAGCATCGCCACGACGTTGCACAGTCTTTAAGATGCGAGTGTAACCACCATTACGTTCTGCAAAACGTGGTGACACTTCTTCAAACAACTTTTGCAAAGCAGTTTGTACGCGAATGTTATCGCCATCTTCCTTGACATCAGCAACTTCGTTACGCACGAACTTAGCGGCCTTACGACGGGCTGCCAAATCAGCGTGCTTTCCAAGCGTGATCATCTTGTCAGCTGTCTTGCGAACTTCCTTGGCGCGGGCTTCAGTAGTTTGAATCCGACCATTGATCAACAAGTCAGTCGTCAAGTCACGCAACATTGCCTTACGTTGTGATGAAGTACGGCCTAGCTTACGGTATGACATCGGTTAATCCTCCTTTTTCTAAACTTTTGATGAATATTAATCTTCTTGATGGAAGCCTAAGCCCATTTCGGTCAACTTTTCTTGAATTTCGTCTAATGACTTACGTCCTAAGTTACGGACCTTCATCATGTCGGCTTCTGAGCGATCAGTCAACTCTTCAATCGTGTTGATTCCTGCTCGCTTCAAGCAGTTGTATGAACGAACGGACAAGTCCAAATCTTCGATTGGAGCGGCATCAGCTGCAGTACTTGTAGCCTTTTCCGTTTCAACCATGACTTTAGTCTCTTGGGCAACAGGGGAAATATCCGTGAACAAGTTCAAGTGTTCTGTTAGAATCTTTGAACCAAGACTCAAAGCATCGCTTGGCTTGATTGAACCATTAGTCCAAACTTCCATGGTCAGCTTATCGTAATCGTCGCGAGAACCAACACGTTTGTTTTCAACGTGGTAATTAACTCGTTCGATTGGTGTGTAAATCGAATCAACCGTTAAAACACCGATTGGCATTTCATCACGTAATTGCTTGTTTTCTTCAGCTGAAGAATAACCCCGACCCTTTACAGCCGTAACCGTCATGTGTAATGACTTTCCAGCTGCCAAAGTTGCAATATGCAAATCTGGGTTCAAGACTTCAATGTCAGCTGATCCTGTCAAATCAGCTGCAGTAACGTCCTTTGGTCCTTGAACATCAATTTCCAAAGCGTGCTCTTCAGCTGAGTCCGTAGCGAAAACAACTTTTTTCAAGTTCAAAATCAACTGGGTCACGTCTTCTACAACACCATCAACGGTTGAGAATTCGTGGACCACACCGTCAATTTGGACTGTGTTGACCGCTACGCCAGGAAGCGATGATAGCAAGACACGACGAAGGGAGTTGCCCAAAGTCGTCCCATAGCCACGCTCCAGAGGTTCCACGATAAACTTACCGTAGTTGGCATCCTCTTCGATGTTATGAATATCTGGCTTTTCAAATTCAATCATCTGTTAACTCTAACCCCCTCTTTCAAAGCAAGCGCAATGAAATTAATTAAACACGACGACGCTTTGGTGGGCGTGATCCGTTATGGGGAACTGGGGTAACATCCTTGATTGACGTTACTTCAAGACCAGCTGCGGCCAATGCACGAATTGCTGATTCACGACCGGAACCAGGGCCCTTAACCGTAACAGCAACAGTGCGCATGTTAACTTCCAATGCGGACTTAGCAGCTGCTTCCGCTGCTTGTTGAGCAGCGAATGGTGTTGACTTACGTGATCCCTTAAATCCAAGGGCACCAGCTGATGACCAGGCAACAGCGTTACCTTGGGCATCGGTAATCATGACGATAGTATTATTGAAAGTTGCGTGGATATGTGCCACACCAGATTCAATGTTCTTTTTCACACGACGCTTGCGTGTAGTACGAACTGCCATAATTTTTGCCTCCTTTTCAAATTCTTTATAATTTCTCGGGTTAGTGATGACTAACCAACATTACACAACTATGGTTGTGATAATCATTTCTCACAAAAGTGAGGCTCTTTTAGAAAAGGACAGCAGTCTTGCGACAATATGCCGTTTTCTTATTAAAGAGATTGGTAAAAAGGTTTTTACTTCTTCTTACCAGCAATTGCCGTAGCTGGGCCTTTGCGAGTACGGGCGTTGTTCTTCGTGTGTTGTCCACGAACGGGCAATCCCTTACGGTGACGAATACCACGGTATGAGGCGATTTCTTGCAATCCCTTGATATCAAGTGATACCTTACGACGCAAGTCACCTTCCAACTGCAAGTTCAAAGCAGCGATAGCTTCACGGATTTGATCTTCTTGATCAACCGTCAAGTCGCGCACTCGAACGTCTTCAGAAACCTTAGCCGTAGCCAAGATCTTTTGGGCAGTTGTATTACCGATTCCGTAGATGTATGTTAAACCAATGACAATTCGCTTGTCACGTGGCAAATCGATACCTTCAATACGAGCCATAACAATTTACCTCCTTTTAATATTTTGAAAGAACTTCTAAGTTCATTTTCAAGCGTTTTTTATCTTTGTAAGTAAAAATTACTTACCTGCGCGTTGCTTGTGCTTAGGGTTAGCTGGGCAAATAATCATTGTCCGGCCGTTACGCTTAATCACACGGCAAGATTCGCACATTTTTTTAACTGATGGACGCACCTTCATAATCTATTCCTCCTATTCGGTTAACTGATTATCGACCGTTTCACTAATTTTTAGCGGAAACGGTAAGTAATACGACCCTTTGTCAAGTCGTATGGTGACATTTCAACCGTGACACGGTCACCTGGCAAGATCCGAATATAATTCTTACGAATCTTCCCGGAAACGTGTGCTAAGATGACCGCACCATTTTCAAGTTCGACTTGAAACATTGCATTTGGCATCGTTTCTTTAACTTTGCCCTCAATTTCAATGACATCGTTGGCCACGCAGATTACCTCCTATGTAACCATCATTCAACATAATCGATAAGGCGGTCAACCTTATTGATTATACCAGGATTTCCCTGAATTATCAAGAAAAGCCTTTTAGTCCAAGGCATTCAAGACCGATTTTACATCAGCGTAAATTCGGTCTAATTCACCATTACCATCGATGGTGTGCAAAACACCATGATTTTCATAGTAATCAACCAAAGGCAAGTTGGCCTTCTTGTTGACTTCCAAACGGTGCGCGATAACATCCTTTGTGTCATCCGCCCGTCCCCGGTTCATTAACCGGTCAACCAAAACTTGGTCAGGAACTTCAAAATACAAGGTAGCCGAAACCTTGCTGTTCTTTTCGGCTAAGAATTGGTCCAAGAACTTTGCCTGTTCTTCATTACGTGGGTAGCCGTCCAGCATAAAGCCGTTTTCAACTACGTCAGGTTGCGATAGTCGATCAGCGACCATCGCATTCGTAATTTCATCAGGAACTAAGTTACCAGCATCCATGAAGGCTTTTGCTTTTTGTCCAAGCTCAGTTTCTTCTTTCATGTTGGCCCGGAAGATATCGCCAGTACTAATGTGAACCATTGGATAATCAGCAATAATCTTCTCAGCTTGAGTTCCCTTACCTGCACCAGGTAGACCCAATAAAATTAGGTTTTTCGTCATGATTGAACTCCTTTTAAACCAGCTTAACGGATAAAGCCTAGGTAGTTCTTCTTTTGCAAGAGACCATCGATTTGACGAATCAAATCAAGGGTAACCCCGATGGCAATCAGCAAAGAAGTTCCACCCAAACCAATCTTTTCATTAAGTCCCCATACATCAGATGCAATCAATGGTACCAAGGCGACAAAGCCAAGATACAAAGCCCCAACAAACGACAAGCGTAAGAGCAGCTTTGTGACAAACTTTTGCGTTTCGACACCAGGACGAACATCAACAATGTAAGCCCCCTGCTTTTGCAAGTTTTCAGCCAACTTTTCAGGATTGACCTGGACAAAAGCGTAGAAGTAAGTAAAGAGAATAATCAGAACAGTGTAAAAAATTGCTCCAGTTGTTGTTTGCATGGAGAAAATCTGCTGTAGGACTTTAAACCAGCTAACGTTACTATACTTACTCTGGAAGGCGAAGAGGATTGTCTGTGGTGTTGAAATCAATGACGAAGCAAAGATCACAGGAATCACCCCAGAAACATTTAACTTCAAAGGTAGGTAAGCTTCAGCCCCGTAGGAAGAAGCTGACCGTGTATATTGGATTTGCAAACGGCGACTTGCTTCATAAAACCAGGTCGTAATTCCGACAACCAAAATAATTGCCGTCAGTAAAACCGCCATGAAAATCCAGCCGGTAACCTTGTCGCTCCCACTAACTTGCAGAACATTTTCCTTGAAAATTTCCCACAAACCAGAAGGCATTTGAGAAATAATTCCAGAAAAGATAATCATAGAAACACCGTTTCCAAGACCCTTTTCGGTAATCATTTCTCCCAACCACATGGCAAAGAAAGTTCCAATGGTCATGACCGACCCAATCAGCAGGAAGGAGGTCACGTTATTGGTCTGCTTCACCAAACCATAGGCGGCTAAGGAGTTGAATCCAGCGGTAATTCCCACTGATTGCAAAAAGGCAAAGATAATGGTCAAGTACCGGGTAGCTTGATTCAGCTTCCGGCGACCAACTTCGCCTTGTTTACTCCATTCAACAAAACGTGGCACGATATCTAACTGCAGCAACTGCACAACAATTTGCGCAGTAACATAAGGCGAGACCCCCATCGCAAAGAGCGAGAAGTTCAGTAAGCCTCCACCCGAAAAAATATTTAAAATATTCAGCAAGCCTGAACCAGAAACTGAATTCAAGGCAGCAGGATTAACACCTGGAACAGTGATGTGAGTCCCAATGCGGTAAACAAAGAGAATCAAAATCGTCCAAAGCATTTTCTTGCGAATATCTTTTTGTCGGATTGCATTAAATAGCGTGCGCCACATTTTAGATCACCTCGGTTGTACCACCAGCTTGTTCGATGGCCTTAACTGCAGCAGCAGAGAACTTGTGGGCCTTAATCGTCAACTTCTTTTCCAATTGACCATTACCCAAGACCTTGATTCCGTCTTTTTGGTTCTTTACTACACCGTTTTCAATCAACAAAGCAGGTGTTACTTCGGTGCCGTTATCGAAGTTGTTCAACTTGTCCAAGTTAACAACTGCGAATTCCTTGCGTGAGATATTTGTAAATCCACGCTTTGGAATACGGCGGTACAAAGGCATTTGTCCACCTTCGAACCCAAGACGTGTCTTACCACGGGCCTTTTGTCCCTTTTGGCCTCGACCAGCAGTCTTACCGTTTCCAGATGAAGTACCACGACCAACACGGTTACGTGTCTGGCGTGAACCCAAAGCAGGTTGCAATTCGTTCAAATTCATCGTTTGGTCCCTCCTTTTTCTAAATTTTTTTATTTTACTTCTTCAACAGCAACCAAGTGAGCAATATGGAAAATTGCGCCACGAGTAGCTGCGTTATCAGGCTTCACCACTGAGCTTGACACACGGTTAAGTCCAAGTGACTTAACAATGGCACGTTGCTTAGGCAAGCGATGAGCCGCACTCTTAATCAAAGTGATTTTCAAATCAGCCATGTTATCGCTCCTTATTCAGCCAAGTGTTCCAATGAAACACCACGTAACTTTGCCACTTGTTCAGCATCCTTTAAGCTGTTCAATGCATCAAAAGTTGCACGAACAACGTTGACAGGAGTTGATGAACCCAATGACTTAGCAGTCACATCGTTGATACCAGCCAATTCCATTACGGAACGAGTAGCACCACCGGCGGCAACCCCAGCACCTTCCTTAGCAGGCTTAACCAGGATCTTACCACCAGCCCATTCACCAAGAACTTCGTGAGGAATAGTAGTACCAACTGTTGGTACAGTGATCAAGTTACGCTTTGCGTCTTCAACGGCCTTACGGATAGCTTCTGGCACTTCTTGTGCCTTACCAGTTCCAAAACCAACATGACCCTGCTTGTCACCAACGACAACCAAAGCACCGAAGCGCAAACGACGTCCACCCTTAACAACCTTGGTAACACGGTTAATTGCAACAACGTTTTCTTCTAATTCGCCTAATTCCTTAGGGTTTACAAATTCAACCATTTGTATTATTCCTCCTTTCCTTAGAACTTCAAGCCGTTTTCACGAGCAGCATCGGCCAAAGCCTTCACACGTCCGTGATAAACATAACCACCACGATCGAAGACAACTTCTTCGATGTTAGCAGCCTTAGCATTCTTAGCGATCATCTCGCCAACTTTAACGGCTTGTTCAACCTTTGTACCGGTAACATCGGCACTTTGTGATGAGGCACTTGCTAGCGTTACACCCGCTACGTCATCAATTAATTGAGCGTAGATGTTGACATTAGAACGGAAAACGTTCAAACGTGGGCGAGCAGCAGTACCAGAGATCTTGCCGCGGACACGCTTGTGGCGTTGTACGCGAAGCTTATTCTTATCTGGTTTCGTAATCATAGCTGTGCTTTCCTTTTCTTTAAGTGGTTAAACCACTTTCAAATAATCTTTGTTTATTAAATGTAAAACGGGTTAAGAAGCGAAAAGCTTACTTACCAGTCTTACCTTCCTTACGACGGACAACTTCGCCTTCGTAACGAATTCCCTTACCCTTATATGGTTCTGGTGGGCGAATTGCGCGAATTTCCGCAGCAAAATCACCAACTGCTTGCTTTGAGATTCCAGAAATCTTGATAGTCAAGGCATCAGGAACTTCAACAGTCAAACCGTCGCGGTCTTCAAAGTCAACAGGGTGTGAATACCCAACTGACAGAGTCAACTTTGAACCAGACTTTGCGGCACGGTAACCAACACCGACCATCTTCAAAGTCTTTGAGAAGCCGTTAGTAACGCCTTCAACCATGTTTGAGAAGTTTGCAGTAGTCGTACCGTGCAATGCACGGTGCTTCTTATCTTCAGCTGCACGAGTAAATGATACTTCAGTACCATCCATGTGCATCGTGATTTCAGGGTTGATTGTGTAGTTCAATTCACCCTTAGGTCCCTTAACAGTCACAAATTGACCATCTTGCTTAACTTCAACGCCAGCAGGGATCGTAACGATTTTGTTTCCAATACGGCTCATGGTAAGTCTCCTTTCTTAGATATATTACCAAACGTAAGCCAGCACTTCGCCACCGACTTGCTTAGCACGTGCTACCTTATCAGTTACAACACCATTTGATGTTGAAACGATGGCAATACCAAGACCATTCAAGACCTTTGGCATTTCTTCGGCCTTGGCGTACTTACGCAAACCAGGCTTTGAAACACGCTTAATACCAGTGATGACACGCTCTTGATCTTCTCCGTACTTCAAAAATACGCGGATAACACCTTGCTTGTTGTCTTCCAAGTATTCTACATCACGGATGAAACCTTCTTGCTTCAAGATCTCGGCAATGCTCTTCTTCATTTTTGATGCTGGAATTTCAACGGAAGCGTGACGCGCCATGTTGGCGTTACGGATTCGAGTCAAAAAATCAGCGATTGGATCAGTCATAGACATCTATCGATATCCTCCTTTTATATTTTGAACGTCATCAAGAATTTGACACGCTCTTAAGTGCTTTAGACACTTGTCGCAAACACTCAAAAACGCGCCACCCAAATGAGTGACCGCATTTTTAAATTACTTACTTGGCAAAAGGCATGCCCAAGCCAGAAAGCAATTCGAAACCTTCTTCGTCGTTTGCAGCAGTCGTTACAATAACGATGTCCAAACCACGAACACGGTTAACCTTGTCAAAGTCGATTTCAGGGAAAATCAACTGTTCACGGATTCCCAAAGTGTAGTTTCCACGACCATCAAAGGCCTTAGAAGAAACACCGTGGAAGTCACGAACTCGAGGCAAAGAGATGTTAATCAACTTGTCCAAGAATTCAAACATACGTTCTCCACGCAAAGTAACCTTTGTACCGATAGCCATTCCTTCACGAAGACGGAATCCGGCGATTGACTTCTTTGCACGAGTGATAACTGGTTGTTGTCCAGCAATCAACTTCAATTCTTCAACCGCTTCATCGAGGTTCTTTGAGTTTGAAACCGCATCACCAACACCCATGTTCAAAACGATCTTTTCGATCTTTGGGGCTTGCATTGGTGAAGTAAAGTTAAACTTCTTGATCAAAGCAGGTTGAACTTCATTAACATATTTTACTTTTAATTCATTTGCCATGATAATGATTTCTACCTTTCAAAATAGATTATAGCTTGTTTTAGCCTAGCACATTGCCAGACTTCTTAGCAAAACGTACTTTCTTGCCATCTTCAAACTTAAAGCCAACCTTGGTTGGTTCGTTAGTTGATGGGTCAATCAATTGTACGTTTGATGCGTGGATAGGTGCTTCGATATCGATAACACCACCCTGTGGGTATTCGTTAGAAGGCTTTTGATGCTTCTTAACGAGGTTTACGCCTTCGACAACGACACGGTTCTTGGCAGCAACAGTCTTAGTGATTGTTCCTTCCTTACCCTTATCCTTACCAGCGATGACGCGAACCTTATCACCTGTTTTTACAAACATGATTGGCTCCTCCTAGTAGTATTAAAGCACTTCTGGTGCCAATGAAACGATTCGCGTAAAGTTGTTGTCACGCAATTCACGTGCGACAGGGCCAAAAATACGCGTTCCAACTGGTGACTTGTCATCCTTAACGATAACAGCAGCGTTTTCATCGAAGTTGATGTATGAACCATCAGTCCGACGCACGTCAGATACAGTTCGTACGATGACAGCCTTAACGACGTCACCCTTCTTAACGTTACCACCAGGGATAGCTTGCTTGACAGTAGCAACAATCATGTCACCAATACCAGCAACCTTACGGCCAGAACCACCGAGCACTTTAATCGTCAAGATTTCACGTGCGCCAGAGTTATCAGCCACTTTCAAACGACTCTCTTGTTGAATCATGGTTCATCCTCCTTGTTAGCAATAGTTTACGACGATTGGATTAAAGTCCGATTAGAGGATAACTGCCTCTTCAACAACCTTTACCAAACGGAAGTGCTTCGTTGCAGACAAAGGACGAGTTTCCATGATTTCAACAATATCGTTCATCTTAGCGATGTTCTTTTCATCATGGGCCTTGAACTTCTTAGTATAGCGAACTCGCTTACCATAAACCGGGTGGTTGATATAAGTATCAACAGCAACAGTGATCGTCTTGTCCATCTTGTCAGATACGACACGACCGCGGTAAGTCTTACGAGCGTTACGTTCTTCACTCATTTTTCAGCTTCTTCCTTTCGTCTTATTTGTTGGCTTGTGCCAATTGTTGTGCACGAATGACAGTCTTCACACGTGCAATGTCCTTACGAACTTTTGAAATACGGGCCGTGTTTTCTAATTGACCAGTAGCCAATTGAAAACGAAGGTTGAACAATTCTTCCTTGAATTCGGCTTCGCGCTTTTGCAAATCCGCAAGTGACAAAGCTTTTAATTCATTTGCTTTCGTCATTATTCAGCCTCCCGAGCAATAATCTTTGTACGTACAGGCAACTTGTGTTGTGCAAGACGCAATGCTTCTAAGGCAACAGGCTTAGCCACGCCACCAACTTCAAACATTACCTTACCACGCTTAACTGGGGCAACCCATCCTTCGGGAGCACCCTTACCGTTACCCATTCGAACACCAACACCCTTAGATGTATATGACTTGTGAGGGAAGATCTTAATCCAAACCTTACCACCACGCTTCATATAACGGGTCATTGCAATACGGGCAGCTTCGATTTGACGGTTGGTAATCCAGCTTGAAGTCGTTGCTTGCAAGCCATAATCACCAAAAGCCACCGTCTTTCCACCTTTAGCTTCGCCACGCATGTGACCACGGTGTACACGACGGAATTTAACACGCTTTGGTACTAACATGTCTGCTTCCCTCCTTACTTGTTCTTCTTCTTTGGCAACACATCACCACGGTAGATCCAAGTCTTGATACCCAAGTTTCCGTAAGCAGTAGCTGCTTCGTCCCATGAATAGTCAATGTCTGCACGAAGTGTGTGGAGTGGAACAGTTCCTTCAGTATACTGCTCGATACGTGACATATCTGCCCCGTTCAAACGACCCGAAACAACAATCTTAATTCCCTTAGCGCCGGCACGACGGGCACGTTGGATAGCACCACGCATTGCACGACGGAAAGCGATACGACGTTCCAAATCACCTGCAACTTGCAAGCCCACCAAGTGAGCTGACAAATCAGGCTTCTTAATTTCAACGATATTGATGAAGACACGCTTGTGGCGTCCACGTTCGTCAACATTCGTTAACTTAGCTAATTGAGTCCGCAACTTTTCAACTTCGGAACCACCCTTACCAATAACCATTCCTGGCTTGGCAGTGTGCAAAGTCAAATCGATACGTGACTTAGTTGAGCGTTCGATTTCTACGCGATCAACTGAAGCGTCCGTCAAGTTCTCTTCGATGTACTTACGAATACGCAAGTCTTCAAGAAGTTGGTTAGAAAAGTCTGCCTTATCAGCAAACCACTTCGCATCCCAGTCACGGATGACACCGACACGGAAGCCAGTTGGGTTAATCTTTTGACCCATTACTTTTCCTCCTTCTCAGCAACCACAATCGTAATGTGGCTTGTGCGCTTGTTAATTGCAGAAGCAGAACCCTTGGCACGAGGACGGAAACGCTTAAGCGTTGGTCCTTCGTTGGCAAATGCTTCCTTAACGATCAAATCTTCACGGTCAAGTGAAAAGTTGTTTTCAGCGTTAGCAACTGCTGAGTTCAAAACCTTATAAATATCTTCAGTAGAAGTATTAGGCAGGAACTTCAAAATTGCGAATGCTTCGTTGACATTCTTCCGACGAATCGTGTCAAGAACTAAGCGCGCCTTACGAGGGGCAACGCGAACGATCTTGGCGGTCGCCCGAGCTGATGTTACTTGTTCAGCCATTTTTCATTTCCTCCTTACTTAGTCTTCTTATCGTCGTTCTTGTGACCCTTGAACGTACGCGTTGGCACAAATTCACCTAACTTGTGACCAACCATGTCGTCTTGGACATAAACTGGAACGTGCTTGCGGCCATCATAGACTGCAATTGTAAATCCGATAAAACTTGGGAAAATTGTTGAGCGACGTGACCATGTCTTGATCACTGACTTCTTTTCTTGGTCCGCTTGGGCCTCAATCTTCTTAAGCAAGTGTGGGTCCGCAAATGGTCCCTTTTTTAAACTACGAGCCATTAGTTATCTCCTTCCCTTACTTACTCTTCCGACCGCGAACGATGAACTTGGTTGAGTTCTTCTTCTTATCGCGAGTCTTCTTACCAGCAGTCTTCTTACCCCATGGAGAAAGTGGACTTGGACGACCAACAGGGGCCTTTCCTTCACCACCACCGTGTGGGTGATCGTTAGGGTTCATTACAGAACCACGAACGTGAGGACGCTTTCCACGCCAACGGTTACGTCCGGCCTTACCCCAGTTGATCAATGAATGTTCTGAGTTACCAACTTCACCAATAGTGGCGCGGTTAGTGCTCAAAACCAAACGTACTTCACCTGAAGTCAAACGAACGATAGTGTACTTACCATCACGTCCCAAAATTTGAGCAGAAGCTCCAGCGGAACGTGCCAATTGACCACCCTTACCGTTCTTCAATTCGATGTTGTGAATCAAAGTACCTTCAGGAATAGCACTCAATGGCAAGGCATTACCGACCTTAATGTCGGCATCAGAACCAGATTGAACCTTATCGCCAACCTTAAGTCCCTTAGGCGCCAAGATGTAGGCCTTGATACCGTCTTCATAAACGAGCAAGGCGATGTTAGCCGTACGGTTTGGATCGTATTCGATTGCCTTAACCGTTGCGAACTTGTCGTCCTTGGTACGCTTAAAGTCAATAATACGGTAGGCTTGCTTGTGTCCACCAGCCTTGTGGCGAACTGTCATGCGACCTTGTGCGTTACGCGCACCGGTCTTTGACTTCTTTGCCAACAAACTCTTTTCGGGCGTTGACTTCGTGATTTCTGCAAAATCAGAAGTCGTCATGTTACGACGTCCGTTAGAGGTTGGCTTGTATTTCTTGATAGCCAATGTCTTATCCTCCTATTAAAAATTAACCTTCGTTAAAGATTTGAATATCTTTTGAGTCAGCCTTCAAAGTAACGATAGCCTTCTTCATCTTACGAGTGAATCCAACATAACGTCCTTGACGCTTCTTCTTACCGCGAACATTTGCGGTATTCAAACGTGCAACTTGTACATCGAAGATTTCTTCGATAGCACGCTTGATTTCTGGCTTAGTGGCCCGAACATCAACTTCAAATACATAACGCTTCATTTCTGTTTGCGCCATTGAAGCTTCGGTAATGATT
This sequence comes from Fructobacillus sp. ESL1096, assembly GCF_058511985.1. Lineage (NCBI taxonomy): Bacteria > Bacillati > Bacillota > Bacilli > Lactobacillales > Lactobacillaceae > Fructobacillus > Fructobacillus sp. ESL1096. The sequence continues at coordinate 515,050 of NZ_CP196400.1, forward strand.
GGGCGGCGGATAATATCGCGTGCATCCATTAGGCAAGACCTCCTTGGATTTCTTCGATCGCTGCTTGAACAACCACCAGCTTATCAGCGTTAACAACGTCCAAGACGTTGATACCGTTTGTTGTCATCACTTGAACGTTTGCCAAGTTACGAGCTGACAACAAAGCATTTTGGTTACCTTCATCAACGATTACCAAGGCCTTTGAATCAACAGCCAAGTTTGTCAAAACTTCTTTGAAGTTCTTTGTCTTAGCTTCATCAAATGCCAAAGCATCAACTACGACCAACTTGTTGTCAGCCAACTTTTGTGACAAAGCTGACTTCAAGGCTAATTGATAAGCCTTCTTGTTGATCCGGTAAGAGTAAGAACGTGGGGTTGGGCCGAATACGATTCCACCACCACGCCATTGTGGCGCGCGGATAGAACCTTGACGGGCACGACCAGTTCCCTTTTGCTTCCATGGCTTACGTCCACCACCAGAAACAGCGGAACGGTTCTTAACCGCATGCGTTCCCTGACGCATTGATGCGCGTTGCATCAAAACTGCATCAGTAATCACAGCATTGTTTGGTTCAACGGCGAAAACTGCTTCGTTTAAGTCCAAGTCAGCAGCCTTTGAACCATCTTGCTTTAATACAGCAACTTTTGTCATGATTGATTGTTCTCCTTTCTATAAAGTATTAAGCTTCTTCAGCCTGAGCTTCAGCAGCTGGCTTTGCGCCGGCCATCTTCACTTCAGGGTGCTTAGCATTTGTCTTAACAGTTGACTTGATTGTCAAAAGTGACTTGTTTGCTCCAGGGACGTTTCCCTTCAACAACAACAAGTTGTTTTCAACATCAACGTGAACAATCGCAATATTTTGCATTGTCCGCTTTTGGTTACCCATACGACCAGGCAAGAGCTTACCCTTAAATACCCGGTTGATGATAGCACCCATTGAACCTGGGCGACGGTGGTAACGAGAACCGTGACTCATAGGACCACGTGATTGACCCAAGCGCTTAATAGCACCTTGGAAACCATGTCCCTTAGTAATACCGGTAACATCAACATATTCACCGGCTTGGAAAGTGTCAACAGCAATTGCATCCCCAACGCTGTATTCGCCTTCCGCATCACGGACTTCACGAATGTAGCGCTTAGGGGCTGTGTTGGCTTTTGCAACGTGGCCTTGTTCAGGTTTGTTTGACAAAATCTCGCGCTTGTCTTGGTAACCCAACTGCAAAGCATTGTATCCATCAGTTGCTTGCGTCTTAACTTGCAAAACAACGTTTGGAGTAGCTTCAACAGCAGTCACGGCGATCAATTCACCAGATTCAGTAAAAACCTGAGTCATACCGACTTTACGGCCTAAGATACCTTTAGTCATGACTAATCTCCTTCATTTCATCGCTAAACTATTTTATCTAGCGGGGTGGTACTTTAAATTAGAGCTTGATTTCAATTGCAACACCAGCTGGCAATTCAAGCTTACGCAATGCGTCGACTGTCTTGTCAGTTGGGTTCACAATATCGACCAAACGCTTGTGAGTTCGCATTTCGAACTGTTCACGAGCATCCTTGTACTTGTGGGGTGAACTAAGCACCGTGTACAATGTCCGTTCAGTAGGCAAAGGAATCGGACCGGCGATTTCTGCGCCAGTACGCTTTGCTGTTTCAACAATCTTGTCTGCTGATTGGTCCAAGATACGGTGTTCGTATGCCTTCAAGCGGATACGGATCTTCTTTTGTGCCATTTTCGTGCCTCCTCGTTGATTTTGTAAATCAGCTAACTCCGATCAAAAACCGACAACACCATTTGCGGTGTTTTGCGCGCCCTTGGCAACGCGGCCGCGCGTGTCGCAACCTTAATCATCATCGCTAAACGTTGATACACCAGTCTTTTTGAGGGGTTTGCATCGGCAACCCCAAAAGGCGTACTTGAATATAATAGCAGAAAAACCCTTGACTAGCAAGGGTTTCTACGGATTTATTTTATTTTTTAGCAATTTTCTTTCGTTTAGAATCGATAATATTTTTTATCGTAATCACTGCTTTTAAGAAAAATTATTTATTTGAAAACTCTTACAGGTTTTACCTATCAAAAAATCAATGAGATCTTCATTTTATGACGATCGTGAAATCTTGAATTCTAGGAAAGCGTCATTATAGCGTTGCGTCCACTCTTGATTAAAAGTTTGATAAACCTGCAGTCGGTCCAGTGTCGCAGCGGATGGATAAAAGGCTGGATCGGACTTCTCCTCAGCTGGCAACAGCTCATAGGCCCCCTTGTTTGCCGTTGCATAACCAACGTATTCGGCATTTTGTTTAGCATTTTCAGGTTTATTTAAGAAGTTAATCAATGCGTAGGCCGCATCCTGATGCTTGGCATTCTTTGGAATCACCAAGTTATCAAACCACTCGTTGGAACCATCTTTCGGTACCAAATAAGCCAAGTCCGAGTTTTGTGACATTGCCTGCGCCGCTTCCCCAGAGTATGTTACCCCGATACTAGCTTCTCCCTGAGCCATATAAATCTTGAGCTCATCGGCCACAATGGCTTTGACATTTGGCATCAGAGTATCTAACTTTCCCTTTGCCGCTGCCAAATCAGCAATATTTTGGTCATTAACAGACTTGCCTTGTGAAATCAGGGTCATCCCCAAAATATCACGGGCTGAATCGACCAACATAATTTGTTTCTTGAATTGTGGTGACCACAGTTTCGACCAGGTATCAATCTGATCAGCACTCACCTTTTTCTTATTATAGAGAATACCCAACGTCCCCCAGAAATATGGAACGGAGTATTTGTTGTGTGGATCAAAGGTCTGATTTAAAAAGCGGGAATCAATATTGCTCATGCCGGTAATCTTGGACTTGTCCAATGGGGCTAATAAGCCTTCTTGGGCCATCTTATCCACCATGTAATCGGATGGAACCGTTAAATCATAATTGGTCCCCCCCTGCTTTATCTTGGTGTACATGGCCTCATTCGAGTCAAATGTCTGATAGTTCACCTTATAACCAGTCTCTTTGGTAAACTTTATCAGTAAATCAGGATCGATATAATCACCCCAATTATAGAAGTTTAAGACTTTTTCGCCACTGACCTCATCCTTACGACTATTATCAAAAACCGCCTTTCCGGCTACCAGGCCAACAACAACCAGTAAAATGGCTAAAATACTTAAAAAAACTTTTTTCATTTAACCTTCCCCCTTAGTTCCGGACTCTTTTGGCGCTGATTTAACCGGTTAATAAAGTAGTAGGCCACAGCAATAGCCAAAGAAAAGAGAAAAATCAGAGCCGATAAAGCATTAATCTCTAATGAAACCCCCTGACGAGCTCGCGAATAAATTTCGACAGCTAACGTCGAAAAACCGTTTCCAGTGACAAAAAAAGTCACGGCAAAGTCATCCAATGAATAGGTCAAGGCCATGAAAAAGCCCGCCACAATGCCCGGCGTAATCGCTGGAATGGTGACCTGCCCCAAGACCTGAGTTGGGCGAGCCCCTAAGTCCTGAGCGGCCAAAACCAAATCCGGGTTCATCTCCTGCAATCGAGGCAAGACCATCAAAACCACAATTGGAATAGAGAAAGCAACATGGGCCAGCAAAACAGTGGCAAAGCCCAGTGAGAACTTCAAGGTCGTAAAGAGAATTAAGAATGCTGCCCCAATGATGACATCGGGCGAAACCAATAAGACATTATTCAGGGAAAGTAGAGTGCCTTTAACCGTTCGCCGGTGCACACGAAAGATGGCTAGTGCACCCAAGGTCCCAATAATGGTTGCTAATAAAGCGGACAGCAAGGCAACAATTCCAGTTTCAAAAACAATATCGATTAAACGAGTGTCCTGCCACAGTTCGCCATAATGCTTAAAGGAAAAACCAGCAAAGCCCTGCATTGTTGTTCCCGCATTAAAAGAATAGAAGACGAGGTACAAAATTGGCAAGTAAAGAATCAAAAACATCACGATCAAATATGGGGTTCTGATTTTTTTCATGACCGACCTCCCTTCTGCTTATCCTGTGTCAAAAGCATCGTAATCACCATCGCTACAATTAAGATTACTCCAATCGTCGATCCAAAAGCCCAGTTTTGAGTCACTAAGAAATGCTCTTCGATTGCTGTACCTAAAGTAATCACCCGATTACCACCAATCAGACGGGTAATCATAAAGAGTGACAAACTGGGGATAAAGACCGCTTGAATACCGGCTTTTACCCCAGGCATTGATAGAGGCCAGATGACTTTTTTTAAAGTTTGCCAGGAACTCGCTCCAAGGTCACGACTAGCAGCCGCCAACAATGGGTCGATATCACTTAAAACATTAAAAATCGGCAAAATCATAAAGGGAAGCTCAACATAGGCCGCCACTAAAAGAAAGGACCAGTCAGTAAAAAGTAACTGTATGGGGTGAAAGCCAACCGCTGTCAAAGTTGAGTTGACTAGCCCACCTTGCCCTAATAAACCAATAAAGGCATAGGTTTTCAGCAACAAGTTAATCCAAGTTGGCAAAATGACGAGCAACAACCAAAACTGCTTATTTTTCAGGGTTGTCAAAAAATAGGCGGTTGGATAAGCAAAAACCAGTGTTATGACAGTAATTAAAAAGGCGTACCAAATTGAATTAAAGGTCATGGCCAAATAGGAACCTGAGGTAAAAAAAGCCTGATAATTTGCCAGCGTGAAATGGTGGTTTTGATCCTGCAACGACTCAAAGAGGAGCAAAAAAAGCGGTAACACTACAAAGCCGACGAGCCACAGACCATAAATTCCAAGATAAGCAGAGGTAAAACCCCGCTTTTGTTTTTTAAAAGACAGTGCCATTAGCCTTGTCCTCCCGATTGTGACTGACCATCCTGAGCAGCTTGCAAAGCCTCTTCGGCCTCTTCTTCACCGTAGGATTCCAGCCGGGCATCAAAGGCAGCTTCACTTTCGTTATAGCGCATAATGTGAATATCTTCAGGGTCAAAAGTAAGGCCAACCCGAGCACCAACGGTAGCCGGATTGGTCGCCTGAACCTGCCAGGTATTCATATCATCATCAACGGCCGTAATTTCGTAATAGTCCCCACGGAAAAGTTGGTCTTGAATAGTCACAACTAATTTACCGTTGGCCGGGTCAGTCAAATCCAAATCCTCCGGACGCAAAACGACTTCGACCCGCTCGTTTGGCCGCATACCGGCATCAACGTTTTCAAAATCTTTACCGACAAAATGAACTAGGTAATCACGTTTCATAATGCCAGGAACAATATTGGTTTCCCCAATAAAATCAGCAACAAAGTGATTAATTGGTTCATCGTAAATATCTTCTGGCGTCCCATTTTGTTGGATTAAACCATCATGCATGACAAAAATCCAATCGGACATTGCCAGGGCTTCTTCCTGGTCGTGCGTCACAAAAACAAAGGTAATCCCCAGGCGCTTTTGGATATTACGCAATTCCTGCTGTAATTCCTTACGCAGCTTATAATCCAAGGCGGACAAGGGCTCATCCAAGAGGAGCACTTCAGGGTCGTTGGCCAAAGCACGAGCGATTGCGACACGCTGCTGTTGACCACCTGAAAGTTCACTGATTTCCCGGCGCTCAAAACCTGATAGCTTAACCAAACCAAGCATTTCCCGGACCTTATCTTGAATGTCCTTTTCAGCCATCTTCTTTAAACGCGGACCGAAGGCCACATTATCAAAGACATTCATATTTGGAAAAAGGGAATAATTCTGAAAGACCGTGTTCACCCGTCTTCTTTCAGCCGGTACATCATTGATGACCTGTCCCTCAAAAAAAATTTTGCCCGCATCGGCTTGTAACTGACCAGAAATCAGTTTCAGAATCGTCGATTTTCCAGAGCCAGATGGGCCCAATAGTGTATAAAACTTCCCTGATTCTAAGACCAAGTCAATTTCCTTTAATACTGCCGTATCACCAAAAGATAAGGCGACTTTGGCAAACTCAAGAATCGGCATCTTTTCAACCATGTTACTTCTCCAATCATCATTGCCACCATCTTACAACAAATGAGACAACAGACCAAACTTTAAAATTTTATCAAAAACAAAAAACCAGGTTGCTAAGCAACCTGGTTTTCAGACAATGAGTGAAAGAAACAATTAAGCTTCCTTACCTTGTGCTTTGATAATTTCTTCTTGAACGTTCTTAGGAACGGCTTGATAGTGGTCAAAGACCATCTGGAAAGTACCACGTCCTTGCGTTGCTGAACGCAAAGTCGTTGCATAACCAAACATTTCTGACAAAGGCACTTGGGCCTTAACAGCCAAAACAGGTCCACGGTTTTCTTGTCCTTCAATCAAACCACGACGTGCAGAAACGTGTCCCATCACATCACCAAGGTTTTCTTCAGGAACAACGACATCAACAGCCATGATTGGTTCCAAAATAACGGCACCGGCAGTCTTTGAAGCTTCCTTCAAAGCCAATGAAGCGGCAATCTTAAAGGCAGCTTCAGAAGAATCGACATCGTGGTAAGAACCATCGTACAACTTGGCCTTCAAATCAACCAATGGGAAGCCAGCCAAAGGACCAGCGTTCAAGGCATCCTTCAAACCTGCTTCAACAGAAGGAATGTATTCACGAGGAACAACACCACCGACGATGGCATCTTCGAATTCGAAGCCAGCACCCTCTTCGTTTGGTGAGAATTCAATCCAAACATCACCATATTGTCCCTTACCACCAGACTGACGCTTGAAGAATCCACGCGCCTTAACATCCTTGGTGAAGGCTTCACGGTAAGCAACTTGTGGAGCACCAACAGTGGCTTCAACGTTGAATTCACGCTTCATACGGTCAACCATGATATCCAACTGCAATTCACCCATTCCGGCGATCAAAGTATCACCAGTTTCCTGGTTAGTAGTTGCACGGAATGAAGGGTCTTCTTCAGCCAACTTCTGCAAAGCAGTCGCCAACTTGTCTTGATCGGCCTTTGTCTTTGGTTCGATGGCCAATTCAATAACTGGTTCTGGGAATTCCATTGATTCAAGAATCAATGGGTGATCAACAGCAGTCAAAGAGTCACCAGTAGTCGTGTTCTTCAAACCGATCGCAGCAGCGATATCACCTGAGAAGACTTCTTCGATTTCAGTACGTGAAGTAGCGTGCATTTGTAGCAAACGACCAACACGTTCACGGGTATCTGAAGAAGTGTTTTGTACGTATGAACCAGATTGCAAAGTACCAGTATAAACACGCATAAATGTCAAACGACCAACGAATGGATCCGTCATGATCTTGAAGGCCAAGGCAGCAAATGGCTTTGAGTCATCGGCAACCAAGTCAACTTCTTCATCAGTCTTAGGGTCAGTTGCGACATAAGGACGAACTTCTAGAGGACCCGGCAAGTAATCAACAACGGCATCCAACATCATTTGAACACCCTTATCCTTGTAGGCTGAACCAGCCAAAACAGGATAGAATTCCAAATTCAATGTGGCGCGACGGATAGCGGCCTTCAATTCAGCGATAGAAATTTCTTCACCTTCAAGGTACTTTTCCATCAATTCTTCATCAACATCAGCAACGGCTTCAACCAAAGTTTCGCGCTTTGCTGTAACGATGTCTTGGTAGTCTGCTGGGATTTCACGTGGTTCCCAATTTGAACCCAAGTCATCAGTAGGCCAGTAAGCCTTTTCTTCGATCAAGTCAATAACACCTTCGAAGTCATCTTCGGCACCAATTGGCCATTGAATCGCTTCGGCATTAACTTGCAAACGTTCGTGAATTGAGTTAACTGACATTTCAAAATCAGCACCCAACTTGTCCATCTTGTTAACGAAAACAATTCGGGGAACGTTATAAGTCGTTGCTTGGTGCCAAACAGTTTCAGTCTGTGGTTCAACACCAGCAGCACCATCCAACACGGCTACGGCACCATCCAAGACACGCAAGGCACGTTCAACTTCGATTGTAAAGTCCACGTGACCTGGGGTATCGATGATGTTAACACGGAATGGGTTCTTTTCGTATTGGTCGAAGAATCCACGCCAAACCGCAGTAGTAGCGGCTGATTGGATCGTGATTCCACGTTCCTTTTCCTGTTCCATGAAGTCCATTTGTGAAGCACCATCGTGTGTTTCACCAATTTTGTGAATCTTACCTGTATAGTACAAGATTCGTTCTGTCGTCGTCGTCTTACCGGCATCGATGTGGGCCATGATACCGATATTACGAGTGTGATCAAGCGGGTATTCACGCTTTGCCATGATGATCTCCTAATTTTTTATCCTAGTTGCAACAAAAAGCGAGCAATATTTGTTCGCTTTTTTAAAAATTATGAGCCTATTAGCAGGCCCGTAAAAGCGAAACAAAATCCACTTTTACGAAAATCCTACCAACGGTAGTGTGCGAAGGCACGGTTGGCTTCAGCCATCTTATGTGTGTCTTCACGCTTCTTAACAGAAGCACCGTTTTCGTTGGCTGCGTCAATAATTTCCTTAGCCAAACGTTCTTCCATTGTGTGTTCGTTACGCAAACGAGCGTAATTTACCAACCAACGCAAGCCCAAAGTAGTCCGACGGTCTGGACGAACTTCGATTGGCACCTGGTAGTTAGATCCACCAACACGGCGGGCCTTAACTTCCAAAACTGGCATGATGTTTTCCATTGCTTGTTCAAAAACTTCCAATGGTTCGTTACCAGTAGTTTCCTTGATACGGTCAAAAGCTGCATACAAGATAGTTGAAGCAGTTCCGCGCTTTCCATCAACCATCAACTTGTTGATCAAACGGGAAACTAACTTTGAATTGTAAATTGGGTCAGGCAAAACTTCCTGACGCTTCGTATAACCTTTACGTGGCATGAGTTGTCCTTTCCTTACTTCTTAGGAGCTTTCGTTCCATACTTTGAACGTGAAGTCATACGGCCGTCAACTCCGGCAGTATCCAAGGCTCCACGAATAACGTGATAACGCACACCAGGCAAATCCTTAACACGACCACCACGGATCAAAACAACCGAGTGTTCTTGCAAGTTGTGACCAATACCTGGGATGTAAGCAGTTACTTCGTACAAGTTTGACAAACGTACACGAGCGTACTTACGCAAAGCTGAGTTAGGCTTCTTTGGTGTCAAAGTTCCGACACGAGTCGCAACTCCACGCTTTTGTGGGGCAACATTGTTTGTTGCCTTCTTCTTCATTGAGTTGTAGCCGAAGTTCAAGGCTGGTGACTTTGACTTAGTCGCTTGAGACTTACGTGACTTACGAACCAATTGGTTAATTGTAGGCATCCTACTATACTCCTTCATTCTTGTTTTTTTCACAGTTCCAGGCGTATCACTTTTGTCCATAAACAAAAGTGCTCCCGGAAGTCCTGCTTCGACTTGCCTTTACACAGGCCTTTTGTCGGTTTTACCCGTGCAAAAGGACTAATGACTTAAAAGCACGTTGAATATAATAGCAGGTTTAGAGCTAAAGTCAAGGGCTTTTACCCATTTTTTAAAGGTTAGTTGCACTTTTTTGGGGCCGACTTTCGTCTAACTCCCCATGACTAACATTCTACTATATTTAACCAACTTAATCATCGTCTCGCTGATTTTTTGCCTGGCCGACCGCACCAGCCAAAATCATTCCTTGTGGACAAAGCGTTCATACTGTTTCCATTGTCACCATGCTCTTTTTTGGTATGACCTCATGCCCGTTTTTTCAGGTTGGCTTTTAAAAGGGCGCTGTCGATACTGCCAGCGCCACTTTGCCAACTGGCGATCACTAGTTTTCCTGGAAGGCACTCTTCCCCTTCTTCTCACGGCGCTCTTTCACCATCATGACCTATGGATTCTTTGTTCTGCTTACGTTGTCCTTTACTTGGCCAAAGAAGATTGGGCCACAATGACCTGCTCCGCATGGTTAGCTTGGTTGTGGGTCGCTCTCTTAATCTCGTTTGTTCACCATCCCTATCACGGTTGGATTCTCACTATCTTAATTATTTTAGTCCTATGGCTGACATACCGTGGTTTTCTTGGTTCGGGCGACATACCAGTTTTAGCAATTGGCTTCTTTTCTCTAACTGAGCAGGTCCTGCCCCTTTTCTTACTCTGCTCCAGTACTAGCGCCCTAATTTATTTAGCATGCCACAAAAAAAATCAGCAAAGACGCCTCCCCTTCATCCCCTTCTTGTTTGTCGGTTTTGTTTTTGCAGTACTGCTTAGCCCTTTTCTGGTATAGGTTTTTATGATAAAAATAATCGCTCACACAAAAAGAGGTCAAACCCCTGGGGGCTTCACCTCTGTTAGCAAAAGCTCGATTTACCTAGTCTTTTGAATACCGGCCAGCAGATTTTTTACCATTCTGGTCGCCATTTGTTGCCCTACTCTTGAACGAGTTCGTCCTTTTTTTCGGGCATTTCATATTTCTTAATCTTCAACTTAATCTGACCATGCTGCGCACCGATTGTGACAATATCTTCCGTGGTAATCTCACCGTCTAAAAGCGCCTCTGAAAGCTTATCTTCAACCTCGGTCTGAATCACCCGTCGAACTGGGCGGGCACCGTATTCGCGGTCATAACCCGCATCAGCGATGGCATCAATCGCAGCCATTGTCATCTTAACCTTAATACCTTGTTCAGCTACTCGACGAAGCAAAGACTTGGTCATCAGGCGCACAATCTGTCGAACCTCATCCTTGGTCAAGGCATCAAAGACCAAGACTTCATCAATTCGATTGATAAATTCTGGACGGAAAGTTTCCTTGACCGTTTCGCGAATTTTGCCTGCGACGGCTTGGTCATCATTTTTCAAATCAGTTGAACCAAAGCCAAGCATCTTCTCGTCCCGCAACCGAGTTGCGCCCAAGTTCGAAGTCATGATAATCACGGTATTACGGAAGTTGACCTTACGCCCCTTCGCATCCGTCAAAAAGCCATCATCAAAGACCTGCAACATTAAATTAAAGATGTCTGGGTGGGCCTTTTCCACCTCATCCAAAAGAACAATGGAATAAGGATGGTTGCGCACCTGTTCCGTCAATTGACCACCTTGGTCATAGCCAACATAGCCTGGGGCTGAACCAATTAGTCGTGAAGCGGAATACTGTTCCTGATATTCGGACATATCAACCCGAATCATGTTGTCCTCTGAACCAAACATGATCTCGGATAGGGCCTTGGCTAACTCGGTTTTACCAACACCAGTTGGGCCCAAAAATAGGAAAGTGCCAATTGGCCGGTTCGGATCAGACAAGCCTGAACGTGACCGGCGAATGGCACGGGCAACGGCTGAAACGGCCTTTTTCTGGCCAATGACCCGCTTGCCCAATTCCTTTTCCAGGTTCACTAAATGGTCGGATTCTGCTTTTTCAACCTGAGTCAATGGTACCCCGGTTTGCTGAGAAATCACCTGAGCAATGTTGGCCGGCGTCACCTTCAAACCAAAGCTTTGGTCCTTTTCTTGCTTCTTTTCCTTGCGAAGCAATGCCCGGTCAATTTTCTTGCGCAAGCCCATTTCTTTCAAGCGCAAATCAGCGGCCTTTTCAAAGTCCATTGCCGCAATCGCCTCATCCTTGGCCTGTTGAACCTTGACTAGTTCAACCCGGTCCTTGTGGAGTGGCGTGGCCCGATCAACGTCGTCAATTCGCACTTTCGCTGCCGCTTCATCCATCAAATCAATGGCCTTATCAGGTAAGAACCGACCGGTAATATACCGTGATGATAGATTAACGGCTGCCTCAACAGCTGCTGGTTCAATATCAACCTGATGAAAGTTCTCAAACTTCTTTTTAATGCCGTTCAAGATGGTGATTGCTTCGGCCGTTGACGGCTCATTAATTGTTACCTGAGCAAACCGGCGTTCCAAAGCAGCATCAGACTCAATGTACTGCTGATATTCATCAAAGGTAGTCGCACCCAACATTTGCAAATCGCCACGAGCAAGGGCAGGTTTGAGGATGTTGGCTGCATCAATGGCTCCCTCGGCGCCACCAGCACCAACAAGAGTATGCAGTTCATCAACAAAAAGAATTACATGCCCATCCGCTTCAATTTCTTCGATGACCTGCTTAAGGCGGCTTTCAAATTCCCCACGATACTTAGTACCCGCGACCAATGATCCCATATCTAAGGCCATTAAGCGCTTTTTCTTCAAAGAATCCGGTACCAAACCGGCCACAATTCGCTGCGCCAAGCCTTCAGCAATGGCGGTCTTTCCAACACCTGGCTCACCAACTAAAACGGGGTTGTTCTTCGTCCGCCGTGACAAAATTTGGACGACACGTCGAACTTCAGTATCACGACCAATGACGGGGTCTAGGTTTCCTGCCTTAGCAACTTCCGTCATATCTCGAGCTAATTTATCCAAGGTGGGCGTGCCCAGTTCCTTGGCTTTCTGCTGCTTTGCTCGTTTACGTAAATCAGTCACGCCCAGGCGCCGCAAGATTGCCTTGTTCATGTCTTTCAAGTTGACGTCTAAACCAATCAAAATCCGTGATGACAGGATACTTGCATCCTGGAGCAGTGATAAGAGCAAGTGCTCCGTTCCCACTTCAGCCTGGCCCATCAAGTCAGCTTGATCGGCTGCCCACTTCAAAATCGAAGCCGCCTTGGGTGAATATGGTAAGTAGGATTGCTGGTTAGCATCCTGGTCCATTCCGTAGCCCGTAAACCGTTCGATTTCCTCTTTGATTTTGTCACTATTGATGTTAAATTCAGCCAAAACTTTAGCCGCCACGCCCGCTTGTTCCAAAGACAAGGCTAGGAGTAGATGTTCAGTTCCAACAGCACGGTGTTGAAAATACTTTGCTTGGTCTTGTGCCAACGACAAGACATTTTCTGCAGAGCTAGTATACTTGTTTTCCATTTTCCCTCCTTATATCATAACGGGGAATGTCAAATCCGATATTGGTACATATTATAACGCAAGTTCTTTTTTTCGGAAATAATTCTGAAATAAGAAAAAGAAAACCAAGGGCATTCCTGGTTTTCTTTTCTATGTTTTAATCTGGGTTCTTAAGACTTAGTTGCCACTGAAGATAAGCATTAATCAATGGGTCTAAACCGCCATCCAAAACTTCTTGTGGCTGGTTACTTTCATAATTGGTCCGGTGGTCTTTAACCATCTGATAAGGGTGCATGACGTAAGAACGAATCTGAGATCCCCAGCCGTTTTCCATCTTTTCCCCTGACAAAGCTGCCCGTTCAGCTTCCTGCTTCTCCAACTCTAACTGGTAGAGTTTTCCCTTCAAGAGACGCATAGCATAATCACGGTTGCCATATTGTGTTCGTTCAACGGTCGAGGAAACCACGATTCCTGTTGGTTCGTGGGTCAAACGAACCCCCGTTGAAACCTTATTGACGTTTTGTCCTCCCGCGCCACCGGAGCGGAAGACATCCATCTTAATGTCATCATCGCGAACTTCGACCTCAATACTGTCGTCCAATTCTGGCATCACATCAACAGAAACGAAAGATGTGTGGCGGCGGCCAGCGGAATCAAAGGGTGAAATTCGAACAAAGCGATGAACGCCCTTTTCAGATCGTAAAAAGCCGTAAGCATTGTGACCAGTAATCTTCAAGGTTGCTGAATCAATCCCAGCTTCATCACCGGCATGATAATCCAAAACATCAACCTTAAAGTCATGTGCTGAAGCCCAACGGGTATACATCCGATACAAGTTTGCACCCCAATCAGTTGACTCGGTTCCACCAGAACCAGGATGAATTTCCAAAATAGCATTGTTGGCATCGTATTCGCCTGTCAACAATTGTTCAAGGTTATAGGCCTCAACATCTTTTTGTGTCTTTTCAACCAAGTTCGTTAATTCCTCTTGGCTGTCTTCATCCTCGGGGTCTTCTTCCACCATCTCGATTAAGACTTCGATTTCATCCGCCTGTTCGGATAGGTTCAAGAAAGAATCACGCCGATTCTTCAAGACATTGCTTTGCTCAATGATTTTTTGAGCCTTTTCTTGGTCATCCCAAAAACCTGGTTCTGTCATTTGGTATTCAAAATCAGCAATCTCTTCTGTTAGCGCATCCAAGTCTAGCGTTTTGGCAAAACGTTCGATATCCTCTTGGATCGCTGTTAGCGCCTGTTTGGCTGCCACTTTCTCCATGGCGGGTCCTCCCACATAAGAAAAGCGAACTGAGCGTTCGCTTTTTATTTATGCTGTTAAGTTCGTACGAATCTCAGCCTTCATAAAGGTCCGAGTAGCATCGTATTCGATATCAGCAATCATTCGATTAAAGTTTGCAAAGGCTTCGTTTTGGTACTCCACCAATGGATTTAACTGGCCATAACCACGTAATCCGACACCTTGGCGCAAACGATCCAAGGCATCAATGTGATCCGTCCAGTGTTGGTCAACTGTCCGCAAGATAACGATACGTTCAAAAGCCAACAATTGCTCTTCGTCCGGTAAGTCTTGCTTCTTTTCAGCCAGGTTATCAAGGGCCAAGCGGTACAAGCGGTCCTTGATTTCTTGACGGTTCAAGTTTTGCAAACGAACAGCACCAAGGTTCTTAGATGTTAATGACGTTTTCACAAAGGCGGAAAGGGCATCCAAATCCCATTCCTTTTGATCCTTACCCGGTGTTTGGGCATCGACAACACGGTCGATCGTTCGCTTAACCATCGGCAACAAAACGTCATCCAATTTCTTCTTTTCATCCAAAACTTGGTCACGCTCACGATAAATCAGCTCACGTTGCTCTCGAACCACATCATCATACTGTAAGACATTCTTACGAGTATCATAGTTGTTTCCTTCAACTCGCTTTTGAGCTGATTCGACCGAACGAGTAATCCAGCGGTGGGTAATCACCGTGTCTTCGTCATCCATGTTCATTCGTTGCAACATTGCCCGCACTCGTTCTGCACCAAAACGAATCATCAAGTCATCTTGCAATGACAAGAAGAATTGTGAAGATCCATGGTCTCCCTGACGACCAGCACGACCACGCAACTGGTTATCAATTCGACGTGATTCGTGCCGTTCTGTGGCAATCACAGCCAAACCACCCAAGTCGTCGATTCCAGGGCCTAATTTAATATCAGTTCCACGACCGGCCATGTTCGTTGCCACCGTAACAGCCCCACGTTGGCCAGCATTAGCGATAATTTCAGCTTCCTTCTCGTTGTTCTTGGCATTCAAGACATTATGTGGAATCTTATGAGCAGTCAGCAACTTCGCCACTAATTCAGAAGATTCAACTGATCCGGTTCCCAACAAGACGGGCTGACCCTTCTTGTGCAGTTCCGCTACCTTATTGATAACCGCGTTAAACTTAGTCTTCAATGACGGGTAAAGCAAATCAGGCAAGTCCTGACGTTGGATTGGCCGGTTCGTTGGAATTTCGACGACCTCCATGTTATAGATTTCGCGTAATTCTTCTTCTTCAGTCTTGGCCGTTCCAGTCATACCAGACAACTTCTTGTACATTCGGAAGAGGTTCTGGTAGGTAATTTGGGCCATCGACTTATTCTCTTCACGAACCTCAACGCCTTCCTTGGCCTCGATGGCTTGGTGCAAACCATCTGACAGACGGGTCCCTTCTGAAATACGGCCAGTTGATTGATCAATTAGCTTCACTTCACCGCCTTGAACAACATAATCCTTGTCGTTCAAGTAGTTAAAATTGGCGCGCAGAGCTTGGTCAACATGGTGGGTCAAAGCCGTGTTTTGCGCATCGTACAAGTTATCCAGGTTAAAGAAGACTTCAGCATTTTTAATTCCTTCACTCGTTAATGAAGTATTCTTGCTTTCTTCATCGACCTTATAGTCTTCTTCACGAGTTAAGGTCTTAACAAAGCGGTCAACCTGTTGATACAAAGGTGAGACCCCTGAACCAGGACCAGAAATGATCAATGGTGTTCGTGCCGTATCAATCAAAATTGAATCCGCTTCATCAATCAAAGCGTAGTTCAAACCACGTTGCATCACCCGGTCTTCTGCCCGAGTCACCATGTTGTCACGTAGGTAGTCAAAACCAATATTGAAGTTTGTTGAATACGTGATATCAGCGTCGTAAGCA
The DNA here is from genome assembly GCF_058511985.1 of Fructobacillus sp. ESL1096. NCBI lineage: Bacteria > Bacillati > Bacillota > Bacilli > Lactobacillales > Lactobacillaceae > Fructobacillus > Fructobacillus sp. ESL1096. Next base: position 531,021 of record NZ_CP196400.1, read on the forward strand.
GCTCGTTTTTCATCAGGAGCAGCATCGCCAACGTTAACACCAACAGTCAGACCTAACCAGTTATAAAGTTGCCCCATTTGTTCAGCATCACGCTTTGAAAGATAATCGTTAACCGTGACAACATGCACACCCTGACCGGCCAGTGCGTTCAAATAGACCGCCATTGTGGCCGTCAATGTCTTTCCTTCACCGGTCTTCATTTCAGCTAAGTTTCCACCATGCAAAACGATGGCACCCATGATTTGCACTCGGTATGGATAAAGACCCAAAACACGTTTAGCAGCTTCTCTTGCCACCGCGAAGGCTTCTGGCAAAAGCGCATCCAGCTCTTTAGCCGTTGCTTTTTGTTTTTCAGCTGCAGTTGTCTTCCCAGCTAAAGCTGTTTGAATTTGAATTTGAAAATCTTGCGTCTTCTTTTGCAAGGCTTCATCAGACAGGGCAGCAACAGTGTCTGCGTATGACTCTACCTGGTCAGCAACCTTTTCAATCTTTTTTAATTGACGCTTCGAATTGTCGTAAAGTTTACGGACTGGATTAACCATGCTTGTATCGGTGACCGTTAAAAAAACGGACACACTCCCTTCATCACAAAATGTTCATTAAAATTTAAGAATACTACAGTTTAGTATAGCAAAAAAGCCGTGGGAATAACAGACTTGGCAGTCTGAAATCAACCAACAGCTTGGTTTTTTCTTAATGATGTGGCGTTGCCTGCAATGTTTTTTGGCCACCCAAATATGGACGCAAAACTTCTGGAACCGTCACTGTTCCATTTTCATTTTGGTAGTTTTCCAAAATGGCGGCCACTGTTCGACCAACGGCCAAACCGGAACCATTCAAGGTGTGAACCAATTCCAACTTACCGTCTTCATTCCGGTAAGTAATGTGCATCCGGCGTGCCTGGAAATCACGAGTATTTGATACAGAAGAAATTTCACGGTACATGCCTTGAGCTGGCAACCAAACTTCTAAGTCATGGGTCTTAGCAGCTGAGAAGCCCATGTCTCCTGTTGACAGCGTAATCACATGATATGGCAAACCTAATTTTTGTAAAATACTTTCAGCATTATTCGTCATCTTTTCCAGTTCCTGATCAGATTGATCAGGTTTAGCAAACTTAACCATTTCAACCTTATTAAACTGGTGCAAACGAATTAGCCCACGCGTATCACGACCCGCAGCACCAGCTTCCTTTCGGAAAGATGGTGACAAAGCAGTGATCGAAATTGGCAAATCTTCTGTAGGAATCGTTTCACCCGCATAGTAATTTGTCAAAGATACTTCAGCCGTTGGAATATAAGTTTGATTCAGACCCTCCACTCGGTAAGCGTCATCTTGGAACTTAGGATACTGACCGGTTCCAAACATTGCCGAATCGTTAACCACGATGGGCGTAATCATTTCAGTATAACCCTCTTCACGGTGTTGATCCAACATGAAGTTATACAAAGCCCGTTCCAAACGCGCACCATCACCAACATAGTACAAGAACCGCGCCCCAGAAACCTTGGCACCACGTTCAAAGTCTAAGATACCTAAATCTTCACCAATTTCGTAATGCGGCTTCAACCATGCTGGTGCTTCTGTCTTGACCAGTGGACGACCTTGGTAATCCGCTGGTTCCCAGGTTCTGATTTCAACATTGGCTTCTTCATCAGGACCAACTGGGACATCATCTTCGGCAATATTTGGCAAGTGTGCCGCCTGATCCTTAACCGCTTGGTCTAAGCCCTCTAACTCTTGGTCGAGATTTTTGATTTCCTTTGCGACGGCCTGCATTTCCTGAATAGCGGCCGATGCATCCTCTTTTTGGCGCTTAGCAAAAGCAATCTTGTCAGATGCTTCATTACGCTTAGCCTTGAGTTCTTCAACCTTGGCAATCACATCGCGCCGCTTTTGATCTGCGGCTAACAAATCAGCTAAGACACCTTCTTGCACACCACGATCAGTCAACTTTTGTGTTGCAACTTCTTGATTCTTTCGTAGGTATTTCAAATCTAACACGTTTGTTCTCCTCTTTGGATAATAAAAAGCGCCTTTTCATCCAACTATTCCTAGTCAAGGGACGAAAAAAGCGCAATCCGTGGTACCACCCTAGTTCTGCAAAACATGCAGCACTCAATTAAAGCCTGATAACGGTGGTAAACCGAGCGACATTACTCGCTAACGTAAATCTGTCGGAGTTTCGATATGACTCTTTTCACCATCCAGAGCCTCTCTATGTTGATCTACTTATAACAGAAATTTGCTTAGGTTTAGTATAGCGATTTTCATCCAAAAAGGCAAGACAGGGCGACGAACAATCACTAAAAAACACAAAAAAACAAAAACAGCTGGACATGAATTAACTAACCGGTCAAATGTTTAAAGTATTCGCCATTTGGCAAACAAAACAAATAGTTAAAGAAACAAACTGACAACAGACCATCAGGAATCACATTCTACAAAAAAAGAAGACCGAAGTCTTCTTTGTCATGGGCCATCCAGGACTCGAACCTGGGACCTCTGCGTTATCAACACAGCGCTCTAACCAACTGAGCTAATGGCCCATCGTTTCGGCTCTTTGCCTAAGCGAATGACGGGAATCGAACCCGCATAGCCAGCTTGGAAGGCTGGAATTCTACCATTGAACTACATTCGCATCTTTTCTGGGTTCCCCCAATGGCGCTGGACGGAATCGAACCGCCGACACATGCAGCTTCAATGCATTGCTCTACCAACTGAGCTACAGAGCCAACTTTTCTTTTTCAGAAAACGGTCACAACGGGATTCGAACCCGTGATCTCCTGCGTGACAGGCAGGCGTCCTAACCAACTAGACCATGCGACCAATTGCGGGAGTAGGATTTGAACCTACGACCTTCGGGTTATGGGCCCGACGAGCTACCGAACTGCTCCATCCCGCGATAATATTATTTTTGGGGCTCAACCCGTAAGGAGAATGGGGGATTCGAACCCCCGCGCCGGTTTCCCGACCTGACGGTTTTCAAGACCGTTCCCTTCAGCCAGACTTGGGTAATTCTCCATGTTCTTTCAATCCACTTCCATGGACCATGTTGGACTCGAACCAACGACCGGACGGTTATGAGCCGTCTGCTCTAACCAGCTGAGCTAATGGTCCCAGCTCGAGTCATCGCGGCAGGGGGAATCGAACCCTCGACCTCTCGGGTATGAACCGAACGCTCTAGCCAGCTGAGCTACACCGCGATACTTTGCTGTAGTACTCACAGCGATCGGGACGACAGGATTCGAACCTGCGACCCCCTGGTCCCAAACCAGGTGCTCTACCAAGCTGAGCTACGTCCCGCTTTCTTTTTGGACTTTTCGCCCTAGACCTTTTGGGGGCCTTATGCACCTAGCAGGAGTCGAACCTGCAACCTTCTGATTCGTAGTCAGACACTCTATCCAATTGCGCTATAGGTGCATTATGCCGGCGACCGGGATCGAACCGGTACGATGTTTCCATCGCAGGATTTTAAGTCCTGTGCGTCTGCCTATTCCGCCACGCCGGCATCCAAGCGAACGACGGGATTCGAACCCGCGACCCCCACCATGGCAAGGTGATGTTCTACCTCTGAACTACGTTCGCATAATCATGCCGACTAAAGGATTCGAACCTTCGACCCCCGCTTTACAAGAGCGGTGCTCTACCAGCTGAGCTAAGTCGGCTGGATTGCCCGACGCGGCGTGCATATCTTGGCCTTCGCCAATGGACGATACAGGGATCGAACCTGTGACCCCCTGCTTGTAAGGCAGGTGCTCTCCCAGCTGAGCTAATCGTCCAAAATAAAAAAAGAAGTTCCCTTCTTTTTTATATGTATCGGCATCGCGTCGTCCTATCCTCGCAGCCAGCGTTCCGGCAACTACTTTCGGCGCTATAGAGCTTAACTTCTGTGTTCGAGATGGGTACAGGTGGTTCCTCTATGCCATCAACACGACACCTTTGAGCTTTTACACTCAAAACTAAATAATCCTTACTCT
>NZ_CP196400.1:537500-667500 GCF_058511985.1 Fructobacillus sp. ESL1096
TCCGACCGGATTTCACGTGTCCGGCCGTACTCAGGATCCTGTCTAGAGGACAAAAGCTTTCGGTTACGGGGTTATCACCCTCTTTGACAACGCTTCCCAACGTTTTCACCTAACTTCTATCTTGGTAACTCAACGACAGTCCTACAACCCCAGCATGCAAGCACACTGGTTTGGGCTCTTCCCGTTTCGCTCGCCGCTACTCAGGGAATCGATTTTTCTTTCTGCTCCTGCTGCTAATGAGATGTTTCAGTTCACAGCGTATTCCTTCAACTATCCTATGTATTCAGATAGTGATAGCACTTCTATGTGCTGGGTTTCCCCATTCGGAAATCTCTGGGTCATAGCGTACTTACCGCTCACCAAAGCTTATCGTAGTTAGTCACGTCCTTCATCGGCTCCTAGTGCCAAGGCATCCACCACGCGCCCTTATTCACTTAACCACAACTTTTCAGTTGGATCAGTTTTATGAGTTGGTCTTCTTTCAGACCTGCGATTAAACCGTTCTTTTTTAAAGAACTTGTGTTGTTTCTCGGTTCATTTAGATGATTCACCTCTGAATCATTTTAAAAGAATTTCTTGATTATTCAGTTTTCAATGTACTAGCTTTTGGCCAAAAGGCTTTCTTCTGGCCAATGGAGAATAGCGGGATCGAACCGCTGACCCCCTGCTTGCAAAGCAGGTGCTCTCCCAGCTGAGCTAATCCCCCATGCGCTGGTTGTGCTTCACGCACTCAAAACTAAACAAAACTTTGCACAAATCAAATTGACTCTGACGTCCCTGTAACGCTCCGATTATCCTTAGAAAGGAGGTGATCCAGCCGCAGGTTCTCCTACGGCTACCTTGTTACGACTTCACCCCAGTCATCTGTCCTGCCTTAGACGGCTCCTCCCTAAAAGGTTAGGCCACCGGCTTTGGGCATTACAAACTCCCATGGTGTGACGGGCGGTGTGTACAAGACCCGGGAACGTATTCACCGCGGCATGCTGATCCGCGATTACTAGCGATTCCGACTTCATGTAGTCGAGTTGCAGACTACAATCCGAACTGAGACGTACTTTAAGAGATTCGCTTACCCTCGCGAGTTCGCTGCTCGTTGTATACGCCATTGTAGCACGTGTGTAGCCCAGGTCATAAGGGGCATGATGACCTGACGTCGTCCCCGCCTTCCTCCGGTTTGTCACCGGCAGTCTGTCTAGAGTGCCCAACTGAATGCTGGCAACTAAACATAAGGGTTGCGCTCGTTGCGGGACTTAACCCAACATCTCACGACACGAGCTGACGACGGCCATGCACCACCTGTCACTTTGTTTCCGAAGAAAACAGCACTATCTCTAGTACCTTCAAAGGATGTCAAGACCTGGTAAGGTTCTTCGCGTTGCTTCGAATTAAACCACATGCTCCACCGCTTGTGCGGGTCCCCGTCAATTCCTTTGAGTTTCAACCTTGCGGTCGTACTCCCCAGGCGGAACACTTAATGCGTTAGCTTCGGCACTAAAGGGCGGAAACCCTCTAACACCTAGTGTTCATCGTTTACGGTGTGGACTACCAGGGTATCTAATCCTGTTTGCTACCCACACTTTCGAGCCTCAACGTCAGTTGCAGTCCAGTAAGCCGCCTTCGCCACTGGTGTTCTTCCATATATCTACGCATTCCACCGCTACACATGGAGTTCCACTTACCTCTACTGCACTCAAGTTCGACAGTTTCCAAAGCACTTCCACAGTTGAGCTGTGGGCTTTCACTTCAGACTTATCGAACCGTCTGCGCTCGCTTTACGCCCAATAAATCCGGATAACGCTCGGGACATACGTATTACCGCGGCTGCTGGCACGTATTTAGCCGTCCCTTTCTGGTATGGTACCGTCATGTAAAGATCATTTCCTACCCTTACCGTTCTTCCCATACAACAGTGCTTTACGACCCGAAAGCCTTCATCACACACGCGGCGTTGCTCCATCAGGCTTGCGCCCATTGTGGAAGATTCCCTACTGCAGCCTCCCGTAGGAGTTTGGGCCGTGTCTCAGTCCCAATGTGGCCGGTCAGTCTCTCAACTCGGCTATGCATCATTGTCTTGGTAGGCCTTTACCCCACCAACTAACTAATGCACCGCGAATCCATCAAAAAGTGGTCCAAACGGACCTTTTAACGTTTTGTCATGCGACAGCACGTTTTATACGGTATTAGCATCTGTTTCCAAATGTTATCCCCTGCTTTTCGGTAGGTTATTCACGTGTTACTCACCCGTTCGCCACTCGCTTGAAGAGCGCAAGCACTCTTCGCTGCGCGTTCGACTTGCATGTATTAGGCACGCCGCCAGCGTTCATCCTGAGCCAGGATCAAACTCTCATGTTAAAAGTTTGAAGATTGCTCTTCGATTAAACTGACTAGTTGCTATCTCTCGATAACGCCTATCCGTTTATTGTTTGTTACGAATTGACTTCGCAAATTTGTTTGTGACTACTTACCAAGTAGCCACCGTTACAGATTTGTTTGTTCAAAGTTTTGTTCAGTTTTCAATGTGCGATGCCTTGTTGGGCAACTCATTTATCTTACCTTAGCTGTGACCTAAAGTCAACAACTAATTTAGAAAGTTATTTGAGTTGCTTTGTTAGGGCAACTTGATTAGTTTATCAGGAATGTTGAAGCTTGTCAACAACTTTCTGATGAACTTTTATCAACTGCCGGTCATCTCTGACAACCAGCGCCTCGCTCGAAGCAGCTTTGCTTCGTAACGAACAATAACTAGTATAGCGCCTACCTGACTACTCGTCAATAGTTTAGCAAATAGTTTTTAACTAAAAAAACAAAAACGTTTTTTAAATAAAAAACTCTTAAATTTGTTCGAATTAAAACAAATTTAAGCGTCCATTTAGCATTCAACGTTCGGATATTAATTCAATTCCCACGTTTGTCCCTGTGGACTATCACGAACAACCAAACCAGTTATCAACAATTGATCGCGGATGGCATCCGATGTTTGAAAGTCCTTAGCAGCACGAGCCGCTGCTCGTTCTGCTAACAAAGCCTCTTGTTCTGATGTAAGAACAATCTCCTTTGTTAACTGTTCAATCCCAAAGATACCAAGCCAAGTTTGCAAACGATTGGCCAGGCACTCTAAGTCTCCTTGAGTTGCATTCTCCTGATTTTGTACTTTATTAGCGAAAGTGGTCAAATCAAAGATCACGGTAACCGCGTTCTCCGTATTAAAGTCATCATCCATCGCTTCAATAAAAGCCTCTTCCAATTCCGCTACCTGATTTTGCACCTGTTGTGAAACCTGACCAGCCGCTGCTATTCCTTTGGCAGACAAAAGCCCTTGATATGTCCGGTACAAGCGATCAAGTTCGCCTTGTGTTTGGTCCAATCGATCCGGGCTGTAAGAAATAGCGCGACGATAATTGGTTTTCGCCAAGAAGAACCGCAGACCCTGAGGATCGATATCCGTTTTCAACAAGTCGTGAATGGTAACAAAGTTCCCCAGCGACTTCGACATCTTTTCATCATTAACGTTGACAAAGCCGTTATGCAACCAATAGCGAACAAACTGCCGGTGGTGGTAGGACTCCGATTGTGCCAATTCATTGGTATGATGTGGAAAGGTCAAATCAATGCCACCAGCATGAATATCAATCGTTTCTCCTAACAGCTGGTCATTCATCACTGAGCACTCAAGGTGCCAACCAGGACGTCCCAATCCCCATGGCGATGGCCAGGCAACCACATCCGGCCGACTTTCACTCTTCCACAAGGCAAAATCCGTGGGGTCGTGCTTATCTTCTTGATCCTCTTCCCCAAGACGACCGGCAGCATTTTCCTCTAACTGTTCCATGTTCTGATGGGAAAGAGCCGTATAGTTTTTAAACTTCTTCGTTGAAAAGTAAACATTACCATTGACTTCATAGGCCTGACCCTGGTCAAGCAACCGTTCGACGAAGGCCACCATTTCTTCCATATACTCAGTGGCCCGCGGACGACTAGTGGCAGGTTTAATATTTAGTTGTCGTGTATCGGCTGCAAAAGCAGCAGCGTACTTATCAGCCACTTCCTGCTCAGTTAGACCTTCCTTCTCACCCTGAGCAATAACCTTATCACCCAAATCAGTAAAATTGGAAACGAAGTTCACTTCAAAACCGCGCCACTCCAAATAGCGCCGAATCGTGTCAAAAGCGACAGCTGATCGTGCATTACCAATATGAATGTAGTTATAAACCGTTGGTCCACACAGGTACATGGTAATTTTGCCAGCTTCTTGTGGTACAAAATCTTCTTTTTCCAGGCTGTAAGTGTTATAGACTTGGAGCATATGCAGACCTCTTTTACTTTAGTAATCGTCATGGTTTGCTCTCATTATAACAAAACCAACAAAAAACAGCACTCGAAGCTGAGTGCTGTTTCAAAACCTTAGTCGAGGTACTTGCCCTTGACATCAGCCATCGTCTTCAAGACGGCTGGCTTGTCCAACAAGACAAGCATTTCAGGTAGGTTTGGTCCCTGAATTTGATGGGTTGTCGCAATTCGGATTGGGTTCCACAAATTGCGGCCCTTAATTTCAAGATCATTTTGAATCCCACGGATGGTCGCCATATAAGTATCAGCATCGGCATCATCTGGCAAGGCAGTATAAGCCTCTTCCCAGGCAGCAAAAACCTTGCGCCCATCATCAGAAGTCAAATAGTCGACCATTTCATCCGTCACTTCGCCCAATTGAAAGAATGGTTCGCGGACCAAGTCAACAATTTGCTTGGTATAAGAAATACCGTCAACACCAGCAACTTCGATGACTTCCTTGAGCCATTCGGCACGTTTTTGAGCTTCTTCCTTTGAAATCAGACCAGCAGCAATGATTTGGTCAAAGAGCTGTGGCATAATGCGGTCCTTATCCTTACGGATCCACTGGTTGTTAATCCATTCCAACTTCTTTTGGTCGAATTTAGCATTGGCCTTTGACAAGCGGTGTTCGTCAAACATTTCCTTGAATTCTTCTAATGAGAAGATTTCGTCTTCGCCCTTTGGTGACCATCCCAACAAACCAATGAAGTTATCCATGGCTTCCGGTTGGTAACCCAATTCGCGATATTGTTCCACAAACTGCAAGACATCATTGTCACGCTTTGACAACTTCTTGCCCGTTGCGCCATTGATAATTAAGGCCATGTGACCAAACTTGGGCACATCCCAACCCAAAGCCTCATAAATCATCATTTGCTTTGGCGTGTTCGAAACGTGATCATCCCCACGCAAAACGTGCGAAATCTCCATCAAGTGGTCATCCACAACAACGGCAAAGTTATAAGTTGGCATGCCATCAGCCTTTTGGATCACCCAGTCACCGCCAACTTCTTTAGCACCGATTTCGATGTGACCCTTAACGATGTCATCCCAAGCATAGACATTTTCTTCTGGAACACGGAAACGAACAACCGGCTTCAAACCCTGAGCTTCAAAATCAGCATACTTAGCTTCGCGTTCTTCGTTGGTCAAGCCCTCATATTCGTAAACATAGTGCGGGGCTTGCTTGGCAGCCTGCTGTGCTGCTCGTTCTTCGGCTAATTGTTCAGAAGTCTTGTAAGACTTATAAGCCAATCCCTTAGCCAAGAGTTCATCGATGAATTCCTGGTAAATTCCTTGTTCATTTCGTTCTGATTGGCGGTATGGCCCATACTGACCAGGCTTATCGGGTGCTTCATCCCAATCCAAACCTAGCCATTTCAAGTTTTCCAACTGTGACTGTTCACCATTTTCAATGTTGCGCGCAGAATCGGTATCTTCGATTCGAATTACAAAAGTTCCATTGTAGTGGCGGGCAAAAAGCCAGTTAAACAACGCCGTTCGGGCGTTTCCAATGTGTAGATAGCCCGTTGGTGATGGGGCATAACGAACACGAAAGTCATCAGTCATGAATATTGTTCTCCTCAGTACAGCCTAACGCTGAAAAATTCTTCCTTAAGTATACAACAAGTCGGACAGGCTTTCAGCCCCCCCGAAAAAATCAGGATCACCTTGGTCCTGATTTCAAAATAGTTCGGTCAATAAAAGGTGCTTAACCATTCCGCCACCGAGCAACGCTGCGCACTTACTAATCGCCAAGTGCTAATTGCAATGCCTCTTTAATCGTCGTCACGCCAACCACCTCAAGACCATCGGGTAAACGCAAGCCAGCCAAGTTATTCTTGGGTACAATTGCCCGCGAAAAGCCTAACTTGGTTGCTTCCTTCAGCCGACCTTCTAAGTCGGCCACGGACCGGATTTCACCAGTCAAGCCCAACTCACCAATAAAGACGTCACTAGCCCTAGTTTCCTTATCTTGGTAGGACGAGGCAACTGCGACCGCGACCGCCAAATCGATAGCCGGCTCATCAAGCTTAACGCCACCGGCCGCCTTGAGATAGGCATCTTGGTTTTGCAGCAGAAGGTTCGCCCGCTTCTCCAAGACTGCCATAATGACCGAAACGCGGTTACGGTCTAGGCCAGTGGCCGTTCGTTGTGCATTACCAAAGACGGACGGGGTCACGAGGGCTTGAAGCTCCGCTAAAATGGGGCGGTTTCCCTCTAACGTTGCCACAATCGCCGACCCAGTTGCGCCGGCCAAGCGCTCTTCCAGAAAAATTTCGGAAGGATTAGCAACTTCAGCCAGACCCTGGTCACGCATTTCAAAAATCCCAAGCTCGTTGGTGGCCCCAAAACGGTTTTTGACCGCCCGCAGAATCCGGTACTTATAGTGGCGGTCCCCTTCAAAGTAAAGAACCGTATCGACCATATGCTCCAAAATCTTTGGACCAGCAATGGCACCATCCTTGGTCACGTGGCCGACGATGAAGACCGTGATGTTATTGGTCTTGGCAATCTGCAACAGGTCAGCCGTCACTTCTCTAATCTGAGCAACAGATCCAATTGGCGAGGTCAAATCAGGTTCCTGCATCGTCTGCACGGAATCAATCACCAAGAAGTTTGGCTTCATTTCCTCGACCTGTTTTTTCACCGCCGTCATATCGGTTTCCGGGTAAAGGTAAAATTGCTGACCACCAACCTCTAACCGGTCTGCCCGTAGCTTAACCTGTGAGGCTGACTCTTCTCCGGTCACATAGAGAACCTTGCCATGGTTGGAAAGTTCGCCTGAAACCTGGAGCAAAAGCGTTGATTTCCCAATACCAGGGTCCCCACCAATTAACACCAGGGTCCCGGCCACAACACCACCCCCAAGAACGCGGTTCAATTCCTTCAAACCCGTGGTGACCTTCGGTGTGTCCTCCAAAGAGACTTCGTTAATGGCTTGGACCTTAGCGACCTTACCGTCAATGCCGACGCGAGCCTTGCGGTTCGTCGTTTCCGGTTGGACTTTTTCTTCCACAAAAGTTCCCCACTCGCCACAGTTTGGGCAGCGACCGAGGTAGCGGGCTGAAATAAAGTCACAATTTGAACAGATAAATTGGGTTTTCGTTTTGGCCATTAGCCCTCCCCAGTTGAACCAAAGCCACCGGCACGAACAGCCTTGCTGGTCTCTTCGTCCTGGTCAGCCAGTAAATAAGGCAAGAAGATTCCCTGAGCAATTCGATCGCCCTTCTTAATCAAAACGGCTTCTTGGCTAATATTGAGGACTTGAACCATAATTTCACCCTCATTTTGTTCATTATTGTAGTAATCCGCATCAATAATTCCAACCGCGTTTGGCATCACTAGGTGTTTTTTCTTTGGTAGAGAAGACCGTGACACCAATTGCAAGTACTCATCCGCCTGCATATAAGCCTTGATACCCGTTGGGATCAAAACTGGCTTTTGCACGCCTTCTATTGATGCTGGAATGACAATATCTGTTGCTGCAGCAAAGTCATAGCCCGCTGCCCGTTCAGTGGAGCGAGCTGGCAGGGTCAAACCAGCATTTGCATACTGACTAACAATTTCAAATCCACGCTTTTTCATTCCAAACCCCTTTACATTTCCATTAATCTGGCATATAACCGACTTATTATTTAACTAATTTATTATACGTCATTCCGGTTAATTTCTAAACCGTCATATCATTTCTGGAGGTTCTGATGACTATCACTGCAAAACCAGGAGCGTTCTATTACGAAAAGGACGGCTTACGACTCGGCGAAGTTACCTACTTCGAAAATCAGGCTGAAAATAGCCTTGTTTTAAATCACACTTTCGTCGACCCCAGCCTACGCGGCCAAAATATCGCACACCAGCTGGTTGACGAAGTCGTCAAAAAGGCACGAACGGAAGGCAAACTCGTCCAGCCGGCCTGCCGGTACGCTGCCGTTTTATTCCGCCGCTTCCGTGACGAATACCAAGACGTTGCCGCGACAAGCCAATTCAATCAAAAGTAGTCTGGCTGGCAAGGGTCTCCCCCAGCAATTAAAGGAACCGGGGTCAGGATAACGGTTGGTCTCATTTGCAGACGGGCTCTGCAATAAAAGATGACAAAAGTAAGATAAAGAAAAACCTCATTATTAATACAAAACCGACCAAGATGATTGGAAAAGTAGGACTTAATCCAACCATCCTGGCCGGTTTTTTGGAGCAATCAACCATAGCACAAGTGATACACCAATCGGTCGAGTAACCGTCACCAATCCGATTGGCCTTTTTAACGGGTTCGCAATCGAAAGCAAACACCCGCATATTGCAGGGATTACAGGATTTGATCCACCTCAACACTTCTGATCAACAAAAAAAGGCCCAGCCGCAACCTTTGCGACCAGACCTCTAATTGAAGAGCAATTACTTTGCTGATTTTTCATCAGCCTTTGCATTGTCATCTTCTTCAATAGCTGAAATGACAACCTTGCCATCAACCAAGTCAGCTGATAATGCCTTCTTACCAGGGTTATCCAAGTAGAAATCAGTTACTTGATCACGAATCTGTTGCTCAATTACTCGACGTAATGGACGAGCACCGAGGGCTTCATCATAACCATCTTCAATCAAGTGTTCCTTAACACCATCAGAAATCCGCAGCGTCAAATCCTTCTTAGCCAAGGTCTTATCCACATCTGCCAACATCAAGTCAACGATTTGCTTCAAATCCTCCTTCGTCAAAGCTGAGAACTCAACCACACCGTTGAACCGGTTCAAGAATTCTGGACGGAAGAACTTGGACAACCGGTCCATTAAGTCACCGTTTTCCACATCCTTGTTACCGAATCCGGCATTTGACGTGGCAATAACCACAGTGTTCTTGAAGTTAACCACGTTTCCTTGACCATCCGTCAAGCGACCATCATCCAAGACCTGCAAGAGCAGGGTCAAGACTTGTGGGTTAGCCTTTTCAATTTCATCTAACAAGACGATCGAGTAAGGATTACGACGAACCTTTTCTGTCAAAGTGTTGCTATTGTCATCATAACCAACATAACCGGCTGTTGCACCAATTAACTTTGACACAGCTGTCAAATCAGAATACTCTGACATATCCAAACGGATAATGGAATCCTTTGAACCGAAGAGGTCCTGGGCTAACTGCTTTGCCAATTCCGTCTTACCAACACCAGTTGGTCCAACGAAAAGGAACGAACCAATTGGTCGGTTTCCTTCGTCGAATCCGGCACGGTTTCGACGAATGGCACGGGCAACAAGGTCAACGGCCTCATCTTGACCAATAACCTTCCCTGCCAAACGCTTGTCGATTTGCTTCAAGTGTTCAATATCAGAAGCACCCATCTGTGAAACTGGGATACCCGTCAAACGTTCAACGGCTTGGGCCACGTCATTTGGCGTTGCCTTAATCTTTTCAACATTCTTAGCAGAATCTAACTGCTTTTGAACGTCAGCAATTTCGTTCTTAACCTTCAAAGCCTTCTCATAGTCTTCTTGACCAACTGCATCTTCTTGGTCCTTCTTCAAATTAGCTAATTTCTTTTCCAAAGAAACCTTGTCAGTTGCTGGGTTCTTAGCTGACAAGTGGGCAGCCGTCATATCAATTAAATCGATGGCCTTGTCAGGCAATGACCGTTGTGGAATATACTGCACTGAGTAATCCACAGCTGCTTGCAAAACATCCTTTGGTAGTTCAACATTGTGGTGCTTCTCGTAAAGGGGCGCAATCCCTTCCAAAATCTTCAATGTATCTGCTGCTGAAGGAGCATTGACCTTGACTTCGTTAAATCGACGAGCCAAAGCAGCATTCTTCAAAATCGTGTTCCGGTACTCATCTTGAGTCGTTGCACCAATCAATGATAATTCGCCACGTGACAAAGCTGGCTTCAAAATGTCGGCCAAGCCCTTACCACCATCTTCGCCGCCAGTTGAACCGGCACCAAGAATCTGATGAATTTCATCGAAGAACAAGACTACGTTACCAGCATTCTTGACTTCATCGACTAACTTCTGCACGTTTTCTTCAAAGGCACCGCGGTATTGTGTACCAGCCTCCAAAGCTGAAATATCAATTGAATAAATCTGCTTGTCCTGGATAGCTGCTGGCACATCCCCGGCGGCAATGGCCTGAGCTAATCCTTCAATCACAGCAGTCTTACCAACACCGGCATCCCCGACCAAGACAGGGTTATTCTTAGTCCGACGACTCAAAATCTCGGCTGTTTCTTGAATTTCCTTGTTCCGACCAATAACTGGATCAAGCAAACCATCCTTGGCTTCTTGGGTCAAGTTGCGACCTAATTTAGCTAACATACCATCTTGCTTAATTTGTCCCGGCTTGACGTCCTGAGGACGACCGTTACCTGCAGTTTGACCAGGTTGTCCACCATTTGGTAACTGACCAGTTTGCCGATATTGTGCAAACTCCTCTGGCGTCACTTCCCGTCCGTTAATTAAATAACGACGGTTTTCTGAGTTCAAACCATTCAAGTTACCCATCATACTATCAAAGATATTGTTCATATCTGAGTTAAATCCGTTGTTAAATGCATCGTTTTGATTTGCCATAAATTAATATACCTTCCTCTTTATATAAATTTACTTTCCTTTCGAAATTGGCAGTGTCATCTCAACCGTCGGATTTCGAATCCCGTTTGCTTCTAACGTATGATTCTTGATCTGGATCAGGTTTTTGATAACCGTGTTCCAATTCCTTTAGCACTTGCCACATTTCCATTTGCTGGGCCCGGGCTAAGGCATCTAAATCTCTTATATTTAGTGAAGTTGCTTGGCTCTGATCTTTATTGAAAGACCGATGAATCGTCGTATAACCGTAACCGGATTCTTTTGAAACCCGGTAAATTGTCAACGACTTATCCACCAAATAAGCCTTAATGTTAAAACGGACCATGCTGATCACCCCAGTTTTGATATCTCTTTTCTAACATTTTCTTCCACCTCCACATTTATTATTATAACACATATATGTTATAACACAAGTATGATATATATTTTTTTTGATTTTTTGATTAAAATAGAGTAGTCGCCTTAGAGCCAAGCGGTTATGGCTATAATGATTCCAGTAAAATAAAAAAACTATTTTCCTATAAAAGGGGTGCCGAATGGCCAACCAGCGTTACGAAATTGAAATTCCAGAAGAGGCCGTCAATGACCTCGACTTATCTGACGGAGCTCAACTAGGCCTCGTCGTCAATGATGCCTCTTTAACTTTGACACCGGTCCTGACTGAAACTAATAAACAAGAACTCTCAATCAGGCGGTTTTTGGTGCCATCCTTCTTAGCCACCATTGCCTTTGCCTTTTGGATTTTATGGCAAAAAGACCCCTTAATCCCCCTTACCGGCGAAAGCTCGCTAGCAACAGCCGTCATTTTCCTTGGTGAAATCACCGGTATCGGTTCCTTTATCCGTCTTCACCTACAAAATATCCGCCAAGAGAAGGACCCAATTAAAAAGAAAACAGATATGCGCCTAGCGCCAACCCTCTTTTTTTCAATTGCTCTGATTCAGGCATTTGCAGCCATCGCCTTTTTTTGGGCGATTGGCTACCTCTTCCAATCGGCGATTTTTGACCGCCTAACGGCGACCATTCTCTTTTTCATTTTTGTCAGTATCGTCAACTATTTGATGGTTTACTCTGCCACACTGATTTCGACCCCCTTTATGATGGCCTTGTTAATTATCACTATCGTCTGTGGTGTCCTAGTGGCCATGGTGACCAATTCAAGGCTTTTATGGTGGCAGCATAATTTTTCCTTTTTAGGAACGGCCAAGGCCCACTTTTCATGGACTTTTAACGCCACATTAATTATTGCCGGTATCCTCTGGGGAACTTTAATTGACTACCTGTTTGTTCCGATTCAAAAGCGTTACAAACAACACCGACGCCTATCAATCTTGCGTACCTTTTTGACTTTCGATGCCCTCTGCTTGTTGGCTATTGGCGCTTTGCCGAACAATCCCGGATTCTTGCATATCGCTCATGATACGGCAGCCAACCTATTGATTGTTGGTACGGGTAGTCCCATGCTCTTGATTTACTGGCTTTTGCCCAATGCTAACCGCGAATTTAAGCTCTTTTCATTAGGAACCGCCCTCAGTATGGTGGTCACCGCTTTTCTCTTCTACGGGATTCGCTACCTGTCTTTGACCGCCTTTGAGATCATCATTTTAGGCCTTGGTATTTCTTGGCTCTTGCTTTTAATGCAAAATATTCATATGCTGTACGAAACGAAGTCTCAATCGTACCAAGTCACGCTCAAATCCATTGAATAAAATCAGAACCCGCTTTTGTACCATGAAAAGGAATGACAACGATGTCAACAGAAAAAAATAACACTCATCAAAAAGGCCCCGGTCGGTCAAAGATTTCAGTCCGTAATCAAGGGCAGAACACCCCTCCCCGCCCAAACCGTTACTCAAAAAATCAGGGGAACCGCTCCAGCCGTGACCAACCCGTTGAGGTCAAAATTGGGCAAAAGTTCCCGTTAACCATCAAACGTCTTGGCATCAATGGTGAGGGGATTGGTTATTTCAAGCGCAAGATTGTCTTTATCCCCGGAGCCTTGCCTGGCGAGGTTGTCACCGCTAAGGTAACTGACTTTACCGACAGATATATTGAAGCAAAGGTCATCACGATCCGCGAAAAAAGCCCCGACCGAGTAGTACCGGAGGATCGGGCTGCCGACTTAGTTGGTGGCTTTGAACTAGCCCACCTTTCTTACCCGGCCCAACTGGCATTTAAGAAAGACCTGATTTTGCAGGCCCTTGAAAAGTTCCAACCAAAGGGCTTTGCCCACTATCAAATCAACGACACAATCGGGATGGCCGTTCCCTACCACTACCGCAATAAGGCTTCTTTACCAATCCGCAAAATTAAGGGTGAGGTTAAGTTAGGTTTGTACAAGCGTGGCACCCACGATATCGTCGACTTACCAACGATTGCTACCCAAGATGAAACATCAATGACCATTGTACGTCAGGTCAAAAAAATCCTCTCCGACGCTTCCGTTTCCTTTTATAATGAAGTCAAGAACACCGGTCTGATCAAAACTATTATTGTTCGTGCCAACCAAGCAGGCCAAGCGCAACTAGTTTTGGTAACGAATGTCGAAGAATTTCCTGGCCGTCTAGCGGTTATCGATGCCCTAACGGAAAAGATGCCTGCGCTGACTGGTATTTTCCAAAATATTAACTTTGGTAAAACATCGCTGATTTGGGGTGACGAGACCATCAAACTTTGGGGCGATGACTATCTTCACGAGGAAATCCTAGGACTAAACTTTGCCTTTTCCCCACGGGCATTCTTGCAACTAAACCACGAGCAAATGACCAAGACCTACGAAATCGCGATTAAGGCCTTGGACCTTAACAAGGAAGACACCCTAGTCGATGCCTATTCAGGGGTGGGAACGCTTGGATTATCAATGGCCTTCTTCGTCAAGGAAGTCCGCGGAATGGAAGTTATTCCAGAGGCTGTCGCAGATGCTCGCTTAAACGCTGCAGCAAACGGTATCGAAAATGCCTTTTACGAGGTCGGAACGGCCGAAAAAGTCTTCCCGAAGTGGGCACAAGAAGGCTTCGCGCCAACAGCCGTGGTTGTCGATCCACCACGACCAGGCTTGGATGCTGCCTTTAAAAGAGCATTACTCAAAACAAAACCCCAAAAATTAGTCTATATTTCTTGTAACCCATCGACACTAGCTCGCGACTTGGCAGACCTCGATGCTGCCTATCAAGTTGACTTTATTCAGCCAATTGATATGTTTCCGCAAACTCCCCGTTGGGAGGGTGTCGTGAAGCTGTCACTAAAATAAAAAGATGAGAACGAGCCGTTTGATTTAGCTGGTCTTTCTTTTATAATGAAAATAATTTAATTTTTTATCTTTTGGAAAGGCGGATCTTTCTATGTACCACCGCGATGGACGCTATTTTGAATTAAGTTGGCGACAGATTTACTTTTATTTTTTGCTTTCACTAATCCTCGACGCCCTTGGAAACGGTCTCTCCGTGGCAACAAACCTGGGTTCCGCTCCGTGGACTGCCGGCGCAGCCAATTTGGCCCACGTTACCGGAGCACCCATTTCGCTTTACCTGGCAGCAACGACTGTTCTGGTTGCGATTGCCAATATCTTTTTAGCTAAAAAGTTTGTTTTCAAGCGCTTCCTCGGTAATATTATCTTTGGTCTCCTTTTTTCCTTTTTAGCCGGCTTTTTCAATACCATTTTTGTGCAACTAGGGGTCCGAACAGTGTCACTGTGGCTCCGCATCCCACTCGATCTTTTTGGTGTTGCCGTCGTTGGGATCGCCATTTCGATTTACCAACGGGTTAACTTCATTCTTCATCCAATCGATGATATGACTAATATCCTGCGCTTTTCCTATTTCCGGGGCTCCGCCCCCAAAGCGCAAATTTCAAACTTTATCTTTGCCATCGGCATCTCTTTAGCCTGTTGGGCATACTCAGGCAGTATCGTCTCGATTAACATCGGAACAGCTGTTTCTTTCTTCCTACAAGGACAAATCATCGCTTGGTCCGACAATCTCATCTTCCCACACCTTGTCCACGGCAATATGGATTTAACCCACAAGGATATCCCAGTCCAAAACAAGGATTAAAAATCAGACTCAAAAACAAAAAGGCACCCACGTTCGAAATCGAACGTGAGTGCCTTTTAAGTTTATTGGCAAAAAACAGCAAAAGTCGTCTGACAGCTAATGCCAAAACCGCTTTAGGATTGGGTTTGACTTGATTTATGCTTTTATTTACAAGGAATCAGCTGGCGTAGTTTGCTTGCTCTGTGATGCAAAGAATTGTTGGCCAATTTGAGTCACAATTCGATTGTTCAAAACTAAATAAGTTAAGACTAATTGGATTGGGAAGAAAATCAATTGCTTTGGCAATCTTGCTGACAACATCGCCGTAAAGACAGACCATGAATGTTGTGGTGAATACATTACCATCAAGGCAAAGGTGTTCACCAAGAAGTTAACCACAAAGGTGATTAGCAAAACGGCCACGAGAATTTTACCCCAGTGAACGGTCTTCGTTAATGGCTGCTGGTAGAAGAATCCCCCATAAATGATTCCAGCAAGTACAACGCCAACGGCCATAATCGGTGACCAAGCGCCGTGGGCCACAAAAAAAGTCACATTAACGAAGTCTAGTAAGACCATCACCAACATTGTCCAGATTGGACCGAAGAACCGGCCCATCAAAGACGATGCCAAAAAGACAAAAGAAACCTTGATGGTTGGTGTCAGCATAACTGAAAACTTACCGATCACCAACGATAGGGCCATTAAGACCGCTAACAAAACGAGCTGTTGGATCGATAAAGAAGACAGCCCCCACTTCTTGAAAACTGTGTGCTTGTTCATATTCTTGAACCTCCTAAAGGAGCGTTCACCGGGTTGGTGAATGCGAAACCCGTACCGCACATAAATGTTTCGTCAGTGGCTCACATTCCGTTTCCACTGCACTTAACGCACGGGTTCCTACCCCATATTTATTTTTTTGCCAACTATTATTTTATTAAAGAATTTTTATTCCGTAATAAAACGAACAATCAACGCTATATATTATATCACGTTCGCTTGTAATAATTCAAAGAAAAAGTGTACCGCTGCCTGAACCTTAAAATAAGGGCAAATCAGTGGGACGGTTTTTGTTAATCTACCCTTGCTTACTGATCTTTATTAGGGGCAGCAGCTCTTTTCACCAGCTAAAGAGTCGATTATTACTACCAGCGGTCGCATCAAAAAAGTCGGTACAATTCCGGCATCGATCCAGGATCGTTCCACTTCTTCAATACAACTGAGGAAATTGATATGATTTATTATGTTCCTTTATCGCGAGATAATAAAAATATAAATTTTATTGTATTAGCTGCGAGGAAGACTAAACTTAAGAAAACTAGGAGTCCCATAACAGAAAACAAAGTGTACTAAAAACAACGATAAATCAAAAAAAGCCTCATCCAAAAGATGATGGCTTCCTTACTTGATTGACTTTTTAATTCTATTTAACTGGTGTCAAAATTATTTTAATATTCGGATCAGTGATAAAGGTCATCGATACATGTAGCAGACGATCTTTTTCAATATCAATAATTCCTGAACTAGGTCCCGCTTCTGAACCACCTGTTGTTTGGTACAAGGTGACATTATAATTATCTTTTTCAGTTGAATTTGGGATTGTCTGCTGGTCATACGTCAATAGAGTTATCAGCAACATTGATCCAGCTTTTGATGTTGGCATTGCTGATTGTGGGGTTAACTCCCCCTCATAAGTTACTTTATACTTTCCGGTTGGGATTTGCGTCACTGGCAGGTAATTGCCTGGATTGGTAATGACATAACTGTCCCCTTGCTTTTTTAAGGGACTAAACTTCGCCGGTGTAAAGATTAATTTTTTCCCTGCTTCCAAATTAAAAGGTTCATAATCATTTACCAGATGTCCATATTCATCTTTCAAACTCGTTGCGCTGTCGCCCCAATACTGCGAATCACCACCCTCGATATGAACATCATAAAATCCAGCATGATATCCTAGCTGCTTTGCATTTTTTTGAGAAGATGGACCATTAAGAGTAAAAGCTTTAGCAGGGTTATTTGATTTCGTTACAGTTTTTCCCGCGTTATTTTTGCTAACAGTGGGAACATAGCGTTTTCCCTCGCCCTTACTCATTTGTTTATGAACATAGTTAAAAAGAACAGCACCAAACAATGCTAATATAATCACTGCAAAGATGATTCTTGTCACTAATTTACTATTACGCATTCACTACTCGCCCTTCTGCCATATCAATTACTTTATCTGCTAGCACACTTAAGTCCTCTGGATTATGACTAGCCAAGATAATACTAGCCCCCCTCCTCTTCTCTTCTTCAAAAATAGCTCTCATCAATTTAACACCTTCCAAATCAATCGCGTTGGTCGGTTCATCAAGTAAGATTAATTTTGGCTGTTCAAAAATAGCTTGAGCAATGGCCGCACGCTGCTTCATCCCTAATGAATACTGGCGCACTTTACGAC
Source organism: Fructobacillus sp. ESL1096 (assembly GCF_058511985.1). Lineage (NCBI taxonomy): Bacteria > Bacillati > Bacillota > Bacilli > Lactobacillales > Lactobacillaceae > Fructobacillus > Fructobacillus sp. ESL1096. The sequence goes on from NZ_CP196400.1 coordinate 554,877, forward strand.
GGTCATCTGGATCTAGTCCAACACGAGCAATTGCTTCATCAATCATTTCATCAGTGGCAACTTTCTTGATTTTAGCTAGTAACTGTAAATTTTTTCTTAATGTAAAATCTGGTAGCACGTTATTACTTTCAATTAGTAAGCCTAAATCTTTTGGAAAATCAATCTCCTGATGCAGCAATTGACCATTAATGCTGATTGAACCCTGATCTAAATGAATCAAGCCTGCAATAGCACGTAATAACATGGTCTTACCCGCACCATTTCGACCACGAAGTCCATATATTTTGCCATCATCAAATGTTAAATTAATATTATCTAGCACAATTTTTTTATCAAGGGATTTAATCGCCCCTTCAATTTGAATCATGTTTATTCCTTTCCATAATAATCCTGATGCCTTACTTGGACGCTCTGCCACCAAAATAAAAACAATACAACAACTAGCAAACTAGCAACTTGCCAAAAGGAAGTTGTCTTTTGAAACACCAATGGCCCTAAAAATTTTAATTGTTGACTACCCAAAACAGCTCCTAAGATCAGAAAAGTTATCAGTAAAATTGCGTAACCTGCATCGAATCGTGACTCAAGTACCAAATAGATCATTAGTATAAATGCGTAAGAGGACGCTAAACTAAGCGTTTCTGATACATAAAAATGGCCTATCCATAACTGATCACCTAAACAAAGCAACATCACAGGTAATAAAACAATGCCTAATGATTGAAAATATATCCTAATCAATAAAGTTTCAACATGACGAATACGGATTATTCGATTTAAATAAGCACCACTTTGCCAAATAGTCATTGTACCCATAATAGTTACTATTGGTACTACTAGTAAGGCAAAATAAGTCAATTTAACCAAAAGGATTCGAGTACTGTTATCAACAAAATAAACTGGCAGGCCACCCATCTGTGTATACAAAAGCGTTTGAAATAGTAAGATCATAATCATAGTGGCTGCAAAATACATTTTTATATCTACGCGAACCATTCCCATCTCCAAACGAATCGTTTAATAACTGACTTTTGGTATGCTAAAATGCTTAACATTATCAAGACACTAAAAATAGTACTAAGAACAACAGACATGGTAGTACTTGTGGATAAAAATAGCGTTGTTTGTGTATCCACAAAAATAGACTGTTTTAATGGCCAAAGATAGTGCAAAGACGTGGTGACAACAATCAGAACCGTTAGGGCAAGCATTAATATATTCTTCTGCCAACGACTGTATAAAATCAAAACAAGGTAAATAATAATTAATAACCACAACCCAGATAACAACATTTGGCACGACCAAAAAGTGATAAAGCGACTGATTTGAGAAAAGTTTGGGCGTAAATAACCCAATCTGCTAAAGGGCACAAGGTAAAATAACAAAGAAAAGTTCAAGATTAAATAATTCGTTCTCTTAATAATTAATTTTCCTAATTCTCCCCTTCTATTCAAGCGCACGGCCGCTTGCAGTGATGGTCGATAATTATTTGACCAATAGATTAAGGCCATAACAGCAAAAAAAGTTTGCCAAGCTAAATTTTGAAAGTAGTTACCATAAATAACTTCATATTCAACAAAATCTGTATAACTAGTTGATGCCCAGTTAATGTTGATTAAATAAAAGATGGCCATAATAAATAAAATTGCAGCAGTTGATAACCAAATTTTCCGTTCATATCTCATCGTAATTCTCCAAAACGACGCCAATAATAAATCACAATATTGATGACTAACATTGTCAGCAATAATGTCACCCAACTATTAATCCAATCCGGTAAATATATTAGGTAAGCAAAAGTTTGCAGTAATCCACCAATGTTAAATAACTGAGTTCCCAGCAAAACTGAACTTAATACAACCAGGGCCAAAACTTGATAAAAACTATTAAAAATTAAGGTTAACGACACCATTAATACAGTAGTCATTATCACTGCTAGTAGGAAAAGAAAAAAATACAAGAAAAAAGTAACCACTGGATGTTCTAATTGCCACCACAAAAAATGATACTTTTCTAAATTAGGAATTCGACTACGATCATCTAACAATCTCATCTGACCACTAAATGTACGAAAATCAAATAGGTGAATCACCATCACAATCAACAAATTCACTAACAGTGGGACTGAAAATAAAATCGCACCAGCAATGCCAGCAGCATAATAATGCCCGCGAATATATTTTGCAAGGCCAACACGGCTGACAACATTGTAGGACTGACCAGAAGAAAAATCGCTTGATAAAGCGAAACCAACGCCTAAAAGAAGCCAAACTGGAAATAATCCTAACAAGAAAAATGTCAATAAATGACCGTATGGTCCAGCAACACTACTAGCCATAAATGTATTTAACCAAAAATTTGTAGCTAGTGAATTACCACTCAAAACAACAACATGCTGAATAGCATCTGTAGTAGTAATGGCTGTCATGATTAACATCACAAACCAAAATCGTTTTGTTTGTAAGATTCGTTGAAGACTATACTTTAACATTTAATTACCACACTTGATGATTCCAGCTTCCCGATACCCGAGGGAATACGGAAGTTGTCCATTCAGGGTTAAACATCACCATTCGAACATTCGTTTGACTTGCATTACTATAGGTAGTTGTGTAAACATATGGATACGCTGGACCAGTATATGCCGTTGCCAATGGAGAAGCAGCAGCCGCATTCTTTTGCCCTATCAAATAGGCACTATAGTAAGAGCCATTCCCTTCATCAGAATTATAAACACCGAGACCCCAAGGATTTGACGTTGATGTGGTACTTCTATAGTGGGCACTAGTTACCGATTCACCTTGACGTGTGCCCAAAGTAAACCAGAAGCCTTCCCAAAAACCAGAAGCCGAAGCAACAGTGGGTGCGCTAACACTTAGCAACAGTGCGCCAACTAATACAAATATACTCAACTTACTCTTAATACTTTTCGCGTTCATAGCTACCTTCTTTCTTTCTAAAAAGCATTCTAATTAAAAGCTTAGTTTAGAATATATCATATAGTTAAATTAATTACAAACTATGGATTGTAAAAAAGGCACCAACTAACCACTAACATTTTTTGTTTTTACATAGAATTGTGGTTATTTTTTCGAACATTTATTCCACACATTTGTTCCAAAGTTTTCTATTTCATTCCAAGCCTCACAGGATCTAGAAACACTTTTCCTAGTTAAATAACTCGTCTCCCAAGCGTACATCAGACATATTTTGAATTTTTTCAACAAGCAATCACTAAAAGTGCTAATTCTCTCTTAAAAATACCCGAATGGACTAGTAACATGCTATGAACCGTAAAAGTAGCGCCTGTCATTAAATAAGTAAACTAAAAAGACTGACGTCCGAAATATTTAAATCGGTGTCAGTCTTTTTAGTTTGCTCTTAATTTAATTTGATGGTATTTCGGCTTACATCTTTGCTTCCAGTTCAACATTTGGATACTTATCCTTGAACCAGTTCAATGCAAAGTTATTTTCAAATAAGAAGACGGGACGGTCATAGCGATCCTTGACCAACAGGTTCCGCGATGAAGCCATCTTTTCGTCCACTTGGTCTGGGTCAATCCATCGGGCAACCTTTGAACCGATCGGCTCAAATTGAATTTCAACGTTATACTCATTTTCCATTCGGAATTTGAACACTTCAAATTGCAATTGGCCAACTGCACCAAGAATATACTCGCTTGAGTTCCATGACTTATAAAGCTGAATTGTTCCTTCTTGGACCAATTGGGTGATGCCCTTGTGATATGACTTTTGCTTCATCACATCCTTAGCAATCACTTTATTAAAATACTCCGGCGTAAACGTGGGTAAATCAGGGAAACGGACAGCTTTCTTACCAGCAAAGATTGTATCACCGATTTGGAAATTCCCGGTATCATAGACACCGATAATATCACCCGGAACGGCGCCCTGCACATTTTCCCGTTCCTCTGCCATGAACTGGGTCACATTGGCCAAACGGAGCTTCTTGCCCGTTCTTTCCAGCGTAACATCCATACCACGCTCAAAGGCACCGGAAACAATTCGTACAAAGGCAATCCGATCACGGTGACGGGGATCCATGTTTGCCTGAATCTTAAAGACAAAACCAGTAAACTCGTGATTATCCGGTTCAATCACCTGGTCATCAACCGTCGTGACCGGTGCTGGCATTGGTGCATAGGCCAAGTATTCCCGCAAAAATTCGGTTACACCAAAATTTGCTAAGGCCGAACCAAAGAAAACCGGCGTTAACTGACCCGTGGCAACCGCTTTTTCGTCAAATTGGTTACCCGCATCTTCCAACAATTCAACTTCATCCAAGCCCTCTTGGCGAACTTCTGGATGATCAGCTGCGTTCTTAAAGGGGATCAGTTCCTTTTGCTTCAAGTCATAGATGCCCTGCAAAATTTGGCCAGAACCAATCGGCCAATTCATTGGGTAAGCTTGAATGCCCAGGATACTTTCTAATTCGTCCACCAAATCCAATGGTGACCGGGCATCACGATCAATCTTGTTAAAGAATGTAAAGACAGGGATGCCGCGTTTGGAAACAATTTCAAAGAGCTTCTTGGTTTGTGGCTCAATTCCCTTTGCAGCATCAACAACCATCACAACCGAATCAACGGCCATCAGTGTTCGGTAAGTATCTTCCGAGAAATCTTCGTGCCCAGGAGTATCCAAAATGTTGATGCGTTTGCCCTCATAGTCAAACTGCAAGACAGAAGAGGTAACCGAAATACCACGTTGTTGTTCAATGGCCATCCAGTCCGACGAAGCCATCTTCTTCGCTCCGCGGCCCTTAACCGTTCCAGCCTCACGGATCACACCACCGTGAAGAAGTAGTTGTTCCGTTAAGGTTGTTTTTCCCGCATCGGGATGGGAAATGATGGCGAATGTCCGCCGATTTTGTAATTCTTGTTCAAAGTTTTCCATAATAACTTATTTTACATGAAAAAAGCGCTCAGGGCTAGGGCTGAGCGCAGAAACATCTGCTTTCAGTTTATCCTGAAACGCTTTTTTAATTTAAACAATTTAAGTTAGAGAATAATGTGAACGTAAAGTAGCCGGGTTTACTGCTGTTCCGCCTTGTACTGTTCAGCTTCCGCTGGGGTTGCCAAGACAAAGTGGCCCGGTTCAACCTCAACCATCTTTCGTTCCTGACCATCCTTTTCAAAACTGGCATCGTACGGCTTAATCACACGTTGCTTTTCAACAATCGGATCAGGTTCAGGCACGGCCGAAAGCAAGCTCTTGGTATATGGGTGCAATGGATGGTTATAAACTTCATCCGCAGTACCCAATTCAACCAACTTTCCCCAGTGCATCACACCAATTCGGTCAGAGATATACTTGACCATGGCCAAATCATGAGCAATAAAAAGGTAAGTCAACTTGTTTTGCTTTTGTAAATCAGCCAATAAGTTGACAACCTGAGCCTGAACAGAAACGTCCAAGGCCGAAATTGGTTCATCGGCAATGATAAACTTGGGCTGAACGGCCAACGCACGGGCGATTCCAATCCGTTGCTTCTGTCCACCAGAGAATTCGTGTGGGTATCGTGAGGCGTGGTCCTTGTTCAAGCCAACCAACTTCAACAATTCCAATACTTTCGCTTCTCGTTCGGCCCGCTTCTTGCTGTAACCGACTTGGTCAAGACCCTCACCAATGATATCCTCAACTCGCAAACGGCCGTTCAATGAGGCCTGTGGGTCTTGGAAAATCATTTGCGCTTGCTTACGGAAGTCCTTCATGCCCTGTTTTTTCAACTGGCCCAAATCTTGACCATCAAAAGTAATGGTCCCTGAATCTTGGTTGTAAAGCTTCAAAATCGTCCGACCAATGGTCGTCTTTCCTGAGCCGGATTCCCCAACCAAGCCAAAGGTTTCACCTTCATAAATATCGAAAGAAATCTCATCAATTGCCTTGGTGGCATTGCTCTTACCAGCATTAAAAGTCAGGTTTAAGTCCTTAATCTCAACTAATTTCTTTGCATCTGAATTTTGCATTACTTGGCCCCCTCATTTTCTAAGGTCTGCCAAAATGCTTGGCGACGTTGAATCTCAAGTGGTGGTGTTACCTTTGGTGCCCGGTCATCTAAGAGCCATGTGGCTGCAAAATGAGTTGGTGACACTTCAAAGAGTGGTGGCTGTTTTTCATGATCGATTGCCAAACCATAAACGTTTCGGTCTGCAAAAGCGTCACCCTTTGGTGGGTAAAGCAAGTCCGGTGGCGTACCTGGGATGGCCTGTAAGGTACCAGACTCAGTCTTCGTTGATGGCATTGAACCCAACAACCCCCATGTATAAGGATGTTGTGGATTATAGAAGACTTCGTTCACCAGTCCGGTTTCAACAATCTTACCGGCATACATAACGGCCACCCGATCAGCAATCCCGGCCACAACACCCAAATCATGGGTGATAAAGATAATGGCCGTGTTATTCTTCTTTTGCAACCTCTTCAAAACTTGTAAAATCTGGGCTTGAATCGTCACATCCAAAGCAGTTGTTGGTTCATCGGCAATCAAGACCTTTGGATCAGCGGCCAAAGCAATAGCGATCACAGCCCGCTGGCGCATGCCACCAGACCATTGGTGAGGATAATCATTGATGTGTTCCTCGGCATTTGAAATCCCAACATCCTTCATGAGCTGCAAAGCCTTTTCCAGTGCTTCAGCCTTTTCAACTTCATGGTGCTTCATGATTGGTTCAGCAATTTGGTTGCCAATCTTCATCGTTGGATCTAATGATGTCATTGGATCCTGGAAAACCATTGCAACTTCAGAACCACGATAACTTTCCCATTCTTTTTCAGACAACTTGGCCAAATTCTTACCATTGTAAAGAATTTGACTTTCTTCACCTAATTCAGCGTTCTGAGCATTGAGACCGAGGAGGGTCTTTGTCGTCACTGATTTACCAGAACCGGATTCCCCAACAATCGCGATGGTTTCGCCAGCATTTAAATCAAAATTAACGCCTCGAATCGCCTGGATTTTTCCAGCATAAGTGTTAAAGTCCACGCGGAGGTCTTTTACTTGTAAAATTGGTGCTGCCATGAAGGCCTCCTTATTCATCTGCCATCTTTGGATCAAAGGCATCACGCAACCCGTCACCCAAAAGGATGAAGGCCAAGGATACCAAGACCAAGACAATCGATGGAATCAAAATTTGATATGGGTAGTATTGCAACATGTTCTGTCCATCAGTAATCAACGTTCCAAGTGAGGCAGTTGGTGCCTTAACACCCAAGTTGATGGCTGACAAAACAGCTTCGAACATAATAGCTGCTGGAATCGTCATCATGATTTGCACGATGATTGTTCCAGACATGTTTGGCACCAAATGCTTCAAAGCAATCTTCGGTCCGGACTCACCCAAGGTCTTGGCAGCCAAGACGAAGTCACGTTCTTTGTAAGTCAAAGTTAAGTTACGAACCTGACGGGCCATTCCGGTCCAACTGGTCAAAGCGATGGCCAAAATAATTGACCAAATACTGGACCCAAAGAGCATGGCCAAGAGGGTCACAACCACTAAGTTCGGAATTGCTGAAATCACTTCAATGACACGTTGTAAGGTGGTGTCAACCCATCCACCAAGCCAACCAGAAACCAAGCCATAACTAACACCAATCAAAAGGTCGATTGCTGTCGCTACGATGGCAATAAAGAGTGAAATTCTCAAACCAACCGTTACACGCTTGGCCACTGAACGACCAAGGTTATCCGTTCCCAAGAGGTAGTTTTGATCGACCCCATTCTTTTCATAAACATCCGTTGCGTCTACCGCCCCAGGGATTGTCGTCTTCCCATCCCAGCCGGGGATTGGTAAACCAGATTTTGGTGGCAAATTCTTATATTTAGAACCAGCATTAGTATTAAAATCGTTTGCAGAATTTTGACTAACTACCGGCACTGAAATCAAAGCGTAAAGCATGACCAAAACCAAGAAAATTAAACTAACAACTGCTAATTTATTCTTACGAAGACGACGCCAAACGCTTTGCCAAGTCGACAAGGCAGGCTTCACGATGTTTTCGCTGGCCGACTTATCTTCAATCCCAACGAGGGAAAATTCATTTTGTACTTCTTCCATGTTCTCCCCCTACTTCAACCGAACTCGTGGATCAACAATTGCCGTCAAAATATCAGTAATCAAGATGCAGATCATCAACATCGCAGCATAGACGATAGTGGTTCCCATAATAACCGGGTAATCTTTTGTTGGAATTGATGAAACGAACTGTTGCCCAATTCCAGGTATGGAAAAGATATTTTCAACCAAAGTTGACCCAGTCAGCAGGTTGGCAACCATTGGACCAACCAACGTCAAAATTGGAATCATTGAGTTTCGGTAAGCGTGCTTACGAATCAATTGTGTTCCGGTTAATCCTTTAGCGCGAGCCAACTGAATATAATCCGAATGTAAGACATCAATCATTTCAGAGCGAACAAACCGAGTAGTCGTTGCTGCGGGACCAACGGCCAAGGCCAAGGTTGGCAAAATTGTTTCAGAGAAGCTATCGCCCCAACCAGAAACTGGTAACCAACCAAGGTCATAACCAAAGACGTAAAGCAAGACGATGGCTAAGATAAAGGAAGGAACCGAAATTCCCAAAGTGGAAATAATTCCCAAGAAGCCATCCATCTTCTTATTTTGGTTTTTGGCGGAAACCGCTCCAAACCAAAGACCAAGCAGGATACCAACAACTAAGGCTTGCAAACCAAGCTGGGCAGAAACTGGCAACCGTTGGCCAATCAACATGGAAACTGATTGGTTCTGGTACTGGTAAGACGTTCCAAGATCCCCATGCAACAAATTGATTAGGTAATCAAAGTACTGAACAACGACTGGCCTGTCCAATCCATACGTTTGATTCAATTGGGCAATTGCCGAGGCCGACAAGTGCGGGTTATTGTAAGGTGTTCCTGGCAAAATCTGCATTAAGAAGAAAGTGGCCGTGACCACAATCCATAATGTAACTAGCAGGATTAACACTCGTTTTAAAATGTATTTGGCCATGAAAATGACTCTCCTAAATGCTTTAACAAGTTACTAAATCACGATGGAACTAAGTTTTGAGGGACTGTTTTGAAAAATTACCATTCACACCAAAGGCAGGTCACTTGGGAAACTATCCACATGATACTCGGACGCCTCTCTCTATGACCTGCCTAGTACTATTCACCGCTGTAGCAAATAGAATAAAATTTTATGAATTTTTACTTCCGGTAAGCGTTCGTCAAATCAAGTGGCAAACCGGCTGGGTTGGTAACAACACCCTTAACATTTGAACGGGTCAAGTATGCACCCTTCCATGAGTACAATGGGTTAAGGCTTGAGCTGTTCTTCAAAGCCGCTTCGGCTGCCTTCCAGTCAGCGTCACGGGCAGATGGATTATTAGCATCCGTGCTTTCTGCCTTTGTCACAGCATCAATGTAAGCTTGGTTGGTGAATTGACCATTGTTCATGCCAGTATCAGCTGCCTTGAACATGTCGTAGAAGGTTGAACCATCTTGGTAATCACCTGTCCAGTTTGAAACCACGATATCGAAGTTACCATTTTGTGAATCTTGCAAACGTTGCTTAAATGGCACAATCTTTTCAGTAACAGAAATTTGGTCACCGAATGTTGATTCCCAAGCCTGCTTCAAGTAATCCACAGTGTTCTTTGAAATTGGGCTATCAGCGTCCGTTTCCAGAGTAACGTTCATCTTACCCTTGTTGACTTCCTTGATTCCTTCTTCAAAGAGTTGTTTTGCCTTTGCCTTGTCATAAGAATAACCAGGGGCAACGTAAGTTGACAAGTCTTCACCGTTAGCGGCCTTCACCAAGTTGTTTGAAACCAAACTCTTAGCGGCATCACGGGTTCCACCAGTTGCTTGAGTTGCCAATTCCTTACGGTTGGTGGCCAGGTTCAAGGCTTCACGAATCTTTTCGTTTTGCAAGTAAGGGTTCTTAGCTTGGTTGTATTCCAGGTAAGTCGAAGCAGCAACAGCAGTTGTCTTCACATCCTTATTGTTCTTATTCGCCGCGTACATTTCAGGTGAGTTGTTCACTGCAGCGCGGTCCAACTTACCTTCCTTGTACAACTTGATGGCTGTTTCAGGGTTCTTAATTACCTGCCAGTTAACCGTCTTCGTCTTAACGGTCTTAGCATTCCAGTAATCATCGTTCTTCACCATCTTGAACTTATTGTTCGTTCCGTTCCAACCTTCCAACTTGTAAGGGCCAGAATAAATTTGGTTGGCAGCGGTTGTACCGTACTTAGAACCCTTTTCCTTCACGAAGGATTCCTTCTGTGGGGCAAACTGGGTAAAGCTCAACAGATACTTAAATTGTGGCATTGGCTTTTCCAAAGTGAACGTCAATGTATTGCCGTCTGCCTTAACACCCAAATCAGAAACAGGCTTCTTGCCAGCCACGATGTCATCGGCGTTCTTAACACCCGATGTCAGATATGAATACTGTGAGGCGGTCTTAGGATCAGCAATCCGCTGCCAAGTATAAACAAAGTCCTTTGCAGTCAAAGAAGAACCATCAGACCACTTCAAGCCTGAACGCAGCTGAACAGTATAAGTCAACCCGTCTGATGAGACGCTATATGACTTAGCCAAGTCAGGAGCCGGGTTGCCCTTTGAGTTGACCCGCAACAAGTTTGATTCCGTGTTTCCAAGAACCGTGTTTGAATACTGATCAGTACTCTTTGAAATATCTAAAGTCTGAATTTCAGCTCCTAAACCGTAGTTCAATGCTGATTTATCGTCGGAAGGGCTTGTGCCCCACCAGCCTGCAGCTCGAGATCCCCCAACTGCGGCCAAAACAACGACTGCCGCAACAGTCCATTTCTGCCATCGTTTCATGATGCTTCCTCCTCGGTACAACTTAATGTTTGTTTAATCTTATCAGACAAACACATCATTTTCAAATAATTTTTTAATAAAAATGATTACTTTGTTGTTTCAACGCTTAGTTTACCGCTTAAAATGCTCATTTTGCCGGGATTTGTTATTTTTCCTGACATCAAAAAAAGAATGATTTTGTTAACAAAATCATTCTTTAGGTATTGATTATTCACTTTTAACCGACTTATTCCGGATTTTCCTTGTAAGACAAAGCAGCCACGTTCAAGCTTTGATCCGCTAAATCCTTCGTAAAGGAAACTTCGTGAGAAACGATAATAGCGTTACCAGGAAAGGCTTTAATCGCCTTATACAAAGCTTGTTTCGTTTCTTCATCCAAGTGGTTCGTTGGCTCATCAAGGATTAAGAAGTTTGACGGCTTCATTTCCATAATGGCCAGCTTAACCTTCGTCTGCTCCCCTCCAGAAAGCTGGAACAATGGCTTTTGGGCATTTTCAGCATTAATGCCGGCGCCCGCCAAACGCTGCCGCAATTCTTTTGGCAAAATCGTAGGGAATAAGTCTTGCATCGCCTGTAATGGCGTCTGCTGGTCATTATCCCAGTCTAAATCCTGGTCAAAGTAATTCACGACAGCTGAAGGTGAAAATTCCACTTGACCGCCAAGTGAAGGAATTTCGCCCAAAATGGACTTGATCAACGTCGACTTTCCTGCCCCGTTGAACCCAGCAAAGACAATCTTCTTTTCCGTTGTTAATGAGAATGACACGGGTTCCAAGATTGCCTGATCATAGCCAACTGACAAATCAGTCACCGTCAAAGCGGCGGCCGACTGGGAGTTAACGTATGGGAAGTTAAATTTCGCCTTCAGGTTTTCTGAAGGTGGATCCACCTTATCCATCCGGGCCAGCATCTTTTCACGAGACTTGGCCTGCTTTGAAGTTGAAGCACGGGCCTTGTTCTTGGCAATGAACTTTTCAGCTTTAGCAATCTCAACCTGCTGTTTCTCATACTGACGCAGCTGCTGCTCAGAACGTTCTTCTTTTTGACGCATCGCCTTTTGGAAAGAACCGCGATACTTGGTAATTTTACCAAAAGAAACGTCAGCAATCGCGTTCGTTACCTTATCCAAGAAATCAAAGTCATGCGAAATAATCATGGCTGCGCCTTCAAATCCCTGCAAAAAGCCTTCCAACCATTCGATGTGCGCAACATCCAAATAGTTGGTCGGCTCATCAAGGATAATGACGTCGTCATTTTCCAAGAGCAACTTAGCCAAGATAACCTTGGCACGCTGACCACCAGACATGTGTTCTAGTTCGCGGTCCCGCCCAATGGCTTCCAAGCCTAGACCAGAAATCACCCGTTCGATTTCAGTATCAACGTCATAGAAACCAGCAGCATCCAGTTCTTCTTGTAGGCGTCCTGCTCGCTCAAGCAGCTTGTCATCGGCGGTAGCGGCGTACTTTTCATACAATTCCGTTGCGCGATCCTGCTTAGCATAGAGATCCTTGTAAGCCGTATGCAAGAAATCAACCAGAGTCATCCCCTCTGGAATTTCTGCATACTGATCCAAGTAGCCAATTTTCAGATTTTTCGCCCAGTCAATTCGGCCCGAAAGGGGCAAAACTTGCCCGGTCAAAATCCGAATCAAAGTTGACTTACCAGCCCCGTTTTGACCGACAATCCCCATGTGTTCGCCGGCTTGCAATTCCAAGTCAGCATCGTCATATAATGTTTTTTCTGCGTAGGCCATCGAGAGCCCACTTACTTCTAATAATGCCATAAGACTTAGTTTACCACACTTTGCCTTGACAAGCATGGTCAAGACCCCCTCTTTGGGCTATACTGAATAAAAGAACCTAGCAAATTACTATTCTTTGCTCTTATAACGTGAACCGCTTTTTTTGGAGAATCAAAGTAAATGAAAGCTCGTAAACTCAACCATAAAAAAATTCCCGCACAAGACCCCAACCGTGCCTTTCGTTTCTGGCGCGACGTCTTTGACCTTCCTCAAAGTGGTGCCCAAACTGACCGCATCTTAGTTGTTGACCACGAAGACCTTACTTTTGTTCAGAGTCAATCCAAAACTACTTTTGAGCTCTTGGTTCGTGACCACCTCCCTGAATTAAAACAGCACTTAGCCAATAATTTTGTTGTCATCGAAAAAGAGGAAGAACGTTTTAACAATAAAGTGGCGGTGACGGTTAGGGATTCCGAGGGTAATACCGTCGTCATTGAGGCGAATGCCTGATGTTGTATCACTGAACTCATTAAAAAATTTTATTGAAATATCGACTTATTTTCGCTAAAACACTTGCTCCACCGCTGTAACCATGGTATACTATTTTTTGTTGTTTAAGACAACTCCATGGTTAGTTAGCTCAGTTGGTAGAGCAACGGACTCTTAATCCGTGGGTCCAGGGTTCGAGCCCCTGACTGACCACTACAGCAATCCTTGAGGCAATCCCCAAGGATTTTTTTGTGTTCCAAAAAAATTGTTTAACTAAACTGATTGGTATTCAATAGATACCAAAAAAAAGCTAATGACACCATCTCTGGTATCATTAGCTTTTTAGCTACTTACGCTTGTCGGTAAACATAATAGGGCAGGTTACCACGATTGGCCTGCACCATAGAATTATAAAATGAATTATAATTCATTTCTTGAACAGCCGTTCCCGTTTGGCCACCCGTTACATAATTAACGGAAATGGCGCGGGCATTGGGATCATTTGAAACAATGATTTGAACGTGACCAGCTGCCCCACCTGAGGCACCCTGCTGACCCCAAATAACGATATCACCACGTTGAGCATCCCATGGCGTATTCGTTGCAATCAGTTGATAACCGTTTTGTTCCAAATAACCGTGCAAAGAATCCGTATTATACAAGTAAGCCGGCTTGGAAGCCCCCGCCTCGTACAAGGCTTCCGTCATTGCACCGGAACAATCGGCCGTCCCATCGGCGCCATCACGAGATCCCGTCATAGAATAAGTCAACTTGCCTTGATTGTCATAGAACCAATTAATAACCTGATCCGTGTTGACCTTGTTCGTGGTCGCCGTCGGTTGTACGGCTGCACTTGTCGAAGTTGGGGCTTGGGAGGTAGCTACCTGTGACGTTACTGCTTGTGAAGCCGGTGCCTCTGAAACGACAGCCTGTGAAACAGGTGCTTGGGATGCCACCGCTTGTGAAGTGGCCGCTTGAGAGCTTTGTACCTGAGAGGTAATTGCTTCTGAATTGGCTACTTGGGAAATACCAGCCTGTGAGCTAGGTACTTGTGAAGCCGCAGCTTGCGCTTGACTCAAAGACTGCGTCTGTGAGTACAAATCGGCTGATTGAGACCCAGCTCCTTGCGACACATTTTGCTCAATTGTATCGGTCTGGTCAGTATTTGACTGTTGTTCACCAGCAACAGACACCACTTGACTAACTTGATTTTGATTGACACTAGCTGCCATTGACTGGGCGCTAGCCTGGGAACTAGCCACGGACAAAGACTGGCTCTGAGCTAGTGATTGGGCAGCGACCGTTGTCGCTGTTTGACTACCCGTTTGGCTTCCCTGGCTGACTGCTTGTGCAGTGGCCTGCGAATCGGCAGCCACCTGAGCGGAATCAGTCGTTGGTGCACCTTTTTGCATCAACACCAAGTTTGGCTGACTAGTTTGGCTCTGGCTTACCTGAGCAACTCCAGCAGACAATAAGACACCATCATCTTTAAGCTTTTGGATCACTTGAGCCTGGGCACCCAAGCGATAGCCTGAAATCAACAACCCTTGGTCATCCAAGCCCAACTGCTGGGCCGCCTGTTCCGTGCTCAAACCATAAGCCTGGGCAATCACATCCAGTGTGTCCCCCCACTGTGTCGCATAGCCATGAATATTTTGTCCTTGGCCTTGCTTTGCAATGGCAGCCTTGACCTGGTCAAGCGAGTTTGCCTGCCATTGGCTTTGTTGGTCAACTTGAGATTGTGCCTGGCCCTGAACTTGGTCAGCACTGGCTGTTTGATTTTGGTTCAAAACGGTCGCCCCAAAAACAGCGCCCGTTGCTGCTAATGTCGTCGCACTTGCTGTAAACATTAACCGATGTCTAAGGTGCTTGTCTTGATTATGATCCGTCATGGTTGATTACCTCCGTTTTCTGAATGACAATATTTCGAGCATAGCTACTAAACCGAACGTCATGAGTTCGGCCATCTTTTTGATAGTTTTAAAATCAGACTGGTTATCCGAATTCAAAAAAATTTAATTATTCCCAAAGGAAAATAACTTGGCTACGCTATAAACCTTCTCCGACTCTATTGTACAGTATTGGCGTCAAAATTGTTACAGTAACAGGTCAAAAAAAGGCAACCCTATCAAAATCAGGCAAAAGATTTTGTTTTGATAACCAAATCGACAGTAAAAAAGTTCCCGCCCCCATCCTGGTAGCGAAAACTTTCTTTTACAAGTTCATTGAAGATGAATGGCCAGGTCCGCTTCGATCAGGGTCAATGGCAGCAATCGCTGCATTCACCGCCGCCGGTGCTTGACCAAAGCCAGTAGCCATTAAATCAACATGACCCAGATAAGATGAAGCATCCCCAATTGCAAAAAGAGCTGGTTGCTTCGTTTTGATCTGGTCAGTCACAACGATGCCAGCTGAATCCCAATCAAGGTCCACTTGCCAACCAGTATCGGCCTGTCCCTTTGTTAAAAAGCCATACTGAACAAGGAGATTATCCACCACTAACTTCTCTTGCTGACCTTGATCTTTAACATGTTGTAGCGTCAATTCTAGTCGACCATCAGCCGTTTGTTGTGCGCTTTCGACTTTTTTAGGCGTTTTCTTAATCACCTTTGTTTTCTCTAAAGCCAATACAGCCTGTTCCAGGGCCCGAAATTGGTCTCGGCGGTGAATCAGGTAAGTCTTCTTAGCAATCGCGTCTAATTGCTGGGCTAAATCAACCGCTGAATCACCACCGCCGAGGACCGCCACTTCCTGATTTTGATAAAGCGCAAGATTCGGGGCAAAATAAGACAAACCCTTTCCCTCTAGTTCAGCCTCATTTTCAATTTGCAACCGTCGTGGCTCAAAAGCCCCCTTACCAGTTGCCAAAATCACCGATCGACCAGTCACACTCGTTTGCCCGCCATTAATTGCGATGTGCCAGTTTTTACCGGCACGAACAATATCCGTGACCTTGGCCTCGGTCTGAACATCAACCGGAAACTTAGCCAACTGGTTTTTAAGGCGTTCAACCAATTCTCGGCCAGATACCCCTGGCAGTCCCGCGACATCCCAAATTTTTTTATCGGGGTAGAGTGTTTGCACCTGACCGCCAAGATCCGTTAAGGCTTCTAATAAAAGCACCTTGGTATTGCGCAAGCCAGCATAGAAGGCAGCAAAAAGGCCCACCGGACCACCACCAACAACAATAATATCGTACGTTTTTTCCATTTTGACTCGCTTTCTTCGTGTTTTACCTAACAATTTTGCTATAATGAAGTGTACCCAAACTAAAGGAGAATGCGCAATGTCTCGCAAAAAAATGATTTTAGATCTCGACACTGGTATTGATGATGCCCTAGCCTTGGCTTATGCCATCGGCCATGATGACATCGACTTAATTGGGATTATTGCCACCTATGGCAATGCCCTGACCAATGTCACGGCCAAGAATTCACTTGACCTCTTAGACCTCTTAGGCGCCCATGACGTTCCCGTTTTCATTGGTGAGTCACATTCATCGACCACCACTGACTTCACTGTCATGCCAATCTCACAGGCCATTCACGGCCGAAATGGTATCGGCGATGTCGAAGTTGAGGCCTCAACACGGACTGTTGACAGCCAAAACGGTATCGATTTCTTAATTGAAGCCGCTCACCAATACAAGGACGAACTAATTTACCTTCCAACTGGTCCTTTGACGAACTTAGCCAAGGCCCTTGAGAAAGATCCAAGCCTTGCCAAGTTGATTGGCCAAACAACTTTGATGGGTGGGGCTTTAACGGTTCCTGGTAACGTGACGCCCTTTACGGAAGCTAACATTCACCAAGACCCCGAAGCCGCCGACTTTGTTTTTAAAAATCAGGAAAACCTCACCATGGTTGGCCTTGATGTCACTCTACGAACGCTTTTAACCAAGAAGCATACACAAGAGTGGCGTAATCTCGGCACAACTGCCGGTCAGAACTACGCTGACATCATGGATTACTACATTGATGCTTATTATAACTTAGATATCGATAAAAAAGGAGCCGCCCTCCATGATCCACTAGCAGTGGCGGTTGCCGTTGACCCAAGCTATGTAAGCACTTTGGACTTAAACATGCAGGTCACTTACGACCAAAAATCAGGTGACTACGGTCGAACAATTGGCGACAAGACCAAACTTTTGGAACCAACGATTTCAAAGGCTGCCGTTTTAGTTGACCAAGACCGTTTTGTCTCTGATTTTCAGCAGATGATGCTCAAGGTTCTCGCCTGAAAATTCCCACCAAATAAAAAGACTTAACCAGTGACATGCGCATATTACAAGGTCCATTAGTCACTTAGCTAAGTCTTTTTTTGATGAAATTTTACCGATCCAGATTCTTGGGCATTAGCCCCTCTACTCAATCAGCAAAGTCAGCACCACTTTGATTACTTGTCAGTAGCCAATTCTGCTAGCTTTTGATCAACAAGGGCCAAAACCCGCTCCTTAGCAGCGGCATCCTCAACAAAGTTAAGCTCATCACCATTAATTTGGAGCTTTGGGGAACGGTCGTATTGGTCGAACCAAGCATCATAGCGAGCATTTAGGTCCGCATAGTATTGGTACAAGTCTGGGTCCTGCTCAATCTGCTCGTAAGGACGACCGCGCTTCTTAATTCGAGCTAACATTGTCTCCAACGAAACGCGAACATGGATTAACAAATCCGGCGTTTTCGTCTTGTTTTCCTCTGAAACTTCTTCCAAGACATTATTGACCAAATCCTTATAAATGTCGACTTCGGTCTGCGTTGCTCGACCTAAATCAGCATTGAGCTGGAAAAGTAGGGCATCTTCAAAAATTGACCGATCCATGACCGCATTCTTCTCTTTTTGTCCCTCGTGAATCTGGTCCAACCGGGTGTTCAAAAAGTAAACTTGGAGCAAGAAACTGTATTTCTTGGGGTCCTGGTAAAAGAGTGGCAAAATTGGGTTGTTATCCACACTTTCATAGTAGGCGCGACCACCCAAATGCTTTGCTAAAATCTCTGTCAAACTGGTTTTTCCAGCACCAATTGTCCCGGCTAATACAATCATATGTTCATCGTTCTCCTCATTTATCACTTTTTTAAGTATAGCAAAATCTCAACGGCAATTCCGCCTTCGTCGCTAACTTTTAACATAAAAAAGTCGACCAACATTTTGGTCGACTTTTTGTTTTGAAATCGATAGGTATTCGAAAGCTTATGACTGCAAAGTCTGATTTAACTTAAGGGTAACCGTCTTCTTTTCAGTACCACGATAGTAAGTCAACGTTGTCTTGTCGCCGACCTTATGCGTGTAAAGCTGCTCACGCAAATCAGCCTGGTTAGCAACTGTCTTACCATCAATACCAACAATGACGTCATACTTCTTCAAGCCCGCCTTATCTGCTGGTGAACCGCTGTTGACCTTGTAAAGAACCACACCACCATTAACGGTATTTGGAATTTTGAGCGTTGACTGCTGCTCATTAACGGGAACCTGTGACAGATTAATCATCTGAATTCCCAGGGCTGGCCTCGTCACCTTACCATCTTTCACCAACTTATTAACGATGTCGACAACCTGATCCGAAGGGATGGCAAAGCCAATCCCTTCAACCGCCGTACCGTTTGATGATGATGACAACTTCATTGAATTGATTCCAACTACCTGTCCCGCTAAGTTAATTAACGGGCCACCTGAATTACCGGGATTAATAGCGGCATCGGTTTGAATAACCGTGGAGCCACCATAGTTTTGGCCGGAATCATCATCAGCCTGAACCAAACGCTTCGTGGCCGATATAATCCCTTCTGTTACTGAGGAAGCGTACTGTGACCCCAGTGGTGATCCAATTGCCAATACCTGTTGACCAACAGAAATTTGAGCTGAGTCCCCAAAGGCGGCAGTTGAAATCGTTGAAGAATCAGTGATTTTCAATACGGCCAAATCAGTTAAAGCGTCCTTCCCAACCAGCTCGGCCGTAACTGTATTATTATCATTGGTAATGACCTGCAACTTATCGGCACCGTCAATCACGTGATTGTTGGTGACGATAAAGGCTGAGCCCTCAGCCTTTTTATAGACAAAACCAGACCCTTCCGTTGATTCATTATAAGTGTTACCACTCTTTTTAAAATTAAGCACCGAGACAACAGAATTGGCCACCTTGTTATAAGCATTGGTCGCCGTATCCTTGGACGTCATCGTTTTTGTTGCTGTCGCTTTGGTCCGAACAGGACTGTGCGTTACTTGATAATTTTGATAAATTTCTTGTCCAGCTAAAACAGCCCCACCACCAATTACACCGGCTAGGGCTCCAGCCAAAATCAAATTCGTTAGGTTCTTTTGCATGGTCGTCTCCAAAATTTGTTAACGCTACTATAACTGATTGAAATTAAGCAGAAATTAAGGTCACGAAAGACTTAATCTTCATCCCACTGCTTTTCAGTCGATAACAAATCGTCCTGCACATAATTAAGGGTCATCTTAAAGGTAGAGCCTTCATTTTCTTTTGATTCGACCCAGATGCGACCATTAAACTTTTCAATCACTTCTTTAGAGATTGCCAATCCCAGTCCAGTACCGCCTTGGGCCCGCGACCGCGACTTATCCACCCGGAAGAAACGGTTAAAGACCTTCTCCTGGTCAGCTACTGGAATACCCAGTCCTTGGTCTTTGATGCTAATCAAAGCCTTATCGCCTGATTTTTCAAGGGACACTGTAATACTGCCACCATCAGGTGAGTACTTAATAGCATTATTCATCAAATTATCGATGACTTGGGTCATCTTATCATAATCAATATCAACCCAGAATTCCTGATCTTTTGGGATGTGACGAACAATCTTAATCTTTCGATCCGAATTTAAATCCTTTGACGGTGACAACAAAATCATTTCAAACCGATCCAAAATAAAATTCAACATGGTATTCAGTTGAACCAATTCCGTCTTAACTTCCATCGTTCCCTGGTCCATTCGCGACAACTCAAGCAAATCGGATACCATTCGCGACATCCGGTCCGTTTCGTTTTGAATCACCGTCAAAAATTCACCAAGAATTTTAGAATCTTCCTTAGCGCCTTCTTGCAAAGACTCGACGTAGGACGCTACTGTGGTCAATGGTGTTCGCAGTTCGTGAGAGACGTTAGAAACAAAGTCACGCCGATCCTGATCAATTTTTTTCTGTTCCGTGATATCGTGCAAAATCAGAACCATGGCATTAATCAAACCAGAGGGATTCTTAATCAAAGACACCCGAACTTCAATAATTCGCTGACCGACATCAACCGTCATGGACCGTTGCTGTTTAATCAAATCCCGAATACTTTGGTATTCAGGGAGGTCCAATAGGTCAAAGACCTGCTGTCCCAGTGCCGCTTGTTCGCTGACACCAAGCAACTTGGTTGCTGCCTGGTTAATAATCGTTAGCTGTCCTTTAGCATTCGTCAGCAAAACCCCATCAGCCATATGATGGAGGACGGAATGGAGGCGGTTACGTTCATTGCTAATGATTTCAGTTGATTCTGCAATCCGGTTTGACAACGTATTGACCGAGTGGGCCAACTGCGAAATTTCATCCGAACCAGAAATTGTGTTGACCATCGAATAATCACCAGCCGCAATCCGCGCTGTTTGTTTATTGATGATTTCAATTGGCCGTGTCAATGTCCGAGACAGAATAAAGGCCAAATAAACCGAGGCCACCAGCGTGAGCAGACCAGCCAACAAGAACAAAAGCAAAATTTGACGAGCATTGGCGTAAACCTTAGCGAGGCTAGCATAAACCACCACCACACCAACAGGTTTCTCTCCAGATTTGCTAGGAGCATTCGTCCCATTCGCATAAAGTTGCCGGGTCACCACCGCCTGTTGGCCGCTTCCCTGATTGCGGTCTTGTGTCCGGATCTTAAGGTAAGAATTACCGCCATCCAGAGCAATCTCGCTATTAGAATCAATATTTTTTGGTAATAGCGACTTCTTTGTCGACTGACTGGAAACAACCTTACCGGACTTATCATAAACCACGACGTTTTCAACAAGGTTGGAATCGAAGTCCTTCACGGCTGTATCCATTTTTTCCCGGCTCGCCTTACCAGAACCCGCATCCAAACCCTCGACAATTTTTTTCGTAACATAGGTTGGCATTGTCAGCTCTGCCTCACTGGCAATGAGATCATGCTGCTCAATTTGATGAACGAAAAAAACGCCGAATGATTCTAAAATAACAATTAAAAAAAGGACAAAGACAAAGGTTATCCGGAATCGAATCGATTGTAAGAGTTTAACAATGACTTTCATAATCCCTGACAGCGAATGCCTGTCCTTTCATAATTTTTTATTTATTTTGGTTCTTACCAGATGAGAGGTAGTAACCAACACCACGTCTTGTTCCTAACCAAACTGGATGTGATGGTACATCTTCAATCTTTTCACGCAAACGACGAACGGTCACATCAACTGCTCGAACATCGCCAAAGTAGTCATAACCCCATACCTGACGAAGTAAGTTTTCACGGTTCATGACTTGACCAATATGTTGTGCCATATATGAGAGTAACTCAAATTCACGATGGGTCAATTCGAGGTCAACACCATCCTTTGTGACCATATAAGTCTTTGTATGGATAATTAAGTTGCCAAGCTGAATGTCTTCTTGGTTAACTGCTGGATCATCTGACTGGCTCGTTGTGTGACGGTTACGTAAGTTTGCCTTTACTCGGGCAACCAATTCACGATTCGAGAACGGCTTAGTGATATAATCATCTGCACCCATTTCCAAACCAATCACCTTGTCAATTTCAGAATCCTTAGCCGTTACCATAATGACAGGTGTCTTGTCTTTGGCCCGAATTTGACGCAAAACTTCAATTCCCTCGACTTCAGGAAGCATTTGGTCTAACAATACCAAATCAGGGTTTTCTGACTTGTACAATTCCAATGCCTCGGCCCCGTCACTGGCCGTTACGACCTCGTAACCCTCTTTTACCAGGTTGAACTTGATGATATCCGAAATTGGCTTTTCATCATCAACCACTAAAATTTTATACATAAGCGTCTCCAATTAAAACATTTTTCATTCGCTATTGTAACATAAAAAATTGGCCTTTCAGTCAATTTACGAATAATCTTCACAAAAAAAGACCTCTTTTGACACTTCAGCCAAAAAATAGTCCTTTATCAGAATCCTTTATCGAACTTAAGACGCCTTAGTCTTCTTGAGAACTACGACGGCGGAAGCGGTGTTTAAACATCGGGCTAATTGCTTCGTTCAACGAAACACGACGAATCGCTTCACCAATCAATTCCCCAACAGAAACAATTTCCAGCTTGTCAAACTTCTTTGAATCTGGCAAGTTAATCGAATCAGTCACAATAACTTTAGTGAAAACAGAATTTTGCAAACGTTCCAAAGCTGGTCCTGAGAAGACGGCATGTGATGCGGCCACGTAAACTTCCTTAGCACCATGTTCCAAAACAAGCTGAGCACCCTGCGTAATCGTTCCGGCTGTATCGATCATGTCATCGACCATGATGGCTGTTTTACCAGCAACATCACCAACGATTGAGCCAACCTCTGCTACGTTTGGCTTCGGACGACGCTTGTCAATCACTGCCACAGGTGCCTCTAAACCAAGCATGTTGTTCAAATTACGGGCACGGGTCATCCCACCGTGATCGGGTGAAACAACAACAGCGTTTTCTTTGTCGGCAATACCGGTTTCAATCAAGTAATCGGCCAAAAGCGGAGCACCTTGCAAGTGATCCATCGGTAGATCAAAGAATCCTTGAATTTGAGCAGCGTGCAAGTCTAAAGCCATCACACGAGTAGCTCCTGCTCGTTCAATCATATTCGCAACCAACTTAGCTGTAATTGGTTCACGTGAGCGCGCCTTGCGGTCCTGACGAGCATAACCGTAATAAGGCAAAACTACGTTGATTTGATTAGCTGATGCCCGCTTCAAGGCATCAATCATAATCAACAATTCCATCAGGTTATCGTTAACCGGTTGGGATGTTGATTGAATCACAAAGACATCTGCGCCACGGACAGATTCTTCAATGTTAATTTGCACCTCACCATCAGCAAAGCGCTTCACCGAAATGTCACTTAATGGCACACCGACTTCAGCAGCGATTTTTTCTGCTAAGGGGTGGTTCGATGAGAGAGAAAAGAGTTTTAGGTTTGACTTAGTCATTTTTGCTACTCCAGATTAAAGAACAACGATTTCTTATATATTATAACAATAAAATCAAGGTAACTGGGCAAAAAAAGCGACTGATTTTATCATCGCCGCTTGTCATCTTACGTTACTAATCTGTTGCTACTAATTATTTGGCTAAAATAAAGCGTTCGATAGCCTTGGCAACACCATCATGGTTGTTATCCGTTGTCTCCTGGTTGGCAATCGCCTTAATTGAAGGTACCGCATTTCCCATGGCAACGCCAATACCCGCAGCTTCAATCATTGTGTGATCGTTTTCCTGGTCACCAATTGCCATTGTTTCTGATTGATCGATTCCCAACTCCTTTGCCAATGCTAACAATGCCTGGCCCTTAGAAGCCGCCGTATTCATAAATTCCAAATTATTCGGGGTTGAACGAACAACATTGGCCTCTTGCTTCAACTCTGCCGGGACCTTTGCTTGAATCTGATCCATAAAGCCTTCGTCGCCAATAGCAATTGCCTTGACAAAAGAAGTTTCCTCCAGCTCTGAAACTTCATCTTTGATAGTTAGTGGCAGGCTGACCACGAAGTTTTCCTGGCTTGCAAAGACATTTACATTCGTCATCACCGTATAGGCGTCTGAGTCTGATTCAACCTGAATATAGGTGTTATGATCTTCTGCAAATTGTTGCGCCTTCAAAAAAGTAGTCCATGGCAAAGCAGCTCGATGAAGGGTCTTTTGTCCGTCTGTTGTTTGGACCAAGCCACCATTGTGCGTAATCACATAATGATCTTCACCCAAGAGATCTAATTCATTCAAAATCTTTTTAACGCCTGTTTCTGGTCGCCCAGTGGTAATGACCACATGAACCCCCTGTGCCGTCGCTTTTTGGATAGCACTTTTTACCGCCGGTGTAATCTCACGATTATCATTATAAAGCGTGCCGTCAATATCAATTGAAACAAGTTTAATTGTTTGCATAAAATTAGCCCCTTTTCAAGATTATGTCAATTATAGCAAAGTTTAGTTAGATTTTGCCGTCAAATGAGTATAAAAAAAAGAACCGCCGAGGCGATTCTTTCAAGTGTTAATAGCTTACTTCAAAGCAGACCATTGCCACTTAGTGAATTCTTCGATGTCGCGACCTTCTTCACGGGTCACCTTCAAGTGCTTTGCCAAGATGTCATCCATCTTAGTGATGAATGTATCAGCAGCAGCTTGGTCAACCGCACCACGGTCTGCAAGGACAGCAACAGCTTCCTTAGCTTGGTGGAAACGATCAAGGTGTGAGTAAACGCGCATGTCGTAAGTAGTTGTGATGTCACCATCTTCACGGTATCCGTGAACAAAGACGTCACCGCGGAACTTACGCTCGAAGAAGAATGATTCAACCAAGTCTTCGTATCCGTGGAATCCGAAGATAACTGGTGTATCAGCTTGGAAGAACTTGTTAAATTCGTCATCTGACAATTCACGTTCGTCGTTTCCGGCTGATTCTGACTTCTTCTGCAAACGAAGCAATTCAACAACGTTAACATAGCGGAACTTAACTTCAGGGAATTCCTGGTTAACCAACCACAATGCGGCCAAAGTTTCAATTGTTGGTTCTGTACCAGCAGAAGCAAATGTGATATCCACATCAGCTGATGGTGCAGTAGATGCCCAATCGATAACCTTCAAACCTTCAGTAGCCAACACTTCAGCTTCAGCAGCTGAGAACCACTGTTGACGTGGTTGCTTTGAGATAACCATGTGGTTAACCTTTGAGTGTTCGCTGAAGGCGCGTTCCATCACTGCCAAAGTTGAGTTACCATCGGCTGGCAAGTATTGGCGGATGAAGTCTGACTTCTTTTCGGCCAAGTGAGTCAACATACCAGGATCCTGGTGAGTGTAACCGTTGTGGTCCTGCTGGAAAGCAGTTGAAGTAGAAATCAAGTTCAATGATGGGTAGTCATTACGCCATGCTTGTTCTGATGCGTGACGCAACCACTTGAAGTGCTGAGTAATCATTGAGTCGACAACGCGCAAGAATGATTCGTATGAAGCGAAGATTCCAACACGACCAGTCAAAGTATAACCTTCAAGCCAACCTTCAGCTTGGTGCTCTGACAATTGAGCATCCAAGATACGGCCTTCTGGTGCTTCGTATTGGTCGTTAGGGTTCTTAACTTCTTCCATCCATTGACGGTTAGTAGTATCAAACAATGACCACAAACGGTTTGACATTGTTTCATCAGGACCAAAGACACGGAATGACTTAGGGTTCATTTGCATTACCTTTTCAAGGTAGTTTGACAAAGTGAACATGTCCATGTTGCGGTTACCATCTGGCAAGATCGTTCCACGGTTGTCAGCGTTGATGTCGTTTACGTAATCGCGCCAGTCTGGCAAGTCAAGATCCTTAAGATCTTCACCGCGCTTACGACCACCGTTAGCGATTGGGTTAGCTGACATCCGCTTGTCACCCTTAGGAGCAATAGCCTTCAATTCATCCTTCAATGAACCATCAGCGTTAAACAATTCTTCAGGCTTGTATGAATTCATCCATTCTTCGAATTGTGGCAATGTGTCCAACTTTCCTTGTGCCAAAGGCAATGGAACTTGGTGGGCACGGAATGAGTTTTCGATTGGCATTCCAGCTTGGTCATGGGTAGGTCCACCCCAACCCTTTGGCAAGCGAGCAATGATCACTGGCCATGCAGGAATTGTACCATCTTCATACTTACCATTTTCACGGGCATCCTTTTGGATAGCTTGGATGTCTTCAATAGCAGTATCAAAGATATCAGCAGCCTTTTCGTGGTAAGCCATGTAGTCATGGATGTCTGCGTTTTCAATGAAACGAGCTGAGTAACCAAGACCTGCAAAGAAGTTCTTGATTTCTTCATCTGACATACGTGAGAAGACAGTTGGGTTTGAAATCTTAAATCCGTTCAAATCCAAGATTGGCAAAACAGCACCATCATTCTTAGCATTCAAGAACTTGATTGAATGCCATGAAGTCATTGATGGGCCAGTTTCAGCTTCACCATCACCAACAACGGCAAAAGCGATTTGGTCAGGGTTGTCCAAAACGGCACCGAATGCGTGTGACAATGAGTAACCCAATTCTCCACCTTCATGCAATGAACCTGGAGTTTGGGCAGTCATGTGTGAACCAATTCCACCTGGGAATGAGAAGCGCTTGAACAAAGTTGACATACCCTTCAAGTCTTGAGTAACTTCTGGGTAATCAGCAGTATATTCACCATCAAGGTAAGCGTTCGTAACCATCACTTGGCCACCGTGACCAGGGCCACCGATGTAAAACATGTTCAAGTCATACTTGTTGATCAAACGGTTAGCATGAGCATACAAGAATGTTTGACCTGAGATAGTTCCCCAGTGTCCGATTGGCTTAACCTTAACATCTTCAGCTTGAATAGGCGTCTTAGTTACTGAGAACAATGGGTTTGACTTCAAAAAAATCATCCCAGCTGACAAATAGTTGGTTGCACGCCACCACTTATCAACAAGTTCCAAGTACTCTTTTGAGTTGTAATCAACCATGTAAATAGTACTCCTTTTTCTTTCAACGAAGCCCGCTTCTGCAAACTCCGGCTATATATTTACAAGTCCTATTATATCGAGAGTGTTCCATTCGTTCAAGAAAAAAAGGGCTTTGGGTCTAACTTTTTCGTTTTTGGTTGCATTTCTTTATTAATTGGACCGGTCCAATCAACCTTTTATTAAACACATTCCATAGAATTGTTTGCTAACTCAATTGGGCTTATTCCGACCCAAGTGAAACGAAAGCATTATAACGCAGGTATTTGTAGTGTAGGCGCATATTAGAATATTCCAATGGTGTCCCATCATCCATGAAAAAAATCCCTTCCATAATCCCGACCGGCTCAGTCGCCTTAAGCTTTAACAGCTTCTGCTCTTCAACATTCGACGGCTCGGTCATGATCGTCATAAACGACCTCGTCACTGTTTTTGACTTCCGTTTTTCAACATATTCATAAATAGATTTAGTCACCGTTTCCCGATTAAGTCCTGGCAATAAAGAAATCGGCACGTAGCCATATTCAATCATGAATGGCACACCATCTAACTTACGCAGACGCTTAATTTCGTAAACAAAATCGCCATCGTTTAAAAATAATGCTGATTGCTGCTCTGGCGTGGCCTGAATCACCCGGAAGTCCAGGAGTTCAATGCTGGGTGCTTGACCATTAATTCGAAAAGAATCTGAAACACCCAGGTTGGATCCCTCATGTTGAAAGATTGCCTGATTTTTCAGGTATAAAGGGTTGACAAATGTCCCTGATCCCCGCTTCTTAAAGATAATCCCCTGCTGGACCAATACGTTGAGGGCCCGTTTAATTGAAGAACGCGAAACCTGGTAATCAGCCGCTAATGTTCGCTCATCAGGTAACTTAAGGTCTTTATAATGACCCTGATAAATTTTTTGTTTAATATCGGCTTGCACCGTTACATAAATTGCTTCTGACATAATGTCTATTGTAGCATAATTGGTCCAACCACTTTTCAAAATTGGTTCCAACTGCTTTTTTTCTGCTTTTTGCTTATGCTAAAATAGAACCATGGCAAAGAAGAAAAAAGATAAAAAAACATTACCCGAACAGGTCCTCGACAAGCATGGCGTCGCCTATGAGCCACTCGAGCTAAACGCTTTGGACTTAACTGAAGCAGAAATTACGGCTAAGATGGATGAATTAGGCATTCAACAATCAGACATTTTTAAAACACTAGCTGTCAAGGGTGACAAAACTGGTCCCTTGATAGCCGTTGTCCCCCTCACCAAGCGCTTAGATATGAAAAAATTGGCCGCCGTTTCCGGTAACAAAAAGACTCACATGTTGCCACTCAAGGAATTAGTGGCGACCACCGGCTACGTCCACGGTGCCAACAATCCCGTTGGTATTTGGCAGAACCACGGTTTTCCCATCTATTTCGCCAAAGAGGCAGAAGCAGCCGACTACTTCCTGGTTTCAGCCGGCGAACTCGGTCGGTCCGATAAATTAAATCCCCAAGAATTGGCGACAATGATTGGCGCCCCCTTTGTTGATTTAACCGAAACGGAAGCATAAAACAAGCGTTTAAAACTAAGCAAAAGGCAGCACATCGATTTTGAATGTGCTGCCTTTTGCTTTGATTTTGGTTGTTTACCAACCCTGTGACATATCAGGAATTGGGCCAAAGCCCGATTGTTCCTGGCGATAAGTGCCGGCCATGTTCGAGAATTTGAAAGTTGGCTTGTTAAACATCAACTCCGCCTTTCCCCTGGCTCCAGCACGGTTCTTTTCCACAAGAACTTCAATCGGAACAACTGTTTCTTCCTCAACCTGGTTACCACCTTCATCGCCATCCTCACCCGCTCGGTTGGGATGGTAATCATCACGGTACAAAAAGGCCACGATGTCAGCATCCTGCTCGATCGAACCGGACTCACGCAAATCAGAGAGAATTGGCCGTTGGTCCTGACGCTGTTCAACGCCACGCGAAAGCTGAGCCAAGGCAATAATCGGCGTGTGCAATTCTTTTGCCAGTTTCTTGATAGAACGAGAAACTTCAGAAACGGCTTGCTGACGGCTTTCACTATTGGCAGATTCAATCAATCCTAGGTAGTCAATCATGACCAGACCCAATGGGTGGGGGTTTTCATCCCGCTCTTCTTCTGGCAACCGCCCAACAACTTCACGTTCTAGTTTTCGCAGCTTAGCCGAGATTTGAGCCATGCGAATTCCTGGCGTGTCATCCATATAAATCTGCATGTTTGCCAATGATTGAACGGCTAACGTCAATGCTGCCCAATCCTCATCTTGCATATTACCAGTGGTCAATTTATTAGAATTAATCCCACCTTCAGCAGCAACTAAACGAGTTACCAAGTCAACAGCCCCCATCTCCAAAGAAAAAATCACAACGGGTTTCTTTTCGGTTTTGGCTGCATTCTTAGCAATATTTAAGACAAAAGCCGTCTTTCCAACGGCCGGACGGGCACCAATGACAATCATTTGGTCTTCACGGAAGCCATGCGTTAACTCATCTAATTGGTCATAACCCGAAGCAATCCCGATAACTTTGCTATCGTTTTCACTGGCGGCCTGCAAATTTTCTTGAAACTCATTCAAAACATCTTTAATTCGACGTAAATCATCATCGCCCTGGTTTTGAGCCAGGCGGTCAAGCTGACGGCCGAGCTCCTCGAGCAATTCACTCGATGGCTCAGACCCATCATAGGCTAACGTCATGGACTCGGTTAACGTTTGAATCAAACGGCGCAAAATCGCTTTTTCATGGACGATTTGCGCATAAAATTTTAAGTTTGAAGCAGAGGCCGACGACTGTGAAATTTCAACTAAATAGTCGATACCACCTACATTTTCTAGCTGGCCCATGGCATTCAGTTTATCTTGCAGGGTTAGGATATCAACAGGTCTTTCCTCTTCCACCAACAGCTGCATCGCCTTAAAAATTTCTTGGTGCTTCTGTCGATAAAAATCGCTTGGGTCAAGGATGGCTTCCGCTGCGACAATCGCTGCCTCGGATTGAACATCAAAGAAAATAGCACCCAAAACGGCACGTTCAGCTGCTTCATCATTGGGTGCTTGTCGGTACTCATTGCCCATTACTGAAACATCAGCCATTTTAACCCTCGCTAACGTGTACGCGGAGATCTGCCATCACGTCGCGGTGCAATTTAACAGGAACTGTGGTGAAGCCCATTGCGTGAATTGGTTGATTCAAAAGCAACTTACGCTTATCGATTTTTACCTTGTACTGGTCAGACAAAGCGGCCACGATTTGCTTTGTAGAAACAGCTCCAAAAAGGCGGCCATCGGTACCAGCCTTCCCCTTAATTTCGATAACTGTTTTTTCGTTTTCTAGCTTTTCCTTCAACTGCTTAGCCTCGGACAATTCCTCGGCCGCCAACTTTTCTTCGGCCTTCTGTCGACCCTTGACTGCCCCGAGGTTTTTCCCAGTTGCTGGTTCTGCTTTTTTATTCTTGATTAAGAAGTTATTGGCGTAACCATCAGGAACTTCCTTCACTTCGCCCTTCTTACCACGCCCCTTGACGTCTTCCAAAAATACAACTTTCATCTTTGCCTCCTTTTGGGCTTGTTCATCACGAGCCAAATGCTTTGTTTTATCTTACTGATTTTATGACAACATTGTCAAAAACTTTATTCGGCTTCTTCCGCTTCTTGACTAGTAATGGCCTGTAAGAGTTGATCGGCCGCCTCGTCTGTCGTCACGTCAGACATTTGCGTAGCGGCATTAGACAAATGACCACCACCGCCAAGGTCTTCCATAATTGTTTGTACATTAAAGTCGCCATTTGACCGGGCGGAAATTGCCACTCGACCATCATCACGCTTTGTGAGTACAAAGGAAGCCTTGACCCCTTCAACTTGCAGCAACTCATCAGCAGCCTGAGCCGCGATAACACTTTGATAGACGGTATCGTTATCACCAACAGCAATCGCTGAATGATTTTTAATCTCAGCCAAGTGAATCAATTCGGCACGTGCCTTAAAGTCAGAAAACTTTTCCTTCAAGAAGGACTGGAGTAACTCGTTATCGGCGCCATTAGCCCGCAAATAAGAAGCCGCATCAAAGGTTCTTGATCCCGTCCGCAAAACAAAGTTTTTCGTATCGACTTGAATTCCACCGAGCATGGCAGTGGCTTCCAGCCCGGTAATTGATGCACCCTTTTGGTTCTGGTACTGTAGCAATTCCGTGACTAATTCTGACGTTGATGAAGCATAAGGTTCGATATACGTCAGCATTGGCTTGTCCGGTAGGCCATTTTCCGCCAAACGGTGGTGATCAATAACCACAACTCGGTCCTTCAAATCCTTCAATAAATCAGGTGCCCCATCCAATGCTTCCTTGGCATGGTCAACCAAAATCAGCAATGACTTCTCCGTTGCTAAATCGAGCGCTTCTTTTTCGCTAATAATCGATGCACCGAGATCAACACCCGGATTTCCTTCGCCCATTTGGTCTGCTCGAACAGTCGCCAAGAGAGATTGGATATCTGAAAAAATTTCACCCTCATTAACAACAACAAAGGCTTTCTTGTCTCGTGTTTGGCTGAAACGCCACAGGCCCATTGCCGAACCAACGGCATCCATATCTGGCCTTTGGTGACCAACCACAAAAATTTGATCAGACTGATCCATCAATTCAGCAATGGTTTGTGAAATCACCCGGGCACGGACACGTGTTCGCTTTTCCATCGGATTCGTTGTGCCACCATAGAAGCGGGCCGGCAGATCTTCGGCCTTCACAACTACTTGGTCACCACCACGACCCAATGCCAAATCCAGGTTCGTTTGCGCTAACTGAACCAAAGAGTTGATATCCTGTTCACCGTAGGCAATTCCCATTGAAAGCGTTAATGGTGAATTTTGCTGAGCCGTTGCTTCACGGATCATCTTGACGACCGAGAATTTTTCGTCTTCTGCCTGCGCCAAGTCACGTTGGTATCCCATCAATAAATAGGTCACCGGCGACAAACGGCGAACGTATAAATGGTACTTTTTAGCCCAGTCCGTCAACTGTCCCGTCACATAGGTTCGCAACTTCGACGTTTCAGAATCAGGCATTCCTTCTGTCACTTCTTCATAGTTATCGACCGAAACCAGCCCAGTTACCAAACGGTGATCTGTCAAATCACGATTTAAAGCCTCATTTTCACTCACATCCAAGAGGTAAATGACACCTAACTGCTCCTGGTAGGCAATGTCAAAAGAACGTTCCAACCAGGAAAAACGGTTAACCTTATCGTTTTCATAATTTTTCACAGCAAAGGCCAGGTCACCATCTGCTTCAGACAAACTTTCCCCAATTAAATCTTGATCCATCAATAGGTTTTGGAGGTAGGGGTTCACCCAGACAATCCGCTCCCCCTTACCCAAAAGGATGATACCCATCGGCATTTCTAAGATGGCCTCTTGCTGACCTAGTTTAACTCGGTAAGTCAGCTCCTCTAGGTAGGACTCATTTGATTGGCTAGCTAGAATTAACCCATTGAGCATGATGGTAAAAAAGGTCACCAAGCACACAAACCAAACCAATCCTAAGATCCAATTGGTCAATAGCGCCAGAATCAAAGAAACAAAGGCCACGATAAACATGCCAATGGTTCCTGTCATAAAGTTTTTATTTTGTTGATAGCGGGATAACGCCCGCAGCTTCGAAAATGTTTTCATGAAGGCCTCAACTATTCTTTGCTTACATACTTACCTAACATTTTACCATACGAACAAAAGACTGTTGAAAAGGAAGCTACCAAGCTACCCAAAAGAAAAAAGCCAGACCTACTCTGACATATACCGCAAAAGTGGTAATCCTTTTTGAGCATACGACCAGCAAGGGTCTGACTTTTAGAACAAAAAAACCAAGACGATTGTCTTGGTTTCCCTGCACATTAGTCTTCAGTGACGAATGGCAACAAGGCCATAATCCGAGCGCGCTTGATAGCGGCCGTAACCTTGCGTTGGTTCTTTGCTGAAGTTCCAGTCACACGACGTGGCAAAATCTTACCACGTTCTGAGATGAAACGTTCCAACAATTCTGTATCCTTGTAATCCACGTATTCGATGTGGTTGGCTGCAATAAAGTCAACCTTACGACGACGACGTGGTCCACCTTGTGGACGACGACGTTGTGGACGTGCGTTTTGTTCAGGCATAATCTGTCTCCTTTCAAATGAGATGTAAAATTAAAATGGCAGGTCATCATCAGAAATATCAATTTCTGAATTATTATTGGCCGCAAAAGGATTTGCCCCTTGCTGGTTACCACTTTGTTGGTTGTTATTTTGATTTGCGGATGCAAATGGATCAGCGTTACCAAAGTCCTGGCTGTTGCCAGAGAAGTCTTGCGCTTGACCAGACCCGTTTTGGGCCCGACGGCGTTCACTTTCAGCCTTTGATTCAAGCAATGAGAAGTTGTCAACGACAACTTCTGTTACATAAACACGTTGTCCGGCGTTATTTTCATAATTACGCGTTTGCAACCGACCTTCGATTGCCACCAAAGCCCCCTTGCCAGTAAAGTTGGCAAAGTTTTCGGCTGACTTTCGCCAGATAACAGCGTTAATAAAATCAGCTTCACGGTCTCCATTAGCATTAGTGAAGTTCCGATTCACAGCAAGTGAAAAGGAGCCCACCGCTACACCGGATTGGGTATAGCGCAATTCCACGTCACGGGTTAACCGTCCAATTAAAACAACTCGATTAATCATCTTTTAGGTCCTTTCCCGGTGGAATTGTGTCTTAGTCTGCGTCGCGCTTAACAATCATTTGACGCAAGATGTCAGATGAGATCTTAGCCAAACGGTCAAATTCAGTTGATGCTTCGTCTGATTCAGCGTTGAAGTTGATGACGTGGTAAGTACCTTCACGGTAACCAGCGATTTCGTAAGCGAAACGACGGTTAGACCAGTCAGCTGACTTGATAACTTCCGCACCGTTGTCAGCCAAGATTTTGTCAAAGCGTTCAACGAGCGCCTTTTTTGCATCTGCTTCCATGTCAGGGCGAATAATGTATGTTAATTCGTATGCTGTAGCCATGTATTTTTCCTCCTTTTGGTCTCTGGCAGCCAAGTGGCTGCAAGGAGTGCGTGCATCCTTTGCACTCACATCCATTTACTATACTAAATCAAACGCTCTTTTGCAAGTACACATCTTCTTCCACCGTTAACTAATTAGACGAAAGGAGTCGGCCATTTCTGACCGACTCCTAATTGTTTTCAACTTAATTCATTATTTGGCCACTTCGTCTTGGGAAGCCTGACGTAATCCAATACCGGTCAGTGCTGAAAGTAGTGAAAAGACTGGCGAGAAGAGGGCTAAGAAAGTAAAGGGCACGAAGGACAGAACCGGCACATGCAGTGTCTGGCTCGCAAAGGCCCCAGCAACGCCCCACGGAACCAGATAGTTTGCAATCGCTCCCGAATCTTCCATTGCCCGTGATAAGGCCAAGGGTGACAAACCAAAGCGCTTGTAATCTTCTTTAAAAATTTGTCCAGGCAACATTACTGAAAGATATTGTTCACCTACTAAGAAATTCGTAGCAATCCCTGTCAACAAGGTGGCAAAGACGATTGACTTCTGACTCTTAAGGTACGAAACAATGGGGTTCATCACTGCCCGCAAAATACCAAGGTTTGATAGGAGGCCGCCCAGAGCCAAGGCCAGCATGATCAGCATGATGGTTTCCATCATTGCCGTCATTCCACCACGGTCCAACAAGGCCACCAAAGTTGCATTTGTTGACGGTGTTTTATAACCGTTGACAACCAAGTTTGCCCAGGTCTTCAAAGAGTGCCCAGACAACAGGTAATAAACCGTATTAACCACAACGTTAATCAATAGTGACGGAATGGCCGGAATTTTAGCCAAGGCCGAAATTAAAATCAAGGCAATCGGCACAATTGTCCACCAGGTTGGCTGGATCAACTGCGTGACCGCTGCCGTCTTGACACTGACCCCACCGGTATGGTGGGCGGAAAAACCAAAGACGAATGCTAAAATCAGCGTCACAGCCATTGCCGGCAGAGTTGTCCACATCAGGTTTTTCAAGTGGGCAAAAAGATCAGTACCAGAAACGGCCGCCGCCAAGTTAGTCGAATCAGCTAACGGTGAGCTCTTATCACCGAAGATAGCGCCCGAAATAATCATCCCAGCTACTAAGGCCGGGTTAAAGCCTAGGGTTGTTCCAACCCCCATCAAAGCTACCCCAACTGTTGACATCGTTGTAAAGGCAGAACCAATCATTGTTCCGACTAAGGCGGATGTTAACAAGGCAGTTGGCAAGAACCAGGCTGGGTTAATCAGCTTAAAGCCCAACCAAATCATGGTTGGAATCACGCCCGTCCCTAACCAAAGGGCAATCATTGAGCCAATGAGTAAGAATAAGAACAAGGGCGCAATCCCGGCTTCAATCCCCTTAATCAGGGCCGCCTGTGCGTCTTGAAAAGTGACACCCGCTAAGCGCATGACTAAGATAATCCAAGCAATGGCCACCAACAAGGGTGCAATTGGTGCAAGGCCCAGGCCAATAATGCCGCCGGCCAAAATAAAAATGACACCAGCCAGAAGGGCAACTGCCAATTTACGATTTACTTCACGTTGCATAAAAAACTATTCCTTCTTTTTTCGGGCCACAACCAATAGGCCCACATTTGCCACAATCATGGCGATAAAAACGGAGAAGAACAGCGGGTTAAACCAGCCGTGGTCCAACATAATCCCTCCGTACAGAGGCCCAACCATCCGTCCAAGTGAAATCATAATGCTGACAAAACCTTGCGCTTGACCAGAAACTTCCTTCGGCGTTAACTGGGCCACCCATGCTGGTACCTGTGGTGAAGCTAACATCTCACCCAAAGTCAGTAGTTCAAAAACTAAAACAATTTGCCAGAATTGGTTCACAAAGAGCATTAAAATAAATGATGAGGCAAAGACAAAGCCACCCGTAATCACCGAGAGACGATATGGATGCTTATTGGCCCAAGTTGAAATTATCTTTTGAAAAAGGATAATTGTCAAGCCATTTAAAACCCAGAGGTCTGCATAATGACGGGTTGAAATGCCAATCGAGCGCAGATGTGGGGCCATAACGGTCTCCCACAACATATAAGAAAGATAAATGACAAAGAGGAAAGCTGCCAAAAACCAGAGTAATGGTGACATCTCAAACTTGGCGGGCTCCTTAACCGATTCCTGCTCGTGTGTCATGATTGAATCGGCATGACCGGCAGAATTGATTGTTTCAACTGAATCATCATCCAAAACCGGCGCAATGTCTGTATTAACATTAAAAATGCCAATCGCAATTCCAGTCAAAATTAAAAAGAGTGTTGCAGCCAAGAGCATCAACCACTGGAATCCATAATCAAAAAGATAACCGACAGCTAAGGTTCCAATCACCACCCCAACATTGAGCACGATGTACATATTATTAAATATAATTCGTGTATTCTTGCTGGTTACAGTCGTTGCATAAGCGTTCAGCAATGTGTTAACCGAACCAATCCCAAAAGAGGCCGTCATCATCAAAAAGGCAAAGACCGGCCAACCATTATAGAAAAATAGTGTGACCAGTGAGAAAAAAGCAATTAAACTTGCCCCAATCAGCGTTGGATAAGGTCGCCAGCGGTCAAAGAGCTTACCGGCAATGTAGGCGCCCAAAATATTCATCAGGGACGAAAACAAAATAACAACGCCCGACATCGTCAAGTCCTGTCCCAAAGAAACGGTCATGTGGAGGGTTGTGACGGGCCAAATCATGGCATTACCAGTATTGGCGAACAAGTTAGCCGTTAAGAGCCAGCGTTCTGATAATTTTTTGCTTTGAATGACTTGCATATTCCCTCCTTATTATTACGTTAGTATAACATGAATGTCCTTTTATGCTGGTTTATTTACCTTTTTTCACCAACAAAATGTAAGTGCTTACTTTTTGTTTAGAAAAATAAATGTAAGTGCTTACTTCTTTTTGGCTCTAAGGGTGAGAGTTTTTTCAATTTTGACCTTTTTGTGATTTTTTTGCTCATTTCCGTTATAATAATAACGAACGCAAAATAGATAAAGGGGACTCTTATGGTTGCAGAACTTAATACTTTAGTAACTTTCTTCGGCGCAACTGGCGATTTGGCCAAGCGCTTGCTTTACCCATCAGTCTTTAACTTATATAAAAAGGGCTACTTGGCAGAACATTTCGCGGTTGTTGGAACCGCTCGTCAGGATTTGACGGATGCTCAGTACCAAGACATGGTGAAGGAATCCGTCTCAGCTGGTCAAGACGAAAAGCAGGTCGCTGATTTTATCGCCCACTTTTCTTACCGCGCCTCTGACGTGACCGATCCCGCTGGCTACGTTGGCCTTAAAAAGGAAATCGAAAATGCCTCTGAAAAGTTTGATATAGCCGGCAACCGGATCTTCTACATGTCTGTTGCTCCTCGCTTCTTTGGCACAATTGCCAAGTTCTTGAAGTCAGAAGGTCTCTTGGCCGACAAGGGCTACAACCGGATTATGATTGAAAAGCCATTCGGGACTTCTTATACAACCGCTGAGAAGCTCCAAAGTGAATTAACAGAAGCCTTCAGCGAAGACCAGGTTTACCGCATCGACCACTTCCTGGGTAAGGAAATGGTCTTGAACATCGCACCATTGCGCTTTGGTAACCCACTCATTAGCAATGCTTGGAACAAGGATTACATCAAAAACGTCCAAGTTACTTTGGCCGAAACATTGGGTGTCGAAGAACGAGCTGGTTACTACGACACTGCTGGCGCTCTTTTGGACATGATTCAAAACCACACGATGCAAATCATCGGTTGGTTGGCCATGGAAGAACCAAAGGACTTCTCTGACGTTGCCATCCGTGACGCCAAGAACGCCGCCTTCTCTGCCCTTGAAATTTATGACGAAGCTGGTGTGAACCGTTACTTCGTTCGTGGACAATATGGTGCCGGCAAGACTGCTGGTCATATCGCCTACAACCAAGAGCCAGACGTCCCAGCTGATTCAAAAACAAACACTTATATCGCAGGTGAATTGCACTTCGACACTCCTCGTTGGCAAGGTGTGCCATTCTATGTCCGTTCAGGAAAGCGCATGAC
Organism: Fructobacillus sp. ESL1096; assembly: GCF_058511985.1. Taxonomy (NCBI): domain Bacteria; kingdom Bacillati; phylum Bacillota; class Bacilli; order Lactobacillales; family Lactobacillaceae; genus Fructobacillus; species Fructobacillus sp. ESL1096. Next base: position 592,744 of record NZ_CP196400.1, read on the forward strand.
CAAGAAAACGACTCGGATTGACGTTGTCTTCAAGGCTGGTGCTTTCTCATTTGGCTCCGCCCAAGAACCACAAGAAACTGTGCTTTCAATCGTGGTTTCACCAGACGAACAAATTACTTGGTCATTGAACGCCAAGGAAGTTTCCGACAACTTCAACACTCAAATGATCCAGTTGAACTGGGCACCGACAGCTGAACAAAAAGCTGTTACGCCAGCACCATACGAGCGGATGCTCCACGATGCCATGGACGGCAACGGATCAAACTTTGCAGACTGGCATGGTGTTGCCACTGCTTGGAAGTTTACTGACGCCATTTCAGCTGTCTACGCTGCCGACAAAGCACCGCTTGAAATTTATGAATCGGATACTATGGGTCCACAAGCTGCCGATGACCTTTTGGCCAAGAACGGCGACGCCTGGGTTTTCCAGGGTAAATAAGTTTTTTCAGACTAAGAAAGTCCACTCATCAGTGGACTTTTTTTGTACAAAAAAAGGCAGCGCTACTGCCTTTGAATCAGTTAGTCATCAATACCAAAAATAATTGATACTATTGTACCCGAAAGGCTGGATCTGCCAACGCCTCTGTTTCGCGTTGAAATTCAGCCAAAAAGTTTTCCATAAAAGCAGACCGTCGCTGACCCTCAGCTTGTCCAGCCGGCGTATTGAGTTGGTCGGCTAATTTCAATAACTTTTCATAAAAGTGATTAACAGAAGTTGTTTGATGGTAGCGGTACTGGTCCTTATTTTTTAGTGCGACCGGTTTAATCTCCGGATCATACAGAGGGTGACCCTTTTGCCCACCATAGGCAAAGGTCCGAGCAATCCCGATGGCTCCCAACGCTTCCAAACGATCGGCATCCTGCACATACTGCCCTAATAAGGGAAGGTCATAATGCTTTTGCAGGTTGGCGGAATAAGACAGATGGGTAATCGTTTCAGCAACCAACGCCTGGCCAATCGGTGCAATCCCAGACTGGCGAAGTAAGGTTTCAACTAAAATTGTCTGGGCAGCAATGTCAGCGACCACCTTATCATCAATCGTATCGTGAAGCAGGGCCCCGGCCTCTAGGACTGCCTGGTCTTGTTCACTGACCTGACCATGGTCGTCTTCATAAAGGGCAACTGCTAACCGAGCCACTTGCTTAGCATGCAAAAAATCATGCCCCGAGGTGTCGTTTTTCAATGTTGCTCTTGCAAAGTTTCGAATCGCTGTTAAGTCAATCACCCTAGCTATCCCTTCTATTCAAAAACGTTCCTTCGTTCGAATATTTAACCGGAGTAAGAACTCCTCAAATGTCCAACCGTAGAGGTAGCAAAAAGACAGTAAGAGGGTCAAATCAGGACTGATTTTTCCCGCCTCATACTTAGAAACTGCACTCTGACAAATATTCAAGGCATCTGCCACCTGAACCTGTGTCAAATGGGCTTCCTTGCGCCCAACTTTGAGTGCATGCGCAATCTTCTTTTGGAGCCGATAGCGAAAAGAAAGGTCTCGTAAAAACTTTTTCAAATCACTTGACGGTCCCCAGCTGAAATTTGTGACCATATTACGTCCTCCAATCAATGAAGAGCGTAATCAAAAAATTCCTATACTAAATTCTTGTCTCTATTGTAACCAAAAATGCGTCAATTTGCACCAAAGCTTTGCACGACCAGCGAGCCACCCTATCTCAAATCAAAAAGCCCCGAGTACTGATTTTCAGCAATTCGGAGCACTTTTTCAGCATATTCATTTTTATAAGTAGACACCAGAGACCGGTAAGCCAAGGGCAACCAGGTAAACGGCCCAGCCAAAGATTAAATAACCGGCCATTTCGACCGTCAATTCGTAAACAGAACGATGCCAGAAAAATGGAATAGTCTTCATGGCTGGCAGGAAGACAATATCAATTACGACCCAAAGAACAAAACCAAACATCGTGCCCAAACCATAGGTTAAGCGACCATCAAAGTTAGCGGCTAAAACAAAAAAGATGGCCATCAGCATCGAATAAACATAATAAACACTTAAAGCCACGACCGGAACATTTTGGTCAAAAGCAACCGTTAGGCTTTTTTGGGATTCCTTTTTGGTTAAACCAAGTTGCTGTAAGAAAGTTGTAATCGGACCGTTTTGTGTTGCCAGCTGATTGCGGGGAGGCAGGGTTTTTGTCCAACCGAATCGGACCATGCCGCCAAACAAACCAGCAAGGGCACCAACCCAGGCTGCGTTAAAAATGATGTTGAACATAGAACTGTTTCTCCTCAAATAATTCTTTTTAATCATAACACTTTGACCTTAGAAAAAGCAGTGTTATAATGCAGAAAAAGACGATTGGAGTCACACTTATGCAGATTCAAGTGACAACCGAAGATGGCTACTTACCAGCCGCTTATAGCAAGTTTGCCACCGAGAACGAAAAATCAGGTCGCTACCCGATTCAATCATTTCCGTTTGAGGTAAAAGACCTCCCCTCTGGTACCAAGTACCTAGCGTGGGCCTTCATTGATTTTGACTCCATTCCCGTGATGGGCTTCCCCTGGATTCATTGGCTAGCCGCTAACTACCCCGTAACACAGGATTCGGCCTCTGTGCCAGCCAATTTAGCTCAACTGGCTGCTAATCAAGCAACGGACATTGTTAATAGTGGCTTCGTTCAAGGGGAAAATTCCTCTTATTCTCGCTATATTCAAGAAACAGATCCCAAACTCAAGCAGACTTATATCGGTCCTGTACCACCAGACCATGACCATCGGTATACTTTGATGGTTATTGCTTGCAAAGATAAATTATCTGTCAAACCCGGCTTTTTCTTAAACGAACTCCACCATCTCGACCAAGACAACCCAGCGGTCATTTTAGCCAAGGCCAGCGTTGATATCTTAGCCAAAGCTTAGTGGTTTTCACCAGCAAAATATTTTTTAAAAGTTTAAATTTCACATTTTTTGTCTAAGAAATGCTTAAACTTGCCCTGGTCATTTTTTTCTTTGGTATACTTAACCCTTGGATGGCACTTGCAAAGCCTGATTTTTTCAGGAATTCTCGGTAAATTTTTTCATAAAAGCTGTCAATCAACTACTGCTTTTTTGACAACCCGAAAACAAGTTCTATATCCTGGTATTTAAGATACAAACGGAGGATTGTCTGTTGAAAATTAAACGCGAAAATATGAAAGATTACTATACTTTCTCCTCGACTGCCGAACTAACACTATTCTTAGGCATCGAGCGTGAAACGCTCTTTCAACGAGCTAAGATGCGCGGGATTGATTTAAACGGCACGTATACCGAAGAAGAATTAACGGCGTTAAAGCCCGCCAAACAGTCCGCTCTTGCTGATTTAAGCATCGATAGCGAGGCTGAAATTGAAATCTTAAAAATGCGTCTGGAAATGTTGGAATCCCAGCTTGGCTATAAGGACCAACAACTCGATGATCGCAAACAACACATCGATACTTTAAAATCGACCTTGGAAAAAGCCGAACAAAATCTGGAAAAAACGCAAACAACCGTTGACCAGCAGCAGCATCTTCAAATGGCGACCTTATCACAGTTAGACAAGGTTACCTCTCGTGTTCAACGAATTGAAATGGAAGACGAGCAAAAAAAGCACTGGTGGTCTCGTAATAAAAAAGACAAAAGCAAGTGAAAATCTAGACCGCAAAGGCCAGTTACCGACATTTATCGGCAACTGGCCTTTTTGCTTGGTAATTATTTTTTTTGCATTATGCTGGTAAATCTACTTTTTAATGCGTGAAACTGGCGTTTCTCAAACTTTTCCGAAAAATACTAGCACTAGCAAGCGCTGACTAAAATCAAGCACAATAGCATGCCACAGGTATCGAACAGATAATTGATTGACCCCTATTACTGTGAATGAATAAGATTAAGCAAAACAACAAAAAATTGTCAAAGACAGTCATTCAAAAAACAAATACAAATCATTTTGCTTGAACTTGCAAGGCACGTTCCAATTAAAAAATAAAAATTCCAATTGGCTGTACCTTATTCAACCCGGTCAAGGTATTTTTGCGCCAACTTTGTCATCGCCGTTTCCCAGTCGCCGTCGGCTTCATCAAAATAGCGGTCCAAAAGACGTTTTTGCTCCAGGTTGATTTGATCATTAAGGGCGAACCCTGCTGGGGTTAACTGCAAATATTTGACGCGCTTATCCACCGTCGACCGGTGTTCCGTCACCAGGCCTTTATCCATTAGATCGCGAATGGCGACATTAGCCGCCTGTTTAGAGATGCCAATCAGGACCAAAATTTTCTTGATACTCACGTCCTCTAATGAAGAAATAATAAAGAGCATCCGGTGTTGGTTCTTGGTTAAATCGTATTGCGAAAGGTCAACCAGTGAAGCAAATTCCTGATAAGCAAAGAAAATTGTTGGTAATTTTTGATCGATTTCCAAAGGAAACCCTCCTTTTTAGGTCAATTATGTTGACATAATTAAAAACAGGGTCTATAGTTCTTGTTATAGGTAAACTTAATTGACCTAAAAGAAAGGAAGAACTTTTATGACTGAATATACTATATCAGATTATCTCTTGGATGTAATCAAAACCATGGGTGGCGACGAGATTCTCGGTGTCCCCGGTGATTACAACCTCCAATTCCTGGACCATATCACCCATCGTAACGATATGAAATGGGTCGGCAATGCCAACGAATTGAATGCCTCTTACATGGCTGACGGCTATGCTCGCGAAAAAGGTTTTGCGACCTTTGTGACAACCTTCGGTGTTGGTGAATTAAGCGCCATCAACGGTTTGTCCGGAAGCATCGCTGAACACGTTCCTGTTTTGGAAATTGTTGGTGCTCCAACAAACGGCGTACAACGCGCTGGTAAATTAGTTCATCACACCTTTGGTGACAGCGACTTCGACCGCTTCATCAAGGCTCACGAAACATTGGGTATCAAGACAACCGTCTTGGATGAAGACAATGCCATTGACCAAATCAACGAAACGTTGACTTACATTGCTAATGAAAAGAAGCCTGCTTACCTTGTTTTGCCAAGTGACCTGGTCAACGCTCCTATTAACCCTGCCTTGAAGGAAGCGATTAGCGCCTTGTTCACCACCACAAAACAAGAAACTCCTGCTTCAATCGCAGCAATCAAGCAGGCCGCAGCCAAGGCTAGTCACCCTGTGATTGTTGTTGGACACGAAATCGATCGCTTTAACTTGGGCCAAGCTGTTCAAGACTTCTCATTGAAGAACAACATCCCCGTTGTTGATCTTGGCTTTGGTAAGGCAGCCGTTGATGAAAGCTTTGCCAACTTCGTTGGTACTTATAACGGAACAATTTCTGACGAATCGATTAACCATTTCGTTGCCGATGCAGATGTTGTCTTTGTCTTAGGTGCTAAGTTGACCGACTCTGTTACTGGTGGCTTCACGCAGGAATTCGATGAGAGCCAAACAATCACGCTCTCAACACGCCGTGGCACAATCTTTGGTCAATCTTTGCCAGGAGACTTTGACTTTGTTGCCACTATCCAAGGCTTGGCCACAACTGATTTGAACTTGTCCTTGCCTGCCGTACAAAAGCCAGCAGAACCTGCTGCCTTGCAAGCTAGCGACCGACCTTTGACTCAAGCCTTCTATGACCGGGCCTTGCAAGACTTCATCACTGGCAACAAGACTTTGATTGCTGAACAAGGAACCTCTTTCTTCGGTTTGGCAAGCCAAAACTTGGCCAGCGGTGCTAAGTTCTTCGGTCAACCATTGTGGGGCTCAATTGGTTACGCCTTCCCTGCCGCAATTGGTGCTCAATTGGCCAACCCTGACCGCCGGGCCGTTTTGACTACCGGTGAAGGTTCACTGCAATTGACTATCCAAGACTTTGGTTTGGCTTTGAAGGAACGCTTGAACCCTGTTTTGTTCATCATTGAAAACACCGGCTACACGGTTGAACGTGTTATCCACGGTATGGATGAACCTTATAACGATGTACCAAAGTACCGTTATGACTTGATTGCTCCTGCTTTTGGTGCCAGCGACGACCAATACGACTTCATCGAAGTTTCAACTGAAGAAGAATTGATTGCTGCCATGAAGAAGGCCGACAAAGAAACTGACAAGATGGTCATCGTTCAAGCCAACATGGGTATGAAGGATGCACCTGCTCAGTTGATTGAAACTGGTATCCGCTTCGAAGCCCAAAACCATTAATCTTTATTCTCCTCACCATTTCCTTTTCTGCTTACAGCTTATATAAAATCAGCACCCCCTTCGCCTTGGCAAAGGGGGTGCTTTTGAGTGTTAGAGGTACGGGCATCCCAAATTTGAGCCAGTCGCCAGCACTGAAGCAGCAATGCGGGCACAAAAAAGCCGTCCAGCAGGTTTTCCTGACTCGCAGCCCCGAAATTGATTGGTTCCAATTGCGGCGTTGTTCGTCTCTTCCTGCCAAACGGCTGATTATTTTTTAATTAGTGGCAAAGAAGTGGTCCCGTTCTTTTTCAACATTCTTCTTGACGGTATCACTATACCAGAACGGCACGATCACCCGACCAACAACGTGTTCCTTGGAAACAAAGCCAAAGTAACGACTATCGTTGGAAACAGAACGATGATCACCAAGAACAAAGTAAGCCCCCTTGGGAACGACTGTCTTTCCCTGGTCTGATTGCTTCCACATTCCCGTTGAAGAAAGCGTACCCAACGACCATGTCGAACCGAAGCTAGCTTCGGTCCCACTCTGCTGTTCATCTGACGAGATAAAGGACTCGTTGACCTTTTTATTGTTGACGTACAAGTCGCCATCGCGGTATTCGACTGTGTCACCAGGCAAACCAATCACACGCTTAACGTAGTCCTTATTACCGGCCTGGATTCGCGGATCTTCCTTGCGGGCATCAAAGACAATGACATCCCCACGCTTGGCTTCATGGGTCTTAGTCACCAAAACCTTTTGCTCGTCTAACAAGTTTGGCGCCATCGAATCACCATTGATGGTCACAACGTTGACCAAAAACGTTGTCACAGCCAAGTAAACTGCAATACCAAAAGCAATTGGAGCAATCCAATTCCAAAGAAAGCTCAAAAATTTTTTCATATTCATTTCCTTAATTGATTTTACTATGATGCAGCCCCGAACTAAAAATCAGGAGCGCTCTGTATTAATCGTTATATGATAGATTCTATCACTTGTCCGCCCTTTTGTATCAAAATGATAGATACCATGCGCCAAATGCAGGTCTTTTATGTCCGAATCCATGTACAAATCAGGAACGATATCCGTCGGATTAGGACCAGGAAATGCCTTCTGCCAGTCAATAATCAAGTTGTTTTCAAAAGAAAAAGCCAGGACACGGTAATCCAATCCGGCCGGTTGAGCAACTGCACCTCCTTGTTCAACCTTTTCTTGGACCGACACCCAGTAATCCCTTCTGGCTAAGTTCATCTCAGCAATTTTCAACGCTCAGGGCCTCCTTTCTTCTGTTATCTTATTACTTAGTCTTTGGTAATTGGGCCAAAATGGCATCCTCAAACGGAATCGATGGCAGGGCCCCCGGCTGAGCAACCGTCAAAGATGCCGCTGCAACCCCGTACTTGATTGCACCTTCGATATTGGCAAAAGATGGCATCAAACGTGATAATAAGGCCCCAATAAAGGTGTCCCCGGCTGCGGTAGTGTCGATGGCAGTCGTCTTAATGGCATTAACCATGACTTCCTTGCCATCAGCTGATTTATAAAAAGCACCCTTGTCTCCAAGAGTAATCAAAACGTGCTTAACACCCGCCTTGAAGAAGAAATCAGCATTCCGAATCAAAGACTGGCGGTCCGTGACCGGAATATTAGTCAGCAATTCCGCCTCATGCTCATTTGGAATAACCAAGTCACTTTCCGCCAGTAATTCTTTTGGAAAATTTTCTTGGTCTGGTACCGGTGCCGGGTTCAAAACCGTCACAGCCCCGGCCTCGTGGGCATCTTTAAAGGCTGAAAAAACCGTTTCCAATGGGATTTCCAGCTGTGCCAAGCAAAAGGCGGCATCCTCAAAGGCAGCCCTTTGGTCCCAAACGTCTTTTGCTAAAAGTTGACCGTTAGCGCCTTCATAAACATAAATAATATTATCACCAGTGGCCTTGGAAACCGTGATGTAAGCCTGACCCGTTTCGGCATCCTGCGATTGCAAAACATAGTCAAGGTTCAACCCCTCCTCGTGGACTCTGCCAGCTAAATCAAAGCCGGCACCCACCTTGGTAATAAAGTTGGCTTGGCCACCAGCGCGGGCAACAGCAACCGCCTGGTTGAGGCCCTTGCCACCCATGACCTCTTCTTGGTGCTGGGGCGTTGCGAGTGTTTCCCCGCTATTGGCTAACCGGGGCACCCGGGTAACTTTATCCAAATTAGTTGAACCGATAATTGTTGTCTTCTTGACCATGACGAAATCCTTTCGCAGCCGTCAGTTACTTCACTTTCCTTCTACTATTTTACAAGAAAAGCGACCATTTTTCTGCCTGCATGGCAGACTTTTCCAGACCAAAAGGTGTGTCCGTCAATTAAGTCGTCTTTTGTTGCCCCTGATAAATCAGTTTCGTAAACCGTTCTGATTTTGGATCATAGTGCGCTTGATAGCCATCAACAATCGTACTCTTCGTACTTGAACCGGACTTCGTCACGGTACTTTTAACCTCAATGGTCATGTCACCGGCCGTCTTGCCCTTTTGAAAGGCTTGCGAGCCCTCATAGGTTGACTGGAGTTTCGTCGAATTGATTTGACTTTGGCTGTCGTCATCTGGCATTACCTGATTAATCACTTCAGCGTTGGTCACATCATTTTGAATAATCTTCTGCTTGTTATTGGCGTACTCTTGATCATTTGACCACTGATAAAGGTTCTTCATCAAGTCATCCGCCTTCGTTCCTGCCGTTTTTGCCTGGCTTTGACTGAGTTTTACGCTCGGTTGCTTCTCCTGGTTGTTGCCAAAGACATGGGGCAAAACTGCCAAGGCAATAATCTCAACCACCGCTACGATGGCTAAAACTAGGTAAATAATTTTTGCTTTTTTACTCACTGATTTCCCCTTAAATCGGCCAAGTTGATCTTGGCCTACTCTCATCTCGATTCTTCTATTATAGGTTGCAGATAATTCGTAATCAACGCCAGAATTAGCCAAAGTTGCTCGAAGCGTTGTTAAAAATGGTCAAAACAATCACTTTAACCATCCCTTAAAACAACCCTCCCTAATCCCGTTTTGGGCCCAGCCCCTCAGCCCCAGCAATTGATTGGACCAGACCAGAAATAAAATTTTCAAGCGACATTCTAATCATGGCCATTGCGACTAAGAAAAGTCGATCAAACATAATGGCGATTAACGAAAATTAAAAAATTTTTTTACTCAATTTAGACCGAAACAATTGGTTTGACTCTCAAAAAGCTATTCTCCTTTGTGAAATTAACCTTGCTGAGAATCTTGCTGCGCTCATTTTTTAAACCTTTTACTAACGATAAAATAAGCTGTCATCACAATATAAAAGACAAGTGTTGATAGTAAATCTTGTAAGAGCGAATTCGTATGGAACACAAAATGAAGAATCACAAAATAGACGAGTGCCCCAAGTAAATTATTCATATAGATTGACCCGATAAATTTTTTCATCGATCCTTCTCCTATTTTCTGATTTCAATGTCAATATTGTATCTTACTTTTCCTCGTCAACAAAATGCACCATTTTTAAACAAAAATAGACTGCTTTTCGATTGATCTGATTGGCAGCAAATACAAGGTTTAGAACAAATGGCGTCAGTGTCCTTTTCATCAAAAAACCGGCCCTGAAACTCCAGAAACCGGTTTTTTTAGCTCTTTTCAGGAAACATACTGTTATGTCACTAAACTAAATGCCTTTTAGTTCTTCTTTTTCTTCATAGCAGTAAAGACAGTCGCGATTGCATAAAAAAGCAATGCTGCTAATCCTAACAAAATATTATTCTTTCCTGCAATCTGCTTTGTAGCAGTGTTCGGTAATGATGAATTAGTGCTATTGGTTATAGTACCGCCGTTTGCGGTTGTGTTATCACCATTATTGGTTGTTGAACCATTGTTAGTGGTACTACTGTTCGTATTAGTGCTATTCGTAGTACCCGCATTATTGGCGGTGCCGCCGTTGGTGGTTGTGCTGCTGTTGGCACTGCCTCCATTATTGGCTGTGCCGCTATTTTTAGTGCCACTGTTGGTAGTACCACTATTATTGGAGTTTTGATTATTCTGTGGTTTTACATTCTCTGCCCATTCGTAAACACCAGGATTTTCACCATTATAGCGGTTCATAAAGTCTTCACTATTGTCATACTCAACACTTGGCTCACTTGGGCTTGTTCGAACCCACTTGCCCGTATAAGGCAATTCAACTCCCGCTAAGCTCTTAACATTCGGTCCTAAAATGACTTTAGAAAGCTGAGAATTACCATAAAACATACCAGACATGTTTAATAAGGGTTTAGATGTGTCAAGGTTACTAATATCAACACTCGTTAGACTGGTGTCCATAGCAAACATAGCTGATACATCCGTTAGATGGTCCATATCCCAGTTTTCTAAAACATCGGCATTCGTTAGACTGGTGTCCATAGCAAACATCGTTGTCATTTGCGTCACATTGCTTGTATTCCAGTTCTGCAAACCATCAATATTAGCTAAACTATTATTCCCAAAAAACATTCCCAACATGTTTGTGACTTTCGATGTATCCCACTTTTGCAAGGCATCAACATTCACTATATTGACCCCTCTAAACATCTCTGGCATTTGCGTCACATTGCCTGTATTCCAGTTCTGCAAACCATCGACATTCGTCAGAGCTGTATCCCCAACAAACATATCCGACATGTCCGTCACATTGCCTGTGTCCCAGTTCTGCAAACCATCGACATTCGTCAGAGCTGTGTTGTAATCAAACATATTCAACATGCTGATAACGTTTGATGTATTCCAATTCTTCAAACCATCGACACTCGTCAGAGCTGTGTTCCCTGAAAACATACTACTCATGTCTCTAACTTTTGATGTATCCCAGTTCTGCAAACCATCAACATTCGTCAGAGCTGTGTCTCCACCAAACATATCCGACATGCTTGTGACTTTTGATGTATCTAAATTACCATTAATTCCAGTTAAATTAGCAAATTTTGCAAAAAGATTCGAACTATCTTCTGGTGCTGAGACATTATCTCCAAAGGTAATCGTTTGAATATTATTTTTAATATCATTGCTTAATTGATTTGCAGTGCTATCTTGAGCCGATGGAAGTTCCCCATTAGAGACAGTTAATACTTTACTATCTGGATTATACGAGTAATCAGCCGTGCCCCACTTACCTGTTTGTAGGTCACTCTGATCAGCACCAGAACGATCTGATAGCCCATCATTATTTTGACTTGCCGTTCCATCAACGGCTGCCGTAGTCGCGTTAACACTAGCGTTATTATCGGCAGACACTGAATAGGATTGTGCAAAACCAGCTAAAGTTAGCCCAACTAATCCGGCTAATCCAGTCATCCATACTTTATTTGACTTATATAATTTATACCGTTTACTGTCATTCATAAAAAAGCCCCCCAAAAAAACATTTTCCTAAGTCACTCTACCCGCATTTTGCCCTGAAAGTTACTAATACTCGATAGTCCAATTCAGTTTTTCAACAGAAAGATTCGACTGCCTAGCAGCAATCGACTTTTCTAATCTCAGCGTGGACAAAATGCTCAATTTCATTTAACCACAATGTTTTTTTTGTGTCAAAAAAATTACATTTTAAATAAGGCTATTTTACGAAATTTAAATCACCCATTGTTGCCTTAGACAAATTGGATATTCTACCAATTTTTTGCTGAAGAATTTCAGGTCCATCTTTTGATCCTTACTTCTAGATCAATCAGGCCGTTCTTTCAGAATACCCTACTGCTAATATCCCCCAACTCTTGACTTAAAAATATTTATCTAAGGGAGGAATCGGTTAATTAATCAGAAAATAAGTAAACTTCAACTTGTTACAACCGTATTAAATAAATTTTGTTGTGCCCACAAACTGGGCCTCAAAAACTCAGCCTACATTAACTGAAAGTCACAATTGGTTTAAGGGGCATTTCTGCTATAATAAGAATGATAAATATTCCTTGCCGGTTGTTGGAGGATCGAACGTGAATGATGACAAAGTAAAAGCGGCCCAAATGGCCGTCGAGTTGATTCCCAACCAGGCGATTGTTGGCCTGGGTTCGGGATCAACGGCCTCAATCTTTATTGATTTATTGGCCAAAAAAGCCCATGAAGAACAGATGGACATTACCTGCGTAGCCACATCCGTCCAAACTTCTCAACTTGCCCTTGGTTTTGGTTTAAAGGTTGTTGATATCGACGCCGTCGACCGTATCGACGTGACCGTCGACGGGGCTGATGAAGTCGATGGAAACCTAAACGGCATTAAGGGTGGTGGTGCCGCCCTTCTTTTTGAAAAGATTGTGGCCACGAATTCAACCAAGAATATCTGGGTTGTGGACTCTTCCAAGCAGCATCAACGCTTAGGCTCTTACCGTCTTCCTGTGGAAGTGGTGAAGTTTGGTGTCCACCATGTGTTTAATTATCTTAAAACCCGTGATTTAAAGCCTGTTTACCGTCAACAAGAGGACGGCAATTACCTGACAACCGATTCCGGTAATTACATCATCGACGTTGATATCACTGGTCAAGAGGATTTGCCCCAGTTGGCCCAAGACCTTAAGAGTTTGACCGGTGTTGTTGAACACGGTCTCTTTATCGATATTTGTGATGTCTTATTGGTCGGTAATACGGGTCAAGCAATTTACAAAGATCAATTAAGTAATTCATAATTACAAACAAAAAAGTCCGGCAAATTCGCCGGACTTTTTTGTCGCTTTTTGTTGGTAAAAGCAGCTTGACAGACCGCTGAAGACCGTCTTGAAATGCTGATTTAAAAGGCCTATCATATAATTTATATTGACTCTTTTTTAAAAGCTCATGAGAAGGATAAAGAACCATGACGACCCCCACCACAAAAGCTGCCATCGAAGATACCATTCATCCTGAACGCCTCCACCACCACATGGCAATTCGCTGGGAAAAAGTGATTGAAAATGATCAAGCGCCCGCCCGTCAGGCATCCCTCCGGGTAAGAGCTTCAATTGTTGGCCGGGTTGGTCTCATGCTCCTTGCCTTTGGAACTGGTGCCTGGCGTGTGCGCGATGCCATGAACACGGTCGCTAGAGCGCTCAGACTGACCTGTTCCGCTGATATCGGCTTTACCTCCCTAACATTAGCCTGCTTTGACGGAGTTGAGTCCTTTACCGAAAGCCTCTCGCTCGCCAGTTCAGGCGTCAATACCGACAAACTGACCGAGCTTCAAGACTTCGTCCAACGCTTTGCCAGTGACTATGCCGACCAAAAGCCGGCCCTGATCCACCGGCGACTTGACGACATCAAAAAAGAACCCGGAAACTACCAGCCCTACCAATCCGGCCTAGCAGCCGGCCTAGCCTGTGCCGGCTTTATCTTCCTGCTCGGTGGCGGCCTGATTGAGATGATTTGCTGCTTTGTTGGAGCCGGATTGGGACAGTTTACCCGTAAGCTCCTGGGAAAACGCCATTGGACCGCCGTCGCCACCACAACATTAGGCGTTGCCATTGCCTGCTTGTCTTATTTTCTATCATTACAAGTTTTGGGTCTCTTTTGGGCCAATACCTCAGTCCATGAAGCTGGCTATGTTGGCGCCATGCTCTTTGTCATCCCCGGCTTCCCCTATATCACGAGCATTCTCGATATCACCAAGAACGATATGCGGTCAGGGTTGGAACGTTTAACTTTTGCCCTGACAACCATTATCACGGCAACCTTTATTGGTTGGCTCTTGGCCCTTGGTCTGGGCCTCAAACCGCAAAATTTCTTGCCACAGGGGCTATCCCTTGGTCCATTAATTATCCTGCGCTTATTGGCCTCATTTGCCGGTGTTTATGGTTTCTCGATGATGTTTAATTCAAAGCAGAAGATGGCCATCACGGCTGGCTTGATCGGAGCCGTCGCCAACACGGTCCGACTTGAATTAGTCGATCTCGTTCACTGTCCGCCAGCGGCAGCGGCCTTCATTGGCGCCTTGCTTGCCGGGCTCCTGGCTTCCCTGGTCAACCAAAAATTACGGTACCCCCGAATCACTTTGACCGTACCATCAATCGTAATCATGGTCCCTGGACTCTACATCTACCGTGGCGTTTACAACCTCGGGCTCAACCACGTTGGAACCGGCGCTGAATGGCTGACTAAGGCCCTCTTAATCATGCTCTTTTTGCCCTTTGGCCTCTTCGTGGCCCGGTTTGTCCTCGATAAGCAATGGCGAATCGTGGATTAGTTTGAGAAAAAGCCCCCTCCTCGATCAGAAAGGGGCTTTTTTGACATTCAAGGGATATTGCTCAAAAAGATTACAAACTTTTTGATCTAAAAGCCGTCCATAAGAGCACCGCCCGCTGACGGTGATATGTTATCCTTCATTATTCAAGTAGAGCGGTACTTTTTTCACCTTTTTACAGGCCTATTTTTTCTTCAATTGTAACTAAATCAGTCAAAAACCCGCCCTCTCAAGACGAGAAGGGCGGGTTTTCTTACCGAAAGATTTCTTATTTAAAAAGCAGTGTCGCAATGGTATTTACGACGGGCACAATCACCACAAAGAGAACGGTTGATGTGGTGACGACGTTCGTGGCGTACTTCACGTCACCATTGGCCTCATTGGCCAAGATTGGCAGAACTGCCAAAGCCGGCGTGGCAGCTTGCACTGCCAAGGTTTGAGCTTCAAGGTGTGGTAAGTGACCCAAAAAGCCGCCGGCGAAAACCAAAAGGGTCAACATAACGGTTGGTGCAAAGATAAAGCGCCCAACTAAGGCAACAACCGTGTCCTTGTCAAAGTGAATACTGGTTAAACCAGCATCCGCAAGAACAATCCCGATATAAATCAAGGACAATGGCGTGACCAAGTTACCAACGTAAGTCAATGTTGACGTTGCAAAATCAGGAACCGGAATGGCCAAAAGTAAGAAGACCAAGGCCACCAGGAACCCAACCAAGGGAGCAGGTAAAAGCTTCTTCCAATTGAAGGCCTTTTGTCCCTTATCTGGGCGATCATTGGCGATAATCAAAGCACCAATGGCCCAGGTTGAAATCGTGTTCATCACATAATAAACCAGGAAATAAGACAGCGCCTGATTACCAAAAAGCGCCACATTTAAAGGTAAACCAATAAAGATCGTATTGGCATTGACGACAACATTAATAAAGGTCCCTTTGCGGCCAGGACGGACCTTGAAGACATAAGCCAAAATGTAGGCAACTAGATAGCTGATGGCAAATGAGAGGAAGGCATAAACCAATCCTCCAGACAAGGACACTAATTTATCACGTGTCAAAAACTTTAATACTGAGACAAAAATCGATGCCGGTAAGGCAATATTAGTAATCAAACGAGAAATATTCCCGGAAAAACTATCAGCAAACCAGCCCCGCTGGCGCAAAACAAAACCCAGGGCAATCATCAAGATGATTGTCACAACACTTTCAACCGAATTTAAAAATGCCATAAAGAACTCCCTTCTACGGGTGGCGCTCATAGTAGCCCCATCCACTTATCAATCAGTACTTATGAGTACTGACCTGCCATGAACTTCACTAATTTTAAAAAATTGCACATAAAAAAGGACTTTTCGCCCTTTTCCATGTGTTGTTGCTTTGCTTTGTTTTTTGTAAGTTAAATCTTAATACTTAGGTTCCCACTTCAAGTCTTCGATGGCCTTCTTCACGTCGGCGATCTCTTCCTTCGTGATCTTTTGGTCAACGGCTGACTGAGCAGTGGCGATTGCAACTGTCTCTGAGAAGACAGTCAACTTTGAAACTGGTGGCAAAACGGCTGCCCCTGGCTTGGTTGCATCAACGATCCCACCCAATGAGTGAGCAGCGGCTGAAATCATTTCATCATTCAAGACCTTTGCCGTTGAAGCAATTGTTCCAAGACCAAGTCCTGGGTAAACCAAGGCGTTGTTGGCTTGACCGATTTCATAGCTAACACCCTTGTATTCAATTGGGTCAACTGGGATTCCAGTAGCAATCAAGGCCTTACCATCAGTCCATTCAAGCAAGTCTTCTGCCTTTGCTTCGGCCAACTTCGTTGGGTTTGACAATGGGAAGATGACTGGGCGCTCAGTGTGAGCAGCCATTTCTTGCACGATTTCCTTTGTAAAGGCACCTGGTTGCGTTGAAGTTCCAACCATAATCGTTGGGTGAATTTCCTTGACAACAGCTGCCAAGTTTGTCAAATCAGCAGCGTTTGCAAATTCTGAACGTGAGCGGGCGAATGGCTTTTGTTCAGGAGTCAAATCATCCATGTCGTCAAAGAGCAAGCCTTGCTTGTCCACCATGTAGATGTGTTTGCGAGCTTCTTCTTCAGACAAACCTTCTTGCAACATTTCTTCAAACATCCGGTTGGCGATACCTGCACCGGCTGAACCTGCACCAAATGTCAAGTAAGTCTGGTCAGACAACTTTTCACCTGTGATGGTCATGGCACCCAAAGCGGCTGCCAAAGTGATGATTCCAGTTCCCTGGATGTCATCATTAAACGTTGTAATCTTGTCCTTATACTTGTCCAAGATAACAGCGGCGTTTGAACGGCCAAAGTCTTCCCAGTGCAGGTACAAATTAGGGAACAAGTTTTCAGCAGCTTCAACGAAGCTGTCAACAAATTTTGTATACTTTTCGCCACGGACACGTTCGTGACGGTTACCCAAGTACATGTCGTTGTCCAACAATGATTGGTTGTTTGTTCCGTTATCCAAGACAACTGGCAAAACGTTTTCAGGGTTAACACCGGCAGCAGCCGTATAAACCATCAACTTACCAACGGCGATATCAACACCGTTCGTACCCCAATCACCGATACCCAAGATTCCTTCAGCATCAGTCACAACAATCAACTTAATGTCACGACCATTGGCACCGGCCTTCAAGGCTGATTCCATCACGTCTGGTTCGTCAATTGACAAGTAAACTGCATTTTGTGGGTTAACAAACAATTCTGAGTAATTTTCAATCGTATCAGCGATAACTGGATCATAAACGATTGGCATAAACTCAACCACGTGTTGTCCGAACAAGTAGTAGAACAATGTGTGGTTGGTATTGAAGATTTCCATCAAGAACAAACGCTTTTCCAAATCAGAAGGCTTTGATTGGTATTGTGCGTATGCTTGTGCTGATTGTTCTTCCAAAGTTTGCACGCGGGGAGGCAAAAGACCGGCAACGCCGAGTTCCTTACGTTCTTCCATCGTGAACCCTGTTCCCTTGTTGAGGAAGGGATTATTTAAAATCTCAATTGGTGTCATGAGATAGGCTCCTTTTTTCTTTGTTTTCTAACTCGAATCGAAGTTCGAATCACTTAACGCTGTTATTCTATAACCCGAAGAAAATTATAGTCAAACAGGTGGCATACCCACACTTTTCCCTATAGTTCATGAAGGGGGGTTGACAGATTTTGCTATAATAGGAGTAGGCTTGAATGTTAAGAACTGAATTTGGAGAAAACCTTGCGCATAACCGATTTACAATACTATTTAGCCCTCGCAACTTACCGAAACTTTTCTCAGGTTTCTGAGAAATTTGGAATTTCTCAACCAACCGTCTCGCTTGCGATGCAACGGTTGGAAAAAGAGCTTGGCGCCAAGCTCATTTTGCGACAGGCTGCGCATAAAAACGTGACACTCACCCATGCCGGCGAACTTTTGCGACAACATGCTACCTTAATTGTGGAACAATACCAAGTTGCCCAAACGGAAATCAAACGCGACAGTGAGGACTCACTTTTGATTGGTTTGCCACCCATTATTCAAGTTGCTTACTTTCCAGCCATTGCAACGGTCTTATCTGACGATTCCCTCGCCCATTTGAAAACAGTCGAGGTTGGGGCCCAAGAAGCCATCGACCAGTTAAAAAATGGTGAGCTCGACGCTTCCTTTGTCGGCTATCTCGATGACATCGATCAAAGCGAATTTAATTTAATCCCCTTTGACGAGCAGCCGTTTGCTATTCTGGCTGCCGACGACTACCCCTTGGTGCAAAAAGGGTCCGTGTCATTTGAAGAAATCAAAGACGAAAGATTCATCTTACTGAAAGATAACTTCGTTCATACCCAGGCTTTCGACCAGTTGGCCCGAGCCGCCCATTTTCATGCCAACGTTTTGTTTAATTCCTCGGAACCCTACGGAATTCTAAGCCTGATTCGACAAAATCGTGGGATTGGCTTTATGGTTC
Organism: Fructobacillus sp. ESL1096; assembly: GCF_058511985.1. NCBI lineage: Bacteria > Bacillati > Bacillota > Bacilli > Lactobacillales > Lactobacillaceae > Fructobacillus > Fructobacillus sp. ESL1096. Next base: position 611,031 of record NZ_CP196400.1, read on the forward strand.
ACCACCCAGCGTTGACTTTCCCGGGTGTGACCACATTGCCAATCACAGATGACGACCAGCCCATATTTAAGGTCGGCTTTGCTTACCGAAAAGACATCGTCTTAACGGACGAACAACAGCTGATTTTTGATGAGCTCTTGGCCGCCACCAAAATTGGCTGGCCGGATCACAGAACACCCCCATTGGAGGAATGATGATGCAAAAGAAGAAAACAACCATCGTGGTCACAATCTTAGTACTGATTTTGGCTGTCGCTGGTAGCTTAGTTGCTTGGCAAAGCAACAGTCAAAAAGATGACAAAAAGTCTGACAAATTAACCATTGTCGCCTCAACCAATGTCTATGCCGAATTGGCCAAGACGGTTGCCGGCAACCATGCTGATGTTTCAGCCATTATTACCAAACAGTCCGTTTCACCAGAAGATTATGAACCAACTAACGCCATTGCGAAAAAGGTTGCCAAGGCTGATATTGCCTTTGGAAACGGCTTGGGCTACGATGCTTGGTTGCAGAAATTAGCCAAGACGTCGAAGTCAACCCAAGTGCTCTATGTTGGTAACGATATTTTAAACAAGAAGTCTGGCTCAAACCCCCACTTGTGGAACGACCCAGCCAACATGATTAAGGCCGCGCAGGGATTGGCTGACACGCTCAGCAAGAAGGACCCTAAGCACAAGGCTGATTATCAAGCCAATGCACAGGCCTACGCTACAAAGCTGAAGCCAGTGACCGACAAGATCGCCGAATTGAAATCTGCAGTCGCCGGTAAGGAAGTCATGGAAACTGAACCAGTCTATGAATACATGTTGGACGCCTTAGGTGCGAACGTGGTCGGAACTGATTTCGCCGAAGCCATTGAAGAAGGAAATGATCCTTCTCCAGCTGTCTTGACTGACATTCAAAACAAGATTAAGAACCACGAACTCGCCTTTTTGGTTTACAACACGCAAACCACAGGTGGTACAGTTGATAAAATCGTCAAGTTGGCCAAGGACAACAACATTCCAATCGTCAAGGTGACAGAAACTTCACCTGAGAAAACTTCTTACGTCGACTGGAAACTCAGTGAATTGAAGCAAGTTCAAGAAATTGTTGCGAAGTAAAAATCAGCAAACAAAAAAGTGAAGGCAGATTACCTTCACTCTCATGAGCACCGAACGAACCTGTTCGGTGTTTTTTTATTGGTTTGAATTAGCGCAGTAACCCTAAGTTAGTGGTTATTCAAAAATCATTTGTACCACCTACCGTGCTGCCAATCGTTCCTGTCCCCGACTGATTTCCTGGAGAACGTTTGCAACGGCCGTACCACCAAGAGAAGTTCGGCGGTTAACGGCCGCCTTGGAAGTCAGCTCTTCATAGACATCTTCTTCAATATGGCTATCAGCGGTTTGGAGATCAGCCAAAGACATCTCATTGAGTGTTTGCCCTGTCTGAATGCCCTTCAAAACCAACTCACCAACAACAGCGTGGGCTTGACGGAATGGCACCCCCTTCGTAGCCAAATAATCGGCCAATTCAGTCGCATTCGAGAAATCATCCTTCGTAGCGGCTTCCATCCGATCAGCATGAACTGTCATCGTTGATAACATTCCCGTAAAGACCTTTACGGAGGCCAAGATCGTATCCATGACCTCGAAGGTGGCTGCCTTATCTTCCTGCATATCCTTATTGTAGGCCAAAGGCAGCCCCTTCATCACCGTTAACAATCCCATTAGGCTACCAAAGACGTGCCCGGTCTTTCCCCGAACAAGTTCGGCAAAGTCCGCATTCTTCTTTTGAGGCATAATCGATGATCCGGTTGAGAAGTTATCCGAAAGTTCGATGTAATTGAACTCATAGGTTCCCCACAAAATCAGTTCTTCCGCCATCCGTGACAAATGGACCATCAAAATGGAGGCGTTCGAGAGAAACTCGAGGGCAAAATCCCGGTCCGAAACCGCATCTAAACTATTGTGGTAGATAGAGTCAAAGCCCAATTCGTCTGCCACTAGTTGGCGGTCAATGGGGAAGGTCGTACCAGCTAGGGCCGCAGCTCCAAGCGGAAGCATATCCGTATGCTTTTCATTAAATTCAAACCGCTCAAAGTCACGTTGAAACATCTCAAAATAGGCCAACAGGTAGTGGCCATAGCTAATTGGCTGGGCGTGTTGCATGTGCGTATAGCCGGGCATAATCACACCCGCATGTTTCTTGGCTAAATCAAGAAGGGTCTGCTGCAACTCAGTGATGGCTTCCTTGACTGCTGGCAAGCGGTGCTTAACCCACAGATGAAAATCAGTAGCCACCTGATCATTCCGTGACCGGCCAGTATGCAGCTTTCCCGCAACCGGACCAATTTTTTTCGTCAACAAGGACTCGATATTCAGATGAATGTCCTCATTGGCAACGGAAAATTCCACCTTGTCAGCGGCCAAATCAGCCTGAATAGCGTGGAGACCAGCACTAATTTGTTCAGCTTCCTCAGCTGAAATAATGTCTTGCTGCCCTAACATTTTCACGTGAGCTAATGAACCCTCCAGGTCTTCGGCTGCCAACCGATAATCAAAGCCGATTGAGGCGCCAAATTCATCGACCCATTCTGCTGCTTTGCCGGTAAACCGGCCACCCCATAATTTATCGGACATTTGATTCCCTCCTATTTCTTTTGTTCTGAATGGATGTGGTTGACTTGCTCAAAGACCATACTTGGCAATGACCACAACTTAATGAAGCCTCCAGCAGCAACTTGGTCAAAGCTATCGGCTGCCGTATAAGTGGCTAAGTTCTTGTTATACAGTGAGTTTTTCTCAGACTTCCGCGCAACGGCAACGGCTTGGCCCTTGTAGAGCTTCATCTTCACCGTGCCGTTGACAACCTGTTGTGTCTGATCCATGAAGGCCTGCAAGGCATCAAAGAGTGGCGTAATCCACAGTGCGTTGTAAATCAAATCCGTCACCTTCTGTTCCAATAAAGGTTTGTAGTGCGCAACGTCACGCTCCAGGGTCAGGTCTTCCAAATCCTTGTGGGCAGCCATAATCACGGCTGCGGCTGGTGCTTCATAAACCTCACGAGACTTAATGCCAACCAAACGGTTTTCAATTTTGTCAATCCGCCCAATGCCATTGGCACCAGCAATTTGATTCAACTTCACAATTAACTGCGCCAAGGTCAACTTTTCCCCATCAAGGGCGACCGGCAACCCTTCTTCAAAGGTCAAGTCCAAAAATGTCGCTTCTTCTGGTGCCTCTTCTGGTGCAACCGTCATGCCCCAAGCATCATCGGGGGCAATGTTCCAAGGATCTTCGAGGATACCGGCTTCGTTGGCCCGGCCCCACAGATTGGCATCAATCGAGTATGGTGATTGCTTACCAATTGGCACCGGAACATTGTGGTCCTTGGCGTAATCGATCTCTTCTTCACGTGACCAGTGAAAGTCACGGATTGGGGCTTCGATGGCCAAATCAGGATCCAAGGCATGAATCGCTGCTTCGAAACGAACCTGGTCGTTGCCCTTACCAGTTGAGCCGTGAGCAATTGCATCGGCCCCGTTTTCATGGGCAATTTCAACTAATTTCTTAATAATCAATGGCCGTGAAAGTGCTGAAACCAAAGGATAGGCACCTTCATACAAGGCATTGGCCTTGATTACTGGGGCAACGTATTCGTTGGCAAATTCTTCCTTACCATCAACAACGATTGACTGAGCTGCGCCCACTTGGAGGCCCTTCTTTTGAATTTCATCCAAGTCCTTGCCGCCTTGACCAACGTCCAAGACAACGGCGATGACTTCATAGCCCTTATCAATCAACCATGGAATTGCCACAGAAGTATCGAGTCCACCTGAATATGCCAATACAATTTTCTTTGTCATTTTGTTTCTCCTCTATTTTTCCATCAATTTCACTTGTTTATTTGGAATAACTACTGGTCTTCGAATCAGCCACTTAGTTATTCGCACCGACTGCCACAGTTTAGTTCCTCTTTTTAATCAGCCAAAACTTTACTAATAAAGTCCTGGGTCTTTGGATTTTGTGGGTGGTCAAACAACTCGTTCGGTGTATTCTTTTCTTGAATCACACCATCAGCCATAAACCAGATTTCATCAGCGACCTGCTTGGCGAAGTTCATTTCGTGGGTGACGACCACCATGGTCATCTTGCCATCCGCCAATGACTTCATGACCTTGAGGACTTCACCGACATTTTCAGGGTCCAAGGCAGAAGTCGGTTCGTCGAAGAACAAAACCTGAGGCTGCATTGCTAGAGCACGGGCAATGGCCACCCGTTGTTTTTGCCCACCAGACAGACTGTTTGGGAAGGCATCAGCCTTGTCAGCCAAACCAACACTCGTCAAGTATTTCATCGCTACGGCAGTCGCTTCTTCGTCGGGCATGCCCTTGACTCGCATTGGCGCTAATTTCAAATTAGCCAAGACCGACATATTGGGGAAGAGATTAAAGTTTTGGAAGACCATGCCGATTTGTTCACCAAGCTTGGCCAATTCCTGATCAGATTGTTGAGCTAAGTCAACACCGTTGAAATCAACAACACCGCTAGTTGGACGTTCCAACTGGTTGATGCAACGAAGCAAGGTACTTTTACCAGAACCAGAAGGGCCGATAATGCAGACCACCTGACCGGCATCAATGTCGCCGTTAATATCTTTGAGAACTTCATTGCCACCGAAGTCTTTTTTGAGATGTTTTACAGAAATTAATGGATTAGTCATGGTTCATCTTCCCTTCTAAGTAGTTCAAGCCCCGCGTCAAGATAAAGGTCATCAAGAAGTAAATCACCATGACAACCACGATTGGCGCAATACCACGGTAAGTGTCAGCGCGGACGATGTTCAATTCATAAACCAAATCAGTCACACCAATGATCGAAACAATAGAACTTTCCTTGATGACTGAGATAAATTCATTACCCAATGCTGGCCAAATGTTCTTAAAGGCTTGTGGCAAAATCACAAAGCGCATCGTGTCTTTTTGGTTCAAGCCAAGACTCTTGGCTGCTTCCTTTTGTCCCTTATCCAATGAAGTAATTCCACCACGGATAATTTCAGCAACATAAGCACCGGAGTTCAAGGAAACGGCGATGATACCAGCCGTTAGGGCTGGAATATTAATCAAAGCACCAAGACCAAAGTAAACCAAGAGGATTTGAACCATCATTGGTGTTCCCCGGACAATTTCGATGTAAGAAATAGCTGGCCAGCTCAAGACCTTAAACTTTGACATTTTCATCAAGGCCAAGATAATTCCTAAGATAATTCCAAAGGCAACTGAAACAAAAGCAATTAAGGTGGTGTTTAAGAAGCCACTATAGAAATAGTGCCAGTAGCGCAGCATTGACGTGTCCACCGTATTTTCGGACATGTTCTTACCGGCATTCTTCAAGTAAGTATTAATCCAGCCATGGTCCTCAATCTTATCGATCGACTTGTTGACTGCTGCTACCAATTCAGGGTTTCCCTTAGCAAAGGCAATCGCTGCACCGGTTTGGTTGATGTCCAACTGGTAACCGGAATCAATCATCTTCAAATCTTTGTCATTAGCAACGTAAGCTTGGGCCACTGGCTTCTCAACCCCAACAGCTGCTACCTTGTTGGTCTTCAAGGCAAAAATCAGGTTTGGTGTCTTGTCCATCCCCACAACCGTGGCTCCCGAAATTTTTTGTTGCGCCAAATCGTATTGCAAGGTTCCAGTTTGGGCGCCAATCTTAGTTCCCTGTAAATCACTAGCCGTCTTATATTTCGCAGCGTTTGTCTTACTAATCAAAAAGCTTTGGCCACCGTTGTAATAAATCTTTGAAAAGTCGACGCTTTGACGACGTTCGTCGGTTGGGTTGATTCCCCCAATGGCCATGTCAACCTTGCCGGTTTGGACGGCAACCAAGACAGAACTAAAGTCCATGTTTTTGATTTCTAATTTCACGCCCAGGTCCTTGGCAATCTGCTTGACAATGTCAACGTCCATTCCAACATCAGTTGAAGTGCCGTTTTTGTTCACCTGGAATTCGTATGGTGGGTAATCCGGCGAAATTGCTACCTTCATCACTCCCGCTTTTTTAATCTTTTGCAAACCATCATCAGCGTGGGCCACTTGGGTCATGCCTAATCCGGCGACAACCAAAATAGTGATTGTGATGAATGCTTGTTGCAACCACTTCGTTATGTTCTTCATCTTCTCGTCCTCTTCCCTTTTTTCCTAACCAATAAAAAAACGTCCTTTAGTCTTTCGACTAAAGGACGTTCTGCACGCGGTACCACCTTACTTATACCCAAAAAGGGTATCTCTCATTATTCGATCTAAACTTCAAATCGTCAGCTCTGTAATGGGAGCGCCCAGTATGGTTTTCATCGCATACAACTATAGGTGACGTTCATCTTCGCCTGTACGTGTTTCACACCAACCAACACTTCACTGAGCTACAAAACGGAGATTACTACTTCCTAATTAACGTTTTATTATTAGTTTTTAATAATTATAGCACTGAAACCTAATCTTGCAAGAGTTTTTGCAAATTTTTTTCGTTTTATTCGTTCTTTTTAGGTAAAAAAGCTGATTTTAAGGGAAATGATCATGGAAAAACATTTGCTTATTTTAATTTAAAAGAACTTTATTAGAATTAATCACTCCAAAAAAATTTACTGACCGTTCTGAAGATCATTTTATGCTAGCGCATTTGCTTAGTTAGCTAAGTTATAACTTGCAAACTTCTCTTTAAAACATAGTTTTTTTGTTTTACTAAATTAAAACGAGGAATGGCACGATCACTTTTGTGATTGAAATAAAAAGGCGAAGACCATCAACCGGGTTCGCCTTTTTCTATTTTTCTTTTACTTCCTAATCAAATTAGAACAAAGAACCGACCTTCTAATTGACACGGATTTTAACGAAACTTTTCTAATTTGATCCCTTTATACGACCATCGACTAATTCGTAAATTCGATCAGCATCTTCTTTTAACCGTAAATCATGCGTAACGACGACCACGGCCTTATTTTCACGTCGAGCAATTTCCTGAAAAAGTTGACCAACCTCTGCCACCCGCTCGCTATCCAAAGCAGCCGTTGGTTCATCGGCCAAAATAAAATCAGGATCCGCATACAATGCCCGCGCGATTGCCACTCGCTGCGTTTGCCCACCGGACAACTCACCCGGATACTTATCTAATAACTGCGTAATTCCCAGTCGTTCTAAATAACCATCCATAGCAGCTGGTGACAAGTTTTCGGTTTTTTTAACCTTATCCACTAAAGCGAATTGTTCCTTGACCGTCAAATACGGCACTAAATTATAGGATTGAAGCACAAAGCCAATATGATCTAACCGAAAGCGGTCAGCTTCTTTGCCAGTTAACCGGCTAATATCTTGACCATTAATCAAAACTTTCCCTTTAGTTGGACGTTGTAAGCCACCTAAAATCGTCAGCAGGGTACTTTTCCCGGAACCAGATGGCCCCAAAATCAGCGTGAGCTCACCACGGTTGGCAATAAAATCGACACCCTGCAGCGCTTGAACCTGATTTAACCCGTGACCGAAGGTCTTATTCACTTGCTGTAGTACTAAATTTTCCATGTACTTACCCTCCAATCACTGTTACTGGATCAATTTTAGCAATCAACCGCATCGGAATCACAGCACCCAATAGCCCCATAACAACCAAAGCCAAGCCTGTCAGACCAATCAAACTAAAGTTAAAGAACATTGGCACCGCTGCTGGCATAATAGCACTCGTGCCGAGAGCCAAGGCCATGCTAACAACTACCGCTACACCCATCATTAAAATGGTTTGCGACAAGGTGTTTAACACTAAATAGCTAACCGGAATTCCCTGTGCCCGTAAGACAGCAAAGTTTTCCATCTTCTGCACCGTCAAAATATAGAGGAAGATGGCCACAATCACAACTGAAATCAGGATCAAAAAGGCAATCATCAACACGAAAGTCTTATTTTGCGCACTATAACCAGGCATTTTTTCAAACAATGCCGCCTTCGTAACTACCTGTAAGTTCCCGTCACGCACGGTCAGTTTTCCCCGGCTAACAAAGCCTGAACCAACAAATTGAGCAGTTGTCCCCTTAATGGCAGCCCACTGTGACTGGTCGCCATATACAACTGGTGCCATATTATATTCCGCATTTTTGGCAAAACCGACAACCGTTAGGGGCTGACTTTGCAGCCCTAGGGTTAATTGCTGCCCTAACTTGATCCCCTGATTGGCCAACTTACTAGAAATGACAACTTCATTCTTAGTTTGCCACAAGCGGCCCTTTGTCAACGAAATACTCTGGGCCACCTGACTGTTTTTACTCAAGCCAATAAACATCGCCGAGTCGCGGAGCTCACCCTTCTTTAAGATGCCTGGGGTTAAGGCGAGTAAATCAGCCCGCTTTCCCAAAACCCGGTCAGCATCTGCCTGCGTCAACAAGGACTGACTAAGGTCGCCGTTAGCATCTTTACTCAACACCACTGATTTGGTCTGCCAACTATTCACCGCCGCCGTATTTTCATTGGCCAACCCAAGTGCTAAGGCACTTAGAATAAAAATTAAATAGGCAATCATCGCAATGACTGCTACGATCAACCCGTAACGTAACTTTTCTTTTTTAATTTCATGCCATGCTAAAAACATCTTAAACCTCCTGCTTGTTCCAGCCTGACAAGGCATCTAATAAGGCCAAAATCTGCTCTTTGTCGGTTGGTGCTAAAAAATATTCGCGAATCAAATGGTGAACGGCAACGTTGGCCAGCCATTGTGGCAAATCAGCCGTCGCTTGGTCCCAGTTTTTACTGCTGGTTTCTTGGTGATGAGCCGCCAAAATAGCCTCATCAACGACATAATAATTACTTAAAAAGGCGTAATACGGATTTTGTTCCACTCGGCCAATAAAAGATCGAGTCGCTTGAAATGGGTTATCCCCAACAAAACCCTCATGAATCGTCGCCATCACCTGGCCCAACGTGTAGCGGTAGGCATCTTCTAGGTCAGCAAAGTAAGTATAAAAAGATCCGCGAGCAATTCCGGCCGCTTTGACAATATTGTTAACATTGGCGTCTAAGAGCGAAGAGGTCGAAAATTCCTCTAAGAGAACCTGACTAATTTTTTCCTTTTTGTCTGCATTTAAGTTTAAAAATGTTGGTTTTGGCACTTTTATCCTCCCTGAAATGACACCGTGTCATTATTCATTCTCTAGTTTACTCGTTTATGACACACTGTCAACAATAAATCGTAATTCGCTCTTGAACACCCGCCCTTGTTTTGCTGAATAACTTAGTCGTTCCTTGCTGTTAGGCAACCTCACTAAATTGCATTTTTATTTAAAAAAAGCAAAAAAATAAGCCAACATAGTGGCTTATTAAAAAGAACCTGACCAAATATTGAAACAATAACGAGTTAATTCATGATCGACCGTTACTCTAAAATGGATAAACTTAACAGCTATTATTACCTGAAAAATGACAACCTTCACGTCAATATCATAACTGTATAATCTGGCCATGAAAATCTATTTTTAAATTGTTTGTCGCAGTTCTCTTTGTTCAAAATATTCTCGGATATTGTTTAATGTTAACAAGTTAGTATTTTCAAAAACGATGCCAGCATCTTTTAAAATAACTTGCTCACCAATACCGATTGAAAAAATATTAGCTGCGTTAATCGCTTGTATTCCCATTGCAGCATCTTCAATACCTATGCATTGATCTGGTTTAAGGCTTAATAATTTTGCTGCCGTTGTAAAGATTTCCGGATCTGGTTTTCCCTTAGATAATTTTTGCGGGTCAACAATCTCAGAAAAATAATGACTCAGCCCTATTTTTTCTAATACCCTTGACGAATTTTTGGATGCCGATGCTAAAGCCAATTGATAATTGTTGTGTTTTAAACTTTCTAAAAACGGGACAATTCCGGGAAGAATATCATTTTTAGTCATATTATCAACTAACCTTAAATAATGCTTATTTTTATCATTGGCTAATTCTTGCTTTTCCCTTTCATTATATTGGTGGTCAGCAGGTACCGCTTGTAAAATTAATTCGAGTGAATCCTGTCGACTAACTCCTTTCAAGTTATTCGAAAGACTCTCCGTCCATTTTGCTCCGACTTGCTTGGCCACCTGCTGCCATGCAACATTATGCAGCCGCGATGTATTCGAAATAACACCATCTAAATCAAAAATAACTCCCTTGATATCCTCAAACTTCACTTTTTATTCCCTCCATTGCTAGCGGTACTTTCCCATTTGATTACCTTAATTATTAATTTTGATTATTTTCGATAAGGTGTATTTTTTTTGATTAATAATAACTTCCAATGGGTCACCATTTATCAAGGTAATTTCTGTTGTCTGCTGATCGATTACAAACTTTAGTAACCGTTTTTTAAACATTAATCTAAATTCAAATGAATTCCATTCTTCTGGTAGATGTGGCAATATTTTCAGAATACCTTGAGCGGTTACTTGCATACCGGCAAATCCCTGAACAACATCGAGCCAGCTCCCACCCAAATTAGCCAAATGTAATCCGTCTTCTGTATTTCCTTGAAGGTCAATTAAATCCATCCGAACAGTATCAGAAAAATAACTATATGCCTTCTTCACGTTCCCCATTCTGGCAGCTACTGCACTAAAGATTGAGCGAGACAAGGAAGAATCATGTGTCGTAATTTTTTCATAATAATCAAATTCTCTGCCAAGTTGGGATTCAGTGATTGTTTCCGGAAATAAGAAATCAGCAAGGATGGTGTCGGCTTGCTTATTAACTTGATAGCGATAAATATGAAGTGGATGATAGTGCAGCAGTAACGGATATTGCGAATTTGGGGTCGTTTGAAACGGCCAGATTGGTTTACTGAAGAAACTATCATCCTGGGCATTAATAGCATATTGCGTATTTCTTGAAAAATATATATTGGTCGAAAGATGTTGGAATTGACGTAGCTCATTTTCGGAGGTATTTAATTTTAATAATATTTTCGGATTTGATACCGCTAATTTGTGCCCCACCGTGTAGGCCAGTTGAAGGTTATTTTCAGCCATTCGATTAGTAAAATAATTATTATCGACCATTGCCGTGTACTCATCTGGGCCGGTAACCGTCAAGAATTCAAACTTTTTTTGCCCATTTTTCTCTGTCCATGACCCGAATTCTCTCCAAAACCGAGCTGTTTCGAGTAGAATTTCGAAACCATATTTTTCCATGAATTCATCATCGTCAGTAGCCTCATAGTATTTCCCAATTGCATAGGCTATATCCCCGTTAAGATGGTATGCTGCTGTACTTGCTGGATAATATGCCGATGTTTCTTCGCCATTAATTGATCGCCAAGCAAACAATGCACCACTATCAACACCTAATTCCCGCGCCCGTTTCCTTGCAAAAGCTAACGTATGATATCGATAAATTAACAGACTTTTAGCAATTTCTGGATTCGTATAAATAAAATAGGGCATCATATACATTTCTGTGTCCCAAAAAGTATGTCCTTCATAGCCAGGACCAGTTAAGCCTTTAGCGGCAATATTAGTGTGCCCATCCCTCCCCGCAGCCTGATTTAATTGGAAAATATTAAAGTGGAGAGCCAAGTTGATCTCATCGTTACCTGAAATCATTACTGCACTTTGTTGCCAAACCTTTTCCCAGAACTGATGGCTATTCTCTTTTATCTTTACAAAACTATGTTGCTCTATTGGAACAACCTTATTTTCATCCCCTTTACTAACTTGATAGATATAAGTGAGGTCAAAACTTGTTGTTAAATCACGTTCAGTTAACAATTTTTCGGATATTGAACGCCCTTGAATTGTGATTGATTGATTGGATTTTTTTGTTGCGATTTTTAGCATTTCTCGATCATCAGCACTAGCAATAATCTGCTTTGCTGCACTATTAACTCTGCGTGTTTTCCGTGGATCCTCCTGTGCCCCAAAATCAGCAGCTTCACTGATTGCGTCCAATTTAAAACGTTTATCAACTATTAATTTTCCTTTGTACGAAAGCGGCTTAAAAGAAAATTTAATCCCATAAAAAGATAAATTCTTTTGATCAATGGCTGAAACCACTGTCATTTCGATTTTTTTATGAGCTTGATTACTGACTTCATAAACTTCGTGTAATTGTCCGTTCTCCAAATTGAGGGAAATATCTTTGATTGTGGCAGTATCAAACCGATGATGATTTTCATCTAGCAAAATGATTTTTCTCAGATTTAAGACCGGAACAATCGTTTGATTATTTTTTGGATAAAACGCGGCGGCTTCACCATATGTGATTGGACTATATTCAAAAAAACCGTTAACTAAAGTACCAGTATCATTTGATCCATTAATTGGATTACTAGCTTGTATGCCAACATACCCGTTTGACAAAGAAAATATAGCGGCAAGATTTCCATGTTTTTTAGAACTTATATCGTTTAATTTTAAAACCATCTGCTGACCATTCATCACACTACTCCTCATTAATCATTGACCGTTTTGACAAATCTAATCATTACTGCTGCTACTAAAGCTGAAATTCCTGCAATCAACATCATTGCACTCATCGATTTGTGTACCATAGGGAAAATTGCAAAGCTCGAAACGGAGGCGATAATTTGAGGAATACAGATTTGCCAATTAAACAAACCTAAATAGGCCCCTTCATTTTCGCCCTTAATACCACTTGTAATCATTGCAAAAGCTTCCGTTCCAATCGTTATATACATAATGCCAAATAAAGCAAATGGCACGATTGTTAACATTTTAGTCGAGATGAAAAACAGCATCATCAAGCCAATTCCGCCTAAAATCAGTGCAAAGAAGAGTGCCCCCCTTCGCTTTGACGGTTTTAGTTGAGCCAAAACTAAAGTTCCCCAAAGCACACCGGTTAATGACTGCACAAAAGTTAAAATACCATTCCAATTGCCAGCCGCTTGGAAGCCAACACTAGCTGGATCTGTCGTATGCCACACATTTTCTGCTAATGCGCCAGTACTATAAGTCCAAACAAATTGAACAGAAATAAAACTAAACAACATCACAGCAGAAAGTTCCCAAAAAATTGATGGAGCGTTTTTTAAGAGTGAAATAAAGCTTGGTGTTTTTTCATTTTTATTTTTTTTCAATCCATGATACTGCTGATAATCTTGCGGGTTATATTCTTTGACATTCATAATTGTATAGAACGTCGTTGCCATAATAATGATTGCCCCCAGATAAAAAGAAATCTTAACACTGGCTGGAACCTCACCCTTCGGCGCAATATTGGAGAAGCCAATAATCGTAATTACAGCTGGTAGGATAGCGGCCAACATTCCTCCCGCATTCGAATAAATATTTTGTAACGACCATGCTTTATCCTCTTGTCGTTCATTAACCATGTCACCAATTAACATCTTAAATGGTTGTTGGCACATATTAGCAGAAACATCTAACATCATGATGCTAACAGCTCCAAAGATTAAAGCGGTCGAAGATCCATACCCAAATCCTAACGAACCAGCATTGGGTAAAAGAATCAAAACCAAAGCTGAAATAATTGCTCCGAATATCAAATATGGCAGCCGTCTGCCAAATCGATTCCAAGTCTTATCGGACATTCTACCGACAATGGGTTGAACAATCATCCCTGCTAATGGCGGTAAAATAAAGAACCAGCCTAATTTAGTAGGATCCGTTCCGATGGTTTGGAATATTCTACTCATCTGTGATGTTTGTAAAAAAAAGGCCATATTTAATCCAAAATATCCAAAGGTAAGATTAAATATTTGTTTCTTTTCTAGAACAGGTAATTCATGTTGATAGTTTTCCATAAAGATTTCCTCCTTATCTTTTGTAATTTGATTATAGCATCTTTTTCTGAAAGCGCTTACACTTTTTTGTAAGCGTTTTTCTTTTCCTGAAAAAATGTTTATTTTTAAAATAAAATGATAAAAACAAAACATTTTAAATTTTTCTTTTCAAGTGACTTTCTACTAGCGCTAACCTTCACTATGAAACGCCAAAAGAATGTTCTTATTTTTACGTACCACTGAAACTTGCCCGCTCCATCATTGTTAGTTATGTTTTTCTTTTCACGACAGTGACTGATTCAGACTGTGTCCACTGGTCACGGTTAACACAATCACAATCCTAATCTAACTATCACTGTTTGAATTCATGAACCATGGATTGGAACCCTGCAATACTAATGGATTTTTTCACGGATAATCACTGATTGACTTTATCGACAATGACTAATTTAGACAGTATAAAACCCCAGAATTTGTCTAAATTCTGGGGTTTCTACAACCTTTACGGTGAAATTTGAAATTAGATAACATCCAAGTGCGTTTGACCGCTCTTGACCCAGCCCATCTTTAAGAGAACACGGTACAGCAAGAAGGACATCAAGGCAGGCAAAACAACCCCAAAGACTAGGAAGGTTCCCAACATCCCGGGATTCTTCGTTGCCAAATCAAGTGGCACAATTAATGAAGTCAAGCCCATTCCCGCCAAAGAGAATGGCACCGTCAAATGAAAGGCAACGGCAGCAATTGGTGCACAGACAGCTGCTGATACAACTGGTGGTAAGAAGAGCCATGGATTGCGGACCAGGTTTGGGAACTGAATCTTAGGCGTCACGAAAGCCTGTGCGATAAAGGTTCCTGGCTTGTTTTCGTGGAAAGACATCGCAGGATAAGCCGCAAACATAGCAGCCGTTCCAACTAGCATGGCACCAGCACCCATTGGTGAACTAACACCAGTTGCCCCGATGGCCACCGCTAAAGCTGCTGATGATGCTGGTGACATCAAGAAGACAGCGAACAACATGGCAACCAATGCTGTTCCAACAACTGGACTCCAACTAACAGTAGCAGCAATACCTTTACCCATTCCAACTAAGAGGGGCGTCGTCACACGAGCCAGGTAGTAACCTGAAACAGTTCCAACCAGCGTCGTTAATGCCGGCACGATAATCATATCTAACGGCGTTTTACCAGTTAACCACTTTCCAAAGAGAACGGCTACCACAGCAGCCATAACCGCTGAAATTGGTTGTCCTGTCGTCAAAACAATCGAACCCGGGGCTTGCACACTCGCAAAGCCAGTCACCGTTGATAATTTCATCGTCGTCGTCGTGAAAAAGGCCGCGTTAGCACCAACCGTTGCAGCAGCCATCGCTGAGAACATCACCATGGTATTGGTCTTTAACTGTGAGGCAACTGCCACGCCAAAGGCAGCCGGCAACATAACCTTAGCAATCAAACCTAATTGCACCAGTACTGGCCAATGAGTCAAGCCACCGATTGACTGCATCAAAAATCCCATTCCCAGCGTGACCAGGATCGCATTTGAAATCGCCGCACTAACGTTATAAACTTTCTCTTTTAATGTTTCTTGATCTTTTGGAGTTGCTTCAACAGCTGTTTCTGATTTTTCAAAGTCCAAAACATCTTCTTGAACTTTGTCTTCTGTTACTCGTGCATCCATATGCATCATTCCCCTTTTTTCTCTTAACCAATCGCAAATAAAAAAGGTCCTAACGCTAAGCGTTAGGACCTTTAACACTCAGTTACTAAGAACTAGTAACTGGTGCACTTAAAACCAACCTACTAGTTTAATTGTTTAGTAAGCTGATAATAATAATGACTTGTGATTGGGCCTGATTTGTTTGCATGAACTTGTACATAATCTTTACCCTCTTTTCTGCTCTTCTTTATATGATAAATTAATTATAACATTAGAATTTTATTAGTCAACACTAATTTTGATAATTTCATTAAACCATTTCCAGATGGGTTTGGCCTGACTTGATCCAACCAATTTTATGCATGATTCGATACAGAATGAAGGAAACCACCACTGGCACAACCACGCCGAAGACCATGTATGCACCAAAAACTGTCATGCCTCGACCGAAAAGAGCCAAAGGAACGATAAAGGAGTTGAAGCCAATTCCTGCCATTGCAAATGGTACGGTAATATGGAAGCCAATTGTTGCAATTGGTGCCGCAATTGCTGCGCCTACCATTGGCGGAATCAGCAACATTGGGTTCTTAATAATGTTGGGAAACTGGATTTTCGGAGTAACAATTCCTTGGGCAATTGTTGCCCCAATCTTATTTTCATGGAAGGACATCGCCGGATAAGAAACAAAGACAGCCGTCGTCCCAATCAAAATTGCACCAGCTGCTTCAGGTGAGCTAACACCGGTGGCACCAATCGCTACCGCCAAAGCAGCTGCAGAAGCAGGCGTCATTGTCAATGCCCCGAAGACCATGGCCACACAAGCCGTCCCAATAACAGGATTAACTGCAATACTTGCTGTAATCATTTCACCCATCTTAACCAGAATTGGTGTAGTCACAATTGCTAAGTAGTAACCAGATACCGTTCCGACAATCGTCGTCAAGGCTGGCACAATCACCATATCTAACGGTGTTTTACCAGACAACCACTTACCAAAGAGGACGGCAATCAAACCAGCCAAAACGGCTGAAATTGGTTGTCCGGTCGTGATAACGGTTGATCCAACCGCCTGTGCACTCGAAAATCCTGTCACCGTTGCCAGCTTCATGCTTGAAGTAGTAAAGAAAACGGCGTTTGCGCCAACCGTTGAGGCAGCCATCGCTGAAAACATCACCATCGTATTCGTCTTTAGTTGTGAAGCAATGGCAGCACCAAAGGCAGCCGGCAAAATGATTTTCGTAATCGCCCCCAACTGAATCATTGGTGCCCAGTGAATGAAGCCGGCAATCGTTTGCAACAACAAGCCCATCCCCAAAGTAACCAAGATGGCGTTTGAAACCGCCGCACTAACGTTATAAACCATCTCCTTCACGGACTCTTTGTCCTGTTTCCCTTCATTTTGATTGACCACCATTGCTTCGGCCTTTTCAAAATCAGCTACGTCTTCCTCAATCTTTGCTTGACGACTAATGTCCATCGCTTCTCTCCTTTACTAAATAAAAAAGGCCCCGGCAGTTTTTACACTGCCGGGGCCCTTTGCCCAAGCAGCTACTGGAAGTTTCCTCCCAGTAGCTGACAAACTCAAAAATCAACTTACTAGGAGTACATTAGCAAGCTGAGCAACAACGCGAATTGAGATTGGGCGATTTGACTTTGATTCATAATATTCTTCATCAGTGAAACCGCCTTTCTTTCTTCGTCTTGTTTAATAATGATTTTATTATAACATGAGAATTTGATGAGTCAACACTAATTTTATTTTTTTATTAATCGCTTATAAAATAAGACCAACACGTTGGTCGTATCACCACATCAGTACAAAAGGTTTCTGAAAATTCAGAAACCTTTTTATTAATCGTGCACCTAATTTTGCGGCCACCGCCAGCTTAAGTAAGAAAAAGGCTAGCCAAAACAAAACCTTTCATCATTGATATCATTAGAACAAACCGCTAATCTGGCCGTTTTCATCGATATCGATATCCAAGGCGGCCGGATGCTTTGGCAAACCAGGCATAGTCAAAATGGACCCAGTCAGGGCCACTAAGAATCCTGCGCCAAGCTTAGGTACAAACTCACGGATATGAACCGTAAAGTCCTTTGGTGCACCTAATTTCTTCGGATCATCAGAAAGCGAGTATTGCGTCTTCGCCATCACGATTGGCAATTTATCCCAACCGTATTGTGCAAAGTCCGTCAATTGCTTTTCCGCTTTAGCAGATAGTTCGACAGCTACGCCGCCGTAAATATTTTCAACAATGGCCTGCAACTTCTCTAATGCAGGCGCATCTTCCTGGTACAGTGGGGTAAAATCAGCATCCGCCTGGGCGCTGGTTTCAATCACCGTTTGGGCGAGGTCCTGGGCGCCAGCACCGCCTTGTGCCCACACATCGGCCAAGAAGACCTGGGCACCAAGCGTTGCCACAAAGTCCTCGATCAGCTTAATTTCAGCGTCGGTATCAGCCGTAAACCGGTTCACGGCGACCAAAACTGGGCGACCATAGCGTTGCATGGCCTTAATGTTTTGACCAAGGTTTTCCAAGCCGCCCTTTAAAGCCAGCAGGTCTTCTTGGTTCAAATCAGCTAATGCGGCACCACCGTGATGTTTCAAAGCACGGACGGTCGCAACAACGACAACCGCATCGGGTGCCTTACCAAGCTTTGGCACCTTGATGTCCATAAACTTTTCACCACCAAGGTCCGCACCGAATCCAGCTTCCGTGACAACATAATCCGCCAGCTGCAATGCCGTCTTCGTTGCCAAAACTGAGTTTGTTCCCTGGGCAATATTGGCAAAGGGACCGCCATGAATAATAGCTGGTGTGTGGGCCAACGTTTGGACCAAGTTTGGTTTAATCGCGTCTTTCAAGAGCACTGTCAGGGCACCAGCCACACCTAAGTCAGCAACCGTTACCGGTTTTTTATCATAATTATAGGCGACGACAATTTTTTCAATTCGCTGTTTCAAGTCTTGCAAATCAGTTGATAGTGTCAAGATAGCCATCAACTCGGAAGCAACCGTAATATCAAAGCCATCTTCACGCGGCACACCCGAGGTGGGTCCACCAAGACCAATCGTTGTGTGCCGCAAAGCGCGATCATTAATATCTAAAACCCGCTTCCACAAAATGCGACGTGGATCAATCTTTAACGGGTTACCTTGGTAAATACTATTATCCATCGCTGCCGCTAACGTATTATGGGCACTAGTCAGGGCGTGGAAATCACCAGTAAAATGCAAGTTGATATCAGCCATTGGAATCACTTGTGAGTAACCGCCACCGGTTGCCCCACCCTTGAGACCCATTACTGGTCCTAAAGAAGGCTCCCGCAAGGCAATCATGGTCTTTTGTCCAGCCAGGCTTAAGGCATCCGCCAAGCCAACCGTTACAGTTGACTTTCCTTCACCAGCTGGTGTCGGATTAATCGACGTTACCAAAATCAGCTTGCCCAATTCTGATTGACGATCAACGCTTTTATCTAGGTTAATCTTAGCCTTATCATAGCCGTAAGGTTCAATTTCATGCGCCTTCAAGCCTACTTTTTCAGCAATCTCGCCGATTGGTTGAACAACCGCTTCTTGTGCAATTTCGATATCTGTTTTCACTCGCACATCCTCATTCTTTCGCTAAGTCAACCGCCCAATGACCAATGTCATGACGGTAAACTAAGTCACCATGGGTCTTATCCAAAACATCATATACTAAGGCTTGCGCACGCACCGTGTCCTCGCCATGACCAACAACCGTGGCCACACGACCTCCGCTAGCAACCAAGCCATTTTCAGCAAGTTTAGCACCAGCATAATTGACCGTCAATGGTGACAACTCGACCGTCGTTGGTACCACACCACCCTTTTCGGGTGCCTGTGGATAGCCTGGCGCAGCCAATACCACCCCTAAGTATACATCATCGCTTTGCCAGTGTACTTCGGGCTTTTTACCTGCTAGCAAATCCAAAATCAATTGATAAAAATCAGATTGGAGCTGAGGCAAGACAACCTGGGCCTCTGGATCACCAAAGCGAACGTTAAACTCAATCACCTTTGGCCCGGCTGCAGTTAGCATCACTCCGGTATATAAGACACCGGTAAAGGGTGTTCCCCGATCAGCCATGGCGGCTAACATGGGCATTACTAATTCATCAACTGCCTGTTTCGCATCTGCTGGACGCAACCAAGAAAGTGGGCTATAGGCCCCCATTCCACCAGTATTTTGTCCACGGTCATGGTCATAGCGACGCTTATGGTCTTGGGCCATTGGTGTATGCACAACCCGGCCATCTTGGCCGACTAAGGAAAAGATGGAAAATTCAACACCGTTCAAGAATTCCTCAATCACTAATTTAGCAACCGGGTCTTTCTGATACAAGCTTTGCAGATATTCATCGGCACTCGATTGGTCTTCAATAATCGTAACACCCTTACCAAGGGCCAACCCATCAAGCTTAAAAACCATTGGCCAATCAAAATTTGCAATCGCTGTCTTGGCTTCGTCTTGGCTTGTCACCGTAACAGCCTTAGCCGTTGGAATTTGGTTAGTGGTTAAAACTTCCTTGGCAAAGGTCTTTGACCCTTCCAATTGTGCAGCAACGGCATTGGGGCCAAAAATCTTCAAACCGGCGGCCTCAAAACGGTCGACAATCCCTAAAATCAAAGGATCTTCGTTGCCAACGAAGGTCAAATCGACCTGTTGCTCTTGAGCAGCCTGCACCAAGGTGTCTAAGTCGTTTGCTCCAATGGGTAACCGAGTCAGGTTTTCTTCCTGCATGCCATCATTACCAGGCGCTACGAAAACTTCATCGACCTGGGGACTTCTCAAAAATGTTTGGGCGAGCGCATGTTCACGTGCACCTGAACCAATTACTAATACCTTTGCCATAACGATTGTTCCTCTTGCTTAATGCTTGAAGTGACGACGACCTGAGAAGACCAAAACCAAGCCCAATTCATTGGCCTTATCAATTGAGTCTTGGTCCTTGATTGATCCACCAGGTTCAACCACTGCCTTGATACCGTTTTCAGCGGCATAAGCCACTGAATCGTCCATGGGGAAGAAGGCGTCGGATGCCAAAACAGCATCCTCAAAGCCAGGCTTTGTCTTAGCCTTTGCAATGGACATCTTCACTGAATCGATTCGGTTCGGTTGACCAGCCCCAACCCCCAATGTTTGGCCATCGCGGGCCACTACAATGGCGTTGGACTTGGTATGCTTAACAGCCTTTTGGGCAAAGACCATTGCCTGCAACTGTTCGGCAGTTGGCTGCGCCTTTGATACTACCTTAAAATCAGCTACCGTTTCGGACAACAAATCACGATCCTGGGCCACAAAGCCACCCAAGACAGAAGTGACTTCAGTCTGATTTGGAATAGCCGTTGTAAAAGGCAAAGTCAAAAGACGTAAGTTCTTCTTCTTAGCCAAAACTTCATAGGCTTCCTTGGTAAAGCTTGGGGCAATAATGATTTCCAAGAAAATCGCGTGCATTTTTTCGGCAGTTGCCAAGTCAACTTCGCGGTTCAAGGCGACAATACCACCAAAAATTGAAACATCATCAGCAGCAAAGGCTTGGTCCCAAGCTGCTTCAACCGTTTGACCCTGACCAATTCCGGCGGGGTTCATGTGCTTAACTGTGACGACTGTCGTTTCCTCATATTCAGCGATGATGCGCAAAGCCGCATCGGCATCGCGGATATTATTGTAAGACAATTGCTTCCCGTGCAAAATATCAGCATTTAAGATTGAATACTTTTCAGGCAAAGCGCTCGTATAAACGGCAGCGTTTTGGTCTGGATTTTCCCCGTAGCGCATGTCGTCAAACTTTTCACCAGAAATCGTCAATTGTTCTGGGAATTCCTTGTCAGTCAAGTAAGAAGCAATCAAGGCATCATAAGCGGCTGTGTGTTGGAAGACCTTCGTTGCCAATTGGCGGCGGAACTTTTGGTCGTCTTCGCCACTCTTCAAGTGGGCAATCACTGCTTCGTAATCAGTTGGATCAACAACTGGCAAAACAGCAGCAAAGTTCTTGGCTGCCGAACGCAACATTGATGGGCCACCAATATCAATGTTTTCAATCGCATCCGCATCGGTTACGTCGGGCTTCAAGATGGTTTCCTTAAATGGGTACAAGTTTACAACTACCAGATCAATTGGTGTAATGCCATGTTCTTTCAAAGTCGCCATGTGTTCAGGCAAGTCACGCCGGGCCAACAAGGCACCGTGCACGCGGGGGTGCAAAGTCTTAACACGACCATCTAACATTTCTGGGAAGTTCGTAACCTCTTCAATCCCAATCACATCCAAACCAGCATCGGCCAAAGCCTTGTGTGTACCGCCGGTTGAAACCAATTCAAAGTCTAATGCTACTAATTGCTTGGCAAAGTCTACCAAACCCGTCTTATCGGAAACACTTAACAAGGCCCGTTTCATTGTAAAAATACCCCTTTTTCTAGTAAATCAGCTAATACTGCTGGATAAAGTTCATGTTCAACTGCGTGAATTCGTTCAGTCAAATCTGCCAGTGAATCTTCTGGCATGCGTGGCACAGCCTGCTGGGCAATTGCTGGTCCAGTATCAATGCCGTTGTCGATGAAGTGCACGGTCACACCCGTTTCCCCTACACCAGCCTCATAAGCATCGAGGATACTATGGCGACCTGGGAACTTAGGCAACAACGCAGGGTGCAGATTCACAATTTTTTGCGGAAAGGCGCAAAGCAGTGTTTCTGTTAAGATACGCATATACCCGGCCAGCAAAATACCATCAACTTGGTGCTCCTGTAATTGGGCGACAATCGCTTGTTCGGCAGCCGCCTTATTTTCATAACTTGGGTACCGAACCTTAAAAACCGGAATAGCCCACTTCGCTGCGCGCTGGATAACCGGCGCATCCTGGTGGTCAACCACGACTAAAACGATTTCTGCCGGTAGGTCCTGATTAACAATTGCTTCCTGCAGGGCGGAAAAGTTTGTTCCCGTTCCAGAAGCAAAAACCGCCAACCGGGCCTTTCGTTGCTTTATTTTTCTGGCCATGGCGCATCCCCCTCAAAGAAGACCGGTTCACGATCTGGTTCAGCTGGCACGATTTCACCGATCCGATAGGCTGGTTCAGAGCGTTCTGCCAATTGATCCAAAATCACACCCGCTTTGTCAGCCGGAACCATCAAAACCATGCCCAAGCCGTTGTTAAAGGTCAACAACATATCATCGAGCGATAAGTTACCGGCCTCTTGCAACTTCTTAAAGATGGGCAAAATCGGCCATGTGCCCCAGCTGATTTTTGCTTGAACATTCTTTGGTAATGCTCGTGGTAAGTTTTCAACAAGGCCACCACCCGTAATATGGGCGGCTGAGTGTACCAACTCCTGCTCAACCAATGGCCACAAGGCGTTAGTATACAACTTCGTTGGCGCCAAAATTTCTTCCTGCAAGTGATCTGGCAAATCATTAAAGGCTTTGGCATCATCATGGATACCCAAGACCTGACGAACCAGCGAATAACCGTTGGAATGAACACCAGAGGATGGCAATCCAATCAAAACATCGCCTACCTGAACGGTCTCATTTGTTAGCAATCGGCTTTTTTCAGCCACACCAACCGCAAAGGCAGCTAGATCATAGTGATGAGGCTGGTACAAACCGGGCAATTCTGCGCTTTCTCCCCCAACCAGGGCAATTTGCGCTTCCTTAGCCGCCTTGGCAATCCCCGTCACGATTTCAGCAGCAACTGTTGGTCGCATCTTATCGACGGCCAGGTAATCCAGCATAAAGGCTGGCTTGGCACCCTGAGCTAAAATATCATTCACAACCATCCCAACCAGGTCTTGACCAATCGTATTATGCCGGTTAGCGGCAATTGCTAAAAGGAGCTTAGTGCCAACACCATCAGTTCCGGAAATCAGGACCGGTTCCTGCATACCCGCATCAAGGGCATAAACAGACCCAAATCCCCCTAGTCCGGAGACAACATTTGGTGTGTAAGTATCCGCAACGGCCTCGGCCATTAACTCAACGGCCTGGTTACCGGCCTCAATGTCAACCCCAGCTGCCTCATAAGCGTTGTGCTCTTTTGCCATTTAATTTGCTCCTTCTACTCGCTGATCTTCTGCTGGATTTTGCGGAACATACAAGCTGGTTGGTTCTTCAGCAAAAGTGACCTCACCACTTGCTTTGGCTTCAGCCATTTCTGGGCTATAGTCATAAATCGGGCTTGGATAATGGCCGCTAAAGTAAGCCGTCGTTAAGCCAGTTTCACCATCTGGCATCTGCAAACCGATTGATGCCACCAAAGCCTCGTTACTCAAGAATTCCAATGAATCCGCTTCGATTAATTCAGTCATTTCGTCCAAGCTATGATTATTGCCCATCAATTCAGCCCGGGTTTGGACATCAATCCCATAAAAAGCTGGGTACTTAAAGATTGGACTCGCAATCCGAACATGGACTGATTTCGCCCCAGCTTCTTTGAGCATCCGGACAATATAACGACAAGTTGTACCACGAACCAAGGAGTCATCAACGAGGA
The DNA here is from genome assembly GCF_058511985.1 of Fructobacillus sp. ESL1096. Lineage (NCBI taxonomy): Bacteria > Bacillati > Bacillota > Bacilli > Lactobacillales > Lactobacillaceae > Fructobacillus > Fructobacillus sp. ESL1096. The sequence continues at coordinate 634,963 of NZ_CP196400.1, forward strand.
CAACGTTTTTGTCCTTCACCACAGCTTCAACGGCAGATAACTTCATCCGCACGGCGCGTTCGCGCTTATCTTGGGTGGCCTCGATAAATGTCCGGGCAATATACTGATTTTTGACCAAACCCATTTCGTTTGGCAGTCCAGCGCCTTCGGCATAACCGCTGGCGGCAGACAAACTGGAGTTTGGTACGCCAACAACGATATCAGCTCCAGGAACCGGCTGTTCCTTTGCGAGCGCAGCCCCCATTCGCTTCCGCGCTTGGTGAACATTAATGCCGTGAATATCCGAATCAGGACGGGCGAAGTAAACATATTCCATCACATCGACATTCAATGTCGTCTTTTCTGTGTAATGAGTGATGTTCATGCCATCCTGATCAATACGAATCAACTCACCAGGTTGGACATCACGCACATACTTTGCCCCAACAACATGGAGCGCAGCCGTTTCGGAAGTAACCACATAAGAACCATTATCTGGCATTTGTCCAATAACAAATGGTCGAAAACCGTGTGGATCCAACATGGCATACAAAGCGTGTGGGGTCAGCAACAAGAAAGCAAAGCCACCACGCAATTGATTCAAGGCGTCCTTGATTTTTTCATCAAAGGTCTCGGCCTGTGAGCGACGAATCAGGTGCAAAATAATTTCAGAATCCGATGAGGACTGGAAAATAGAGCCATCTTCTTCCAACTGGTTGCGCAATGTTTGTGCATTAGTTAAGTTCCCATTGTGGGCCAAAGCCAGTTGCATGTCATGAAAATTAGCCATCAAGGGTTGGATATTTTCAATTCCATGGGCCCCGGCCGTTGCATAACGCAAGTGGCCAATCGCTGCCTGGCCCTTGAGGGCTTCCAAACGACGGGGGTCAGCAAAAACTTCGGCAACAAGGCCGATCCCGCGTTCCTGCCACAGGTGTCCCTGATTATTGGCAACAATACCGGCTCCTTCTTGACCACGGTGCTGCAAAGCGTGCAGACCATAATAGGTCAAATTGGCCGCATCATCACGACCCCAGACACCAAAGATGCCACATTCTTCATTTAATGATGAGTAAGCCGCTTGTTCGGTCACTTCATTCACATATTGATCCATTGGTGTGCTCCTTATTCAGCCATCAATTGCGGAATCGCGTCTTGATAGCTTGCCTTGGCGGCCTTTTGGTCAACCATTACTTGGCCATCCTGTGTTTGAATGGCGATGACTGCATCCGTCGTTACTTGACCCAACTTAGCAACCACTGCCTTCGTTTCGGTCATCTTTTGTTCAAAAGCAACTGCTTGTTCGCTCGGTACTGACAATACAAAGCGGCCTGGCACTTCCGCAAACAGTTGTGCAGTCGTTCCTGGAAAATCAGCTTGCACTCCAAAGTCATTTGGGAAGGTCGCTTCAGCCAAAGCCACGGCCAAACCACCTTCGCTTAAGTCGTGTGCACTGGTAACCAAACCGGCTTCGATTGCCTGCAAAACAAATTCCTGATTTACTTGGGCAGCGTCTACGTCAAAATCAGCTAACTGACCAGCAATTTCACCAGTCTGCATCTTTTGAATTTCGCTACCGTTAAAGGAATCCCCAATAGTTCCTACCAGGTAAACCTGGTCGCCTTCGTTTTGGAATTCGGCACGGGTAATGTGTTGATTATCAGCAATCAAACCAACCATGCCGACCATGGCTGTTGGTAAGATGGCCTGGTTGTCAGTTTCGTTATAAAGACTGACATTGCCAGAAATAACGGGAGTATTTAAGCGCTTGGCCATCTCCGTGATGCCTTCAACTGACTGATGTAACTCATAATAAACTGCTGGATTATCGGGCGAACCAAAATTCAAGCAGTCCGTCATTCCGATTGGCAAAGCACCTGTCGCTACCAGGTTTGAGGCAGCTTCGGTCACAGCCATTTGACCACCCACAAAGGGGTTCAAGTAGGCGTAGCGACTGTTAACATCGGTCGTCATCGCCAAAGCCTTCTTTGTTCCGCGAATGCGCACAACCCCAGCATCCCCGCCCGGCTTGACCACAGTATCGGCACGGACTTGGGAATCAAAGTGACGAAAGAGGCTGGCCTTGGAGGCAATCGTTGGCTGTGCCAAAAGATCAAGCAAGACCTGGTTGGCATCTGCCACGTTTGGTTGGTATTGGTCAGCACGAGCTTCCTTCAAACGAGCAGGTTCTTCCTGGGCCAACTTTGGCTCAGGTGCGTTTGTCAAAAAGTCAATGTCCACATCAGCCACTGTTTCGCCGTGGAAGTTCAAACGGTAACGGCCGTCGTCTGTCACCGTACCAACTGCAACGGCATCCAAACCGGCCTTTTCAAAGAGGTCGATTACTGGTTGTTCCTCGCCCTTTTGGACGACCAGCAACATCCGTTCTTGTGACTCGGACAACATCAATTCGTACGGTGTCAACGAAGCTTCTCGTTGGGGAACCAAATCAAGGTTCAATTCGATTCCAGTACCGGCCTTTGAGGCCATTTCAGAACTTGATGACAGTAAACCAGCAGCGCCCATGTCTTGGATTCCGATAATGCTCTTACCATATTTCTTAATAGCATCAATCGTGGCGTCCATCACCAACTTTTCCAAGAAAGGATCTCCAACCTGAACAGCAGAACGGTCGGATTCTTCTGTTGATGAAAATTCTGCTGAGGCAAAGCTTGCCCCATTGATGCCGTCTCGACCCGTTTTCGCGCCAACATAGATAATCGTGTTGCCTGACCCCTTAGCCTGACCAACTTGCATTTCATTTTGGTTAACCAAACCAACTGACATCACGTTGACCAGTGGGTTTCCCGCATACGATTCATCAAAGGCAATTTCACCACCCAAGTTCGGAATCCCGATGGCATTCCCATATCCGGCAATCCCGGCAATGACACCATCAACGATTTGACGGGTCTTGGCATTGTCTAATTGACCAAAGCGCAAAGAATCCAAAACGGCGATTGGTTGGGCACCCATGGAGAAAATATCGCGTAAAATACCACCAACACCGGTTGCAGCCCCCTCATAAGGTTCGACAAAGGAAGGATGATTGTGGCTCTCAGCTTTAAAAACGACGGCCTGGCCATCCCCAATATCTAAGATACCGGCACCTTCACCAGGGCCTTGTAAGACACGTTCGTTTTTCGACCAGAACTTGCGCAACGCGGGCTTTGACTTCTTGTAAGAGCAGTGTTCTGACCACATTCCAGAAAAAATACCAGCTTCGGTATAATTTGGCCGGCGGCCAAGGTGTTCCACAATCAAATCATATTCATGGTCTGTTAGGCCCCAATCGGCATAAATCCGCTTTTCAGCGATCATATCTGGGCTGGGCTCATTTGCCATTGGGTTAGTTTGTTGGGTACTCATCCAAATTCTCCTTTAAAACGGATGTCTTGCTTAGGCGTGGGCTTTTTGATCAACTGCGTGTAAGAGGCTTTCGAAGAAAGCACGGCCACTGTCATTACCAGTTAAAGCATCAACAGCTCGTTCAGGGTGGGGCATCATGCCATAAACGTTGCCTGCCTTATTTGTGACACCGGCAATTTTATTCATTGAACCGTTAACGTTTTCTTGGTAGCGGAAAATGACTTGCTGGTTATCTTCCAACTCTTTGAGAGTGGCTTCATCAGTAACATAGTTTCCTTCACCGTGAGCGATTGGAACCTTCAAGACTGCCCCCTTACCCATCGTGTTGGTAAAGTTACTCTCTGCATTTTCCACCACTAAGTTGACTTCATCGCAAATAAAACCAGGCTGCTCATTAACCAGGAGTTGACCAGGCAACAGCCCAGCTTCCGTCAAAATCTGGAAACCATTGCAAATACCAACAACCAACTGACCGTTTGCGGCAGCGGCCTTCACAGCGTCCATTGCCGGTGAAAACTTAGCAACAGCACCTGAACGGAGATAATCACCGTAAGAAAAGCCGCCTGGAATAAAGATGGCATCGTATGCTGAAAGGTCACTGGCCTGATCGTCTAACAAATCAACATCAACATCAAACGATTCCAAAGCGTGATACATATCCATATCACAATTAGAACCTGGAAAAGTAATGACAGCAGCTTTCATGGGTGGTCTCCTTTTTAAATTTCTTCCAAATCGTAAGTATAGGTTTCGGTATTATGGTTAATTAATAATTCTTCAACCAATGATTCAACTTCCTTGGCAACGGCAACCTGATCGACACCGGTTAACTTCACCTGGAAGTACTTTCCTTGACTAACATCTTCGATTCCTTGGTATTCCAAGCGCTCCAAGGCTGATTTAATAACAACCCCCTGCGGGTCCAAAATTGATGGCTTGTAGGTTACGTAAATTTTTGCCAAATACATTTTTCCTGTACTCCTTTTACTTCAACGCGCCTTGGAGGCGTGCCAATACATCCTGGTAGCCAACACGCAAGTCCCCCTGCTTTTGGCGGAAAACATCTTTATCAAGTGACTTGCCCGTCTTTTGATCAACCAAACGCATGTTATCCGGTGAAAGTTCATCAGCCAAGATGATTTGCCCATCAGCTAAACGGCCAAATTCTAATTTGTAGTCAAGTAACGTAATGTCAACCTTGTTAAACAAGGCCACCAAGAGTTCGTTGACCCTGTCAGCCAACCCATAGACCGTCTTTAAATCAGCTTCGCTGGCAAAGCGCAAGGATACTGCCTGTGAGTCGTTCATAAAGGGGTCATCCAGCTCATCCGACTTGTAATACAGTTCCTGCACACGGGGTGACAACTTTTGCATTAGTTCGACCCCGAAGCGAGAAACAAAGTGCCCCGCTGTATAGTTACGAGTAACCACTTCCAAAGGAATAATATCCACCTTCTTCACCAGCTCATCGGTTGCAGAAATTGACCCCAACCAATGGTGTTGCAAGCCTTGGTTAGACAGGTAAGTAAAAAGGAGATTTGAGATGTTTGAATTTAACTCGCCCTTGCCACTGTATTCTTCCTTAACTTTTCCGTTCAAGGCAGTGACCTGGTCCATGTAATGCATCCAGATAATGGCCGGATCATTAGTCGCAAAGACCTGCTTAGCCTTTCCTTCATACAGCAAGTCACCGCGGGTAAGCTGCTGTCCGTCAAATTCAACTGTATTTTCTATCATTTTTCCTTACTCTCCTGATTAAATTGTTTGGAAATATGTGCTTAAATCTGCAATAGCCGGTTGACCAACCACCGTGAGGTGGCCCATTTTCCGACCGGGCTTGACGGCCGCCTTGCCATAATCATGGAAATGCCAATCGGCATGGTCAGGGAAGGCTTGGCGTGCCTTTAACAATTCATCGCCAAGTAAATTGACCATCATCGCACGGTCATGGAGCTTAATTGCTGGAATTGGTAGGCCGACAATGCTGCGAATATGTCCTTCAAACTGAGAAATATTGCAGGCTTCAATCGTGTAATGACCAGAATTATGTGGCCGTGGCGCTAACTCATTGACCCACACCTGATTGCTCTCCTGGTTAACAAAGAGTTCGATGCCTAAGACCCCGCGCAAGTCAAGCTGATCGGCAATCGTCTTGGCAATTTCATGGACTTGGCTATCTTGATCTTTGGCAATCGCTGCGGGAATCATGCAGGTCTTCAAAATATGATTTTGGTGGACATTTTCAGAAATTGGCCACGTGACCAATTGACCCTGCTTCGTTCGAGTTACCATGACGCTGACTTCCTTGGTAAAGGCAATCTTTTCTTCTAAAATCAGCACGCCACCAGGCCAATTCCCCTTCAACTCTTCAACATCAGCAGCGGTGTTCAAGTCAAATTGACCGTGGCCATCGTAACCACCACTAACCGTTTTTAAAATACCTGGCAAGCCCACCTTGGTGATCGCCTGCTCTAAATCCGCTGGGCTCTCAACCCGGGCAAACTTAGCAACCGGTACTTGTGCTTCATCGCGGATAAAGGCTTTTTCCGCCAAACGATTACTGGTGATTTCTAAGAGTCGCACGCCCTGTGGGATATAGGCATCCTTCAATTCCTGTAAGGCCGCTTGGCTGACGTTTTCAAATTCATAAGTCAAAACATCCGACCGATCCGCCAACTCTTGGAGGGCCATTTGATCGTCGTATTCAGCCACGATTTGGTCATCACAAACTTGAGCGGTGGGACAGTCTGGGGTTGGATCTAAGACCAGTACCTGATAACCCATTTCTTTTGCTGAAAGGGCCATCATTTGCCCCAACTGACCACCACCGATGATTCCGATGGTCTTCCCTGGTTCGAGGTAACGGTTTGCCTCTGTCATTGCAACTCCCCTTCGCTTTCAATCGAGCTAGCAGTTTGCTTAGCGCGGAAATCAGCCAAATTAGTGGCAACTTCTTCATCTTGTAATGACAAAATCGAAGCGGCATATAGGGCCGCGTTCTTGGCACCAGAATTCCCGATGGCCATTGTGCCAACCGGCACCCCGCCGGGCATTTGAACAATACTCAAGAGTGAATCAAGACCATTTAAGTTGCTGGACTTAACTGGGACCCCGATGACGGGGATTGTTGTACTGGCAGCTAACATGCCAGGTAAATGAGCGGCCCCTCCCGCTCCGGCAATAATAATTTCTAAGCCATTCTCTCTGGCCTGTGACCCAAACTCCTGTAGTTGAACTGGCATTCGGTGGGCTGAAATTACGTGCTTCTCTGCTGCAATCCCTAAGTCTTGCAACAAATCAACAGCCAGCTTCATCGTTGGCCAGTCACTTTTAGAACCCATCACCACTGCTACGCGCGCTGTCATGCGGTACGCCTCCTGTATTGTTCGTTTTTTATCGATATAGAGCCACTTTAAAAAAATGGAGTTCGCTTTAAAGACATGATAACAAAACTAACATGACTTGTGTTCGTTATTTAATAATAATTTTCTCATATAAAGAGGGAATTCCAGACCAAAACCGAACAATCGTTTAAAACCCGCATCTTTCCTATGTATTATCTGTAATAAAAAAATGCCAGAATGTTAAAAACATTCTGGCATTTCTAGTGAAATTAGCCTAATTTAGATTTTACTGCAGCACGGCGGTCACACCAATTCAGATAAATCTTAGCTGTTGACGATGACAGGGCCACCGCAAGGGCGAAGATAATCAGAGCCGAATAGTCCAGGTGACTGATTTCAAAGACCATAAACATTGCCATCAATGGTGCTTGCTGAGAGGCTGCTAATAGGGCAACGGCACCAATCAAAGCAAACTGCCATGGTAAGATTCCTGGAAAAAGTGGTGCCAAGGGCACGGAGAAAACCAAGCCCAAGACACTTCCCAATGCAATCGAGGGTGTCAATGTACCACCAGTACCACCAGCGTAGAGACTCAAGAAGGTCATGACAAATTTAGCTAAACCAAGGGCAATGAAAAAGTACAGCAAGTGATGGTTCGTTTGCAAAAAAGCATACTGGGCCGTGGCACGGCCATTCCCCATCACGTAAGGGAAGACCCAGGCAGTTAGCCCAGTGACGATTCCGACCAATGGCATCGTCACCCAAAGCCACTTTCCCTTTGCCTGGTATTGCTGTGCCCAAGCAAAGGCTTGCTTGGCCCACGCCCCAAAGATTCCGGCAATTGGGCCGATAATCAAGGAAACGACCAATAAAATCAGTGAGAAGTGGTCAGCCTTTGATAAGGCATAGTATGGATCAAAGCCCTTAACAATCGCTCCCATTAAAGCAGCAATCGTCGACATAATCAAAGCCACCGAAATGGTCTTCACAGATGCTTTCTTCAATAGCAGTTCAACGGCAAAGAGCATCCCCGTAATTGGCGAGATATAAACACCGGCAAAACCAGCACCAGCCGCGGCGGCCAAGAGTAGCTTTTGGTCCTCTTGACTTAACTTCAAGAACTGCCATTTAGCTGTTTTCTTTTGATAAACTTGGGCTAGCATGACCCCGGCCTGCCGAGGTGCTAACTCACGACCAACGGACCCACCCATTCCGACAAAGAACATCTGAGCCAAGACGTTGAAAGCCGTCTTAATTGGTGGCATTTCGTCACCCTTTAAGGCAGCATTAATACCAACGATTTTGCGACCACGAGAACGAATCGCCCACCAGACAAACCCGGCAATTGTTGATCCGATGACAACCGATAGAAAACGGCGCATTGGACTAGCGCTGTTTGGGCTATAGTGCCGGAACGATTCATGAAAATGTAAGAACAAAACTTCCACATGTTCTAAAAAGAGTGACAGCAAGAGTGCAGCAAAGCCGATAACCACCGCCAAGACGATTGTCGCAATCCCCAGTGACCAAAAGGCGCTGTCCTCTTCTTTGAATTCAGCCGCTAACGGCTGTTGATTTTGATTAACCATAATTTCCCCTTTAGATCGGTAATTGGATTATTTGAAAACAATTAAATTCTGACAATTTCATTGGGCAAATCAGGGTCTCCTTTTGGCCGAAAATGGCTCAACCATGCGCAGAATAAGTGGTAAATAACCGCATACTAATGTACATAATTTGTCCAGAAAATGCAAGAATCTGGTTAAAAGTCTTTACTATTGAATTCCGCTTTTATGCCAGCTTGATTTTTACCAGAAAAGAACGGTCGCGTTATAAAGCAAGAATAAATGCCTGCGGCCATTATTGTGCTAATCGATTAAAGTTCAACTTGTCATCAATGTCTTTAACTTCCCTTTTTTGAGCAGTACACTAATTGATTTGGCTGAAATTGAGCAAAAGACTTTTTGAGAAAAGAAACGCCCCTAAAAAATAAAGTCTAACACTTTGGCTTTCCTATCAGCACATATCAATATTCCTTTGAAAAAAGTACTATCAATATTCGAAGGTTTAAATTATGCTGTACATTACTATGCTGCTTTGATCGGAATTATCATTTTACTAACACATGCCAAAAGCTTTTTTAAGAAACTCGACTTACTTGAAAAAATATGATTTACCATTACTAGCATTGGTATTATTATTCCCATAGTGTATGGCTTTATCAACGGATTCTTACACCACTAAAATTCGACTTAATATAACGTAAATTAACGAAAACAAAATAGAGAATCATGAAAATAAACACAGAATAATACAGATATTAGGTATTGTTTTTAGCAATAGGAGTTATTGGATTTTTTGAAGGAATCACTGTTGATCTCTCTCACGTTAATTCTATAGGATAAACACTATCTTTCTAGGTATAATCAGTCGCTGTTAACATAATGTGCGTTAACGAAAAAAGCAGATCCCATTAATTGGGATCTGCTTTTTCTTTTGTTAAAAAGTCTTTTGCTCATATTCCTATCATTAAGCCGTTTATACTGTGTTTGACGACTAATACTCAGTTCTTTTTCTAGTGCTGTTAGGATGTCAAGTTTTGCATTGTCCATATTGACAGTATAACATTGACACCGATGACCATTAAAAATACAATTCTATCTTTTATTAACGTATACTTAAACACAAAAATAAGGAAAAATAAATGTCCAAAAATAAAATAAAAGACTTACATGACATGGTAAAAGAAAACTATGAGAACGACACATATAGTCGTGATTATAGTTACTATGGACCATATGCCCATAACGATGAAAAGGGTGATAATCTATCAGATTTTGAAAGAGGGCGCGATAAATATCGACACGATAAATCGAATGGTCACATTAAAATTTGGTATTATGCACCATTTATCAGAATTTTGAATAAAATTGTAGGTGGCAGAATGCAAGAGATTGTCGATTTTCTTAATGGCTATCGTTATGAAAAAAAGGAAAATAAATAATCTCTCGGGTGCCTATTAACAAAATATATATTTCCCAAATACCCGGATAGCGTATGTACAAATTTTAGTTAATATAATGTTGGTTAACGAAAGTAAAAAAGACCAGCCCTGAAATTTCGGGGCTGGTCTTTCTTTTATGATAAGCACGCTTACTCAATTTGAACCCCAACAATTGGTCTACTTCTCAGAAAGCCCATTTCAAGGGCTTGAGCTTTGTGAAAAAATCAATTCTGAGAACCTTCATGAGAAGCATTTTGAGTACTAAAATAAAGTGGGTTTGATACTAAAAGCCTGTACTTAAGTTGTATGGTTATTTGGAAAGTGCACCTTATATTTTGTCTCTTCTTGCGTATTCATGTGCAAACGGATAGACTTTCATTAGTATTCAATTTATTTTTAAATAAGTATTATTTTAATATACGTGGAGATGTAATGAAAAAGATAATCACGGTTGTTGTCATTGTATTGCTATTGATTTCAGGAACGTTCCTGATTTCTAAAAATAGTTCTTCTCAATCTGGGAAACATGTTCGGCAAACTTCTTCAGTATCGTCGGGTAGTAGTCGAACATCACAATTTCATAATGCAAGGAATAGCTCTGGAGAGAAAAAATCTTCAACAGCAGGTGCAGGCAGTGATGAAAATATGATCTCAAATTTGCCTAGCCCCAATACTAATTCGACAGTTCCTTTATCGCAGCAAAAAGGAGAAATAGGTCAAGGTCAACCAGTTGCCAATGGTCAAGAGGCTATTAGCCTGGTGAAAAGCCTCCCAGGTCAAGATCAGAATGATAGTTATCAATTAGTACCTGATAAATTATTTGGTGATAGTAATGAAAATATTTTTGACGTCAAAATTTTGTCTAATAGTAATAATTTAGTAAATGGGCCTACCGGAGTTTATAGGGTGTATCGAGATGGTCATTATGAGCTATTGCAACCTTATACGTATTTTGATTTTTCACCGAGTTCTGACCAACTTGGCCAAGGATCCCCAGTCAGTAATGGTCAAGAGGCAATTAATTTAATTTCAAGTATTGATTATGATCCCGATCATAATTACCGCCTCGTTTATGATCCACTTTTCTTAACAAATAATCCTGATATTTTTGATGTGCAGGTACTATCAAAACAAGAGCAAGCACTTGGTAAGCTTGGCATTGAGGGAGTATACCGAGTATATAAGGATGGTCATTATGAATTTTTAAGGCCTTGATATGTAGTTAAGTAATAATTTTTTTAACCAATACAGTCCCTTCGTAATGAAATAGCCTTAAGTTTTATTGTTGTAAAGTTAAAAACGGAACCTAGACACTGGACAATCTAGGTTCCGTTTTTAACTATTTTGCCACTGTTAAAGTAGTTTAACTACAATTTTTATTTTTTATAATCGGAATATATACTAAATTGAAAAATCCAGTTCCCCAGGTAGTTGATGATGAACCATCGTCCGGTCCAACAGCTACATAACGGCGTTGACCGGATTGTCCAATATAACTAATCCGAGCATATCCGTTTACTAGAATGTAACTGTCAGCCCCCCAAAAAAACTTTCTGGTCTCGTTTTTTTAATTAAAAACGAGACAAATAAGAGAATAATTTTGAAAAAAAAGAATAATTACATTAACAATAAACATAAGTTTTTCGGGATTTAAAAAAAATACTATTATAAAAATGATTTCCTAGAAATATGAACGTCAAATACTCTTTATTAGACTGTTTTTTAGAGAAAAAAATAAGATGATAATATTAACTAGAATAAAAAAGAGAAAGTTTTAAGCAATGCTATTTAAAGATACTGAAGACATATTTAACCAAGCAAAAAAATCGACTCATTTAATGATTTTATCAATAACTTCCAAAATGAATTAATTATTGCAAACGATAGCATTCAACCACTAAAAGAAATAGAACCAGATACATTGGATCCCGAAGAGATAAAAAAACAAAAAATTATATCAAATTTAGAAAAAATAAAAAATGATGTTTTTTTAAAGAAAAGCGACTTATCACAACAATTTAACGACTATGACATCAAACCCCCAGTTACTTATATATTTCTATCGTACTCTATGAAAGATCTCAGAACTGCTATTTCTCTTTTTCATATTTTCAAAGAACAAAATATTTTTTTGTATGCAGATTTTATTTTTAACTCAAAAAATAGCAACATCAAAAAGGCTTTATCTGATGCATTAGATAAAGCCGATCAATTTTTATTTTTAGACGCTCCTAATGCTCTTATAACTGTAGATTCAAACACATATATTCGTCCTTGGTGTTTTTGTGAACATGGGTACTTTTTAAACAAAATAAAATTACAAAATAAATTTAAAAAGGGTAAGTCTTTCAGAATGGGATTTGCTCAATTAGATGGGAATTCAAAAAAAAAAGAATTACTAAAACATTTGGATATAGGAAATACAATTCATAATCATTTCATTCAATAACGTTAATAACAAAACTTATCTTCAATACAAATCATTAATGTCTTGTTTGAAAAAAATTATATATACATTACAACAAAAGTTATTAGTAAAAGTGAGACATACTGACACAGTAAGACTGGTCTTCGAAATGTTTTAAAAAATGATTCTTGTAATTTAGGCTTAATTTCAAAATTATATTTATCATAATTTTCTGTTCTGACTTCGTTATAAAAATTCCTAAATCCTCTCTCCAATCTCAAAAAATACGCATCGGCGCACCATAAAATAAAAATCGCAACCCAAGCGATAAACAATATTTCAATATTTGTATGATTTTCCTTCAGGAAGAATCCATTAATGGCTACAGTAAAAGTGACAGTCCATCCTTTAATGAAAAAAGAATTATTTCCCATTCTATTCACTACACCTTGTATCATAGCCAAATGTGCTCGCCTATCTGCTGATTGTTCACTATTCATTTTTGACATTTCCTCTACATCTTCGTTTAATATATACATATATATTAATACAACACCATTTTATTATAGGAGAAGTATAATTGGCACATAAAACTTTCATTTCGTATAAATATTCTGAATCTGTACTATTAAGAGATAAAATAATTGAATCTTTAAAAAGTGATGTTCAATACTATAAAGGTGAAGATGCTAACTCAAAAGACGTTTCTGATACGAGCAATGATAATATAAGAAGTATTCTTAAAGATAAAATATATGATACTTCAGTTATGATTGTTATCATATCTCCAAACATGAAAAATTCAGAATGGATCGAGTGGGAAATAGCATATGCCTTAAAAGACATTAAACACCATGATAAAACATCACATTCAAACGGAATTGTTGGAGTTATACAAAATATCGGAGGTAATACTAATTGGCTATCCAAATCTTACAAGCATCCGGATGGCCACACTACAACTATTTATGATACGTCAAAATTATTAAAAATAATTAGTGAAAACAGATTCAATCAAAAACAAAAAATATTTTATTGTGAAAACTGTATGAGTGTAGACAGTTTAGAAGGATCTTATATTTCATTAGTGAATGAAAATGATTTTTTAAACAATCCAAATAAATACATTGAGAATGCCTATGAAAAAAGTCAAAATTTAGATGATTATAATATCATCAAAGCCACTTCTGATAACTTAACATATGGTGGTATTAGTGATTTAATATAATGTTATTTTAGATATTTTATAGTTAGTTAACATAACGTCTATTAACGAAAGTCAAAAAGACCAGTCCCAAATTTTCTGGGCTGGTCTTTCTTTTATGATAAGCACGCTTGCTCAATTTGGACCCCAACAATTGGTCTACTTCTCAGAAAGCGGTTTTCAAGCCATTCTGGTTTTGTGAAAAAATCAATTCTGAGAACCTTGATGAGAACGCTTGTTTAAAAGTGAAAAACTAACCATCACAAAATAAAAAATAATCGTGGATAAAATATCATGTAACAAATTATTCGATCTGAACATAAAATGCATAACCAAAAAAAAGACCAACGCTCCGATTAGATTATTCGTATAGATTGACCTATTCATATAGATTGACTCAATAAACTTTTTCATAAATAATTCTCCCATTTTCTCATTCCAGTAAAAACATTGTATCTTACTTTTCCTGTCAACAAAAGTCGTTTTAACACCAAAAGTCTGTACATAATTTTTCTTTAAAAAAATGTAATTACATTAAGTAACTAGTCTTTGACGTAAAAAACAAATGATGAGTATAAATACTTCAATAATGGGTTGTTAAATTTTTCATACCTTTTTTGCGTGCGTCGAATCCATTTTGTAATGGTACTCTGATGATAATATTGTTTAAATTCTTGCTTATTTATATTTAGGATAACTAACTGATCACTCTCCGAAGTATTAAGCATTGTCAGTCGATAACATTCTTCTGTTTCAATTACCCCCCACAGTAGGTAAAATTTATATTTTTTTGAAAATATATTGAAAAAAGCCATTTTCTTACTCGTTACATGGTCCATATGTTTTTTTAACCATTCATTATTATGGGAAACAGTTTTTAAGTTAACAACGCCATTCTGTTTACTAAATGAATACTTGATTGCTTGCCGTATAAAGTAGACAATTTTAATCCAACTAATGAGCATTATGCAAGTGATGAGTATAATAAGGTACTGAAAGATAATTACTCTAATCGATGGTATAGTATTATTTTTAACTGCATGCATCAGTGATAGATTATCCATAAATAAATAGATATCTATCTTAATCAGAATAAAAGCGAGTAATATTTGCCATTTTAAATTTTTTTTGGCTTTTCTTTCAAGTGATCTTTGAAGGTACTTAAATTCGTTCATTAGTTACTTACTCCTCTAATTTAACAGGTAAATATTAAACTGCCTCTGGTGCAAACAAAAAGATGACAATGAGGGCTACCATACTATAAAGGTTATTTTTGGCTGTTGTGACTGATGGCAATTGATTAGTATCAGCCAAAACGGATGTAATAACACTTTGTAGTCCGTAGGCTAATTGACTATTAACGTTTAAACCATCCTGGATTAAGGTTAACATAGCTTGGGAAGTCTTTTGCAAAGTCATATCAATTGGATTGGTTAAGTTCTTGACCAGCTCTTTTTGTGTATTCACCCAGTTCCAATCAATATCAAAGACAATCACATCTTGATTATTGAAGGTGGTGTTCTGTGGTTTGATTTTTTCATCTGAGATTTCAACAGATAGATGATTGATATAGAGACCCCCTTCGTTAGTTCCGTATTAATCGTTACATAACCTGATTCCAGTCCTGCAGTAAATTTGTTCATCATGTCAGCAATATTTGTTCCGACAGTCAATTTAATTGGCAGATAACAAGTTTCATTCGAATGAATCCGCAAATATTTCCAACAGTGTTCGATAATGACATTTCTCTGGGGTCGGCTTTTTCTTTTATTAAAAAGTCGTTTGCTCAATTGGTCTACTTCTCAGAAAGCGAATCTTAAGCCTTTCTTGTTTTGTGAAACAGTCAATTCTAAGAACGCCGATGAGAAAGCTCTGTTCTTAAGACTCCTGTGACAAAAAAAGACATGCCGACAACGTATACACTAGCAACAATAAGGTCAAACCAAAAACTCAATTTGTTCGGATTGCCATTCATAATATCGGGTACGAGATAAAAAATAAAAACCAATAAACTGGTGACTGTTATTAAAAAAACACCTAAAAATTTCATCTGAAACTCCTTCTCAAACCTTTGTTGTCAGATATTATACCTGACTATTACTCGTCAACAAAAGTCATTTTAACACTAAAATTCGGTACATAAGCTGTACGTACAAACGGTGAAACCGACAAAATTTATCAATACAATGAATCAGATTCCTTATGTGAGGCTAACTGAGAAAGAAGGAATTCGGTCATTAGTAGACGATTGATTCTGGGATTGTCCATAGACTAGTTTAGGTTGACTATTGGCTGGGACTTCAGCATATAGGGTGCCAGTGATACTACCTTTAATAGCGATTTTGCCTTGTGCAGGGATTTCGTTTGGTAGATTTTTTCCTGTAATTAAAGGAATGTCGCTGTTTCCGGATTGAATGTGAAACATGTTTGTTGCATATGGTAGGTCTGCGTCACCTGTGCCAAAGTCTTTTGTGGCCGTATTTTTAATCGTCAACGATATCGCAATGATTTTATTCCCTGAATTGGGTGAATAGTTGGCAATATGATTTAAAAATGAAACACTGTTAACTCGGTATTGGTCAGTTTCAATCGTGATGGCTTGGCCAATCTTGAAAGCCTTGCTTTTGAGTTGTGCACTTGATTTTTGTAAGGTTATTTGATGAACGTAGTGGACGCTCATTTGCACTGTTACGGTGATGACAATAGCCAAAATGGAAATTAAAAGACTAACACTATACTTTTTCCACCCCTTTCCTTTTGACTTAATCAGGATGCTAATGATTAAGATCACAGCCATCAGGGAAGACAGCACACCGATTAAGTTCACATATGGAATCCATGCTGTGATTAAAGAAAAGGCCGATAATATAACAGTTATGATGTATAGTACTTGATTGTTTTTCGATTCGTTTTTCATTCAACTTCCTTTATATAATTGAAAAAAATAGTCGGATGGATACTAAGGAAACGATTACAATAATCGTTGTATATGAAGTGTTAAGTTCGGTAGTCGATAATATCAGGAGCAATAACCACCAAAGAATTACCGCAATTAGGATGGCCCATATTGCATATGGGCTGACGAACAGTAAACCTAAACATTTAGCAATGAAAAACGCTATAAAAAAGGGGTAGAACGTACCAAAATATAGGGTTATTTTCTGATGGAATTTGACAGGACGGATTTGTATAAAACGTCGGATATCTAAAAGACCTTGTAATGGCATCATCAGTGTTAAATAGTCGAACCAAAAGTAAAGAATAGAAGACATGATGACATAAATATCATCACTGCCAAATCCGTATAGTAGGTGTATTTGTTGCGTTCCTGTGAGTTGTGGCTCTTTGATTGGTAAAACAAAAAAAATAAAAATCGCTGATAGGAAATACATTCCGAATCCTATTTTATTTTTCACGTATCAACACTCCGTCTGTCAATCGATACCACGCATCGTAAGACAAATCATGATCAAAACTATGCGAAGCAATGATGACCAGTTTCCCTTCTTCTTTTAATTGAGTAACCAAAGTAGCAAAGTGTTTTAATGATCCCTGATCAAGCCCTCTTGTTGGCTCATCTAGCAGGATGATACTTTGCTTTTCCATAATGGCTTGGATAATGCCAAGTTTTTGCCTCATACCAAGAGAATACTTAGAGACTGCCCTTTTGTTTTCCGGGTTTAATCCGAAATCAGACATTAATTTCTTAATCTTTTTTTCGTCATAGTGATGATTTAGCTTAGCTAAAAACTTTAAATTCGTTAACCCTGACTCAAATTCCAAAAAACCGGGATTTTCAATCAGGGCACCAATCGTCTTTTGGGGAGCAATGGCAATATTTCCTTTATCCGGTTTTATAATGCCCGTAATAATTTTAAAAATAGTGGACTTACCCGAACCATTTTCCCCACTAATATGAATCAGCTGACCTGGTTGGCCAGTTAGTGATACGTCTTTTAATACGACTTGATCGTTAAATTTTTTTTGTAAATGATTGATTTCTAACATAAAAGCTCCAATGATTATTTTTGATGAAAAATTTGCCATAGCGGGTCATAGTATTGACTATACTTTCCGAGTAAAAATAGGGTTTCAATAATATAGTGATAGAACAAGTTCAAAACCAGTACACTAAATAAAATAATGCCTGGATAAGATGATGTATAGATAGAAATTAGTAGTATCCCAAGGAACCATATGATAAAAATTCGGAAAAGTAAAAGGCAGATGCCAATTACAGGAGAACCATCAATAAAAAGTGAATGACCTGTTAGTAAAAATGAAGCATCAAACAAAATAAAGTAGGTCAATACTTCAAATGTCACCAAGCCGAATAACTTTTTTTGAATCCAGTCATCCATCCCTCGAACAGCTACTAGCGGCTGAATTTTACAAAATGAACTGACTTGCCAAGCGATGAAGAGTAGTAATATCGTCTGCGAAAATAATACGGGTCCATGCCAAGAAATGGTGGCAAATACAATATCTTTCCCTAGAGGTAAATTTCGATAGCTTTGTATTGACAGGCAACTAATCATAAAAATGATCGTTACTGTCATCCATGATGGTTTGAGTATTTTCATCCGATCAATCATTAGTTTTTCTTTTCTTTCTGTTTCACCCATAAAATCATCAAAAAAATGGCCAATAGTGCATAAAACAAAAGAGAGTAAGGGAAATAAGAAGCAGCTTGCTCAATCGGAATGCTTGAATAGGTGATCAGACCTGGTGACAAAAGGGTGGATATTTGCACTAGATAAAAAAAGGTAGTCCCGATTCCTTGTAATAGTTGGGCTAATAGAGCCGGAAGAACAAATAAAAGCACTCCTAATAAACCACCACTAACCATAGCCAGAACGTTCTTTTTAATCCACAGCGTTACAGCAAAAACAAAGACAGCGTAAACACCCCAACCTAGTGCAGCTAAAATAGTAAATTGAACAATGGACCACAAATTGCCATTATCAAAGGCAGAGATTCCCTCGCTTTGATTGGTAACAGGAGTATCTAATTGCAGCGGATGAATCAATAGGGCTAAAAATGATAGCTGATAAAAAGACATCATCACTGAGAGTAGGCTTCCTCCCAGAAAAGAATACAGCGCTCCTTTTTTTAAAAACTTAGTATAGCTAATCCGTTGGATAATACTAAAAAAGAAGTTATTATTTTTACTATAAATCCAGATAAAGTTACTGTAGACTGCAACAATTGTGAACACAATAATGCTATAAATTGGACTATTTTGACCAAGTTGCAAAGAAAAAAAAGTGTTTGATGTCGTTGTAGCTGTCGTGGATCCTAGGTTGCTATCTAAGCAAGTTTGTAGGGTAACAAACATCGTGGTCCCAATCAGAATGTTAATAATCAGGAAGGTGGTTAGTGCCAGCTTTTTGGGCATAATAATTCCTTTCATCATTAAAAATACGGTTAATAACCGTATTTTTTCATTTTTATTTTTACTTCCAGTCAGCACTAAAGTGCATTCTAGTTGTGGTAGTGCTAGGCTCCCATGGATTGGAACAAATATCATTAAGATAGTAATGGTTATAATAAGCACTACTATTAGCATGAGTCGTGCGATCAACTGCCACACTAACACGATTACTAACACCAGTACCATTACTATTTACCAAACGTGACGTATATCCAAGCCAAGAGGGTAACGAATCACCGTTAAATGAAGCATAGTCATTGGCTTTTTTTAAATTAGTTGTGCCCTGAGAGACCCAAAGACTAACTTAGCCAAGAAACTTTTTAATACCATTTTTTCTCCTCTATAAACAATAATACGTGTGCTATATCTTTCTAAACAACAAGTATGAGTTTATCATGTGCCTATTTTAGGTACCAATTACATTCAAATCAAAATTGTTAATATTTTGTTTCGTATTAAACGGTATCGACAAATATTTACTAAACATGTTAATCGAAACTATTTGTTCATTTTTTAGTTTGACCCACTTTCCATACAGAATTTACTTATTCTAAGTCAAAAATTAAACTTTAAACAATTGCAACACTCAATTTAAATCTGTTATAAAATTAATTTTTGCCATCATTATTTTTAACTTCCCTTTTTGAGAGCGAAACTACTTGATTTGGCTGAAATTGAGCAAAAGACTTTTTGAGAGAAGAAAAAATCGCCCCCAAAAAAATGGAGACGTTTTTTTCTTTCGTTGACCAACATTGTATTACGTTCGGTTATTTGCAATTCTAAATTAGAGATGGTAATTTATTATTGTAATTTTAAGTTTTGTATTTTAGGAGAGAGAAACATTGTTTATCAAAAAAAGAAAACAACCGTATTAGTATTATTCTGTATCATTGTCTTATTAGTTTTTGGAATAGGTAGGAAACAACAAATATCAATTATTGATCGCTACAACCCCTTCCTACCATCGACTACTGCATACGCAGTCCTGCCTGCTGATACAGCAAACGGTGTACGCACGGATGTATATGCAGTTGATAATGCTTTATCTAATGGCGACTGGCTTAAAATAAGTAACGGTAACAGTCAAAAAAAGAAATATATTGCTATTCAACACAAGGGTTCATATATATCAAGAACAATGATTGTTGATGACGATAAAGCGCTTCCGGCACTTATTAAACAGCAAATCGGTCATGAATATCATCAATATTCTCGAAAAATTGATGGGCCGCGGTCGGCAAACACAAATATATTATTTCCATTTGTATAGATAAACAAAAAAGGCCTCTATGATTTGAACCAGAGGGGCCCTTTTTTTATTTTGTCAATGTTAAACGAGCAATTAATAAATCGTCAAAAGCTGCAGTTCATGAGTCAAAACCAGACTGCACAGTTAACTGGATAATTACATGGGTTAAAGAAAAAAGCTCCGGTCACACCCAGAGCTTTTTGCAGACTAACGAGGCCTCTTCATATAGCTGATAAATATCACTGTGATTGAGCTTTTAAAGTTCTATTAAGCAGACGCAATCAAGCAACATTTCCGTCCAAAGAAATAGTATGGAACTGATTAGTAAAAGCTATTTTTTATTTGCTAGTCGATTGAGTTCAAAACCCAACTTGACTTCTATGATGTCATTATATCGATTTTTGTTCGTAATGACATCATGAAGGATATTAAATCAAGTTAGCTTTGAAGACTTTTTCCTTCAATATAGGACTTTGCCGAATTATCAGGAATAAATTGATAAGTATATTTATTCCCATTTGAATAGTCATCCCAATTAGGAAAAAGCACCGTATTATCTTTTATTTGATAGGGAATTTTAAATTGAGCGCCGGCGTCCATAGTCAATATTATATGTGTTTCATCAATCTTCCAACTTCCCCCAGCTGCTCCTGCATAGCTTCCCACACTTGTGCTTCTGAAAGTAGCGTCACTATTGAAATAATAAAATCGTTTGCCATCGTGTGCTAGGTTTTGTGGAGTTCCTGGTATAGTATCCATGGCTTTATCAACATCCACATCATTATATTTGAATAGAACTGTGTCAAACCCCTTACCTACTAAGGCTTTGTTAACCATTTCTTTATTGTCTATCGTTGACTTTTTTTTATTTGCATTTGTCTTTTGATTCTCTGATTGTTTTTTTACTTCTTCTTTTAGTAAATCATTATGGTGTTTTTCTTTAAGCAGCAAAAATCCTAAAAGAATAACGCCAATTAGCATCACAATGCTAAATATTTTTTTCATAATTTATACCTCTGAATAAGTATCACATTTTCTAATTGGTATTGCAATTGGCTTCATTACCCGTTTATTTATTTGTCAATGTTAAACTGTCAATGAAAAATGACATTTTAACAGTCCTAGCATGGAACTGGGTATTTATATACAAACACCTAAATGACAGCAATATAAAGGGACGACTTTCTTTTATAAAAAACTCTCATTGTTAAAAATGCCCAGCTAATAAATCAATCACACGCTGAACGGCTAACTAGGGCATTACATGAGTTAAAGAAAATCAGAAACCCTTTATATCCAAAATAATTAAGGAACTGAATTTAAATGAATTCAAATTCTCTTATTGGATATTTCATGTTATTGAAAAGATATTTGTTAGATAGGATTAGCTGATTATCATACTATTTAGATATCTCTGTTACATCATCGATAGAACGTCAGTGCGCTGAGTTATATTAAAAAACAATCAGGCCAAAATGACCGTTTGGACTGACGCTATAAATTCCTGCTGTGCCACTCCCTCCGGCCATTTTTGCCGATTTTATAATTGTTTGGACATCAAAGTTATGCGAATTAGGATCTCTAGGGTCTTGATAAACATCAAATTCAAAGTCATTGACGTCATCACCAATACTTGATGCAAAAGCTGTTTTAACGACATCTAACGCATCTTGGGCATTATTAACAACATGACCCTGACCTGCTGATGGTATGGTCCCAGTGCTATTAGCACTGTTTGCTTGATCGGATGTCTGAGATGATGACTGATCACCGCTAGAATTATTGTCGCTAGTATTATCGATTTGACTAGATGTCTGACTAGATAATGAAACAGTAGTATTGTCTTTTTTCTGACTAGACTGGTTACTAGAAGTAATTGAATTGTTGTTGCTTTTACTTTTGTTTTCACTACCGATATAAAAAAAAGTAGCTAATAATAGTATCAAAATAATAATAGCGATTGTAATTTTTTTCATAGATAAATTCCTCAAGTTATGAGCGTAAGAGTCTGGCTATAAATATTAATTTTTTGCTTTATGATGTTTTTCCCTAAAATTTTCCTATGTAATATCACCAGAGAATGCATGAGTTTTAATATCATGCATGTCTTGTCACTATTTTTTATCAGGGTTAGTAATGACAATTATATCGTTTCGTTTTATCCTTTCCGTACTTTTGATTAAATTTAGTTTTATTATAAACTGCTCGCCCGTTTCTTTTCTTAGCACTAGTACTAATGGAACCTCTTTGTCATTCCAATTAAAAAGAAACTATACCAATCATGTAAAAATAAACGACGGTTTCTAACTTCACCACAGATAATTTTTTCGATTCAAAAGGCTGTTGATCATTGTTTTAACAGCTTTTTTATTAAAAATTAATCTTGCTGATTTTTTTAATCAACTATCAAGAACTTGCATAATATTAGAATTTGTTTTAAGTTAGACCAGTAAAGGAATAAATTTGTTTTTAGAAAGGAAGTTTTTATGGCAGACGACTTTGACAAGAACCGTCACATGAATCACAAAAACCATGAAGAAAACATGAAAAAAGACATGGGCCAGACGCAGATGGGTCATCCAGGCCATGGAGGCCACAACAACATGGACAACATGGATATGGGGCACAACCATGACGGACACGATAACCACATGCAAATGGACCATGGCCATGGTGGCCACAATAGCATGGGCAACATGGATATGGGGCACAACCATGACGGACACGATAGCCACATGCAAATGGACCATGGCCACATGAAGATGGATCACGGCCACATGGATCATGGCATGGGGAGCATGTCCGGAATGGATCACGACATGGCTGGAATGTCTGGAATGGGTGCCATGGGCGGGATGCCAATGAATCATGGCAACATGAAGCAACGATTCTGGTGGTCTTTCGCCCTCTTGATTCCGCTCCTCTTCGTTGCCCCCTTTATGGGCGTTGACCTACCAATCACGTTGACATTCCCTGGTTCCAACTGGGTGATGCTGCTTTTGGCGGTCGCCATGTATGCCGTTGGGACCCAACCTTTCTTTTCAAGCGCGAAACTTGAGTTGAAGCAAAAGAAACCAGCGATGATGTCGCTGATTTCCATGGGACTTTTGGTGACCTTCTGGGTTTCTGTTTATGCCTTTATTGCCAAAACTTTCTTTAAGGTCGCGGCCATGGACTACTTCCTGGAGTTCGGTACCTTAGTCGTTATCATGCTCTTGGGGCACCTAATTGAAATGCAAGCCACCATGAAGGCCGGCAATGCAACTTCCGAACTGGCAAAGCTCACACCAGCAACGGCCCACGTCAAAGACGGCGACTCCTTCACTGATAAGCCCGTCAGTTCGCTCACAAAGGGTGCGGTTGTCCAAGTCTTGGCTGGTGAATCCTTTCCCGCCGATGGGACCGTCCTTTCAGGTTCATCTCAAGTCGATGAATCTCTGATGACTGGGGAATCAAAGCCGGTCCAAAAGACTGAAAAGTCCTCTGTCATTGGTGGAACGATTAACGGTGAAGGCACTCTGCTTGTCCAGGTTTCGGCCGTCGGCAATGACTCATTTATTGGTCACCTCAAAAAGACTTTGAACCAAACAGAAGCCAGCTCTACCAAAGCTGAATCATTAGCCAATCAGGTTGCCGGCTGGCTTTTCTGGGTTGGCTTGACAGCTGCCGTCTTGGCCCTGGTTATCTGGACCGCCATCAGTGGCCTGGCCACTGCCTTTAACATTGCCGTGACAACGCTAATCATTGCTTGTCCACACGCTTTAGGCCTGGCCATTCCATTGGTGATTCAACGAACCAAGGCACTGGCAGCCAAAGACGGTATTTTGATTAAGAAGCACGGTGCAGTGCTGTCAGCTAAACATCTGGATTATGCATTAATGGATAAGACCGGTACTTTGACTAACGGTCATTTCCAAGTACAAAAATTAGTCACTAACAAAATCAGCGACCATGACGCCCTAGCCATCATGGCCGCCCTTGAACAGCAATCTTCTCACCCACTAGCTAAGGCTATTGTCCAAAAAGCCAAGGACGATGGTGTGACCGTCACAGCCGGTCAAGACGTTCAAACCATTTCCGGGGCTGGGATTAGTGGAACCGTCAATGGTCAGCAATACTCACTGGTTTCAGCCCGTTACCTAACCGACCAACAGATTGACTTTAACCCATTAGATGCCGATGGTTCAATTTCCTACCTAACGGATGGCCACCAAGTTTTGGCTGCTGTCTCCCTTGGTGATAGCATTAAAGCCACTGCCAAAGACTTCGTTGCCCAACTTAAGGCTCATCAAATTACTCCAGTCCTTGTCACAGGTGATGCTCAAAAGACGGCTAATAAGGTTGCCCAAGAATTGGGCATCGACTTGGTTCAGGCAGAGGTTTCACCAGAGGACAAGATTAACCTGGTCAAACAGTATCAACAAAAAGGTAAGACGATGATGATTGGTGATGGGATTAATGATTCTCCTGCCTTGGCCCAAGCCGATTTATCAGTAGCCATTGGTGCAGGAACCGATGTGGCCCAGGCGTCAGCCGACGCGGTGTTGATTTCGCAATCCTTGCCAAAGATTATCGACTTAATTAACTTAGCCCATAATGCTAACCGTAAAGAAATTGAGAACCTTTGGTGGGGGGCCGGCTATAATATCTTAGCCATTCCGACCGCCGCTGGCCTCTTTGCCTTTGCTGGCATCATGTTAAACCCATTAATTGGCGCTATCGTGATGTCGCTTTCAACGGTTGTTGTGGCAGTCAATGCGCTTCTCTTACACAAGTAAGCGAGCAAAAATTAGAATCTTTAAAGTTTCTTTTATGTCAAAGCTGTATAATTAGCAGTTGAGTACAAATAAAAGGAGCTTTTTTTTATGCGCAAGTATTTTGCAGAATTCTTTGGGACGATGCTGTTGGTTATCTTCGCCACCACCGCCTTGATTTACGTCACGACCTTCCAAACAGGTCAGCTCTTCGATGCTATGGCAATCTTTGGCCTATCCCTAGCAGCGTTGATGTTTATCTTCGGGCCGATGGCGAACGGTGGCCACTTTAACCCCGCCGTTTCTCTAGGAGCAGCCATCAATCAAGACATCTCGTGGAAAACCTTTGGAGCCTACTTTTTGGCCCAGTTCCTTGGAGCCTTTGCTGGATTGACCCTTGCAGTTTATACATTAATCCCAATCATTAATGCACAACAAAGTGGTTCATCATCTTCATCAACGTCTTCTGTCAAAGCTAGCCAATTATTTTCCTTGTTAGAGCCATCCGCAGCAAGTGCCATTTCCGTTTGGCTAGCGGTGGCCATTGAATTATTCTTTACCTTCGTCTTAGTCTTTATTACCCTAGTGGCATTGAAAAAGCACATCAAACAAAGTGCCGCTATCACTGGGATTAGCTTCACCCTGATTTCCTTTGTGACCTATCCACTGACAAATGGCCTGGTTAACCCAGCCCGTGTTCTTGCCCCCGCTCTTTACAAGGGCTTGGCATCCTCTGCCCATCTCTGGTACTTCTTAATTGCCGAGATTTTGGGCGGTCTCTTAGCTGGCCTAGTCGTTAAATATTTCATGAATGAAGATGATCCCGCTGTTAAATCAGTTGCCGAATAATCCTTCGTATCAAAAAGGTCCTGACTTTCTAGTCAGGACCTTTTTAATTGTTATTTTTTGAAATTAACCCAGCACGTTCTTCCAATAAAACTTGCTCACCGGTAAAGGGCAACACCAGTAAAAGAGCCGTTGAATGCAGGGCTAGTCGCTTGTCAGCCTTGCCGTGATACAAGTCATCCCCATTAATGGGATGACCATTTCCGGCTAAATGGACCCGCAGCTGGTGCATCCTACCCGTCTGTAATTCAAGGCGAACAAGGCTCTCATTGCGTTTTCTATCCTCACTTAAAACCTGATAATGGGTCGTTGCACTTTGACCTGTGGCATCCAACCAACGCAAGCGATCATCACTTGGATGCCGTCCAATCCTTTGTTCAAAGATGCCAACCTTCTGGTCAAAAAGACCCCTGACTCTGGCCAGATAGGTGCGCTGAATAATTTTTTCTTTTATTAAACGGTTTAAGATTGGGACCACAATTGGATTTTTAGCAATAATCACTAGGCCAGAAGTTGCTCGATCCAAGCGATGAACCATCAAAGCCTGAGCAGGTTGGTCAGCCGATTTTTGTGGATTTGTTTGAAAATAACCATTAACGTAATTTAGCAACGTATCCGTTTCTGTCGGCGAATGCGGGTGCATTTTCATCCCAGCGGGTTTGTTTACCACCAAGAGGTCCTCATTTTGATAGACAATGGCAAATGTACTGTCAGTATTAGCCGGATAAGGGCCCTGCTGGTCCAAGAAGACCGCCTCTTGGAAGGCCAAGGTTAATTGATCGCCGGTCTTTAAAACATGGGCTGTCGAGACCTGTTGGCCATTAACCTGGAGGCCCCTTTCCTGTCGCAAATTCCCCCGCAAATGCTTTGGCAGAAAAATTTGTTTCAAGTAATCTTTCACTGCCAAACCAGCAAAGCGATCCGTAATGGTAATTTCTCGTTGATATTTTGCAAACATTTTCTTTTCCCTAGTAAAAAATCAGGGTTTCCCCTGATTTCATGTTAGTTGCCACTGCTGCTACTTGCACTACTTGGTGAAAAAGCAACTGACGCACCTGGATAGTCCGCTTGCAATGAATCTGGGCTATCATTAATTTCCGGTGCATTAGTGACATAGTCACCAACAGTACTCTGATCGCCATGCTGAGTGTATAAGGAGGTTGAACTTTGATTTTCGTTTGCCTTTTTGAAACGTGCCAATGTCTTCGACTTCGAATAATCATAAGCTGCTGCATCAACTGCCTTAAAGCCGTCTGGATGGTAGAAACGCAACAAATTCTTCTGGTTTAGCGTGTCAGACATAGCAAGCTTTTCATTTGCTTCCGTCTGATACTTGTTAAACAATTTTTCCTGATCAGGCGTTGGATCAATGACCTTTTCGCCTGTCTTAGTATCCCAAATGGTACCAGAAATCGAAGCATACTCTGGCGTCATCCAATCCTTATTACGCATCACAACCAATTGACTTCGTTTTGTCGACAAAAGGTCCTGACCAAACTGAATATAACGTTTACTTGAAATACCCAAAAGATGTTCGATTGTTGGGGCCACATCAACTTCACCCCCATAGGTGTGGTTAATTCCACCATTTTTCAAACCTGGAATATGAATAATCAACGGTGTTCTTTGCAAGTTTTCGTTATCCAGGTCGGTCCATTTGCTTGGATCCTTGCCCAAAAGTGGGGCCAAATACTTATTATCCGTGTTATTGATACCGTAGTGGTCACCATAGAGCACAACCATCGTATTGTCGTACAAACCTGATTTCTTCAAATAATCGAAAAATTCTTTAATGGCCTGATCCAAATAATGGTTAGTAATAAAGTAATTATCAATATACTTGGAACCAGAATTAGACGTTTGGAAATTAGGATCCTGGTCATCCTTATCAATTTCATATGGAATATGGTTGGAAACCGTAATATACTTAGCATAAAACGGCTGTTGCAACCGTTCAAGGTATGGGACTGAGTCTTTAAAGAGCAACTTATCCTTCAAACCCCATGCAGTTGAATTTTTACCACTCGTATCAAAGTATTCACCCGAAATCCAATTCTGATAACCCATGTTCTTGTAAACATTCGTTCGATTCCAAAACGATCCGGTATTACCATGGAAAACTGCTGATGAATAGCCAGCCCGTTGGTTCAAAATGGCAGGCATAGCCTGGAAGGTCTGGTCATTGCCCAATTTAGCAAAGAGCGAACCCTGTGGCAGACCATAGGTCGACGTCTCCAATAGATTTTCAGCATCGGAGGTCTTTCCCTGGCCGACTTGGTGGAAGAAGTTATCAAAGGCAATCGTATCCTTGCTGTGATACAAAGAATTTAAGAACGGTGTTACCTCTTGCCCGTTAACCTTACGGTCAATTGAAAATTGTTGGAATGACTCCAGATGAATTACAATGACGTTCTTGCCCTTAGCCTTTCCAGCATAGGTTGGATTCATGCCAACATAGTGGTCTTGAACGTACTTTTTTACCTTTTGCAATTCTGCTGGTTTCGCTGATTTTCGTACCTGACTGGTTTTAAAAGTATTATAAGCATCTAAGATCGTAAAGGGGCCAATCCCCAAATACTTAACCAGGTATTCCCGATCAAACTGCCGGGTCAGCAGCTGGGGCCGATCAACATCAGCCAACGCCAAGTTAGCCATGATAAGCAACCAGCCAACTGCTATCAAAGTTGATGTTTTCCCAGGACGCACCTCTTTTCGATCACGGTTAATCTTTTTAAACAACAAAAGACCTATGAGGATCACAACGTCAATCCAAAACAAAAAGTCGTGGGCACTAAAACTAATTGCACCGGCGGCCTTACCACCTTGGTTAACCGACGAGTAGTTCAAAATCACGTTAACACTCAGATAGTCAGTAAATTCACGATAATAAGTCACGCTAATATAAAGATAGGTGGTCAGCGCCGTATATAAAACCATCATCCCACCGTAATAAAGATTACGGTTTTTAAAGAATAACGGTAGTGCAAAAATTAGCATCGTAAATCCGATTGGATTAATCAGCATCAAAAAAACTTGATATAATGACGACACGTGCATCCAGTTAAAATCCATGCCGTAAGCCAAAAAAGTTTTCAAGATGAATAACGAAACTAATAGTGTATAAAAACCTAAGCGAGTCTGAACTCTTGCTCGACCTGCTTGGTAAACCGCCTTTAAAAGATGCGGATTTTTTTGTACGTCTTTTTTCATAATAAGGCCATTATACGCCTATTTCTGGGGGCTTTCAGTTAAAAATCATTTCAAGCACGTATCTTTTTTTCTGTTTTTAAAAGCCGGTCTTTTTCACTTGCTAATTTTAAATAAATACGTGACAATAGAATCAATCGAACCACTAAAGAGGATATTTTTATGCCAAAGTATAATGCTTATTTAATTGACCTTGATGGAACAATCTACCATGGCAAACAACCAATTCCAGCCGCTAAAAGATTTATTGAGCGGTTGCAAACTGCCCAAATTCCTTACCTTTTTGTCACTAATAATTCAACAAAAACAGCCAAGGATGTCGCAGATAACCTAACGATTAACCACGGTATCAAAACAACGGTTGATCAGGTCTATACCTCAGCTATGGCAACCGCTGACTATGTTAAGGGTTTAGCTAGCAGCGGGCAAAAGGTTTATCTAATTGGTGAAACTGGACTAAAAGATGCCCTCGAAAATGCCGGCATCGACCTGGTCCCCGCCACTGAAGCCAACGTTGTGGTAATGGGTCTCGACCGCAACTTTACCTACCAAAAGCTCAAAGAGGCAACTTTTGCGATTGCTCGCGGAGCAAAGTTTATTGCTACGAATGCCGATACAAACCTGCCAAGTGAAGAGGGCATGCTTCCTGGTGCCGGCTCACTTGTCGCTGCTCTCAAAACGGCAACCGGGGTCGAACCGACTATTATTGCTAAGCCAGAAGCTCCAATTATGGAAGGTGCTCTGGCTAAGCTTAATCATCCCGACCATCCCGTCATGGTTGGCGATAACTATAATACGGATATCCTTGCCGGTATCAAAAACGGGCTCGATACTCTTCTAGTCTACACCGGCGTTTCTAAGCCAGCCGATGTGGCCAAAGAAGTCAACCAACCATCTGATTTTGTCGCTAACTTTGATGAATGGTCTGTTGAATAATTTAATTGAATCAAAATCCGGATAACCGGTTTTTCTCGTTGAAGCCAAGCCTATCATGGTTTGGCTTCTTTTATTTTGCTTTATTTTGTAAGGCCAGCAAACGTGCGTTAAGGGCTGGGTCAGCTGCCTTTAGATACAACCCTTTTTTACCACGCTTAGCTAAAATATTTAAAGCATTGTACATAAAATCAATTTTAGCCTGAGCAATGGCATCTGCATCTGTCAAATTGGGATTCTTTTTATAAATTTCTTTATGCGTAACCTTTGCTGGATTAACTACCATCCGGTCACTTTCTTCATCGTACTCAAATGCCGGGCTCAGCAAAACCCCAGCATAATTTAAATCAAAACCCTGGACAGTATAAATGGATCCCACCTGGTTAATTGATTCTGGTCGGTTTGGCCACGTTTTGACTTGCGCATCAAACTCGTCCCATGGTAAATCAAAACCGTCTAAAACAACGTGGTGGGCGCCATCAGACCGGCGTTGAAACCCAGTTGTTGCCAGTACTCGGGCTAAGCCAACTTCTTGGTTGCGGGCCTTGATCGTTTTCAAGAGGACATCTGCTCGTTTAAAAATTCGCAGATCGTAATTTCCTAGATCAGCTGGCAAAGGTGTGAGCTTGCCTGTAACAAAGTCATCAATCCACGCGGAAACAGGGGCGTTGACTTCCATTCGATATTGAAAATCCATTGGAAAAATCCGATGATCATAGGGGGCTAAGACCTGGTTTAACAGTTTTTGGTTCCAAAACATCTTACCCTGAATAACCTGCTGAAAGTCAAAAACAACCACGACAACTTTCGCCAATTTAATAATTTCGGTTAACTGATTGTCTTGAAAAAAACGAATATAGGGCTCTCTCTTACTTAGTAGGAGGTGGCCCTCGTCGATCAAAACAACATCATAGCGACTATCCGTCTTATGTCCCCCATTAATGAGTGATGTAGGCCGAACATAATCTTTTTTATAAAGATTTTGATAACGCGCGCCCATTTCCTGGTAAACCTTTAAAAGTTCTGGATGATTAACGGTAAATACCGTTTTTAACCCTTTATAAGGGCTGTGGTCATCTTTTATCCCCGCTCGAATATTCTTAAAAAGCTTTGTCAGTAAAACGCTTTTGCCCGTCCCTGCTGCGCCTTCAATCACCGCTACGTGATGACCAGGTGCTTGTAAGCCTTGAACGAGATAGTCTTGTAAAGTAGCAAGAATGTCGCTTTGACCCGTACTCAGGTGATCAATATCAAAAGACTTTAAGTTGTCATTTTCCTGTTTTTCCATAAGCTGATTATACAATTTCTCAATAGGTCAGACAAAACTGTTCTTGAGTAAAAATCTGTTTGAATAAAAATGATTTTAGAGCACACAAAAAAAAGAAGACCGAAGTCTTCTTTGTCATGGGCCATCCAGGACTCGAACCTGGGACCTCTGCGTTATCAACACAGCGCTCTAACCAACTGAGCTAATGGCCCATCGTTTCGGCTCTTTGCCTAAGCGAATGACGGGAATCGAACCCGCATAGCCAGCTTGGAAGGCTGGAATTCTACCATTGAACTACATTCGCATCTTTTCTGGGTTCCCCCAATGGCGCTGGACGGAATCGAACCGCCGACACATGCAGCTTCAATGCATTGCTCTACCAACTGAGCTACAGAGCCAACTTTTCTTTTTCAGAAAACGGTCACAACGGGATTCGAACCCGTGATCTCCTGCGTGACAGGCAGGCGTCCTAACCAACTAGACCATGCGACCAATTGCGGGAGTAGGATTTGAACCTACGACCTTCGGGTTATGGGCCCGACGAGCTACCGAACTGCTCCATCCCGCGATAATATTATTTTTGGGGCTCAACCCGTAAGGAGAATGGGGGATTCGAACCCCCGCGCCGGTTTCCCGACCTGACGGTTTTCAAGACCGTTCCCTTCAGCCAGACTTGGGTAATTCTCCATGTTCTTTCAATCCACTTCCATGGACCATGTTGGACTCGAACCAACGACCGGACGGTTATGAGCCGTCTGCTCTAACCAGCTGAGCTAATGGTCCCAGCTCGAGTCATCGCGGCAGGGGGAATCGAACCCTTCGACCTCTCGGGTATGAACCGAACGCTCTAGCCAGCTGAGCTACACCGCGATACTTTGCTGTAGTACTCACAGCGATCGGGACGACAGGATTCGAACCTGCGACCCCCTGGTCCCAAACCAGGTGCTCTACCAAGCTGAGCTACGTCCCGCTTTCTTTTTGGACTTTTCGCCCTAGACCTTTTGGGGGCCTTATGCACCTAGCAGGAGTCGAACCTGCAACCTTCTGATTCGTAGTCAGACACTCTATCCAATTGCGCTATAGGTGCATTATGCCGGCGACCGGGATCGAACCGGTACGATGTTTCCATCGCAGGATTTTAAGTCCTGTGCGTCTGCCTATTCCGCCACGCCGGCATCCAAGCGAACGACGGGATTCGAACCCGCGACCCCCACCATGGCAAGGTGATGTTCTACCTCTGAACTACGTTCGCATAATCATGCCGACTAAAGGATTCGAACCTTCGACCCCCGCTTTACAAGAGCGGTGCTCTACCAGCTGAGCTAAGTCGGCTGGATTGCCCGACGCGGCGTGCATATCTTGGCCTTCGCCAATGGACGATACAGGGATCGAACCTGTGACCCCCTGCTTGTAAGGCAGGTGCTCTCCCAGCTGAGCTAATCGTCCAAAATAAAAAAAGAAGTTCCCTTCTTTTTTATATGTATCGGCATCGCGTCGTCCTATCCTCGCAGCCAGCGTTCCGGCAACTACTTTCGGCGCTA
>NZ_CP196400.1:670000-927500 GCF_058511985.1 Fructobacillus sp. ESL1096
TATTTCACTCCCCTTCCGGGGTGCTTTTCACCTTTCCCTCACGGTACTGGTTCACTATCGGTCACTAGGGAGTATTTAGCCTTACGGGATGGTCCCCGCAGATTCCGACCGGATTTCACGTGTCCGGCCGTACTCAGGATCCTGTCTAGAGGACAAAAGCTTTCGGTTACGGGGTTATCACCCTCTTTGACAACGCTTCCCAACGTTTTCACCTAACTTCTATCTTGGTAACTCAACGACAGTCCTACAACCCCAGCATGCAAGCACACTGGTTTGGGCTCTTCCCGTTTCGCTCGCCGCTACTCAGGGAATCGATTTTTCTTTCTGCTCCTGCTGCTAATGAGATGTTTCAGTTCACAGCGTATTCCTTCAACTATCCTATGTATTCAGATAGTGATAGCACTTCTATGTGCTGGGTTTCCCCATTCGGAAATCTCTGGGTCATAGCGTACTTACCGCTCACCAAAGCTTATCGTAGTTAGTCACGTCCTTCATCGGCTCCTAGTGCCAAGGCATCCACCACGCGCCCTTATTCACTTAACCACAACTTTTCAGTTGGATCAGTTTTATGAGTTGGTCTTCTTTCAGACCTGCGATTAAACCGTTCTTTTTTAAAGAACTTGTGTTGTTTCTCGGTTCATTTAGATGATTCACCTCTGAATCATTTTAAAAGAATTTCTTGATTATTCAGTTTTCAATGTACTAGCTTTTGGCCAAAAGGCTTTCTTCTGGCCAATGGAGAATAGCGGGATCGAACCGCTGACCCCCTGCTTGCAAAGCAGGTGCTCTCCCAGCTGAGCTAATCCCCCATGCGCTGGTTGTGCTTCACGCACTCAAAACTAAACAAAACTTTGCACAAATCAAATTGACTCTGACGTCCCTGTAACGCTCCGATTATCCTTAGAAAGGAGGTGATCCAGCCGCAGGTTCTCCTACGGCTACCTTGTTACGACTTCACCCCAGTCATCTGTCCTGCCTTAGACGGCTCCTCCCTAAAAGGTTAGGCCACCGGCTTTGGGCATTACAAACTCCCATGGTGTGACGGGCGGTGTGTACAAGACCCGGGAACGTATTCACCGCGGCATGCTGATCCGCGATTACTAGCGATTCCGACTTCATGTAGTCGAGTTGCAGACTACAATCCGAACTGAGACGTACTTTAAGAGATTCGCTTACCCTTGCGAGTTCGCTGCTCGTTGTATACGCCATTGTAGCACGTGTGTAGCCCAGGTCATAAGGGGCATGATGACCTGACGTCGTCCCCGCCTTCCTCCGGTTTGTCACCGGCAGTCTGTCTAGAGTGCCCAACTGAATGCTGGCAACTAAACATAAGGGTTGCGCTCGTTGCGGGACTTAACCCAACATCTCACGACACGAGCTGACGACGGCCATGCACCACCTGTCACTTTGTTTCCGAAGAAAACAGCACTATCTCTAGTACCTTCAAAGGATGTCAAGACCTGGTAAGGTTCTTCGCGTTGCTTCGAATTAAACCACATGCTCCACCGCTTGTGCGGGTCCCCGTCAATTCCTTTGAGTTTCAACCTTGCGGTCGTACTCCCCAGGCGGAACACTTAATGCGTTAGCTTCGGCACTAAAGGGCGGAAACCCTCTAACACCTAGTGTTCATCGTTTACGGTGTGGACTACCAGGGTATCTAATCCTGTTTGCTACCCACACTTTCGAGCCTCAACGTCAGTTGCAGTCCAGTAAGCCGCCTTCGCCACTGGTGTTCTTCCATATATCTACGCATTCCACCGCTACACATGGAGTTCCACTTACCTCTACTGCACTCAAGTTCGACAGTTTCCAAAGCACTTCCACAGTTGAGCTGTGGGCTTTCACTTCAGACTTATCGAACCGTCTGCGCTCGCTTTACGCCCAATAAATCCGGATAACGCTCGGGACATACGTATTACCGCGGCTGCTGGCACGTATTTAGCCGTCCCTTTCTGGTATGGTACCGTCATGTAAAGATCATTTCCTACCCTTACCGTTCTTCCCATACAACAGTGCTTTACGACCCGAAAGCCTTCATCACACACGCGGCGTTGCTCCATCAGGCTTGCGCCCATTGTGGAAGATTCCCTACTGCAGCCTCCCGTAGGAGTTTGGGCCGTGTCTCAGTCCCAATGTGGCCGGTCAGTCTCTCAACTCGGCTATGCATCATTGTCTTGGTAGGCCTTTACCCCACCAACTAACTAATGCACCGCGAATCCATCAAAAAGTGGTCCAAACGGACCTTTTAACGTTTTGTCATGCGACAGCACGTTTTATACGGTATTAGCATCTGTTTCCAAATGTTATCCCCTGCTTTTCGGTAGGTTATTCACGTGTTACTCACCCGTTCGCCACTCGCTTGAAGAGTGCAAGCACTCTTCGCTGCGCGTTCGACTTGCATGTATTAGGCACGCCGCCAGCGTTCATCCTGAGCCAGGATCAAACTCTCATGTTAAAAGTTTGAAGATTGCTCTTCGATTAAACTGACTAGTTGCTATCTCTCGATAACGCCTATCCGTTTATTGTTTGTTACGAATTGACTTCGCAAATTTGTTTGTGACTACTTACCAAGTAGCCACCGTTACAGATTTGTTTGTTCAAAGTTTTGTTCAGTTTTCAATGTGCGATGCCTTGTTGGGCAACTCATTTATCTTACCTTAGCTGTGACCTAAAGTCAACAACTAATTTAGAAAGTTATTTGAGTTGCTTTGTTAGGGCAACTTGATTAGTTTATCAGGAATGTTGAAGCTTGTCAACAACTTTCTGATGAACTTTTATCAACTGCCGGTCATCTCTGACAACCAGCGCTTCGCTCGAAGCAGCTTTGCTTCGTAACGAACAATAACAAGTATAGCGCCTACCTGACTACTCGTCAACACTTTTTTAATAATTTTTTGAAAGTTTTGATTACGTTAAAAGGTGTTATTGTACATTTTTCGATGATGACTACTTTTTGTTAATTTATTGTAAAAAAATACTGTACTTTACACTCCTTTAAATTTAACATTTATCTAAATATGATTAAAAATGCGACTTTTTGTAAATATTTGTGGTAAAAAATTATGGTTTTCGTATAATTAATATAGAATTTATTCTTTATCTAATAGTACTAATCAATTTCAATCATTGATTTAGAAAGGTGTCTAAACGGGAAAGGAGGCGAATATGGCTTGCTATATTCTAACAACAAAGAAGCGTGACCAGCGCTTGTTCCGTAAAATCTTAATCGATCCATATATTTTTGAAACTCCACGAGAACTTTTACTCGCGATTCGTTCAAATAAACGAGGTCCAATTTTGATTATTGATTTGGAGATCCGCGGTCACGAAAAGATTGGCTTTCAAACTGCCGAATTAGTTAAGAAGAACAATCCCAACGCCCAAATCATTCTCTTAGCGGAAGATAGTCGTTTGGCTAATTATTGTTTCGAATACCAAGTTGGGGTTTTAGACTTCATTATTAAGAATGACCGTGATTTAACTTTTCAAAAGCGTCTTTTACGTGCCATTGAAAAGGCCCAATACAATCTTCACAAAATTTTTTACACAAAACCAAATTTTGTACGTTTTCCAAACGGAACACGGTCAATTTTGGTTGATTTAACACATGTCATTTATATCTCTTGTGAAAAGGGGACTCACCACCTTATTTTGCATGAACACGACCGTATCACGAAAATCAGGGCAACACTTAAAACCATTGTCCCACTCCATAAAGATATTTGTCAGATTCACTCAAGCTTTGCCATTAATTTAAACTATTTAAAGGACTACCAACCCAAGAAAAAAATTATTACGCTCTCAACTGGCAACGCTTTACCGGTTTCTCGTCGCTATGCAAGCGAAGTCCGAATGCACACAACTTGGTTTACTGAACCACCGAGCAAAGATGAAAATCCAAACTTCAAACGCAACGATTAAAAGAAAAAACATCACGACCACAGATAGTGTGGTTGTGATGTTTTTAAAACTGATTGAAACGATTTGCTAAACAAAAAAAGAAAATCACTGATTCAAAATCACTTATTACTCCCAATATCATTCGCCTTAACGTCATCAACAAAGGATGGCGGCCACTTACTGAAAATAACAGCAAACAGCAACTCCCAAAAATTAAAGTTGCTTTCTATCACATCCCGATCCATTCCGAAAATCATCTAATATTATTGCTAGCTATTATCATATCTTGATGGGCTTAAGATGCCAACCTCTTCATTTTATTTTTCTAAAATAAAAACACCACGGTTTAATCACAGACAATTTGTCCCTGACTATTGTGGTGTTTTATTTTGATTATTGCTCAGAATCTGTATCGTTTTGGTCAGCCTCTGCTCGAGCAACTAAGTCACTAACTTGGTCGCTAACAGGGGACTGGCTATTATCTGCTGCTTCTTGGCTTTGAACCAAAGCAGCTTCTGGACTATCTTCGTCCATCTCAACTGGTTCCAATTTCGTCAAGGTTGCTACCTTGCTGTCGTCTTCCAAACGAATCAAACGAACGCCTTGCGTTGCTCGACTGGTTTGACTAACTGTATCAACGCTGAAGCGAATCATAACGCCCTGGTCAGTAGTGACCATAATGTCTTCATCGCCATCAACAGTGACCATGGCAGCCAGTGGTCCGTTCTTTTCGGTGATTGTTGCCGTCTTGATCCCTTTACCGCCACGACCCTTAACAGGGTATTCAGCAGCTGCTGTTTGCTTCCCATAGCCCTTTTGACTAATCACAAAGACCTTCGAGTCCGGAGTTAAGATATCGGCACCGATCACTTCATCTCCGTCACGCAAGTTGATTCCTCGTACACCAGCAGCACCACGACCCATTAGTCGGACCGCTTCTTCCGCGAAGGTCACGGAGTAACCATTCATCGTGGCAATCACAATATTTTGCAAACCATCTGTTTGCAAGACCTTCAAAATTTCATCATCATCACGTAGGGTCAATGCTTTCAAGCCAGATGTTCGAATGTGGGCAAAGTCTTGTACCTGTGTCCGCTTAACGACACCCTTGCGAGTAACAAAGAAGAGATTATCTTGGCTTTCAGCTGGATTACCACTAACAGATAGAAGGGATTGAATCTTTTCATCTTCTTCAAAGTTCAAAAGATTAATCACAGGGATTCCCTTAGCCTGACGACCATATTCAGGAATCTCATAGCCCTTCATCCGATAGACCTTTCCCTTGTTGGTAAAGAAGAAGAGGGAGTCATGGGTTGAAAGGTTAACCAACTGGTCCACAAAGTCTTCATCATTCAGATTCATCCCTTGAACACCACGACCACCACGGTTTTGTGCCTTAAACTCGCTCGCTGGCACCCGCTTGATGTAGCCGTTATTAGTCAAAGTAACAATGACATCTTCTTCTTCAATCAAATCTTCGTCTTCGATGCTGGTAACATCACCAACTTGCAATTCTGTCCGACGAGGATCACCAAAACGGTTTTGGATTTCAAGCAATTCATCATAGATCAACTGATCGATGCGTTCTTGGTGGGCCAAGATATCCTTCAGATCAGCAATCAAAGCAACCAACTTTTGGTATTCGTCTTCTAGCTTATCGCGTTCCAAACCGGTCAACCGGACCAAACGCATGTCTAAGATGGCCTGTGACTGCTTGTCCGAGAGGTCATAGCCCTCAATCAAACGTGTCTTGGCTTCATCAGAAGTCTTGGATGAACGAATAATATTGATAATTGCATCAATGTGGTCAAGGGCAATGCGCAAACCTTCTAAAATATGTGCCCGTGCTTCAGCCTTCTTTAAGTCAAAGCTTGTCCGACGACGAATGACAGAACGCTGGTGGTCCAGATAGGCCACCAGGATTTCCTTCAAACTCAGCGTCTTCGGAGCACCATGGTCGATGGCCAACATGTTGAAAGAGAACCCAGTCTGCAAAAGGGTTTGCTTGTACAAATTATTTAAAATAACCGATGCGGAAGAATCTCGTCGGACATCGATTGAAATCCGCAAACCTTCACGGTCGGTTTCATCACGAATACCGGTAATGCCTTCAATCTTCTTATCGCGAGCTAATTCCGAAATCCGTTCAATCAAACGCGCCTTATTAACGGCGTAGGGGAGTTCTGTCACGATAATCTGTTCTCGACCTGATTTTGTCGTTTCAATATCGACCTTAGCCCGAATCGTTATTGTGCCCCGACCGGTTTCATAAGCTTTTCGGATACCAGCCTTACCCATGACGATTCCACCAGTTGGGAAATCAGGACCGGGTAGTGCTTCCATCAAATCAGCCGTCGTCGCCTCCGGTTTGTTCATCAAGATATGCAAGGCCGAAATGACCTCGCCCAAATTATGCGTTGGAATATTGGTTGTCATTCCAACGGCGATTCCGGTTGCACCGTTGACCAAGAGGTTCGGGATTCGAGCAGGTAGAACCTCCGGTTCGCGTTCCTCACCATCGTAGTTTGGCACGAAATCAACCGTATCCTTATTCAGGTCACGGACCATTTCCATTGCCACTTTCGACAAACGAGCTTCCGTATATCGCATGGCAGCGGCACTATCACCATCAACAGAACCAAAGTTTCCATGGCCATCTACCAACAAGTAGCGGTATGAAAAGTCCTGCGCCATTCGGACCATTGATTCATAGATTGCTGAATCACCGTGAGGGTGGTACTTACCCATAACATCCCCGACAATACGGGCTGATTTTTTATGGGGTTTATCTGGCGTATTGCCTTGCTCAATCATCGAATAAAGGATTCGACGATGAACAGGCTTCATCCCATCACGGACGTCAGGCAAAGCCCGAGCCACAATTACTGACATGGCATAGGACAAGAATGACGTCTTCATTTGCTCGGACAAATGCGTATTTTGAATCCGAGTATCCATTTCTTCTGGCATTTCATTTACTCCTCGTCAAACACGACCGACAATTAAATATCGAGGTCTTGAACAAAGACCGCGTTATCCTCAATAAACTGACGCCGTGGTGGCACATCGCCACCCATCAACATATCAATCACAGCATCAGCTTCTTGGGCATCGGCCGGGTCAACCCGTAACAACCTTCGGTTAGCAGGATCCATCGTGGTATCCGCTAATTGGTCGTAATCCATCTCGCCAAGACCCTTATAGCGCTGCACCTTTGGCTTGGCATTACTTGGTAATTGAGCTAAGTAGTCTTCTAGTTCTTTATCAGAATCCAAATAAGTCATGGTCTTGGAATTTCCCAAAGAAACACCGTACAAAGGTGGTTGCGCAATATAAATATAGCCAGCATCGACCATTGGACGCATATAGCGATAAAACAGCGTCAACAACAAGGTCCGAATATGGGCACCATCGACATCGGCATCCGTCATGATAATAATTTTGTGGTAATTGGCTTTTTCAACATTAAAGTCATCCCCAAAACCAGAACCTAGCGCTGTAAAGAGCGAACGAATTTCTTCGTTGGCCAAAACTCGGTCAAGAGTTGCTTTCCCAACGTTCAAGATTTTTCCACGAATTGGCAAAATAGCCTGTGTCAAACGGTTACGACCCTGCTTAGCTGAACCACCGGCAGAATCACCCTCAACAATAAAAAGTTCTGAAATTTCAGGATCCTTCGAAGTGTTGTCGGCTAATTTACCAGGCAAATTCGAAATTTCCAAGCCCGACTGCTTCCGGGTCATTTCGCGCGCCCGTTTAGCTGATAACCGGGCACGTTGAGCGAGCGAACCTTTTTCAACGATTTGCTTAGCAACTACTGGGTTTTCAAGCATAAAGCGTGAAAAAGTCTCAGAGAACATCCGGTCAGTCGCCTGCCGGGCATCCGAATTCCCCAACTTTGTCTTTGTTTGTCCCTCGAATTGAGGATCTGGGTGCTTAATCGAAACAATGGCCGTCATCCCTTCCCGGACATCTTCTCCGGTTAATGATTCGGCCCCTTCTTTAATAATCTTTTGTTTGCGAGCATAGTCATTAATTACTCGGGTTAAAGCTGTCTTAAAGCCGGTTTCGTGCGTCCCACCTTCATAGGTGTTGATGTTATTGGTAAATGTTTTCAGATTTTCTTTGACACCCGTTGTATATTGCAAGGCAACTTCAACGACGATGCCGTTCTCCTCACCCTCAACATAAACTGGTTGGTCAAACAAAGCCTGCTTATCTTCGTCAAGGAAAGAAACGTATTCCTTAATCCCACCCTCAAAATGGAAAGATTCACTAAGGGGTTCATCCGAACGCTTATCCTCAATTGAAATCCGCAACCCTTTGTTCAAGAAGGCTAATTCTCGAACACGGGTTAACAGAGTTTGATAGTTATAAACAGTTGTTTCTTGGAAAATATCAGCATCGGGCTTGAAATGAACGATTGTTCCTCGTTCAATTGGCAATGGCCCATCTTTTTTAGTCATTTTTGTTTTGACATGACCGGTTTGAAAGTCCATATAGTAAAGCTGACCATCACGAACAACTTGGACATCCAGTGCCGTTGAAAGGGCGTTAACAACTGAGGCCCCAACTCCGTGCAGACCACCAGAAACCTTATATCCGCCACCGCCAAATTTTCCACCGGCGTGCAAAATTGTAAAAACGGTTTCCAAGGCTGGCTTGCCCGTCTTTGACTGGATATCAACCGGAATCCCACGACCATCATCCGTTACGGTGATCGAGTTATCTTTCTCGATGGTCACGGTGATATGACTAGCAAAACCGGCAAGGGCTTCATCGATTCCATTATCGACAATTTCCCAAACCAGGTGGTGCAAACCTTGGGCCGTTGTTGTCCCAATATACATTCCAGGGCGCTTTCGAACGGCCTCTAACCCTTCCAAAACTTGGATTTGGTCAGCATTATAGGCATCCGCATCCGTATGCATTTGACTTGCTTCTTCCGGATTTACTGCGGCCACTTCTTGATTTTCTGGATACTCTTGCTCTGCCATCATTCTCCTTTACGCCATCATGGCTACTCTTCCACCTGCACATGACCAGCTTTGACGATAAAAATTTTTGGTTCCTTGATCAACTGACGGGCCACTTCCGTTAGGGAAGGGGCCGTGATAAAGGTTTGAACCTTGTCTTGAATAGCCATTAAAAGGTGCGTTTGCCGGTTGGCATCCAACTCACTTAAAACATCATCCAAGAGCAAGACGGGATACTCACCCGTTTCTTGATGCATCAATTCGATTTCACCAAGCTTTAAGGCTAAGGCCGCCGTCCGCTGTTGTCCTTGCGAGCCAAAAACCGCCACATTGGCTTGGTTGACATCAATAATAAAATCATCTCGATGTGGACCTGCCAAAGTAGTGCCTTGCCGCTTTTCACGCTCGGCATTCTTCTCAAAGACCAACAAAAGAGCCTCTTGCACTTGATCTTTTTGCATCTCCACTTCAACTGGAATCGCCGTTTGGTAATGCAAGGTTAAAACCTCTTTTTGACTGGCTATTTCCTGATGAATTTGATTTGCCTGGGCTTCTAATTTGATTAAAAATTGCTGTCGAGCCAAAATAATTTGACTAGCGACGTCGATTAGCTGCTCAGTTAAGACATCTAAAAAAATCTGGTCGCGCTGGCCACCCTGGGCCCAGGCCTTTAGATAGGCATTGCGTTCTTTGAGAATTTTTTTGTATTGGCTACTTTGCTGTAGATAGAGTTTGTTCATTTGTCCAAACTCGATGTCGATAAAACGGCGCCTAATCGTCGGTGCTCCCTTAACCAAATCCAGGTCTTCCGGAGCAAATAAAATGACGTTTAGCTGACCAATGTAAGTTGACAGCCGGGATTGATCAAGATGATTAACCCGAGCCTGCTTGCCTTTAGCAGACCAAGAAAGGGAAAGGGGCGTTTGACCAAACCGATTTTTGATTCGACCAGCAATTTTTGCCTCTTTTTGTCCCCACTGAATCAAATCCTTATCAGTTTTTGTCCGGTGGGAGCGAGCTAATGCCAGTGCATAAATACTTTCCAAGAGGTTTGTCTTTCCTTGGGCATTCTCACCCAAAAAGACGTTAATCCCACTTTGGAAATGCAAATCAGTTTGATCATAATTACGGAAATGGTTGAGAGATAAATCGCTTAGTTCCAAGATCCTGGTCCACTTGGCTTTTGCTTCGATGACCGCTGAACCGCTTTGTTACTTGCTCGTTGTTGACGAGCAAGCGCTGTTTGGCGTTTCTTTTCCTTGTGTGCTGCTTGCTTTTGACTAGCAGCAAATCGAGCTAAGATTGCCTGTTTTTCAGCTTCTTCGGCCTCTTCCTCTGCGCTTTGGTTATCAATCAAATAGCGCGTTTCTTGGAAGTCAACCTGGTCACCTGGGTACAATTTCTTACCCCGGCGATTTTCTTCTTCGCCATTTAACAACACTGATTGCTCAGCGAGAAAAGCTTTTGCCTGGCCACCAGAAGCAATAATGTTTTCCATTTTAAGCAACTGAGCCAGGGTGATATAAGCGGTTTTAATTGCTACGCGTTCAGCCATCGTTTTCCCCGATTTCTTGGTAAATACTTACTCCGTTATTATACCATACTTACGCTAATTTGCCCCTGAGAGCCGTTTTTAGCTTAATTTCTTTGTTTTGGACATTCATGCCAAACAGATAAAAAAGTAGCAGCAGGCTTCCTTGTGCAAATTGGCACAAAAAAAGAACATCAACCAAAGAAGATGTTCTTTTCTAAAGAATTAATTAAAATGTGCGTACTGGTGTTACCAATTGGAGTTGTTTATTATCGGTTTCACCTTCAGGGATGATGATGAAAGGCCGTAAGTTAGTTGTAAACTTCAATTCAACCGTTCTTCCCTGCAAAACGCGCAAGGCATCACGAACATAATCTGGATTAAAAGAAATTTCCAAATCTTCACCAACAACCTTTTTTGCTGTCAGCTCTTCCTTTACTTGACCAACTTCTTGTGAATTTCCAGAAAGTTGTGCTTGGCCATCTTTAATGGTCAGCAAAATCACGTTATTGCGTGATTCGTGTGACAGCAACGAAGCACGATCGATGGCACCTGACAAAACGGCCGCATCAATTTGCAGTTCGGTAGTTGCTTCATTTGGAATCAAACGATCTGTTTCTGGATAATTTCCTTCCAACAAGCGTGAATAGAAAGTCGTCTTACCAAAGATAAAAGCAGCCTGGTTGGTTGAAAGCTTAATTTCAACACGATTTTGTCCATCTAACAATGATTGCAATTCATTAAAGGCCTTTGCTGGAATAATAACCGATATTTTATCAGTATTTTCTGTTCCAGTTAACGTTACGATTCGTTGCGACAAGCGGTGTGAATCAGTTGTAACAGCTTTAATTTGGTTACCATCCAACGTTAAATGAATTCCCATTAAAATTGGACGACTTTCTTGCGTTGAAGCTGAAATTTTTGTTTGGGCAATAATTTCAACTAATTGAGCAGCGGAAACCTTTAATGATTTGCTTTCCGTTAATTCCGGTAATTTTGGATAAGCTGAACTTGGTTGGCCATTAATTTTAAATGATGCTGAACCAGAAGTAATCAAAGCTTGCAAACCATCAATTTCAAGTGTCATTTTGTCAGCAGGTAAATGCTTGACAATATTAATAAAGAAAGTTGCAGGGAGGGTAATACCACCTGTATTTTCAATTACTAATTCATTAGTGGTATCACTTGCTTCCAATGCGATTTTAATTGAGATATCAGCATTTGATCCCGTTAAGACCAGGTCTTCTTCGGACAACTCTAATTTAATGTTAGTCAAAATCGGAATGGTTGTTCGAGATGAAATTGCGCGAGCAACATCATTTAAAGCTTTGATAAAGGCTTGACGGTTAATCGAAAATTTCATGGCGTACGGCCTCCTTTATGGTCGGTACATCTATATTATATTAGTATTATTTAACTAGTAGTAATAATAAGGGCTGTGGAAACGGGGGATTGAAGAATCAGGCCTAATTTACTCGCTTTTTACCTGTTGATAACTTTGGGACTAACTTGCTAGAAAAGGGAGTGTTGTCCACAAGGCCTATTTCCCGTTTTTTATCTCATTGGCCAGGTCTTCAATCAGTTCCTTTGTTTTTGGTTCCGTTTCGACCTGTTCAGCTACC
Source organism: Fructobacillus sp. ESL1096 (assembly GCF_058511985.1). Taxonomy (NCBI): domain Bacteria; kingdom Bacillati; phylum Bacillota; class Bacilli; order Lactobacillales; family Lactobacillaceae; genus Fructobacillus; species Fructobacillus sp. ESL1096. Next base: position 682,030 of record NZ_CP196400.1, read on the forward strand.
TTGTTGTAGGCATGTGAAATCGATGAGTGGTCGCGACCACCAAATGATCGACCAATATCTGGTAAGGATTTATTTGTCATGGTTCGGGTGAGGTAAATGGCGATGTGTCTTGCCGTTACTAAATCAGCTTGCCGTCTAGATCCCTGCATATCGGCAATTGTTTGCATAAAGTAGTTAGCAACGGTTTCTTGAATCCGCTCTACCGTAATCTTTTTGCCTTGGTCAATGTTTAGCTCGGTCAAAATTGATTGGGCCGTTTCAATGGTTGCCGGCTTGTTCATGAAGCGAATCTTGGCTTCAAACTTATGAAAAGCGCCTTCCAAAGAACGGACGTTGGTATCAATCTTTTCGCCAATTAGTTCCAGTACCTCGTTTGGAATATCTAGATCATTGCGTTCTTGCAAGTTGCGCAAAATTGCGACCCGGGTTGGTAAATCGGGCTTTTGAATGTCCTGGGTAATTCCCGCTTCAAAGCGGGAGGTCAACCTAGTCAGTAAGTCTGGAATATCAGTTGGATAGCGGTCGGAAGTCATCACAATCTGCTTACCAGCCTTGGTTAAGGCGTTAAAAGTATTGAAGAACTCTTCTTGCACCTTTTCTTTACCAGACCAGAACTGAATATCATCAATTAAAAGCATATCCAGCGATCGATATGTTTTTTTAAATTTAGCCGTCGCGTTGGAATCGGCTTTGTTTCCTTCACGAAGTGAATCCGTAAAGTCATTTAAAAAGTCTTCTGCAGTTGCATATTTGATGCTGGCATTTGGGTGGGTAGTTGCATATTCATTACCGATTGACTGCATCAAATGTGTCTTACCCAGACCAACCCCTCCATAAATAAGGAAGGGGTTATAGACTTTGCCGGGTGCTTCAGCAACTGCTAAGGCAACTGCTAAGGCGTTTTCGTTCCCGGCCCCTTTGACGAATTTATCAAAGGTAAAATCAGAATTTAAATCGTTTTCTTGGGAGAAAGGAATTTGGGTCGGTTCATTGTAGCCGTTGAAGCTACCGCTTGTTTCAGTTTCGCTGTCTTCTTCGACTTTTAGTTCTGGTCGAATGAAGTCGCCGGTAATTTCGTTGGCATGCTGGACGAAATCCATCGCATACTGTTGTGTATTCCATGCTTGAATGATATCAGCGGCATGGTCGGTCGGAACAGATAAAACAAGTTTGCCATCTTTAAAGCCAAGCGGCGTAAGTGGGGCAATCATTGCTTCAAAACTGACAGGACCAGTTGTTTTGTAAAGTCTGAGACTGACCTCTTTCCAAAGGACGTCGGGATCAAGTTGTTTTGCCATGTAAATCTCCAAGAAAAGTAGATAAAGGATGAAGCTATGCTGAATATTATAGCAAAAAAAAGGGGTAAAGACTAGTTATCCACAGGAAAGAGGATAAAAAGAAAGTTATCCCGCTTGGGGACTAATAACTGTCTGTCATGTGGAGAAGAAAGGGAACAAATTTTCGGGTTATCCACATATCAACAAAGTTATCAACGCCACAAAGTGGACTAATTTCGTTTTGTCTGACTTTTTCAACGTTATCCCCAGAAAGCAGTCCCCAGCCTGTGGATATGTGGATAAGTCGTGCATAAGGCGTGAAAAGACAATTATTGTCCCCTTATGTCCACAACCTTGTGGTTTTCTTTTGGATAAAGGCGTGGAAAGCTGATTTGAGCCAATTTTAAAATTTTTAGTGTTTTTGCTGGCGACTTTGGTGCAAAACTTGCCTCAACGGCGTATCCATGGTATGATTAGTCTCGAATTGCAAGAAATTTTGCAGACAAATTATTAATGGAGGAAATATAGATGAAGCGTACATTCCAACCAAAGAAGCGTCATCGCGAACGCGTACACGGTTTCCGTAAGCGTATGAGCACTAGCAATGGCCGTAAGGTATTGGCTCGCCGTCGTGCTAAGGGCCGTAAGGTATTATCTGCCTAATCAGGTCGCTGCATGCAGTGGCCTTTTTATTTTTATTGGATTTTTAATGCAGGGTTTTCCTGTGTACATAAGTGAACGGTGATTTAGGTAAGAGACCATGCGCAAGACATTTCGGATTAAAAAACCAGCCGAATTTCAAAACGTCTTTGACCACCATCATTCGGTGGCAAATAAGTATTTTGTCTTATATCGGTTAAAAAAACAGAATCAAAAACATTTCCGTCTCGGGCTTTCAGTTGGTAAAAAAGTCGGTAAGGCCCATGACCGGGTTTTTGTTAAAAGACGAATTCGACAAGCTTTTTTGGAATTAAAACCAGTGTTGAATTCAGATGTTGATATCTTAGTGATTGCAAGACCAGCTGCAGCACACCAGTCCCAAGCTTTTATTAAGAAACAACTTGAACATGTACTAAAGCTTGCGAAACTTTTAAAGGAAGAAAATCATGACTCGAATCAATAAATGGGTAAAAACAATTGGCTTTTTGCCGCTGCTCTTAGCAGCATTGGCAATGGTGGGCATCATTGCTGCTGACCATTCATATAGCGGCCATGTGGCAGGTTCTGGCTTGTGGGGTGGTTTTGTTGCCATCTTTATTCGTTCTATTTTGGGCGTTTCTTCCTGGTTTTCGTCTTCTTTTGGACTTGGAATCATTGTCTTTACGGTTTTTGTTCGTTTTCTGATTTTGCCATTAATGGTTTATCAGGTTGATTCCATGAAGAAAATGCAGGGCTTGCAAGATGAAATTAAGGCCTTGCAAGATACTTATCCTGGTCGTGATACTGAAAGTCGGCAGTTGCTAGCTGCTGCTCAGCAACAACTGTACAAGGACCGTGGTATTTCACCTTTTGCCTCAATGCTGCCTTTGTTAGTTCAAATGCCGGTTTTGATTGCCTTGTATCAGGGAATTCACAATTCACCTGTGTTACGTTCAGGCTCATTTCTTTGGTTGAATTTGGGACACCAAGATCCTTATTTCGTCTTGCCAATTTTGGCTGCCTTGTTTACCTTTGGTTCGTCATGGTTGTCAACCCAGGCCAATCCGCAGCAAAATGCGATGACGAAAGCAATGCCATATGTCTTTCCTTTTCTAATTTTGTTCACAGCCTTAGCTGTTCCTTCTGCCGTTTCTCTTTATTGGGTGGTTGGAAACTTGTTCCAAATGGTGCAAACGTTCTTCTTGCAAAACCCATTCAAGATGCGCCGCGAGCGAGAAGAGGCCTTGGCTTTGGAAAAAGCGAAGGCACGTAAGGTTCGTAAGGCCCAACGCTCAAAGAAGCGTAAAAAGCGCTAATTGTATTGTTTAAATGAAGTCACAGCAAGTTCTTGCTGTGATTTTTTTTGATTCCTTTTATAGTGAAGATGTCTGTTTGATGGTCTTGAAAGTTTAAGCAACGATGGTTTAATTAGACTGTTTTTTTTGCTATGATACCTAGTGTTATTTTCTTTTAAAAATCAGTGAGGGAGGGTCATCATGATTGAAATGTTAAAACAGACACCAAAGTTTTCTTGGTACCATATTACCGATATGAGTTCTGCAGATGAGAAAACACTTTTGGACGACCATGGTTTAACAAAACAAATGATTGGCTATGCGGATGACCATAATGAAAGTGTTCGAATGGAATTTGATCCTGAGGCCGACGAAGCCTTGATTATTTTAGATGTTATCTCCGCTGAACCGGAACCGGTTTTAACTCGTCCTTTAGGAATTGTTTTGGTTCATGGTGACTTATATACTTTTGCGCATCGTCCAACGAACTATATTAAGAAGAATTTTTTAAATGGCGATACAACCTTTCATCGAACAAATGATGAAGAAATGTCAGTTTTCGAATTTATGGTGACGGGTATTTATCCGTTAATGACAATGTTTGGTGATGAAATTACTGAAATTAATCGACAAAGACGGGCAATTCAAGCACAATTTAGTAGTCGTAAGCAACTAACGAAACACACCAATGATTTATTGCACCTGCAAATTCAAATGATTTATCTCCAAAATTCGTTGGCGAATGATTTAATTATGTTTGATCAGATTCGACGCTCATATGAGAACCATGTTTCGGAAGCCGACTTGGATCGATTAGATGCTGTTCGGGTTGAGGTTGAGCAGGCGCGCGACATGGCTGGTTTAGCAATGGAAGTGATTAATGCTGTTGCTGATGCGACAGGCTCACTTGGTAATCGTGATTTGAATTGGACGATGAAGGTCTTAACTGTCTATTCAATTGTCTTTACAATTCCAACGATTGTTTCTGGTTTTTATGGTGAAAACGTTGATTATTTACCCTTTGCTCATGGTGCTTCTGGGTGGTGGGTGACCATCATTATCATGTTCTTAATGATGATTGGTGCAATCTATTTGTTCCATCATTATGGTTTTTTGAAAAAGTAAATAATGAACCTGATTTTTATGCTACATTGCCGTATAATAAATTTATAACAATTATATTTCGAATGTTGTGAGGATGTTATGTCGAAAAAAAAACGGAAAAATGAATTTATCGAGCAACGAGATTTGCTGTTACAGAAATCTTCTGTTGGCTGGGTTTCTTTCCGCCGCTTTTTGTTTGCACCGAATCTGTTAACTTTTGTGATTTCGGTTGTTGTTGGAAATGCTTTTGGTGGAGCAATCAAAGATTTAGTGAGTTTATTAGCTAGTTTTATTTCCTTTGTCTGGCGTTGGCTCTTTACCAAAAACCATCCATTATATTTTGCAGCAACGCAACAGGCTTGGTCTGAGTTTATCACCTCATTTTTAACAATGATTTCGATTGCGTTGGCGGTATATTATACAATTCAATTGATTAATAATAAGTTAATTAATTCGGAAAGTGAAAAATGGGGTTATGATGAACCTCATGAAGATATGATGGCTTTGCAGAAACTGCAACGAGAAAACAACGATTTGATTAAAAAGAATAATGAACTGCAGCAAAAAGTTTTGCAGACACTAGCAGAAAAGAAGTAAAAGAGTTACTCTAAGGAGAGAGGAAAAAATATGAAGCAAACAACAGTTATTGTCACGATTGTCGCCTTGGTTTTGATGTTTATTTCGATTGCCAGTTGGATTTTCAAGCAGGAAGGTTTTTCTCTTGTTTGCGCCAACTTGGGAACAGTCATTTTGCTGATTGCCTATTTGTGGGACAATCGTCGTAATGATATAAATGATTAAGAAAAAGTAAAGAACAGTAATATTATTTAAAGCTAAGATTCTTTCTTAGCTTTTTCTTTACTTTTTCGGTGGTGTTTCACGTGAAACACTTGAACGGTTGTTTCACGTGAAACACAGGAAGGACGGAAAATGCTATTTAAAGATGCTCAGGTAACAATCGATCCTGTTGTAGTACCTGACTACGTTAGCCACGTTATCAAAAACCAAAAATATGGTCCAGAAGATTATCAGCTTTTTGATATTTACCTACCAGCTGGTGACCAACGGCACCCAATCATTTTGGATCTTCAGGGGGGTGGACTGATTCGAGGGGTGAAGTCATCCTTTAAGTTAGGACCTTCATTGAAATTTGTCAAAGAAGGCTATGCCGTCATTTCAATGAACTATGCACTGATTTCGACAAAATCATTTTCTTTTCCAAAACAAGTAGCAGAAATTCGTGCGGTTTTGGCAAAAGCTAAAAAAGATGCACAGAAATATCAGTTAGAAGCCAATAGTGTTGATTTAATTGGAGAATCTTCCGGAGCACAGCTGGCAATGCTGACTGCCGCATCTGTTACGGCTAAAGTGAAATTAGGACGAGTTTCAGCAGCCGACGACTTAACTGATTTGCCAGAAATTAAACATGTGATTGCCAATTATGGACCTTATGAATTTGACCAATTTGCCCGTCAGTTTCAAGAAGAGGGGATTCAACCTAAGTATGTAGAATCTGGCCAGGCAATTTCGTTTGAAGGACTCGCCTTAGCAGGACTAGCAGTTGGTGAAAATCCAATTGGTGTTAGTCAGGCAAATCCAGCCAATTACTTTACTCAAAAGACACCAGCTGTATTAGCCTATGCGGGTAGTGATGATCAAGTTGTGCCTTATCAACAAAGCCTTGATCTAATTACTCGTTATCAGAAAATGACAGCAAAAAAAGCTACCTGCCATCTTATTACAGGTGGTCGACATGGTATTTTTGATTATGATACACCAGAGATTTATCAAGAAAAACTTGCTTTTTTAAAAAATAATGACTGAGCAACGGTAAAGATACTTTAGAACAAAAAAAGAAGGTAGGATTGGATTCCTACCTTCTTTTTATTGGTTTAAAATTTGCTTCACAACTGTGGCAGCTTCAGTGAAGGCGATTGTTTGAACGTGTGGTCGGGGGATTACTGTTGTGAACCAACTTTGACCTTCTAAAGGAACACCAGTAACAAACAAGTTTGGAATTGATTGGTTTTCCTTGTTATAAACCGTAAAGTTTTTTAAGTCAACTTTGATGGTGTTGGCTAAAGGAGCAGTACCATCCTGGTTAATAATTCGGTTGTCACCAACAATTAAACCATTTTTGCGGAGAGATTTTAGCAACGGACTCTTAGCCGTGCGAAAATCGGGTCGACCAAGACGCGCTTCGATGAGAGCAGTTCCTTGAAAATGTTCAGCAAAACGATCAGTTGCTGTAAAAAATTGTTGGTTATGGGCGACACTGAAATTTGGACCGGCGATAGTAACGAGCTTGGCTTTAATTAAAGCCAAAAGTTGCCGTGTTCGGATTAATGGCGGACCCACTGATAGTTGTGTATCAAAGAGTTTGAAGTCAGTTAAGAGTTTTTGATAATCATCTTCATCAAAAAGACGTTCATTATAAAGTGTTCGGACAGTACCACGAACATCACGCAAAATGTCATAGGCTCCTGTTAAGGGCGATTTATCATTACCGAGAAAGGCAGAATCAATATCTTCTTTCAAATGCTGAACGAAAAATTTCCGAAAAGCAGCAAGAGAGGTAACATCGCGGGAAGGGGTTGCTTCCTTTTCCCAAGAAATGTTCACATCTAATTTAAGATGAAACTTTTGATTAACATGCTGCCAATTTTTTGGATTTCCTAGAAAATCCAAAATTTCTTCTTTTTTTGTATCGGATAGTTTATCAAGCAGATTGACTTGGTTAATGAGATATTTGTAAGTCAACTCTTGGTCTAAGACGTGGCGAAAAGTATTGTAGGGCAGGTGACCACCGTGATCTTTTGCGATTTGCTGCATACGTTCCAGCGTGAAAAAACGAGGTTGATACAACTCATTTGCCCCTTTTTGATTAAGGCCGTGTGATCGAGGAGGAAGCCCCGAACCAGAACCAATAATCAAATGTGGCTCATGACCAGATGGGTGGTAAACAAGTGAACCATCCTTTTTAGTCAAAAAGAAACCACCTTTACCAGCTGTCAAAGACAGGAGGTCATCAAAAAAGGAAAGACCAAGTCCTTGAACCAAAACAGTATCATTTTCATTCAGGCTAGAAAAATCATTTTCCGCTGGGTGAGAGGCGGGATAATAGTGAAAGCCCCTTTCTTTTGCAAATTTTTCCAAGTCTTTCTTCTTCTCACTTAACTCGGCATCAAGGTGACCCAAAGCCAAGACGACTTTATCAGCAAAAAAATGATTATAGTCGGTAGTGGTCATGTTAAAACCGGGATTAGCTTCTAATAAGCTTTTGACGGCGACTTGGTGAAAACGTACTGAAAGGTTACTAGGACAATTTTTGAGAATTTCTTCAAAAAACCAAGCAGCATAGACACCCATTAAACCACGGGAAGCATAGGCAGTCATTGATGTTAGTGACAAAACTTCCTCTCGGTAAGCCATTGGATATTCGTGATGTTGTTTTAAGAAGGGCAGTGCGTAAGATTGCGCCCAAGTAAGCAGGTTTGGTGTTAAATCTTCACCACGACGTTGACCGATATCGTAATCATTAAACAACGTTACCTGATTGGGATTCGTATTCATTAAATAAGTTTGATTATTTTCAAAAAAAGGATTCCAAACGCGGCCACCAACTGGGTAAGGGTCGAAAATATTAATTGTTAAGGCCTGGTTTGAATCAGCTTTTTGAATAAGGCGGTCGAGAATAGCTAGATTTCTCGGACCCGCTCCAATTAAAGCAATTTGCATGGGGACTCCTGTATCAAGTGAAAATAAAAAGCCAACGATAAAGTAAGCGCTAGCTATGAAAATGCATTTTTGAAAAAAGGTTAGAAACATTGCGATTAAATGTGTCTAAAATTTATAATATTTCTTAAACTAATTCTACTCTAAATATGATTGAAAAAAAAGGTAACTAAACAAAGTATATCCCAAATAAAAAAAGAATTTGTTATAATAGACGTATCATCTGTTGGCAAAAGTTTACTTCCATGGAAAAGACAGAAAGTTAGCGGTCGCTGTAAGCTATCCCATCTTAAGCTGAGTTACACAACAGGAATCGATGACGTCGAGTCGCGTTAAGACTAAATGAGTGGCCTTCAAGAGGCAATTTAGGTGGTACCGCGGACAATTCGCCCTAATCAGTTATGATTAGGGCTTTTTTTTGTCCTGATTTCTAACTGAGACGAACGTGCCGGTAATCAATGGAGGAAAGTAAAATGAATTTTATTGAAGATTTGAAGTGGCGTGGGGCCTTAAACCAGGTGACTGATGAAGAGGGGTTGTTGCAGGCAATGGCGGCCGGCCAAATCGGCGCTTATGTCGGCACTGATCCAACAGCTGATTCGCTGCACTTGGGACATTTGATTCCATTTATGGTCTTGAAGCGTTTCCAAAAAGCCGGTGGGAAAGCCGTGATTATTGTTGGTGGGGCAACCGGATCAATTGGGGACCCTCGGCCAACAACTGAGCGCCAGCTACTCTCAGAAGAGCAATTAAAGGTTAACGAACAAGGAATTGCCACCCAAGTAACCAAGCTCTTCGGAGCGGACGGAACGACAATCGTCAACAATGCTGATTGGCTGAGCCCAATGACCTTGCCAGAATTTTTACGAGATTATGGAAAATTATTCTCTGTTAATGTCATGCTGAAGAAGGATGTTGTTGCTTCTCGTTTGGAAACCGGAATTTCTTATACTGAATTCACTTACCAAATTTTGCAAGCCGTTGATTTCTTACACCTCTGGCGCGAAGAAAACGTTCGCTTGGAAATTGGTGGCTCTGATCAGTGGGGGAACATTACCGCCGGTGTTGATTTGATTCATACGGTTGAAGGTTCTGAAGCACCGGCTTTTGGATTGACAATTCCATTGATGACGGACTCTACGGGAAAGAAGTTTGGAAAATCAGAAGGAAATGCTATTTGGCTGAACGCTGAAAAGACATCACCATACACGTTCTACCAGTTCTGGTATAACCAACGTGATGAAGACGTTGTTAAGTACCTGAAGTATTTTACTTTCTTGAGCCCTGAAGAAATTGCTGATTTGGAAAAGGAAGTTGCTGAAAACCCTGGTGCCCGTCTGGGTCAAAAGCGCCTAGCGGAAGAAGTGACGGCCTTTGTTCATGGTCAAGCAGCTGTAAAAGAGGCGGAGGCACTTTCCAAGGCATTGTTCTCGGGTGATGTTGCAACCCTTTCTACTCAACAAATTCGCGATGTTTTCGCTGGTGTTCCAGGATTTGAAACAACTAGTGCTCAGCAAAATGTAGTGGACTTCTTGGTTGACGCTGGTATTGAAAAGTCTAAGCGTCAAGCACGAGAAGACGTGACGAACGGTGCAATTACCATTAACGGTCAAAAGGAAACCGACGTTGCAGCAGAAGTTGATCCAAGCACCAATTATGACGGTCAATATATCTTAGTACGCCGTGGTAAGAAAAAGTATTTCTTGGGAACGGTTAAGTAAGAAAAGGGGACATGCGAGTCTCTAAGACACTTTTTTCTTTAAAAAAATAAAGAAAAAGAAATCTTTTTCTTTAATTTTAGTTTAATCTCAATTCCCTATACTTACAGTATCGATATAGCGATATATCGGACATCAAAAACTTCATCTCGGCACATCTATAAATACTTCTCTCTAAACCTAATTTATACCTTCTCTCCCGTGCCGAGATGGAGGTTCAGCAGATGGACGACCCCCTGATTTTTATCAGGGGGCCTTTTACTACCTGAAACTTCATCAGTGATGGACGCTGGGCTTTTGAATGCTTGCCGGTCTTTGTTATAATGACCAAAGAGACTGATTTTTGCGACGGTGTTGAACTTGTCAAAGAAAAAGACCGGTAGCGCAAAATTATCCTCAGATCAGTATCAAGACAAAGGAGACATAGGTAATGTCATTACTAGAACTGCATCACGTGTCAAAGAACTTCGGTTCTTACCAGGCTTTGGATAACGTTTCGTTTTCCGCTGAACCTGGGCGAATTGTTGGGTTGATTGGTCCTAACGGGGCTGGGAAGTCGACAGCAATGCGCGCAATCACTGGATTAATGTCATATAGCGATGGAGAAATCATCTTTGATGATGAAACAATTCGCTTTGCTAAGAATAAGTCGCTGGCAAAAATGGGTAATTTGATTGAATATCCAGCGATTTATCCTAATTTCACTGCACGTGACCATATGACATACTATGCCATGGATGCCAAAGATCATGCAGACATTGATGAATTGATGAAGATTACTGGAATTGACGGCGAAAAGTTTGGTAAGCGTAAGGCAAAAAAATTCTCATTGGGAATGAAGCAACGCCTTGGGATTGCCATCGCTTTAATTCGTAATCCAAAGTTTGTTGTTTTGGATGAACCAATGAACGGTTTGGACCCACAATCTGTTCATGACATTCGTGCCTTGATTCGTTCGCTAGCTGATAAGGGTGTCGCCTTCTTGATTTCTTCACACCTGTTGGACGAATTGCAACGTTTGGCTGATGATGTTGTGATTATTAATAAGGGAAAAATCTTGCGTCGTGAAAAAATGGTCGACTTCTTGGCCGAAGGAAAGACCCAGGTTAAGGTTCAAACGAGTGATAATGACAAGATGTTGGCTGTCGCCAAGGCTGCGGGTTGGGATGCCTCGATGGGTGATGACCGTGTCTTGATTTCTGTTCAGGGCGACGTGACAGCACAAAAGGTGCTGAAATTGGCCACCGATGAAGGGCTTGAAGTGACAGATATTCAAACGGGTCAAGGAAACTTAGAAGATCATTTGTTAACGGTATTGTCAACTGACGCCACTCGGGCCTAGTCAACGAAGGAGAATTCATGTTTACGTTATTAAAGCAAGAAGCAATGAAGGCCTGGAAGCAAAATCGGGTCTATATCTGGGCGATTATCGCCTTTGTTTTACCAATTATTACTTTGACTAGTTTTGTTCCAATGGCTAGTCAAGCATCGGCATACGGTGCCTTGGGTGGTTCAAGTATCATCATTACGATTGGAATGTTGGTCTTAACAGCCCTTTCCTTTACGCAGGAATTTACTTTTGGGACAATTCGTCCCTTACTGTCACGTCAGTATTCACGGCTTCAAATCTTTTTGGCTAAGATCATTACGGTAATTGTTGAATACTTCCTCTTGATTGTTTTCTCACTGGCAGGGACAGCGATTGGTCGTTTAATTTTCAGAGCAATGCACGATGGCGCAACTGAAAAGATTTACACCACATATTATACAAGCCTTGATTGGAAGTCATTCCTATTTGCATTGTTGATGAGCTTCGTTGGTTCATTATTCTTGATGGCCATTGTTCTTTTGGTTTCCAATATTGCTAAGTCGTCTGCTGCAGCAATCTCTCTTGGGATTGTGATGTCAGTTGCGACTAGTATCTTGTCAGCAGTGACTTCTTCATTGATTCAACTTTGGGCTCCATTAAAGTGGAATCCATTGACTGTTCAGAACGTTGTTTCTTACTATAGTGGGACTTCAGACTTTAATAAGAGCATCCAGTCTTATTTCGGTGCTGGTGCTTGGGTACTTTTCGTCGTTTATGGTGCCTACGTCTTGGTTATGTACGCCCTGGCTTACTGGGTTTTCAAGCGACGTTCTGTCTAATTTAAAATAAAAAAAGGACTGCTCAAGCAGTCTTTTTTATTACATACATGCGAATAATTCTAAAAACAAGTCTTTTCTTTCTGTTGGGCTTTGATAAAATAGGGGTAGGAGAAATCTTATGTCAAGAAAACCACCAGCATATAATGACAAACAACGGATTTTACGTCTTTATTCCGTCCTGATTTCTAAACAATCGATGGGTGTAGACGAAATCGAAAACCTCTTCTTCGTTGGTCGCAAGACCGTGCAGCGTGATATTGCGGCGATCCGTGAGTTTCTGGCGGATCTACAGGTCGAAGATGAGGTTAAATCAGAGATTATCTTTGATCGCAAAAGTAAAAAGTATCGATTAACCGAGCGAGAACACCTTTTTGAGGTTTTTGATCGAATCAATACTAATGGATCAGGAATGGAATTGTAACAAGTAGAAAGTGATTCGCCCCCAAGATAAGGGGACTTCAGCGAATACCCTTTAGGACTGGTGGCCGATACTGAACCGGTCTTGGTCCTTTTCCTTTGTTTTTAAGATAATAGGGGCTAGTAAATAAAAAAGCCCCGAATCGCAATCGGAGCTTTTTAGGAAACGGATTATTTTTTAATTTTTGATGTGGTCAATATCAGTCAAAATGCTCATCATTGATCACTTGTTAACCCTCTTTTTAGTGAACAAAATATTCAAGCAGGTCCTCTTCACTGAGGTCCTTTTTTTCTTGGTCCTTGACGTCTAAGACAATCTTACCGGCGTTGAGGACAATTAAACGATTCCCATAAGTTAAGGCGTCTGCCAAATTATGGGTGATCATCAATGCCGTGAGATTATTATCAATAACCTGATGATTAGTGGCATCCATTAGTTGTGCCGAAGTTTTAGGATCTAGGGCGGCCGTGTGCTCGTCTAATAGTAGGAGTTCTGGCTTAACCTGAATAGCCATTAGAAAGGATAGTGCTTGTCGTTGGCCCCCAGAAAGGGAACCAGCGGCTGTCTGCAAACGGTCTTCAAGATTGTTGCCCATCTTTTCGGTAATGTTATGGTAAAAGTCCAATTTTTGATTAGATAGATGGCGATTTTTCAGTGTCCGCCGTGAACCACGCTTTTCAGCTAAGAGGAGGTTTTCGGCAACAGTCATGCGGGGGGCAGTCCCCATCTTTGGATCTTGGAAAACTCGGGCTAAAAAAGCGGTTCGTTTAACAGCTGGAAGGTTGGTAATATCTTTGCCCTGGTGATAGACAGTGCCTGAACTTAGGGCGAGATCACCAGAAATAGCGTTGAACAAGGTTGACTTCCCAGCCCCGTTAGTCCCCAGGACAGTGATGAAATCACCGGGGTAAATTTCTAAGTTAAGCTGCTTTAAAATTTCAGTTTGATTGCCGACAGTAACGGTTGCATCTTTTAGGGTAATCACGGGTTTAGTCATGGTGCTGTCCTCCTAACTGGAAAAGCTTGTCTAATTTCAAATAATGGCGAACTTGTGGCAAAACCATCGCGATCGCCAAAATAATGGATGAAATCAGGTTCAAATCATTGGTTGAGAAGCCAAGTTGCAAGACAGCTAACAGAACTAAGCGATAAATAATGGAACCGATGATGACAGCAACCAAGCGCTGATTTAATGACAAATCACCAAAGGCAACTTCGCCAATAATAATAGAAGCCAGGGCAATGACAATGATACCAATTCCCATGTTAATATCCGCAAAGCCGTTGTTTTGAGCAATCACAGCGCCACCAAAGGCAATCATGGCATTTGAGACCATTAGACCCATAATGATCATTTGGTCAGTCTTAATTCCAAAGGCTGCAGCCATTTTGGCGTTATCGCCGGTAGCGATGAACGCTTGTCCGAGCTCCGTTTGCAAGAACCAGATTAAGGCGAGGGTAATCAAAATAATGATGATCAGGCCCACAAAGACGCCGTCAAAGTATTTTGGCAGACCTTCTAAGAATGGTGACGAGAAGATTGTTTTTTGATTTAAAAGAGAAATGTTAGCAGATCCCATAATTCGGAGATTAATTGACAGGCAGGCTGTCATGACCAAAATTCCGGAAAGCAAAATCGGAATCTTGCCCTTTGTATACAAAAGGCCGGTTACTAGGCCGGCTAGGGCGCCAACGAAGATGGCGGCTAAGGTTGCCAGGTAGGGGTTGGCCCCATGGGCGATTAGGGCAACAGCGGTCGCACCACCAAGAGGAAAGGAACCTTCAACCGTCATATCGGCAAAGTTTAAAATCCTAAAAGTTAAAAACAGGGCCAGGCCCAAAACGGCCCACAAGATTCCCTGAGAAATACTTGAAACAACAATTGACATTAGAAGACCTCCCCGGCTTTTTCAGCCTTGGCAACGATATCGGCCGGCAAAGTAATGCCAAGCGTTTTCGCTGTTTGTTGGTTGATGACGTAATTTCCCTTCGTGACGTTGTAAACTGGCATCGTTGCAGTTTTCTTCTTGCCACTAAGGACTTGGGCAGCCATCCGACCAGCCTGATAACCAATTTCATACTGTGAATTAGAAAAAGTAACCAAACCACCGTCTTTAACCATTGAATCAGCAGCCGGAATCACAGCAACATGTGCTTGGTTAGCGACGGCCACTAAAGTCTTCATCGCCGTGGCAACACCGTTATCTTGCGGTGCGTAAACAGCGTCAACCTGGCTGACCATCGTGGTTGCCACCTGTTGCATGTCATTAGTAGAAGCAATCGTATAGTTTTTGACTTGATAGCCGGCCTGTTTTAATGCACTGGTCATTTTTTTTGCATTATAAGTCCCACCGGCATCAGAAGAAGTTGAAATGACTCCGATTGTCTTTGCTTTTGGTAAGACTTCCTTGAAGACAGCAATCTGCTTTTCATAAGGAGAATCGCCACCGACACCAGTAATATTAGCGCCAGGATGAGCATCTGATTTTATTAGTTTTGAACCGCTAGGGTTAGTAATGCCCGCTAAGATAACGGGATTCTTCCCATCGGCAGCCTTTGCTAAGGAAAGAGCTGCTGGCGTAGCGATTCCAACAGTTAAGTTTTCGTTTTTATTGGCAAAATTTTGAGCCATGGTTTTTAAATTAGCTTGATCTGCTTGTGCATTTTGATAGTCAATCTTCACGTTTTTGCCGGCAGTGTAACCACCAGCAGCTAGACCAGCCACAACTCCTTGGTGAATTTGATCCAAGGCAGGATGAGTGACTAACTGCAAAATTCCCACAGTGGGGATGCCTTTTTTCGAACTAGTGTTCGTGTTACCAGTGGTGAAAAAGGCAACGACTAGGAAAAGGGCGATGAATGATGTCACGGTTAGTAGACGCTTATTCATTTTTTACTCCTTCATACTTCTAATATACTGGCCCAGACAAGTTTTAGACAAAAAGAAAAGCCTGCCTGGGTATTATGATTAAACCCAAACAGACTTTTAATGAATTGCAGTATTGCAAAAGAGCCGGTTGGGACAAAACTGTTGTCACAGCTTGTCCAAACGACGAGCTGCTTTCCTACCGGCGCCACCATTGGCGGTTAGATTGTGAAGCAAACTGACGCATACGCGACTCCTTAAAACATTTAAAAGTTAAGTTAAGCATACAAGACGGGACTAGGCCTGTCAAGAAAAATGAAAAAATTATCAGAAGAGGCGACAATCAACCTTAAGAGAAGATTAGTCTTGGAAGAAACGGAAACGTACGTCTTCTGCTAAGTAGTCTTTCTCACTTGCAGGGGCAACGATTGATCCAAATGGCATTTGACCACGCAAGGTCCAGTTTTCAGGCAAGTTAAATTCCTTGGCGACGGCAGCATCAATCAATGGGTTATAGTGTTGCAATGAGGCACCAAGACCTTCTTCTGCTAAGCGCAACCAAACAGCGTAAAGCGAGATACCAACTGCTTCTTCAGCCCAATCAGGGAAGTTGTTAGCGTAAAGTGGGAAGCCTTCTTGCAAGCCCTTGACGATGTTTGTGTCAGTATAGAACAAAACAGTACCAAAACCGGCCTTGAAAGCACCATCAACCTTGGCCTTCGTAGCAGCAAAGGCTTCTTCATCAGCAGAAACCTTCTTGAGTTCAGCTAACGTGATTTCCCACAAACGCTCGTGAGCGGCACCAGTCAAAACAACGGCTTGCGTTGATTGTGAATTAAAAGCTGATGGTGTGTTTGCAATGGCTTCTTTAATAATTGTGTTCAGTTCTTCAGGAGTTTTTGAAACGTCCTTACCAAGGGCATAAATTGAACGACGCTTTTTTTGCAAATCTAAAAATTCTGACATAATCTGTCTCCTTATTTACTGTATTTTTTAAAAGTACAACTCTATGTTATAATAGACATTAGAAAAAGACAAGGACTAATTTTTATGAAACCATCATTACGATTAACAAATGCGCTCCACATCCTTGTTTATGTGGCAACTGCGCGACCAACAGATTCATTGAGCTCTGCTACGATTGCGAGTTCAATTAATACGAACCCGTCACGTGTCCGGGCACTTTTAGCTGAATTACAGAATGCTAATATTCTGTGTCGGCAGGGTCCTTATCCTGGCCGTCCTGTACTTGCAAAAAATAGTAAGGACATTACCTTTGCAGAGGTTTTGCAGGCCGTTGAGGATTGTGCGGCAGTTTTTGCTTTAGATAAACATACCAACCCTGATTGTCCAGTCGGTTCTTCAATTGGTTCGGCCCTGTCAAAGTATTATGGCGAAATTGATCAAGCCGTGATGGCCGTGATGGGAGAAATGACCCTTTTTGATCTTATCGAAGACGTTAAAAAGAATCAAACGCTACCAATTTGAGCATTGAAAGCGTGATAGAATCTTCTTATGTAGAAAGTAGGCGTGGTCATGACGGTTGAAACAAATCGAAAAATTGAAGGATTGGTTGTTTTCTTTGGAGGTGCCCTTGGTGGGCTCCTGCGCTATGTATTAAGCTTTACGCCAGTAATCGGACAATGGCCATTGACGACGATGTTGATTAACTGGTTGGGGGCTTTTTTGTTGGCCTTCTTGGGCGCTTATTTGGTTGGCAAGATGGAACGGCCGGCATACTGGCAGTCGTTTTTAGGGACTGGCATTATGGGTGGGTTCACGACCTTTGGGACCATGATTTTGCAGACTTTCCATCTTGGCTTGCATCAACCAATCTTAGCTGTTTCTTATCTTTTCTTTTCTCTATTTGGTGGTCTGGCACTAGCACTTGCTGGACAATTGATCGCTCAAGAATGTTTGAAACAAAAACAAAAGGGGGCCAGCCATGCTTGAAAACTACTTACTGGTGATGATTGGCGCGGGGCTGGGCGCCCTTTTACGGTATCTGTTACTGATTTGGTGGCCGCAGCGCTTTGATTTTTTGACCGGAGTTTGGGCGGTTAATATCCTTGGATCATTTTTACTTGGTGCTCTTTCAAGTATTGGCCAAGGTGCCCACGCCGTCCTTTTGACGCAAACCGGTTTTTTGGGTGGATTAACAACATTCTCAACAATGATGACCCAGGCCAAACAAAGAGAGGGCCTCTGTCAGCAACTTCTTTATTTATTTGTCCAGGTTCTAGCGGGTGCCATCGCCTTCTTCTTAGGTCAAGTGCTAGTGGGGGCCGTTCGTTAGTTTAGTATGGTAAAATAGCCCTTAAGATTAGGAGCAACTTATGACAAAGAAAACAGCAATAATTGTGGATTCATCGGCGGCGTTGCCGGCCGAAATCCGCCGTTCATATGGAATTGAGGAAGTTTCAATTCCGATTTTGTTTGGCCAAGAAACTTATATGGGTGGTCAGGATTTAACTTCTCTAGCTGATTTGGTCGAATTAATGACTAAAAAAGACGTTTTGCCAACGACATCGCAACCAAGTCCGGCTGAATGGGAGCAGGCCTTGAACCAAGCGGTTCAAGCAGGCTATACAGAAGCAATCATCATCACTTTGTCTTCCGGGATTTCAGGCGCTTTTCAAACGGCAAAATTGGTTGCTGCTGGTTTTACTGGCCTTGAAGAAATTCTTGTAGTCGATTCCAAATTGACTAACATGGGTCAGGCCAGTCAAGCGTTATTGGCAGCCAAATTAGCCGAAAAGGGGCGTACTTTGGCTGAAATCGATCAAGCCCTCTCGGACTTCCGTAAGAACCTTGGGGTTCGTTTGGTCGTCAACGATATTTCGCATCTGAAGCGAACAGGGCGCCTATCCCGTGGGCAAGCCCTAATTGGCGGTCTATTAAATATTAAGCCAATTTTGTCCTTTGATATCGTTTTAGACGGGAAGATTGGAGCCGTTGGCAAGGCTCGGAAAATGTCTGGGGCGAAGGAACAAATCCAAGAAGCCTTTGAGGACTACCTAAAAGTTGCTGATTTTCCTGTGCGAGCCTACATCATTGACGGTAATAATGCTAAATTAGGGGATAAATGGCTGAAGGATTTTCAGTCAAAGTATCCGACAGTCGCCTTTGAACGGGCAAGTATGGATCCTGTGATTGGTGTGCATACCGGTGATGGGGCAATGGCCGTCATTTGGTCACAAGACTGGCAGGTCATGGCAAAAGAAGATTGAGATAGTTATTTAGAGTAAATAAAAAGCCAGCCGAATGGCTGACTTTTTAGTAAGCAGAAAAATAGTAGTTAATGCCTAACAATTAGGATGTCTTAGGCAACTTTCTTGATACCCAAGGCAGGGTCAAGTTCGCCACGACGACCAGACAATGAGTAGCGTAAGTACTTTTCATTGACGTCGATGGTCATTTCTTCATCCATTTGGTCGGTTGAATAAGGCTTAGCATAAATTTCGCCAAGGTTTGAGTCAATTTTAGCACCAAATTCCGACAAATCCGCATCCTTATTAACGAATAAGAGGTTGAATGACAAAGCCAAGGTGCAGTTCGCTTCATCTGAGAATGGTCCAACGCCATCATCGAAATCTAGGACCATCTTGACGTCGTCGCCCAAAAACTTCTGCAAACGCTCAGTTGCTGCTGGTGTAAAAGTCAATTTCATAAAATATTCCTCCAATTCATCTTTAAATAACAAGGTTAGTATATAATGTTTAACAATGTTTGTCAATTGGTATAGTTGTCATTTGTTTTATTTTCGCGATGACAGTAGACAAAAATCATGTGACGGACAACTTTTAAGGGGTTTGACAAAAAATGGAAATAAAAAAACACGGAAAAGCATATCAGATTGTCTATGAGGTTTTAAATGCCGTGACTCATGGTCTTGGCTTTATTTTAGCCGTGATTGCCAGTATCTTTTTAGCGTTAAAAATAGTTCGTGATGGTCGGACGAGTGGCATTGAAATCGCCGCGGTCAGCATTTATTTGACCTCGGTATCACTATTTTTACTAGCATCGACACTTTTTCACTCACTCGTTTTTACTAGGGCAGCCAAGATTTTCCAATTTATGGATCATGCCGGTATTTATCTTGTGATATTAGGCTCCTATACGCCCTATACCTGGTTAGTTTTGAAGGGAGGGTGGGGTTTTGGCATTTGGTCAGCCATCCTATTGATGACCATTGCCGGTCTGATTTATGATTTGTTTTTGGTCGGCCGCTTTCCCTGGTTATCTGTACTGATCTACCTAGTGATGGGCTGGCTTATTATTATTGCCATGCCGCTATTATGGACTGCCTTATCACCAGCTGCCTTTTGGCTACTTTTAGCCGGTGGCGTGGTATACTCTCTTGGAACCATTTTTTACCTAGTACCACGAATTCCCATGGGTCATGTTTATTGGCATGTTTTTGTTCTTGTTGGTGCCGGACTCATGTATTGCTCAATATATCTAACGCTTTAGATTTTGAAAGAAGGTCCAAAAGATGGAAAAGCTGGATTATCGTTTTCAAAGTGCCTGGACAGCCACGGCTTTAAGTAACCAAGAATCACCGATTGAGATTAACCAATCAGCCGTTTTTATGGGGGATGATTGGCAAGTTGACTGGACTAATTTTCAAAACACGCCGGTTAAGAAGAGTCAAGAGGTGATTGGCGATCAGTTTTATTGTCAGGGCCAGCTGATTTTAAATCAGCAGGCTTGGCATGTTGTGCGTTTTCACATTCATGATGGTGCTGAACATCTGATTGATGGCCAGCGCTATGCTGCCGAGATTCACATCGTTTGTCAAAATCAGCTTGGCCAAACGATGGTTGTTGGGGCCTTTGCTGAAGTCGACGAAAATCACCCGGTCATCTTTGCCCCACTATTTTCGGAAGAAAAAAAGATGGTCAATCTGCAGGATTTGCTGCCTGTGGAAAAGAGGGGTTGCTTCACCTATACGGGCTCGTTAACCACACCACCGTTGAAAAAAGACATTAATTGGGTTTTGTTAGACGAACCGGTGGGGATAAGTCCCCAAGATTTGGCGACTTTTGCCGAGGCCTATCCGGATAACTACCGGGAATGTCAGCCCTTATTCGGGCGGACGGTGGTTTATCACCACTTATCACCGATGCATCATTCAAAGTAAGTGCCAAAAGCCCGCAGGGCTTTTTTCAATGCCATTGTTTTCTTTTTGATCTAAGAATAAAATTGAGCAATGGTAAGTTAGCTTCTCTAACAAATGAGAAGCCTCTTTCACGCCATTCGTCATTTAAAAGGGGATTTTTTCATGACCAGTAATTCGAAAATGAATTTTTCGCAGATGAAACGGGCGGCCTTGGTCGTAGCTGCCGCCCTGTTTATGCAAATGCTTGATTCGACCATTGTCACAACAGCACTACCACAGATTGCAACTGATTTGAAAGTAGCCCAGAGTACGGCCTCATTACTCGTATCAGTCTATATGCTGTTTGCTGCCATTTTTATTCCATTGTCTGGTTGGTTAGCTAAAAAGGTTCGCCGTAAGAACTTATTTTTGCTGGCCGTCGGTCTTTTCACGGTTTCATCTGTGTTGGCCGGCCTCTTTAATAACTTAACCTATCTGTTGGTCATGCGCGCTATTCAGGGGATGTCCGGGGCATTGATGGTCCCTGTTGGCCGGCTAATTATTTTGGAAAATACAGAGCCAAAGAAAATGCTCCAAATCCTGTCTTACCTGGTATGGCCGGCACTCTTGGCACCGGCAATTGCTCCCTTACTTGGGGGTTATGTGATTGCGAGCCTATCCTGGCATTGGATTTTCTTTTTAAATTTGCCAATTGGCCTGTTAATTATTTTAACGGGAGTGTTTTTTATTTTGGATGATAACGAACGGGAGGACTTGCCCTTTGATCTATTTGGTTTCGTGCTTGTAGCGGTTGCCGGTGGGGGTCTCTTGATTGCTTCCGAAATGCTGTCACGCGGTCTCTCTCTTTTTTTCTGGGGCTTCTTGGTGCTTTTCGTGTCCCTCGTCTTTTTGGCCTTGGCCTGGCACCATCTTTCAGCGAGCGACCAACCGCTATTCTCCCTGGAGCCTCTAAAAGTAAAAACTTTTCGAGTCTATGAATCGGGCGGATCAATCTTTTGGATGACGATTGGTGCTTTGCCATACCTTTTGACCTTGCTTTTGCAAGTTGCCTTTCATTGGTCACCGATCATGGCTGGAACCTATGTTATCTTTATTTTTGTTGGCAATATTGCCATTAAGCCATTTACCACAGTAATTATTCGGCGGTTAGGCTACAAGTATGCTCTGGTAGTGGCCCTCAGTCTAGCAAGCTTAGCAACCTTGCTGATGGCAGCCTTTCATGCTGATAGTACAAAGGTCTGGATTGCCTTCGTTGCTTTTGTATCTGGTGTTGGCCGTTCATTAGCCTTGACTGCTTACAACTCGTTGTCCTTTTCAGAACTTTCAAAAGAGCAGAAGAATTCAGCCAATACCTTGACGTCGGTCCTACAAATGCTGTCACAGGCACTCGGAGTCGGAATTGCTGCGACAATTTTGGCTTTGCTTGGACAAGTGGTGAAAGTGACAACTGCTTATCAGCTAACTTTCTTGATTGTGGGGTTAGTTTCCTTGTATCCACTTATGGAGGTTTTAACCTTACCTAAGGATGCAGGTGCAAAAACTCTCAGTTAAATTTAATAAAAGAAGGCCAAACAGCTTTTTGTTTGGTTTTTTTTGTGAAGAAAGTTGCTTTTTAGAAGTAGTCTAGTGGATAATAATGAATAACAATTATTAGGAGGCGCATATGGTAGCAAAGTATCAAGATGATTTTTATCAAGCAGTCAATCAGGAGTGGTTAAATCAGGCTGAAATTCCAGCCGACAAACCCGTGACTGGTGGCTTTTATGACTTGGCCGATAAAATTGAAGACTTGGAACGAGCCACAGTCAAAGAAATCGAAGCCGGTCAAAAGCAAGTCGCCGCTTTGGACCAGTTTGTTGCTCTCCATCAGTTAACCAAGGACTGGGACCGTCGTGGCCAAAATGAAGCCGGTCAAGTCCAACAATTCTTGCAGCCGTTGCTGAAGATTAAAAACTGGGATGACTTCCAAGAAGCCGAAGGGCAATTGATTTTGGATTCTTATACGACACCGTTAGCATTGACGGTTAGTCCAGATTCAAAGAATACGGCCCGCAATGAATTGTGGTTGGCCAATCCAGGGCTGATTTTACCTGATACAACGAGTTACCAGGACGAAGACAGCAAAAAGGAGCTGTTGGCTACTTGGTCGACAATGGTTACTGGGCTGTTGCAACGGTTTGGTTTTGCAGAGCTAGAGGCGCAGAAATTAGTTGATGACACGCTCGCTTTTGACCAACTTTTGGCAGATAGTGAAAGTTCTCGTGAAACGTTGTCGGATTATTGGAAGAATTACCATCCCACGGCCTTGGCTGATTTGACAAAACAATTCACCGACTACCGGATTGCTGCGGTGATTGAAAAGGTACTGGGGCAAAAGCCGGAAAAGGTGATCATCTTTGATGGGGCATTCTTCGCTCAGGCCAACGCTGTCTACCAAGAAAAGAACTTTGCCTTGATTAAGGCTTGGTCAATTGTTCAAAATATGCTCGATATTGCCAAATTATTGGGGAACCAAAGTCGCATCGATGCTGGTGTCTTTGGTCGAAAACTGTCTGGTGCTAAAGAGGCGGTTGATGCAGACAAGGCTGCTTTCCGTCAGGCTCGAGCTTTTTTTGCCCAAATCGTTGGTCGCTGGTACGGTCAAACCTATTTTGGCGAGGCCGCTAAAAAAGATGTCGAGAAGATGGTCCGTGACTTGATTGGCGTTTATGATGACCGCTTTGACCAACAACAGTGGTTGTCCGCTGCTACGCGCGAAAAGGCCAAGGTGAAGTTGGCTGCCTTGCAAGTCAAGGTCGGTTATCCTGATCAGATTCCCGCATACTTGGAGGATCGCAAAGTTGATGTTCACAAGACGCTCTTAGAAAACGTAGAAGCCTTTTCCAAGGCGGCCGTGGCCGATCACTTTAGCCGGTGGGGACAGGCACCGGATACGAGTCGTTGGGAAATGCCGGGTGATTTGGTAAATGCCTATTATTCACCAGAGTTTAATCAAATTGTCTTCCCGGCAGCTATTTTGCAAGCACCATTTTATGATTATCATCAATCATCAAGCCAAAACTTTGGCGGGATTGGGACGGTGATTGCCCATGAAATTACTCACGCCTTTGACACTAACGGTGCGCGTTATGATGAACATGGAAACCTGAAAGAATGGTGGACCAAGGAAGACTTCGAACACTTTGAGCAGAAGACACAGGCGGTGGTTGCTGCTTTTGATGGACAGGATTCGGCTGGTGCCAAAATTAATGGGCACTTGACGGTTTCCGAAAACGTTGCTGACTTGGGTGGTGTCTCTGCCGCTTTGGCAGCCGCTAAGGAACAAAAGGACTTTGATGCGAAGGCCTTCTTTGAAAATTTTGCAACATTGTGGCGACAAAAGGCAGCACCGGCTTACCTGGCCATGCTAGCGAAGATTGATGTCCATGCACCGGCGAAGTTGCGGACGAATGTTATCTTGCCGAACTTTGATGACTTCCACCAAACTTATGGCATTCAGGCAGGAGATAGGATGTGGCTGGATCCAGACAAAAGAATCCAAATTTGGTAATTTCAAGGTTGGCATGATGATGGATTGAATCCTTCTAGCGATAGTGTGCAAGTTTTAAAATAGCAAATGGCATAAAAAATCTCTTACCAAAGTTTTCATTCCAGTAAAAGATAGGTCAGTAGTTATTAGGACTAATGACGAGCCGTGGTTATTTCATATAACGAAATGATATAAGTGATCATTTCATAAAAGCAAGCAGGGAACCCGCAATTAATTTATGTCGGGTTCCTTTTTATTACTTTGACAGCCTTCAATTAATTGCCTGTGGAAGGTTGTTTTAATCGTTAAGAATGGGAAGGAAAGGTGTGTAATATTGGTTGCTGCATGATTTTTTTCTTCGTGCTTCCTAGATCAGAAAATTTCAAAACCCTGACATTAGTCAGGATGTGCTTCACATATAATCTTTAATCACGCTTATACAAAGCACTAGTCAATGTCAATTTGCTGATAATAAAAAACCTCAAAATGGAGATAAAATTCTGAGGTTTATATCGCTTTTTCAAGTCTAAGTATTTAAACAAACAATTGTAACTAGTCCTTGACGTAAAAAACAAATGATGAGTATAAGTACTTCAATAGTGGTTGATTAAATTTTTGATATCTTTTTTTCATGCGTCGAATCCATTTTGTAATGGTACTCTGGTGATAATATTGTTCAAATTCTTGCTTATTTATATTTAGAATAACCAACTGATCACTCTCCGAGGTATTAAGCATCGTAAGCCGATAACATTCTTCTGTTTCAATTACCCCCCACAGTAGGTAAAATTTATGTTTTTTTGAAAATATATTGAAAAGAGCCATTTTCTTATTCGTTACATGGTCCATATACTTTTTTAACCATTCATTATTATTGGAAACAGTTTTTAAGTTAATAACACCATCCTGTTTACTAAATGAATACTTGATTGCTTGTCGGATAAAGTAGACAATTTTAATCCAGCTAATAAGCATCAGGCAAGTGATGATTATAAGAAGGTACTGGAAAATGATTACTTTCATTGTTGGTATAGTAATATTGTGGGCTGCATGCATCCGTGATAGATTATCCATAAATAAATAGATATCTATCCTAATCAGAATAACGGTGATTAATATTTGCCATTTTAAATTTCTTTTAGCTTTTCTTTCAAGTGATTTTTGAATGTACTTAAATTCGTTCATTAGTTATTTACTCCTCTAATTTAACAGGCAAATATTAAACTGCCTCTGGTGCAAAAAGTGTGATGACTGTGATGACAATGAGGGCTATCATACTGTCAATGCTATTTTGGGCTGTCATGACTGATGGCAATTGGTTGGTGGCATCCAAAATCGATGGAATAGCACTTTTAGTTGATTGCTGTTTTATTATTTAATTTTAAATCATTCTGAATTAAGGTTAACATCGTTTGAAAATCTTTTTTATGGTGATGTCAATTGGATTTGTTAAATTCTTGACCAGCTTTGGTGTGGATGTGCAAGCAAAATCAATTGCGATTAATTCAAATTAGTATAGGTCTTGCCAATTGACGAGATTTTTGGAATAATCACCTAAAATAATCAAAAAATCAGAAAAAAGACTTGCCACTCGTAATAATTCTTGTTATTATAGAATAGTTGTTTAGCAAACGGGAGTGTAGCGAAGTCTGGCTAAACGCGACGGACTGTAACTCCGTTCCTTCGGGTTCGTAGGTTCGAATCCTACCGCTCCCATTGCCGCGCTTCAGGCAAAATAGAAGCATTGCCCCTTGGCCAAGTGGTAAGGCAGAGGTTTTTGGTACCTCCATGCGCTGGTTCGATCCCAGCAGGGGCAACTAAGATGCCGGTTCAGTGATGAACCGGTTTTTTTGTCGTTTTTTGATTTAAAAAAGTGATTTTGATGTGGGGTTGATTTAGAATCGTTATCTTTTCAACCTTTTCACAAGAAAATTCTATGAGACCCCAAGACTTTTACAACTTTTTGCTTTATAATTGGTCTTGTTTAAACAAAGAATATTTGGAGGCAATTATGGCAAAATTAGCAGTAACTGACTTGGCCGTGAGTGGCAAGAAGGTTTTGATGCGTGTGGACTTTAATGTCCCTATCAAAGATGGTGTGATTGGTAACGATAACCGAATCGTAGCCGCATTACCAACAATCAAGCACGTTATCGCCGAAAACGGTCGTGCAATCTTGTTCTCACACTTGGGTCGAATCAAGTCAGAAGAAGACAAGCCAGGTTTGTCACTTGAACCAGTAGCAAAGCGCTTGGGCGAATTGCTTGGACAAGAAGTTATTTTTGTTCCTGAAACACGTGGTGCTCAATTGGAACAAGCTATTGCTGATTTGAAGGACGGTCAAGTATTGATGGTCCAAAACACTCGTTATGAAGATGTTCATAACGGTGAACAAGTTAAGCTTGAATCAAAGAACGACCCTGAATTGGGTAAGTACTGGGCTTCACTTGGTGATGACATGTTCATCAACGATGCCTTTGGAACTGCTCACCGTGCCCACGCTTCAAACGTTGGTATTGCTTCAAACGTTGACCAAGCTGCAGCCGGCTTCTTGATGGAAAAGGAAATCAAGTTCTTGGGTGACGCTGTTGATACACCAAAGCGCCCATTCGTTGCCATCATTGGTGGTGCCAAGGTTTCTGACAAGATTGAAGTTGTTCAATCATTGTTGAAGAAGGCCGACAAAGTAATCATTGGTGGTGGAATGGCTTATACTTTCGATGCTGCCAAGGGCAACAAGATTGGAAAGTCATTGTTTGAAGCCGACAAGGTTGACTTGGCTAAGGAATTGATGGAAGAAGCAGGGGACAAGTTGGTTTTGCCAATCGATGCCGTTGCTGCTGACAACTTCGCCAATGATGCTAAGACAGTGACTGTTGATTCAGACGCTGGTATCCCTGACGGTTACATGGGCTTGGACATTGGTCCTAAGTCAATTGACTTGTTCAAACAGGTTTTGTCAGATGCTAAGACGGTCGTTTGGAACGGCCCAATGGGTGTCTTTGAAATGGAAAACTTTGCCAAGGGGACTTTGGCCATTGGCAACGCCTTGGTTGATGTAACCAAGAATGGGGGCACAACCATTGTTGGTGGTGGTGATTCAACTGCCGCTGTTCAAGCTTTGGGTGTTGCTGACCAATTGTCACACATCTCAACTGGTGGTGGTGCATCTTTGGAATACTTGGAAGGTAAGACCTTGCCAGGTATCCAATCATTGACTGATAAGTAAAAAACGATTTGAAACCAAGCAAAAGATTGCTTGGTTTTTTAATACATAAAAACCAAATCCTTCTTAAATAAGTCTGTTAAAATAGAAGCTAATCGTGGGAGAGAAAGCGAACAAAAAGTTTGAATTTGTTTGTTATTTATGCTCTTTATAAATAGAAGAAATTAGCGTATAATGACAACAACTTATTTTCGAGAGGTGCACCGTGTCAAAAGAGCAATTAGTCAATGAACAAGCCTATTTAGACCAAACCCTGGGAAAAATTACAGATTCCCTGGAAAGTACCCAGGAGGAAATTAAAAAATCCAAAGGGTCACTGGCAGACGTCGCCAGCGGCTGGGACGATGTCCGGGTTAAAACCAGTACCTATTCTGGCATTGTTGAAACGGCGATGTCCGTGCGGCAACAGCAACAAGCCATTGCAGAGCGTGAAGCAGCCCAGTCACGGGCTGAAGTCCGCTATCAGACCTTGTCGAAGCAAATCGTTAAGCCATATTTTGCTCGCATCGACTTTACCGATCCAAGTGAAGAAAATCAAAAACCCGAGTCAATTTATATCGGTTTAGCTTCTTATTCCGATGACGATGGTCACTTCTACATTTATGATTGGCGGACCCCGGTTGCTTCCATTTATTATGATGGCGGTTTGGGCTCGGTCGAGTACTTAACACCAGTTGGGCCACAAAAGGCTGAAGTTTCCTTGAAGCGTCAGTTTGAAATTGAGGATGGCGTCATTGTGACCCTCTTTGACACTGAGGAGGCCATTGGGGATGCCATGCTTCTCAACGCCCTGTCTGGTGAGTCTTCTACTAAAATGAAGTCTATCGTCACGACAATTCAAAAGGAGCAAAACAAGATTATCCGGAATACGGATGCTGATTTGCTCTTTGTCCAGGGAGCAGCCGGGTCAGGAAAGACAGCCGCGATTATGCAACGAGTGGCCTACTTGCTTTACCGTTATCGTGGTAAATTAAATTCTGGTCAAGTCGTGATGTTTTCACCCAACCAGCTGTTTAACGACTATGTTGACCAAGTCCTGCCCGAGTTAGGGGAACAGAACCTGGTTCAGCTGACCTTTTTCCAATACGCATCGCGGCGGTTGCCACGGTTCTCTGTTCAGACCTTGGCAGAACGGTTTGAAAAATCAGTGGAACATGAAAAGATTGAGCGGATGCTCGGATCTTTGCAGATGTTTGCCGCGACAAAGGCCTATGCCGAATCGCTTAATGAGCAAGGCTTGGCTGCTCGTAACTTGAATTTCCGTGGCGAGCCACTGATTTCGAAGGAAAAAATCCTAGAAATTTACTATCAATATAATAGCAATTACAAGTTGTCACAGCGTTTGGAAGCCACTCAGGACTCTTTGCTACGGTCACTGCGGGCTCAAGTGAGCCACCAGATGAAGCAGGATTGGGTTGAATTAGCTATTGAAAACCTTTCAAAGGAAGAATATGACGAATTAGTTGGTGCTGGTGCCACTCGTTTGGGGGATGACCAGGAGGGGGATGCAGCAGCCATGACCCGTCGTCATCAACTTGGTGCTGGTCCCCAGGAACGAGAATTTAAATCAGATAAGCAGGAAAGAAATTTCCTAGCAAAGAAGATTACGACACAGGCTTTGCGTCCGTTGGCAAAAAAAATTCGTCGTTCTGGCTTTATCAACATCAACACGCAGTTTGTTGACTTCTTGCGGGCTTTGCCAAACTTCTTGTCTTTAGCTGATTTTGGCGTAACTGAGGAGGAGTGGCAGTCATATCTGAACGAAGTTGTGGCGAACTTAAAGAAACACGAATTAACGTTGGCAAACACAACAATTTACCTGTATTTGTATGACTTAATTACCGGTAAACATGGTCAACGCGATATTCGCTACCTCTTTATCGATGAAATTCAGGATTATACGCCATTCCAGTTGGCCTTCTTGAAATTCTCCTTCCCAAATGCTAAATTTACCGTTTTGGGTGACTTAAACCAGGCTATTTTCACACAAGACTGGGCGAATAGCCTTGAGGAAGACTTTGCTTCACTCTTTGACCCAGAAAAGGTTGAATTAATCGACTTAACCCAGACTTACCGGTCAACGGAACAAATCACCAATTTCTCCAAAGAATTGTTGGCCAATGGAAAAGCGATTGAGGCCTTTAATCGAGAGGGGGAATTGCCCGTCTTGAAGATGGCGAAAACGGCTAATCAGGCGGTTAATCTGGTCAAGGAACAATTGGCTGAAAATGCGGCTGATGGTGAAAAAACGGCCATTATCACTCAGACACTGGATGCAGCAAGAGAGCTAGCCCAGCAGCTATCTGATATGCCGGTAACGTTGATTCATTCCGAAAATCAGCGCTTAGCGCCAGGCGCCGTGATTATTCCGTCATACCTAGCCAAGGGATTGGAATTTGATGCGGTTATCATTTGGCAGGCGGATGCCACTCACTACAAAAAAGATGAACAGCAACGCTTGCTTTACACGGTTGCTTCTCGAGCAATGCACCGCTTGACAATGATTGGTCAGGGCCAGGTGTCGCCATTGATTGCTGCAGTACCAAAGGACCTTTACGCCACAGTGGAGGAACAAGCATGACAAATTTAGTTGAAAAAATTTATGAGGCCCATCAAGGGTCTTTTTTAACGGTCGGCATGACCGGATCCGTTGCCGTCGGTAAATCGACTCTGGCAGCGGAATTGGCCCAAGGCCTGCAAAAAAAAGGACTTGTGGCCACCGTCGTTTCCACAGATGACTTTTTGAAGACCAACCAAGTCCTCAGGGATGAAGGAATTTTCGATCAAAAGGGCTTTCCACAAAGTTATTATCTGCAAGACATAGTCCAGTTGATTCAAAACTTTAAGGCCGGCATGAATAATCAGGTTATCAACCGTTATTCGCAAACCTGGGCTGATATTGTCCCTGGTGAAAAGCAAAAGATTAGTCGACCGGATGTCTTAATTATTGAGGGTGTCGTTGCTCTTCAATTACCGGCAGAAAACTTTGATCAAAAGGTTTTTGTTGAAGCAGATATGAACGATATTAAGGACTGGTACTTGGAACGTAACTTCTTGGCAACGGTGAAGGCAAGTCATCAACCGCAGTCTTGGCGTTACCAGTATCAGGACATGGCGATTAAGGACTTTTACGACCTTGCTTTATCCGTGTGGGAACAGACAAATCAGGTTAATTATGATTGCTATATTCAAAAAACACGGGCAGAGGCTGATTTGATTTTAAAGCTTGACCGTTACCATCATCCAGTTTCGTTAACGGAGGGCCCACGGTCAGAAAACTAGAAGGCCGAATGTTCGGAAATTTGACAGAGACCATTTCCATTGGTAAGATTGTTGCTTGGGTTTAGAATATTAGAAAAATAACAAATTATGGGTTAGAGTACCCATAGCTAACAAGTTTTATTTGTACAACAAATGGAGGAAAAACATGGCAGAAAATACTGACATGAATGGAAAACCGATTAATCGCATGGCCATGATGGCCCTGTTGATGATTGGATCTTTTATTATCATTATCATGCAGACATCATTGGGAACGGCCTTGCCAACCCTGATGACTGCCTTTAATGTCGATACGGCGACGGTCCAGTGGCTGACAACGATCTTTTTGATGGTGAACGGAATCATGGTACCCGTTTCCGCCTTTTTGACAACAAGAATTCCAACGAAATACCTGTATCTATCCGCTTTGGTGGTGTATACGATTGGTACCGCAGTGGCTTACGTGACCCCAACTTCTGCCTTTTGGTTGTTAATGGTCGCTCGTGCTTTGCAGGCGGTTGCTGCTGGAATTGTGATGCCACTGATGCAGGTTGTGGCTTTGACGCTTTTTGATGCCAAATCGCGCGGTAGAGCATTGGGGATGGTCGGTTTGGTTATCGGAATGGCCCCAGCTATCGGCCCCACGTTGACTGGTTGGATTTTGGATTCAAAGCATGACGTTTTGGGAATGACTGTTGGTGGTGATTGGCGGTCAATTTTCGGTATGGTCTTACCACTTGCTGTGATTGTCTTAGTTTTGTCAACCATTTACTTCCGTAATGTCTTGGAAACGCGGAAGGTTAGTTTGGATATCCGTTCGTTGATTGAATCAACGGTTGGTTTTGGTTTAGTTCTTTTTGGATCTGCCATGGTATCAAACTATTCATGGACAAACTTTACTTGGGTTTTGGCACCAATGATTGTTGGCGTCTTGGTGATTGCTGAGTTTGTGCGCCACCAACTTCACATGGAAAAGCCGTTTCTGGATGTTTCTGTCTTTAAGAATAAGCAGTTTGCCTTGACGTCAGCCTTAGTTGCCTTGACTTTTATCGCTATGATTGGAGTTGAGATGGTTTTGCCAATCTATATGCAACAGGTTCGTGGTTTGTCAGCCCTAAATTCAGGATTGACACTCTTACCTGGTGCTTTGATGATTGGGGTAATGTCACCAATTGCCGGTTATTTCTATGACCTTTATGGGGCCAAGCGCTTGGCGGCCTTTGGTTTTGCCATGATTTTGCTAGGGACAATTCCCTTCCAATTCTTGACTGAAACAACGCCAACGATTTATATTACGGCCTTGTACATGGTTCGGATGATGGGTGTCGGGATTACGATGATGCCATTGACGTCATCTGCTATGGGTGCTTTGCACTTGAATCAAACAGCGCAGGGAACTGCCGTTAATAACACGGCCCGTCAAATTGCGGCCTCGTTGGGGACGGCGATTCTTGCTTCCGTGATGCAGTCACAAATTAACAATAACCTGCCAAGCGATTCCCTGAAGACGGCCGATCCGATTGCCTATGGCTCAAAGGCCTTACAGGCAAGCTTGGATGGGTTCCATGCATCCTTCCTCTTGGCCGCCTGCTTTGCTTTGCTAGCCTTTGCGCTATCATTTTTGATGCATAAGGGTAAGGTTGAGCCAAAGCCTGCAGCAGGAAAGGAGAACTAAGATGATTGTCTTTATTCTATTTATTTTTGTTGTCTTAGCTTTTGTATCATTAATGATGGTACAGGATATGAGAAAGCGGGTTATTGCTGTTGCTGTTTCTTTCCTAGTCGTGCTTGCTTCAGTTGTGTTAATCATTGCCAATATGCATGATCATTTTGGTATGAAGGTGCAAACAACAACGACTAAACAGCAAATTTATTCCGTTCAGGGGCAAAACATCTATGGTGTCTTGTCCTACCAACAAGTTGGCACATCCGGTAAGGAAAAGGTCTTTATTTACCGAGATACTTCGACGAGTACAACACCAACAGTGGCCAAGCCTGATTTGAAGACCAAGACGGCCATTCAAAATGTTCAAGGAAATCAGGCCTTTAAGGTGACAACTTCTAAGAACTATGTTTACCGAAACGGTTTCTACAAGTTTATGTTTGCCATTTCGGGTAACAACCATGACTTAAAGTCGCGTCAGGTAACTTACCAAGTTCCACCAACATGGCTGGCTCTCTCATCACAAGATGGCGAACGCTTGAAGAGTATCGTTGCGGGAATGGCTAACCAAGCTGACTTTATTCAATGGTTCCAGCAGGTTAAGTCACAATCACAAACCGATCCCGATGGGGCAGCGCAAACTGCCGTTTCCTATTATCAAAATCTTTTAGCGAATAATCATTAAAAAATAGTTAAAAGGAAGTTGTACTTTTTAATTAAACTAGTATGATTCCAGCTAACTTAAGTGAAAAATATTGCTTAGTCTTGATTTCTATGTTACAGTAACAGTGTAATTTAGGTTTTGATTTTGATTTGTTTTTTTCGGAAGGCGTCATACCAACAATTCTTAATTACAACTATAATTTTGGGATGACCCAAGGAGAAACAATCATGGAAAAAGGCACTGTAAAGTGGTTTAACAGCGAAAAGGGCTACGGCTTTATCACACGCGAATCAGGTGAAGATGTGTTTGCACACTTCTCAGCAATCCAAGGTGACGGTTTCAAGACTTTGGAAGACGGCCAAGCCGTAACTTTCGATGTTGAAAACTCAGACCGCGGTTTGCAAGCTGTTAACATCGTAAAGGACTAATTACTTAGTCTTTACCGAAAAAGCTCGGGAATTTTTCCCGGGTTTTTTCTTTGGAATAAATTCAATTCAAAGACCAAATGTTGTATAATAGCAAGGAATCTTATTGTAATAATCAAAGGAGCATGGAAATGGCAAAATTAGTTTTGATCCGTCACGGACAAAGTGAATGGAACGCATTAAACCTTTTTAATGGTTGGATTGACACCAAGTTGTCTGACAAGGGAATTGACCAAGCTAAGCAAGCTGGGGTTCTCTTGAAGGAAGAGGGGTTGGTCTTTGACCAAGCCTATACTTCTGTTTTGACACGTGCTATCACTACTTTGCACTACGCATTGGAAGAAGCTGGTCAATTGTACGTCCCTGAAGAAAAGTCATGGCGGTTGAACGAACGTCACTATGGTGCTTTGCAAGGACAAAATAAGGCGGAAGCCGCTGAAAAGTGGGGCGACGATCAAGTGCACATCTGGCGTCGTTCTTATGATGTTTTGCCTCCATTGCTTGAAAACTATGAAGAAACAGTTGAAGTTCAGGGTAAGACTTATCCTGCCTTTGACGCCCGTTATGCTGATGTGCCTTTCGGAGAATTGCCATTAGGTGAGAATTTGAAGGTTACTTTGGAACGAGTACTGCCATTCTACGAAGCCAAGATCAAGAAGGATTTGGAAGAAGGTAAGAACGTTGTGATCGCAGCTCACGGTAACTCATTGCGTGCCTTGGCTAAGCACTTGGAGAAGATTTCAGATGATGACATCTTGAACCTTGAAATTGCTAACGGTCAACCAATCGTTTATGATTTGGCAGATGATTTGTCAATCAAGTCAAAGAAGACGTTGGGCGCATAAAGTCAACAAAAAGCCTGTCTGGGAAGATGATTCTCCGGTGGGTTTTTTATTAGGATTTTTAGATAAAGGAAAAAATATGGAAGAAAAACAGCAAAGACAGCCGATTTATGACTTACATGAACGGCCTCCATTTTTTCAATTAATTGGGTTGTCATTACAACACTTGTTTTCAATGTTTGGGGCCACGATTTTAGTACCGCTTTTGGTGGGGTTAAATCCTGGTGTGGCCCTTTTTTCATCAGGTGTTGGAACATTAATTCACCTACTAACGACTAAAGGGAAGGTTCCTGCTTATATGGGTTCTTCTTTTGCCTTTATCATCCCGATGGCTTCGATGATGAAGACCATTGGTTATCCTGCTGTCGGTCAGGGCGTTGTTTCGGTTGGAATTGTTTACTTGATTATTTCATTGATTGTTTGGCGAATCGGTTCTGCTTGGATTGACAAGATTTTCCCACCAGAAGTGGTCGGACCCGTTATTTTGGTGATTGGCCTTTCATTAGCTGCTACAGCAGCCCAATCGGCGACGGAACTAAACGGTCACTACGACATCAAGGTCTTTTTAGTTGCTGGTGCAACCTTATTAGTAACAATTTTTGCCAATATGTATCTTGGCGGTTTTTTGGGATTAATTCCAGTGCTAATTGGTATTATCTTTGGTTACTTGTTGGCCTTGGCACTCGGGTTAGTGGACTTGAGCTCCGTGGCCAGCGCCCATTGGTTTGCGTTACCAAAGTTTGATTTTCTTTTTTCTGGTCATAATGGTCTTTCCTGGCACTTTTATCCAATGGCCGTTTTGACCATGGCCCCCTTAGTTTTGGTTACCTTATCGGAGCATTTAGGCCACTTATTGGTTCTTTCGAAAATTACCGGTCAGGACTTCTTTGAAAATCCTGGTCTACATAAGACGTTAGCTGGTGATGGTGCTGCTTCTGTTTTTGCTGGTTTGGTTGGTGGGCCTGCCGTCACTTCTTACGGTGAAAACATTGGCGTGATGCAGCTTTCGCGAGTATATTCTGTCTGGGTGATTGGTGGAGCTGCTGTCTTAGCTGCTGGCTTTGCCTTTATTGGCAAGCTATCGGCTTTGATTGGTACAGTCCCTGGTGCTGTTACTGGCGGTGTTGGCTTTATGCTGTATGGTGTCATTGCTGCAGCTGGTTTGCAAGTAATTGTCGACAATAAAGTCGATTATGGGCAAAAGCGTAATTTAATGATTGCGGGCCCAGTGATGGTTGTTGGAATTGGAAACTTCCATTTGGCTCTTGGTTCACAAGTGGACTTCTCGGGTGTCGCATTAGCGACGGTTCTCGGAATCATTCTGAATTTAATTCTACCTAAGGTGGCAAAATCAGATCGCTAAAGTCCTGATTTAACGGAGTTTTATCAACACTTTTCTGATTTTGTTGTTTAATTAGGTTACGATTAAAACAAAATAAAAAATGTTGTGATATTCCAACAAAGTTGCTTGTATTTGAGAACTTTGACGAGTATTATTGGGGATATATTTTGAGGAGTGCGCCCAACGCCTTGCATCAAAATAAGTTCTTTAGAAAGGAGAAAATCGATGGATGAACCAACATCAACCTTTACCTTGTTGGGTCTAACCTTTAACTGGACGACGATTATTTCAACGCTTTTGGCAATGTCAATCGTGGTTTTGGTAGCGGTTTTGATGACTCGAAAAGTGGGTATTCGTCCAAGCCGAGGGCAGAATGCAATTGAGTATGTCTTAGATTTTGTTCGTGGAATCTTAGGCGACCAGTTACCGGCCAATTTGGCCCGACAATTCGGTCTCTATTCCTTCACCCTTTTCTTGTTTTTGATTGTTGCAAACGAGATGGGCTTGCTGTTGCAAGTTAAGATGGGTAATGGCGTTACTTATGTTAAGTCGCCAACAGCTGACCCATTATTTGCCTTTACATTGGCGATTATGTCGTTGATGCTTGCCCATGGAACAGGTGTGAAAACACTTGGTTTGGGTGGCTATCTGAAGAACATGTTCTTCAAACCCTACGTTGCGATGTTTCCTTTGAATGTGGTTGAGCAGTTTACCAACTTCTTGACTCTTGCTTTGCGGCTCTTTGGAAATATCTTTGCCGGCGAATTGATGTTAAATTTGCTCGCAAGCATGGCTTGGGGAACTCACTTAAATGGGTTCTGGATTATCCTAGCTTTCCCATTGGAAATTGCATGGCAGGGATTCTCACTATTAATTGGTGGAATTCAAGCCTATGTCTTTGTCATGTTGACCGCCGTCTTTACGGCTCAGTTATCTGGCAATGAATAGGATTGACTTGGTCTGGCACAGCGTTAGGCCACACGCGGGAGCGTTATCATCCAAACCGAAAGAAAAAAACGCGGAGCGTTTTAGCATTAAAGGAGAATTACAATGGATTTACACAACTTAGGCGTAATCGCAGCCGGGATTGCCTTTGCGGGATCTGCCATCGGTGGTGGTATCGGGGTCGGTGTGATGTACTCACAGTTCTTAGCTGGAATGTCTCGCCAACCTGAATTGGCTAACAAGCTTTTGTCACGTGCCTTCTTGGGATTGGCCTTGGCTGAAGCCACACCAATTATCGTTTTGGGTATGGCCTTCACACTTATTAACAAGTAATAGTCCCAGAGGGAGGAAAAAATGATGGTTCCAACACTATCAATGACAAAGGCCATGCCTTTAGGTGACATGGTCTTCATTATCGTCGCTTTCCTTACTCTGATGGTCATCTTGAAGCACGTTGCTTACGGTCCTTTAACAAAGGCATTGGATGCACGTGCAGATAAAATTAACACCGATTTGGATAGTGCCCAAAAGGCAAATGAAGATGCAGCCAAGTTGGCTGCACAACGCGAACAGGAATTGGCTGAAGGAAAAGACCAAGCCAGTCAAGTGATTAGCGCTGCTAAAAAATCAGCTAAGGACCAATCAGAAGCTCTCTTGAAGACTGCTAATGACCAGGCCTTAAGCTTACGTAAAGCAGCTGAAAATGATGCTGATCAGTTGAAGACTGAGGCGTTGGCTTCTGCCAAGAAGGATGTTGCAGACTTGTCTGTAACGATTGCATCTAAATTGATTCAAAAGAATTTATCTGCTGATGATCAGCGGTCTTTGATTGATGCCTATTTGGCAGACTTAGACCAGCAGTAAGGGGGGCGTATGGCCAAGCAAAAAGAAAAAATTGTTAACCAATACGCCCAAGCAATCTTGGCTTATGCAGACGAACACAATGCTTTAGAAAGCATTAGTGCAGACTTGCTAGCCATTCGTTCAGTGGTTGTCGCTGAACCAAAATTAACTGCTTTGCTAACAGCACAGACAATTTCTGATGCTGACCAAGGTGGGTTAGTTGATGCGCTGACGCAAGGCGCAGATAATGCAGTGGTGAACTTGGTTAAAATTCTTTTGGCCCACCACCATTTCGCATATTTGCCTGCAGTAGTTGATCGTTTTTTTGACCTTTACCAGCAAAGTCAGGGTATTCAAGCCGTGACAATTACCACAGCGGTAGAAGCTGATGAAGACCAAAAAGAACGGTTGTCAAATGCTTTTAAGAAGCAAAGTGGCGCAAAGAAAATCCAAGCAACCTATAAAGTCAATCAAGACATTATTGGGGGCGTGGTCATGCAATCGAAGTCGTTGTTAATTGACGGTTCGTTGCAGACAAAGATTGCCAAAATGAGGGCAGAGTTACTAGGTTAGTGAGGAAAAGACATGGCGATTCAAGCTGAAGAAATTTCTGCTTTAATTAAGCAGCAGCTCGAAAAGTTCGACACAAAACTGACTGTAGAAGAAATTGGTACTGTTACCTATATCGGAGATGGAATTGCACGAGCTACTGGTTTGGCAAATGCCCTTTCTGGTGAATTGGTCGAATTTACAAACGGCGAATTTGGAATGGTCCAAAACTTGGAAGAGAGCGAAGTCGGAATTATCGTTTTGGGTAGTTCAGATGGCATCCGCCAAGGTGATACAGTTAAGCGGACTGGACACATCATGGAAGTGCCAGTTGGTGAAGAACTTATCGGGCGCGTCGTCAACGCATTGGGACAACCAATTGACGGATTAGGCGACTTGAAAACAACGAAGACACGACCGGTTGAAGTGAAGGCTCCTGGTGTTATGGACCGTAAGTCCGTTTCAGAACCTTTGCAAACTGGAATCAAAGCTATTGATGCCTTGGTTCCAATCGGACGTGGACAACGTGAATTGATCATTGGTGATCGTAAGACTGGAAAGACTTCAATCGCCATTGACACAATTTTGAACCAAAAAGACCAAGACATGATTGTTGTTTATGTCGCTATTGGTCAAAAGGATTCAACTGTTCGTGAACAAGTTGAAACTTTGAAAAAGATGGGCGCAATGGATTACACGATTGTTGTTAACGCCGGCCCATCTGAAGCTGCCGCTTTGTTGTACTTGGCTCCTTATGCTGGTGCAGCCATGGGTGAAGAATTCATGTACAACGGTAAGCACGTCTTGATTGTCTTTGATGATTTGTCAAAGCAGGCAACGGCCTACCGTGAGATATCTTTGATCTTGCGTCGTCCGCCTGGACGTGAAGCTTACCCTGGTGATGTCTTCTACTTGCACTCACGCTTGCTTGAGCGTGCTGCCAAGTTGTCAGACGAACTCGGTGGTGGATCAATGACTGCTTTGCCAATCATTGAAACACAAGGTGGTGACGTTTCTGCATATATTCCAACTAACGTGATTTCAATCACCGATGGCCAGATTTTCTTGGATGCCGACTCCTTCTATGCCGGTATTCGTCCTGCCATCGATGCTGGAACATCTGTTTCCCGTGTTGGAGGGGATGCCCAGATTAAGGCAATGAAGAAGGTTTCTGGAACTTTGCGTTTGGACTTGGCTTCCTTCCGTGAATTGGAGTCCTTTGCTCAATTCGGTTCTGACTTGGATGCAGCAACGCAAGCTAAGTTGGGTCGTGGAAAGCGCACTGTTGAAATCTTGAAGCAACCATTACACGCGCCTATGTCTGTTCAGCATCAAGTCTTTGTCTTGTATGCTTTGACACACAGTTTCTTGGATGACGTGGCAATCGAAGATTTGCAACGCTTCCAAGATGAATTCGTTTCATACTTGGATGCTAGTCAAAAGGACTTGTTGGACGAAATTGTCACGACCAAGAACTTGCCTGACCAATCTAAGATGGATGCTGCAGTGAAGAGCTTTAAGGATGGCTTTGCTGGCTCAGTTGACCAATAAAAGGAGGCAACATGGCTTCTTTACAAGATATTAAACGGCGAATTGGCTCAACAAAAAAGACTCGGCAGATTACAGCTGCAATGCAGTTGGTTTCAACTGCAAAGCTTAGTAAGATTCAAAATTCGGCAACTGGTTACCATGAATATGCTAACCGTTTGAAGGCAGTGGTGGGCCACTTAATTGAGGCGCACGTGTTGGATAATGTCGATTCTGCTCATTTGCCAATGGTTGCTAAGCGGCCGGTAAAGAAGACGGGAATCTTGCTTGTGACCTCAGACCGAGGTTTAGTTGGGTCTTATAACGCCAACATCATCAAGAAGACAAACGCCTTGATGGAAAAGCACAACTTAACTAAAGAAAATACTGTGATCTTAGCAATTGGTGGTAACGGAGCTGATTTTTACAAGCAACGTGGCTTCTCCATTGCCTTAGAACACCGAGGTATTTCCGATGTCCCAACCTTCAATGAAATTCGCCAACTGTTAAAGACGGTCATTTCATTGTATGAAGCGGAAGCCTTTGATTCATTGCATTTGGTTTACAATCACTTTGTGAATCGTTTGGAATCAGAGCAACGAAACACGCAATTACTGCCATTGACAAAGGATATTTTGGAAGACATGGATGATAGTCACGAAGACGTGGCAGCGGACTTTGAAGTTCAATCAGCCTATGATTCCGAACCGGATTCAACTACAGTTTTGAACGTGGTTTTACCACAATACATCCAATCGTTGGTTTTTGAAGCCGTGTTGGATGCCAAGACGGCGGAACATGCCGCATCATCAACGGCGATGTCATCGGCAACCGATTCAGCCGACGATTTAATTGGTACGTTAGGTTTGCAATATAACCGCGCACGTCAAGCACAAATCACGACTGAAATCACCGAAATTACTGGTGGCTTGGTTGCTTTGGAATAAGCTAATCGCAGCATCTTTGCGGGCTTAAAATAGCCAGCAAAGCTTTGAAATTGAAAGGAAACAACGATGACTACTGGAAAAGTCGTACAAGTGATCGGTCCAGTTGTTGATGTTGCCTTTGAAGAAGGGCAAGTTGTTCCTGAAATCAACAACGCCTTGTTGATTGATTTAGGATCTGACAAAA
Source organism: Fructobacillus sp. ESL1096 (assembly GCF_058511985.1). Lineage (NCBI taxonomy): Bacteria > Bacillati > Bacillota > Bacilli > Lactobacillales > Lactobacillaceae > Fructobacillus > Fructobacillus sp. ESL1096. Next base: position 722,299 of record NZ_CP196400.1, read on the forward strand.
CATTGACGGTTGAAGTTTCTTTGGCTTTGGGAAACGGGGTTGTCCGTACCATTGCCATGGACTCAACTGATGGATTGCAACGCGGCATGGCCGTGACCGATACCGGTAAGCCCATTGAAGTTCCCGTAGGGGAAGCTACTTTGGGTCGAGTTTTCAACGTGTTGGGTGACCCGGTGGATAATGCAGGTGCAATCGACTCTTCAGTCGTACGCCACCCCATTCACCGTGATGCTCCTGCATTTGATGAACTTGCAACTTCAACGGAAATTTTGGAAACAGGAATCAAGGTTATTGATCTTCTGGCACCATATATCCGTGGTGGAAAGATTGGGCTCTTCGGTGGAGCCGGGGTTGGGAAAACTGTTCTAATCCAAGAATTGATCCACAACATTGCTCAAGGGCATAATGGTATTTCTGTCTTTACTGGTGTCGGGGAACGTACCCGTGAAGGTAATGACATGTACCACGAAATGAAGGAATCTGGCGTTTTGAAGCAAACTGCCATGGTTTATGGACAGATGAACGAACCTCCTGGTGCACGTATGCGTGTTGCCTTGACTGGTTTGACGATGGCCGAATCATTCCGTGATAACGAAGGTAAGGATGTTTTGCTCTTTATCGATAACATCTACCGTTTCACGCAAGCTGGTTCTGAAGTTTCTGCCCTTTTGGGTCGTATTCCTTCAGCCGTTGGTTACCAGCCAACATTGGCTTCTGAAATGGGCCGTTTGCAAGAACGAATCACTTCGACTAAGAAGGGTGCCGTTACTTCAATCCAAGCCGTTTATGTGCCAGCCGATGATTATACTGATCCTGCGCCTGCAACGACTTTCGCCCACTTGGATGCTACAACCAACTTGGAACGTTCATTGACACAACAGGGTATTTATCCTGCCGTTGATCCTTTGGCATCAACTTCTTCTGCTTTGGACCCACAAGTTGTTGGGCAAGAACACTACGAAGTCGCTACTGAAGTGCAAAGGACTTTGCAACGTTACCGTGAATTGCAAGATATTATTGCAATTTTGGGTATGGATGAATTGTCAGACGAAGAGAAGGTTACTGTTAACCGTGCTCGTCGTATCCAATTCTTCTTGTCACAACCATTCTCAGTTGCGGAAACCTTTACTGGTGTGAAGGGTGAATATGTTCCTGTTTCAGAAACTGTTCGCTCATTTAAGGAAATCTTGAACGGTCAGTATGATAACTTGCCTGAAGATGCCTTCCGTAACGTCGGTGCTATCGAACAAGTGGTTGATAAGGCCAAGTCGATGGCCCAATAAGGGGGTAATCCATGGCTGATGAAGAAACAAACTCACGGGGAATCGCAGTTAAGATTGTGACCCCTGAAGGCCAAGTCTACGACCAAGACCAAGTTGAAATTGCTGTGATTAACACACAGGGTGGACAGCTGGGCATTATGGCCGGCCATGAACCGATTTTGGCCGCCATGGCCATTGACGAAATGTTGGTTAAAAAAGACCAACAAGAAAAGTCACTCGCCGTTAACGGTGGCGTGGCAGAGTTTTCTAATAATCTGTTGACGGTTATCGCCGACAGTGCAGAAACTGCTGATAATATCGATGTGAACCGTGCTGAAAGTGCTAAGGAACGTGCGCAATCACGTTTGGGTCATGCACAAGAAGTTAAAAACCAACACGAAATGGATATGGCCCGCGTCGCTTTGATGCGTGCTGTTAACCGTATTCATGTTGCTTCAATTCGTTCGGGTCGTTAAAATCAAAAAGGGAGTTAGCTGTTGGCTAACTCCTTTTTTTGTTGCTTAAAGTAAAAATCAGCGGGGTAGAGTTCTAGCTGATTTAGCAGTAAAAGTTGGACTTAATGAGTTCTTATGACAATTTTAAAAACATTGTTACATCAAAAAGGTTATCATGAGACATAGTAGGCGCAGATAATCGATTTTTTCTCGCCTCAAGAAAAAGAAAGGAGCGTCATATGAACGTCAAAAAGCAATTATTAATCGCTGCTGGTTTAGCTGGTTCTGTTGCAGCCGGTCAACATGCAGTTAGTGCCGATCAGGTGCAAAAGCATACAGTTGCCAGTGGCGAAACGCTATCAGCATTAGCGTCTCGTTTTAATACGACGGTGGCACAGTTGGCATCGGATAATCAAATTCAAAATGTTGATAAAATTTATCAAGGGCAAGAATTGATTATCGGTGTTGCCAATACAAAGACCACATCACAAAATGCCACAACACAAATGACCGAAAATACTTACCAAGTTCAAGCGGGGGATAACCTCTGGACTTTAGCGCAGAAGTTTGGTTCAAGTGTTGATCAATTGGCCCAAGAAAATAATATCAAGGATGCCAATCAAATTTTTGTTGGACAGACTTTGTCCATCAATAAGAGTGGCAGTCAGACGAGTTCGCAAAGCGCTCAAACGTCTGCATCCCAGTCAGCCAGTTCGCAGACAGCCGTTTCAGAGGCGCCTGCATCGCAGACGGCTAGTTCTCAGACAGCTGTTTCAGAGGCACCTGCATCGCAGACGGCTAGTTCTCAGACAGTTGTTTCAGAGGCACCTGCATCGCAAACGGCTAGTTCACAGGTTGCTGTTTCAGAGGCACCTGCATCGCAAACGGCTAGTTCTCAGACAGTTGTTTCAGAGGCACCTGCATCGCAAGCGGCTCCGACATCAGTTTCTAGCCAGCAAAGCCAGGTAGTCCAAGATAATGCCTTGGATGATAACCAAGCAGAACAGCAGGCGCTTCAAACAATCATCATGAAGGAATCTGGTGGTAACGTCAATGCTACAAACGGCATTTACTTTGGAATTGGCCAATTATCTCCAACTCTGCGCGCTCGCTATGGTGGCAATTCAACTGATTATCAAGATCAGTTGCAAGCAATGAAAGCTTATATTGCTGCTCGTTATGGGACTGCACAGGCAGCATTGGCCCATCATTTGCAGTACGGTTGGTACTAAAATTCAAAAAAAATTGATTTAAGTGTTGACGAAAGCGTCTTACCTTGATATACTAATATAGTTGTTTGATAGAGATATCAAGCAACAACTGACCATGGCTCGTTGGTCAAGTGGCTAAGACGCTGCCCTTTCACGGCGGAATCGAGAGTTCGATTCTCTCACGAGCTACTATTAAAGTCGCAACTTCGGTTGCGGCTTTTTTGTTGTCTAAAAGGCAAAGAAAAAACGCTGATGTGGCAGGGCAAAGGTAAGGAGTTTTTAAGCTCGCTTAGCAATGCGCTAGCAGTCTTTATCAGCGATTTTTGACTATCATTTTTTTACTTTTCTGCTTGTACAAGCTTATTAACTGGTGGGTTAAATTCACGCATTGCTTCGGCAAGATGGACCAAGTTGGTAATCAAACGTTGGTTAGGAGCTGGTACGCCGTTCTTTTCGGCCAAATCAGCCAAGTAGCCGTTGATGTAGTCAACTTCCGTTGGACGTCCCTTCACAAAGTCTTGATACATAGAAGGGAAGTGGAGTGGGTTACCAACGCGGGAAACGTAATCGACCTGTTCCAACATCTCCTGTTCTGTTTCAATCAATTCGATGCCGGCTGCCTTAGCACCAGCATAAACTTCTGCGACAAGTGGGGCAGCAATCTTTGAAACGAAGTCCTTGTATTCGATCAAATGACCCATCCGGGATTGGAACATGGTAGCGATTGAGTTTTCTACCGAGTTGAAAGTAACCTTTGTCAGCAATGTTCCCATGAAGTTTTCAGAATAAGAGGGGTTCAAGCCGGCTGCTTGAAAATCTTTTTGCACTTCATCCATGACCTTGGATGGCTTTTGGGTCAAGTTTGCATAAACAGAACTTGTTTCCCCAATAAAGTCGACATCACCAAAGTTGTTCAAAATAGTTGCAATCATAGCTGTTCCACCGATGATATGCTCTTCGTCGAAGTATTCTTGAATTTTCTCAATGTGACCCATGCCATTCATGGCAGCCAAAGCGGTTTGCCCCTTTTGGAACTTAGGTTGCAAGCGCTTTAATGCATCTGCTAATTGCATTTGCTTCATAAAGAAAATCCAGACATCTGGGGTATTTTCGTATTCTTCTGGTGAATAGATATTCACCTTAATTGGCGTCCGGTCTTCGTGGTTAACCGATCGGTAAACTACGTCGCCTTGAGCTTTAATAACGTCGACTGAACCTTGTGTTGGCTCGACAAAATCGACGTCGAGGCCTGCTTCTTCTTGCAATAAGAGACCGTAACGAAGACCCATCGCACCTGCACCCACAACAGCATATTTCATATTGATTCCCCCTTAGTGTGAAAACATTCTAATCTTTTTCTCATAATATAACAATAAAACAAGAATCCTGCAAGTCGAGTTTGATTTCGTTATAATAGAGGAGTTAATAACTAGAAAGAGAATAGAAGCCATGGAAAAAGAAATTTACTTAACTGGTGATCGCCCAACCGGAAAACTACATATCGGTCACTATATTGGATCATTGAAGAATCGAGTGGCTATGCAAAATTCTGGGGAATTTGACCCCTATATCATGATTGCCGACACCCAGGCCTTCACGGATAATGCGCGTAATCCTGAAAAAATCAGACAATCATTGACGGAAGTTGCCTTGGACTATTTGGCTGTTGGCTTGGACCCAAAGAAGTCAACCATTTTTGTCCAATCCCAGATTCCAGGCTTAGCTGAATTAACGATGTACTTTATGAACTTGGTTTCATTAGGACGTTTAGAGCGTAATCCAACAGTCAAGACCGAAATTCAGCAAAAGGGCTTCGGGGAAGGGATTCCCGCTGGTTTCCTAACCTATCCAGTTTCCCAGGCTGCTGATATTACGATTTTTAAGGCCAAAAAGGTCCCGGTTGGTGATGATCAAAAACCGATGATTGAACAAACGCGCGAATTAGTGCGGTCATTTAATAATGCTTATCAAAAAGATGTCTTTGTTGAGCCTGAAGGCGTTTTTCCACCAAAGGGTCAAGGACGCCTACCAGGAATTGATGGAAATGCAAAGATGTCGAAGTCTTTGAATAATGGCATTTACCTTTCTGATGACCCAGACACCTTGGCTAAGAAGGTCAAGTCAATGTATACTGATCCAACACATATTCGTGTTGAGGATCCGGGACATGTTGAAGGAAACGTTGTCTTTACCTATTTAGATATTTTTGACCACGATCAAAGTCGGGTACAAGACCTAAAGGAACAGTACCAAGCGGGTGGTTTAGGTGATATGAAGCTCAAAAAGCACCTATTAGACGTGATGGAAGCTGAACTAGCACCGATTCGTGAACGTCGGTTAGAGTACGCACAAAATATGGATCAGGTATTAGCCATGTTGAAAGATGGTTCAGAAAAAGCCAACCAAAGGGCTGAAGAAACCATGAAAGAGGTTCGAACAGCCATGGGTATCAATTATTTTAATTAAAAATAATTCTTCATTGCGTTGGTTGCACTTTGCTTTTTTTTATTACATGACGTAAACTCTTTTAGGTAAGAATGTTAGTTATCGAAGAGGACCGTTTTGTGTTAATATCGCCATTAAAAAAGAGACCATATTTGTCAAAGTGCTTTCTAGCACTTTTTATTATTCTATCGATTATGCTGCGCTTCAATAGTGGTTTTTTGGAGTTAATGGATACTGTTTTGGCCATTGTTGCCCAAGAAATTGCTAGTCATTTCTTATTTTTAGCAGGACCTGCGAATTTGTTGGGAAGCTTGTGGTTCATTTGGTTAATCAATATTTTTTGGGCGTTTTTTATTCGATCTTTGGGCTTTAAAATTGGCTCTTGGTGGGTGCTGAACGTGACTACGATTTTCTTTATCACTATGATTATTTGGTCGGCGCTGGTCTTTTTGACCTGGAATCATGGGTTGACCTTAGATCAAACGATGCCTGATTTATCATTGGCAATGTGGGCCTTGTTTTTCTTTGAATTTGATAATATCCTGGTTCGTCGATTTCATGTGGCTCACTGGGTCAAGACAGCCATTCAAACCGTCTTTGTGTTGACATGGATTGTGTTAGCTGGGAATAAAATGGTGGGCAGTGATTTGTCCTTTACCACTGTGCTGGGTGCTTTCTTATTGGCCTATACCTACTTCCGTTTAGCTGCTAGAGTTTACTTAAAGCACGTTAAAAGTTGGTTAGCTATTTTTGCAGTTGACGGTGATATTTAGGTTGTGTTAAGGTAAGAACAACAAACAAAGAGGTCGCAACGAAAATCAGTAACCCTGGGGAGTCTGGCCAAGACGAAGAATGAGGGTGAAAGGTGCTGTTGCCGAAAGGAAATTTTTGGGCCAAAGATTCTCCTTGGGCCGGTGAAGAAGATTCATCGGACTGTCGTTTTTAACGGTGCGCTTTGCTAATCATTGCTATCATTATTGAACGAATTTACCGCCTGTTTTGTTTTGTGACAAAACAGGTTTTTTATTGTTTGAAATTAATATGAAGGAGTCATGCAAATGGCTGAACAAGATCAAAATGCCATCCAGCAGGAATTGAAGACACGTCATGTCTCCATGATTGCCTTGGGTGGATCAATTGGAACGGGGCTCTTTTTGGCCTCTGGAGCAACGGTATCGCAAGCCGGGCCAATGGGGGCAATCACTGCCTACCTGGTGATGGGTGTCATGGTTTACTTCCTGATGACTTCCCTTGGTGAAATGGCAACCTATATGCCAACTACTGGTTCGTTTTCGGAATATGGAAACCGTTTTATTGAACCAGCGATGGGTTTTGCCCTCGGGTGGAATTATTGGTTTAACTGGGCGATTACCATTGCGGCTGAAGTCTCAGCAGTTGGTTTGGTTGCACAGTTTTGGTTGCCCCACGTACCGGCTTGGGTTTTCTCAGCGATTGTGTTGGCGTTGATTTTCTTGATTAATCTCTTTTCTGTTTCGACTTTTGGTGAAACAGAATTCTGGTTATCAACAATTAAGGTTGTGACCATTGTCTTCTTCTTGGCTGTCGGTGTCTTGACCATTTTTGGGGTCATTCACTCCAATCAAAACGTGATGCATAACCTGTCTGTTGGGAACCATGGTTTTGTTGGTGGTTTCCAAGGGGTCTTATCAGTATTCTTAGTTGCTGGTTTTTCATTTCAGGGAACGGAAATGGTGGGAATTACTGCCGGTGAAGCAAAGGACCCGTCAAAATCAGTACCAAAGGCGATTAACTCAGTCTTTTGGCGAATCTTGTTGTTCTATATCGGAGCGATTTTTGTGATTTCTGCTTTGGTTTATTACAAGGATCCCAATTTGTTGTCAGCTGCTAATAACAATGACATCACAGTTTCACCATTTACGATTGTCTTTAAGAATGCTGGCATTGCCTTTGCAGCTTCATTGATGAATGCGGTTATCTTGACATCGATTATTTCAGCTGCTAATTCAGCTACTTATGCTGCCAACCGGACTTTATATGCCTTGGCCAAGAAGGGCCAGGCACCAAAGGTATTTTCTAAGTTGTCAAAGTTTGGTGTCCCTTGGGCATCCCTATTGTTGACGGTTTTTGTTGGCATGTTTGCTTTCTTGTCAGACATTAAGGGCGGTAGTGAAGCCTACACTTGGTTGGTTGCTGCCTCAGGTTTGTCAGGTTTTATAGCTTGGTTAGGCATTGCCTTAGCACATTTGCGCTTCCGCCGTGCTTATGTTCGCCAGGGTAAGGATTTGAACAAGTTGGTTTACAAGGCTCGCTGGTTCCCATTTGGTCCGGTTTTAGCAATTGTTTTGTCAATCGTGGTGATTGTTTTGCAAGATCCATCTTCCTTTATTCACTTTGATTGGGAAAAGATTGGCATGACTTATTTGTCGGTGCCAATTGTCGTGATTCCATATATTGTCTATAAGATTGTTAAGAAGTCAAAGTTGATTCCGTTGGATGAGATTGATTTGGACTCAAAGGCGGAACATTAATAATCGGTTATTCGGCCGGACTTCGCTTGGGTAAGTTGTGTTTGTTAATTAATAAAAGAGCTTCCACTTTAAAGTGGAAGCTCTTTTTGTGAAAGTTCACGGCTTAGTCGCTCATTTCGGCTAAATCAAGGATAGAATTTGAGAAAAGATAGATAAAACGTTTAGCAAAAATGTCGGGTTTAACGGGTTCTTCTTGAGTAAGCCAGATGCTGATGGCGGCCATGACTTGGTTAATCGTGAGCTCGGCAAGGGTTTTTGAGGTTAGCTCGTGCTGGTTACCATTGGCACCATCAAAGTAGGGGATGAGCATGTCGATGTACTGTTGGTTTAAGTAGGGGCGCCAGGCTGGGTCTGCGACTTTTGAATAAAAAACACCGAGAAATTCATGTTTTTCATAGAGTGATGGGATAACGTTTTGAGCGAAAAAATTTAGTAATTCTTTGAAAGAACGGTTTTTGTCATGAAAGGCAAAACACTTTAACTGTTGGTATGGTTTATTATCAACGTAATAATGCAGTGATTGCGTTAGTTCTTCAATATTTTGAAAATGATTTTTGTAGATAGCTTGTCTGGAGACACCTAATTCTTCAGCGATTTTGGCTAATGAAATATCTTTTGTACTCTCAGCGACTCGGGCGACCTTCAGGTATGCGTAAAAAATGCGTTCGGTTGTCACGGGTTGGGGATTTTCCATGGTGTCCTTTCGGGTAAGTGAAAATTAATATTGTGGATTATTGAACATTATACCATCTCAGTGACCACCAAAATGGTCTTTTTCAACATAGTTTGATGGGTGAGGTTAACACCTGACAACCAAAATCCCTTGAAAAAAGAGGACAAAACTCGGTAAAATGTAACTGTTGTGACACTGCTATGTCTTTTGTTTTAGAGCAAAGAGGAGAGACTTTGCCAAGAGACAGAGCGGTCCGCGTGATGTCCGTGCGTCGTTTCACTTAATCTGCATTGGTGAGAGATGAAAGGTCCGGTTGGGGCAACGATAAAACTCCCTGGTCCTTTTAAGGTGAATAACTTTGTTGATTAGCAAGTCAGTAATTGGTGAACTGCAAGTATACATAGGTTTGGAAGTCCACAACAAAATATTTTTCAAGAATAAGATTGGTCGAAGATGAGAGCGGCCAATCTTATTCTTTTTGTTGTCTTGGGGACAAGCTTATCGAGCAATCAGTTTCAATATTTATCTTTTTTGATTTATTGAAAATACGGATTGAGGCGGATTTAACTTTTTTAATAACAATTCTGGCTGTTCCTTAAAGAAGGTGGTCTTGACGCTAATTGACAGAAACGGCCACTTTTCGTATAGCGGGTGTTTCGTAAAAACCTTAACAAGCTTGGTGAAGTAATGATAGTCCACCGGTTTCAAACAGAACGGGGTCTATCACTCGAACGCTGACAGTGGCTTTAGTTGATCATTGGATTATCCATGCAGAATATGCTGAAAGAGCTAATCGCGACGCTCACTACCTTTAAAAGCAGAGGCGAACTCGATTTGAGGCAAGTTTGGGTCTTGCTTTTTTCTTTGATAGTGGGTACAATAGTAATCAGAAACACTGTAAATAAATATGGCAGTTGGTGATCTCTTGTCCACTCAACGCCCTTATATCAGGCAATGCCCGCTCTTGGCGACAAAAACGTGGCTTGCTTTTTTTGTGCCTTATTGGCCGAAATAAGGGCTTGATTTCGCAAATTGTAATCAAATTGTAATATTTTCCCTAGTAAACAGTGAATAACAGACGAGGTGATACTGTGGCAGGACATTTAGTAAATTATGGTAAATATCGTACCCGCCGGTCATATGCCAGCATTAAAGAAGTGCTGGATCTTCCAAATTTGATCGAGGTACAACTGGCATCCTACCAATGGTTCTTAGATGAAGGAATCAAGGAGATGTTTAACGACATCATGCCAATCGAAGACTTCCAGGGTAACTTGTCTTTGGAGTACGTGGACTATCAATTGATGGAACCAAAGTACAACATCGATGAAGCTCGTGAACACGATGCGAACTACTCAGCACCATTGCACGTGACGTTGCGTTTGACAAACCATGAAACCGGTGAAATCAAGTCACAAGACGTCTTCTTTGGTGACTTTCCATTGATGACTGAACAGGGAACGTTCATCATTAACGGTGCCGAACGAGTAATTGTTTCACAATTGGTTCGCTCACCTGGAATTTATTACAACCAAGAAGCTGACAAGAATGGTCGCCCACACTTCGGGACAACAGTTATCCCCAACCGTGGTGCTTGGTTGGAATACGAAACAGACGCAAAGGGAATTGCCAACGTTCGTATCGACCGGACGCGTAAGTTGTTGATGACGGAATTGGTTCGTGCCCTTGGCTTTGGTTCAGATTCGGATATTATTGATATCTTCTCAGACGGTTACGACGCCTTGAACATGACTTTGGAAAAGGATGTTCACAAGAACATGTCTGATTCCCGTGTTGAAGAATCATTGAAGGACATTTACGAGCGTTTGCGTCCAGGCGAACCAAAGACGGCCGACTCATCACGTGCTTTGTTGGTTGCTCGTTTCTTTGATCCAAAACGTTATGATTTGGCACCAGTTGGTCGCTACAAGATCAACAAGAAGTTGTCATTGAAGACACGCTTGCTTAACCAGACTTTGGCTGAAACATTGGCCGACCCTGATTCTGGTGAAATTATTGCTGAAAAGGGAACGCTTGTTGATAAGGCTGTGATGGCCAAGTTGGCACCATTCTTGGATCGGGAAGACTTTAAGACAGTTACTTATACACCATCTGGTGATGCTGTCTTACAAGACGAAGTGGTTTTGCAAAAGATTAAGATTGAATCACCCGAAAATCCAGACAAGACTTTGCTTTTGATTGGCAACGGTCACTTGCCTGAAGACGAGCATAATGTTCGCCCAGCTGACATCTTGGCAGGAATGAACTACTTCATGAACTTGCAAGAAGGGGTTGGTCAAGTTGATGACATCGATCACTTGGGAAACCGTCGCATTCGTTCTGTTGGGGAATTGTTGCAAAATCAGTTCCGTATTGGTTTGACGCGAATGGAACGAGTTGTTCGCGAACGGATGTCAATTCAAGATGCTGCGACTGTTACGCCACAGCAATTGATTAACATTCGTCCAGTTGTTGCAGCAGTGAAGGAATTCTTCGGTTCATCACAGTTGTCACAGTTCATGGATCAGACGAACCCATTGGGTGAAATGAACCACAAGCGTCGTTTGTCAGCCCTTGGTCCTGGTGGATTGACTCGTGATCGTGCCGGTGTCGAAGTTCGAGATGTTCACTATACACACTATGGTCGAATTGACCCAATTGAAACGCCCGAAGGTCCTAACATTGGTTTGATCAACTCTTTGGCCACTTATGGTCGAATCAACAAGTATGGCTTTATTGAAACGCCATACCGCCGTGTTGATTGGGGAACTCATAAGGTTACCGAAAAGATTGATTATTTGACGGCCGATGAAGAAGATAACTATATCGTTGCCCAAGCCAACACGGAATTGGAAGACGATGGCTCATTTGTTCATAAGACTGCCATGGCCCGTTACGGTGAAGAAAACATCGAAACGCCAATCGAAAAGATTGACTATGTCGATGTTTCGCCAAAGCAGGTTGTTTCAGTCGGAACGTCGGTTATTCCTTTCTTGGAAAACGATGATTCCAACCGTGCTTTGATGGGTGCCAACATGCAGCGTCAGGCCGTGCCTTTGCTTGACCCACATGCGCCAATCGTTGGTACTGGTGTTGAATATAAGGCTGCCCACGATTCTGGTGCTGCCATTATCTCAACTGCAGCAGGTGAAGTTGAATATGTTGATGCCAAGGAAATCCGTGTCCGTCGTGAAGATGGTCAATTGGATACCTACGAGTTGATGAAGTTCCGCCGTTCAAACGGTGGTAAGAACTATAACCAAAAGCCAATTGTTAAGGTCGGGGAACAAATCGATGATGACCAGATTTTGGCAGATGGTCCATCAATGGAAAAGGGTGAACTGGCCCTTGGACAAAACCCAGTGATTGCCTTTATGACTTGGCATGGTTATAACTTCGAAGATGCCATTGTCTTGAACGAACGTTTGGTTCGTGAAGACGTTTATACATCAATTCACATCGAAGAATATGATTCAGAGGCTCGTGATACGAAGCTCGGCCCTGAAGAAATCACACGTGAAATTCCTAATACTGGTGAAGAACAGTTGAAGGACTTGGACGAAAACGGAATTATCCGTGTTGGTGCCGAGGTTAAGGATGGTGACATCCTGGTTGGTAAGGTAACACCAAAGGGTGTGACTGATTTGTCAGCCGAAGAACGTTTGCTACATGCTATCTTTGGAGAAAAGGCCCGCGAAGTTCGCGATACTTCTTTGAAGGTTCCCCACGGTGGTGGCGGAGTGGTTCAATCCGTTCGTATCTACACACCTGAAAATGGTGATGAATTGGCTCCAGGTGTTAACATGATGGTTCGTGTTTACATCGCTCAGAAGCGTAAGATTCAAGTCGGTGACAAGATGGCCGGTCGTCACGGAAACAAGGGTACTGTTTCAGTCGTTGTTCCTGAAGAAGACATGCCTTACTTGCCTGATGGAACACCAATCGACATCTTGTTGTCACCCATGGGTGTGCCATCACGTATGAACATTGGGCAGGTTTTGGAACTGCACTTGGGATTTGCCGCTAAGAAGTTGGGCATCCACGTTGCTTCCCCTGTCTTCGATGGTGCTTCAGACGATGAAATCGAAGAAGCATTGGCTGAAGCTGGTTTGCCACAAGATGGTAAGTCTGTTGTTTATGACGGACAAACTGGTGAAGCCTTTGATAAGCGTGTTGCCGTTGGTGTTATGCACTATATGAAGTTGGCCCACATGGTCGACGACAAGATTCACGCCCGTTCAATCGGCCCTTACTCTCTTGTTACGCAACAGCCATTGGGTGGAAAAGCCCAATTTGGTGGACAGCGTTTCGGAGAAATGGAAGTTTGGGCTTTGGAAGCCTATGGTGCTGCCTACACCTTGCAAGAAATCTTGACTTACAAGTCGGATGATGTTGCTGGTCGTGTAAAGGTTTATGAATCAATCATCAAGGGTGACGCAATCCCTAAGCCTGGTGTGCCAGAATCATTCCGTGTCCTGGTGAAGGAATTGCAAGCCTTAGGTCTGGATATGCGTGTCTTGGACCAAGAAGGTGAAGCCGTTCAATTGAAGCAGATGGATGAAGACGATTCAGTCTTACCAGTTGATGCTTTGGAAAAGTTGGCCCGTACGAACCCTGATTTGCTTAACCGCGATGATGAAGAAGTTAAGGTAGCCTTTGATAAGGTAGAAGAAGACGCTGGTCAAAACTCTACTGATGAACAAGAATAATTAAAAGAAAGGTGACCGAATAGATGGCAATCGATGTTAATAAATTCGAGAGTATGCAAATCGGTCTGGCCTCACCTGATCAAATCCATGACTGGTCTCATGGGGAAGTCAAGAAGCCAGAAACGATTAACTATCGTACTCTTAAGCCTGAAAAAGATGGTTTGTTCGATGAACGAATCTTTGGCCCAACAAAGGATTACGAATGTGCTTGTGGAAAGTATAAGCGGATCCGTTATAAGGGAATCGTTTGTGACCGCTGTGGTGTTGAAGTTACTTCTGCCAAGGTTCGTCGTGAACGCATGGGTCACATTGAATTAGCTGCCCCAGTTACCCATATCTGGTACTTCAAGGGAATTCCATCACGAATGGGATTGGTCTTGGACATGTCACCACGATCATTGGAAGAAGTGATCTATTTTGCTTCTTATGTCGTTGTTGACCCAGGGGATGCTCCTGTTGAAAAGAAGCAATTGCTTACTGAACGTGAGTACCGTGATTACAAGAAGGAATTCGGTGCAAACTTTAAGGCTGGCATGGGTGCTGAAGCTGTCAAGGAACTGTTGGCCAGTGTTGATTTGGCCGGTGAAGCTGATGCCTTGAAGCATGAATTACAAGAAGCAACAGGCCAAAAGCGTGTGCGCGCGGTTCGTCGTTTGGACATTATTGAAGCCTTCTTGCAATCAGACAACAAGCCAGAGTGGATGGTGATGGATGTTATCCCGGTTATCCCACCTGACTTGCGTCCGATGGTTCAATTGGAAGGTGGCCGTTTTGCCACATCTGATTTGAACGATTTGTATCGTCGTGTTATCAACCGTAACAACCGTTTGAAGCGTTTGTTTGACTTGCATGCTCCAGGAATCATTGTTCAAAATGAAAAGCGGATGTTGCAAGAAGCTGTTGATGCCTTGATGGATAACGGTCGTCGTGGCCGTCCCGTTTCTGGTCCTGGTAACCGTCCTTTGAAGTCTTTGTCTCACATGTTGAAGGGAAAGCAAGGCCGGTTCCGTCAGAACTTGTTGGGTAAGCGTGTTGATTACTCAGGACGTTCTGTTATCGATGTTGGTCCGTTCTTGAAGATGAACCAAATGGGATTGCCACGTCCAATGGCAATTGAATTGTTCCGTCCATTTATCATGCGCGAATTGACAAAGCGTGGCCTTGCTGGCAACGTTAAATCAGCTAAGCGTAAGATTGATAAGGCCGACGAAGACGTCATGGACGTTTTGGAAGACGTTATCAAGGAACACCCAGTGCTTTTGAACCGAGCACCGACATTGCACCGTCTTGGAATTCAGGCCTTTGAACCGGTTTTGGTTTCAGGAAAGGCGATGCGTTTGCACCCATTGATCTGTGAAGCGTATAATGCCGACTTCGATGGTGATCAGATGGCCATTCACGTGCCTTTGTCTGATGAAGCGCAAGCGGAAGCCCGGTTGTTGATGTTGGCTGCTGGTCACATCTTGGCACCCAAGGACGGAAAGCCAATCGTTGCTCCTTCACAGGATATGGTGATTGGTAACTATTACTTGACGACTGAAGAAGCTGGTCGTGAAGGTGAAGGCATGATTTTCTCATCGATTGATGAAGCTCGGATTGCTTTTGCTAACAAGCTAGTGCACTACCAAACTCGTGTTGGTATTCAAACTTCTTCATTTTCAGAAAAGAAGCCATTTACTGATGACCAACGGTCAAAGATCATGGTCACCTCAGTTGGTAAATTGATTTTCAATGAAATCTTGCCAGTTGAATTCCCATTCATCAATGAACCATCTGATGATAATTTCCAGGGAGTTTCCGATGACTTCTTTATGGAACCAGGGGAAAACATTCACGAATTTTTAGCTGACCGTGAAATCATTAAGCCATTCAAGAAGGGCTTCTTGTCTGATATCATCGCTGAAGTCTACAAGCGTTACAAGGTGACGGAAACGTCATTGCTTTTGGATCGCATGAAGGACTTGGGCTATGACATTTCAACGCAATCTGGTTTGACGGTTGCGATGACCGATGTAACTGAATTGGCTGACAAGCCAAAGATTTTGGCTGATGCACACGCCGAAGTTGAACAAGTAACGAAGCAATTCCGTCGTGGTTTGATTACAGATTCAGAACGTTACCAACGTGTTATTGATATCTGGTCAAAGGCTAAGGATGTTATCCAAGACGAATTGATGGCTACTTTCGACACTCGTAACCCAATCTACATGATGCAGGATTCAGGTGCTCGTGGTAACATCTCGAACTTCGTTCAGTTGGCTGGAATGCGTGGTTTGATGGCCGGGCCTGGTGGTAAGATTATCGAATTGCCAGTTACCTCAAACTTCCGTGATGGTTTGACTGTGATGGAAATGTTTATCTCAACCCACGGTGCTCGTAAGGGTATGTCTGATACGGCCTTGAAGACGGCCAACTCAGGTTACTTGACTCGTCGTTTGGTTGATGTTGCTCAGGACGTTATTGTTCGTGAATACGACAACGGTTCTGATCGTGGTGTGGCTGTTAAGGCAATCGTTGATGGTAGCTCAGTGGTTGAACCATTGTACGACCGAATTCTTGGTCGCTATGCTATGAAGACTGTCTTTGACCCAGAAACTGGTGAAAAGATTGTTGCTCGCAACGAAATGATTGATGAAGATGCCGCTAAGAAGATTGATGCTGCCGGTATTGAAGAAGTCACGATTCGCTCTGTCTTTACATCAACGACGGAACACGGCGTTTCTGTCTTGGATTATGGCCGGAACTTGGCTACTGGTGAAGAAGTCGAAGTTGGTGAAGCCGTTGGTACTGTTGCCGCTCAATCAATCGGAGAACCTGGTACGCAGTTGACCATGCGTAACTTCCACACGGGTGGTGTTGCCGGTGGAAACGATATTACACAAGGTTTGCCTCGTGTGCAGGAAATTGTTGAAGCTCGTATTCCTAAGGGACGTGCTGAAATTTCTGAAGTAACTGGTAAGGTTACCACGATTGAGGAAAACCCAGCCGAACGTACAAAGGAAGTCACAATTGAAGGTGAGACGGATACCCGGACTTACACCTTGCCTTTGGCTGCTCGGATGCGCTTTGGTGAAGGCGACATGATTAACCGTGGTGATGCGATTAATGAAGGACCAATTGATCCAAAGGAATTATTGGCCGTAACAGATACGTTGACTGCTGAATCATACATGTTGTCAGAAATCCAAAAGGTTTATCGTTTGCAGGGAATTGAAGTTTCTGATAAGCACATCGAAGTGATGATTCGTCAGATGTTGCGTAAGGTACGTGTCATGGATCCAGGTCAGACGGATTTGTTGCCTGGAACTTTGATGGATATTGCGGACTTCAAGCGGGCTAACGAACCAGCTTTGTTTGCTGGTAAGGTTCCCGCAACTGCTCGTCCTGTTTTGCTTGGAATTACAAAGGCTGCCTTGGAGACTAACTCATTCTTGTCAGCTGCCTCATTCCAAGAAACAACGCGTGTCTTGACGGATGCTGCTATCCGTGGCAAGAACGATCCACTTGTCGGTTTGAAGGAGAATGTTATCATTGGTAAGATTATCCCTGCCGGTACTGGAATGGCTGAATATCGTAAGATTAAGCCAGAAGTTGTTGGTGAAGTTGTTGACCAACCCGAAGAAAAAGACATTCAATCTTTGGACCAGGTTGCCCAAACAATTGATGGTCAAGACTAAAAGAATCAAGGGAAAACCAGCGAAAGCTGGTTTTTTTATTGTTCAAAGTCCCTGAGTAGGGTAGACTAGGAGTAGATTTAAAAACGAGGCGACCATGAAAAAAGTAAAGATTGACTGGATTGATTGGATCCAAAAGCTGAATAAAAAACAACTTTGGGCAATGGTGATCATCCCGACAGTGCTCCTATTAGTTTTGTTGTTGGTCCGCATTAAAACTGGGAACGAAGCCTATAATCAAAATTGGTTTGTTTATTTTTTTGCGGTCCTTTACGTTGTCGCATTTAGTCCAATTGGTGAACAAATCCAATTTCGTTTGTTTCCACAATCGATTCCTCATAACCAATACCAGGTGACCACTTGGTCGCAATGGAAACAGGCCATGATTACGGCTACTGTTTTGATGATTATTTCGCTTTTATTTTGGCCAATTCAAAAGCAAGGTGAAATTGCGACTCATTTGATTGCGGCCATCATCGTTGGTTTTTTGTCCATGTGGACGATTCGAATGGTGCAGGGAATGCGGCGAGAAAAGAATAGGCGCTAAGTCAATCACTCGTTATCAGTCAGCGAATTTTCGACTGAGGCGAGTGTTTTGCCTTTTGCAAGAAATGTTATTGAGGCCTTAATTTTGTAAAATCAGGACAAGATTAGCCTGATTACTTGTTGAGAGCTAACAAAATTGGTACTGTCTAGGTGTCGCTAGCCTAGTTGAGCCAAAACTGAAAGAGATATTGAATGGAACAACTTGACTATAAACAGATGAATGGGCTGTCTTTAGCTTACATCGGTGATGCGATTTATGAATTAACAGTCCGCAATCACCTGGTTGCCATGGGATTAACGAAAGTGAACGACTTACAAAAAAAGTCACGGCACTATGTCTCGGCCAAAGCGCACGCCGCCTTGTACCAATTGATGGAAGATGATCAATTGCTCAGTGAGAATGAGTTAACTTATTTTAAGCGTGGTCGCAATGCCAAGTCATATACCAAGGCTAAAAATACCAATGTTGTGGCATACCGGATTTCAACTGGTGTGGAAGCAATGATTGGTTACTTGTACTTGTCTAATCAAGAAGAGCGTTTACAAACGATGATGGAATGGATTTTCGACCAAGTGGAAAGCGGGAGAACGAACAATGTCTAATGAGCAAGCACCAGCCTTTATTTACGGTCACCATGCCGTTGTTGAGGCTTTAAAACAGAAAACAGCAATCAACAAGCTGTGGTTACAGCCTGGTTTGCAGCCAAAAGTAGAGCGGGAAGTGAGCCAATTAGCTAAGCAACAGGGCATTGTTATCCAACAAGCGCCCAAGGCAAAGTTGGATGAGTTAGCCGATGGGGGTAATCACCAGGGCTTGGTTTTGTCAGTGGCTGCCTTTACTTATGCTAGTCTAGATGACTTGTTTGACAAGGCTCAGAGTAAAAATGAGGATCCTTTTTTCCTGATTTTGGATGAAATTGAGGATCCCCATAACTTAGGATCAATTTTGCGAACGGCTGATGCTGCTGGTGTTCATGGTGTCATTATCCCCAAGCGTCGAGCAGTGCAACTGACGGGAACGGTGGCGAAAAGTTCTACAGGTGCAATTGAGCACGTCCCGGTTTGTCGCGTGACGAATTTGGTGCAAACAGTTAAGACATTGAAAGAACGTGGCGTTTGGATCTTTGGTACTGACATGGCCGGACAAGATTATCGGACATGGGATGCCAAAGGTGCTACGGCCCTGGTTATTGGAAATGAAGGGAAAGGAATTTCACCCTTACTGAAAAAACAGGTTGATGGTATGTTAACCATTCCAATGATTGGTCATGTTCAATCGTTGAATGCCAGTGTGGCTGCTAGTTTATTGATCTATCAAGGATATAGTTCAAGGCACCCTCTTTAAGGGGCCTTGTGTTCACAAAGCCCCCCGCTAAAGGAGGCTTTTTTGATGGAAAGAAGACCATTACGGGAAGGGAGCCACGAAGTGCTCCTAGCGCAACAGGGTGATGAAGAGGCTTTTGTGACCCTCTATCGTCGTCATGTGGGCATGGTATGGCTGGTCTACGGTAACTATTTGACGAATGTTTGTCGCGCAGATGATTGGGAAGCGGATGCTCTCGAAGCCATGTTGCACTGCCTAAGACGTTATGATGTGCAAAAGGCTCGGGCAAAGTTTTCAACATACTTAATGGCTGCTTTACGTAATCGGGCGATTGACTATATTCGGAAGCAAAATACAAAGCAGGAGCAGTTTAACCGTGCGATGACACGTTTTGATGCCAGCCAGGATTTGCCTGTTGTGGTTGCTGAACCGACGGGAACCCCGGAACAACAATGTATTGCCCGTGAAACTCTAGCGGAAGTTTTAAACTTTCGCAAAGGTGAAGTTGCTCATATTATTAGTTTTCTGATTGGTGATGGGCGAATTTTATTGCAACCACATGAATCGAGTCATCAAGTTACTAGGGTGCAATACCGGTTGAAGCAGGCTTATTTGCGGCGGCTCTATGAGTGAATGTTGAAAAGCAGGCCTAAAGATGCTATGATGCTAGTTAGTGAGGTAACTTTATGCCAAGTCAAAAAGCATCATTGGCCTGTGAGGTCTGTGGATCAAGAAATTATACCGTTACCCTGGCAAAGGGGCGGGTAGAGCGCTTGAGCGTCAAAAAGTTTTGTCCCCATTGCAAAAAGCATACGCTCCACCGAGAAACAAAGTGAGGTAGTGAACCATGATTACATACTTTAAAAATGTCGCTGCAGAAATGCGCAAAGTTTCTTGGTTGTCAATGGAACAAACAACAAAAGAAACGGTTGCTGTTATTAGTATCTCAATCGTTTTTGCCGTCATTATTGGTGCATCAGATTGGCTTTTGCAACAAGGTGTCAATTTGTTCTTGGCACGATAAGTCGGAATATAGTATACTAAAGGCAGTTAGAAGAGTCAGCGGACTCTTTTTTATTTGCAATTCAAGGAGGAAGGGCATTTGCCCGAAATAACCATGACTGAAGAAATCGAAAAAGCTTGGTTCGTTGTCCACACATATTCAGGTTACGAACACAAGGTTCAAGCAAACTTGGAATCACGAACACAAACAATGGGAATGGCCAATCAAATTTTCCGGATTTTGGTGCCAGAACAAGAAGTTTCGACTGTTCAAGATGGTGAAGTGAAGACTTCCATCGAAAATGATTTCCCTGGCTATGTCTTGGTTGAAATGGCCACTCCACAAGATGGTAATATGACTGATGAAGCTTGGTATGTTGTTCGTAACACGCCAGGTGTTACCGGATTCTTGGGTTCTCACGGAGCCGGATCAAAGCCAAACTCTTTGTTGCCTGAAGAAGTTGAATTGTTGATGAAGCGCATGGGAATGACTGGTCAAGCCACTGTTGATTTGGATATCGAAGTTGGTCAAACAATCAAGATTGTTGCTGGTCCATTTAACGGGATGGAAGGAATTGTCCGTGCCATTGACAATGAAAAGCAAGAAGTTGAAGCAACAGTTGAGGTCTTTGGTCGTGAAACGCCAACAGAACTTGGCTTCAACGATATCGATACAAATTTTTAATTAGAGTTTAGACCGAGTACAAATGCCTTTGTTGTTGGGTTTAAAGAAAAAACGTCCTTTACTTGGGACGTTTTTTTTGATATACTAATCTGGTATGTCAAAGACATGCGTGGAAGCAGCACTGAAGCTGCGCTCTACCACAACACGAGGAGGAAATATATCGTGGCTAAAAAAGTTATCAATGTTGTGAAACTGCAAATTGCCGCTGCCAAAGCAACTCCAGCTCCACCAGTTGGACCTGCCTTGGGACAAGCCGGTATTAACATCGCACAGTTCACTAAGGAATTTAACGCACGGACTGCTGACCAAGCTGGTTCAACAATCCCTGTCGAAATCTCAGTTTTCGATGATCGATCATTCGAATTCGTTACTAAGACTCCACCAGCAGCTGACCAATTGCGGAAGATTGTTGGTAAGGGTTCTGGTGAACCTAACCGTACTAAGGCCGGTAACGTAACCTTGGACCAAATTCGTGCAATTGCTGAAAACAAGATGGCAGATTTGAATGCCAACGACGTAACAGCAGCCATGAAGATGATCGAAGGAACAGCCCGTTCAATGGGTGTTACGGTCGACGGTGTGGACTTGACTGTTGAAGGAACAGCAATCAAGGAGGACGCAGAATAATGACACAAAAGCATGGTAAGAAGTATTTAGAAGCTGCTGCTAAGGTTGAAGCTGAAAAGGCTTACGCATTGGCAGACGGAATTTCTTTGTTAAAGGAAGTTTCATACGCAAAGTTCGACGCTTCAGTTGAAGTTACTTTCAAGTTGAACGTTGACACTCGTCAAGCTGATCAACAACTCCGTGGTGCTGTTGTTTTGCCTAACGGTTCTGGTAAGGACAAGACAGTTGTTGTCTTTGCTCAAGGCGACAAGGCAAAGGAAGCCGAAGCTGCCGGTGCTGACGTTGTTGGTGCTGCTGACTTGGTTCAACGCATCCAAGACGGTTGGTTAGACTTTGACGTTGCTGTGGCAACTCCTGACATGATGGCACAAGTTGGTCGCGTTGGTCGCGCATTGGGTCCTAAGGGATTGATGCCAAACCCAAAGACTGGAACTGTAACCATGGATGTTACCAAGGCTGTTTCAGATGCTAAGGGTGGTCAAGTGACTTATCGTACTGACCGTGACGGAAACGTTGCCGTTACTGTTGGTCGTGTATCATTTGACGATGCAAAGTTGGCTGAAAACATTAAGTCAATTGCTGAGACTGTTTTGAAGGCTCGTCCTGCAGCTGTTAAGGGAACTTACGTTTCAAACGTTGCTTTGTCTTCAACAATGAGTCCTGCAGTTACCTTGGACTTGGCTTCTCTTTAATTGACAGTCTAGCTGAAAACTGCTAAGATAAATAAGTAAATAAAATCAATTTTGCCTAAGACTCAGGTGGTGCTTGCACCTTAATATCCTGCCGAGGAAGTTAATCAATTAACTTTACCCGTCTGTCTTTTGCAGGCGGGTTTCTTTTGCAAAAAAATCTTTGAAAGGAGAATTTCATATGAGTGAACAAGCTATTGCAATCAAAGCACAGAAGGTTTCAGAAGTTGCCGATCAATTTAAGGCTGCTTCAGCCGCTGTTGTTGTCAACCCACGTGGTTTGACTGTTGCCGAATCAACCGACTTGCGTTCACAGTTGCGTGAAGAAGGCGTTGTCTTGGAAGTTATCAAGAACAAGGTTTTGGAACGTGCTGCTAAGGAAGCTGGTTTCGAAGAACTGAACGATTTGTTTGCTGGCCCATCAGCCGTTGCCTTTTCAAACGACGATGCTGTTGCCCCAGCTCGCATTTTGAAGAAGTTTGCTGACGAAAATGACAAGCTCGTTATTAAGGGTGGTGTTGTTGACGGAAGTATTGCTGGTGTTGATGAAATTAACAAGTACGCTTCATTGCCTTCTCACGAAGGTTTGCTTGGTCAGTTGATGGCCGAATTCCAGTTCCCTATCCGTTCCTTCGCTTATGCTGTTAAGGCATTGCAGGAAAAGAAGGAAGCTGAAGAAGCTACTCCAGCTGCTGAATAAGCATAACTATAAATTACAAACTATTTAAAAACTAATTGGAGGAATTAATCATGGCTTTTGATAAAGACGCGATTATCGCATCATTGAAGGATGCAACAATTTTGGACTTGGCTGACTTGGTTTCAGCTATCGAAGAAGAATTTGACGTTTCAGCTGCTGCTCCTGTAGCCGCTGCTGGTGCTGCTGGTGCCGATGGCGCAGCTGCCAAGTCAGACTTCGACGTAGAATTGACTTCAGCAGGTACTGCTAAGGTTAAGGTTATCAAGGCAGTTCGTGAAGCTACTGGTCTTGGCTTGAAGGAAGCTAAGGACATGGTTGACAACGCACCTTCTGTTATTAAGGAAGGCGTTGCTGAAGCCGATGCTAACGAATTGAAGGAAGCTTTGGAAGCAGCTGGCGCATCAGTTACTTTGAAGTAATCCTAGAAAAAGGGCCTTTAGAGGCTCTTTTTTTGTACATATTTTAGTAAAATAAGAACAGAGGACAACAACGCATGACGGAAAAAATTTCAGGTGAACAATACTTTACGGCACAACCAGATGCAGCTCATGATTATCAAGATTTTGATTTTGAACTTTTAGGTAATAATTTGCATTTCACGACCGATGCTGGTGTTTTTTCCAAAAGAACGGTTGATTTTGGGACACGGACGATGCTTGCTGTCGCGGCCAAAACTGATTTTCCAGCTGGTCGTATCTTGGATTTGGGCACCGGTTACGGTCCAGTGGGGATTGCTATTGCTAAGGCGCTGAACAAAAATGTTGATATGGTCGACGTCAATCAGCGAGCCCTTGATTTGGCCCAAAAGAATGCCAACAAAAACGGAGTGGGTAGCCAAGTGAAAGTTTTTCAGTCCAATATTTATGAGGGTGTTCAGGATCAATATGCGTTAATTTTGGTCAATCCGCCAATTCGCGCTGGTAAGCCAGTGGTGACAGCAATGCTCCAGGAAGCCAAAAACTATCTACTACCAGGTGGTAAGCTCCTAGCCGTTTTGCAAAAAAAGCAGGGCGCACCATCTGCTCAAAAGAATCTCGAAGCTGTTTTTGATAACGTTTCGATTGTAGGTAAAAATAAGGGCTACTATGTCTTGGAGGCGGTGCATGGCTGAAATTCCAACTTTAAGCTCTGAACAAGTGGCTTATTTTATGGATATTGCCATAGCAGAGGCGAAACAGGCTGGTGAAATTGGTGAGGTACCGATTGGTGCTGTAATTGTCAAAGATGGACAGGTGATTGCGACCGGTTCAAACCGGCGGGAAATCGACCAAGAAGCCAGTAGCCATGCTGAATTATTGGCCATCAACCGGGCAAATCAGGAGCTCGGTACGTGGCGGCTCGAAAATACAGCACTTTTTGTGACCTTAGAGCCCTGCCTGATGTGCGCGGGAGCCATCATTAATGCTCGGATTCCATTGGTCTATTATGGTGCCCAGGATCAAAAGGCTGGTGCTGTATCATCTTTATATAATGTCTTTGAGGACAAGCGGTTAAACCATCAAGTAAAAACTTATGTTGGTGTGAAGGCTGATCAATCCAAGGCTTTATTGAAGGCCTTTTTTCAAGAAATTCGACAAAAGCAAAAAGCGAAAAAACGGGCTGCCAAAACATTGAAAAAGTTGGCTGAAAGTGAGTAACCGTCAGGTTTTTAGACTGATTTTTCTTCTTGGAAATGCTTGCTAAAAACCTGATATTTCGCTATAATAACAGTGCAGGCAAGGGTTGCCTTTCGAACCGAGTCAGGACAGAAATGTAGCAGCTCTAAGATTGATTAACCTTGTGCTTGTGTACATAGCAAAACCGCCAAACGGCGGCTTTTTTTGTAAGGGAGGGGACCACCATGGCATATCAAGCACTTTACCGGGTGTACCGGCCAAGGACTTTTGAGCAAATGGTCGGCCAAGAAGTGATTACCAAGACGCTCGAGAACGCCATTG
Source organism: Fructobacillus sp. ESL1096 (assembly GCF_058511985.1). Taxonomy (NCBI): domain Bacteria; kingdom Bacillati; phylum Bacillota; class Bacilli; order Lactobacillales; family Lactobacillaceae; genus Fructobacillus; species Fructobacillus sp. ESL1096. Next base: position 746,748 of record NZ_CP196400.1, read on the forward strand.
AGCAGAAACAAACAGGTCACGCATACCTATTCTCGGGTCCACGCGGAACGGGAAAGACCTCAGCGGCTAAGATTTTCGCCCGCGAAGTCAATGGCATTAGCCAGGACCAGGCAAATGAGTCCCACCCCGACATTATTGAAATTGATGCGGCTTCGAATAACGGAGTTGATGAAATCCGATCTATTCGAGATTCGGCTAATTACGCCCCAATCGAAGCACCATTTAAGATTTATATTATTGATGAGGCCCACATGCTATCGACGGGCGCCTTTAATGCACTTTTGAAGACTTTAGAGGAGCCACCGGCTCAAGTAAAGTTTATTTTGGCGACGACTGAAGTGCAAAAAATGCCTGCCACCATTTTGTCGCGGACACAGCGCTTTGAGTTTAAGCGGCTTTCTAACGAAACGATTAAGAACCGCATGATTGAAATTTTGCACCAGGAAGAGCAGCCATTTGAAGACCAGGCTTTAGAGGTTGTGGCCACTGCTGCGGAAGGTGGGATGCGCGATGCTTTGTCAATTTTAGATCAGGTAATTGCCTATGGTCCAGATAAAATTTCGCTCGAAAACGCCCTGACGGTAACCGGATCGGTCAAAATCGATCAGTTACTGACTTACTTAAATCAAATATTAGACCGCGACACGGCAGCTGCTTTAGCAACTTTGTCTGCAATTTTGTTAGCAGGAAAGGACGCTAATCGCTTTTTAGCTGACTTGATGGCTACCCTGCGAGATGTGATGCTCGTTGACTTAGCGCCGGATCTGGTGCAGGCAACTAGTAAGATAAAAGAGCTAAAAGCCTTTAAAGCCAAAATTTCCCAAGACCAATTGCAACAAATGCTTGTCGTTATCGATGATGTGAAGACCCAATTGGCTGCCTCATTGCAAAGCGATATTTACCTTGAAATCTTGACGGTTAAGCTAACATTAGCAGACGCAGATCAAAGTCAGTCAGCTTCCCGAGTTAATCAAGGAAAGTTGCATGAAGAACCTTTTACACGCAGGGAAAACACAAAAGAAGTAAAAATAGCTGCTAAGCCAGTTGATACAGACCAGACTAAGCCGGCTATTGTTGAGGCTGCGGCAACCAAACAAGCTGCAGTGACTGAGGACAAGGTCACTGAAAGAATTCAAGGAGAACCAGCTGCTAAAGAGGCAGCGGGTCGACAGGCTCAATCAGAGCAAAGACCACTGACAGGGTTAGAGCAGGATAATGATTTGTTAGGGGATACTGATTTTGCTGGTGAAGAGCGGCCTTCACCAATTGACCCGGCGGCAAATCAATCAACGGGAAAGTCACAGAACGACGCGTCTTACGCTCAAGTACAAGCAGCGCCAGCCAAAGAATCAGTTTCGCGAGAATTACCAACTGTTTATATCGGTCAAGAGCCCGTTCAAGCAGTTCTGTCTCAGGCAAAGCGAGATTGGCTGACAAAGGCGCAAAACGTCTGGCCTGACCTAGTCAAGGATTTTGCAGTTAAAGACCAAGCAGTCTTACAGACGGTCGAACCAATGGCTGCTTCCGACCGGGCCTTGATTTTAGCCTTTGATTTTCCAGCAATTATGGACGCTAGTATACAAAATACCGCTTTGTTGGCTAATTTGGCAGCTGCACTGCGCAAAAATCAGTTACCAGAAATTCTAGTCATCCGGAGCAAGGACGAATGGCAAAATGACCGAGCAGCTTACGTGACAGCCTTGCGGTCAGGGAAAAAAATCGAGATTGCTCTTGATGACTTGACTCCACTGGTCTTAGAACCAAAGTACGACCAGTCAGCGGCAGTGACTGAGACGGCCAACCAAGAAAAAGTTGACCAGGGTCCTGATTTAGTACAAGAAGCCAAAGCCCTCTTTGGGGACGATTTGGTCGTTGTGACCCAAACAGATGATGAAGGAAAATAGGACATGCAATATCCAGAACCAATTGCAAAATTAATCGATTCATATTCAAAGTTACCGGGAATTGGGGCAAAAACTGCCAGCCGATTAGCTTTTTACACATTGGGGATGGACCGAGAGGATGTCAATTCCTTTGCCAATGCCTTGGCAACAGCGAAAGAATCGGTTACATTTTGCGAAATTTGCGGTAATATAACAACAAAGGATCAAAATCCTTGTGCTATTTGTTCCGATGCTAGCCGTGATCAGAGTACAGTTTTGGTCTTACAAAACCCAAAGGATGTGATGGCAATGGAGCAGACTGGGGAATATCACGGACTTTATCATGTTTTAAATGGTGTGATTTCTCCTAGTGCCGGAACAGGGCCAGAGGATATTAATCTGCCATCTTTAATTAAGCGTCTTTCAAAGGATGAGCAGATTCAAGAAGTGATTGTTGGGACGAACGCCAATACCGATGGTGAAGCCACCGCGATGTACTTGGCCCGCCTTTTGAAGCCGGCTAATATTAAAGTGACTCGACTAGCAACCGGCTTAGCGGTTGGGGCCGATATTGATTATGCGGATCAATTGACTTTGATTAAGTCCATCGAAGGCAGAAATGAGCTCTAATGTTTAATAAAAAGAAAAAAGTGAATACTGGTTTCCTCAAAGAAAAATTTGATGCATTACTTTTAAGTCAAATTAATCAAGCACGTTTAGAATACCACCAAGCGCAAGAGTCCGAAACGGCATTGGTCGATTCGCGGGTTAACGGTCATATGATTCAAGCCCGAACGGCAGTCGACAAGGTGAAGTTCTCCTACCTTTACAATGAGGCTCGACGTCGCAAGGCAGTGGCGAAGCAACCGCTGATTTTCAAGCAACCACAGGAATAGGAGCTGCCCATGAGTGAAATGCATTTTTTGTCATTTGAGGGTCCGGAGGGGGCAGGAAAAACCACGGTGATTGAGGCGGTGCGTCCGTACTTAGCAGAACTGGCTCAGGCAGATGTCTTAGTAACTAGAGAACCAGGTGGAACACCGATTGCTGAAGGAATTCGAACGCTGCTCCAAGAAAAAACGGAGCCGGCAATGGATTCTTGGACGGAAGCATTGCTCTATGCCGCTTCTCGACGTGAGCACCTAGTCCAAACCGTTCAGCCGGCAATTGCTGCCGGAAAGGTGGTTTTGTCAGACCGGTACCTTGATTCATCATTGGCTTACCAAGGTGGTGGGCGTCAACTTGGGGTGAACCGGATTGCCGAACTAAACGCCTTTGCCACGCAGGGACGACTACCAGATTTAACGATTTATTTGGATTTGCCGGTCGAGATTGGGTTGAAGAGGATTTTTGCCAATCGAAAGGGTAAGATTGACCGACTGGATGAAGAGGAACTTTCTTTTCATCAGACAGTCCGTCAAACTTATTTGGAATTGGTGGAAAAAAGCCCAGAACGAATCAAGCTGGTCAATGCCAACCAAGATGTTCAAGCTGTAATTGAAGAAGTCAAGCAGGTCCTAGCGACCTATTGGAGGTAAGAAGATGAAATTAGTCAATGCCATTGTTCAAGATAAAGATGCAACAAAGTTAGCTAACGCCTTCGTGAAGGCCAAGATTCAAGCAACCCGTCTTGCCACATCAGGTGGCTTCTTGCGGTCCGGCAATACGACCTTTATCATTGCCATTGATGAGGACCGAGTTGAGGAAGTTCTGCAAATTATTAAAGATGTTTCACAGAAGCGTAAGCAGTTTATGGTGCCGCCAATTAGTGTTGAAGGAGAGCGGACGGGGGCTTTCCCAGTCGAAGTTGAAGTAGGTGGGGCCACTGTCTTCACGCAGACGATTGATGATTTCTACCAGTTCTAATTTTTAATGGCTAAAAGAAATAGTAACAAGGGTCAAACAGCCCAAAATACTGCAGCACCAGCTCTTGTTGACCAAGATTTTCAGGCAATGGCAGCAGCGGCCTATCCGGCTAATTACCGCCAGCTTGAGCAAGCGGTGGCTGAAGACCGTCTTTCACACCTCTATTTGTTAGCTGGTGTGGGCAATGCTGAAAAAATTGCCTTGGCGCAGTCGTTGGCTTCTTTTGTACTTGGTCAAGATGAGCTAACGAAGCAGCGACTGGCCGCTTTTGATCACCCAGATTTTGTGACCGTTTTACCCGAAAAGCCGGGAGCGGCGATTAAAATTGCACAAATCAGGGCCTTGGTCCCAGAACTGACAACAACTGCCTTGGAAGGACAGCGAAAAATTTTCGTGATTGACCAGGCGGATACGTTGACGACAGCAGCGGCTAATTCACTGTTGAAATTTATCGAGGAGCCGGTGGGTCCACAATTAATTTTGCTTTTAGCAAATCAGACCAGCGATGTGTTGGCAACGATTCGGTCGCGCGCCCAGTTAGTGAGCCTCCAGGCATCCGACCAAGTAAACCTTGGTAGTCAGGTTGCTCAAGAAGCTTTCGCCAAGGAGGCCCAACCGAAGGTTTTTAAGTGGTTTGAACTGGCGATGACAGAGGATGTGGCTTTAATGGCATACCTACAGGGACAACTTTTGCCCATGGTGACCGTCAAGGACCAGGAAAATCAGGTTCTATCCTGGCTTCAGTTGCTTGGTCGCGACTTAGCTGTTTATTCTTATGTTGACCAAGACCAATTGGCTTTTCCTCAGTTGCTTGGTTTTTATCAGGGAATGGTTAAGCGTTATCAGCCTGACCAGTTATTAGCGGTTGGGAAGCTGATTTTACAAACCGACCAGTTGAAGAATGTTAATATTTCTTGGCAAAGTCGGTTAGAAAAACTGGGACTCGAAATCACAATGGCCTTGGGATAGGATGATATGCAGGTACAAAAAAGTTTTGCAGAACAAACAACGGGGACACTCTACCTCGTTGCCACACCGATCGGTAACCTTCAGGATATGTCAAAGCGAGCCATTGAGGTGTTATCGACCGTAGATTTGATTGCAGCTGAAGACACAAGACACACACAGTTATTACTGAACTACTTTGATATTCATAACAAAAAGACGGCCCTTCATGAGCATAACTGGCAGGAAAAGGCTCCACTGATTGTTCAAGATTTGTTGGCAGGACAGTCGGTTGCCCAGGTTTCTGATGCGGGCTTGCCTTCCATCTCAGATCCGGGGAAAGAATTAGTAGCCCAAGCAATTGCTGCTGGAATTCCAGTTGTGCCTGTGCCAGGGGCCTCAGCCGGTATCACGGCGTTAATTGCCTCTGGCCTTGTGCCACAACCATTCTATTTTCATGGCTTCTTGCCACGAAAGAAGGGAGATCAGCAGAACGTTTTGGCGGACCTTGCTCGTCGACCCGAGACACTAATTTTTTATGAGGCCCCGCACCGCTTGAAGGCAACAATGGAAAATTTGCTTACTGTGTGTGGCCCTAGTCGACCAGTCGTCTTGGCCCGGGAGCTAACAAAGCGTTACGAGGAATTTTTGCGTGGGACCACGAAGGAGTTGGTCGACTGGCTAACTGAAAATCAGGCCCGTGGAGAATTTGTTGTGATGGTTGCCGGCGCTAGCACAGAAGACCTCAAAGAAATGGCCGAGCCACAGCAGGGGGATGCTAAGATTTTGGCTGAAACGGCTGACCTCCCTCTTGACCAAGCGGTGGCCAAGTTAGTCACGGCCGGTCAAAAGCCGAATCAAGCGATTAAGCAGGTCGCCAAAGAACGGGGATTGAACCGGCAAGAGGTTTATAAAATTTATCATCAAATCGAGGAAGATCATGGCTGATATTTTTTCAATTACACGACCTGTTGAGTATTATCAGGTTGATCTGACACGCAAGCTTTCCTTACCAATGGTCTTGAACCTGGCCATCCTATGCTCCAGGCTCCAGGGGGAACACTTGAACGTTGGTTATACTGAAACCGATAAGCGTGGTTTGGGTTGGGTTATTTTACAATATGATTTAAAGATTACCCGCCGGCCAAAATTAGGTGAGAAGATCACAATTGAGACCAAGGCTGGGGAGTGGTCTTCTTATTTTGCCATGCGTGGCTTTTACTTTAAGGACGAACATGGTGAAATAATTATTGACATTGATTCCCTTTGGGCCTTGATTGACTTAGAGACGAGGCGAATGAAGCGCCTACCTGAAGACCTTGTTGTTCCTTATGGTGGCCAAGAGGTGCGTCGTTTAGACAAGATGGTCAAGGTTGATAAAATCAAAGATGCAGATGTTCAGGTTAGGCGGCCCTATCAGGTACGTTTCTTGGACATTGATGGAAACCGCCACGTCAACAATTCTAAGTACTTGGAGTGGATGTTGGATGTGTTGCCCCTTGATTTTTTGAAAGGGCATGAGGCGGCTGAGCTGACCATTCGTTATGAAAACGAAGTCCATTATGGTCACCGAGTTGAATCACAAGCAATTTTAACAGATAATAAATCAAGACACCGGGTTGTCAAAGAAGATGGAATTTCGGCAGAGGCCGTGATTAATTGGATGGACCGGCCCAAACAAAAAAGTGAGGAAAAGTAGATGTCTGTATTAGTATTAGGTGGCGCTGGCTATATTGGTTCACATATGGTGCGGCGGTTGTTAGACCAAGGACAAGATGTTGTTGTTGTTGATAATTTAGTAAAGGGGCACCGAGCAGCGGTGGCACCGGAAGCTAAGTTTTATCAAGTCGACATTCGCGACAAGCAAGCCTTGTCTGAAGTTTTTGAAAAGGAAAACATCGATGCTGTCGTTCATTTTGCGGCTTTCTCAATTGTGCCAGAATCCGTTGCTGAACCATTGATGTACTTTGATAACAACACGGCGGGAATGGTGACTTTGCTGGAAGTGATGAAAGACTTTGATGTGAAGAAGATTGTCTTTTCATCAACGGCCGCTACTTACGGTAACCCAGTGAACATTCCAATCAAGGAAACAGACCCACAAAACCCAATCAACCCTTATGGGGAATCGAAGTTGATGATGGAAAAGATGATGGCTTGGGCCGATTCGGCTTATGACATCAAGTGGGTAGCCTTGCGCTACTTCAACGTGGCCGGTGCTATTGAAGATGGTTCAATTGGTGAAGACCATGGTCCAGAAACGCACTTGGTCCCCATCATCTTACAGGCGGCAGCCGGTCAACGCGAATACATCGAAATGTTTGGGGATGATTATAAGACGCCAGATGGTTTCAACGTTCGGGATTACGTCCACGTTGTGGACTTGGCAGATGCCCATATTTTAGCCTTGGATTACTTGGCCAAGGGTAACAAATCAGCTCAATTTAACTTAGGATCTGCCACTGGTTTCTCGGTTAAGGAAATGGTTGAGGCAGCCCGTGAAGCAACTGGCGTGAATATTGAGGCCAAGGTTGGGCCACGTCGTCCTGGTGACCCAGATATCTTGGTTGCAGATTCAACGCAAGCTCGAGAAGTTTTGGGTTGGCAACCAAAGTTTGATAATGTGAAGGACATCATCAAAACAGCTTGGAATTGGAAAGAAAAGCATCCAAATGGCTATGATGACCGCAAATAAAGTTTAAAAGGCCAAAGAGGCCTTTTTTTAGTATGATTTTGCAATATAATTAATAAAAAAGCAAAAAAAGTGTTGTTTGTTTGTCTGTAAGCGTTTACAATAAAGATAAGGAAACGTGTTGAATAGAATCAACCTCCGGTTCAAAACAAAGCGGAAAGGATGTTCGCCATGGCACTATTAGGAGCAATTGAAGGCGGCGGTACGAAGTTTGTTTTAGCTGTCTGTGATGAGGATATGAAGATTGTTGACCGTCAGTCGATTCCGACTGAAGACGGTGAAAAGACACTTGATGCGGTGATTGCCTACTTTGATCAGTTTGAGGATATCAAGGCAATGGGGATTGCGATGTTTGGACCGATTGATATTAATCCAGAGTCCAAAACTTATGGTCGCGTCTTAGATACACCAAAGCGTGGTTGGTCAGGTTATGATTTCATGGGTCGAATGAAGGCCTGGCGTGATATTCCTTACTACTGGACCACTGACGTCAATGGTGCGGCATGGGCTGAGTATAAGACGGGAGCCGTGAAAGAAAATCAATCGTTGGTTTATCTGACGATTGGAACGGGTGTTGGTGCAGGTATTATCAACCGTGGCCACTTTTTGGCAGGCTACGGCCACCCCGAGGCAGGCCACATTATGATTCAAAAGCATCCAAAGGATGACTATCGGGGCCATTGTCCATTCCATCAAGACCACTGCTTGGAAGGCTTGGCATCTGGACCGGCCATGGCTGAACGTTGGGGGATGACAGCTAAGGAATTACCTGATGACCATATCGCTTGGGAAATTGAAGCTGATTATTTGGCCCAAGCCGCAGTTGACTTTACGGTCATTCTCCGCCCCGACAAAATTATCTTTGGTGGCGGGGTTCCACACCGCGAGAACTTATTACCAATGATTCGTAAGGCTTTTGCCGATAAGTTCCGTAATTATTTGGCAACACCCGATTTTGAGGATTACATTGTCCCTGTTTCTACTGGCGATAACGCTGGTATCATTGGCTGCTTTTATTTAGCCCAAGCTAAGTTAGCGGAAGAAAAATAAATTAGAAAATTCCGCTTTTTTGGTAAAAAAGCTTGCCGACTGTTGCTATATATGTTATGATATCTTTTGTTGTGAAAGATATTCATGGTTAGTTAGCTCAGTTGGTAGAGCAACGGACTCTTAATCCGTGGGTCCAGGGTTCGAGCCCCTGACTGACCATCATAAAATAAAAGACTGGAATTTATTCCGGTCTTTTTTTGTATCGTAGGGTCATAGGGGGTTGCTAATGACAAATAAAAAACGAATCATAGTGTTGATTGTTGGCTTGATTTTACTAGTGATGATTACCTTTTTAGCATTGGGATTACACGGGCGAAACCAGGGCCATAAGACGAGCCGGTCACAGACAAAGGTAACTACCTCAAGCCTGCCAAAGGGTGTCAAGAGCACAGACTGGGATCTTGTCTTGATTAATAAGCAACATCCAGAAAATCAGGAAATTAGTTTTACCCAAGCTCAGGTTGGTGATAAGGTCGTTAACCAAAAGATTCAGCAGAGTGTCATTGATTTTATGGCTGGGGCCAAAGCAGCTGGTTACGAGACGACCTTGGTTTCGGGCTACCGTTCAATCGAATATCAGAAGGAAGTCTTTGCGAATGTTTTAGCAAACAACGAAAATAACGGAGAATCAGAGGAAAAGGCACTGGCTGAAACCAAGAAGGTTGTGCAAACACCAGGTTCATCGGAACATCAAACCGGTTTGGCTATTGATCTGGCTGGAAATGATGCTTTAGCAAAGTATCCAGGCTTGACTGGTGAGATGGACCAGTTTGCTTCGCAGCGTTGGTTGATTGACCATGCGCCTGAATATGGTTTCATTCTTCGGTACCCAAAGGACGAGGCGTCAATTAAGGAGACAGGCATCGATTATGAGTCTTGGCATTTCAGGTATGTTGGGGTTAAAAACGCACAGTATATAACGAAACATCATTTAACCCTCGAGGCCTATTTGAAGGCTCTGAAGGCGCGAGAGGCGTCTTAAAAATGAAGGTGGATAATTGGGAATTATGTTCCTAGTTATCCGCTTTTTTTGTGGTCATGATTTAGTAGATTGTACCTTAATTGAAATGCTGGCATGAATTTAAAAAATAACTGAAAAATAATATTTCAATCAATAAAATTATCGACTATACCAATTTTAGAATGTCTGTTCGGTTGATTTGCGGTAAAATGAATAGTCGAGTGACAAAATAGCTTTTAAATTCGACTTTTCTGAAGGAAAAGGCGATATGCAGCGCTTTAGCATAAGGACAACTTTAGACTATGGGATAAAAAGACGAATATTCACATGAACGCGAGGGGAACAGATGTGCTTTTTTGTTCGTAAAAAGGGGAATGGGGAAAAATTTGGATAAGTTTTCCAAAACCCCAGTCTGATGGCTTTTCTCTTTTTGGAAAAGTAACACCCAAAACCTGTGGATAAGTGGTGCGTTTGGGGATAAATCACTAGAAATTGGTCTATATTGGCTGATTTTTTGGGTATAAGTCTGGGGAATAGTGGATAAAAGAGTGGATAAGTTGAATGAAAGGGACTAAGTTTTGTTTTTAGACCAAAACAAGTGGTGAAATTAAAATGAAAATTAAAGTATTAACAGTTGGAAAATTAAAAGAAGATTATCTGAAAAAGGGAATCGCGGAATACGCCAAGCGGTTGAATCGCTTTGGTACCGTCGAAATGGTGGAAGTTTCTGATGAAAAAACGCCTGAAAAAGCGTCAGCAGCTGAAAATCAACAAATTATGGTGAAGGAAGCGGAGCGAATTCAGAGTAAAATTGGTGAACGCGACTTTGTCGTTGTTTTAGCGATTGAAGGACAGGAGCTGGCCTCAGAAGACTTCGCGGAAAAATTGGAAGCTGCCAAGAACACGGGTCATGGTACCTTAACCTTTATTATTGGTGGATCACTGGGACTGGATCCCGTCGTTAAAAAGCGGGCCAACCTTTTACTCTCTTTTGGAAGATTGACACTACCACACCAGCTGATGCGTTTGGTGCTGGTTGAACAGATATATCGAGCAATGATGATTTCAGCGGGATCTACTTATCATAAATAAGCAGTAGTCAAATGCGACAAAAAAAGCCAAACTCCATGGAGTTTGGCTTTTTCATATTAGCACCAGTATAACTGGTCACTGTTACTGTTTATTAATTGAAAACTGAAAGTCATCCGGGACAACAATCCCAATTTCTTTGACTAGCACCTGTCCAGCAGACTTTTTTCCTGGATTTTTGGTGACACCGACTTTAGTAAAGCCAAAGGAAATCGTTGTCTTGGCCTTTAGGGCAGCCCCCATGATTTGGCCAGTGGTACCATTCACGCCAGTGGGCAGATCAAGTGCAACAACGGTACTTTCGATGTGATTAGCTGCCTTGACCATCTTTTGCAGGCCCTCGGGTAAATCTTTATTTAATCCGGTACCAAAGATGGCATCGATGATTAATGAGGCTTGCTTGAAGTCTGATTTTTCAGAACGTGGAACCCCGCAGGCTTCGGCAATTTGCAGTTGGTGCTTGACCGCGGGCTTGGCCTTATTGGCATTACCGACAAACTGTAATGAAACGGGAATGTGCAGCTGATGCAATAGGCGTGCCAGAGCGATCCCATCGGCACCATTGTTGCCCAAGCCCACTAAGACCAAAACGTTGGAGAGGTCATAGGCTCCGGCGCCAAGGACGTCTAGAGCGGCCAAAGCGGCACGTTCAATCAAAACCTCTTCTGACAAGCCAATGGTTGCCATCGTGTATTGGTCTAGTTCCTGCATTTCTTCTGTTGTCACGAGTTGTGTCATTCAAATCACCTTAGTATAATAGATATATTCAATTATAATATAGAACAGCAAAAAAGAGTAATGAAAGGCGGCCACAAAATGGATAACATGGAAGTTGCTGATGATTATCAACAGGTAAAGGACCAGGTGGCGATTTTGAATGCCCGCGGGGAAACAGTCACGGAAGAAGAAATGATTGAGCGGACTCTTTTGCGTGGCTTGGAAGAAATTTTGGACTACCGGATGGATGGAACCTTTTACACGGTTAAGTGGAACGATCAGAAAGAATTGGAGCTTTATGATGTCTATCATGAGCTTTCCGCAACTATCAAGGCCAAGGGTAGCTCTTTGATTGAAGATTTTAAGCAAGATGACCAAGGATTGTGGGACAACTTTAATTTGTCTGTAATGGCAATCGAGAACCGTTAAAAATGCTTGCTGTAACAAACATTATCTGTTATGATATTATCTGTTACGGAGAAGTACTCAAGAGGCTGAAGAGGCGCCCTTGCTAAGGGTGTAGACGTGTTAAAGCGTGCGAGGGTTCGAATCCCTTCTTCTCCATGAGTACCATCAGGGAACGTCAAGAGGCGTCACAAATCCCAGTCTTAAGCGATTTTGATTTTTTGAGTAATCAAGAGAAGTCAAGAGTAAATTACAAAAATGGTACTTTTTTGGCACAAGAAAAGTACGGCTAAAGGACAAAAAAGCTTACGATTTTAAATCGTAAGCTTTTTATTGAATCTTTATTACGGTTGAAATCCAACATTGTCTTTAACAATCTCGATAATTAAAGCTTTTTCGTCATGTTATACCAAGTCTCACCAGCATGTTGAGAATTAGAAATGCCGTCGACTTGATAACCGTTTCTTTCATAAAATGGAACCAATTTTTCTAAACATGTTAGGGTTATTAACTGTCGTCCTTGTTGCTCAGCAACTATGGCCAACTGTTGCAATAATTGACTTGCAATGCCCATTTTTTGTTTGTCTGGTGATACTACCAAACTAAGAATTGTTTGATAAGGTGCATGCACTGAATTTGGAACTGAAGTTTCAAATAGGTTGTCTGTAATATAACGTTCCGTCGAAGCCGGACCGACAATATAACCTGCAGGATCTTCCTGTTCATCATAGGCAACAATAAAAGTATCTGGGATAACTTTTATTCGTTCTAACATGCTGTTTGCAGTAGCCGCTTCAGCTTCAGAAAACCCTGAATGTTCAATATTCATAATTTTATCTAGATCATTTTTATTTGGTTTACCAAAAGTAATTGCCATACGTAGTCTCCTGTACTGGGCCGTGACATGGATTGTCACTGATTAAGTAGTTTGGTTAAAAAATGTTCGTAAAGGGCCACAACCCGAATTAGAGTAGTGGGCATTTAATATCATCGATTCAATCTTTTTATTGCTGACTGGCAAACCAGTCTTCTTGAAAAATAACGTAGTGGTCGAAGTCGACCCAATTACCAGCATAAAAGACTTCATTTTTTGAAGTGCCTTCTTTAACAAAACCAGCCTTAGTATAGGCCCTTACAGCCCCCGTGTTGAAAGGGAAAACTGACAATTTTATTTTATGCATGTTTAAGTTATTGAAACCATAGTCTAATATCAAGGACAGTGTTTCTTGACCGTATCCTTTAGACCGATCTTCTTCCTTTGGAAAACCAATACCTAGTTCACAAGAATGGTTACGAATACTGATGTTTGATAGACTAACAAACCCAATTAAGCTATCATCATCGACCGTGCGAACAGTAAACTCAACAGTTTCGTTACTTCTAGAAGAATTACGAAAAATCTTTTCCCAATCCTCTGCCGTAAAAGGGTGAATGACGTCATCAGACAGTGGATTAATAAAGTTTTCATCCCATTGCCAGCTGGCGAAGTTATCGCCATCACCCTCATGATAATGTGATAATTTTACATTTTTTCCTATAAACATAATTTTTCCTTTTCAATCTCGTATTGTCGCTATGATAGACAAAAATCGACTCGATGGTTGCCTTTTTTAAATCAGTAAAACCTGACTCTTAAAGTTGCTTTGCTTAATATTACAAACAGTATAACTTAAAACGGATTAGTTTATGTGGGTGGTTGGCATTCAATTTACTGATAGCAAAAAGACGAAAAACAAAATCTATTGTTTTTCGTCTTTTTTTGCTGACAGCCAGTCAACAAAATGTTCATATAAATTCTGGTCACGGTCACGCAGTTGGCCGGTATACATGTCGATCTTATGGTTCAGCAAGTCGAGGTTTTCTTGGTATCGTTGTAATTTGTCTGCTACTTGTTTTCGATGACGTACTAAAATATGTAAAATTTCTTCTTCATAATCGCTACCATACCGCCGCAATTTGACAAAGTGTTTCAAATCCTCGATTGACATATCGGTAGAACGCATGTGTTCAATAAAAAGTAACCAATTGACATCGTCTTCGCTATAAATTCGAATATTAGAAGGGGTCCGATCAGGAACAATCAGTCTCTCTTTTTCATAGTAGCGGAGTGTGTACTCAGTTAAACCGGTTTTTTCCGCAACGTCTTTGATTTTAAAAGTTTGTTTTTTGTTAGCCATGCAAAAATTATAGCACAACCATTGACCTAGAGTTAACTCTAGGGATTAAAATAACCATATCAATAGGAGGACTACTATGAAAGATAAAGTAACAGCAGGTCGTGATCAACTGGGCCAGGTTGCTCCTGATTTTGCCAGATATAATGATGATATTTTATTTGGTGAAGTCTGGGCCGATGATACCTTGAATCCAAAGACGAGAAGTATAGCAACCAATTCGGCTTTGATTTCGATGGGAGCTTTTGAGCAATTACCGTTTCACATGGCGAAAGCCAAAGAAAATGGTGTTAGTGAAGAAGAGATGGCTGCGTTGATTACGCAATTAGCCTTTTATACAGGTTGGCCAAAAGGGTGGTCGGCCTTTAGTATTCTGAAAAATGTATACGGGGGAGAACAATGACAAAATTTAATGAATTGGAAAATGGTGGTATTTTTGGCAAAGGAATCCTAAACCCATATGGGCAATTCTTTATTGGTGATACGTTTTTAAATGGTTTAACCACTAGTCCCGATGAAAAAATTTCAGTTGGGACGGTTACCTTTGAACCTGGGTCACGAAATAACTGGCATATTCACCATGATGGGTATCAAATTTTGCTCGTTACTGACGGAAAAGGCTGGTATCAAGAAGAAGGTCAACCTGCTCAATCTTTGAAACAGGGGGATGTGATTGTGACTAAAGATGGTATTAAGCATTGGCATGGAGCGCAGGCGGACTCTTGGTTTGAACACATTGCGATTACGGCTGGAACACCTGAATGGTTGGAGCCTGTTGATGATAAAACATACCAAAATTTATAGGAGAAATTCAGTTGTTAGAAGAAACATATCAATTATCAAATCAAGTAAAGATTCCTAAGATTGCCTTTGGTACTTGGCTACTTGATAATCAAGAAGTTGTTGGAGCAGTTGAGAATGCTATCAAGGTTGGTTATCGCCACATTGATACGGCCTCTGCTTATGGTAATGAAGAGGGCGTTGGTCAGGGGATTCGAAATGCTGGTATCAAGCGTTCAGAAGTATTTGTGACAACGAAATTAGCTGCTGAGGTCAAGGATTATAAAACAGCTAAAGCCGAAATCGATAATGCTTTAAGCAGGCTCAAGGTTGACTATATTGACCTCTTGTTAATTCATTCGCCAAAGCCTTGGGCTGATTATAAGGGGACTGATCATTATTTTGAGGGGAATTTAGCGACATGGCAAGCTATGGAAGAGGCATACGCTGAGGGTAAGGTCAAAGCAATTGGTGTGGCAAACTTTGAACAGGTGGACCTGCAAAATTTAATTAAGAACGGTCACATTAAGCCGATGGTGAATCAAGTCTTGGCACATATTGGGCACATGCCACTTGAATTAATCAATTATGCTCAGCAGCATGACATCTTAGTTGAGGCACATTCACCATTCGGTCATGGTGATTTGATGAATAATGTCGAAATTAAGCAACTGGCTAGCAAACTAAATGTTACGGTTCCTCAATTAGCAGTCCGATACCTATTGGAATTGGGCTTGTTACCTTTGCCAAAGGCATCGACTGTGGAACATATGAAGATGAACGCTGCCACTGATTTTGTGATTCCAACTGAAATGATGCAGAAATTAACGGAGTTTTCTGGATTGAAATATTCAGACAGCACTTCTGTTTTCCCTGTTTATCAGTGATTTTTATGGAGTTGTTGGATAAAGAGTTTCCAAGGGATTAATTAATTCTTGGTATGAACCGGCTGAATGGTTAACATTCAGCTTTTTTCATTCACACATCTTAGCCAATAGCCATTCGCTATCTTGAGTTCCATCTGCCAGAATCTGGTTATCATTCTTGTTTAAGAAAACAAAGTACTCATCTGGCTGGTCATCATCAATGGTGAATTTTAAAGTATCCAGATAAAAGAGTCTTGATTGGTTAAGGTTTCAGACGGATAACTCGGGGATGGTTTTATTGAATTTCGTTGTTTGCTGTTTTAATCGAATAATTCCAAAGTAAAGATTGCTTGCAAATTTTGTCATGATTTTGTCAATATAAAATTACGTTCGATTACGGCTCCTTTGCACTTTTATACATCAATTTACATTAGAAAAAAATATTGTAGAATAGAAAAAGGTATAAATTAATATCTAAATGTCTAACGTTTGGATGGGTGATGGTAGAGATACTAGAGAGAATTTTTAGCAAAGTCTTTAATTGCTAAAAAATGTAATCAGCAGATTTAGTATTTTTTTCCATAACTTGAACAACGTGCGCAAAAACACGCTAAGAGCGAGGGAGAAACTATGAATGGATTTTTTGCCATGCTATTTTTCGTGTCCCTGATTTGGCTAATGGTCGAATGGGTGAAAAATAAGCGAGCAGGGTTAAAGTTGCAAAAGCGTGGTAAGTGGCTGCTGGTCGTAACGCTGGCTTTTTTTGTAATTGTTTTGGGAACGGCACCTACCAATCAATCACAGGCTGATGACAAGCAAAAGGTTAAAAAATCAGCTACAACGACATCGCAGTCAAAGAAGAAGTCTTCTACTTCAGGTAGTGCTGTAAGTAATCAAAGTTCGAGTGCCAATGTTGACCATAAACAGCAAACGGCTAGTGGCCTCTTAGCCTTTACCGGTAAGCGGCAAATGGTCATGGGTAACTTAGATCGATTGGGCCGAGCAACTTATTCTCATATTCAATTGCAGGATAAGGATGAACCAAAAGTAAAGCGGGCAGCAAAATTAAAGTACAATCCTGTTGGATGGCATAATTTTAAGTTTTATTATGGTGATGGGACCAAGCAGGCTTGGGTCATGAATCGTGGTCATTTGGTTGGCTACCAATTTAGTGGCTTGAATGATGAGCCTAAGAACTTAGTACCAGAAACGGCTTGGATGAATGCTGGTGATTACCAGGGAATGAACGATAGCAATCAGGATTCGATGCTTTTTTATGAAAAGCGTCTTGATTCTTGGTTGGCTAACCATCCCAATTATTGGCTAGATTATCAAGTAACGCCAATTTACCAGGGGGATGAATTGATTCCCCGTCAGGTCAAGTTGGATTATGTTGGTTTAGACAGCTCGGGTAAGATGCTTGCGATTAAGTTGGGGTCTGATAAAGAATCAACTGATCATAATGGTGTTACCCATGTCGTTTTGGATAATAGCACACCAAATGGGACGATTGATTACGCTAGTGGACGAGCAACAAATACAGTTGCTAAGGCCGGTACGAGTTCTCCAACACAGAAAAGTGAGTCAGATTCCTCAACGACCAAAAAGCAGGAACAGAGTACGGCGGAACCTGCTGTGCAATCCACCCAGCCTGATCAAGGTAATAGTGGTGAATCTGATAGAACAGTTTATGTCACCGGTGGTGGCAAGTCAGACGTATACTGGTATAGTACCGCGTCAATGCCAGCACGCACTAATAAAAACAATATTATTACGATGACCGAAGCTCAGGCGAAAGCACAGGGGAAGCGTGCCTCGTTAAAGTAGTAAGAAAAAATCGGCCAAAATAAAATCCTTTCTTCAACCCTATTCCACCTTGCATGCCTCTCCTTGCTTGCGTACAATGGAGGCTAACAGGAATAGAGAAGGAGAACAACGTAAATGACTATGGGCGCTGCTTTCAAAAGCTTTTGGAAAAACTATTTTAATTTTACTGGAACTGCAACTAGAGCAGAATATTGGTGGATGGTTTTACTTGGATCTATTTTGACAATCCTTTGGATAGTTGCCACCATTTTTTTTGCGGTTGTGGCCGGGCTGTCACCAATTCAGGAAAATCTCAATATCTGGCATTGGTTAATGACTTTATCAGGGGGACTCATCGCCTGGTTAGTTATCTCAGCGTTGATTTTTTTGGCGGTTTTGATTCCTGCTTTATCATTAGAGGTCCGTCGTATAAGAGATACGGGGTTGAATGCAGTCCTGGTTTGGATTGTTTTTGCCATCGATATCTTGTCTGATGGTTTTGGCTCAAACGGAGCGTTGAACGATATTGTGTCCTTGCTAATCTTGTTGATCATGGTCTTTCCAACCGATAAGTTAGCGAACGTTCGAATGATTGGTAAAAATCAGCGATAAAACAGGCCAACATCAATAAAGACAATTTTGCGAAAGCAATTCAGACTCTGAATTGCTTTTTTAATTGCTAGTAAGGTAGAAATGTTAACAAATTTAGACAAATGTCAGGTTTTCTGTTATGGTTGAAATATAAGTACTTTGACATTTCCTGCCGTTGAATCAGCTAGAGTTGCCATCGCGGCGCCCTGGCTGATTTTTTGTTGGAAAAATATAATCGATGAAAGGAAACTGATTAGATGAAATCGTTATCCAAATTTTTACATAAGCTTTTGCACCACCCCAATACTCTTGCTTGGGTTTTTCCAATCGTGATGGTTGCCATCATGTCCACATATAATACTGTTATTCGTTTTGGTTTTTCCGAAAAAAAGTTGGAGCGCGTTTGGCTCATGTACCCTGTTATTGTGGTCTTTATTTATTGCCTGCGCACGTTTGTGACCTTGCCAATTACCATGCGGCTTCATCAGCATTATCCGAAATTTATTAAAAATCATTTATCCGAAAGTTACACGGTGCCATTAACCGTGATGATGCTTAATGTTTCCATCATGATGCTCTGGTTGACTGAAATGTACCATCGTCTGTATCCACAATTCTTGCCTGGTTACTTGATGAATTGGGTGAAAACGTTCTTTGTTGCTGTACCAATCTTCTTCTTGATTGTCCGACCAATCATCTTAGCAATTTTTGATTACCTCAGAAAGCGCTTCCCGGTCGAACCATTAATTGAAAAATTGGAAGATACATTGGAAACGGGTCACCAGGCCTAACAACCAGTGGCAGAACGGGTAAATCATTTTAGAGTAAAAGCAGAACGTTTGTCTTCTTTTGCTCTTTTTGTTTGTTTTTAGGTGGCCAATATAAGAAAAGACTTAATTTTTTTTCATTATTTTGTTATGTTAGCTAACAAAGTTTGTCAGATTTTAGGACGTTGACCCGTAAGATGGAAATAAGCTTGGTCTACTTATGGTCGACTAGAATAAATGTTGTAAGGAGAAAAACGATGTCAATGATCGAATTCAAAAATGTACAAAAGTACTATGGTGACTTTCATGCCCTTCATGACGTCAATTTAAAAATTGATGCGGGTGAGACTGTTGTCTTAATTGGCCCTTCTGGGTCAGGAAAGTCGACTTTGATTCGAACCGTCAACGGTTTAGAAGAAATCGAAGACGGGCAGTTGATTGTGGATGGTCAAGACCTTCACGACCCCAAAACTGACATTAATAAAATCCGTCGAGATGTCGGAATGGTCTTCCAACACTTTAATTTGTATAACAATAAAACAGCGTTAGAGAACATCATGTTGGCACCGCGTTTAGTTTTGGGTCGGGAAGAAGCCGAAAACAAGCGAATTGCAATGGAGCTGCTCGAAAAAGTTGGTTTGGCTGACAAAGCAAACAACATGCCATCTGCCTTGTCAGGTGGTCAAAAGCAACGGATTGCCATTGCTCGGTCTTTGGCAATGAAGCCAAAGGCGCTCTTGTTCGATGAACCAACCTCTGCATTGGATCCCGAAATGATTGGGGATGTTTTGGATGTTATGCGTGATATCGCTAAAGACTCATCCATGACTTTGTTGGTGGTGACTCACGAAATGGGCTTTGCCAAGGCGGTAGCCGATCGGGTCATCTTTATGGCCGACGGTCGCATTCTGGAAGATAATTCGACAGCTAGTTTCTTTGAAAACCCTCAAGAACCGCGGGCGAAGAAGTTCTTAAGCCAGGTGGAACACCACTAAGAAGACGGGAAAGGGGAATTGCTTTATGGAAAAAGCAAAGAAGCGCCGCTTTGGGTTAATCGCGACCATTATTTTAGCCCTGGCGATTGTTTTCGGTCTATTCTGGGCGCAACAAACAGTGGCTCAGAATGCCAAGCACCAGGATACCCTCACTCGGGTAAAGAAGAGCGGCAAGATTGTCTGGGGAATCAAAGCTGATACTAAGTTGTTTGGTTTGATGGACACAAAGACTGGTCAATCTGAAGGATTCGATGTCGATATGGCCAAGGCCGTCACCAAGCAAATTAGTAAGCAATTGGGCGAAAAGTTGACACCATCCTTTGTGACGGTTTCAACCGCTTCCAAGATTCAATTACTAAAGAATACCAACATCGATGGTGTCTTTGGTGTCATGACGATTACCCCAGAACGGGCAAAAATTGTTGACTTCAGTCAACCATATTTCCCTGCGGGTCAGTCACTTTTGGTTAAGAAAGATTCGGGTATCAAGTCAGTGAATGATTTGAACGATCCAAGTAAGACTGTTTTGGTGGTTGTCGGAACAACCGCTGCACAAAACATTAAGAAGTTTGCACCGAAGGCCAAGACAATTGCCTTGCAGGACTATGCCTCAGCCATGCAGGCATTGAAGGCCGGTCAAGGACAAGCTATATCAACCGATAATGCTATCTTGTACGGTTTGGCTACAGAAAATCCAGACTACCAGGTTGTGGGTGGTACGTTGACTAATGGTCCTTATGGGGCGGCCTTTGATCATGATCAAAAGCCAATGGTTGACCAAGTGAATCAGGCAATCAACACCATGAAGAAAAACGGTGTTTACAATCAATTAATCAAGAAGTGGTTTGGCCAAGTACCCGGTTTGGATTGGCATGATTTGGAGGTGCACGAATGAGCTTGTTTGAACAGAATTTCTCAGTCTTCCTCCAAGGATTTGGTTACACTCTGTTGGCTAGTATCTTTGCCTTGGTGGGATCACTAATTTTGGGAACAATTTTTGCGATTATGCAGGTCATGAATTCAAAAGTTGCCCGTTCAATTGGTAATATCTATGTTCAAGTTTTCCGGAATATTCCCCTGTTGATTATCACGCTCTTCTTTTACTTAGCGGTAGCCAAGGTGATCAAGATGACAGGTTTTACGGCTGGAACAATTGCTTTGACACTGTATACTTCAGCCTTCATTGCTGAATCTGTTCGAGCAGGCATTCTTTCTATTGAAGCCGGTCAAATGGAAGGCGCACGAGCAAATGGATTAACGTTTGGTCAGGCCATGCGAGTGATTATCTTGCCTCAGGCCTTTAAGGTGGCGATTCCTTCATTGGGCAATCAGTTTATTAACCTGGTTAAGAACTCATCGATTCTGGCCTTTGTTGGTGGTTTGGACTTGATGTATCAAGGAAACATCGTGGCAGCAAACTCCTTTGACACTTTTACGACTTACATTATCATTGGACTCTTCTACTTGTTGATTACCTTGCCATTAAGTTACTACATCCAACACCTTGAACATAAATTGAAGAAGAACGCATAAGGAGGCCGCAGAATGTCAGGATTTTTTAGTGCCTTTACAGAGGCAAACCTCGGCTACTTGATGGGCGGTCTAGGAATTACCGTTGGGGTTTCAATCATCTCGGTTATTTTGAGTCTGATTTTTGGTTCCATTATTGGAATTGTTTTCTTTGAAAAGATTCCTTACTTCTCAAGCTTCGTTGGAACAATCAATAATATCGTCCGTAACTTGCCGTTGCTGTTAATCATTTTCTTTACCTACTTTGCCTTGCCACAGTTAGGTCTGCACTTGCCAATTTTTTGGGCAACGGTTGTGGCTATGACTGTTTTCCAGTCAGCCATGCTAGCTGAGATTGTCCGCGGCGGATTGGAAGCTGTTGATGTCGGCCAATTTGAGGGGGCACGTGCCAATGGTTTGTCTAACATGCAGACGATGTGGCACATTGTTTTGCCACAAGCCTACAAGAAAATGATTCCACCGATTATCTCGCAATTGATTTCCTTAGTGAAGGATACGAGTTTGGCGTCTGGAATTGTTCTTGCGGAATTGACTTATCGTGGTCAAATTATCTATGCACAAAACACGAATTTCATCGTGCCTGTCTTGGTTGTGATGACCTTGGTTTATTTTTTGTTAAACTACGGTCTGTCATTGATTGCCAAGTGGTTTGATCATAAGTTGGCATAACTGTTTACTTAATACAAATATAGATGAAGAAAAACCGTTCACTTTGCTGAATGGTTTTTTCTTTCGAACAAATTAGGAATCATTAGTTCGGCTACTTGGCAATAAGCTAATAGAAGTTGGTGAGTTTCAAGATTTTTAGTCAAAATGCCTAACGTAGAGGGGCTATAAATGGTAAAATGTACGTATTAATCTTAACGCCTTTTCCTGCAGTTAGGAAAGGGCGACTTTTTTGTCGAGGAGAAAAGCGATGTCAATGATTGAATTCAAAGATGTACAAAAGTACTATGGGGATTTTCATGCCTTACATGATGTGAACTTGAAAATTGACGCGGGTGAAACGGTAGTCCTGATTGGCCCATCTGGTTCCGGAAAGTCAACTTTGATTCGCACAATCAACGGTTTGGAAGAAATCGAAGAGGGACAATTGTTGGTTGATGGTTTTGACCTGCATGATCCCAAGACAGATATTAATAAAATTCGTAAGAACGTTGGGATGGTTTTCCAGCACTTTAACCTTTACAATAATCAGACGGTTTTGGAAAATATTATGTTGGCACCGCGCTTGGTTTTGCATCGCGATGAAGCTGAAAATAAGCGAATTGCCATGGAATTGTTGGAACAGGTTGGTTTAGCCGATAAGGCCAATAGCATGCCGGCTGCGTTATCAGGAGGACAGAAGCAACGAGTGGCCATTGCCCGTTCACTAGCAATGAAGCCAAAGGCCTTGCTGTTTGATGAGCCAACTTCTGCTTTGGACCCCGAAATGATTGGGGGTGTACTTGATGTTATGCGCGATATTGCGCGTGATTCGGAGATGACCTTGCTGGTGGTGACTCATGAAATGAATTTTGCCAAGGCGGTTGCTGATCGGGTGATTTTTATGGCTGATGGCCGAATCTTAGAAGATAGTTCAACCGAAGCATTCTTTGAGAACCCAACAGAACCACGGGCCAAGAAGTTCTTGAACCAGGTAGAACATCACTAAAATGGAAGGAAGGGTCTGGCTAAATTGACGTTAGTTAGACAAAGCGTATGGAAAAGATTAGACGACGCCGTTTTGGGATCATTGCCTCGCTGGTTTTGGCTACCCTGATTTTGCTGGGAGCCTTTTGGGCCAGCGTGACGATTGAGAAAAACAAAGCGCACCAAGATACCTTGGCCCGGGTTGAAAAGAAGGGGCAAATAACATGGGGTGTCAAAGCCGATACGAAACTCTTTGGCTTGATGGATACTAAGACTGCCCAACCAGCTGGTTTTGAAATTGACTTGGCCAAGGCGATGACCGCCCAAATTGCTAAACAAACAAATACGAAACTTTCAGCAGCTTTTGTGCCGGTTACTTCTGCTTCACGAATTCAATTGCTGAAAAATACGAATATCGATGGACTGATTTCCACGTTGACGATTACACCGGAAAGAGCAAAAATTGTAGACTTTACGAACGTCTACTTTAACGCTGGTCAATCATTACTGGTTAAAAAAGACTCAGGTATTCAATCTGTTAAGGATATGAACGATCCGAAGTACACCGTTTTAGTTGTCGTCGGAACGACTGCCGCCCAAGAGACGAAAAAGTACGCTCCAAAGGCTAAAATTATTGCCTTGCAGGATTATGCTTCTGCCATGCAGGCCTTGAAATCGGGTCAGGGACAGGCACTTTCAACGGATAATGCCATCCTTTATGGTCTAGCGACCGAAAATCCAGACTACCACCTTGTTGGTGGAATCTTTACGCAGGCACCATATGGAATGGCCTTTGATCATAACCAAAAACCAATGACAAAGCAGGCTAACCGAGCGTTAAAGGTCTTGCAGGAAAATGGTACCTACAACCGTTTGGTTGAAAAGTGGTTCCGTAATGTTCCTGGTTTGGATTGGCATGATTTGGAGGTAAACAAATGAGCCTTTTAAATCAATATTTTTCAGTTTTTGTCCAAGGATTTGGCCACACACTGTTGGCCAGTATCATTGCCTTAATCGGTTCGCTCATTTTGGGAACCCTCTTTGCCATTATGCAGGTCTCCTCTTCGAAGATTAACCGCGCCATTGGGAATATCTATGTTCAAGTTTTCCGGAATATTCCGCTCTTGATTGTTACGCTCTTCTTGTACTTGGCGGTTGCAAAGGTCATTAAGATGACGGGTTTTGTCGCTGGAACGGTCGGGTTGACGCTGTACACATCCGCTTTTATTGCCGAATCGGTTCGTGCCGGCATTCTGTCCATTGAAGCCGGCCAAATGGAAGGAGCTCGCGCTAACGGGTTGACCTTTAACCAATCTATGCGGGTGATCATTTTACCCCAGGCCTTTAAGGTGGCGATTCCTTCATTGGGAAATCAGTTGATCAACCTGGTCAAAAATTCTTCCATTTTAGCCTTTGTTGGTGGTTTGGACTTAATGTACCAGGGGAATTTGGTAGCGGCAGCGTCCTTTGATACCTTTATGACCTATATCATTATTGGTGTTTTCTATTTGGTGATTACGATGCCTTTGAGTTACTACGTCCAGCACTTGGAAACCAAGTTGAAGAAGAATGCTTAAGGAGGAAAAGTCCATGTCTGAATTTTTTAACGTTTTTACCTCAGCGAACATGGGCTATCTGTTCGGTGGCCTAGCTATTACTGTTGGCGTTTCAGCTCTTTCGGTTGTCTTGAGTCTTCTGTTTGGTTCCATTGTGGGGATTATTCAATTTGAAAAGATTCCATTTTTTTCATCCTTTGTTGGCACGTTGAACAACATTGTCCGCAACTTACCACTGCTGTTAATTATCTTTTTTACTTACTTTGCCTTGCCGCAATTAGGCCTGCACTTGCCAATTTTTTGGGCGACTGTGGCAGCGATGACGTTCTTTGAGTCGGCCATGTTGGCTGAAATTGTGCGTGGTGGCCTGGAAGCAGTTGATCGAGGACAATTTGAGGGTGCTCGAGCAAACGGCTTATCCAACATGCAGACGCTGGGACATGTTGTTTTGCCGCAGGCCTATAAGAAGATGATTCCACCAATTATTTCGCAGCTGATTTCCTTAGTGAAGGATACGAGTTTGGCATCTGGAATTGTCCTGGCTGAAATGACGTACCGGGGCCAAATCGTTTATGCTCAGAATACGAACTACATTATTCCTGTTCTTGTGGTCTTGACGGTGGTATACTTTTTGCTAAACTATGGTTTGTCATTAATCGCTAAGTACTTTGACAAAAAATTAGCTTAAAACACGACAAGAGGACAATTCTGTATGTTTGATCCAAATAAAAAATCAAAAATTATTGCGATTGTGGCCTCGGCTTTTTTTGCTATGTTGATCACCTTTTCTGTGGTTAATCATATTAAGTCGCCGGCCGTCTTTGCATCGGATGTGAGCTTGGCTGTCCAGAAAAGTATCGCGGGGGACCAGCGAGGCCTAAACAATATGGTTGATGAAGTATGGGCGCAAGCTGCTCGTGATAACTTCGATAATGACTAAAAGCGCTGATTGTTAGTATCCAAAAAAGACAGCACCTAATCCATGTGCTACTATCTGATTTGAAAGGTAGTGCTAATCATGATGCCGGTGATGTCTTTTATTTTTGACTAGGATTGTAGTAGTTGTTAATTAGCTATTTTTTATGTTAACAAGCAGGTGAGCTTGTTTAGCAATTCAGCCTGCATGGAAGTCCGAAGATACCCAGCCAAGCCTTATGATGCTGATATTTTTGCAATGAATTTAATATAGTTCTTTACTGGTTGGGACTTGATTGGTACCAGTCAATGCTGCTAGATGACCACTGAATTAGCGTTTGTTGAAATAAAAGTAAAATAGTGGTAAAAATGAACTAATGAAAAGCATGATTTTTCCTTGTATATTCCTGCTAAGCGAGTTAAACTCTCCTTTGATTGGTAGAAAAAAAGTTGCGCGACAAAAGTGCTCTTGATGTTGGAAAAACGATTTGAAAACCAAGAAAATAGATTGAAAAATACTTTTATCTAAATTAGATTAGTTCTTTGAGGCACTCAACAGTCATGAAGAAAGTGACCATCAATAGCTGATTTTATAGGAGAGAAGAAATGACTGATTCAGCAAAGAAGCGGTTAAAGTATGGTGGTTTCTTAATCGCCTTAGGCATTGTCTACGGTGATATTGGAACGTCCCCACTATATACCATGAATGCGATTATTGCCGGTAATGCACATACCGATAATATGAAGGACTTGGTAATTGGGTCAATTTCCCTTGTTTTTTGGACTTTGATGTTAATTACGACGATTAAGTATGTCTTAATTGCCTTGCAGGCCGATAACCACGGTGAAGGTGGTATCTTCTCCCTGTATAGTAAAGTCCGCAATCGAAACATGAAGTGGCTCATCATCCCGGCGATGGTCGGTGGGGCGGCTCTTTTGGCCGATGGCGCTTTGACACCAGCGGTGACGGTTACGTCTGCTGTGGAAGGGTTAGAGGGGCAAAAGTTTGGTTCCTTGATCTTTCCAACGGGAATTGATTTCGTTGTGCCGGTGGTGTTGACGATTTTGTTGGTCGTCTTTACCCTCCAACGCAAGGGAACGACCAAGATTGGTCGAATGTTTGGTCCAATGATGCTAATTTGGTTTACCTTTATTGGTTTCTTTGGCCTGTTACAAGTCTTTCAATATCCAGAAATTTTAAAGGCTCTTTCGCCTGTTTATGCTGTACAGACGCTGTTTAGTCCAGATAACCGTCTAGGTATTTTTATTTTAGGAAATATCTTCTTGGCGACGACTGGTGCTGAAGCGCTGTATTCAGATATGGGACATGTAGGGAAGCGCAATATTTATTTAAGTTGGCCATTTGTTTATGTCACACTGGTTTTGAATTATATGGGGCAAGGTGCATGGGTGATTATGCACAATGCAAGTGGTTCAAACTTGAACCTTTTCTTTGATATTCTACCGAACCAGTGGCGGTTGGTCGGCGTTGTCTTGAGTACACTTGCAGCCGTCATTGCTTCGCAGGCTTTGATTACAGGGGCCTTTACTTTGGTATCGGAGGCCATTTCGCTGAAAATTATGCCCCGGTTGCGGATTACTTATCCAAACGACTTCCGCGGTCAAATGTATATCTCAATTGTCAACTGGATGCTCTTTGTTGCCGGCGTAATCGTTGTGGTGCTTTTCCGGACTTCTCATAATATGGAATCAGCCTATGGTTTGGCAATCACGGTTACGATGCTGATGACGACGACGTTGTTGTTCGAGTTTATTCGCTTTAAGACTCGTACAAGCCTGGCTATTTTGTTTGCCGTTCCCTTTGGCTTGCTGGAAACCCTCTTCCTGATTGCCAGTCTGGGTAAGTTCATTCATGGTGGATACTTCACAGTGATTTTGATGCTGCTAATTTTGTCGGTCATGGTTTTCTGGTTCTATGGAAACAAGCGTCGTGAAGCACTGTCTTATAACAATGATTATTTGTCCTTGAAAGACTACCGCCGCCAGTTGATGCAGCTCTCCAACGACTCAGAAGAGCCTTTGATGGCGAAAAACTTAGTTTATATCGTGAACGTTCATGATGATTATCAAATTAAGAAGTCAGTCATCTACTCGCTATTGGGGGCAAGGCCAAAGCGGGCCAAGGTTTACTGGTTTGTCACGATTCGAGAATCCATTAACCCATACGAAAAGAGTTATTCAGTCGATTTGATGGGAAGCCAAAATATGGTTCGAGTTGTTTTAAACCTTGGTTTCAAGGTTGACCCACAAGTTGAATATTACATTCACCAAATTGCCAAGGTTTTGGTTAAGCAGGGTGTTCTTGAGCCACAAAAGATTCGCTATGGGCTCGATAAAAACCGCAGTATTGGTGACTTTAAGTATGTGATTACTAATAACTACTATACTGATTTGAAGGCTGTCTCCAAGATTTCATCATGGGATCGATTCTTAATTGGTGGTCGAATTTGGTTGCAGTCACATTCTGTCCACCTCCGTTATTTTTACCGCTTGCGCTTGAGTGATACGGTTGAAGAGGTTGTTCCGCTCTTTATTGAGCATAAAACCGTTTCGAAACTGCGGCAGTTGGAAGTTAAAAATCAGATGCCTAAGATGGATCGCTGGAACCGCCGAATCGATGATCCAGTGAACCCAGTCGATAGGAAGCGCCGCCAAGATGGGGATGATCACCATCTTGATCGTGGTTCTCACCATCAATAAATGAATTTTAGTAAAAACGCCTAAGTGGCTTCTTCAGAAGTCTACCTTAGGCGTTTTTTGTATGTCGGTAATGAATGTCTGCATTAGATGCTTAATTTCTGTTGCGGTTTTTTGGAAAAAATCAGTGATTTCTTCATCGGAGCCAGTTACCCTGGCAGGGTCTGCTAATGGAAAATGAATTGTTTGGACGGAGTCGGTTGTGATTGGGCAATTATCTCGAGCATCACCGCAAAGGGTCACAATGTAGTCAGATGAATTGAAAAAGTTATCATCGATCGAATCAGAGGTTAGATGAGTGGTATCAAAGCCTTCCTGGTTTAATACCATAATTGTTTGCGGATGGACGCCACGGGGGTTGGTGCCAGCACTTTTGATTGACCAATCTGTTGGTGCATAGTAACGGGCGTAAACCTCGGCAAACTGGCTTCGTGACGAGTTACCAGTGCATAAAAAGTAAAGCTGCATTGTTTTTCTCCAAATTATAGTATCTAATATTATACAAGATTGGCAATCAAAAAATCCCGTTCAATTAAGCGGGATTTTTCAAAAGTAATCACTTTTCAAAGAGGACGGAGCGAACTCTTTTTAACTCTGTAGGAATCATCTCACAACAGCCACTATCAGGACGGCGGCTGTCGTCCATTTTTGCCATTGTTTCATGAATTACTGTCCACCGATCCCCAAATTTTTTCGGCCGTATCGACAACTAATTTAATCTTGGCCCATTGTTCATCTTCTGTTAGGTGGTTTCCTTCTTCAGTGGAAGCAAAACCGCATTGCGTACTCAAAGCCAAATTTTCCAAAGGAACGAATTGGCTAGCTTCCCTGACCCGGTCAATCAAAACTTGAGGGTCTTCTAGTTCAGGTTTTTTGGAGGTTACCAAGCCCAAAACAACTTGCTTGCCGGCAGGAACCTTCGCCAATGGTGCAAAGTCACCAGAACGGTCGTCATCAAATTCCAAGTAGAAGGATTCAACGTTTTCCTTTGTGAAAAGAGTATTGGCAACGGTTGCGTAACCGCCTTTTGCTGCCCATGTAGAAGCATAGTTTCCACGGCAAACGTGTGTGCTGATACGAAGATCTTCAGGCAAGTTTTCCAATGATTGATTATTAATCTTCAAGTATTCTGCTTGGAGTTCATCAACGCCCTTTTGATCGATATTTTGTTCTGCCCAGAAATCAGTATCGGCGAGCATACCCCAAGTACAGTCATCCAACTTAATGTCGCGACAACCAGCTGCATAAAGAGCTAAGTAGAGGTCGTGGTAGGCAGTGGTCAAATCATGGATAAGGTCTTCGTGCTTTGGGTAAAACTTCTTCAAAATAGCAATGTTTTCCTCGCCACGAACTAATTCAGCATAGGCTTGTGCAGGAGATGGGATGCTTTGACGGGGGATAACATCCAAATCTTTGGTAATTTCTTTCAAGTACAAGAAGGCTTTCAAATCAGGATGGTCGTCGGTGAAGCGAATCTTGCCATCAACTTGGGCTGACTCAGCCCGTGTTTCAACATCGTGGAAAAGGTATCCGTGGTCGACATTTGTCTTTTTAATGCCTTCAAAACCCCAGAAAGTATCCAAGTGCCACCAGTGGCGACGGAATTCACCATCTGAAACGTAGTGAAGGCCAGCCTTGACTTCCTTTTCGACTAAATTCTTGATTTCTTCATCTTGAATTTTGGTCAGGTCTGCTTGGCTGATTTTGCCGTCATTTAAGTCTCGTTGAGCCTGCTTCCAGCGCTCTGGGCGGAGGAATGAACCCACGATATCAAAATGAACGGGGGCTTTTGTCAATGTTGCTACTGCTGTTTCTGCCATGTCTGTTCTCCTTTTTCTAGACACTAAAAAGCGCCCCCAGGTTTAGATTTTTAAATCTTAACCTAGAGGCGCATGTGAACGCTGTACCACTCTACTTTGCCGGTCTTATCACCAGCCTTAGTCGATACACCAATGGGGGCTATATCGCAACATGATAACGGTTGTTAACCGTAGCCAGCTTATCACAGAGGACTCACCAAACTATGAACCGCTCCTGGACCATTTTCATCCGTAGCCAAGCCACCGTGTCTCATCAAATCACGGTTTTCTGTAGAATTGCTTGCGAATTACTCATCCATTCACTGCAGTTGTTATCTTGCTTATGAGTATAACATTAAAAAAGTATGAGTCAACAGTGAGTTTAAAATTTATTGTTTTGTGCAAGTTCAAAAGTTTATAATAGGCACCAAGACAAAAAGCCGCGAGAGCTCTTTTGTAATTGACTTTGTTGATCTCGTAAATGGATCTTTTGATTTTTAAGAAGGCCCTCTAATTACTGGAGAAAAAATGAAAAAAATTGCTGTAATTGTCGGAAGTAATCGAACAAAAAGTGTGAGCCGGCGCTTAGCTTACTGGTTGGCTCCTTTGCTAAGTGGTCAAGAGGTGCAGGCTGACGTAATCGACTTAGCGACCGTCGCTTTGCCATTTTTGGATGAGCCTGAACTACCATCTGCAGGCCATTATCAAAATCAGTCAACAATTGATTGGTCGAAGCAAATTCAAAGTTATGATGGAGTTGTATTCGTAGCGCCTCAGTATAATTGGGGCTATCCCGCCGTTTTGAAGAATGCCATTGATACGCTCTATGCTGAGTGGCGTGGGTTGCCGGTTGCGACTGTTTTCTTCGGTGGCCATGGTGGCTTCCAGGCTGATTTGGCCTTTTCACTAGTCTTACAGGGCGTGAAGGTTAATCGCTTACCTGTCAACCTTCGATTGAACTTGGCGGTTGGCCAGGTAACGGAAGAAATGACAGCAGCGGAACTAGCAGAGCTCTTGTTACCGTATCAAAGTCAGGTTGCCTTGATGCAGCAGGCCTTCCAAGATTTATGGCAGCACCATGAATAAGCGCTTCTTTGGTTTCAAAGGAGTGGCCATGGTCGGTGTTGATATTGGGACTGTTGGTACCTGCGCTCATTATCACTCAGATGTTGATATTGCCGGCCTTCTTTGTGCTCGATGCGAGGAATACTTTGCTTGCTACCAGTGCCATGATGCCTTACGAGACCATCCCTTTGCACCGGTGGCAAAGATTTCAGCTGGGCCTGCAGTTCTTTGCGGTCGCTGCGGTCAAGAATTGACCTATCAAGAATATAAGACGGGTGCTTGTCCGAACTGTTTTGCCCTCTTTAACCCACGTTGCGAAATCCACGAAAAGCGGTATTTCTGCTGAGTGGGTTTTTATATTGTTTAGTCTGGACAACGAGTAGGAGCATCGCTATAATCATTGTCAAGTGAAAACGTGAAAAGGGGGGGCGTGGGATGGAAGATACATTAACCGCTCAGGCAGGTTGGCGAGATGCCTTGCCAACCGTTTTTGGTTATATCGGCATTAGTATGGCCTTTGGCATCGTGGCCAAGGCGGCGGGGCTGAGCACTTGGCTGATTGTGCTGATTTCAGCACTTGATTATGGTGGCTCGGCTCAGTTCGTTTTAGTCACGATGGTCGGGTCTCACAGTTCGATAGCAGCGATTGTCTTTGCTGTTTTTTTGGTTAATGCGCGGATGATTTTAATGAGCATGACGCTAGCACCCTATTTCAACCGGTATTCGCTTTGGCATAATATTTGGCTGGGCACCTTTGTCACGGATGAGAGTTTCGCTTTGGGGATGAGTAAGGTTAATGTTAGCCAAAATCGACTTAGCTTTCCTTGGTTGAACACGGTTAACTTAGTTTCGTATGCAAGTTGGCTATTAGGTACTTTTTTGGGTGCTGTCTTGGGCGGATTGGTAACGGATCCTGGTCGATTTGGCTTAGAATTCGCCATTACAGCAATGTTTATTGGTCTATTAACGGCGCAAATTAGTACGGATAAGACGATTAAATTCGCCTTACAAGTAGTCGTGCTTCTCTTTGTGTTGGTCCTGCTTTACCTGCTTTTGATTTTTGTACCAAAAAACTTGGTTGTCTTGCTAGTAACAATTGGCGGATGCTTATTTGGGATGGTGGTGAAACGTGTCTTTGTCTAACTATATTCTAGTAACGATTATTGCTTGTGGACTGGTGACCTGGGTATCGCGGATATTTCCCTTTATCATGCTGAAAAAGTTTAATTTACCGGAAGGGGTGCTCGCATTTTTGAGTTTTGTTCCAATCACTATTATGGCTGGTCTTTGGTTTGAAAGCCTTTTTGTGCAACACATAGGGCACCTTCCCAGTATTAATTGGCCGAATTTTTGGGCCTCTTTACCAACGCTAGTTACGGCTGTGGCCACGAAGAACCTCTTGATCACGGTAGTGGTTGGTGTAATTTCCTTCGCAGTCATCAACTCTATTGGACTTTAAATTAAAATTTCCTCATAAAACCCTTGACGGCCGTGTTTTGAATGATTATTATTGGCACAACAACAGAAAAGGGGAAATGTCGATGCGAAAAATTGGAATTATAGGAATGGGCCACGTTGGTTCTACGGTGGCCCATGGTTTGATTGCCGAAGGCGTAGCAGATGAGTATGTTTTCATTGATAAAAATGAAAAGAAGGTCCAAGCCGATGCCTTGGATTTTGAAGATGCGAAAACAAACTTGAACAACAGTTTTTCTGTGACTGTCAATGACTATCAAGCATTGGGTGATGCGGATGTCATTATTTCAGCCATTGGTAAGATTGAATTGCAATACGATAACGTCGAACATGATCGCTTTATTGAATTGCCTCACAATGTTGAGCAGGTAAAAGAAGTTTCGGCCAAGTTGAAGGAAACTGATTTTGCCGGGGTTTTGGTAGTAATCACCAATCCTTGTGATGCGATTGCTGCTGTTTATCAGTCAGAGACCGGTTATCCTCAGGAAAAGGTACTTGGAACTGGAACACTTTTGGACACAGCGCGGATGCATCGGGCAGTTGGTTCGGCCTTCAATGTTGATCCACGATCAGTTGCGGGCTACAACCTCGGTGAACATGGAAATTCACAATTTACGGCCTGGTCAACGGTGTCTTTGAGGGGACAACCAATTACCGAATTAGCGGCTGAACAGGGAATCGATTTGGCTGCTATCGAGGAAGACTCTGTGGTTGGTGGTTATACGGTGTTTGATGGCAAGGGCTATACCTCTTACGGGATTGCGACGGCTGCCATTCGCTTGGCTAAGACCGTCGTCCAAGATGCAAAAACCGAGATGCCGGTTTCTCACAAGCGTCCAGAATTTGCTTCTTATCTTTCTTATCCTGCAATTGTCGGTCGTCAGGGAGTTGTTTCTTATTCACAATTAGACTTGACGGAAGAAGAATTAGCAAAGTTGCAAAAGTCAGCAGACTCGATTCAAACGCAATTTGAGAAGGTTGTAACGCAATAAAAGCGCTTTTATACCAATAATGATTCTAAAAATTAAATAATTTTAATAAAAGGCTTGACTAATTATTAGACGTTACGTATTATAAACGTATGGTAATTAATTGCTCCGTAGTTCAGTTGGTAGAACGCCGCACTGTTAATGCGAGGGTCGCTGGTTCGAGTCCAGCTGGGGCAGTCCTAGCCAAATAAGTGTTGGTTGTCAGTTGACAACCAACACTTTTTTATTTTATAACTTAGAATAGAAGAGGTTGGTGAAATTTTTGTTGTGAACTTTTCTTGAAAAGATGATGAACGATAAATTAAAAATATCTCATAAAACACTTGACTAATGTTTAGACATTACGTATTATAAACGTATGGTAATTAATTGCTCCGTAGTTCAGTTGGTAGAACGCCGCACTGTTAATGCGAGGGTCGCTGGTTCGAGTCCAGCTGGGGCAGTAGTGGGTAAAGTAAAAGACGGTGGTTGCTTTCTAGCAACCACCGTCTTTTGGCGTGATTTTGAAAACTGATTTTATAAAGAAGGCCTGCCAGGTTGGGCTTTCCGATACCAATACCAGGTACCATAGAGGGCATTTAATAAGATGATGACTTGCAAAACAAACATGGAGCTTGCATAAGTGTCGTGAATTAAAAAGATGTTGCGGTACCAGACAACGACTTGAATAATGTCAGAGACCAACCAGGCAATCCACTGCGATCGGAACCCGTAAGTCATGAGAATCTGACCAACAATGTTTAATGGGAGGACGGCAGAATCCAGGTAAACTTGCAGGCCATTAAAATGCTTGGAAAAAGTAACGACCGTGATATAGGAAGCAAGTGTGATTAAAGTTGTGATCAGGGCGGTATGCAATGTTAATTGACGGGAAGGAAGTTCCTTTTCGGCACCGCCGCGATAACGAGCCCAGGCCGCAATACCGATGAACTGCATGATAAATGCGAATCCCTGAGAGGTAAAATCACCATAAGTTCTTGAAAAAAGGGCGACAATCATCCATGTTGCTGTACCGATTAATCCCCAGAAGTAATTGCTTTGTTTTCCTTGATCGACTAAGGCCAGGTTGATTAGTGAACTAACTCCGGTTGAGACAGTCAACCAGGCCATTTTATTAAAACTTCCACCAATTAAAAAGGTGGTAACTTGAGCAACAACCATTAATAATAAGAGCACTTTTGTCATCTTACTGAGGTTGAGCAAATCTTGTGTGATCCGTCTGGGTGACATTGTTTCCTTAAAAATGTGCCAGAAGCTCACGTTGTTCTCTACATTCTCCATCATTGTTTTCTCCTTGTTGTTTTTTAGGTGCCGTGACGGAAGCAACGCACCGATTTGTAACCACCCCAGTATACTCCTGAAAAAAGCGAACGTACCGACTGATTTAGTGAAAACGTTCGGTTTAAATGAAGATTAAACCGCTATAGGACGGGGCGGAGATGTGTTTTGCGTGCTATAATTGGTATGTTTGAAGAAACCGTGATTTTTAAATTTAAGGGAGTATCACATCATGTATTTGTTCATCAACATCATCGGTCTTTTGGTGTTTATCGCCTTGGCCGTCTTGTTATCAAAAAACCGGTCCGCTATTAATTGGAAGTCGGTTTCAATCATGGTTGTCACCAACTTGGTGTTAGCTTGGCTTTTGACAGGTTTTCCATTGGGCCGGACCATCGTCAAGGGAGCTGCTTCTGGCTTTGACAGTTTGATTTCTGCTGCCAGTGCCGGAATTGACTTCGCTTTGAAACCAACTGGAATGGCATTGCCAGCAAACTTCGTTGTTTCGGCGTTGTTGCCAATTCTCTTGGTTGTGCCATTGTTCGACATTTTGACTTATGTCGGGGTTTTGCCATTTATTATCAAATGGGTTGGCCGCGGTTTGTCAAAGCTTTCTGGGCAGCCTAAGTTCGAATCATTTTTCTCAGTTGAAATGATGTTTTTGGGAAACACGGAAGCGCTCGCGGTTTCTGGTATCCAATTGAACCAGATGAAGGCTTCTCGTAACTTAACGTTGGCCATGATGTCCATGTCTTGTGTGACGGCTTCAATCCTTGGTTCTTATATGCAAATGATGCCTGCACAGTATATTTTGACTGCTGTGCCAATCAATGTCTTAAACGCTTTGATTGTAACGTCAATTTTGAATCCTGTTGAAGTAACAGAAGCAGAAGATACGATTGCAACGATTGAAGCAGCGGCCCCTGCAGCTGAAACCGCTGAATCTGGTTCACAAGAATTAGCACAAGAAGAAATTGAAAAGGCTGAAAAGCCGGCACGCGAACCGTTCTTCTCATTCTTGGGTGATTCAATTTTGGGCGCCGGTAAGTTGATCTTGATTATCGCTGCTAACGTTATTGCCTTTGTTGCCTTGGCGGCCCTTGTTGACAAGATTTTGGCTTGGGTAAACCCATGGTTGTCGCTGGAGCACATCTTGGGAATTGTCATGTTCCCATTTGCTTGGTTAATGGGCTTTAGCAACCAGACAGCCTTCGATTTGGCACAATTCATGGGAACGAAATTGGTTACCAATGAATTCGTTGTCATGGGTAAGGTAACTGGTGAGATTGCTCATTATGCACCGCACTATAAGGCAGTGTTGACGGTTTTCTTAACGTCATTTGCCAACTTGTCAACTATCGGTATGATTATCGGGGCCTTCAAGGGCTTGGTTAACAAAGAAAAGAACGAAGTGATTGCTAAAAATGTTCTTTACCTGTTGTTGTCTGGAATTTTAGTTTCACTCTTCTCAGCGGCAATGGTTGGACTCTTTGTTTGGTAAAATTTTGTTTCAAGAGCACCCGGAAGGGTGCTTTTTCTTTTGCTGAAAATTGGCTCTTTTCACCAAAGCCTGCTAGAATAAGAGAGTGAAGCTAGTTTAGCTAGCCAGAAATTTTCAGACAAATGGCAGACATTTGTTTGATGCTTTAGAAGCAATGTCAAGTACAGAATAACCAAGGACAGGTGAATCATTTCAGCTGTTATATTTCGATTTAATCCAAAAGTGTTTAGATAAAAAAAGCGGATTTTACGAAAAATGGTTACTGGCAAAGGAAGGTTTTATTTATGTTATCTCGTTCTCAACGGCGGAAGACGGATGGCCGTAAGCGTCGATTTTATAAGCAATGGTGGTTTTGGTTAATTCTCGTTTTGATTGTTGGAGGGGTGGCTTTTTACATGATTGGCTCAGCCTCATCTAAGAAATCAAGCGACACACCAACACCAGATATTTCATACTCATCGTCTAAGAAGAAAACGTATGACTTTGATGATTCGTCATCATCGGATTCTGACGATACGGCAATGTCTTCAAGCTCAAGTAATAACATTGCAGCCTCGAATGCAGCCGCACAATCCGCTGCTGCTGCAGCAGCACAATCTTCTTCAACACTTCAGAAGCAAAATGACGATTCTAGTGGTTCATCATCTAATTCTAGCAATACGTCAACGCCTTCAAGTACGACGAATAATACTGCGGGATCTAATACACCTGGACAAAATTCGACATCAACCCCGAATAACCAAAATACGACACAAACAAATCAAAACACCAGTACTGACACTAACCAAAATACGACACAAACAAGTCACTAAAATTTTGAACCTGGACGTTCGCCCAGGTTTTTTAGTATAAAATTAGCTTGACTATTTTCATGGTCCTTTGTACACTTAGAAAAGCTAATGAGGAGTACACAAGCGCAGCTATGAGAGACCTAGTGGGTGGTGAAAACTGGGACTGTTAATGTGGAAGGTTGCTTTGGCCTTAAAAATGTTAATGAATGAGTGGCTATCAAATTGTGGATAGCAATTTAGGTGGTACCACGTGTAAGCGTCCTAATCGAAAGATTAGGGCGTTTTTTATTTTCGGACCACAGGCCACATGACTATTAAAGGAGATTTGCTATGCGTGAAGTTGAAATGTCAACCAAGTACGATCCAACAGCCGTTGAGGCTGGGCGTTACCAAGACTGGCTGGATAATGATTTGTTTGCACCGGAAGCAAATCAAGCCATTCAGAGCCAAGAGCCAGAACCATATTCAGTGGTGATTCCACCACCAAACGTCACTGGTAAGTTGCACCTTGGTCATGCCTGGGATACAACTTTGCAGGATATGTTAATCCGGCAAAAGCGGATGCAAGGCTTTGATACTTTGTGGCTACCAGGAATGGATCACGCTGGTATCGCTACCCAAGCTAAGGTTGAACAACGTTTGCGCGAACAAGGTGTGTCACGCTATGATTTGGGTCGGGAAAAATTTGTCGAACAAGTGTGGGACTGGAAAAATGAATATGCTTCAACCATTAAACAGCAATGGGGCAAGATGGGCTTGTCATTGGATTACAGCCGCGAACGGTTTACATTAGATGAAGGGTTAAACCAGGCGGTTAACAAGGTCTTTATCGATTTGTATAATAAGGGCCTGATTTATCGTGGCGAATACATTATTAACTGGGATCCACAGGCTCGAACGGCTTTGTCTGATATTGAAGTCATTTATCAAGATGATGAAGGGGCCTTCTACCATGTGAAGTATCCATTTACAGATGGTACGACCTTGAATGGTAAGGACTACATTGAAATTGCGACAACTCGTCCAGAAACAATGTTTGGTGATGTTGCGGTTGCGGTTCATCCTTCTGATGAACGTTATCAGGACTTGATTGGTAAGACGGTTAAGGTTCCTCTTGTCAATCGCGAAATTCCAATCATCGCCGATGAATATGTTGAAAAAGACTTTGGAACTGGAATGGTTAAGATTACGCCAGCCCATGATCCAAACGATTTTCAAGTCGGCAACCGGCATGATTTGGAACGAATCAATACCATGACAGAAGATGCCCATTTGAATGAAAATGCTGGCAAGTACGTTGGTCTTGATCGTTTCGAAGGTCGCAAGGCCATGGTTGCCGATTTGCAAGAACAAGGGTTCATGCTTGAAGTAGAACCCCTGGTTCACTCAGTTGGACATTCTGAACGGACGGGTGTTCAAATTGAATCACGACTTTCAACACAGTGGTTCGTTAAAATGGAGCCATTGGCTCAGCAAATTTTGGCCATGCAAGAAAATGCTGATGAAAAGGTGAACTTTGTTCCTGGACGCTTTGAAGACACCTTTACCCGTTGGATGGAAAATATTCGCGACTGGGTGATTTCTCGGCAACTCTGGTGGGGACACCAGATTCCGGCCTGGTACAAGAACAAAGGAACAGACCAGGAAGAAATTTACGTTGGAACAGAGGCACCTGATGATGACTGGGAGCGTGACCCAGATGTCTTGGATACTTGGTTCTCTTCAGCCCTTTGGCCATTTTCAACGATGGGCTGGCCAAACGACTTAGATGGCGATTATGCTAAGTATTACCCAACAAATACCTTGGTAACCGGTTATGATATTATCTTCTTCTGGGTTGCCCGAATGATGTTCCAAGGAAAAGAATTTACTGGAGAACGCCCATTTAAGAACGTCTTGATTCACGGCTTGATTCGTGATGGGGAAGGCCGCAAGATGTCAAAGTCATTGGGGAACGGTGTTGATCCAATGGACGTGATTGAAAAGTATGGTGCCGATGCCCTACGGTGGTTCTTGGCAACTGGTTCAACACCTGGCCAAGATGTCCGCTTTACTTATGAAAAGATGGATGCGGCTTGGAACTTCATTAACAAAATCTGGAACGTTGCCCGCTATGTCATCATGAACCTGGATGATGATACGAAGGCTGAAGTGCCAGCAAAAGATCAACAAACGTTGGCCGACCAGTGGATTTTGGATCGCTTGAACAAAACAATTAAAGAGGTTTCAGAAAACTTTGAAAAGTTTGAGTTTGGTGAAGCTGGCCGCGATTTGTACAACTTCATCTGGTCTGATTTGGCTGATTGGTACGTTGAAATGACCAAGGAATCATTGAATGGTGACGGGGATAAAACGGCCGTTCAACAAACCTTGGCTTACGTCTTGGATCAAACGTTGCGCTTGCTCCAACCAATTATGCCCTTTGTTGCTGAAGCTATTTGGCAAGAAATGCCACAGCAAAAGGGGAAGGATGAACACCTCGGTATTCAAGCCTACCCTGTTTATCAAGAATCTTTGGCAAATCCTGCAGCAGCGGCTTCTTTCAAATCCTTGCAAGATCTAATCGTGGCCGTCCGAAACATTCGTGCCGAAGCAAAGGCGCCAATGTCAAAGCCAATCACCGTGATGATCAAGGTGACCGATCCGGCATTGAAGTCAATTTTTAATGAAAATGCTGACTATATCGATCGCTTTGTGAAGCCAGAATCATTGACGATTGATACCGATGTGACCGTACCACAATTGGCAATGTCACAGGTTATCACTGGTGCAGAAGTTTATGTTCCATTGGCCGGCTTGATCGATATTGAAGCGGAAATCAGCCGCCTAAAAGGTGAAGCTGATAAGTTTCAAAAGGAAGTTACTCGAGCCAATGGTAAGCTTTCAAACGAAAAGTTTGTCAACTCGGCACCCGAAAAGGTTGTTGCGGCTGAACGTGAGAAGCTTGCTGACTGGCAAGAAAAGCTTGCTTCGACTCAAAAGCGCATTGCTGACTTACAAGCACAAGGGTAAAATAACCGAATAGTAATAAAAATCCTCACCTTTGGTGGGGTTTTTATGTTAGGTTAATATGAGCCGTGTAAATTAGTAAGACAATTTACACATTATTGACAAAGTTCTAAGATGGATTGGTTTTATTTATATAGGTAATAATATGTTTGGAAGTAAAATAATTGCCAGTGGTCACTACGTGCCAAAAGATGTTGTGACAAACGACGACTTGGCGAAAGTGATTGATACTTCGGACGAATGGATTGTCAGTCACACCGGAATACAGAAACGCCATGTCTCTTTGCAAGGTGAGAACACATCCGATTTAGCAACGCAGGCAGCTCAACGGGCCTTGGATGAGGCTGGCGTTTCAGCAGAAGAAGTTGATTTTATCATTGTGACCACTTTTACCCCGGATGGTCTGGCACCTTCAACGGCTGCTTTGGTGCAACGCAATTTAGGAGCAAAAAAAGCCTTTGGTTTTGATTTATCTACTGCTTGTGCCGGCTTTGTGTTTGGCTTGACGACGGCCGATAACTTTATGAAGGCCGGACAGTATCGATATGGCTTGGTGATTGCTGCCGAAGTTAATTCGAAGATGATGGATTTTCGTGATCGAACGAGTACTGTTTTTTTTGGTGATGGTGCTGGAGCTGTTTTGTTAGCTCCGAGCGAACAGGGTGAAGTTTTGGCCACTGATTTGCACACGATAGGGGATGCAGATGTGGTTCATTCCGGTCGGATTGAACCATTAACATCTTTGAGTGCCGATAATTATCCAAAGATTGATGCCTTTTTCCAGGAAGGACGGATGGTTTATCAAGAAGTAACGACTTTGATCCCCAACCATATTGAAAAGTTTTTAGCTAATCAAGGATTAACGATAGATGATGTTGACTACGTGATTTTGCACCAAGCCAACCTACGAATGATTGAAAAAGTGGCTGAAACTTTGGGCCAACCAATGGCAAAGTTTATTACGAACGTTCAACAGTATGGTAATTCGTCTTCGGCAGGGATTGCGATGGCCTTTGACCAATTACGAGAAAGTACGGATTTAGAAAAGAAAAAGGTTTTGCTGACTGGCTTTGGAGCAGGTTTTACCTACGGATCGTTGCTCTACCAAGGTTCTTTGTAATTTAAAAGAGTTAAATGTAATACCTGTGTAACATTATAGAAAGAGACTGGCAATAACCAGTGTCTAAAATGAATATATAGATTAAGCATAAGTTAAGCACTTACTAATCAAACATAAGCAGAAAAAAATGGAGATGTCTCTCATGAAGAATACTATTACCAAAACTATTTTAGCGACGGTGGCTGGTGCAGCTGCGTTTGCAGGTGCCGGAGCAGTTGCTTCAGCCAACGATATTACTGTTAAGGCAGGGGATACCTTGTCACAAATCGCTGCCAACAACAACACGACTGTTGATGACTTGGCTGCTAAGAACAACATTCAAAACGTTAACTTGATTTTTGTTGGTGACGTTATCAAGACTGATGGAACAGCCGCAGCCGCAGCTGACAACACAACTGCTGCTGCTACTGCTACTGCTTCTGTAGCAACTACTCAGACACAAGCTACTACAACTACAAACACTCAGGCACAAGCTGCTACCACTACTTCATCAACTGATTACAGCACTTACTCAGCTGGTGCCAATGGTTCAGTTCAGACAATCATCAACGCTATGAACGCTAAGCGTGCAGCTGCTGGTTTGGCACCTGTATCATACGATGCTTCATTGGCTGCTCGTGCACAATCACGTGCTGAAAATGCCGTTGCAAATGGTGGCTTGCCAACTGGTCACATGCAACAAGTTGCAGGACCTGAAGTTGTTGCTATCGACTGGGCTCCAAGCCAAGTTGTTGATGCATGGTACAACGAAACTGGTATGATTGCTGCACCAGCTCACCGTAACTGGTTGATGAACGCCAGCTTCACAAAGGTTGGATTTGGCATCGTTGACGGTACTATCGTTGGTATCGCTGGCTAATCTTAATCGATTAATCTTAATTTAAACTAAAACACTTACATTAGTATGTAGGTGTTTTTTTGTTTAAGAAAAAGTTAAATATGGTTAGTAAGTAGACAAATAGCTCCATATTTTATTGATTCAACTACATTTGTGGTAAGATAAGAAAACATGAGGGCGCAGTCAGGAAGCGCGCAAATACGGCGAAAAAATGGAGTGTCGAAGTTCTTATGGCAGATCAAAATAATAATGAATTTTCACGGCAAAGACGGTTTGATGAAGTCCGTCAAACAAAGAAAAAGAAGAGTCGTGTGAAACGTTGGATTTTATATATCCTGCTTGCCATTGTGGTTGGTGTAATCGGTTGGGGTGCTTACCTCTATAGCGAATATAAAGGTTCCATTGATTCAATACAAAAATCGGCTAAAATTTCAAAGACCCGCAATGTCTCAAGTTTGATTGCCCAAGGTAAGTCATTCTCAATTTTGATTTTGGGAACTGATACTGGCGAACTTGATCGTGATCGGACTGGTTTAAGTGATTCAATGATGGTTGCTACCGTTAATCCAACGCAAAATAAGGTCACAATGGTCTCGATTCCACGTGATATTATGACGGCTATTCCTGGTGATGAGGATACCTTCCCACAGAAGTTAAATGCCGCCTATAGTTTGGATGGGGTTGGTGCTTCCATGAAGGCTGTGCAAAATTACTTGAATGTGCCAATTGATACTTATGCGCTAGTTAATATGAAGGGCTTAGAAACCTTAGTTAAGAAGGTTGGCGGTGTTTCAGTTAAATCACCACTCTCCTTCCAATATAGTCAAGCAACGGCTCATGATTATGGCCCAGATTTGTATCGCTTCCACAAAGGTTCGACTTCTTATGAAAAGTCAACGGATAACGGTGTGACTTGGTCAGCAAGTAAGACAGTAATGGATGGTGATGCTGCATTGGCCTTTTCACGGATGCGCTATGATGACCCACAAGGTGATTATGGTCGTCAACAACGCCAGCGCTTGGTATTGGAAGCAATGCTTAAGAAGGCAGTTAACATTAAGACGTTGATTGATCCAAGTTTCGTCAAGGCAATTTCAAAGAATGCTCAGACGGATTTGTCCTTTAACGACATTGTTAAAATTGCCCAGAAGTATCGTGGTGCTGTCGAAAACCAAGTTTCTGATCATTTGCAAGGTCAGGGCGTGATGTACGAAGGTGTTTCTTACCAGATGGTGCCAACCTCCGAGAAACAACGGATAACAAACCTCTTAAGGTCTCAGCTTGGTTTGAAAGCTAAGGAAACTGGTTCTCAGTTTGCTAGTGATGTGCCATCTGATCAGTTGCGTTCGGCGGCCTATGCTTTAGCACAAATTAATGAGAAATTAGTTCAATAAATCTTTGAATCAAACAGTCAGCTCGTGGCGATAAAAACGCCTCGGCTGGCTTTTTTCTTGACGATTATTCGTGTTATACTGAGTAATAATCAAACGATTGGGGTCTGATATGCAAGATAGAAAAATTGCCATTATCGACTTGGGCAGTAATTCGACGCGGTTAGTGATTGAACAATTACATTCAAATGAAAGCTACACGGAGATTTTGCGCGTAAAGGAAGATACAAGACTTTCGCAAAACATGGGGCGGAATCTGATTTTGCAAGAAGAACCAATGGCTCG
The DNA here is from genome assembly GCF_058511985.1 of Fructobacillus sp. ESL1096. Classification (NCBI taxonomy): domain Bacteria; kingdom Bacillati; phylum Bacillota; class Bacilli; order Lactobacillales; family Lactobacillaceae; genus Fructobacillus; species Fructobacillus sp. ESL1096. The sequence goes on from NZ_CP196400.1 coordinate 790,228, forward strand.
GACCATTAAGGTTTTGCAGAAGTATCGGCAAAAAATTGAAGATTATCAAGTTAGTGAGGTTTACGCCATCACAACGGCGGCCGTCCGTTCTGCTAAGAATCAAGCAGAATTTTTGGAGCGGGTCAGAGACGAAGCAGAAATTAGCTTCCGAGTCTTGACTGGTCAAGAAGAGGCTCACTACGATTTTCTCGGTGTTCGAGAGGCGTTGCCGGATGTGCTCAATGGTGTCATTTTAGACACTGGTGGTGCATCTGTCGAATTAATCCCCTTTAAAAATGGCCAGGCGTTAGCTGAGGTATCGGTTCCCTTTGGCGCGGTTAACCTTTCGGAGCGCTATCATTTGGCTGACAGGATTGATGAAGCTAATATTGAACAGGCGAACACGGATATTCAGGCCGCTTATCGCCAGTTGGATTTTCTCGATGATTGTCAAAACCTACCGGTTATTCTTTTAGGTGGAGCAAATCGATCCTTAGCAAAAATGGCCGAACAAAAAGAATTGGTGTATCATCCAAAGGCCCTCCACGGTTTTATGATGCCAGCCAACCAGGTTGGCAAAATTTTTCATCAGATTGCTCAGATGTCTCGAGCTGATCGGGAACATCTTGCCGGATTAGAGAAAAATCGGGCCGATATCATCATATCGGGCCTGTTGCCAGTATTGAACTTAATTAGTGTTTTAAATGCACCCCAGGTAATCTTTTCAGAATCTGGTGTTCGCGAAGGACTAATTGAAAGCCTGTTTGAGGAAAAAGAAGAAATCGATGACTAAAAAATTTTACGAATTAACGCCAGAAGAACGACTCGACTTATTGAACTTGCCAGAAGAAATGATGGCGCGGTTCGTAAAAGACCAAGAAGTTGCACACCAGGATTTAGTTGAGAATTATTTGACTGATTTTTCCTTGCCAGAGGGAATGGTCAGGCATTTAGTTTTGGATAACCAGTTTTATCAAGTACCAATGGTCACTGAAGAGCCCTCTGTCATTGCAGCGGCGAATAACGGTGCCCGCCTGTTTAAAATGGGCGGTGGCTTTAAAAGTGCTGGTACTAGCCAGGCAATCCTGGGCGGGCAAATTCTCTTTGAAAACATTGATTTTGAGCAGCTGCAGTCTTTTGTAACGGCCAACAAATACGAAATTTTTCAAGCGGCTGAAGAGGCAAAACCAAGCCTTTATCGTCGTGGTGGTGGTTTAAGGAACATTAACCTCCGTCATGTTAGTGGTCACCGGGCAAGCCTGGATATTCTAGTTGATACTAGCCAGTCAATGGGGGCAAATGCCGTTAATACCATCTTGGAGAGTATTCGGGCAATTTTTGCGCCCTTTGATGAACAAATTTTAGGAGCAATTTTGACCAATGCGGGTCACCAAAGCGTGGTCAGTGTTACTGGCCGTGTGCCAGTCACAGCCTTGGGAGGCATTGCTGCTGCCCAGCGAATTGTTGACTTAGCTGATTTTGCCAAGGTTGACCCGGACAGGGCTGTAACTGAAAATAAGGGCATTTTTAACGGTCTATCTGCCGTTGTTTTGGCATTGGGAAACGATTGGCGCGCGGTTGAAGCCGCAGGACATGCCTATGCTAGCCGGACAGGACAGTATCAGGCGCTCACTAACTGGCGAGTGAGCGCTGACCACGAATTTTTAGAGGGGGAGTTTTCTCTGCCATTGAATCTTGGTCTTGTTGGTGGCGCCATTGCCGGTCTGACCAAAGCACAGGATAATTTGGCCTTGTTGGGCAACCCAACATTAGATGAAATGAAAAAAATCGTTTTGTCTGTTGGCCTTAGCTCGAACCTGGCTGCCTTAAAGGCAATTGCAGGCGAAGGCATTCAAGCCGGGCACATGCGCATGCAAGCCCGTTTACTGGCCATTTCAGTTGGGGCAACGAAAGAAGAAATTGTGCCATTGGCTAAAAAATTAGCCAAGGCATCAGTAATTAACGAAGAAAATGCAAAAAAATTATTAGGAGAACTGCGTCACCATGAATCCGAAGTTAAATGAGCTCTTAGAGCAGGCCAATCAGATCTATCCTGGTACCGTGATGACCCGAGTTGGGCAGAAACAGGATGGGATGCTTCGTATTGACCGTGCCGAACAGTCTGCTTTGGCAGACCGCCTGTTGATTGAAGTACCCGACCAAACGGAAGCTGATTTTGTCTTAGGTAATGAACTTTTGCAGTTAGTTTTGACCTTGAATGGGATTACGCCACAAATTTATTTTGCTTTGACCTTTAACGATGAGGACCTTGACCAACAGTTAATCACGATTGCAACCCGTTTGCATCGGACTGTTCTGCATGCCATCACTTATCAAGAGTTAGCAAAGCAAGGCTTCTTGACCGCTGAGACTGTCGGCGCTTTCCTGGCCGGTGTTCAAGATGAATTGTCGGTCGAAACAGCTAAGGTCGATGGTGAGGACCTTTTCCGCTTGCTAACAGTTTTGGACGCACAAATCTTTTTGGCGGCAGCTGATAGGGTCGGCTTGTCTCCATTGGTAGCGGACGCGCTGGCGACATTAAAAGAGGACTATCCGCGGGCGACTGTACAGGCTGAAAAATTAGCTGCGCCAATTTTGGCGGCTAATTTGAAGGATGCTCGACAAATCCGTAAGCAGATGTTGCGCTTGTTTGCGGGATTAGATGAAAGCTTGACCGAATTCGAGTTGCCAACGGTTAACGCCAACCAATACGTGACTTTGACACCAGTTTTGTCGCAACGGCAGTTGGATGGACCGGTTGCCAACCTTTATGAAGTTTTCCATTCTGAAATGACTGATTTCCAAACGAAGGAAACCGCTTTTGTTGGCGTTGGTAAGCAAGACCATCAAAATACTTTTGTGGTGACACCCCCAAAGAATGAGGCTGATCGGCCGAAATTTTTTACTGAACTATACCAAACATCTGTTAAGGAGTTGTTAACAAAATTGGCCTTGCCATATATTTTGCGTCAGTAACATTGTGATTGAAAGAGGGGAAGACAATGCTTGTTAGCCCAGCAGTTCAAGAAAACTTTGATCAAGCAAAATCGATTGTTTTTATGACCGGAGCGGGGGTTTCGACTCTTTCTGGTATTCCGGATTATCGATCAAAAAATGGCGTTTATCAAGGACTTGACCTTGCGCCGGAATATCTTTTGTCCGACCAAGCTTTTGCTGAAATTCCAGAAATTCAGTACCAGTTTATGCAGGAAAATCTTTATTTTCCAGCTGCTAAGCCAAATGTCATTCATGAAAAGATGGCAGCCTTTACTCAAGCGGGCCGTGGCCGAATTATCACTCAAAATATTGATGATTTGGATGTTGCTGCCGGCGTCAAGCAAGACCGTCTGATTCGATTTCATGGCTCACTCTACAACTTGTATGTTCCCAAAGATGGCGCCAAGGTGACATTAGCCGAATATCAAAAGAGTTTGTATCGGCTATCTGATCATGCAAAAATTAGACCGGATATTACTTTTTATGGAGAGCAACCAAAGTACATTCAAGAAGCGATTTCTTGGGTACAGCAGGCTGATTTGGTTGTGGTTGTTGGGACGTCCTTTCGCGTTTATCCCTTCGCGGGGCTTTTGGCCTACGCTAAGCCAACCGCAAAATTAATGGCGGTTAATCTAACCGCCATCCCGGTACCGGGTCAAGTTGAACAAATTGCGGGGGATGCAGGTCAGTTTTTTGAGGAACTGGTCGTCAAGACCACATCCAAATGAAAGTAAATCAGTTATTTTAAACCTTTGTCTACAAGACGGAGGTTTTTTGTTTGTAATTTATATGAAAAAAGATTAATATGTTTTTCAGGAGGAAGTTTTATGACGAATGATCAAGGCGACAACCGGCAGAATGCCGCTGTTCATGCACCAAGAACACCGAGTCAACAGAAAATACAGGCACATAATCATGGGCATGCCACACCGCAACAGCTATCGCAAAAGCCTTATATTATCGGGATTACCGTTAATCTAGTTTTTGTTTTAAGTGAATTAGTCTTTGCCAAAGTTGCTCATTCAACAGCCTTGTTTGCAGACGCTTTTCATAATCTGTCTGATGTGTTGGCACTTGTCATTGCTTGGTTAGCCGTTCTCGTGTTTGCGATCAAGGCGACTAGAAAGAAGACTTATGGTTGGCATAACGTATCGATTTTAGCTTCAATTTTTAATATGATTTTGTTGCTCTTTGCGGTTGGAACGATTTTTATCGAAGGGGTTCGTGACTTAATTGCGCCAGGACAAGTTCACACAAACGGGACAATTATCACCATTGTGGCAGCAATCGGAATTGTGGTCAATCTAGCAACAGCTCTTTTGTTTAAGGTTTCGAATACACCTGATGAACATGGTCACCAGCATGGTCAGGATTTAAATGCGAAAACGGCCTATCTACACTTGCTTTCGGATGCTGGGGTTTCGCTTGGCGTCATTGTAGCAGGTTGGTTGATTGATTTGACTGGTTGGCAGATGATTGACCCAATTGTATCGCTGATGATTGGCGTGATTATCTTGGCTTCTGCTTGGCCAGTGATGCGCGAAACTGTCAATCTAGCGATTAATGCCGTACCGGAGGCGGTTGATGAGTTTGCCATCAGTCAGTATTTGGTCAGCCAAGCGGGAGTGTTGGCGATGCATGACTTGCATATCTGGCCACTTTCGACTACTGAAACGGCGTTAACAGTGCATTTATCCGTCGCTGATAATGTTTTTGATCAGGACCACGGTCAGGAATTTTTAACTCAAATTGAGGATGATTTGAAAACAGATTTTGCCATCCAACATGTCACGATTCAGTTAGAAGCAGCCGAACATCAAGAAAATTGTAATACGATTTAAAGTCTTGCCAGTAAAAATGGCCAGCAAAAGTTAATTTCAAGGTGAAATTTAATAAAAGAGATAAAGCGCTAAGATGACTGTTGTCATGGCGTTTTTCTTTTGCAGTTTTCATGACTACTGGGCATAAAAATTAGTTTGTCCTTGACCTGAGCCCTCACCAGTGTATGATGAACGAGAACTCAGGAAGACCAATCGGGTTAACTAGCTTTCATAAGACTTCAAGCTTGTACTTGGCGGACGTTATGAAAATTATTTAGCACTTGCATCCTTTTCGGCCACAAAATTGCTGGTCTTTTTTGGCATTTTTAGTGGTACTGAAAAAATGATGATTTTCAAGACAATTTAATTCGTTTGATGACTTCCTGAGGAATCTAATTTTCCAAAGGAGAATCATGATCATGATGGTACAACAAACCACTGATAATCAGCCACATGGCGCATTGCTCACGCAAGGCGGCACTCAGAATAAAAGCCTGGCACAGGTCAACGGGACAATCGTCGTCCCGAAGTCTGGTTCATTCTGGCGCCGCCTCCTTGCATTTTCAGGGCCGGGCGCATTAATCGCTGTCGGCTATATGGACCCTGGCAATTGGGTGACATCCGTTCAGGGAGGGGCATCCTACCACTATCTCTTGATGTCGGTTGTGATGCTATCGGCTGCTATTGGTATGCTGTTACAGTATTTGGCTGGTAAACTAGGGATCGTAACCCAAGAAGACTTAGCCCAGGCAACGGCTAAAAGAACGAAGAAAGCGACACGGTATTTTCTCTGGTTGATCACGGAACTGGCCTTGATTGCAACTGATATTGCCGAAGTGGTCGGTGGGGCAATCGCCCTTAACCTGCTCTTTGGCTGGCCGCTCTTGCTGACCGTTGTCATGACGGCCTTTGATGTCATCTTATTGCTAGGGCTGATGAAGTTCGGCTTTCGTAAAATTGAAGCGATTGTCATGACCCTGATTTTAACAATTTTATTTGTTTGCCTATACTTGGTTTTCTTAGCAAAACCTGATTTGGCAGGTGTATTTGGCGGATTATTACCACAAAAAGAAGTGGTTTCAACCCGGGCAATTCATGGATTATCGAGTCCGCTGTTTTTAACGGCCGGCATTATTGGTGCCACGGTCACACCGCACAACCTTTACTTGCATTCATCGATTGTTCAAACCCGCCAAGTTGATCAGGAAAAGCCTGCCGAAATTAAAGAGGCTATCAAGTGGATGGCTTGGGATTCAAACGTCCAGCTGACCATAGCCTTGATTGTCAATGCCTTACTCTTAATTGTTGGTGCGGCCCTTTTTTATGGCCACGCCAACCAATTGGCATCATTTAAAGGCATGTACTTGGCCTTAGAAAATCAGCAAATGGCTGGTGCGATTGCCTCACCAGTGCTCTCAACGTTGTTCGCAGTGGCGCTATTGGCATCCGGGCAAAACTCGACTATTACTGGGACTTTGGCCGGTGAAATTATTATGGAGGGTTTCTTACACTTTCAGATTCCGATGTGGTTGCGGCGCGTGATTACCCGTGGCGTCGCTTTAATACCAGTGATTGTCATTGCTGTTTTGTATGGCGGCAATGAACGTGATTTGGATGCTTTGATTACTGGTACGCAAGTTTTCCTTTCTGTTGTTCTACCATTTTCGATGGCACCGTTGCTTTATTTTACTTCCTCCAAGGAAATCATGGGACAGTTTGTGAACAAAAGAAGTGTGACCATCGTTGGCTGGATTTGCTTTATGGTTCTAACAGTGCTCAATATTTGGCTTGTTTTTGAACAAGTAGGTCAGTTTTTTGCTTAAGAAAAATGACAATGATTTCAATTTAATTTAGAATAATTCCTTTTTTTATTGTGAAAAACCAGGGAAAATCAGAAAAAGATTAAGTGAAATTTAAATCATTTATGATTCTTTAAGATTGGTATAGCGGTCTTTTGACTGAAAATGTTACAATTGGTTTGCAACATTACAAAAATATCACTTGACCTTAGAATTGTCAGGTGTAATACTTACTATAGACTTAGGAAGAAGTCATTGAGTTAAGTAGCTTTCATAAGCTTTCAACAACCAAGTTGAATGAAATCCTTTATGAAAATTATTTAGCACTTGAAAAAAATACATGGTGGATTGACCGGTCTGCCTAAATTTCAATGAGATCAGGGTGGAAGACTGCTTTTTTACTTTGGTCGTTTTTTCGAGTGAGAATTTAATTGCTTTGTCCCTAAGGAGAATTCCGAAGGAGAGATATTATGGATAATCCCGTAAAGAAGAGCCATTCCCTTATCGAACACACGGGCGATAAGAGTTTGCAAGAAGTAAACGGCACGATTGAAGTGCCAAAGGGCGCCCCTTTTTGGCGGCGCTTGCTGGCATTCTCAGGCCCTGGTGCCCTGGTTGCCGTGGGTTACATGGATCCAGGTAATTGGGTAACGTCAGTAGCCGGTGGTGCTTCTTACCACTACCTGTTGCTGTCAATTGTTTTGATTTCTTCACTGATTGCGATGCTTTTGCAATACATGGCTGGTAAGTTAGGTATTGTGAAACAAGAAGATTTGGCTCAGGCTACTGGTAACCGAACGAACAAGTTTGGCCGTTACTCACTTTGGGTGATGACGGAGTTAGCCTTGATTGCAACGGACATCGCCGAAGTTGTCGGTGGTGCCATTGCCTTGAACTTGCTCTTTGGCTGGCCACTTCTGATCACGGTGTTCTTGACGGCTCTTGATGTTATCTTACTGTTGTTGCTGATGAAGTTCGGTTTCCGTAAGATAGAAGCGATTGTGATGACTTTGATTATGACCATCCTGGTTGTTTTCATTTATCTGACAATCTTGTCAAAGCCTGACTGGGCATCATTGTTCTATGGCTATGTGCCACAACCAAAGGTGATTTCACCTGAATCACTGAAGGGACTGCAGAGTCCTTTGATCTTGACCGCTGGTATCATTGGTGCCACGGTCATGCCACACAACTTGTACTTGCACTCATCAATTTCACAAACTCGTAAGGTTGATCATGAAAACCCTGAAGAAGTTCATGATGCTGTCAGGTTGATGACTTGGGATTCAAACATCCAATTGACGTTAGCCTTTGTGGTGAACACTTTGCTTTTGGTTGTTGGTGCCGCCTTGTTCTTCGGACATGCTCAAGAATTGGACTCATTTAAGTCCATGTATAATGCCTTGGGTGACACAAAGATTGCCGGTGCGATTGCCTCACCAATCTTGTCAACGTTGTTTGCCCTGGCCTTGTTGGCTTCCGGACAAAACTCAACAATTACTGGTACTTTGACCGGTGAAATTATCATGGAAGGTTTCTTGCACTTACGTGTGCCAATGTGGCTCCGTCGTGTCATTACCCGTGGAATCGCCTTGGTTCCGGTTTTGGCGATTACCATTATTTACGGTGGTAACGAAGCTCAGTTGGATAACCTGATTACTGCCACACAGGTCTTCTTGTCAATTGCCTTGCCATTCTCAATGGCACCATTAATCTACTTTACTTCTTCAAAGAAGATTATGGGCGAATATGCTAACCGTAAGTGGATTACTTGGACTGGTTGGATTTGTTTTGCTGTCTTGACTGCCATTAATGTTTGGTTGGTTCTTGACCAATTCTTCCCACAATATTTCGGATAAATCAGTAAAGATACCGAAGTTGTAACGATGTTCTAACATTCACTGGAGGCAAATAATGGCTGAATTAAAATTAGATGTAGAACCAAAGCAATTTAAGACAATTCTTGTTGGTGTTGATGAATCAGAGCAAGGCTACCACGCCTTGTCAAACGCAATTCACCAAGCTCGTGAAGATAATTCGCAATTAATTATTGCGACAATTTTGGAAATGGGGGACTTGTCAACGATTTCCGCTTTACACTTAGACTTCATCAAAGAAAAGCGTCAAGAATTGGAAAACAATCTGGTTAAGTACCGTGATTATGCACTTTCACAAGGATTGAAAAACGTGAAAGTTGTCTTTGACGACGGTATCAAGGCTGGTGAAATTTTAAACGATGAAATCGCACCACAGGTTGGGGCTGATTTAATCGTTGTTGGGGCTCACTCACATGAAGGCTTCTTTGAATCAATCGGTTCACAGGCTGCTTACATCGCCCGTAACGCTAAAATTTCTGTTTTGATCGTTAAGGATTAATTTTATCCAAAAACTGGTAGCCAATGGTTATCAGTTTTTTTATGTTCTATACATGAATAAAATTTCATGTTATACTGAATGGGTTAAAAATGAAAACTTATTCATATAAAAGGAGCAGTTGATGATAGCAACGTTAATGACAGGATTTTTTTCATATTTAGGAACAACATCAGATTATTTCGTGATTTTAGTTTTACTATTTGCCACTTTTCGTCAGAAGTCGCAGGTCCGGCCAATTGTTTTGGGTGCCTATCTCGGGAACGCTCTGTTAGTGGGAGTCGCTTTGTTAATTGGTGGTGTACTCAAGCAAATACCGGCCGAATGGCTTTTAGGATTTTTAGGCCTGGTGCCGATTGCGATTGGCTTGAAAAATTATTTCTCAGATGAGGAAGAAGAGGAGGGCGAGGCTTTTGTTACTAAGGTTCAAGAAACACCGCATCAACGAATTATTTTGACAGTGGTTTGGATGACGATTGCTGGCTGTGGTGCTGATAACCTTGCGCTCTATATTCCTTATTTCTTATTAGCTAATTGGTTAGTCTTACCGATTATCTTTTTAATGTTTACAGTCATTTTGACAAGTTGCATTTTCCTGGCTTACCGATTAGCAAAGGTGCAAAAGGTTCAAAATTTCTTCGAACGTTATGGTGATTTTATGCAATTACTGGTCTATGTAGTTTTGGGGATTTACATTTTATTTGATGCTGGAACGGTGACACACTTACTTTCCTTGTTATAATAGGGATATGAAAAAAGATGTCCAACATGAATTAAGTATAATTTTCAAATTGCTGGGGTCGGAAAGGCGCTTAGCAATTCTAGCCCTATTGCGCGAGAAACCTTGTTCGGTTTCTGAAATTGTGGATCAGCTCTCGATGGAGCAGTCTGCCGTTTCCCATCAGCTACAAATGCTTCGAGAGGCACAGGTTGTCACGGTGGAAAAAGTGGGACGGTCTGTCTACTATCAGCTGAATGATTCCCATATTTTAACCTTGCTCAATAATGCCGAGCATCATGTGGACCACGTTTTGCGGGAAATGAGCCACGCTGAAGCGGTGGCTGAAGAGCAAGCCGCAGCCAAGAAAAACCACAAATAAAAATGATAAAAATATATTTTTTTGTTGACAGTTTTATCTGCCGTTGATATACTAATATAGTTGTGAAATACAGCAATGCCCTTGTGGCGGAATTGGCAGACGCGCTGGACTCAAAATCCAGTGGTGGCAACACCGTGTGGGTTCGACTCCCACCGAGGGCATTCATGAGAGCAAACAGCTAACTTTGTTAGCTGTTTTTTCTTATCTAAATTGTCAAAGAAAAAGACCGCGACCATGTCATCATGGTGAGCGGTCTTTTTGTTGTGATTCGATGATTGGTCAATTAACCTGGGCATCACCAGTTTGGTAATTAATGGTAACGCCGGGTTCGACGTTAAAAATCCAGTAGTTCAGATTTAGGGTTTGACCGTTATCTTCTACTGATTTTGCCATGTAATGGACACCCTGTGGTAGGCGGTCAGTGCCGTTATAAAGTGGTGTGACCTGGCCACGAATGCTAATATTAGGGGTTGTTTTCAGGGCATTGCGAATATCATCTTCGGGGACTAACTGTCCGGGATAGGCATTTTCTACCCGGGTTCCCGTTGTCATATTCTCGGTCACCATGGTGGCCATCCCGAAGAATTGGTAGCCAACAATATGGGACTTGTTCCAAAGAGCTTGTTTGCTGCCACCAAGGTTTACCTGTGGATTTTTATGGTAGCCGCCAACCCAGGAACTTCCGGTAAAATGATCGTTGATATACCAACCAGAAGGGCGAACACTTTCGGGAATGCGGGCGGGCCGCTTAGTGACTGCATCCATGCTGGCTTTAGTAGCCACAAAGTTTGCTTGTCCGGACCGACCGAGAGAATCAAGGGCGGATAAGGCTAAACCATTGGTTGGTCGTAATTTGTTGCCGCTTTGAGCTGGGAAAGTCTGCTGTAATTCCTGGCTGGTAAAGGTGGCTTGATTTTGGTTAATGTGGACGATGTCACCGTCGAGCGTGCCGTCCCATTTAATCTTTAAGAGGTCTTGGTCGGAATTGGTTGTGGCTGCCGGCCGCGGGGCAGTTTTTGAGCGATTGAGGCTTTGGCTCGCAGTCGTTGTGTTTGTTTTTTGGTAACCTTGGTTATGGCCGTTTTTACCTGGTAAGAACGACAAAGCCGCCACAACCAAAATTAAGGCTGTGACGGCCGAACCAAAGTGCTTGGGCCGGTTGGGCCGCTGCCTATAAGCACGTTTTTTTGTCATTAGAAAGTCATTGCTCCTAAGAATTGTTTGATCCGTGGATCGTTTGAATTGAAGAAGTCTTCAGTCTTGCCGTCATAACCAACATGACCGTTGTCGATAAAGACAATTTTGTCGGCTACTTGCTGTGCAAAAGCCATGTTGTGGGTGACGATAATCATGGAGGTTTCTTTTTGAGCCAATTTGCGTAGAACACGAAGGACTTGGGCTTCTAACTCGGGGTCCAAAGCAGAAGTGGGTTCATCTAAGAGAAGATATTGGGGTTCCATAGCTAGCGCTCTTAAAATGGCTACCCGCTGTTGTTGGCCGCCGGATAGCTGATAGGGGTAGCGATTAGCTAGCTCTTCCATATTAAACTGCTTGAGCAGGTCGTGGGCTTTTTTTAAGGCTTTTTCTTGACTGATTTTTTTAACCTTAGTGGGTCCTTCAGTTAAATTTTTGAGAACAGTTAAATGAGTAAAGAGGGCTTTTTCTTGAAAGACCATCCCGAAATGCTTTCGAACATCAAGCACCTGCACCTGAGTGAGCGTTTTGTTGAGATCTAGGTCAAGCTCATCGACAATCAACCGTCCGCTCGTTGGTCGTTCAAGCAAATTGAGCGAGTGCAAGAGAGTTGATTTTCCTGAGCCAGAAGGACCTACAATGGCGGTCGTTTCCTCAGCCGGGAAGGTAACGGAAATGTTATCCAGGGCATTTTTATCGGGGTATTTTTTGCTTAAATTTTCAACTTTAATCATTGGGCAAACCTCGATGTGTACTTTTCTAAGTAGTGTTGGCCGATCGAAAGCAGCGACGTAAAGAGGGCATAGACCATGGCTACGAGGATATACATCGAAAGGACCTTATAGTTTGTGGCGGCAATTTGTTGAGAAAGGTAAAACATCTCGACAATCGTAATGACGGAAGCCAGTGACGTGTCTTTTAACAGGGAAATTAGCGAGTTCGACAAAGGTGGAATTGAAATGCGGGCCGCTTGTGGTAGAACAACGTAGAGATAAACCTGTGTGGTTGTCATCCCAAGAGACTCTGCTGCCTGTTTTTGAACTTCTGAGACAGATGAGATGGCTGCCCGAATCGATTCGGAAGCATAGGCCCCTGTATTCAGAGAAAAGACGGTGATGGCTGAAACCCAAGCTGATTGGAACAGAGCAATGTGTGCGTTAGGCAAACCGTAGAAAACAATGAACAATTGTACCAACATTGGCGTTGACCGGAAAAACCAGACATAGGTAGCGGCAACACCCTTTAAAATTTTCAAAGCGGCATCAGCCCACTCGTTTTGCGGTGCTTTCGCAACGCGAATCAAAGCGGTGGTGATGGCAAAGATTATTCCAAAGAAGAAGGACATGGCCGTCAACGGCAGAGTGTATTGAAAAGCCGCCACTAACAGTCTTGGCAAGTATTTAATTGCCAAATCGATAAAATCTGTCATGAAAGAGTTCCTCTTTACTTTTATTAATTAGTCGTGGCTCAAGTCCATGCCAAAGTATTTCTTAGAAAGCTTTGTCAAGGTACCGTCCTTCTTTAACTCAGAAATGGCCTTGTTCATGTCTTTTTGCAAAGCGGCATTCTTCTTGTTCATCAAAACACCGGTTGGTACCGATTGAATATCCTTTGAGATATCAACTGTGGTCAAATCAGCATCTGGATTAGCTTTCTTCCAAGCGGCAAAGGCACCTTGGTCATTCAAGGAGCCATCGGCACGGTTGGTAGTAATCAAGTTCATGGCTTCAACGATACCGGCAACGGCCTTGATGTTGGCACCTTTTTGTTGGGCAACTTGACCATAGTTTGATGTCAATGACTGGGCCATCGTCTTACCCTTGATGTCAGCCAATGAGTTCAAATCAGTTTCACCAGTACGCTTGATCAAGACTGACTTTGAGTAAAGGTAAGGCTCTGACATTCGATAATTCTTTTCTCGGTCGGGACGAATGCCGATGTTGTTAATTACGGCATCATAGCGGTCTGAACCAAGACCGGCGATGAGAGAATCCCACTTTGTTTGAACAAAAGTGACCTTCATGTTTAACTTTTTACCAATGGCTTTGGCCATGTCAACTTCGTAGCCAACCAGTTTACCAGAATCATCATGGTAAGAAAATGGTGCGTAGGTTCCTTCGAGACCAACGGTTAAGGTTCCTTGTTTGATGGTCTCATCTTTTTTTGGTTGATTTAGCTGGGCAAAACCAAAGATGCCACCGATGACCACGATCAGACCGGCCAGTAAAATCAAAACTTTCTTATTCATCTTACTTCTTCTCCTCAAAATAGGTAAAACAGTGCAAAATAAAACCGCCCCTAGTGTACACCAAGGGCGGTTTTTACGTCTGTAAATCAGATAAACCCACCCTAAAAAAGCGGTAAATAACACTTTACCACAGTCATGTTTGGGTTGTTAGTTAAACTTTTAGCTAACATTAATCTTCTCCGATTTCTTTTTATCAGTGTAACGGGACAAGAAAAGTTTGTCAACAGAATTGAACCGATTTCACCAAAAAAGAAAAAATTGGTTTACTGTAAAAAAAATCGGTTAAAAGCGATTGTTCGGCTTTTATGACTGATTTTTCCAAAATGGTTTACTGGAAAAGTCTGCTCACATGCTGGTTCTTCCACCTAGTTTGGCTAGCCGGCTTTTGCTATAATGAAAGCATGGTATCGGTCATCATTTGACCAGAAAGGACTCATATGTCAGACAAGAAAACATTTTATATCACAACCCCAATTTACTATCCATCAGGAAAGTTACAACTGGGAAATACTTATACGACAGTTTTGGCGGATGCCGCTGCTCGTTACCATCGTCTTTTGGATGAAGACGTCTTCTTTTTGACTGGGACCGATGAACACGGTGAAAAGATTCAAAAGAAGGCGAACGAAGCCGGTACAAGCGAAATTGAATACTTGGACAAGATGATTAAGGATATCAAGGACCTGTGGTCATTGATGGGCATTTCATATGATAAGTTTATTCGAACGACTGATGAAGGACACGAAAAAGCAGTTCAGAAGATTTTCCAGCAATTATTGGACCAAGGTGACATCTACAAGGGGCAATATGAAGGTTGGTATTCTGTTTCCGATGAAGAGTATTTCACGGAATCACAATTGGCTGAGGTGTACCGTGACGAAAACGGTAAGATGATTGGTGGTAAGGCGCCTTCTGGTCATGAAGTTGAAAAGATCCAAGAAGAATCATACTTCTTCAAAATGTCTAAGTATGCTGACTGGTTGGTTGATTACTATCAGTCACATCCTGATTTCGTCCAACCACATGCACGAATGAATGAAATGTTGCAAAACTTCATTTTGCCGGGCTTGGAAGACTTGGCCGTGACGCGGACTTCTTCTAACTGGGGTGTGCCTGTCCCAGGCGATGAACGTCACGTCATTTATGTTTGGATTGATGCCTTAGCTAACTATATTACTGCTTTGGGTTACGATTCAGCTGATGATTCACTTTTGCAGAAGTTTTGGCCAGCTAATGTGCAATTAGTCGGAAAGGAAATTGTTCGTTTCCATATTATTTACTGGCCAATCATGTTGCATGCCCTTGGTTTGGAGTTACCAAAGGAAATCATTGGTCACGGTTGGCTCGTGATGAAGGATGGCAAGATGTCTAAGTCCAAGGGGAATGTGATTTACCCTGAAGATTTAACGGCCCGTTATGGCTTGGATGCTGTTCGTTACTATTTGTTGCGCTCAATGCCATTTGGCAATGACGGTGTCTTTTCACCGGAGGACTTTGTGTCACGCGTGAACTTTGATTTGGCCAACGATTTGGGAAATCTCTTGAATCGAACAGTCGCCATGATTAATAAGTATGAAGATGGCGTCATTCCAGCATTTACAACCGGCAAGACTGATTTTGATGAAGACTTGGATTTGGTTGTTGAAAAGCAGATTACAGAATATAACCAGCACTTGGCCTCTGTTCATACAGCGGACGCCTTAGAAGCTGTTTGGGGTGTTGTTCGTCGAGCCAACAAGTATATCGATGAAACGGAACCTTGGGTTTTGGCCAAGAAGGCTGGGGAAGATGAAGCTGCGAAAGCAACTTTGCAATCTGTTTTGGCTCACTTGGCTGGAGCACTCCGTGCTGTTGCAGTGATGCTGCAACCGGTCATGACAGATGCGCCACGACAAATGTTCGCCCAACTTGGATTAGACTACCCCGAAAAGGGCGTTTCATTAGTTGGTCTTGCAATCGATCAAGTACCTGCAGGTACGCGGGTAGTTGCCAAGGGTGAGCCAATCTTCCCTCGTTTGGATGTGGAAGAAGAGGTGGCCTACATTGCCTCATTGGTTTCAAAAGATACTAAGGGTAAAGGCCGGGCCGTCAAGGAAGCAGCTAAGCAGGGCGCAAGGGAGCAAGAAGTGAGCGAAGAAATAAAACATAAGGATTTGATTGAGTACGACGACTTTGATAAAGTCGAAATTTTAGCAGCTAAGATTACTGCTGCTGAATTTGTGGAAAAGTCAAAGAAGCTGATTAAGTTCACTTTAGATGATGGTTCTGACAAGCCTCGGCAAATCTTGTCGGGAATTCGTCAATGGTATCCGGAACCTGAAGTTTTGTTAGGCAAGACGGTAGCAATCGTGGCCAATATGGCACCACGAAAGATGGCTGGTGAACTATCAGAAGGAATGATCCTTTCTGCTGAAAAAAACGGTATTGTAACCGTTACGATTTTGCCAGAAGTCATTGAACCTGGTTCAGGCATTGAATAAAAATCAGTAAAAAAGGCGGTTGCGCGAGCAACCGCCTTTTTTCATGTGGCTGAAGAAAGACTTGTTTGGGGAAATGTTAGTGGTAATGAAATCTTAGCCACCGCGCAATCAAAACCTTACTTTAACGGCCAAGCCCAGGGGTCCTGGTGCCACTTGGCTAGGCGGGCATGGTCTTCGCCATTAATAACTTGTTGGTCGGCTAGCAATTGAATGAGACCGGTATAAGTTAAGAGTGGGGCGAAATCAAAGCCAGCCTCTTGGAAGTTCTTGTCAGCATCTGGGAAACCATATGAAAAAATTGACACGACACCGGCTACGTTGAAGCCTGCATTTTTGACGGCATTTGCAGCCCCAAGAACAGACCCACCGGTTGAAATTAGGTCATCAATCAAGACAACTTGGTCATTTGCTTGGATGACACCCTCGACCTGACGGCCAGTGCCATGGTCTTTTGGCTTGGAACGAACGTAAACCATCGGTAAATTCAACTCGGCGGCAACTAAGGCTGCTTGGGGGATGCCGGCGGTGGCAACACCAGCAATCACCGATACTTCTGGGTACTGTTCCTGAATTAATCCAGCTAATGCCCTGGTAATGGCGTGCCGTGTTTTGGGATAAGAAATTGTTTGGCGCAGGTCGGTGTAGATGGGCGACTGGATGCCAGAGGCGAAGGTAAAGGTATCGTCAACCTTTAATTGGACGATCTTGTGATCGATTAAGTCTTGGAGGATTGTTTCTGTTAAAACTGTCATGGATAAAACCTTTCATGTTACTTTTAATGTGTTTATTGGTCGAAGTCAGCCTTGCCAAGCACTCTGGTAGCGCTGCCAGGCGGCAACTGGGTCACTTGCCTTGGTAATTGGCCGACCAACAACGATTGCCTTGGCACCATCTGCAGCTGCCTGGTCGGGACTGGCGACCCGAACTTGGTCACCGGTTTGGTCTGCTTGCATGCGAATGCCAGGTACAACAAAGAGAAAATCGGGTCGTAAGTGGGCGTTTAGAGTCGTTAACTCTAAGGCGGAACAGATAACACCATCACATCCGGCCTGCTCGGCCATTTGGGCTAAGGCCAAGACCTGGTCTTGCATTGATAGAGCTGCGTGCTGTTCGTTTTTGAGAACTTCGTCGGAAATAGAAGTTAGCTCTGTTACCGCCAGGAGGGCGGGCGTGTTGACGTTAGTTTTTGCTGCCCCGATTTCCAGACCTTCCTTGGCAGCTTGCAACATTAAAGATCCGCCTAGCGAGTGGACGGTGACGTAGTCAACACCGAGACGACCGATTTGGGCCATAGCTTGGCGGACGGTATTGGGAATATCAAAAAGCTTCAAGTCTAAGAAAATTTGGCAACCGCGCTTTTTTAAATCAGTAATAATGGCAGGTCCAGCTTGGTAGAAGAGCTCCATCCCGACTTTGACGGTTAATTGGCTGGGATCCGGAAAGTGATCTAAAAAGGCTGTGACGGCGGCTAAGTCGTCAAAGTCCAAGGCAATCATTAGTGGCTTTTCCATGGTTACTCTCCTTCATGAGCAAGAAAAAAGACTATTCCCTAAAAAAGTTCAGAGAATAGTCTTATTGTGTTAAAAATTAAATGTAAGTTAATCATCTGGCTTCTCTGAACCAATTAATGACTAATGAAAGTATAAACTATCTGTTGACTTTCGACAAATTTATTTTAAAAAAAGCCCCAAGGAGTGTTTCCTTAGGACTTGAAAAGCAGTTCTAATTTAAAGGAGGTCGCCGATGGCAGAGTAACCGATGGTTGGGAAAATTGTAACCAAGCGACTCAGTTGTTCTGGCGTATAGGCAAATTCAATGGCAGGCAAGAGAGCGTTGATAATGTCTTCTGCGTGTTCTGAAATTTCGATTGCACCCACTAAGTGCTTTTCCTTGTCATAAATCAATGAAAGGTGGCCTTCCTTTTCATAGTCGACCATTCGGTACCAATCATCCATGACGTCCTTTTCAACGACATCATATTGGTCAGGGTGAGCGGCAGCTTCATCGAGTGTTACGCCAGTCTGGGCTAAACGGGGTGTTGTAAAGACCGTTGTACCAACAGCTGGATAATTAATGGCTTGGTCGTCTTGACCTAAGAGATGCTTGGCAACATATTGGGATTCAAAAGTTGCTGTTGGTGTCAACTTGGGCTGATTCTTTTTTACCACGTCACCAGTAGCGTAAATATTTGGAACGGCTGTTTGGAGGTATTCGTTGACTACAATACCGGCCTTGTCGAATTCAATTCCTAAGTCTTCCAAGCCCAGGTCAGCTGTGTTTGGAATTCGACCGGTAGCATCCATGACGTAATCGGCTTCATAGGTACCGGTTGATGTCTTGACTGCAAAGCCAGAAGTCACTTGTTCGACACTTTCGGTCTGACTATTCTTAACGAATGTAATCCCTTGTTTTTCAAGTGCTTTAACTAAAGCATCGCTATAGCGCTGGTTGAATGCTGGCAAAGCGCGGTCGGAACGCAGAATAACCGTTACATCAACACCGGCGGCATTCATCATTGCGGCTGTTTCCAGTCCAATATAACCAGCCCCAATGATGACCATCTTGTCGGGGGCTTGGTCTAATGACAAGAAGTCCTTTGAATCGTGTAGGTACTCGGCGCCAGGGATGTTCAGGCGGTTAGAGTGCATACCAGTGGCAATCACGATATTTTCGGCCGTAACGGTTTGGTCACCGACCTTGACGGTGTGAGCATCCGCTAAGTGACCGGCACCAAAGTAGAACTTGATACCAAGTCCTTCCATGCCACTTTGGATAGCGTTTGGGAAGATGGCGATAATTTCCTTTTTACGGGCCATGTTCTTGGCCCAATCAATATCACCGCTACCTGAGACAATGCCGTTTGAAGCGCGAAGTTCACGTTGTAAGGAAGCTGCATTTTCTAGGATAACCTTGGCGTTACAACCCCAGTTTGGGCAGGTGCCGCCGACCTTTTCTTTTTCGACAAAGGCGACTTTCTTACCGGCTTGGGCCAAAAGCGGTGCGCCATCAAAGGCCCCATGGCCGGCTCCAAGGTATAAAACGTCATAATCATATGCTGTCATTTTCTAGATTCCTCCTAATTTGAAAGCTTAATATGATTATCGCACAGTTTCTTTTAGAAGTGAAATTTAAACTATACCAAATTGTCATTTTATTTACATTTTTTGCTTATTATCTAAACAAATAAAAAGCCCCTGTAAAGATGATTATAAAGAAAAAGCCACAACCAACACTGGCAGATGACCCCAAAGTTTTATTATCCTAATCTTTGGCTTATGCCTATGTTGGTCAAGGCTTTTTATATTGTTACTCCGTGATTTTGGTTTAGTTAGTTTAAGGCCACCCGCTTTGACAAAGCGGGACGAACCACGAGGGCGATGACTAGACCAAAGGCACATTGAGCAATGTTACCAATAATTGAAGCAAAGCCGGTCGCCCAGCTGTGAGAAAGGAAGGCGGTGGCAAAGAAGTAGCCCACAACCATCACAAGTGAAGCCACAAGTACAGCAATTGTTTGGCTCATGACTGATTTTTTAGCGCCAATTAATCCGGCTAAGTAACCTTCCAAACCGTGAATAATCAAAGAGAAGGGGGCCCAAGCAGCATAACCGGCCAAAAGATCTAAGAGTAAACCGGATAAACCACCGACAATCATCCCAGAGCGTGCACTACCCAACAGTGCGACTAAGAAAATTCCAGCTTCTACTAAGTTGACGTAGCCACCTGGCGTTGGAATGCGGACCACGTAAGAAAGGGCGAGGTTCAAAGCAGTGATCACGGCCAAAGTCGTGATGGTCTTGGTAGTAAAGTATTTATTCATCATTATCTCTCCATATCTTCAAATAATAGGAATATTATAGCAAGGATTATAATGAATAAAATAAAAGTTTCTTTTCAGTTATCCAACAAAGTCAGAAAATGGTATGGTTAATTTTCCAAACAATTTCTAGTGAAGACTTGCACTGGTTTCTGGCCTTTGTGTTATAATGTCCTTGTTGACATAAGTCAAAAAATTAATTGGAGGTCTACACACATGACTGTGAAGATTGGTATTAATGGATTTGGTCGGATTGGTCGTTTGGCATTCCGTCGTATTTTGGAACTTGGCGACTCAGCAGCTGATGTTGAAGTTGCAGCCATCAACGATTTGACTAGCCCATCAATGTTGGCATACTTGTTGAAGTATGACTCAACTCATGGAACTTTGGATGCTGAAGTTTCTGCTGATGAAACTGGTATCGTGGTTAACGGTAAGCACTACACTGTCTACGCAGAACGCGATGCAAAGAACATTCCTTGGGTTAAGAATGATGGCGTTGAATATGTATTGGAAGCTACTGGTTTCTACACTTCAGCCGAAAAGTCACAAGCCCACTTGGATGCAGGTGCTAAGAAGGTTTTGATCTCAGCTCCAGCTGGTGACGTGCCAACTGTTGTTTATGGTGTAAACCAAGACATCTTGAAGACTGACGACAAGATTGTTTCAGCTGGTTCATGTACTACACAGTCATTGGCTCCAATGGCTCGTGTATTGCAAGACCAATTTGGTGTTGAAGTGGCAACGATGACTACTATCCACGCCTTTACTTCAACTCAAATGATTTTGGATGGTCCTAAGTCAAAGAAGTTCCGTTCAAACCGTACTGCTTCAGTAAACACAATCCCTCACTCAACTGGTGCTGCTAAGGCGATCGGCCTTGTTGTTCCTGAATTGAAGGGTAAGGTTGACGGTCACGCACAACGTGTTGCCGTTGTTGATGGTTCTGTTACTGAATTGACTTCTGTTTTGTCAAAGAAGGTTTCAGCAGACGAAATCAATGCAGCGATGAAGGCAGCTTCATCTGACTCATTTGGCTACAACGAAGATGAAATCGTTTCATCAGACATCATTGGTGACACTCATGGTGCTACTTTTGATGCTACTCAAACGCAAATCGTCGAAGCCGGTGACAAGCAATTGGTTAAGACTGTTTCATGGTACGACAACGAATATGGTTTCACTTCAAACATGATCCGTACTTTGTTGCACTTTGCAAACGTATAATCATTTATATAAAGGAAGAACGCTGCGGCGTTCTTTTTTTGTGCATATAATCCAAGTTGAATAGATACAATCGAAATAAATATGTACATAAAGAAATATATTTGATACAATGTTATCGAGTTAACAAGGAGAAATTTAAAATTGGTGATTGTTCATTAGTTGAAATGGGGGGGTTAGTTTCATGAAGGATAATAAGATGCAATTGACGAAAGTTAACGAGCGTAAAATTCTGAAAAAAGTCAAGAAGAATTGGGTAGTACTTTCACTATCTGCTTTTGCCTTTGCGGGTGGTTTTGTTTTTGCTAGTGAGGGGTTGACTACATCGGCTTTTGCTGATGAAAACGCCTCCACTCCAACTAATAATCAGCTACAAACTTTTAATTATGACGATTTAGTCAAACAAGGCATTGTGAAGACTGATAGCATTACGTGGTCATACCAAGACGGGCAACAAATTCCGACTGGAACTTTTGATTCATTGCGTGGCAACGGTAACACCTCTTCGCTGACCTTTACAATTAATGCCAATACTACCCTCAAACAGGGAGATACAATCAGTATTCCATTTTCAACTAATATTGATAATCAACCTGGTATGCAGACTTTTAATTTGTCGAATTTTAATACCCAAGTCATTGAAAGTTCAACAAATTCGGTTTTGTCAACTAGTGTTTCTTATGATGCGGTCAGTCAAACTATACAATTGCCTTTGAATGGATCTGGTTATGATTCGAGTCGGGCACACCAGATTACTTTGAATTTTAATACGGCTTCCGGACAGGTTTTCCCGAAGTCGGCTGGTAATGGAACCGATTTGTCGATTAGCGAAACAGTGGCAGATCAAACGCATACCTACTCTTGGGCTACGAAGCCAACACAACCTAATTATAAAGAGAATAATACACCACAGCAGATGAAGGACAGCGTTGCTGACGTAAATTCGAACGGTGTTTCAGCACGGACAACGATTACGAATACTGATGGTCTGGCTTTTACTGAACCGGTTATTTTAAATGACGGCAAAGATTATATTCAAACGATTGATATTAAGGCAACGGCCTCTTCCCAGGGAAAGGTGACACCGGTTTATATCGAAGATGGGAACTATTTCTGGCCTCATTTGGCAACCGCTAGTGGTTATGGACCAGCGACTGAGTCAGAAGGTTGGACTGATCAGGCCGCTAATAATAGTGGCAGTACTTCAAATGCGGTTGGTGGTGCGCAGACGCCTTGGACATCAAAGGCAGACGGTGATCAACCAGCCGCTAACCAATATGCAGTAGTTCGTGTAGCCGATAATGAATTGAAAGTAATTATTAATTATGGCCCTTCACAGTACTATAAGTTAACAAAAGAACAGTTTGAACACGTGATTAAGTCTCAGTATGCTAGTGTCTCTGACGATGTGATTGCGCAAATGGAAAGTAAGTATGGAGATGGTCAAGGGAATGTTTATTTCCCATTTACTGTTTTAAGTAATTTTAAGGTAGTTAACCCTAATAACGACAATCAACAGGTTCGCTACGATATTACTTTTTCTGATAACAAAGGCTTCTATGATAAGAAAACGCCTGTTTACACTAATGCAATTTTACACAATAGTGCAAATGGTCAGACAATGGTTACAACTCGCTACGTGGATGAAAGTGGCAATCAATTAGCGCCAAATGATGGCACCTTTGGCTTTATGGGTAAAGATAGCTTTTCGGCTGATAGCTTGCTGATTGATGGTTATACTCTAGACGAAAGCAGGCTACCTGAAGGTGCTGTCAAGAATAGTGATGGATCATATAGCGTTAACGGTTCTTATGGTCAGGACGATGTAACCTACACTTACGTTTATAAGGTCAACACGGCGAACACAAATCCCACTCCAGATCCATCAGCAAGTACCACGCCTTCGACTAATGGAGGTGGTTCAGAAAGTGCTAGCCAATCAAGCAGTGCAAGTACCTCAATCAGCACGAGCCAATCCGAATCAGCCAGTGTTGGTGTTCCAGTGCAGACGAGTGCAGTGGCACCAGTGAATAATCCGAGTGCGTTAATTCAACCAAAGCAGACAGTGACATCTTCGTTTACTTCACAAACATCCTCAGTTTTGCCACAAACCGGCAAGCATCATGAAAGTGAAAAAGACGGCCTTGCTTTAGCTGCTTTGGGATTGTCTTCAGCGGTGTACTTATTCTCACTTGGTAAGAACAAGAAGTAAGATGATAATATTAAATCAAAAAGAGCACCCATAGAGTATGGGTGCTCTTTTTGACTGATTACCACAAAATCGGTTTCTGGTAATCGAACTTGTTTGTTCTCTCGTGGTAGACTGGTTTATACGAAGAAAAAGAACACGAGGACAAAGATGCAAGTTGCTATTTCGTCAGATAATCATTTGGATTTAAATAAGGTTGAAACAGAGTGGGCGCTTGAACAGCAAACTATCTACCTTCAAAAACATCAAATTGCTGTTTATATTATTGCTGGCGACCTGTTTAATCGTTTTGATAAGACGTTAGACTTTGCCCACGACCTGCAAAAGCGGTTAGGGTCGACGACTGCGGTCCGTTTTTTGGCTGGTAATCACGAAATGGGGGCGGGGGTCAGTTACCAGGAATTAGAAAGTTCGGTGGATGACCTTTATTTCCATCATAAAACGCTGGATATTGGTTCGGCCCGCTTGATTGGCAATAATGGTTGGTATGATTATAGTTTTGATCAAAATCAGCATAGTATTGAAGAAATCACTCGTTTTAAGCGTGAATTTTGGTATGACCGGCGAATTGAACAACCAATGACCGATCCAGAACGGTTGGCCATTAACTTAACTCAGATGGACCAAGATATCAAAGACGCAAAAAAAATGGGGAAAAAGCCAATCTTAATTAATCATTTTGCTCAAGAACAAGCCTTTATTGATCAAATACCGTTTCGGATGAAACGGCTTGATGTATTGAGATCTTTTTTAGGTAGTCAGGCTGTCGGTGATTTAGCGGTGGCCAATCAAGTTCAGGTTGCCATTTCTGGTCATTTGCACCTGCATGTTCAGGCATTGCCGATTCAGCAGACTACCTTTTATAATGCCTCGGTTGGTTATCGGACTCGTCGAGTCAAGGAATGGTTTAGCCACGACTTTATGACGGAGTGGCGCAACCGCTTAGTTATTCTCGATGTTTGAACTTGTGAAAGGATTTATTTTTTCTAATTTTGTCTATATCAATCTAAGCCATTAAATAGCGCCAGGCGGAAGGTAGATTTTTAATTATTAACATAAGAAGAAAGTGTTAAAATTAGTTGAACAAATGTTAATAGTTTGACTATCGAAGTATTAACTGTTAGACTGTTTTTATTGTGAATTGAAGTTAACTAGGGCCATTCTCGGCCATTAAGAAAGGAAACCTGATGCCAGTACTGACTACGACTGAAATTATGGACCTCATTCCAAACCGTTACCCAATCATCTATATGGACTACGTTGAAGAAATGGTTCCTGATGAATCAATCGTTGCTGTGAAAAACGTGACGATTAACGAGCAATTCTTCCAAGGCCATTTTCCCGGTAACCCAGTAATGCCCGGCGTGCTAATTATTGAATCATTGGCGCAAGCAGCGTCAATTTTGATTTTGTCATCACCCCAATTTAAGGGCAAGACAGCCTATATGACGGGTATCAATGATGCCAAGTTCAAGAAGATGGTTGTTCCTGGTGATGTTTTGAAGCTACATGCTACATTTGGCAAGGTTCGAGAGAACATGGGGACCGTTACGGTCACGGCTAAGGTTAATGATAAGGTCGCAACCAGCGCGGAATTAATGTTCGTGGTGGCACCTGATGAGCAAAACTGAGCTGGCTAACCAGCAGGTCAACGTCAAGCAAATCAATCATGATTTGATGGAGATGTTTGCCAACGTTGTTTGGGTCGAAGAGTACGAACTCAAGCAAAGCCCTTTTTCGGCCTTGACGGTCAAAGAAGTGCACACGATTTATGCTATCTCCATGTATGAGGAAAAAACTGCCTCGCAGGTGGCCAAGGCTGTTCACCTTAGTCCAAGTGCGATGACTACGGCCATCGATCGTTTAGTTGATAAAGGATATGTTGAACGTCGTCGATCAAAGGAAGATAAGCGAGTGGTAAAATTAGGTTTGACCCATCAAGGGCGTATCTTATACCGGGCGCACCAAGCGTTTCATTTTAAAGTCACTAAGGCTTTGTTGGATGATATGTCTAATGAAGAGGCCCTGGCGATGGAACGCGCGGTACATAACTTACAAGCTTATTTGAAGGCCTTAATTGATAGTTAGGCGAACGGGATTGTGAAAAAATATGGAAAACATTAAGATTGTTACCACGGCGATGCAAGTGCCAGAACGAGTGGTGACAAATGATGAATTAACGGAATTGATGGATACCAGTGATGAATGGATTTACCCACGGACTGGTATTCACCAACGCCATGTTGTGACAACTGAAAATACATCAGACTTGGCAACTAGTGTTGCCAAAAAGCTATTAGAACAATCAGGCTGGGATGCTGCTGATTTGGACTTCATTATCGTGGGAACAATGTCACCCGATGCCCTTTCTCCTCATACTGCTGCGATTGTTCAAGGAAATATTGAAGCTCCAAATGCTTTTGCTTTTGATTTAAATGCGGCATGTTCAGGCTTTGTTTACGGAATGTCTGTTGCCTCTTCTTTTCTGTCTTCTGGTCGCTACCAGAAGGGGATGTTTATTGGAGCGGAAGTGCTGTCAAAGCTGGTTGACTGGAAGGACCGGACGGTTTCTGTCTTATTTGGCGATGGTGCTGGTGGCGTTTTGCTTGAGAAAACCGACGAACCTGTTGGTTTGATTGCAGAAGAATTGCAATCATTTGGTGACCGTGGCCAGGCCATCTTGACTGGTCGCTTTGCCAACAAGAATGCCTTTGCTGGTGAAATTTCACCGCTTGATCCTTACTTCCACCAGGATGGTCGAAGTGTTTATGGATTTGCCACACGGGAAGTACCCAAGGTGATGCAAAAAGCTTTGGAGAAGGCCGGAATTGAAGCCGATGATGTAGACTTTTACTTGGCCCATCAAGCAAACAAGCGGATTGTCGAATCCATGGCGAAGAATTTTGGCCAACCAATGGACAAGTTCCCAACGAACATGGAAGAATATGGCAACACATCCGCCGGTTCAACGGCTATCTTGCTCGATGAATTGCGTCGCAGTGGCCAGCTAAAGCCAGGGATGAAGGTTGCTTTTGTCGGCTTTGGCGGTGGTCTGGCGATTGGCGTCCAAATTTGGCAACTTTAATTAACAAATAAAAATCAGGGTTGCGGTGTAGTAGGCTGCACCGTAAAAATCCAACGTATTGCAATACGAACATCTATATAGGAGAGCGTGCTCATGACTAACGAAGAGATTTTTGACAAGGTTAAGGAAATTTTGATCGACCAATTCGATTTGGAAGATTCAGAAGTTTCATTGACGACTAACATGACTGATGACATCGATGCTGATTCATTGGACTTGTTCGAAGTTTTGAACCGTGTCGAAGACGACTTTGACATCAAGTTGGAAGAAACTGAAGAAGTTAAGACTGTTCAAGACTTGGTTAACAAGATCAAGGACCAACTTGACAAGAAGTAAGCATCAAGCGGTTTTTAACCGCATACATACAATAGATAAAATAAAGAGGCAGAGATTATGACATTTAAAATTGACAACCCCATTTTTGATAAATTAGGGATGAAGTACCCGATCGTTGAAGGTGGGATGACTTGGGCTGGAACAGGTGCTTTAGCTGCCGCTGTATCTGAAGCTGGTGGGCTTGGTTTCATCGGAACTGGTTACTGGCATGGTGATGAGGTTCGCCGTGAAGTTCGTCGCGCCAAGGAATTGACGGACAAGCCTTTTGGAGTCAACGTGATGTTGATGTCTCGTCACATTCGTGAGGTCTTTGATGTGATTTTGGAAGAAGGTGTTAAGGTTGTTGCAACCGGTGCCGGTGATCCATCGCCATTTTTAGAAGAACTGCATGCCGCGGGCGTAACGGTTATCCCTGTTGTACCATCCGTTTCAATGGCCAAGATGATGCAACGTAAGGGTGTTGATGCCGTGGTTGCTGAAGGAATGGAATCGGGTGGTCACATCGGCCAAATGACAACGATGGCTTTGGTGCCACAAGTTGTTGATGCTGTTGATATTCCCGTTATCGCCGCTGGTGGAATTGGTGATGGCCGCGGTGTTGCCGCTGCCTTTGCCTTGGGGGCTTCAGGCGTTCAAATGGGAACTCGTTTCTTGACAGCTACTGAATCTGAAGTTCATCCAAACTATAAGGCGAAGGTCTTGAAGGCCCGTGATATTGACACAATTATCACTGGTAACATTGTTGGTTCACGAGTCCGTGTCTTGAAGAACAAGATGGCCAAGGAATACGTGAAGCGTGAAGTGGAAGAAATTGGGAAGCCAGAACCTGATTATGAAACGGTTGAAAAGCTAGAATCAGGAACCTTGCGTGCCGCGGTTGTCGATGGTGATAAGAACGGTGGCGCCTTCATGGCCGGTCAAATTTCAGGAATGGTTAATGATGAAAAGCCTGTTGCTGAAATTTTGGCTGAAATTTGGGCACAAGCAACGGACATCATGGGCATTGAAAACAAGGCAAAATAAGCGAGGTTGCAAATGAAAGTAGGACTGCTATTCAACGGTCAGGGATCACAGCAAGCGGGCATGGGGACAGACCTCTATGAAAACTTGCCTGGTTACAAGGCTTATATCGATAAGGCTTCTGCCATCTTGGGGTATGACTTAAATGAGTTAGACCAAGATGAGGAAAAGATTCGGCAAACGCAGTACGCCCAACCAGCTATCGTTGCCATGGATGCGGCTTTAGCCGCTTCTTTAAAGGATGCCGGATTGACGGATGTAGTTGCTGGTTTGGGTCTTTCGTTAGGTGAATATCCTGCCTTGGTGGCCAATGGCATTTTGACCTTTGAGCAAGCAATTGCCCTGGTTAGAGACCGTGGTCAATACATGCAAGAGGTCGGCGACAAGAACCCTGGCAAGATGGTTGCGGTTTTGGATGATAACCAAGACATGATTGTTGCAGTTGTTGAAGGCTTGCAAAAAAAAGGCCTAAAAGTTTACCCAGCTAATTTTAATACCTTTTCACAATTGGTTATCGGCGGTGTTAAAGCCGATGTTGACCAGGCCGTTGAGGCATTGACAGAAGCCGGTGTGAAAAAGCAAGTCGAATTACCAGTTGTTGGTGCTTTCCACACGCCATTGCTGAACGAAGCTTCTGAAAAGATGGCGACGCGCTTTTCAGAAGAAAAATTTGGTGCCGGGACTTATCCTGTGTATTCCAACACGACGAAGCAAGCCTTTACGCCTGAGACAGTCAAGGATACCTTGACCAAGCAGATTATTTCACCAACCTACTTTGCACAGTGCTTGCAGGAAATGGTAGACGCTGGGGTTGATACCTTGGTTGAAATTGGTCCTGCTGCTACTCTCGTAAAATTTGCAAAGAAAATCGCGCCAAAGGACGTTACCAAATATACGGTGACGGACTTTGCTTCCTACCAAAAAGTCGTTGATGCTATTAACGCAGAGAAAGGATAAAATCCATGGACTTTACTAATCAAACCGTGTTGGTAACTGGGTCATCACGAGGAATCGGCTTAGCCGTTGCCCACGCCTTTGACAATGCGGGTGCTCGTGTTATCTTGCATGGCCGTTCTGCTATTAAAGAAGAGGTGATTAACTCTTTCAAGCAAAAACCGATGACTTTGCAATTCGACGTTGCTGATGCCAAAACAGTTGAAGAAACTTTCAAAGACTTGTACAAGCAGGAAGGTTTTGAAGGCATTGATATCTTGGTAAACAACGCCGGGATTACCAAGGATCAGTTAGTAATGGGCATGAGCCCAGCTGATTTTGCCCAAGTTGTGAATACAAACTTGAATGGAACGTTCAACGTCACGCAGCCAGTTTTCAAGAAGATGATTCGACAAAAGCATGGTGTGATTTTGAACATGGCTTCTGTTGTTGGTCAGATGGGGAATGTTGGTCAGGCCAATTATGCCGCCTCAAAGGCTGGAATTATTGGCTTGACAAAGTCTCTGGCTAAGGAAGGGGCGAAGCGCAATATCCGCGTAAACGCCATTGCCCCTGGGATGATCGTTTCAGATATGACGGATGCCTTGTCAGACAAGGCACGTGAAGCCATCTTGAATGAGATTCCTTTGTCGCGGTTTGGTTCAATTGATGATGTGGCTGATGTTGCGCTATTCTTAGCCGGCAACGACTACATGACAGGACAAACAATTACCGTTGACGGTGGCCTGTATATTTAATAATCATCGTTCATTTTAGTTACTTAGATTAGAAAGGAAGCGGCAATGACACGAGTCGTAATTACTGGAATTGGGGCCGTTACCCCATTAGGAAATGATACAAAGACCTTCTTGGATGGCCTATTTGATGAAAAATTAGGAATTAAACCAATCACGAAGTTTGATGCAACTGAAACTGGCATTTCAGTTGCTGGACAAGTTGACGGCTTTGATCCAGCTTTGCGCGTAGGAAAACGTGATGCACGTAAGTTGGATTTGTTCTCACAATATGCGATTGATGCTTCCTACCAGGCATTGGACCAAGCTGGCTTGTTACCTGATGAAGGTTCAGAAGCAAAGTCAAAGGTTGCTAATTCCGAACGTTTTGGGGTTATCTTGGGAAACGGAATTGGTGGTTTGACGACTATCCAAGAACAAGTGATTAAGATGCACGAAAAGGGACCACAACGTGTTTCACCATTGTTTGTCCCTGAATCAATTCCCAACATGGTTTCAGGAAACGTTTCATTGCGCTTTGGTGCTCGTGGTGTGAATTTCACAGTCGTAACTGCTTGTGCTTCAGCTACGAACGCGATTGGTGAAGCCTTCTGGCGCATCCAATCTGGTCGTGAAGACGTGATGTTGACTGGTGGCTCAGAAGCAACTGTTAACGAAATTGGAATTGCTGGTTTCGCTGCCTTGACTGCTTTGTCAAAGGAAGAAGATCCAACACAAGCTTCAAAGCCATTTGACAAGAACCGTCATGGTTTTGTCTTGGGTGAAGGTTCAGGAATTCTTGTAATGGAATCATTGGAACATGCTGAGGCTCGTGGGGCTAACATTTTGGCCGAAGTGGTTGGTTACGGTGCATCATCAGATGCTTATCACATGACTTCTCCTGCCCCTGATGGTGAAGGAGCCGCTCGGGCAATGAAGGCAGCCTTGAAGGACGCCGATATCAAGCCAGAAGACATCACTTATTTGAATGCCCACGGTACTGCTACCGGTGCGAACGACTCAGGTGAAGCCGAAGCTGTTGCTTCTGTCTTTGGTCCAAATTCTGTCTTGGTTTCATCAACCAAGGGAATGACCGGTCACCTTTTGGGTGCCGCTGGTGCTATTGAAGCTGTTGCCTCTGTTGGTGCCATCGACCGCGGTCAATTGCCAGTTAACGTTGGATTTGATGAGCCAGATGAGCATACAAAGTTGGTTAACTTGGTGAACGAATCGAACAAGAATACGGCTCCTGAATATGTTTTGTCTGCTAACTACGGTTTTGGTGGCCATAACGCAGCTGTTGTCTTTAAGAAGTGGTAAGAGGGAAGTTCAATAATGAATTTAAATGTCAAAGAAATTCGTGAATTGATGGCGGACTTGGAAAAGTCTACTCTGCGCGATGTTTATATCCAAGATGGTGAATTTTCATTGCACTTGTCTAAGAACGAGCAGGTTCAAGGCGGCAACGTTCCAGCTCCAGTAGCACCGAGTGCACCAGCAGCACAGTCTGATGTGAACCAGACACCAACAGCTCCAGTTACTGCACCTGAAGTAGCTGCACCCGCAGCTGCTGGAAAAGAAATCAAGGCACCAATGGTCGGAACGGTTTATCTCCAACCAAAGCCAGGTGAACCAAACTTTAAGAGTGTTGGCGACCACGTCGAAAAGGGCGAAACAGTTGCCATTATTGAAGCCATGAAGTTGATGACTGAAATCAAGTCAGATGTTTCTGGTACTATTGCTGAAGTTTTGGTTGATAACGAAGAAGTGGTTGATTTTGATAAGCCACTTTATCGTGTCACAACTGATTAAGAGATTAGACGGCAATTTCGGCCGATCGTCTTGTCCAAGCGTTGCTTGGATATACATAGACAGCTAAAAGGAGAAGAGCTATGACTCAATTGAACACAAAGGAAATTCAAGAAATTCTTCCACATCGTTACCCAATGTTGATGTTGGATACGGTTGAGGAATTAGTACCTGGTGAGCGTTGCGTGGCCATCAAGAATATTTCAATTAACGAAGAAATTTTCCAAGGACACTTCCCTGGTAACCCAACTTTCCCAGGGGCTTTGACAGTTGAAGCATTGGCCCAAGCTGGTGCTGTTGCCTTGCTTTCAATGCCTGAGTTCAAGGGTAAGACAGCTTATTTTGGTGGGATTAAGAAGGCTCGTTACCGTCAAATGGTTCGCCCTGGTGACCAATTGCGCTTAGAAGTCATTTTGGATCGTTTGCGTGGCCCGGTTGGTTCAGGAAAAGGAATTGCCTGGGTGAACGGTAAGAAGGCAACAACTGCTGAATTGACCTTTATTGTTGGAGAATAAGATGTTTAAAAAAGTATTGGTAGCCAATCGTGGCGAAATCGCCGTGCGGATTATCCGGACGTTGAAGGAAATGGGCATCCAAACGGTTGCGATTTATTCAACGGCTGATAAGGGTTCTTTGCACGTTCAAGTAGCAGACGAGGCCATCTGTGTTGGTGGCCCAAAGCCTGCTGATTCTTACCTAAACATGAAAAATGTTGTGACGGCCGCCTTGTTAACGGGTGCTGAAGCAATCCACCCAGGTTATGGGTTTTTATCAGAAAACGCCCTATTTGCCGAAATGGTCGGTGATGTCAACATTAAGTGGATTGGTCCTCGCCCTGAAACAATCGATTTGATGGGAAATAAAGAACATGCCCGCGCAGAAATGACCAAGGCAGGTGTTCCGGTAATTCCTGGATCAGATGGCTATATCCATAATGTCGATGAAGCCATTGCGGTTTCGAAAAAGACGGGATTCCCATTGTTGCTGAAGGCTGCTGCTGGTGGTGGTGGTAAAGGAATGCGCTTTGTTTACTCAGAAGGTGAACTGGCAGAAAACTTTGTTAATGCCCAAAGTGAAGCTCAGTTGTCCTATGGCGATGACCATATGTACATCGAAAAGGTGATGACGGATGTCCGCCATATCGAAATGCAAGTGATTCGCGACCAATTTGGCAACGTGATTTGCTTGCCAGAACGAAACTGTTCTTTGCAACGTCGTAACCAAAAGGTGATGGAAGAATCACCAGCCGCTTCTGTAACACCAACAATGCGTGAAGAGTTGATGGATATTGTTACAAAGGCCGTGAACGCGATTGACTATGAAAATACTGGAACGATTGAATTCTTGCAAGACCAAGAAGGTAAGTTCTACTTCATGGAAATGAATACTCGCATTCAGGTTGAGCATCCAGTAACTGAAATGGTGACGGGCTTGGATCTGGTTCGCTTGCAGGTCGAAGTTGCTGCTGGTGACGAATTGAAGTTAAAGCAAGCTGACATTCAAATTAGCGGCCATGCCGTTGAAATGCGTTTGACGGCTGAAAAGCCAGAAGCTAATTTTGCCCCTAGTGCTGGGAAGGTTGACTTTGTCTTCTTGCCAACCGGTGGACCAGGGGTTCGAATCGATTCAGCCCTTTATAATGGTGATACAATCCAGCCTTTCTATGATTCGATGATTGCAAAGCTGATTGCTCATGATGAAACTCGAGGGGAAGCATTAGCTAAATTGGAACGAATGGTTGATGAAACTTCCTTAGTGGGCGTTTCGACATCACAGTCTTTCCAAAAGGCATTGTTGTTGGATGAAAACGTTTTGACAGATAACTTTGGAACGAAGTACCTTGAAGATACATTTATGCCAAAGTGGGAAGAAAAACAGGCTGAACAGGCTGGTAAATAAAATTTCTTGATGAAAGCCGCCTTTGAGCGGCTTTCACTTGCTTAAGAAACTTTAGACCCAAACAGTGATGAGGGGAGAGGGCAGAGCCCAAAAGATTATGGATTTATTTAATTCAAAAAAACCTGAACAAAATAAGATTAAGGTGACGGATGCCATTAAGGATCGGATTCCTGATGGTCTCTTTCTGGCTTGCCCATACTGTGGCGAACAGATTTATAACAAGGAGTTGGGGCCATACCGTGTTTGTCCAAAGTGCGACTATGGCTTCCGTTTGCAGGCACACGAACGGGTCGCTTTATTGACGGAAGACTTTGTCGAAATCAACGCTGACTTGACGATTGATCATTCTGATTTTCCTGGCTATGAGGAAAAATTAGCGCGAGCTAAGAAGCAGACTGAGATGAACGAGTCTGTTTTGACTGGTACAGCCACTATTGAAGGCGAAAAGGTTGCCTTGGGTATCATGGATGCTTACTTTATGATGGCGTCACTGGGCTCAATGACTGGTGAAAAGATTACGCGCCTCTTCGAATACGCCACAGAGAATCGTTTGCCAGTTGTGATGTTTACCGCCTCTGGTGGAGCGCGAATGCAAGAAGGAATC
This sequence comes from Fructobacillus sp. ESL1096, assembly GCF_058511985.1. NCBI lineage: Bacteria > Bacillati > Bacillota > Bacilli > Lactobacillales > Lactobacillaceae > Fructobacillus > Fructobacillus sp. ESL1096. Next base: position 823,888 of record NZ_CP196400.1, read on the forward strand.
AATTCCTTGATGCAGATGGCCAAGGTATCAGCTGCAGTTGCCGCACACCAAGAAGCGGGCTTGTTGTATTTAGTTGTGCTGACAGACCCAACAACCGGTGGGGTGACTGCTTCCTTTGCAATGCAGGGTGACGTTACGTTGGCTGAACCACACGCATTGGTTGGTTTCGCTGGCGCTCGCGTTATCGAATCAACGATTCATGAAAAGTTACCAAAGGATTTCCAGCGAGTGGAAACCCTTTTGGAGAACGGTTTTGTTGATAAGATTGTTCCTCGCCAAGAGATGGCTGACATGATTGCTAATATTGTGTCATTACACCAACAGGAGGCTGAATAATGTTCGAATTTATTAAGACATTGTTTAAAAAAGAAATCGACCCAGCTGAAGTGGTGAAAAAGTCTCGCGAGGACCGCTTTATGGCGCGCGAATTGATTAATGGTATCTTTGATGATTTCATTGAATTACATGGCGACCGTTTTTATGGCGATGACAAATCAGTTATCGGTGGTTTGGCACGATTAAACGGTCAACCTGTCACTGTGATTGCGATCGATAAGGGTACGGACATTAATGATAAGTTGTCTAAACGCAATGGATCACCACAGCCCTGGGGTTACCGAAAAGCCCAACGCTTGATGGAACAAGCAGCAAAGTTTCACCGGCCAATTGTGACCTTTGTGAATACACCTGGTGCCTTTCCCGGTAAGGATGCTGAAGCCTTGGGCCAAGGCGAAGCCATTGCTCAGTCAATTCTGAAGTCAATGAAGTTGCCAGTTCCAATCATTTCCATTATTTATGGTGAAGGTGGTTCGGGTGGTGCCTTGGCATTGGCCACAGCTGATCAGGTGTGGATGTTTGAAAATGCAACATACTCAATTTTGTCACCTGAAGGCTTTGCTTCAATTTTGTGGAAGGACGCCAAGCGAGCCAACGAAGCTGCTAACATTATGGGCTTAACTGCCGCTGATTTGCTGAAGAAAAACGTGATTGACCTTGTTATTCCCGAAGGACATAATCATAGTAAAATTTTTAATGGCATGAAGGAAAAGCTGTCGAGTGAAATTCAAGAATTACAGACACTGTCTGATGATGAGCTGATTCAACAACGACGGCAGCGTTTTCGGTCCTTTTAAAGCAAAAATAAAATGTGGATGTGGATCATGAAAAAATGATCTCGCCAAGGAAGTCGACGTCCAATTTGAGGACAGAGTCCAACGTTTTTATAATTATCAGCCTGATACTTTATAGTATTGGGCTTTTTTTATTAATGTCTGGTAGATTTGTTGATTAAAGGTGATGGCGGTCAGAAACAAAGTTCATTTTTCACTGGAAATTGAATAAAATTATTTTTATTAAAGTAATCAAAAAGAAATATAATTGAAATCAATAGATAGAAATGTTATTATTTCTTCATAGAGGAGAATGGACTATGAACAACAAACAAACATACAAATTATATAAGGCTAAAAAATTATGGGTAACAGCTTTAGCAGGTGCTAGCATGTTTGCCATCGCAGGTGTTCACCAGCAGGCCCAAGCCGATGATGTTTCTAGTTCGCAAACAGCAACGAAATCTGTCGATACAGAGAATACAAGTGACTCAACTGTTCAACAGAGTCAGACTGCCAGTTCACAGGTGGAGAGTACTGCTAGTGCAGACAGCCAAAGTGCGGTTGCTCAGGGATTGAATCCACAGAGCACAACGAGTCAAAATACTGTTTCACAAAGTGCCAGTACACAAGAAAATACAAACAATAATGACACTTCGGCAACGGTTAGTGGTCAGGGGCAGGGCACTAGTAGCGCTACTAGTGAAAGTACCACTCAGTCACAAACTCAACAGGAAGGCAGTACCGCTGCTTCAAATAGCGCTAGTCAGAGTAGCCAGGCCCAAGACCAGGAACAAACACTCGATTTGCGTACAGCGACTGATGCTGCGACGGATAATTCCGTCATGTTAAGAAGCGCCTTGTCTCAGCAGTCTACGCAACCAGTAATTGATAATAATTTATCGGTTACGGTTACTAAGGATAATTTTTTACAGTGGTTCCAACTAGGTGGAGTTGCTGTCTATGATCCTAGCACCAATACGACAACATTGACGCCAGATCAAGATTCGAAAAAGGGTAATATTACCTTGAAAACGCGAATTAATGCTAATGATGCGTTTGAATTGCATGGAACGATTAACCTCGGTAGCAAATTACAGGATGGTCAGGGAGCCGATGGTATCGGTATTGCTTTCCACCATGGAGTTGTTGGAGAAATTGGTGCGATAGCTGGTGGAATTAGCGTATTAGGTCTGCCATCGTCGTCTGGTTATGTGTTTGATACTTGGCCAATTGATACCGGTGATCACAGGGATAACAATATTGATTCTTATGTTTCTGGCTTCCATAGTGATGTGGACCAAGCGGGGCAGGATGGTAATTTCCGTTACGATGGTGGCTTTTTGGACTTAGATCCAAGCAAATATAATGTAGCCAATCAGTCGGTGCCCTTTACGGTAACCTATGATGGGAATGGCCATATGGGTTTGGAATACTTGGGTCATACCTTTTCGATTCCTGTCACTGATTTTAAAGATTCATTAGCTTTATCAATTGGGGCATCAACTGGGGCGTTTAGCAACTTGCAAACCGTTTCAGTTGATTCGTTCACTTTTGTGCCCGCCCAAAATAACACGGTTTCGCGGACCATTAACTATGTTGACCAAAATGGTAATAAGATTGCCGCGTCAACCGTTCAGTCGGCCATTTATCAGCGGCAGGGAACTTTGGTCAATAACCAACCGACTTACACTGATTGGCAGCTGGCCAGCGGATTAAATAGTAATAACTTTGCTGCAGTCACGGCGCCAACGATTGCTGGCTATACGGTTGAAAGCAATCAATCGACTTATTTTGCGCCATTAATGGCTAACAATGATTCGGGTCAGCTGGTTTACAATGTTGTTTATGATAAGAATAGTGGACAAACGACGTTGAATGTCCAAGACAGTACGATTGTTGCCGGTCCTAGCGCTCAATGGTCTCCTAGTCAAAACTTTCTAAGTGCCGTGGACCAAAATGGCTCGGGCGTTGATTTAAGTAAGGTTCAAGTCAGTGGTTCTGTGCCCACACAAACCCCGGGATCTTATCCAATTACTTATACTTATACCGATACTGCTGGCAAAACGATTACCAAGACGGTTACCGTCACTGTGGTCCCAAGTAAGAGTAGCTTGCAAGCTAAAGATAGTACGTTAGTCGTCAACTCAAAGTGGAATACGAGTGATAATGTTGTCAGTGCTACCGATGAAAATGGCAATGTTCTTGATTTAAGTCAGGTTCAGGTTTCCGGTAATGTTGATACCAGCACACCGGGAGCTTATCCAGTAACTTATAGCTATACCGATGCTAGCGGTAACCAGCATACACAGCAAGTGACGGTCACTGTCATTAATAGTCAAAGTGCTTTGACTGCAAAGGATAGCACGATTTTTGTTAATGATAGCTGGAAACCTGCGGACAATTTAACGACCGCTACGGATGAATATGGTCAGCCGGTTGATATCAGTAAAATCAACGTTTCCGGCAATGTTGATACTAGCAAAGCGGGGGTCTATCCTGTCACTTATAGTTATACGGATGGCCAAGGAAAGTCCTTCAAGGTTGTCGCGAACGTGACCGTTAAGGATAATCAAACACAGCTTCAGGGACAAAACAGTACCTTGATTGCAGGGCCAAAGACAACTTGGAAGCCAAGTGATAATTTACAAACGGCGACAGATGCTAATGGTAATCCACTAGCAATTAACCAAGTACAGGTTTCGGGCAGTGTTAATCCACAACAACCAGGTAACTACCAAGTCACCTATAGCTATGTTGACCAGCAAGGATACTATCACAGTACCCCAGCTACTGTGACTGTTGTCGCCAGTCAGGGTAGTGTTAATGCGCAGGATAGTACGATTGTTGCTGGTCCGAACGTACAATGGTCGGCAAAAGATAACTTCTTGACAGCCACGGGCGACAATGGCCAGCAGATTGATTTTTCCCAAGTTCAAACGACAGGCAATGTCGACACTCAGACGCCAGGAGTTTATCCAATCACTTATACTTACACGGATAGTCAGGGAAATTCCTATGCGAAAACAATTAATGTAACGGTTGTTTCTAGTAAAAATGGTGTAGTCGCCAAGGATAGTACTTTGGTTGCTGGACCAAATACGCAATGGCATTCCAAGGATAATTTTGTTTCAGCAACAGATGAAAGTGGTAATACCATTGATTTGAGTCAGCTAGCCGTTTCTGGCAATGTGGATACGAATCAAGCTGGCAAGTACCCAGTTACTTATACTTATACTGACCACTCAGGAAATACTGCAACTGCAACAGCAACAGTGACAGTAGTTAGCAGCAAGGCTAATGTTGTTCCAGAAAATAGCACGCTAATTGCCGGTCCAAACACACAATGGTCTTCTAAGGATAATATTGCTGATTTACATGATGAGTACGGCAATAGTATTGATACTAGCAAGGCAACGGTTTCTGGAAATGTAAATACTCAAGTGCCGGGAACATACACGGTGACCTACTCTTACACCGATGGTCAGGGAAATACTGTTTCAAAAGCAGCAACAATTACGGTGGTGGCTAGTCAAGGAAGCTTAACGACTCAAACGGTTAAGTTAGTGGCGGGTCCTCAAACCCAGTGGTACAAGCAAGAAAATTTGCAAAGCGCTACCGATGAATATGGTCATCCAATTAATATTAATCAGATAACCGTGATTGGAACGGTAAACCCTAATCAGGTGGGGACGTACCCACTGACCTACTCTTATACTGATGGTCGTGGTAATACTTATACCAAGACCACGGAGGTTGATGTTGTTCCTAGTCAAGCAACAATTGTCACCAAAGATGAAACGATTATTGCTGGGCCACAGAGCCACTGGTCAACGCAGGACAATTTGACCAAGGCGACGGATGAAAACGGCCAGCCAATCAGTGCTAGCCAGGTTTCAGTGGCTGGTCAGGTTCAACCGTCGACGGTCGGTACCTATACGATTACGTATTCCTATACGGACGGGCAAGGAAATGTTGTTACCCAACCGGCAACTGTAACAGTTGTTGCCAGCCAAGCTAAAATTCAGTCACAGGACAGCACATTGGTTGCTGGACCAAAGACCAAGTGGAGTCCGGAGGATAACTTCGTCGCTGCTCAAGATGAAAATGGACAATCGATTAGCTATGGCAACTATATCGGCGTTCATGGTGGCGTTAATACTGGAAAACCAAACACCTATTCGGTAACTTATAGTTATCAAGATTCAGCCGGTAACATTGTCTCGAGTACAGCGAACGTGACGGTCATTGCTAGCCAAGGCGAGATAACAGCCAAGAATAGTACAGTGGTTGCTGGACCAAATACCAAGTGGACGCCAGGAGATAACTTCACAGGTGCCACTGATGAAAATGGTCAACCAGTGGACTTGAGTAAGGTCACGGTTAGCGGCAATGTTGATACACAGACACCGGGATCATATCCAGTCACTTATACCTATACGGATGGCAGTGGAAATGTCTTTACCCAGACAGTCACGATTACAGTGGCTGCTAATGTTGCCCCTGCTTCAAATGCTAACCAGGATTCAAGCACTGGAATGACGACAAATAGTGCCAGTCAGTTAGTGAATCAAGATTTGAGACGAAACTTGATTGGTGGAACATTAAACCAGGGCTACGAATCTGGTAGTCAGGTAAAAGCCACATCGCAAACGACTAGCGTATTACCACAAACAGGTCGTCATCAAGCAAAGTCAACAAGCCAAAAAGCACTCGAAATCGGCTTGATTTCAGCTACCTTTGGACTGATTTTATTGATGAAGCGCAACAAGAAAAACGGAATTGACTGATACGCAATGAAGTTTTTGTTATAATGAAAGCCGAGGGATTTTCCTCGGCTTTTTGTTTTGGGCTCGTCTTGGAATTCGACAGGCTGTTACGAGCATTAGCTGCATTCCGCCATCCGGGCGTAAAGCGGGCAGACATTTAACTGCAAAAAACAATAACTCTTACGCTGTCGCTGCCTAAAAACCAGTGATTCGTAGCCAAGATTGTTAGGCTGACATGGTGGTCTTGGTTTAATAAATGGTCAGATCGGCTTAATGGTGATGCCTGCACGATTAAGTTTAAATCAATTAGGTTCCCAGTCAGAGTCAAGTTCTGGACAATGACTGCTTTGGCTGTGGTAACAACCATTGCCCTATGAATGTAGACGCTAGTGTGGCGGGCGGTTTGGACAGGGGTTCGACTCCCCTCGGGTCCATTGGTAACATCAGGAGACGTCAAGAGGCTTGACAAATTCTAGTTTTGAGCTATTTTGATTAATGATCATCACTGATAATCATTAAAAGTAGAGGATAAAAAATATTGCACCGCAGCAATGTGACGGCTTTTATAGCCGTTTTTATTTTGTCCAAAATATGCAAGAATTGGCAAAGGGTAGCGGATATTATTTGTTGTCGACTATTGGGCAACAAACAACCTTTTTGGCATGTGCGCAGATTATTAACAACCGCACTTGTAAGTTGACACGTATAACAGGCATGCTTAGAAGCAAACTCATTATGTTGGCCATTTAGTGGCATTGATTCATCTAAAGAACTCTCTTCGTACCCGCAAACTCGACGAGGAACACCGCAAGTCTTTAAGCGTGTATGACGACAACAGAGAGTAGCTCCGATTGATGAAATACAAAAGATAAATATCGAAGTAAATAGAGGTGCAAAATCAATTTAGTTCTCACAAAAGAACGAAAAGTGCAAAATTGATTATGATAATAATTTGGATGTTGAAAAAAACATAGGCAGAAAGGTTAGTCTAATCAAGAAACCTTTCTGCCTAGTAAAAACAAATATTATTAATTCTACTAACTTTTCAATAGATATTAATCAGCTGTTTTAATCATCACAGCTGTAAAGATAGTTAAGATGCCAACCATGCTTAAAATGATGAATTCATGATGATATTGTGCCATAGGGGTCTTTAAGCTAGTTGAAAGAGCGATGACCATCGATAAAATGATGGATGCTCCTAGTTGGTGAAATACATTTATAGCACTTGAAGCGGCCCCAGCAATTTCATCATCCGCATGCGCCACCCCAGCAGAGGTTAAGGGGCCAAAGGCCAGTCCTTGACCGATACCAAATATTATCATTGGCAGCGCCACTCCTAGAAGGTAACCGTGATTTAAACCAATGAATAACTGGATCGAAACACCAATAACCGTAATAGTAATTCCTGTCAAAAGAAGCGTATTATTCTTAATCTTTTCGGATAATTTAGATTGAACCAGTCCAAAAATAAATTGCGGAATTGTTTCTGGCATAAATGCTAACGCTGACATCAATGGGGTGTAGCCATAGATTTCTTGAAGTGTTTGCGGCACTAAAAAAAAGTATGATAGAACCATTCCAGCAAACAAGAATCGAGTAATATATGCAAAAACCCGTTCCTTATCTTGGAAAAGTTTAAAAGGCATTAAAGGAACAGCCTTCTGATTTTCAATTAGGACAAAGGCGATCATGATAATGATAGCAGTAATAAATGCTAGTAACTTGTACTCGGATCCATTAATACTATAAACCAGTAAAAAGAGTCCGATTACTGACAGAAATGAACCTAAGTAATCTAATTGAGCATCTGAAGAATCTGTTTTTGGAATAAAAATAACCGATAAGCAAATCAAGATAACGCCAATTGGAACGTTAATTAAAAAGCCCCAGCGCCAAGAAACGTAAGTGGTAATTACCCCACCGATAATAATTCCGATACTAGCACCAATTCCGGCAGTTACTCCATAGTATGAAATTGCCTTTTCACGAATTTTACCCTCATAGTTATCTAGTAACAGGGCTAAAGTAGTTGGTGCTAAAATAGCAGAACCTGAACCTTGGAAGGCCCGCATTACGATAATCATTGTGCTTGAAGTTGATAATCCGACGAACAAAGAACTGAGAGTAAAAATGGTAATCCCAACAATGAGAATTTTTTTGCGGCCATACAGATCACCCAATCTGCCACCTAATAACAATAAACTACCAAACATTAAGGCGTAAATGTTAGTAATCCAACTAACCCCTGCCTTCGACATATTTAAACTTTCAGCAATTTTTACAGTACTGGTAAAAACAACTGAATTATCTAATAGAATTAAAAAATAGCTGACTAAAATGATTGGTAAAATCATTCCAAAACGTTTTTTAGTTGCCACATCCTTACCTCCAACAATTTAAGTATGCTGTAAATGTTAAACTATCAAGTTCACTTTAAGGCAAGTATTAATTTAATAAAAAATTTGCATTCGAGTCGGCTTTAAAGATTAAAATAGGTATTATTAAAAAAACCGGAGTATGCCGATGAATATCAATCAAATTAGTAAAAAATACAATGTTAATAAAGCAACTATTCGCTTCTGGGAACAAGAGGGGGTGATGCCACCCGTTAACCGCGATAAAAATGGTTATCGGGATTTCTCAGAATATAATGAACAATGGATCTACTTTATTATGGCGTTGCGAAAGGCAGGCATTCCCATTGCGACGTTGAAGCAATACACCAAATTACTGATGGAGGGTGATGCTACAATCAGTGAGAGAAAAGCAATTTTGGAAGCTCAAGAACAAAAAATTAACGAGGAAATCAATACGTTAATTCAAACTCGTGACTATTTACACCGTAAAATTAATCGCTATACAAATCGATTGCTTCAGTATGAAAAGAAAAATCTTTATGAAGTGCAGAATCATCCAAATCAAAATAAAAATTAAAGTAGTTGCATTCAAGTGCACTTTAGGGTTTAGAATGGCAATAATCTTAAGGTAAAGGAGCTTCGAAATGTGTACTTTATTTATCAATGCTAGTAAAAATCGACATGGATTGACCGAAAGACTAGTCAAACAAAAATTAAAGATTAATCGTTATGACACAGTCAACCTAGTTGACTACCTGGTCTACCCATTAGGTCAGGAAGATAGACCAGATGATCAATTTGACTTAATTTGTGAAAAAGTGGCTAAGTCAAAAATTATCGTTGTGGGAACTCCAGTCTACTGGTCGTCTATGTCTGCTTACATGAAAATATTAATTGACCGAATGACTGAAGTAATGGGCATTGGCAATCCGTTTGCTAAAAAAGATTTATATTTAGTGATTGATGGGTCGGAACCATCAGATACCATCGATCATATTAAACATGTTTGGGAACACGTTGCTAGACGTTTTGATCTGAACTTAGTAAAAGTTGTTCACAATTAGCATTGATATCAAGGGAGAAAAAATCATGGATGTATCACAAACTGATTTGCAAACGGCTATGCCAAGATTAGGATTTGGTGTTTTCCAAGTTCGTGATCAAGCGGACGCAACCGAAGCTGTTATTAACGCTATTAAGGTTGGTTACCGTTTAATTGATACAGCTGCTAGTTACGGCAATGAAACGGCAGTTGGAGCAGGCATTAAATACGCGATTCAAAATGGCTTCGTTACTCGTGAAGAGCTCTTCATCACCACTAAGCTCTGGGTATCGGATGTTGCTGTTGATCGTGCTGCTACAGCGATTGACGAATCAATTAATAGGCTTAATCTCGATTACTTAGACTTGCTATTAATCCATCAACCTTATAACGATGTATTTGCTGCCTGGCGTGCAATGGAGGCGGCGCAAAAAGCTGGCAAAGTAAGGCATATTGGGGTTTCTAACTTTGACGTTGCTCAAATCACTAATTTAATTGAATTTAATGATGTTAAGCCTGCTGTCAATCAGATTGAAGTTAACCCATTTTATCAGAATAAAGAACTAGTATCCTTCTTACAAGCAGAAGGAATTCAAGTTGAGGCTTGGGCACCGTTTGCGGAAGGACGTCATCATTTATTTGAAAATGCCATTTTAAAAGGAATTGCTGATAACCACAATAAGTCGATTGGACAAGTTGTTTTAAGATGGTTAGTTCAACAGGATATTATTCCGTTAGCCAAATCGGTACGTCCAACAAGAATGGCAGAAAATTTAAATGTTCTTGACTTTGAATTAACCGCTCAAGAAATGGCAAAAATTCAAACACTTGATACAAATGTTAGTCAATTTTTTGACCATGCTGATCCAAATCAAATTAGGCGAATTGCTGCTTACCAACCTGTGAAATAAATCCTTCTTTTCTTAAAGTGATTTTTTTTCAAGAAAGCACGAGTGATATCTGCATAGTTTGCCAAGGTTTTCCCAGCTTTTTGGTAGTGGATGGTAGCTAATCCGTATTAATAACTGGAAATATCTTTTAAGAATTTTATTCAGCTAATTAATGCCGTCACGCTAGTTTGTTTTTAATCATTAGCGACGAGAGAAGATTAGTATTAATTTGACAATCATGGTGCTATTTTATCAAGTTGTGCAGAACTCGAAAAAACACTCATAAGCGTTGATATAAGGACGCTTGTGAGTTTTTTTAGTAGATTAGATTAGGTGCAATAAAAATGCAGGTATATCTTATATTAAAGGTCAACACAATGATTTTGAATAGAAATAGTATGGGCTTCAAATTCGTGTTTTAAAAACTGAATCATTTGGCGTGGCCTTTGCAATGCTCGCTTACCCCATCAAATGTTTATTTGGGTTTGCAGTAAATTGAAAGTGCATAATTTTAATTATCGTGACAGCTGGATGGATAATTGAACTCCATGTGATGAGGTTTGAGGATTGTTAACCAAGAAAAATACTCAATACTAGGTTAAGTTAAAAGAAAATTTTGGTTGATGGGAATGGTTAGTTGAAAAAAATTAATGTTGATTCCGTTAATGATTAAGCGAAATTTGTTCGAAAATAACGTTTATTTGCGTATTTTTAAAATCAAAGCGACAATATTCTGTCGGGAAATCCATTTTTTATTCATATTTATCTTAAATTGTAATCGAATAGTGAAACAAAGAAATAAAATGGATCAATTCTAATTTTTATAGAGGGTTGAATATTTGGTTAATCTACGTAATAATAGCCGTGTTGCGTGCCAGTTATTTAAATTTTTTAATTTATTTACTAAATCGTAAAAGTTAACAGGCGAAAAGGGGGACTTTTTACTCAGTTGTAGCAGAAAAACAGCATTAACTCGTTTATTTATTGTCAGCAGCACGTAGAATTGTTAGCGGAACAAATAGGAGAGAGAAATATATCATGAAAAAGATCATAACAGCCCTTGTGGTATTGTTGGTCGTTGTCGGTGGGGTCTTCGCTTTTACCTCGGGTAAGCATTCGGATTCGACAGGAAAGTCGACAAGTAGTGATTCAAAGATGTCGTTGAAGGAACTGAATGTTCAGTTCGTACCTTCAACAAATGCTGAAACAATGTTGGCCAAGGCTAAGCCATTGGAAAATCTATTAAGTAAAAAATTGGGAATTCCCGTCCACGTTTCGGTTGCCACAAGTTATAACACGGCAGTCGAGGCGATGGGGTCAAAGAAAGTTGACATGGGCTTCCTACCTCCTGATTCATATGTCACTGCTGAAAAGCAGTATGGCGTGAAGGCCATTCTTCAGTCAACTAAGTTGGCTATGAAGGATAACAACACAGGTGAAACAACTGATAAAGTCGTTAACACATACAAATCAATGATTATCGTCAAGTCTAATTCACCAATCAAGTCAATTAATGATTTGAAGGGCAAGAAGATTGCGACGCAAAGTGCTATCTCAACGTCAGGTTACCTTTTCCCAGTTGTTGAGTTGTACAAAAAGGGTATTAACGTAGTCAAGGACTCAACACTTGTTCAAGTCAAGGGCCATGACCAAGGTGTGATGTCTGTTCTGAATGGCGATACTGATGCCGCCTTTGTCTATGACGATGTTCGGACAAATGTTCAAAAGGATCAGCCGGATGTCTTTCAGGATACCCGTGTTATTTATTATTCCAATCCAATCCCAAATGATACGATTTCATTGCGTAAGGGAGTTACGTCATCAGATGCCAAGAAGATTCAAAAGGCAATGATGGAAATCGCTAAGACTGACGAGGGTAAGAAGGCTTTAGCCGATGGTTACTCATGGCAAGGCGTGACAGAGGCGAAGGAATCAAGCTTCGATAACGTTCGTCAGTACGAAGAAACGATTAAGAAGATTCAGTAAGGTTATTTTTGAGCAAGAAATCGCCACCATCAAGGATGGCGGCGGTTTTTTTGATAAAAAACTACGTTTTTCAAATCAGTTAGAAAAAGGGATTGCAGATGTCAAATCAGGGTACAATCAAGGTTACTGGCGTTTCAAAAATTTACGATAATGGCGTTGTCGGTTTAGACAACATTAATTTAGATATTGCCGCTGGCGAGTTTGTGGTAATTGTTGGTCTATCCGGAGCAGGAAAATCAACTTTGCTCCGATCATTGAATCGTTTGCACGATGTGACCGAGGGCAGCATCGAAATTGATGGTCAAGATATTACCAAGGCTTCCGGGAAGGCGTTGCGCAACATGCGCCGCAATGTGGCTATGATTTTCCAAAATTATAATTTGGTCAAGCGGGCAAGTGTTTCTCGGAATGTCCTTTCTGGTCGGGTGGGTTACTATGGCACTTTTCAGTCGGCCTTGGGTATCTTTACGAAGGGAGATCAGGAGCGGGCGGTGCAAAGTTTAACTAGAGTTAATTTGTTGGATAAATACTATACAAAAGCTCGTGATTTATCCGGTGGTCAGCAACAACGAGTCGGGATTGCCCGAGCGTTGATGCAAGAACCGGCGGTCTTCTTGGCGGACGAACCGGTTTCTGGTTTGGATCCCAAGACCACCAAGATGGTGATGGATGATTTAAAGCGCTTGAACGAGGAGGATGGCCTGACGATCATTGCCAATTTACATTCGGTTGACTTGGCCTTGGCCTATGCCACACGGATTGTGGGCTTGCGCGGAGGAAAATTAGTTTACGACCAGTCAATTGAGGCCGTGAAGGAAACAGATTTTGCAGAAATTTACCGCGAAGCGGAGGTAAGTCGATGAATGCGAGCTTGCCTAAGCGGACCTTTCACCAGGAATGGCACATCATCGGTTTTAGCATTTTCTTACTGATGGTAGTCTTGTTGATGGTTTCAGCCAATGTAACCGGTGTCGGACAAAGTTTTTCCTGGGATCAGTTCTTTGATTTGTGGATTAAGATGTCAAAGCCCGATTGGTCCTACTTACCGGCGGTGATGATGCCCTTAATCCAGACCATTCAAATGGCTCTGGTTGGAACATTCCTGGGAGGGGTAGCGGCGATTCCGGTGGCACTTCTTTCAGCTGAAAATATTGTTAAAAATAAGTTTATCCGTGGTTTGGTGCGTTTGCTGATGAACCTTATTCGTTCATTGCCAGAAATGCTTTTAGCAGCACTCTTTGTGGCCGTAGTCGGTATTGGCGCTTTTTCAGGGGTTCTTGCCTTGGCGGTCTTCTCTTTTGGGATGGTCTTTAAGTTGCTCTATGAAGCCATCGAAACCATTGATGAAGGGCCAATTGAAGCCTTGCGGGCGGCTGGCGCCAATAACATGCAAATGATTTGCTTTGCAGTTGTGCCCCAGGTGTTTAATCAGTATTTGAGTTTTTTCTTGTACACGTTAGAAATCAATGTTCGCGCCTCGACGGTTTTGGGTTATTTAGGCGCTGGGGGAATCGGTCTGTACTTGAATACAACCCTGGAGATGTTCCGCTACGACCGGACGGCAGTGGTCATCATAGCCATTTTGTTAGTGGTGGTCCTCGTCGACTTTGTTTCCAACCAACTTCGGGAGGTGCTTAAATGATGGTGCAAAAAAAGACTTTATGGCAAAAAGCAAAACCATGGTTGGTGGCTCTGGTAGTGGCCGTCATTTTTATTTGGGGCTTTACTGGTGTGCCGTTGACGGGAATTAAGTCGACGGCTGGGCAGGTTTTCGGTTCAATTATTGATGGCTTGCTGCATCCGGATTGGTCCTATCTATATAGTGGGGACGGTGAAGATTTGGTGTCCGCTCTCTTGCAAACGTTAGCTATTGCCTTTTTAGGGACCTTTATGTCGGCGGTTTTAGCAGTACCGTTTGGTTTTTGGGCGGCAAAGACGAACGGTAAGTTCTTTTCATCAAAATCGGCTTCGGGCAAGTTTTTCTTGACCGTTGTTCGCGTCTTCCCTGAACTGGTATTAGCCATTATGTTTATTAAAGCCGTTGGTCCGGGTGCTTTTGCCGGGGTCTTGGCCCTTGGTTTTCATTCGGTGGGGATGATGGGAAAGTTGTTCTCAGAAGCAGTTGAGAATATCGACCGTGGGCCAAATGAAGCCATTGCGGCGGCTGGTGGTTCGAGCCTTAATGGCCTAACCATGGCCACTTTCCCAGCGGTTTTACCGGAGTTCATGAATTATACGCTCTACCGGTTTGAAATTGCCGTTCGCTCCGCCTCGGTTTTGGGGATTGTCGGTGCTGGTGGGGTGGGGGCACCACTGATTTTTGCTCTCTCGACTAGATCCTGGCCACGGGTAGGGATGATTTTGATTGGAATTGTGGTTACGGTCACAGTCATTGATTTTCTTTCAGGGAAAATTCGAAAACGTCTTGTTTAATTTTTGAATTTGAATCAAGAGCGTTGTGTTCGGCACAACGCTTTTTTTGCATCATGTGCTTACAAGAAACGTAAAAATGATTTTATTTTCATGAATATTCGGATTTTTCAGACAATAGTTGTCTTTGTAATTAAAATAACAAGAAAAAACAAAAAATATTCTTGTTTTTTAGGTAAATTTACTTGAATATTCATTTAATCTACGTGATAATTTAAGTGTTGCGGACAAGCAGATTTGAGTTTTTGCTCAGTTACTTAATCGTCAACACACAATCAAGCAGTTGCACAGTTTATCAGCACCTATGGGAATAGAGGAGTGAGAATCGCATCATGCAGAATAGCGCTACGAAGAAGATCATTGCAGCAATTGCTGTCTTAGTGGTCGTCATTGGAGGATTCTTTGCCTTTACGGGTTCAAAGCATTCGGATTCATCGACTGACTCATCAAGCAGTAGCAAAAAGATGTCTTTGAAGGAATTAAACATTCAGTTTGTTCCTTCATCACAGGCGGATACCATTTTGGCTAAGGCTAAGCCATTGGAAACCTTGCTTAGCAAGCAGTTGGGTATTCCGGTTCACGTTTCAATCTCGACGGATTACAACACCGTGATTGAAGCAATGGGTTCAAAGAAGGTGGACATGGGCTTCTTGCCACCTGATGGTTATGTTACAGCTCACAAGCAGTATGGTGCAAAAGTTATCTTGCAATCAACACGCTTGGGCATGAAGGATGACAACACTGGTGCAACAACTGATAAGTTAGTTAATAGTTACAAGTCAATGGTTCTGGTTAAGGCAGATTCACCAATCAAGTCAATCAATGATTTGAAGGGGAAGAAGATTGCTGTCCAGGGTGCTACCTCATCAGCTGGGTACATTTACCCAACAGTTGAGCTTTATAAGAAGGGTGTTAACGTTGTCAAAGATTCAACACTTGTTCAAGTCAAGGGACATGATCAAGGTGTAATGTCTGTATTGAACGGGGACACTGACGCTGCCTTTATCTTCGATGACGCACGAAATGTGGTCAAGAAGGATCAGCCAGACGTCTTTAAGAACACACGTGTTCTTTACTACACAAAGGGTATTCCAAACGATACCATTACTTTGCGTAAGGATATTTCAAGCTCTGATTCAGACAAGATTAAGGCTGCGATTATTGCGGTTTCAAAGACGGACGAAGGAAAGAAAGTCTTTAACGATGTTTATTCATGGGCCGGTGTGACCGACTCAAAGGATTCAAACTTTGATGACATCCGCAGTTATGATCAGACGATGAACAAAATTAAGTAAAATGATTTTGTGAAGAAAGGTCGCCGCCATCTTGGATGGTGGCGACCTTTTTATATACGAATTAGAACTTGTTGCAAGACAGAAAAAGGAAGTTTACATGTCAAAAAAGGGCACGATTAAAGTAGAAGGCGTTTCCAAGGTGTACCCTAATGGAGTTGTTGGCCTAGATAATATTAATCTTGATATTGAAGCGGGCGAGTTTGTGGTCATTGTTGGTCTGTCAGGAGCCGGCAAATCAACGCTATTACGGGCGATCAATCGCTTACATGACGTGACAGATGGCCATATCTTGATTGATGGTGAAGAAATTACTAAGGCATCCGGTAAAGAATTGCGGACTCTAAGGCGCAATATTGCCATGATTTTTCAAAACTATAACTTAGTCAAGCGGTCAACGGTTGCTCGCAATGTCCTTTCTGGACGGGTTGGTTACTATCGAACTTGGCAATCGACTTTGGGGCTCTTTACTAGGGAAGACCAGGATCGAGCCGTCAAAAGTTTAAAACGAGTTAACTTGCTCGATAAGTATTATACAAAGGCACGTGACTTATCTGGTGGTCAGCAGCAGCGAGTGGGCATTGCGCGTGCTTTGATGCAGGAACCGGCTGTATTCTTAGCTGATGAACCAGTATCTGGTTTGGATCCTAAGACCACAAAAGTCGTGATGGATGACTTGAAGCGGTTAAACGAAGAGGATGGTTTGACGATTGTGGCTAACTTGCACTCGATGGAGTTAGCCATGGATTATGCCACTCGGATTGTTGGTTTAAAGGCTGGAAAATTAGTCTATGATAAGCCAATCGCCGAAGTTCAGGCTTCTGATTTTCAAAAGATTTATGCAGAAGTGGGTGACCGATGATGGAGAACTTACCAAAACGCAGTTTTGCAAAGGAATGGCACCTTGTTGGATTTAGTTTGTTCATCCTTTTTATCCTGTTGACCTTGCTATCGGGGATGATGACGGGGGCAGGACAAAATTTTTCCTGGGATCAGTTCTTTGATTTGTGGGTCAAGATGTCGAACCCGGATTGGTCTTACTTGCCGGCTATTTTATCACCGATTGCGCAAACGATTCAGATGGCGCTAGTTGGAACCTTGATTGGTGGTGTGGCTGCCATTCCAGTCTCACTATTAGCAGCAGGTAATATTGTTAAAAATCCCTATGTTCGTGGTCTGGTACGTTTTTTGATGAATCTGACCCGGTCACTGCCAGAAATGCTGTTAGCCGCCTTGTTTGTTGCGGTTGTTGGTATTGGGGCTTTTTCCGGGGTCTGTGCTTTAGCGGTCTTCTCTTTTGGAATGGTCTTTAAGCTATTATACGAAGCAATTGAAACAATCGATGAAGGACCACTGGATGCAATGAAGGCGGCCGGTGCCAATAGTGTTCAAATCATTGTCTTTGCAGTTGTTCCACAGGTCTTTAATCAGTTTTTGAGTTTCTTCCTCTATACGCTTGAAATTAATGTTCGCGCCTCAACGGTTCTGGGGTATTTGGGTGCCGGGGGAATTGGACTTTATTTGAATACTACCTTGGAGATGTTCCGTTATGATCGGACTGCTGTGGTGATTTTATCGATTTTAGTGGTGGTGGTCATTGTTGATACCATTTCAAATCAGTTGCGGGAGGCGTTGGCTTAATGATTGAAAAAAGAAGTAGCTGGCAAAAGATTCAACCGTGGGTGATTGGTGCCGTGGTAATCGCCATTTTTGCTTGGGGCTTTTCAGGTGTTCCAATTAATGGCATTAAAAGTACTGCCGGTCAGGTTTTAGGGTCAATTGTTAATGGACTCATTCACCCTGATTGGTCCTATGTTTATTCAGGCGACGGGGAGGATCTGCTGACAGCCTTACTCGAAACCTTGGCCATTGCCTTTTTGGGGACCTTTATTTCGGCTGTTTTGGCGGTTCCTCTGGCTTTTTGGGCTGCAAAAACGAAGAAAAATTTTTTCTCAGCCAAATCAGCTTCCGGAAAATTGTTGTTAACGGTGATTCGTGTTTTTCCAGAACTTGTGTTGGCAATTATGTTCACGAAGGCCGTTGGTCCTGGGGCCTATGCCGGGGTTTTGGCCCTTGGTTTCCATTCCGTTGGCATGATGGGGAAGCTATTTGCTGAAGCGATTGAAAATATCGACCGTGGCCCAAATGAGGCCATTGCAGCAGCTGGTGGATCTTCTTTAGATGGCTTGTCAATGGCCACCTTCCCAGCAGTTTTACCAGAGTTTATGAATTATACGCTCTACCGTTTTGAAATTTCTGTTCGATCGGCTTCTATTTTGGGAATTGTTGGTGCTGGTGG
This sequence comes from Fructobacillus sp. ESL1096, assembly GCF_058511985.1. NCBI lineage: Bacteria > Bacillati > Bacillota > Bacilli > Lactobacillales > Lactobacillaceae > Fructobacillus > Fructobacillus sp. ESL1096. Next base: position 842,065 of record NZ_CP196400.1, read on the forward strand.
TGTTGGGGCACCATTGATTTTTGCCTTATCAACACGATCATGGCCACGCGTGGGTATTATTTTGATTGGCATTGTGGTCATGGTGACGGTCATTGACTTTATTTCCGGCCAGATCCGGAAGCGCTTGGTATAAAAAAATAACATTTTATAAGGGGATATGCTGGTCATATCTCCCTTTCTTTGGTCAAAAGGGGTAATAATGGTGCAGGTTAAAATTTTATCGACTTCCGATGTGCACGGGTATTTTACGGGTGACGACTTCCGTCGGCCATTGCAAAATACTGGCTTTGGCTTAGCTCGAGCAGCGACGGTTATCGAACAAGAAAAGCAAGCAGCGACCGAGGACCTGGTGATTACCATCGAAAACGGTGACTTTATCCAAGGTTCCCCGCTAACCGACTATGTTGAAAAACAGGCGAGTGCAGAGGGAAGCCTGTACCGGAATTTAGTGGCAACGGTTGGTTACGAAGTTCGCATTTTGGGTAATCATGAATTTAACTATGGTCGGACCTACTTAGAAGAAGTTTTGCATGATGATCAGACGCTCTTAAATGCGAATATCTTGGATAAAGACACGAAGAATCCTTTTATTGGGCGTCCATACCAAATCTTTGAAAAAGGTGGCTTGAAGGTGGCAGTCATCGGAGTCACCACCCAGTACATTCCCCATTGGGAAAAACCTGAAAACATCAAGGGCTTGCTTTTTCAAGATCCGGTCAAGATTGTTTCAAACCTAGTTGCTGATCTCCGCTTCCAAGTGGACAAAATCGTGGTTGCTTATCATGGCGGTTTTAATCGTGATTTAAAAACAGGGCAAGCTCTGGAACCGCTCACTCAGGAAAATCAGGGAACTGATTTATTGACGATTGAAGGGGTTGATGCACTAGTGACGGGGCACCAGCACCGCACACTAGCAGAAGTTGTTAATGGTAAGCCAATCACACAGCCTGGCTATCGTGGCGACCATGTTGGGGTAATCACCTTGTCCGATCAACAGGTTGCAGCAAAAACGATTGCAACGGCAACGGCTGGTGAAAACTTGGCGATTATGGCGCTAGCAGAGCCATTGTTGAACCGGGTCAATCAGTGGTTGGACGAACCCGTTGGCCATGTTGGGGATAACATGCGGATCACGGATCATTTTTCCGCTCGTCTCCATGGCCATCCCTTTACGGAGTTGATTAACCGGGTTCAGATGGCTGCAACTGGAGCAAAAATTTCTGCTAATGCCATTTTTAATGATGAAATGCGGGGCTTTGATAATACGGTCACGATTCGAGATGTGATGACTAATTATATCTACCCAAATACTCTGGCGGTTGTTGCGCTAACGGGAGCAGAACTTGTGTTGGCTTTGGAACAGAACGCTAATTATTTTGATTGGCAGGATGGTCAGCCAATGGTTAGCTTAGACTATCTTTATCCAAAGCCAGCTCATTTTAATGAGGATATTTGGAGTGGGGTCGCGTATACGTTGGATGTAAAAAAGCCACGTGGCCAGCGAATTAGCGCTGTGATGGTCGGCGGACAAGCCATCCAACCAGAAGCAAAATACGAGGTCGTGGTGAACAATTATCGCGCTGGTGGAGCTGGAAATAGTATTTTTAACCGTAATCAAGTTGTCCGTGAGGGGCAAACGGACGTTGCTCAGCTGATTGTTGATTATCTACGACAACATCCAAAAATCAGGATTGATCAGCCAACGAACATCCACGTTGTTAACTAAAAAAGCAGGTTTCAGATCCCAGTTTGGGTATGAAACCTGCTTTTTTATCGATGATGAAGTTTTAGTCTGTTTGACTGTTTGATTGCTTACAGGCTTGTTAGCCCTGACTCTGGCACCCTTGATTTCTTAATGCAGGCTTTTGCAGCCTTGTCGTGGTAGAGCGTTACTAATTTCATTAGTCGCTCATCAAGGACGTTCAAAAATTAAAATCAATTGGCATGAGATTCTCCAAAAAACAAAAAAGAATGCCACTAACAATGGAGTTAGCAGCATCCTTTTGAGGGGGCTATTTATTGATTAATCCCAGTCAAGGTTAACTAATCGCTTAGCGACTAATCACTTGGTGGACAACCTGGTAATCAGTTTCATAGTTTTCAGTTTCTTCTGATTGTGGCATTGGACTGACTTTTGTCAGTTTTTCTTCTGCCACCGGGTAGCCATCCTCACGCTCAATCTGGAAAAGTGGCCGGTGCTTGACCTCGGTAAAGATTTTACCAATATAGGTACCGACAACACCCAAAGCAATTAGGTTCAAACCACCGAGCAACCAGATGGAAATCATTAATGATGACCAGCCAGCCGTTGGATTGCCGACGACTTTTTCAAAAACCGTATAAGCAATTTCGATGCCAGCAATTCCGAGGACGAGAATTCCTAGGTGCAGCAGTAAGCGAATTGGTTGGATACTAAAACTTGTGATCCCATCAATGGCAAAGGAGAACATCTTTTTTAGTGGATATTTAGACTTACCGGCTTGACGCTCACCACGCTCGTAGTAGACCTTAGCAGACTGGAACCCAACCAAGGGAACCATTGCCCTGAGAAAGACGTTGCGTTCTGGCATTTTGAGGAGGGCCTTCACGGCAACTTTACTCATTAAGCGGAAATCAGCATGGTTGGGGACCATTTTGACCCCTAACCAACCAGCCAGCTTGTAGAAAGCTAGAGCTGAATTACGTTTGAACCAAGTATCAGTTTCGCGGCTGGAGCGTACAGCATAGACGACTTCATTGCCTTCTAAATACTTTTCGACCATTTGTTTAATGACGTCCGGATTGTCCTGCATGTCGGCATCAAGGGTAATCATGATATCTGCCAGCTTGCTACTTTCCGTCATACCGGCCAACAGGGCTGGTTGGTGACCAAAGTTTTTAGACAACTTGACACCGATAATATCGGAATTTTGTCGTTCTTGCTGTTGAATAATTGACCAGGTCTTATCCGCTGAACCATCATCAACAATCATAATGAAGCTATCTTCGCTGACAAGCATCTGATTAACCAAGCTTGCTTTAATCCCTTGGAGGACGTTCAACGTGGTAGGAAGAACTTCTTCTTCATTATAAGCTGGTAGGATTAACCCTAATCGTGGGATTTTTGAACGTGTCAACATAATTGGACTCCTTTCGTCTTAATAAATTGAGGACAAATCGTACAAGGTAGAGCTTGAGGAGCCACCCATTCCTGTTGGACCACCGGCTGTCATGCGGGCTGTAGGTGAACCGCCAGCAGTTGTCGTTGTTGTAGTGGTTGCTGTTGTTGCTTGGTTAGTAGTTGTCGTTTTAGACTTTGAACTTGAGTCATAGTTGACAACTGTACCCTTTGCTTTTACCCAGGCCAGAATTTTCTTAATTTGGCCATCAGAACTCTTACTACGGGAACCAAGGACGAAGTACTTCAACTTGCCGTCCTTGACAAGCTGCTTAAATTGCTTAAAGGTCATCGTTGGATCAGTACCATTGTAACCTCCAAGGGCCATGACAGCCTTCCCTGATTTGATAATGTAACCGGAAGCGGAGTTTGAATCAGTTGTGGCAAAAAGGTACTTAGCAGAACCTTGGTGCTTTTCAGTGTAGGCTAAGAGCTTTTTGTTGACAGTACCACCCATATCGGTACCGCCACGACTGAAGAGTGATGGACCAGCAGCTGGAATGGCTGCTGAAGTATGGGTGATAGTTGGTGTGGAAGCCCAGAAGGCACCCATCGCCAAGACTGAAACAGCTGTGGCAATCACTTTTGCTTTGATTGCTGTTTTTTGTGGGAAGAGCCACCAGACACCAAGGCCAATGGCCAAGACAATCAGGATTCCAGTAATCACTGGATAATAAGAAGAAACGTAATAAGCTTGTAGGAGGAGCGTGGCAATCACGGCTACACTAAGCATGATGCGAGCAACAAATGGTTGCGTCTTGTCAACGGTTTCATCTTCAGTGTTGACATTGACCTTCATCATTTTGGTAACGGCAGCGACACCGATGGCCGTTAAGGCAGCAATGGCTGGTGCCAACATGATGGTGTAGTATGGGTGGAAGAATGAAGCAACTGAGAAGAAGCCGTAAACAGGGACGAACCAGCCGGCCCACAGGAGAACTTCTTCTTGTTGACTTGTAACGTGGTACCACTTGCTGCCGCGCTTGCGGAAGCCAAGCCAACCAGCAATGAGGCCAAGGAAGGCTAATGGGAGATACCAACCAATTTGAGAACCAAGATCGGATTGGAAGAGACGGAATGGCCCGATAGAACCGATGGCGAAGGCACTTCCAGCACCGCCCATGCCGCCACGCTTGCCAGTTTTACCACCAGGTTGACCGGTCATCTTGCCCATCTTACCGGTTGGCTTTTGGCCGTTCATACCAGTAGGAGCTTGACCAGCTTGGCCTGTTGGTGCTTGACCAGTTGGTGTATTGCCATTAGTGGTCTGACCGGTTTGTGTGCCGGTCTGATTTTGACCATTGGTTCCTGTTGTAGGAGCCTGGCCCATTTGATTAACACCAGTGGTTGATTTTGAAGACTTTGAAGTCTTCTTTGTTCCCATACCAGAGAATGTCCCACCAGTACCAGTTGATTGCCCAAGTAAACGTTGTGTCCCGTTGTAGCCAAAGGCTAATTCCATCAAGGAATTAGTTTGAGAACTACCAATATAAGGACGTGAACTCTTGCTTGCTGAATCAACCGCCATTGGGTAAGCCAAGGTGAAGACGGAAAGGGAAACGACTGCAAGTCCTAACCAGCCAACCTTCTTTTTCCAAGGGACCTTGATGGCGATGATGTAGTAGACGAACATGGCTGGTAAAATCATGAAGGCTTGGAGCATCTTGATGTTAAAGGAAACACCAATCAGAGCAAAGCTCAACATGACTAACCAGACATTCTTCTTATTAACAGCTTTTTGCAAGGTGAAAACTGCTAACAGAAGGAAAAGTACTAAGATGGCATCCATGTTGTTTGTCCGACTATTGGCAACAACGGTGGGCGTCAACGTCATGAATAGCGCTGCTGTTCGTCCTGCCCAGACACCAAATTTTGGCTCTAAGAGACGGTACATTAGGTAAACAGAGGCGATTCCTGCTAAGACACTTGGGAGGACAACGGACCAGCCGTGAACACCGAAAATCTTAGCGGAGATGGCCATGAACCAAAGCGCAACAGGTGGCTTATCCACCGTAATGAAGCCGGCGGGGTCAAAAGCCCCATACCAGAAGTTTGACCATGACTTGGTCATGGAAGTGATGGCTGCAGTGTAGAAACTGTTAGCACTGCCTGCATCCCAGATACCCCAACCATATAAAATGGCGCTAAGAATCAGAATGCCGACTAGGTACCAATCAAGTTTGTGTATCCTTTTTAATCGCAAAAGCGAGGACCTCCTTCGTTCGAATAAAGTTAGTGTAGGCCTAAAGCGCTATATCAAGATTAAGTGAGTATCAAGTGAAGATTAAAATAGCCAACGAACTATAATCCGTTACTAGATAAATGAAAAAATAAAAAACCATCAAAAAAATTGACAGTCTCTAACACCGATAAAAAAGCTCACAATTGAGCCTTGATTAAGCTGCATAACAGGAAATAAGAATAGGGCAACAGCTACCATTAAAAGACTTTTTGTAGTTGAAATAGCAAAAACATGGAAAGCAGATGGCTGTTTTCCATCGGCCATCAAACGGCCACTAACAAAGGTGGTCAAGTTGGTGAAAAACCATGTTTGAGTCATTTTTACGCCTCCGGTATTCTTATAAAGAAGTATGGGCTTTCGAATAAAAATTGTCAAGATAAGCCCGTGTAGTCCAAATTTTTTTAAAATCAGTCTGAAAGAGACTGTGATGGTTGTCTTTAATAAAACATTGTTTGCTGATAAAGGTGCTATAATGTAAAAAAATATGGTGCAATAACGAATATCCGAGTGGGTATTCGAACCGAAAAGGAAAAATAACATGAAAATGCTTGTTATTCAGGGGCACCCTGATCAAGAATCATTTACCCACGCTAATGCGATGAATTTCGCAGCGGTGGCAAAAGAAAAGGGCCATGACGTTCAAGTTGTTGACCTAGCAACTGCTAATTTTGATTGTGTCCTACGCTATGGTTATCGCCAGCATATGGACGATGAAAGTTTTCCGATGCTCGTTCAAGAAAAAATTGCTTGGGCAGATCGGATTTCATTCTTCTTCCCCATTTGGTGGTCAGCAGAACCGTCTGTTTTGAAGGGGATGATTGACCGTGTCTTCACACCTGGCTTTGCTTATAACCGTCGTAACGGGAAAATCGTTAAGCACCTAACGGGCAAGAAGGCGGACGTCTTTACAAGTTCTAATTTTGGCGGCTGGTATTACAAGCTGTTTGGTAACATTGTGAGCCGTTATAAGTTAGGAATTTTTTCTTACACAGGAATTAAGCTGAACAAAGCTTATGTTTTGGGTCACATGGATTCAGGAGTGACACAAAAAGACCGGCAAGCATATATTGAAAAGTGTGCGGCGACAATTGACTAAATGAAAAGAAGGACTGGTGTTAATGAACGCCAGTCCTTTTCTGTTCCGGATTTTGCTGTTTGAAATAATGGCCTTATAGGTGAAAGAGAGGGCAACGCCACCAAAGAGTCACATGCTAGTGGACTTTTTGGTGACCAACCAGAGAGAACAGATTTGAAAATAACCCGACTAGCAAATCTCTTTTTTGGTTCTGATTAACTAGTTTTTTTCACAAAGTTTCTTCAATTATAGTTCTATCAGTTCAGTACTAGTATTCAGCTTCCAAGGTTCTTTTTTTGTGGTTTCTTGTCGATAAAAGACGTAAAAAAGAAGCCGAAACTCTTAGTAAGTTGGCCTCTATTAAAAAATATCGGTTCATTCTTTTACGGACTGTTAGTTGTCGAAAAAACTATCCGGCATCGTATTGACCAAAAAATCGGCCATTTCTTCGGGGCTTTCCTTGGCTCCATTTTGTAACCAGGCCATCATTACGTGGAAGGAAGCACCGAAAACAAAGATGTGCTGATAATTAAAACTATCCTTTTTTTCAGGGTGTTTAGCTTTGATGATTTCACCAAAGTTCACAAAAAATTCATAAATATGGCTAGAAAGGCCCCGGTCGATTAACAGCATAAAGCGCTCTTCCTGACTCTTAAAAGCCACAAAAGAATCAGTAAAGTGAATTTTCATTGTTTCCCGGCTGCGATTATGAGAGGGTGCACTTTGTTTTTCTTGCTGATGATGTTGAACAACCAAACAGGTTAAATAAAAGGTCAGAATATCTTCAATACTATCGAAGTTGCGGTAGTAGCTCACCCGTGCAACCCCAGCTGACTTAATCAACTGGGCAACACGGATTTCTGAAAGGGGTTGTTCTTTTAATTGTTCAAAAAAACCGTCAACAATTTGTTGCTTAACTCGGATATTTTCTTGTTGGCCAAATTTCATCTGGTTTCCTCCACGACAGGTGTCGTTTTGTGATTAAATTCCTTTATTTCTAAGAATATTATAGCAAATAAAAGAATTTAGTGAAACAGGTTGACTCAGTTAATTCTAGCTGTTACACTATGTTCCATGAAATAACTGGTACACATTGTACCACGAAAGGAAATAACGATGGAAGCAGTTCAAACAAACAAGCGAACTTACAATCGAACACTCGTCGTAGTAGTCATGATGATTGCCATGACAGCCGGTGCGTTGATGCAGACATCATTGGGGACGGCCATTCCTTCTCTAATGAAAGCTTTCAACATTAACTTGTCAACAGCACAACAAGCAACGACATGGTTCCTTCTCTTTAATGGGATGATGGTGCCACTGTCAGCTTACTTAGCTAACCGAATTCCGACTAAAGTTTTACACATGATTGCCTACGGATTACTCTTTATTGGGGTCCTGGTAACCATGTCGACACCAGAAAATAGTGGGTCTTGGTGGATTTTCATTATTGGTCGAATTATTTCAGCCATGGCCTTTGGAATTATGATGCCAATGATGCAAATCGTCATCTTGAACATGTATGCCCCCGAAGAGCGAGGCGCAGCCATGGGTGCGATGGGATTAGTCATCGGAATGGCTCCAGCCATTGGGCCAACCTTGTCAGGGTGGATTTTGAAGCAAGATCATACAATTTTAGGCTTCACCTTGTCTGATAGTTGGCGCTCAACTTTCTTAATTCCTTTGATTATCACTGGGATTGCGCTGATTATGACACCATTTTTGATGAAAAATGTTGTGCCAACTAAGAAGGTTAAGCTTGATTTCTTATCATTAATTCTTTCAACAATTGGTTTTGGTCTCTTCTTGTGGGGCTTCACCAATGTTGGCGCACACGGTTGGGGTAATGTGCCAAACGTCCTTGTCCCAGTTTTTGCCGGTGTTTTGCTTATCGTAATCTTTGTTTGGCGTCAGTTGAAATTGTCGAATCCATTTTTGGACGTGAAGGTTTTCTTGACTAAGGACTTCACGATTCCAACTGTTGTTGGAATTTTGGCGATGATGGCCATGTTCGGTGTTGAAATGATGTTGCCAACGTACTTGCAAAACGTGCGTGGCTTGTCAGCCTTTGACTCTGGATTAACTTTGCTTTGGGGAGCCTTGTTAATGGGGGTCTTCAGTGCCGTCTCGGGCGCCTTGTATAACAAGGTTGGTGCAAGGGTCTTGGGAATGGTCGGTTTTGCTATTCTTGGTTTGGGAACTTTCCCATTCTTGTTCTTAACTCCTGAAACACCAACGATTATTATTACTGTCTTGTATGGTGTTCGAATGGCCGGAATTGCCATGGCGATGATGCCAATGACAACCAATGCGATGGCCGCTTTGCCTGATGCAAAGGCATCTCATGGAACTGCTGCCAATAACACCTTGCGTCAGGTGGCCAACTCTGTGGTGGTTGCTTTACTGACATCAGTTGTCCAAAACGTAATCAACAACAATACACCAAGTACCCATCTGAAGGTTACAGAACCATTGCGTTACGCAAGCAAGATGTTGGATGCTTCTTTGGATGGTTTCAAGATTGCCTTTATGATTAGTCTTGGTTTCGCCGTGTTGGGCTTCATCTTGGCATTCTTTGTTAAGCAAGATAAGAAGGAGGAAGCTTAATCATGATTTTGGTAATTATTCCGCTTTTTGTTATCTTGACTGCTGCTAGCTGGTTTTTGATTCCATCAAAAGTCTTGAAGGTTATTTTGGGAACAATTTTCTCATTGGCAATGATTGCTTCAATCGGTCTGTTGGCTGCTAATATGGACGCTCATTACGGGATGAAGAAGGAAACAACAGTCGCAACAAAGGAAGTTTACTCTGCTGCACCTGCTCAAATGCCTGTTGGCATGGTTGCTGCTAAGAAGATTGGTACTGATGACTATGTCTTGGTTTATAAAGACCAAGCAGCGGACAAGGAAGCATCTGCTCACTTTGTTCCTGATACGAGTGACATTGTGAAAGCAGTTAAGCAGTCAGCTACTTATAAGAAGGCTGATATTCAAACTGCTCAAGTCAAGACAACGACGACGAAATGGGTTTACAAGAATGACACTTATAAGTGGTTGTTCAAGCAAAATAAAGAAGATAACTTGGTCAAGGAAGTACACACTTTAGAAGTGCCTACTAGCTGGCAAGTTGTTCTGAAGTAACTAACGCTTAAAGTTAACTTATGCTTAAAATACATTTCTGCTTAATTTATTCTTCTCTCCAAGCACCCGGATTCTGCTTTCCGGGTGCTTTTTCTATTTTGGTATTGATTTCTGTTATAATTGAAATAAAAGTGTAAAGAGGGTGGCTGAAATGCTGACACCATTAATTTATTTATTATTAGCGCTTATCGTCATTGCAATCGTTGCTGTTGCCATTGATAAGCGAAACTTCATTTTTGGGAGTTTATTAATTTTTTCCTTGCTGCTGACTGTCATGGCTTTGTACCTGAAACTGGCTGGCTATGTTTTAGACCAGCAGGTACCAGTGATGAACGTTCTAGTCATTTTATTACCAATTGTGGTTATTGCCTTCCTCATTTTTTGGTTGGTGCGTAATACTAATATTATTTCCCATAAGGAAGGTCAAAGCTTCACTGCTAAATTAGCGCTCTTTTTGGCTGTAACGATGGGCATTGACTTTTATTTACTTTTTGTAGTTGGAGAAGTCCATGGCCGCTTGCTTTGCTTTGCTTATGTTCTGGGATTGTTAATTTACAATACTTTCTTCCTGCTTTTTCTTAGTTATCTGGGTTATTCACTTTTATATCAAGTTTTGCCTGCCACGAAAAAGGCCGATTACATGATTGTTCTTGGCAGTTATATCCATAATGGCCGAGTAACGCCGTTGCTCCAAAGTCGGGTAGATCAAGCTTTGCACTATTATCGCCAGGCCGATGAAGGGCAGAAGCCTAAGTTTGTGGTTTCCGGCGGAAAGGGATCTGACGAAAGTACTTCTGAAGCGGATGCCATGCGCAAGTATTTACTTGAAGTTGGTGTACCGACAGAAAAGATTATCTTAGAGGATCAGTCCCGCAATACCTTTGAGAATTTTATGTTTTCTAAGGAGAAAATTTTAGCGGACTGGGAAAAATCAGGCCACACCGGTCAACCGCAGATTCTCTTTGCGACCAGTAATTACCATGTTATGCGGGCCAGCCTTTATTCCAAGCGAATTGGTTTTTCAGCCCAGGGAATCGGCGCACCAACTTCTCTGTACTTTTTGCCGACGGCCTTGATCCGAGAGTACATCGGAATTCTTTCTTATTACCGTCTGATTACCTTTTTGCTTTTGGTCGTTGAAGCCTTTCTTGCCTATTTTCTTGCCTTTTAAAAAAACGATGGTCACTGATGTTTGGTCAGTGGTCATCGTTTTTGATAGTATTACTGCTAATCGGGGCTAGTTCGAATTTGATTTTCTTGCCTGGCATTAATGAAGGGTCATCAGGTTATAAATAATAAAGGCAAGCCCGATTAGAAAAAGAAAGGCGGCAATTCCAAGCAGTGGGAGCATGCTAACGTCTCCCTTGCGGAAAAGCTTCCAGCCATGAGCAGCCGCAAATAAGATAATTAATAAAGCAAAGGCAACGACGAGTAATCCAACAATGGCCATGATTTTGGCTCCTTTCAACTCCTCAATAAGGAATATTATACCGATTAATAGTTGATTGAAAAAGAGACAATCTGGTCAACCTGTTGTTTTTGACTAGTATTAAAAGTTAGATCGGGCATTAGTAGTTAGCGAATGTGATTCTTTGACCGCGGCGATTGATGAGGGTTTGCTTTTGCTATTTAAAGACTGGTAATTCGCCCAAAAGTTGCACAATGATAATCCAGAGTGGCAAGACTATGGTGGCTGAAATTGTCGAAATCAGTGAGGTATTGGCCGCCAGTAAGCTTTGATGGTTGAAGGCCATGGCGTAGTTGACTGCCACCGTTGCAACGGGGGTCGCCATCATGATGACCATTGTTGCCATTGCCACTTGGTCAACGGGCAAAAGATGGGTGACATTTGCTAAGATGGCGATGGCCGCCATGATGATTGGGACAATGATGACTTTATTAAAGGAATAGTACCAAGCGGTGTGGTTTTTAATGGCATCTGTGAAGGACATCTGAGCCAAGTTTGCCCCAATGGCTAACCAAGCCAGTGGCGATGCTAGACCGGCTAATAGTTTCATCCAGGAAAAAAGCCAAGGGGCGGTTACATCGAGGCGGTAGAAGGCCACGTGGCTGGGATTACTTTCACTGTAGCTACTAATTTGAGGCATCCAGTTTTGACTAACCCAGAGGATTAGGCCAAGAAAAGTGGCAATGACAATTGGATTAACCAGCATTTTTTTGATGTGCTCGCCGCGTAGCTGTTCGCCAGACATTTTGATGTAGGCGTAGGAGTATAAGAAGACACGATAGCCGATATTAAAAACGGAGGCGTACATAATTCCTTTGGCACCGTAAACAGCGCCCGCGATTGGCATCCCGAAAAAGGTCGTTGATCCAAAAGCAGTTAACACACCTAAAACTTCGCGTTGGTCTTTGCCGTAGCGACCGTATAAAAAGGGCATCGTGACAATCAAGATAACATAAATAATCAAGCCCCAAATCAGAACATCGATACTTTGAACGAGGGTTTGATGGTTCAATGGCGTAAGAAAGGCTGTAAAGGCTAAGAGGGGGAGGGCAACACTCATGGTAATGCTCGTCAAGGTTTTGACGGCGTCTTGGCTAAGAGTTTGCCGGTTGCGGAGAAAAAAACCTAATAGGATAGTTCCTAGGGTTTCCACAATTGCAGCGATAATCGAATTGTTGGTAAGCGTTTTTTCAAGAGCAGAACTAATCGACATGTATACCTCCCGTTGCCAATTTTTGGCGCCTAATGGTTTATTTATTAGTCTATCATTAAAATTAAATTAGAACAATTCTCTTGTTAGAAAAATTAACTTACAAAGCTGTAACGAAATGAAATAAAAGAAATGGCTAAAAAGATTGTTCGATTATCGAAGTTCTTGTATAATAGTATTATTCTTTATGTGAGACAAAAATAGCCCCAACCAGTAATGGTTGGGGCTTTCTGCTGTCTTCTGCAAAATTAGTTACCGAAGTTAACAGTTGGATTTTCTTGGGCAGAACTGTCTGCGGTGAAGTAGTTGAACTTATGGTGATTGGTTAGAGAAGCCACCAAAGAACTTGGAAATGCTACAACTTTATTATTGTAGTCTTGAACAGCCTTGTTATAAACCTTACGTTCGTAAGTGACACGGTTGTTGACACCTTCTAGTTGGACCATCAAAGTTTGGATTTGGTCAGAGGACTTCAAATCCGGATAGTTTTCGTTAATTGTGGAAACCATCAAATTGAAAGCCTTATCTTGATTTTGCATGGCTGTTGTCTTTTGGTCTTGATCATTGGCATTTGCATAGCTTTGCTTTGCTTGATTGTATTGAGTTCTGGCATCGGCAATCTTACCGTAAATGGCAGATTCCTGTCCCTGGGCTCCCTTAACAGCATTGACCAAATTTGGAATCAAATCGGCGCGGTTTTGCAGCGCGGTTTGAATCCCACCCGTGGCAGCATCAACATCCTGTTCCTTGCGGGATAAGCCGTTGGCAGAAGAAATAAAGCCACCAATGAGAATGATGAAGACAAGGGCAATGACTGCCGTAATTTGCCAACCACGTTTCTTGTAAAAGGGTGCCTTTTCATTAATAATCGTCATGATTCGTATCCTTTATCGTTGTTTAGCGATGAGCTATTAGAAATATTGTAGCGAGGAATGGGCTTTGAAACAAGAGTGGCTAGTCTTTAAAAATCGGACCCGCCACCACCAAAGTCACCACCACCGCCGGAATCAGAGCCACCACCGAAGTCTGAACCATCGAAGTCTGAACCACCAAAGTCAGAACCATCAAAATTAGATTCGCCACCAAAGCCATCATAATGGTCATCGTAATAATGCCGCCTTGGACCCGAGAAAAGGTTTGATAGTAGCAATCCACCTAAGAACCAATCCAGACCAGAATGATGGCCGCGTTGGGGCCTATTTGAGGCCTGATTAAAGCGGTTGATATTATTACTATTATCAGTACCATAATAAGATCCTTTGCTGCCATTAAGACGCCGCATCTTGGACCAAACTAAGAAAATAATAAGGAGAAGGATGGTAATTAGACCAAGGGCAATCACTGAACTGGTTGTTGAAGCACTTTGTTTGCCACTTGTTTGGGTGGTTGGGAGTGTCTTTTCAACTTGTAAAAAGAGGTTGCGGATTCCCCGATCAATAGCGTTTGGATCTGAAGACTTTAACTCTTGTTGGTTGGCTTGCAGGAGCTGATAAATTTTGCCATCAGGTAGAACGGATTCAACACCTGTTCCGGTCACCACCCGCACGTTATTTTGACCGTTATTCTTAGCAAAGACAATAATGACACCATTGTCTTGCCCTTTTTTACCAGCGTGCCAGACTGAGCGCATAGTTAAACTGTTAGTGAAGTCGCGAATTGATTGGCCATCGGTATTGTTGATAGTTAAAACCGCTACTTGCGGCTGTTCTTTGGTTTTTTTAAAGGTTTGCTCCTGCTTTAAGATAGCCTGCTTGGTTTGGTCTGAAAGCGCATTGGCATGATCAGTCACCACAAAGTTCGAGCTGGGCTCAATTGTGTTTGGGTCTTCTGCTTGAGCCGTTTGAAAGTGGCAACTCAGGAAGAAGAGGGCGAATGCGCTAATGGTGGCTAGCCCGATTTTATTTTTTAGCAAAGCCATCATAAGACCTCCAATTAATGAAACAAAATAGTTGACAAGCGATTAGCGGCTAAAGCCGCCACTGATGTTTTTGGCGCTTTTTGGTGTTAGCTTAGACCCGTCATTTGGATTTTGTAAAACCAGTTCGCGAATCAGGTTAATGACTTCAGGGTTTTCCGGTAGCTTTGAATGGCCAGCGTTATCGCCTGAAACCGTTGTTTGAGTATACTTAGCAACCTGTTTTTGGAAAATATACTTACCAGAAAGCACCGATTGAACAGGAACTGTACCGTCGTCTGTGTAATCTTCTGAACCGGCAACCGAGTAGACGACCAAATCGCTCGGGAGGCTGCTTGCACCAGCAATCATATCTGAAAGCATGGTTGTTTGTCGTGTTGTGGATGTTTCAGAGAAGTTGAAAGGTGTTCCTAAAGTCATCAGCGTCCGAATGTGCAAGTTTGCTGCACTATAGTAATTTTCCAAGTAATCCGTCCAAATCAGCCCACCGTTGGAGTGACCAACAGCTGAAAAATTCCGGAAATGATAGCGGGATTGTAGGTCGGTCATCACCTTAGAGAGCGCCTCAGAATCAGCTTGAATGGTTGGATAATTATCCTGGTTGCGTTCGAAGCCAACAACGATAAATGGTCGACGGTTGGAACCATCAACGTGACCGGAATAAGTTAAACTACCATTATAATTGACCTGAACCTTCAAGACAGAGTGAGTTCCTTTATCACGGTCTTCTGAGTTAATGGTAGCAAAGAGATCATCGAACCGTCTGACAGTGGCACTAGATCCGGGAACAAAGATAACGGGTTCCATCCGCGATTTTTGAATTGCTCGGTCATTTTGGTGCTCAGAAAGCATCCAGACACGACCAAAGAGCGCAATGATAACGGTCAATAGGACTGTTAAGAAGAGCATGAATTTTGTACTTTTAGCCATGCTTAACCTCCTTTTTAACCATGTCCTTGACGAATGGCCAGTAAATCAAAATTGAACCAAGCAAAACAAAGATCGCTAGGACTAATGATCGCCAAGGGGTTTGGCTGGTCATAAAGCCAAGCAGTAAGTGGGGTGTCCCACTGGGAGCGCTAAAGACGGTTGGCCGAACAAAATCGAGCTTAATGGCGACACTAGCTGACAGTGACCCAAAGAGGGAACTCAAAATCATCGGTACCAATGTCAGTGGCCGCAAGAAAAGCGGAATTCCGTAAGCTAAAATGCGATTGTTGTCAAATAGAGCTGGGAGTAGTGACCAGAGGCCAAGTCGCCGGTTCTGTTTACTTTTAGCAAATATAAGAATTAGTGCTAATCCTAGGGTTGCCCCAACACCACCAATCATAGCTGAAGCGGTTAAAACAGAGTAGGGATTTTGTGGTTGTGGCAATGTGGCCATCACTGATTGGTAAACGGCGTTCAGGTTTGTGTTCACCTGGGCTAAATCTGTGGCGCCGGTGGACAGGTCTAAGGGAATGCTAATACCCAAAACGAACAAGATGGGTGCCAAAGCAGCAACCAATGCCAATGAATAATAATGGGCAAAAAAGTCAGATGAAAAGAAGGTAGTATACGTTCCTTGGGTGACAATGTTTGGTATAAATGATGTGCCCACTACGACGAGGATTGAGACAATGGCTGCCCAACTTAGATAGGTAAAGCCCATGTCCTGCAACCGGTCTTTCGTGATTTTGGTTAACCCCAAGTAAGTGAGGTTGATCAGATAGGCGATGAGTAAACACAGGCCGAGATGAATGGTTAGCTGTCCCTGGCTGAAACCAGACGAGAAAGTTTGGACTAAGACTAGGCCAAAGTTAACGGTCACCGGCAGGATGGGGTCGCGTTTTTCGGAAAGTTTTTCCGTCAAATACTTTTTTGTCCAAAGCGCAACTGTAAAGGCCACCACGAGGTAGTCCAAAACGTTACTGATTCCTTGGGAAATCAGTGGATTGTTAAAAAAGTGAATTTTATAATGGAAAATTGTGGCGAACAGGGCGCCAGGGTCTAAGAATAATCGAGTAATCAAACGCCAATAAACATCAATAATCACCAAAGGAATTACTAGTTTAAATGAAGAAAAAAGATTTTTGATAGGTGAAAGACCTACCCAAGCCCGATCCCATCTTTGAACCCTTGCTAGGATCTTTGCAAACATGTAACAGTGCCTCCAAACTAACCCCAAAATTTGGGGTGGTATTACAAGAAAAAGTATTGTGCTATAATAGTAAAAGTGTTTTACTAGGTACCACTGGTAATATGCCAATAATTATAACACTAACCGAACAATTTTGGGGGCGTCACGCGATGTTCAAGCGTTTTCTGAGCAAGCCCTGGGTGACATTTGTTGTCAAAACCCTGGCTTATTTTTTAATCATTTTAGCCTTGATTTATCTATATGGCTATTCCGGCGTTACCGGGGGCCACTTCATTTATAACGAATTCTAAAATAAAGAGGAAGCGACAAATGATTGATAACATTTACAAAAATATCGATGCCTATGCAGTGGAAAATCCTGATGCGATTGCCTACGACGGGTTGGGCCATACCTATACTTATGGCGATTTGAAGTCCTACTCTGACTCATTGGCGGCCTACTTAGATGAGCAAAACTTGCCTGAGAAGTCACCAATTATGGTTTTTGGTGGACATCAGTTCGAAATGGTAGCTGCCTTCTTAGCTGCTGTAAAATCAGGCCACGCCTATGCACCGGTTGACAAGGATTCTGCCAAGGACCGGATTGAAAATATCTTGGAAATTGGTCAACCTTCAGCAGTGATTGCTTTGGATGAATTGCCATTGCCAATCGAATCTGTCCCTGTTTTCCAGGGTGAAAAATTGCAAGCGGCTTTCACTGCTAAGAAGTCATATGAGTTAACTCACCCAGTTTTGGGCGATGATAATTACTACATTATCTTTACTTCAGGTACGACTGGTAAGCCAAAGGGTGTTCAGATTTCACATAAGAACGCCTTATCTTATTTGAACTGGCTCTTCTCTGATGAATTTGATTTACACCATGGAGACAATGTCTTGACTCAGACACCGTTCTCATTTGACGTTTCTGTTATGTCATGGGGAGGCTCACTGTTGATGGGTGGCGTTATGAAGTCATTGTCAAAGGAAATTGCCGATGACTTTAAGCAACTCTTTACTGTTTTGCCAGAAATGGACTTGGATTTGTGGGTTTCAACACCTTCATTTGCCAACGTTGCCTTGTTGAGTCCTGATTTTAAGCAAGAAAATTACCCCCGCTTGAAGAAATTCTTGTTCTGTGGTGAAGTTTTGACAGCAACAACTTCCAAGAAATTGCGCGAACGTTTCCCGGATGCCCGAATTTTTAATACTTATGGTCCAACGGAAGCAACCGTTGCCGTATCAGCAATTGAAATCACGGACGAAGTTTTGGCCAAGTATGACAAGTTGCCAATCGGGTACATGCAACCTGAAATGAAGGCAACCATCATGGATCAGGATGGAACGGTCTTGCCCGTTAATGAATCGGGTGAAATCGTTTTGTCTGGTACAGCTGTTTCAAAGGGTTACTTGAATAACCCCGAAAAGACCAAGGCCGCTTTCTTAACGGTCGACGGTCAACCGGGTTATAAGACTGGTGACTTGGGTTACATGGACAAAGACGGCCTCTTGCATTACAAGGGTCGTGTGGACTTCCAAATCAAGTTGCATGGCTTCCGAATCGAATTGGAAGAAGTTGCCCAGCACTTTTTGAAGTCTCAGTGGGTTGAACAGGCGGCTGCCGTTCCTCGCTACGACGCAGATGGTGAAGTTAAGCAGTTGTTGGCCATTGTTGTCCCAAAGAAGAACGATTTTGAAAAGCCAATGGATTTGACTAACGCTATTAAGGCAGACCTAAAGGACATCATCATGCCATACATGATGCCATCGCGGTTTATCTACCGCGATGCCATGCCTTTGACACCAAATGGTAAGGTAAACTTGAAGGGCTTGATTGCTGAGGTGAATGGCAATGCCTAATCTACAACCCTATGCCGATCCGACCTACTTCTTTTACCTCTTAGTGGCTTTGGTGCCACTGGCAATTGGACTTTACTTTGGTAAACGCATTGTCTGGTATGAGATTTTGGTCTCTTTGGCTTTTATCTTTTTAATTTTCGATACTGGTCACTATGTCAACCAGGGAATTGCGATACTGGTATATAGTATCTGGCAGTTCTGTCTTGTATCTTTTTATTCGGCTTATCGCAAGACGAAGAATGCTAACTGGGTTTTCTACCTAATGGTGGCATTGTCAATCTTGCCGATTACATTAGTGCGCTTCGGCGCCATTGGTGTTTTCAAGCCTGAATTCACTCTGCTTGGTTTCTTAGGAATTTCTTATTTGACTTTCCGCTCAACAGGGATGATTATTGAGACGCGGGATGGTGCCATTAAAGAGTTTAAGCCAATTATGTTTTTGCGTTTTATGCTCTTTATGCCAACCCTGTCATCAGGTCCAATTGATCGCTACACGCGCTTTGCCGGCGATGCTGGATCAGTACCTGAAAGAACGGACTATATTGACATGTTGGGCTATGCAGTTAAGTCTTATTTCTTAGGCTTCGTCTACAAGTTCATCTTGTCTTATTACTTTGGTCAAATTGTTTATCCATTCTTTCAAGGTTTGGCAATGGGCGATAATCATCATGGCTTTTCCTGGTGGTTAATTGGTGTGGCCTATTCTTATGGTATGTATTTGTTCTTTGACTTTGCGGGTTATTCTCGCTTTGCCATCGCTACATCATATGTCATGGGGATTAAATCACCAATAAACTTTAACCAACCTTACCGGTCTCATAACATCAAGGACTTTTGGAATCGTTGGCATATGTCGTTGTCATTTTGGTTCCGAGACTTCGTCTTCATGCGCTTCTCCTTCATGGTGATGCGTAAGAAGTGGATTAAAAACCGGACTACTGTTTCAAACGTTGGCTATTTGGTCAACATGATGGTCATGGGCCTTTGGCACGGATTGACATGGTATTATATCGTTTATGCTTTGTTGCATGGAACAGGAATGATTGTCAACGATGCCTGGTTGCGCTTTAAAAAGAAGCACCGTGATCAAATCCCACATAACAAATTCACGGAAGTGTTTGCCATCTTCTTGACCTTCAACTTCGTGATGTTAACATTCTTGGTATTCTGTGGATTCTTAGATAAGTTCTGGTTCCACCACTAATAGAGGAGAAATATAATGGACGTAAAAGCAGGCGTATTAGAAGTTTTGAACAATATCATTGGTGAAGACTTGTCTTCACAAATGGACGAAAACTTATTTGATTCAGGGTTGTTGGATTCAATGGCTACTGTTGAATTGTTGTTGGACTTGGAAAACAAGTTTGGTATTCAAGCACCTGTTTCAGAATTTAATCGCGAAGACTGGGACACAGCAAACAAGATTATTGCTAAAGTAGAATCATTGTTGGGATAAAACCTCATGACTAACAAGAAAAAATTGTGGCAGATCTTTGGCCCGGTGCTTGCAGCACTGGCACTTATCGGCCTGGTCTTTTTTCTGCCATTCCCGCTGAATCATTATAGTCAGCAGTACTTGAGGGAAGCTTCTGTGTCTTTCTCAAGCCAAATCGTTAAAGGGGAAGCGGTTAAAGACGCTGCCTTTAGTGACAAAAAAGTAAATTATATTCCTTTCTTTGGTTCATCAGAATTATCTCGCTTCGATTCTTTACATCCATCTGTTTTGGCTGAAAAGTATAACCGCTCTTACCGACCATTTATGCTTGGTAAGGCGGGATCTGAATCAATGGTTCAGTTTTTGAATATGCAAGAGATGCCAAAGGCGTTGGACCACAAGAAGGCAGTTTTTGTGATTTCGCCACAGTGGTTTACCAAGACGGGCTCAACGGATGCGTTTTCAATTTTCTATTCACCACTACAAGTGGTGGATTGGTTGCTGAACATGGATCAGCCGAGCCAAACCGACCAGTTTATGGCCCAGGCTTTGTTGAAGCAGTCTTTGGTGCGTGATAAGCCGATGTTTAATCGGATGCTGCATAACGTGGAAGATGGTCAGGGACCAAGTTCAGCCGATAAATCAGCTTTGCGCTTCCAGCACAAGATTTTGTCACGACAGGATGCCTTGTTCTCAAACTTTGAAACAAGCCGTAACTACAAGAATGAAGTGATGAAGTATGCTAAGGACTTGCCGAGCCAGTATCAAGAGCAGGCCTTGAACCAAATTGGTTTCGAACAGGGTGAAAAGAACACTGGTTCGAACCGCTTTAGGATTAAGAACTCGTTCTATCGTACTCGTGTTTGGGCTGACCAGAAGATGCTTAAGGATGCTCAGGTTCACTATGACTATCGTCAATCAGTTGAATATGCATACTTGCAAGCTGTTTTGGAAAACTTTGCCAAGAACCATACGGATGTCGAATTTGTCATTACACCAGTTAACCAACGTTGGGTTGCTTACACAGGTTTGTCTGATAAGATGTACTACCAGGCGGTTGATAAGATTAAGTATCAGTTGCAAAGCCAAGGCTTTAACAACATTGCTGATCTGTCACACCGTGGTGGGGAAGACTTCTTCATGCAGGATACGATTCACATTGGTTGGCGTGGTTGGCTGGCATTGGACCAGTACTTGAATCCATTCTTGTCTGGTAAGTACCAGGATAATGATTACAAGATCAACAACAACTTCTTGTCAAAGGAATGGCAGAACTTTAAGCCACAAGATCAAGAGCTACAAACCTTTTCATAAAAAGTTAGAGGATTGACACATTCTGTGTTGATTCTCTTTTTTTTTGATAAAATGAAGGTATGATTATCGGAATCGGAAACGACATGGAGTCCATTAGCCGAATTGAAGGCGTATTGTCTAGACGACCAAACTTCTTGTCGACAATCTTAACGCCGGCCGAACAGGAGGCAGTTCAAAAACGGACGGGCAAGCACTACTTAGAGTTTGTTGCGGGCCGCTTTTCAGCCAAGGAAGCTTATGCTAAGGCATTAGGGACTGGAATTGGTCGCGATGTGTCTTGGCAGGATATTTCAATCCTGAATGCCAAATCAGGTCGACCAGTTATGAAGGTTGTGGGACAAAAAAATCGGATTGAGGTCGCCATTACCCATAGTGGTGATTATGTCAATACGGTTGTTACGATTGAAAGAGCTAGCTGGTTACAACGCTTCGCGGCTCGTTTTATTGGTAGAAAAGAGAATTAGACATGAATGATGATCCATTTTCTAGGCGAGGAGCGGCACTCTTCGTTTCAGCAGCAGCGCTGGTTCATAATGCTAAAACAATTATGACCCATGCAAAAGCCAAGCGCTTAATTGCTGTTATTAAGGCAAATGCCTATGGCCACGGTGCCAAATGGGCAGCAACAGTTTTGGCGGGGCAAGCAGACGTTCATGACTTTGCTGTAGCAACGGTTGATGAAGGGCTAGATGTCCGCCAGGTTTTGCCGGAAAAAAGGGACCAAATTGTCCTACTTGGCGTCCAAAACGTAAATTTGGCAACGGTGATGGCTGAAAACTATCTGGCGCCAGCAGTTGGCAACCTGGATTGGTTATTAGCTGCAAGAGATCTCTTACAAGCTAGTGATAGTCCACTACCACCTTTACGAGTCCACCTGGCTATCGATACCGGTATGGGGCGAATGGGTGCTAAGACGAAGGCAGAGTTGTCATCGATGTATCAGTTTGTTATGGGGGAGGACGCCTTTGAATTGGCTGGGGTTTTCACGCACTTTGCAACGGCAGATGATCAAAATCAGGCTTACTATGACCAGCAGAAAGCTGATTTTTTAGCCCAGGTCACAGCCCTAGATATCGATCCCAAGTACTGGCACGTTGCTAACACAGGTTCAGCACTCTTCCATTTTGATGAAATTCCAACCGAAACGATTCGCGTTGGTTCGGCCCTGTATGGCTATAATCCGGCCTATCCATCCAAAAAAACCAACCTACCATTGCAACCAGTGGCGACTTTTAAAGCTAGAATTTGGGGTGTCCATCAGCTTTTGGCTGGTGAGGCGGTTTCCTATGGTGCAACCTATGTAGCACACGAGGATCAATGGGTTGGCACAGTGCCGCTTGGTTATGCCGATGGCTATCATCGAACTTTTGCGGGTATGACCGTTTTGATCAACGGCCGAAAAGAACGAGTCCTTGGCCGGGTCACGATGGATCAAATGATTGTTTCATTGAGCAAGCCTGTTCCAATTAATACGGATGTCATTTTATTTGGCCAAGATGGCCAAGAAAAAATCAGTATCGAAGAACTGGCCGAATATGGTCAAAGTATCCCACATGAAGTACTAACTGGAATTGGGTCACGAATTCCACGTATCATCGAAGATAAATAAGCGTGACCAAGCATATAGGCAGTGACAAAATAGGGCAAAGCGCCCATACATAAGAGGATAGACATGACAGCAGATTATGAAAACGTTCGCCGTGGCGATGTTTTTTATGCCGATTTAAAGCAGGGAATCGGCTCCGAACAGTCCGGCTTGCGCCCAGTTTTAGTGGTGCAAAATGATATGGGCAATATGAACGCCCCAACGACCATTGTAGTGGCGATTACTTCCAAGATAGCCAAGCCCAAGTTGCCGACACATATTTCATTGCCGGCGGCGATTAGCGGTATTAAACGGGATTCCATTATTTTGGCCGAGCAAATCAGAACCATCGATAAGCATCGTTTGCGCGACCGCATTGCACATATTGACCAGCAAGATGGTTTAATGAAGGCAGTGGCAAAGGCATTGAAAATTAGTATTGGCTTGGCCTAAAATTTAGGTTGCGGCCCTTCAGCGGGTGAGCCATTGTTAACGGTGATGATTGCTGGGCTAGATTAATTAGGGCTAGTCTGTTGATCTAGGAAACCCTCATTGCCAAGCATGGTAAGGCTTTTTTAATATGACCTTAATCTGTTGTTGTTAAAGTAACATTACTGATAAGACATTTTAACGGGCACACTGCCCCAAAGGAGAAGGACTGATGGCCAAAGCAATTAAAATCCTGTTAATTGAAGATGATAAAAATCTGGCCGATAATATTGTCGGCTTTTTGGAAGACTTTGCCGATGTCACGGCGGTGACGGATGGCCAAGATGGTGAATATGAGGGGAAAGAAGTCCCTTACGATCTGATTATATCTGATTTGATGTTACCAGGTGAAAATGGTCTGGAGATTATCAAGAATCTTCGGGATGACAAAGTGGATACGCCTGTTCTAATTTTAACGGCGAAAGCATCCCTGGACGATAAAATTGAAGGTTTCAACGTAGGTGCCGATGACTATTTGACTAAGCCCTTCCACCGCGAAGAATTATTGGTTCGAGTAAAGGCACTTCTACGCCGAACGGGTGTCTATTCCGAAGATAACATGATTACAGTCGGAGAACTAACGATTAACTTAGAAAATCGTGGCGTTCAGGTTCACGGTCAAAGTGTCAAATTAGTCGGCAAGGAATTTGATATTTTGACCTATTTGGGTCAAAACAAGAATATCATCGTGACCCGGGACCAAATTTTTGATCGCGTTTGGGGCATCGATTCTGATACCACGATTAACGTGGTCAATATTTACTTGAATAACCTGCGCCGAAAACTTGAGGCAGTTGGCCAGGGCGGACTAATTAAGACGCTCCGAAACATTGGTTTTATTCTCGAGGTGCCGGATGCCAAGACTGATTAATCGCAAACAGCAAATTGATAATTTTTCAACGTTGGCCCTGGGTCTGATGGTCATTTTTGGCTTTTTGGCCGGGGTCATTTTTTGGGTTTATACCTTCACGATTTATGATAGCTCTGACAAGGTTATTAACCAATATGTGGAGTACTATCAACGCAATAACTGGTTGGATGAAGGAGCCTCAGCGAAGCAAAAGATGCTGACAGCTGATTCTATGCGTCATATGCCAGAAGATTTTCGTGGAAACTTTCTGTACTATGATGAAAAGGGGAAGGAAATTGAAAATCAGACAAATAATAATGGTTCCAAAAATGTCTTAACAAGACGTTTTGGTCTGAAGTTTGATACTAGTGATTTAAATTTGGCCCCCAGAACAGTTCACGTTAATAAGACTTATTTGAGAATTCAGGCTGTTAAATTTAAACCGAATATGGTCTTAGTGCCAGATGGCCAGGGACTGAAATCGGCGACCTATGGCTATGTCTTTGTTGATGTCACGGATACTGTTTTGAATTTGAAAAAATTCCAGGACGTGATGGTTTGGTCATTTGTTTCGGCCTTTATCTTTGCGTTGTTCTTTGCCTTCTTTATTGCCCGGCAAAGTATGAAGCCAATCTTAAAGGCTTGGGATCAGCAACAAGACTTCGTTAATAATGCTGCCCATGAATTGCGGACACCGATGTCAGTCATTCAAGGAAAGCTAGAAACGATGCTAACCAAGCCGGATAACACGATTCGTCAGCAGTCCGAAGCCATTATTCTTTCGCTATCGGAAGTCAGGCGGTTGAATTCCTTGACCAATAACATGTTAACCTTGGCTAAAACTGGGTCAAACATGACCAAAATTGAAAAGGAAAAAACCGATGTCGGTCAGTTCTTGCAGCAAATTTTGTCGCCTTATATTGAAATGGGGGAAATCTCGGACAAAAAGGTGGTTATCCACAATGCTGTTCGTCAGGAAGTCGATATTGATCAAAAACGGATTCACCAATTATTGGTACTGCTAATGGATAACGCACTAAAGTATTCGGATGAAGGAGCAACCGTGACGGTCTCGGCTGCGATTGAGAAAAAACGTTTAACACTTTCGGTTGCCGACACTGGCCGCGGCATTTCAGCTGACGCGAAAAAGCATATCTTTGACCGTTTTTACCGTGAGGATAAAACTGGTAATCGTGAAACTGGTGGCACTGGTTTAGGCCTATCCATTGCAGAATGGATAGTCGCTGCCCATAATGGTAAGATAACTGTGAGCGACAATCAACCAAAGGGAACAATTTTTAAGGTGACTCTCTCACTTTAAGTGTGGTCTAAAGATAAGAAAATTTTGAAAGGAAAGCTGCCGGATGATTCGTAAAAGAGTACATGCTTTTACCACTATGATAGTGGCTGCCTTTGTAATCGGTGGATTGCTGGTGTTGTTTAGTTCCTCACCAGGATCTTGGTATCAAAGTCAGTTGGCACAAGCCACCCATACGAATGCCGCTGGGACGGCAACAGTGGCAAAGACTGCCTATAAGAGCAAAGATCAGGCAACTAGTGCCTACAATAAGGTTAAAGATGCCGTTGTTACGGTGCAGAATTTACAAAAATCAGCTTCGCTAGGCGATGGAGTATCAGCCTTTGATGATCAAACAAAGGATAAGCAGCAGACCGATTATGAGACGGCTGCCCAGGGATCAGGTGTTGTTGTGAAGATTGGAAAAGATACTGCCGATATCGTGACGAATAACCATGTGATTGAAGGTTCAGCGGCCATCCAGGTCGTGGATGCCAACGGTCAAAAGGCCGAAGCAACTGTTATTAAAAGAGATACGTCCAAGGATTTAGCCTTGATTCGCGTGAAATCGACCGCCTTTAAGCAAGTTGCCAAGCTAGCGGATAGCTCATCTTTGAAGTCTGGTCAACAGGTGCTGGCGCTTGGTTCGCCATTGGGAGCGGCCTATGCCTCCACGATGACCAAGGGCATTATTTCCTCACCAAACCGGACGCTAGCAATTTCACAGACTAATAATCAAAACGTTCAAGTTATCCAAACGGATGCAGCCATTAACCCTGGTAATTCAGGTGGGGCCTTGATTAATTTGGCTGGGGAGGTCGTTGGCATTAGTTCAGCTAAGATTTCGGCTGGCGCTGCTGATACCAATATTGAAGGAATGGGCTTTGCTATTCCGTCTAATACGGTGGCCGCTTTTATTAAATAAAAACTGCCTCATACAGTTTGCATGGGACAGTAGTGAAAAGTAATTAAAAAGAAAAACCAAGCCAAGCGGCTTGGTTTTTTGTTAGAATGAAGTTGACTTATTGAAGGGTTCCTTCATACCAGTCAGTTACTTGCTTTGGTGTTAGGCGTTCTCCATGACCGATTTGGTCAACTTTCTTGCCATCAATAAAGAGGACAAAAGAAGGAATGCCACGCAAACCATAACTTGTTGCTAGGTCTAAATTGTCATCGCGATCGGCGTCAATCCAACCAGCTGTTTTAGAAACTTCATCCTTAATTCCTTGAACGAAAGGTTTGATGACCTTGCAGTCCCCACACCAGTCGGCCGATAAGAACATGAGCTGCCGACCGGGTTGATCGATAAAAGTTTGAATTTCTTCGTTTGTGTGTTTTTCAGGTTGGTACATGGGATTGACCTCCGTTACTTTTTATCCATTATACCATGAAAATCAGAATTTATAAAATTGGCCTAGTTGTAATTAGGTTGTTATTTGAAAGTAGAATAAGGAAAACAAATGCAGTCCATAACTGATTTCTACCAAGACCAGCGAGAACCGGTTATTTCACAGGAATTAACCATTAAAAATGTACTGAGAAGTGCCTGCGCTCGCGATCGGGCGCAGTATTTTAGCCTAGCCAACCAAGGCCAAACAGGCCATGATTGGCAGACCCTGTTGAAGACAGCAGCGAAAATTCAACTGACAACGAAAAAACCGGTGATGGTTCATGTTCGGGCTAAAGATATTCAGCCCAGTCAAGTGGAATCAACCTTTAATCTTCTTCAAGACCGTGGGTTAAACAATTTTTTGCTGGTGACTGGGGATAAAAGGACGGATAGCAACGGATTTTCATCAGCTCAAGATTTGCTCTTGGCGGTTCATCAAAACAATTTAGCAGGGCTCAGTTTGGCGACGACCCTCGATGTCAACCAAGTCAATACCCATGGCGTTGCCTGGGTGGTTAACCAGGCCTTGACTAAGGAAAGGAATGGGGCGAAAATTTTGATTAGTCAGATTTTCTTTAACGTTGATAACTTTTTGGCAGTTCAAGAGGGCTTGAAGATGGCCGGAGCGAATTTGATTTTGGTGGCGGGTGTCCTTCATTACCCTAGTCAAAATCAGCTTGACTGGGTTCAACGGGTCTTACGTCTGACTGTCCCTAATGATTGGCGAAAAAATCCTGATTTGGCCAGTGCACGTTTAGTTGCGGATTTAACAGACGGCCAAGCAGCGGGTATCCACTATTTTGCTAACTTTTAAGGGATGACAATGGCTTTTTGGAGACGAAAAATTCGAATAGCCGAAAAAAAAGACGTTGATTGGCTATTTTTCTTCCGCATTACAAGGTACAATGGTTTGATTACAATGATTTGGAGACAACCATGTTTAGAAACGTGAAGCGGTTTGTAATTGGCAAACCGTTGAAAACATTAGAAGCGTCCGACCAGGCTTTATCAAAGTCAAAGGCCTTGGCCCTTTTATCATCTGATGCCCTTTCATCCGTTGCCTATGGGACGGAATCGATTACGGCTGTCTTACTGGCGGGTGGAGCAGTGGCTCTTTGGTTACAATTACCGATTGCACTCTTAATTTTGCTACTCTTAGCAGCCATCGTTTTGTCTTACCGACAAATTATTCATGCTTATCCAAACGGAGGTGGCGCGTATACGGTTGCCAGTAAAAATTGGGGTCCCAAGGTTGGTCTAGTGGCCGGGGGCTCATTGTTAGTTGACTATATGTTAACGGTTGCGGTATCTGCATCGGCAGCGGCTGATGCGATGACGGCTGCTATTCCAGGCCTGTTGCCCTTTGCCGTTCCACTTTCATTGGTGATTATCCTGATTTTAACGGCTTTAAACCTGCGTGGTTTGCGTGAATCGGCTAATTTTTTGCTGCTGCCGGTTTACTTCTTTATCGTGATTATGGCCGTGACAGTGGCTTATGGCCTCTTTCAGGCCGCAACCGGAGCGATTGCCTACCATGCTGCCGCCAAAATCGGTACGGATTTTTCGGCTTTATCGCTTATCTTCTTTTTGCGTGCCTTTTCATCTGGTTCCTCTTCGTTAACAGGGGTGGAAGCCATCTCGAATGCGGTGCCAAACTTTAAGGCCCCCAAGGAAAAGCATGCCGCTACCACCTTGACGATGATGGCTTTAATTTTGGCCAGTTTCTTTTTGGGTATTACTTTTTTGTCTTACTGGTATGGTATTGTGCCAAACAGTCACTCGACGGTTTTGTCGCAAATTGCTGCCATTACCTATGGGGGGCATGGTCTGGGCTTTTATTTGGTCCAATTAGCAACAACGCTGATTTTAGCGGTGGCCGCTAATACGGGCTTTTCGGCCTTTCCTGTTCTGGCCGTGAACTTGGCCAAGGATAAGTATCTCCCGCATCTCTTTATGGATCAGGGTGATCGATTGGGCTATTCCAATGGTATTTTGTCACTATCGTTTGGCGCCATGATTTTGACCGTGATTTTCCATGGATCGACGGACGCCTTGATTCCACTATATGCGGTTGGCGTTTTTGTTCCGTTTACGCTGTCTCAGTCGGGCATGATTATCCATTGGTGGCGGTTGAAACCCAAGTTCTGGTGGGGGAAGGCGGCCATTAATTTCCTTGGCGCCTTTATGTCGGCTGCCTTGGTCCTTGTCTTGTTTGCTACCCGACTAACACATGTTTGGCCGTACTTGATTATCATGCCGGCGGTCTTGACCGTGTTCTTCAAAATTAAGAAGCACTACGATGCCGTTTCAAAACAATTGCGCTTGCAATACCTGGATCAAAACGAGCAAAAGCACCCAGAATATTCCGGCTCGACAGCGATTGTCCTGGTCTCGAACTTAACCCAGGTAACGGCTGAGGCCATCGACTATGCGCAATCCATTGCGACTAAGGTGGTGGCGATGCACGTTTCCTTTGATATTAATCCGGCTAAGGAAGAAAAGATTGCCAAGCAGTTTACAGCTAATTTTCCAGATGTCCGTTACGTCGACGTGCACTCTTCTTACCGATCGATTGTTAAACCAGTGGTTGGTTTTGTGACCAAGGTTTCCCATCAATCTGAAAAGATTAACCATTCCGTAACGGTCATTATTCCCCAGTTCGTGCCGAAGAAGCCTTGGCAAAATATTTTGCATAACCAGTCCTCGTTGCGACTGCGAGCAGCCTTATCGGCAATGGATAATATCTCTATTTCGACCTATTATTACCATCTTTCGGAATAACAATCAGTCAGCCAATCATCTTTAGGATTGGTTCAAAGAAAGCCTCCAAATTGTTTTGGAGGCTTTTTTGTTACCTATTTTTAGAAAGTTTCGGCAGGAACTTGATCCAACTTGGCTTGCCAATCAACGTCTGGATATTTGCGAGATAGGGCAGTCGCCAAGACGCGTTTGGCTAAGTTACCATTGCGGGTGAAGATTGGGCCGTGGAAGTAAGAACCATAAACGTTATGATAAATCACGCCTTCGGTCTGATCCATGCCGTTATTGCCTTGGCCAGTTGTGACCGTGCCTAAGGCTTTTTCACCTTGGCCCAAGAATGTTCGACCTTGATGGTTTTCAAAGCCGTGGTATTCTTCGCCAGTTTCGTTATTTTTGATGACAATGTCACCAGTTAACCGTTTACCCTTCAGGGTTTTAACCTGGTTGTCCGTCATATTGGTAGTGTAGTGATCCATGACCCCGATACCATCAACTTTGGTGCCATCAGCCATTTCCATATAATGACCGAGGAGTTGGAAACCACCGCAGACAGCTAGAAGTGGACCATCGTTTTCGATGTATTCCTTTAGTCCGTCGGCCTTCAATTTCAAATCATTGGCTACGACAGTTTCTTCGTAGTCTTGGCCACCGCCAAAGAGGACAAAGTCGTAAGCTTTTGGATCGAAGTCATCATCGAGGGAAACCAGCTGGTCATCAACATCGACGCCAATTTGCTTAGCATAGTAACGCAGGGCAATAATGTTGCCGTAGTCACCATAAGTGTTCATTAAATCACCATAGAGGTGGGCTAGTTTGAGTGTATAGTCAGCCATTAATATTCCTCCTGAATGTAACCATGGTTTTTTAAGACGGCCCGAATTTGGAGCATGGCCGTGTAGGTCGCGGCCAAATAAACTTTTTTAGTTGGCGCTTGGTCGATTGCGGTTAGGATTTCTTCCGTCTTTTGGTAGGTGCCATCGAGGTCAAAACCGGCCATCTTCAAGCGAACCGTGACGTCTTGATAACGTTCACCGCCGGTTGATAGAGCGGCTAATTTTGAATCATGGAGACGTTCAAATTCAGCGTCCCAAATCCAAGAAGTATCGATTCCGTCAGCATAATTCGCATTGAGGAGTGTAATCAAGGTGAAAGGATCTTTTTCCGTCTCCATCATATCGATCACGGAGTTTGTACCGACGGGATTTTTGATGAGCAGAATTGTGACATCTTTGCCAGCGACATCAAGTGATTCTTGGCGGCCAAAGACCTGCTTATCTTCTTCAAAAGCTTTCTTGATATCAGTAGGACTAACATCAAAGGTTCGACCAACAGCGTAGGCAGCCAGCGCATTATAGATGTTATAGAGGCCGCCAATGGCAATTTTGTAAGGTGTGCCATCGAGGTCAAAAGCAGAAGACTTTGGCGTTAGCTCATTTAATGCTGTCACAGCATAATCGAGCTTAGGTCGCTTGAAACTGTCGGTTGTTGAAAAATAACGGCCGAGGTTTGCGTAAGTAATGAAGTTATAATGAAGAACGGAGTTGTCCGTTGGGGAGAGAATACCATCTGTGTTTGTTGGCGCCTTTAAGTCTTTAAAATCAGTTTCTTTCACATTGTCAAAGCCATAGTAAATTCGCTGATTTGAGTAAGAACCACGAGCGAAGATGGGCGAATCAGCATTGGTAATCACCGTTGCATTTGGAGCTTGGTTAATGCCGGCGATGATTTTATCGTAAGTGGAATAAATTTCACCATAGCGGTCAAGTTGGTCGCGGAAAAGATTAGTTAAAACAAAGTATTTTGGTTCAATGGCCTTTGCCAGTGACAAGACGTTGGCCTCGTCAACTTCCAAAACGGCAACAGGCTTTTTTCCATTCGGTGACGGCTTAACTTTTGTAGTTAGAAGCGTACCAACGATTCCCTGGACCATGTTGGATCCGGATGGGTTGGTCACCACTGTGTAACCGCCGGCCCGTAAAACCCGAGTAATTAAAGCGGTTGTCAATGTTTTTCCGTTTGTTCCCGTGACAATGACCAGGTCGAATTCTTTTTCAATGGTCTGTAAAACTTCTGGATCAATCTTAACGGCTAGCTTGCCGGGCAAAGAAGTGCCACCGCGCTTTAAGATGTTGCGGAGCAAAAAATGACTACTTTTGGCCGTAAATTTGGCTAACTGACTTTTTACTGACATAAAAAAGTCCCCCTTTTTCTAAATTCTTATTTTACCATGCGTCTTGCGAATTTTCCCTAAAATGGTCTAGGCAGTCGAGTTATGGTTAAAAAATTGCTATAATGGATTAATAGAATAGATAAAACGAGTGAGGCGAAAACGTGGCACAACTGTACTTTGAATATGGGGCGATGGGCTCTGGCAAATCGATTGAAATTTTGAAAGTTGCTCATAATTATGAATCGCAGGACAAAGAGGTCTTGTTGCTAACCCCCTTAGTGGATGACCGCGATGGGATTGGTGTGATTGCCTCACGAATTGGTTTGAAACGGCCAGCAACGGTTGTCGACGAGAATGAAAACCTTTATGAAATGATTCAGGACCGTCAAAACGCAAAGTTGGCAGCTGTCTTAGTTGATGAAGCTCAATTTTTAACGGCCAACCAGGTTGATCAATTAGCCTATGTGGTGGATGATTTGGGTTTGCCCGTGATGGCCTTTGGCCTGAAGCAAGATGCCTTTAACCACCTGTTTGAGGGTTCACGCCGTTTATTGGAAATTGCCGACAAGCTCGAAGAAATGAAGACAATTTGCTCGTTTTGCGGTAAAAAGGCAACGACTCAGCTACGAATTGCCAATGGCCAACCGCAGTATTCTGGTAACCAGGTGCAAATCGGGGGGGATGAATCCTACTTGCCAACCTGCCGCAAGCATTGGTACCATCCAGTTTTAGAAATGATTCCAAAGAATTAAGGAGACACCATGGATCCGATATTTTCACAATTACAAGCGGTTGTAGACCGTTACGATGAATTGAATCAAATGCTAGCCGATCCCGAAGTCATGAGCGATTCCAAGAATTACATGGCGCTTTCAAAAGAAGCGGGTGGTATTCGTGAAACGGTTGAAACCTTCAAGCGTTATCAACAGGTTGTCAACGATTTGTTAGAGGCCGAAGAGCTCTTAGGAGATGCCGAAATGGGTGAGCTGGCCAAGGAAGACCTGGCGGCACTGAAGCCTGTGAAAGCTGAATTAGAGGAAAAATTGAAGGTTTTGATGCTGCCCACTGATCCAAACGATGATAAAAACATCATTATGGAAATTCGTGGTGCTGCAGGTGGGGACGAGTCATCCTTGTTTGCGGCTGATTTGTTAGGCATGTATCGACGTTACGCCGAAAACCAGGGTTGGTCATTGCAGATTGTTGATGAAACGATGACTGAAGTTGGTGGCTATAAAGAAGTGGTTGCCATGATTGTTGGTAACAACGTTTATTCAAAATTGAAATTCGAGTCGGGTGCCCACCGGGTGCA
Organism: Fructobacillus sp. ESL1096; assembly: GCF_058511985.1. Lineage (NCBI taxonomy): Bacteria > Bacillati > Bacillota > Bacilli > Lactobacillales > Lactobacillaceae > Fructobacillus > Fructobacillus sp. ESL1096. The sequence continues at coordinate 874,853 of NZ_CP196400.1, forward strand.
ACGAGTGCCATCAACGGAAACACAAGGCCGTATTCACACCTCAACCGCAACGGTCGGGGTAATGCCGGAGTTCGAAGAAGTCGATGAAGACGGCTTAATTGATCCAAAGGATGTTCGTGAGGATGTTTACCGGTCATCTGGTGCCGGCGGTCAGCACGTTAACAAAACGTCTTCGGCTATTCGCTTGACTCACGAGCCAACGGGGATTACGGTTGCCATGCAAGACGAACGGTCCCAGCAACAAAACCGTGCACGGGCTTGGAAGATTTTGAATGCCCGTGTTTACGACCACTTTGCCCAGGAAAACGAGGCGGAGTATGCTGAGCAGCGGAAAACCGCTGTTGGCTCAGGTGCACGATCCGAACGAATTCGAACTTATAACTACCCACAAAATCGGGTGACAGACCACCGTATCGGTTTGACTTTGAATAAGTTGGACCGGGTTATTGCCGGTGACTTAAATGAAATCATTGATGCGTTGGTCTTAGCCGAACAAACAGCCAAGCTGGCGGAGTTAAATCAGCAATAATGACACACAAAAAAACCGACTGGCAACAGTCACATCGTTCCAAACAGGCAGGTTCAGAAAAACCGGTTCCGATTTCACTGTTAGAAGCGCGCAAGTGGGCACTCAAGGAATTGACGGCTGCTGGCTTGGATGCAGACGAGGCGAGTGATAACATTGATTTTCTTTTAACGGGTGCTTTGAAAGTGAACTATGGGATGCTGCGGGCCAACCTAACTCGACAAATGCACCCTTGGCTAGCCAAACGTTGGCCAACATGGATTGCCCAGTTACTAAAGGGTGTGCCTGCCCAGTACGTTCTCGGCCAGGCACCCTTTTATGGTCGTGAGTTCGTAGTTGATGACCGGGTCTTGATTCCCCGTCCAGAAACGGAGCTACTGGTCGACTGGGTTTTGACTGATTTGAAAGCTAAGGGTGAACAAGCGCCAACAATTCTAGACGTTGGAACCGGTTCTGGTGCGATTATCTTGACTTTGGCCCAGGAATTACCCGCTGCCCGTGGCATTGGCCTGGATATTTCGTTGGATGCCTTGGCGGTGGCCAAGAAAAACCGTCATCAATTTGAATTGGCGAATCGTGTTGGCTTGATGCATTCCGACATTTTCACAGCAGTGGCCAACCAACGTTTTGACATTATCGTTTCCAACCCGCCCTATATACGGCCGGATGGACAGGAAGAGATGGATAACTCAGTGGTGACCTTTGAACCTGATTTGGCCTTGTATGCTCCAAATGGTGGTAAAGCACTCTATGAACGAATGGCTCATGGTTTGGAAAAACAGCTCACGCCAGGTGGGGTGGCCTACTTTGAAATTGGCTATGACCAGGGCAAAGCCTTAACCAAGGTTTTCCAAGACCAATTACCAACAGCAACAGTGACATTGAAACAGGATTTAGCCGGTCTTGACCGACTAATCCGGGTACAGTTAAAAAAATGAAAACGAAAGATTTACAAAATAATAGTACGGATATCGAAGAAGCAGCGGCATTGATTCAAGCTGGTGAGGTAGTTGCTTTTCCAACTGAAACGGTTTACGGTCTGGGTGCAGATGCAACCAATGACGAAGCCGTACAAGCAGTCTTTACGGCAAAGGGCCGACCTGCGGATAATCCGTTAATCATGACGGTTGGGGATGCGAGTCAGTTGTCTGCTTACGTCGAGGTCTCTCATCAAGCGCGACAGTTGATGAACACTTTTTGGCCGGGCTCATTGACCATTATTTTACCGATTAAGGAAAATGCTGTTTCCATGTTGGTGACGGGTGGTTTGCAAACGGCCGCTGTGCGCATGCCTGACAACCAAGCAACGCGCGCAATGATTCGCAAGGCTGGGACGCCAATTGTTGGGCCATCTGCTAACCTTTCGGGTAAGCCATCACCGACAACGGCTGCTCACGTTCATCATGATCTGGATGGCAAGATTGCTGCTATTTTGGATGATGGTCCAACCCAAGTTGGCTTGGAATCAACGGTCATTGATTTGACAGCGGCCGAGCCCACCATTTTACGTACTGGAGCCGTTAGTCAAAAGATGTTGACAGTGGTCTTGGGGAAAAAAGTGATTGATGGGACTAGCCAAAAGTCTTTGGCGGCCAACGAAACCCCGAAGGCTCCGGGGATGAAGTACCGGCATTATGCACCAGATAAGCCCGTGATTGTCTTTGACCCATTGGACTTCAACGACCTTAAAGAAAGCTTGGGAGATGGTGATGCCGTCATGGCTTTCGAGGGGCTGCTGGCAGAGTTGCCAAAAACCGTGCCATCATGGTCTTTAGGGGCTGATTTGGCTGGTGCTAGTGAAAATCTCTTTGCTGGGTTACGCTACTTTGATGAAAAAGACGAAGTGAACAAAATCTATGCCCAAGCAATGCCAGACATTGATTTGGGTAAGGCATATAACAATCGCTTAGGCAAAGCCAGTGGTGGTCAGCGATTTACTCTGTAATAAAAGAGATTTACCTTGCTATTTTGTAAGCGCTTTGATAAACTAAAACTGAATAAAAGACTTTTCCAAAAAGGAGAATTATTATGGCAGAGACACAAGAGTTTAACATCATTTCAGAGACAGGGATTCATGCCCGTCCAGCTACTTTATTAGTACAGGCAGCTTCAAAGTTTGTTTCAGAAGTTACCTTGTCATACCAAGGCAAGGAAGTTAATTTGAAGTCAATCATGGGTGTGATGTCACTCGGTGTTGGCCATGGTGCAGACGTGACAATCAAGGCTGATGGTGATGATGCAAAGGATGCCTTGGCAGCAGTGGCCAAGGTCATGAAGGATGAAGGTTTGGTTAAGTAACCAAGGCTGATTTTAGATTAATTTCGACGAAAGGTCGCATTTTGGCGGCTTTTTTTATTTGAATGAAGAATGATTTTTAGTAAAATGAAGAAAAGTATCGATGTTAATTGGCGTCGATGACAGGGAGGGCTTTCATGAATATTTTGGTGATTGATACAAGTAACCAACCACTGCTCGTCGGCTTAGGAAAAGACGGCCAATTACTCGACACATTTCAAACAGACAAGCCAAAAAACCATTCAATTGATCTTTTGCCAGCGATTAAGTCGCTTCTGGCCGCTCAGGAATTAACGATACAAGATATCGATCAAATTGCTGTTGCCAAGGGGCCAGGATCTTTTACGGGTTTGCGCATTGGCTTGACGGTTGGTAAGGTCTTAGCGGACACGCTGAAAAAGCCACTTCTAGCTATTTCATCTTTGCAAAGCTTGGCCAAGCAGGTCCAACTAAAGCAACAACCTGATGTACTAGCAGCCGAGAATTCCATGGTCGACAATTTTCATGCGGGGCAGATAGCCAGGGACACGGTTGTGTTGGTCCTCTTTGATGCCCGCAATCAAAATGTTTTTGCCGGTGCTTATTTGGGCGATACGGTCGTCTTGGCGGATGGCCATTATCCATTGGAGGAGGTCTTGGCCCTTGTTAGCCAGGTAGCCGAGCCGGTGGTTGTAGTTGGGGATGGGTTGCATTTCCAGGACACGATTGAAGAGGCCTTATCAAATCAGTCCCTCAAGATTTTGGATCATGACCAGTCATTACCAACGGGGACTGGCCTTTTGGCTCTTTCAGCCACAACGACACCCGTTGAAAATATTGATGACTTGACGCCATCATACTTAAGAAAAACCCAGGCGGAATTAAACTGGGAACAAAATCATCAAGATGACGGGCAGGGCAAACCCTATGTTTTTAAAGTTTAAAAGAAAACAAAAAGAGCGGCCGGTCGCTCAAACATTGGTCGACTTTCCTGGAGAGTTTTTTCAAGCTGCTGGAGAAGAGCTATTATTACGAGTAGCAACTGTTTCCGATATTCCCGGACTCGTTGCCATTCAAGAAGCGGTCTATAATGGTTACGCACCCTGGGTTTCGCGCGATTTTTACCATGAACTAACCCAAGAAAAGGATCGGCTATACTTGGTTGCCTTAAGAAAGGACCAGGTCATTGCCTTTATTGCCCTGGTCAAGCGTGATTTGGTTTCTGATTTACATATTGCCAATATTGCCGTTTTGCCGGTTTGGCAGGGACAACAGGTTGGCTCTTATCTCATTAATACGGCAAAGGCGGTTGCTCGTGAAATTGGCTTAAAAGAGCTTTCCTTGGAAGCCAGGCGGTCAAACACTGGTGCCTTGGCCCTCTATGACCACCATGGTTTTACGGTTATTGATGTTGTGGAACATTATTATATTGATAACCATGAAGATGCAATTTCAATGGTACTCGACCTTGAACATTAAAAGAGCAACAATTGAGGATAGTCCAAGAATTCACCAAATCGCTTTGGCGGCCTTTTTAAGGGACCAGGTACCAAAACGGTTAATCGATGAGCAGTTGGCAGCTGGACGGGTGACCTACTTATTAGCAGAAAGTGCAATGTCCGCTTCTGCTAAAAGAGTTTTAAATGATGGGACTGTTGAGAACAACCCAATTGTCGGCTTTTTATCTTACCGAGCCATCTTGGACGAGGTCGACCTCTCTTTTTTGGCAGTTGATCCAGCTTTCCAGGGGCTAGGAATTGCTCGTGAGTTAATGCAGGCTTTTTGTGAGCAAAGTTACGGGCAAACGGCTTACTTAGAAGTGGCTGAAAACAATCTTCCTGCCCGCCGGTTGTACGAAAAGTTTGGCTTTGAAATTTATGCCCGTCGCGATGGTTACTACCATGACGGTCAAACAGCCATCTTAATGGAGAAGAATTTATGACAACTTTAATTGCCTTTGAATCAAGTGCTGACGAGACTTCAGTCGCCATTGTCAAGGACGGTCAGACCGTCTTGAGCAATGCGGTGGCAACTCAAATTAATTCGCACCAACGTTTTGGTGGGATCGTACCTGAGGTTGCTTCCCGCCACCATCTTGAATGGATTACGAAGACTTTAGACATTGCCTTAGCGGATGCGCAGGTTGAGCCAAAAGACCTTGATGGTGTGGCCGTGACTTATGGCCCAGGTTTGGTCGGTTCTTTGCTAGTCGGTTTAATGGGGGCAAAAACCTTTGCAATGGCTCATGGCCTGCCGTTGATTCCAGTCAACCATTTGGCCGGCCACATTGCGGCTGCTAATTTTAACCGACCAATTATTTTTCCTGCTTTGGCATTGATGGTTTCTGGTGGTCATACGGAATTGGTCTTGATGAAAGAGCCCAATGATTTCCACATCTTGGGTGAAACCTTTGATGATGCCGCTGGTGAATCCTATGATAAGGTTGGTCGGTTGTTGAACTTGTCATACCCAGCCGGGAAGGCAATCGATGACCTGGCCCATCAGGGACAGGTCACCATCGACTTTCCACAAGCGATGGCCAAAGAAGCCGGTTATAACTTTTCCTTCTCTGGTTTAAAATCAGCCGTAATCAATCAGGTCCACAACGCTGAGCAGCGCGGTGAAACCATCAAGGAAGAAGACCTGGCGGCTTCTTTCCAGGCTGCAGTTATTAAGGCGCTGGTCGGTCGTACAAAACGGGCCTTGACTGACTTTCCGGTGAAGTCACTCGTGTTAGCTGGTGGAGTGGCTGCTAACAGTGGTTTGCGTGCTGCGTTAACTGATTTAATGGCTGATTTTTCAAACATTGACTTTATCCCGGTGCCCAAGCAGTATACTGGTGATAATGCAGCCATGATTGGTGCGGCTGGCTATTGGAACTATCAAGACAAGATTTTTGCTGATCTTGATTTGAACACAAATCCAGGCCTTGATTTTCCGTTGATTGACCTTGACCAGCAGGATAATGAATAAAAATATTTGTGAAAAATGAGCGAATAGATAGGAAAACCCACAATCTATGCTATAATAAATATAATTTAGTTCACAAAGTGAAATGGAGACGCCATGGACGAGCAAGCAAAGATTCCACGAGCAACCGCCAAACGGTTGCCCATCTACTACCGTTATTTAACGTTTTTAAATGATGCCGGCACTAACCGGATTTCTTCTGCTGAATTGGCTGAAGCAACCAAGTTTGATGCTGCAACGATTCGCCGTGATTTTTCATATTTTGGTGCTTTAGGCAAACGAGGCTATGGTTACGATGTTGAGGCCTTGTTAGAATTTTTTGCCAAGGTTTTGGACCAAAATTCATTGATTAATGTGGCTTTGATTGGGGTTGGCCATTTGGGCCAGGCTCTTTTGAATTTTAACTTCCACCAATCATCAAACATGCGAATTGCCGCTGCCTTTGATATTAATGAAAACCGGGGCAAGATTTTATCCGGGGTACCAATTTATGACATGAGTGAATTGGAAGAACAAATCAAAGCTCAACGGATTAACATCGCCATTTTGACGGTGCCACAAGGTGTCGCCCAGGAAATTACGGATACTTTGGTGGCAGCCGGGGTCAAAGGAATTATGAACTTTACACCGTTACGAGTTTCTGTACCAAAGGGTGTTCGGGTTCAAAACGTTGATTTAACTAACGAACTCCAAACGTTGGTTTATTTTATTCAGAACTATGCCTCAATCACGACGGGAAAGTAAGAATATGACGGTCTTAGATTTAACACAGCCAGATCAAGTCCAAAGATATCAAGACTTTGTTAAGACGGCGGCTAAGGGTCAAGTTACCCAAGACCCACTTTGGGGTGACTTGAAGGCTAATTGGGGCCACCTATACCTCTACCATGAAAATGAGAATGGCGACATTGATGCAGCGCTGGCGGTTTTAACTATCGAAGCCGTACCAGGAAAGCTATTGGCATACTGCCCAAAGGGACCTGTTGCTGACGTGACTAATGTCGCCTTGGTCAAGGAATTGGTCCAAGAAGCACTAGCTAATCTGCCAGAAAATGTCTTTTTAGTTCGAATGGATCCAGAGGTACTCTACAACCAAGATTTAGATCAGGCTTACCAAGACGCTGGTTTTTTGACCCGTAACGTTAAAGTCGAGAATATGCATGGCAACATTCAACCACGTAAAAACGTGGTTTTGTTCTATGATGGTCGCGGTGAAGGAGCACAACCAATCACTGATGAAGCCAGCTTGATGAAACACTTCAAAAGCGATTATCGTAATCAAATTCGCCGGGCCATCAAGGATGGTGTCACAGTCACCTCAGGTCGTAACAAGGAAGACATTGAGGCCTTCTTTAAGACCTATACGATGATGGCTCAGGCTCAGGGAATTACCCACCGGCCAATCGAATACTTTTATCGCATGCAAGAACTCTGGGCCGATTCTGATTTGTTCCGGGTTTTCTTGGCTCATTATGACGGTCAAGTAATTGCGGCTGGAATTGGCTTTGGATATGGGGAAAAAATTTGGTATATGTATGCTGGATCAAACCGTGAATTTGCCAAGCATTACGGTCCCTACCTCGTGCAGTGGGAAATGTTGAAGTGGGGTCTTTCCTTAGGAAAGGTTGCTTATGATTTCGGTGGTGTTGGTGAATTTGACCATACTGACGGTTTGTATAAGTTTAAGCACGGTTTCGCCTATCATGACCCACAGGTTGCCTATATTGGGGAACTTGATTGGGTTGTTGACCAGGTAGCCTATCAGAAATACTTAGAACAATTTGCCTAGCCGATAATGGTAGCCCCTAGTTGTGTGAACTAGTCGACTAGCAAACAAGACAAGAAAGGCATCCAATGAGCATTAAAATGATTGCATCCGATATGGATGGTACGTTTTTATCCGGTGAAGATAGTTATGATCAAGAGCACTTTGCTCGGGTTTTGTCACAATTAAAGGAAAAGGGTGTGCGCTTTGTCGCAGCCTCCGGTCGACAAGTGGCCAATTTAAAGGAGTTGTTTGAGCCAATGGCCGCTTACGATTTGTTGGATCAAATTGACTTTGTCGGTTCAAATGGGTCGGTAGTAACGACACCAGGACAAGAACTATATGCGGTTTATCTGACACCTGAACAAATTCGCAAGGTGATTGATTGGAACGCCTTGAACCCTCAATCAGCCGACAATGTGATTGTTTTGGCTGGGGTCAATGGCACTTATATTTCCAACCACGTCAGTCAAGAATTTAAGGAAATGCTTTCGATGTTCTATCCGAATGTCGTCCAGGTTGAAAAACTCTTGAAGATTGACGACAAGATTTTAGGTGTTTCTTTTGTTTGGCCGCATGAAGAGGTTCAGGAACACGTTCAACAATTGGAAGCCGTTTTTGGCGCAGAAGTTCACGTTACCGGTTCTGGTTTTGGCTCCGTTGATGTTTTACCCAAGGGAGTCGATAAGGCGGCGGCCTTGGAAGTTCTTCAAGATTATTACAACATCGCGGATAACGAAGTGATGGTCTTTGGTGATAATACCAATGATTTGGAAATGTTGGCGAGATATGACAACTCTTATCTCATGCCAAATGCGATGCCATTAATGCACGATGCCCATAAGCGTTTGGCCTTAAAGACAAACGTCCAGGATGGCGTGTTAGCAACCATTGAAAGCGAATTGAAGCTTGATCATCAGGTTGAAATGGATTAAAAAAAAGACTCAGCCGAGTCTTTTTTTCTTGCCTCTTAAATTGGTTTTGTGCCCTGGACCTTGGCCGAAGACGATGCTTAATTGGTTTCCTGCTCAGGGATGCCAAAATAATTAACACCAATAGCGAACAAAACACCGATAAAGGTATCGACAATTCGCAAGAAGACGTAGTCGATAGTGGCATCCATTGGTATGGTTAAAGCAATCAACAGAAGGGCAGCGAGACCACCGACGATTCCCAGACTACAGTTTAGCGCGTTCAGGATAACAATCGTGCAGATAACAAAAACTGGAATAATGACGATTGGCATCCAGCTATTGTGGTGCGTAAATTCACGAATCAAAAAGTAAAGCAATGAGAAGAAACCACCAACACTATTTGATAGTAAACGAATTTTGGCGAATTGAATGGTATTGTCCCAATCTTCTCGAAGAGCGAAGACGGCCGCTAAGGCGGGAACCGATGCTGGTCGGTCGACAAAGTGATAAACGAGTAAGACCAACATCACAACAATGGCGGTCTTCAGGGTCCGCATGCCGACGTGGATCTGTAACTTTTTCATGGAGTACTCCTATTTTATTGATAGTATTTAGCGTATCATAGATATTAAAATAAAGGTAATGATTGTTCAATCAGTGAGGTAAAACATGATTAAAAATACAATACTTGATCAACTACATGATCACCAATCAATTCGTTCCTTCTCCGATCGGCCAGTGACCGACGAGGAAGTCGAGGCGATTTTCTCTGCGGCCCTTGCCGGACCAAATATGCAAAACTTTCAACCAGTCACCTTTATTGAAATTACCGACCAAGACCTTAAGAAATCAGTCACTGAAAAGGTGAAAATGAAGTATATTGAAAATGCTACTCGGTATTTTGTTGTTACAGTCGATTGGCACAAGGTTTTGTTAAATCAGGACGCTGAAACCCGGGCGATTATGGAAGAGCGAATCCAGCACTACCAATATTTGGAGGGTGGGATTGTTTCAGCTTCGATTGCCTTGGGCCGTGCTCAGGTGGCGGCTGAATCGCTTGGAATTGGCTCTGTAACAATGGCCGGTGCAATGGGTGCTTTTGAACTATACGAAAGGGAGTTAAACTTACCAAAGTATGTCAAACCGATTATGGGCTTTTCGCTTGGCTACCCTGATCAAAAGCCAGGGATCAAGCCTAAACTACCATTGACTGGTTCGTTGATGAAGGATCATTACGATGACGAGCAAATGAAGGTCGCCATTAAGGAATATGATCAAACGATGGCGACTTACTTTAAGAGTCGCGATATTGATGCCAATTGGACGAAGCATAACGCCTCTTTGTTAACAAAGGGTGCTGCTAACACTGCTCTGTCGCAATACCCCCATGATAAGGGATTCGATTTAAAATAAAATAAAGATGGCTAAAAAGTCGTGCGACCTCTATTGTTAGGGCTCGCAACCGGCTTTTTCTTTTGAACAAAACTAATTTCACCGTGTTGACAAATAGGTCGAAGGTGCTATACTAAAGTCAGATTAGCACTCGATGTATACGAGTGCTAAAAATACAAACGGAGGTTGTGATCCATGTTAAAGCCCTTAGGAGACCGCGTGGTCGTTAGTGTTGCAGAACAAAGTGAAAAGACAGTTGGTGGCATTGTCTTAGCCGCAAATACGCAAGAAAAGCCAGTAACCGGTAAGGTGGTGGCAACGGGGAGTGGCTTGGTAGCCGATTCAGGCCAGAAGCTTGACATGACAGTCAAAGAAGGGGATCAAGTTTTGTTTGATAAGTTTGCCGGTCAGGAATTAACTTATAATGGTCAATCATACTTGGCTCTCCATGAAAAAGACATTATCGCCATCGTTAATTAAACAGCAATTAAAAAACAATTAGCACGAATAATGATGATTTCAATCAGTTTTGGTTAAAGGAGTAAAGAAATGGCAAAGGAATTGAAGTTTGCAGAAGATGCTCGATCAAAGATGAAGGTCGGAGTTGACAAGTTGGCTGACACTGTTAAAACGACTATCGGACCAAAAGGTCGTAACGTTGTTTTGGAAGAGTCTTATGGTTCACCAATTATTACCAATGATGGGGTCACAATTGCTAAGGCGATTGAATTAGAGGACCACTTTGAAAATATGGGGGCCAAGTTGGTGGCTGAAGTTGCTTCAAAAACGAATGACATTGCGGGTGATGGTACCACCACTGCCACCGTTTTGACTCAAGCGATTGTTGGTGAAGGACTCAAGAATGTGACGGCTGGTGCAAACCCAGTTGGTATTCGAACTGGTATTGAAAAGGCAACGGCAGCTGCCGTTGCTAAGTTGCATGAAATGTCTCACACGGTTTCGACTAAGGACGAGATTGCACAGATTGCTTCGATTTCAGCAGCTAACGATGAAGTTGGCTCCTTGATTGCTGAAGCAATGGAAAAGGTTGGCAATGATGGTGTGATTACTATCGAAGAATCAAAGGGGATTGAAACCACTTTGGACGTTGTCGAAGGAATGCAATTTGACCGTGGATACATGTCACAGTACATGGTCACTGACAACGAAAAGATGGAAGCTAATTTAGATAACCCTTATATCTTGATTACGGATAAGAAGATTGGAAATATTCAAGATATCTTACCTGTTTTGCAACAAGTTGTCGAACAGGGTCGGTCAATGTTGATTATCGCTGATGATATTACTGGTGAAGCTTTGCCAACTTTGGTTTTGAACAAGATGCGTGGTACCTTTAACGTTGTTGCTGTCAAGGCACCTGGTTTTGGTGACCGTCGTAAGGCCATGTTGGAAGATATTGCTATCTTAACTGGTGGTACAGTTGTCACGGATGATCTTGGTTTAAATTTGAAGGATGTGACTATCGAACAATTGGGCCAAGCAAATAAGGTCAACATCACAAAAGACAATACGACTATTGTTGAAGGTGCCGGTGACAAGGAAGCCGTGAAGGAACGGGTTGACTTGATTAAGCAACAAATTGCCGACAGCACGTCAGAATTTGACAAGGAGAAGTTGCAGGAACGTTTGGCTAAGTTGGCAGGCGGTGTGGCCGTGATTAACGTTGGGGCTGCTACTGAAACGGAATTGAAGGAACGTAAGTATCGAATTGAGGACGCTTTAAATGCTACTCGAGCTGCCGTTGAAGAAGGCTTTGTCGCTGGTGGTGGTACAGCTTTGGTCAACGCCATGGCTGCCGCTGCTGCCGTTGAAGCTACGGGTGACGTGGCCACAGGTGTTAAGACTGTTGTGGCAGCTCTTGAGGCTCCGGTTCGTCAAATTGCTGAAAACGCAGGCTTGGAAGGCTCTGTCATCGTCAACAAGTTGAAGGAACAACCAGAAGGAACTGGCTACAATGCCAAGACTGATGAATGGGTTGATATGGTCAAGGCAGGAATCGTCGACCCAACGAAGGTAACGCGTTCTGCTTTGCAAAACGCCGCCTCTGTTTCAGCCTTGTTGCTGACAACGGAAGCCGTTGTTGCCGAATTGCCAAAGGAAGACGCACCAATGCCAGCAGCTGCTCAGGGCATGCCGGGGATGATGTAAAAAGAAGGCATTTCTGCTAAAATGTTTTGAAATAAGTGCTAAAGAAAGAAGTAGTCCAATTTGGGTTACTTCTTTCTTTTTTCTAAAAAAATCAGATGGACCGACTGCTTCCTTGTGCTAGAATAAAGTAACGGAGGGAACTTATGACGTTTTATAGTGTTGATTATTTAACCAAGCAAAATAACTTAACCAATACCGTCGTCATCTTACTGGTGGCCTTGACCTTTGTCCTGTTGGCTGTTGGTTTGGTAGCAACTTTTCGTCATCGCTTTAATACGCGCTATCGTGATTTGACGATCATTGCTTTTTTATTTTTTGTTTTTTTTGCGGGTGTTCAGTTTACTGATTTGCAAAACACAAATATCAGAAATTCACAGCAAAGTCAGATGACGGCCTTTGTTAAAAACTATGTCAAAGCACAGCATGTTAAAATCGACGATGTCTATTTTAATTCGACTTCGCTCGTTGACGGCATGATTGCTAAAGAAGGCAAGAATTATTACCAAATTGGCCTTTCAAAGGATGGCCTGTCCTATACCAGGACCCAGGTTTATTTGATTAATGCGAATGTGGAGGTACAACGATGAGTTTTTACTTACCGATTATTTTAAAGTTGGGCATCGGCCTGATTGCCTTGATCGTTCAAATTAATATTTTTGGAAAGGGAAATTTGGCTCCATCAAATGCCTTAGACCAAGTTCAAAACTATGTTTTAGGTGGTATCATTGGAGGAACCATTTATACGGCAACAATTACCGTTTTTCAGTTCATCATCGTGCTTGTGATCTGGACACTTTGGGTAATGATTTTGAAGTTCTTAAAAGAACATAATCGTTTGGCAAAAAAGATTATTGATGGCACACCAAAGGTTGTGATTGATCGCGGTCAGATTGATGTTGATGCTGTCGTAATGGCCGGCCAGTCGGCTTCTGATTTGATGTTTAAGCTCCGGGAACATGAAGTTTACGATGTTTCCAAAGTGAAGCGAGCCGTGATTGAACAAAACGGTCAGCTGACTGTGATTGAATATGGCGATCAGAATCCCAAATATCCGATTATTTATGATGGCCAGGCGAACTTTGATGTCTTAGATGCCATTGATCAAGACGAAGACTGGTTGGAAAATCAGGTGATTGCCGAAGGCTATGCTGGTATTAATGATATCTTCGTTGGCGAATACATTCAGGGGAAGATTCGGTTGACCCCTTATAATCAAAGTGATCAAAAGAAGTAAACGCTTGTTGTCAAGGCGAGCGTAGAAAGGATTTTTCATTGACGCTTAAAAAAATCTATCATCGCGCTCGCACTAGTCGAGTTTGGACGATTGTGGTGCCAATGCTTGTTGGCATTGCTTATTCGTGGTGGCGTTACCAACGACTTTTGTTTTGGCCAAGCTTATTGCTGGTAGTGACGGTCGCTGTAGTCAAGCTTGCCTATGATTGGTGGTTTGACCAGTACCCGAGTCATTCAATTTGGATTTTGCGGCTGAAACGGGTCATTGACGTTATCTTGCCATACTTTTTAATTGTTTTAATGCTGCTCTTGAATACAAAATTCAAGCCAACTGCGGGACTTTTAACCGTTTGGTTCGGAATTGCGTTTCCCTCGATTGCCTTTTCGCTGTCAATTTCAATTGCCAAGGACGTTCGCAAAATTCGCGCAGAGGAAATTAGTACAAAGGAGTTCCAGCATGCTCAAAGTCGGGCCAGTTGGGTACGTCCGATTTTCTTGCTTTTACCGGTTCTGGCCTATGCAGAAATCTTTTTGCTAACGCTATCGGGTTACCTGCCACTGCTTGCTTGGGCAATGATTGTTTTGTTTCCATTAGTTTTTGCTCAGGCTTTGGCGGTTGGCTTAGAATCAGATTTGGATAAGTCAGCTGATTTACCGGCTCGTAACCTCTTTTTGACGGGGATTGCCCTTGTCTTAGTACTAATAATTGCCGGTGCTTGAATATCAAAAAAGAAAACCGATGACTGTGAGGTCTGAACCCTGAAGTTTGGATTCAGATCACGACTGTCATCGGTTTTTTAGCGCTTAAACAAATTCATTTAAGTTTTCAACGGATTGGACTTGGAACCGCTTGCGTTCAAGTTTTGTGATAATCTTACGCAGGATGGGAGAGTCTTTTGTTAGTGGCAGGGTAAAGAGGATTGATTTCGGCTCGTTTTTCTCGTTTTGAATGGAAAGAACGGACTCGATATTCGTGTAGCGGGTGATAACCCGAGTGATTTGTTGTAGATTTCCCCGTTCTTCTTGCTTGGTCTTTACAGCAAGCGAAACACCACCCTTTTGGAGGGACCATGACTGTGACAGGAGGTCCATTAAGGAGGAATGGGTAAGAACGCCAATAAAGTGGTGGGCGTCATCAACCACAGCGATGTGTGGTAGGTCACGAATAGCGAAGAAAAGTTCATAGAAATCAGCCGAAGTTGAGATAAACTTGGTTGAATTGCGCATAATCGAGGTGGCCCGCTTGCTTGTGTCACCGCCGCGAGCAATATACTCATAAACGTGTTGACGGTAAACATTACCACGGAAGAGGTGACCAGTGGTATCTAGAATTGGAATTGTGCGGATGTGATCGGCTTTTTTACTTTCAAACAGTTCGTAGACTTCTTTAATGGTGGTGTCTTCGCTGATGGTGAGTAATTGATTCTTAGGGACGATCAAAGACTTTGGAAACATAGATTTGCCTGCCTTTATAAAAGTTATTTCTTTGCTCTATCCTAACATATTTATGTGTCAAACTTGCGTGTTATAATGATAAGATTAGGATGTTAGTAGAAATGTTTGAAAGGGAACCCTGATGAAATTTATTTTTGGTCTTGGAAATATTGGTGAGAGCTATGATTTGACGAGACATAACATTGGCTTTATGGCCTTAGACCACTTTGCGGCTAGTCAGGGGGTCGAATTTGTACCAACGAAACTGTATGCATCGGCGGCCAAGGCTGTGATTGATGGGGAAGTGGTTTGGTTGGTTAAGCCAAGTACTTATATGAACGATTCCGGTCAAGCAGTTCGGGCCTTTTTGGACTTTTACGGCGGGGATGTTGATGATATTCTCGTGTTGGCCGATGATATGGATCAATCCTTTGGCAAGATTCGCTTTCGGGCAAAGGGTTCGGCTGGCGGCCATAATGGATTAAAATCAATTATGGCTCATACGAAAACGCAAGGATTCTTGCGTTTGAAGTTTGGGATTGGCCACCCAGACCATGACCATCAGTCGGTCGTTAATTACGTCTTGGGAAAATTTTCAAAAGATGATTTAGCTACCTGGGATGACACCTTTAAAAAGGTCGACCAGGCCCTAGTGGATTGGGTTCATGGGGCCAATGCAGCTGAATTGAGCAATCAATATAATGGGTAAGCATGACGTTAACAAAATATTTAGCGAACAATGAAACAATTACGAGATTAACCGAACAACAAAAGCCTGGCGAGCGCCAGCTTTTTTTGGGTGTGAATGGGGCGGCGAAAGCGGCTTCGTTAGCCGCGCTTTATGCACGACGACCACAGCCAATCCTGGTACTCACTGATACCCAGGCTCACTTGGAGGACTTGGCGAATAACTTGGCTGATTTAGTAGCTGAAGAGGACCTGTATCGTTTTTCGGCCGAGGAGGCACTGGCGACAGAACTTGCCGTCTCCTCTAATTCTTTCGTGACTGACCGAGTAGAGGCTTTACAGGGCTTGGCTACCGGACAAGTAGGGATTTACCTGACAAATTTGGCGGCCTTCGTTCGTTATGAGCCACAGGTGACTGACTTCACTAATGCGCAAATGCGTTTGAAGGTTGGTGAAAGTTATGATTTTCAGGATTTGAAAGCGCGGTTTTTGACACTGGGTTACCGTTTGGTTGTCCGGGTGGAAAATCCGGGTGAATACGCCCAACGGGGCTCTATTTTTGACGTTTTTCCACCGACAGCCGATAATCCTTACCGTCTCGATTTTTTTGATGATGAATTGGATATGATTAAGACCTTTGATCCATCTAGTCAAAAGAGTGCCAATTCGGTGACGGGGGTCACGGTCTTACCAGCAACTGATTTGGTGATTGACCAAGACCGCTATCAGGCTGGTAAGACCCGTTTGGAGGAGGCCTTTTCAGCCTATCGTAAGCGTTTGCCAGGGGTGGAGAAAAAACATGCCACTGAAGGCTTTGATAGTACACAGACGGCACTTGATGAAGGCAGGCGGGACCAATCGATTCTGCCTTACGCTCAGTATTTTTTCCAAGAGAAGACGACGCTGATTGATTATTTGGGTCAAGAGGGATTATTTGTTGTTGATGATTTTGTCCGCCTGCAGGAAAGCGCCTTGTCACAGAATAGCCTTGACCAGGAATGGCTTGACCAACAGGTCGAGACGTACCAGATTTTGCCGCCATTGGCTATTAAGGAAGACTTGGAGGCTATTTTAGGTCGAGTTTCTCAGGCCGAACTTTACTTGGCCAACTTTCAGCGGGGCTTGAATAAGTTAACATTTGCTCATCTGGAAGAAATAACATCCAGGCCGGCAAACCAATACTACGGTCAAATTCCGGCTCTGTTACCGGATTTGCAGTTTGCAAAAGACCGGGGCACGACCATGGTGCTTTTAATTAGCGACCGTGATCGAGCACAAAACTTTGTGGCCACACTGAAAGACCATGATTTAACAGTGCCAATCAACCGCGAGATTCAAGCCAATCAGGTCCAAATCATTATCGGTAACCTAGGTGCTGGTTTTGAGTGGCCTAAGACCCACTTAACGGTCTTAACTGAACGGGAGTTGTTTGATAAGGCGCGGAAGCCGGTGGCTCGTCGGTCGCGGAAGATGGCCAACGCCGAACGCTTGAAGTCTTATAATGAACTTCAGGTTGGCGACTATGTCGTGCATATTAACCATGGGATTGGTCAGTATCAGGGCTTGCAAAGTCTAGAAGCCGACGGCGGTAAACAGGACTATTTGGTAATTTTGTACCAAAAGAATGCTAAGATCTTTTTGCCGGTAACCCAGTTAAACTTGATTCAAAAGTATATTGGCGGATCAGATGCTGGTAAGAAGCCCAAGATTAACAAACTGGGCGGGACTGAATGGCAAAAGACTAAGAAGCAAGTTCAAAATAAAATTGAAGATATTGCCGACGAGCTGTTGGAACTGTACGCCGAGCGGGAGGCAAAACAGGGCTATGCCTTTCCACCCGATGATACGGCCCAATTAAAGTTTGATACGGCTTTTCCCTATCCGGAAACGCCTGATCAGGTCCGCAGTATCGAAGAGATTAAGGCCGACATGCAGCGCTTGCGGCCAATGGATCGGCTATTAGTGGGAGATGTCGGCTTCGGTAAAACCGAGGTTGCTTTGCGAGCGGTTTTCAAGGCTGCTCATGCTGGCAAGCAGGTTGCCTTTTTGGCGCCAACGACGATCCTTGTCCAACAACACTATGAGACCATGGTCGAACGCTTTGCTGATTTTCCAGAGATTCGGATTGGCCACCTGTCGCGGTTCCAAACGGCAGCAGAAAACAAGCAGACCATCCAGGCATTAAAGGATCACGAAATCGATATCGTTGTTGGCACACACCGCTTATTGAGCGCCGATGTGGCCTTTGCCGACCTAGGGTTACTAGTCATCGATGAGGAACAGCGTTTTGGTGTGAAGCACAAGGAAAAGTTAAAGCAAATCAGGACCAATGTGGATGTCTTGACGTTAACGGCGACACCAATACCACGAACGCTGAATATGGCAGTCGTTGGTGCTCGCGATTTGTCTGTGATTGAAACGCCACCATTGAACCGTTATCCAATTCAGACCTACGTGGTCGAACTCGATTGGACATTGGTGCGCGATGTGATTGGCAAGGAGTTAGCCCGCAATGGCCAGGTCTTCTATCTGCATAATCGGGTGGCTGATTTGGAGCGGATTGCGGATCAAATTCAAGACTTGGTTCCTGACGCTCGAGTCGGAGTCATTCACGGTCAAATGTCAGAAGTTCAATTGGAGGGAATTCTCTACTCCTTCTTAAATCAGGAATTCGATGTTCTGGTGACAACGACGATTATTGAGACCGGGGTGGACATTCCCAATGCGAATACGTTGATTGTTGATAATGCCGATCACATGGGATTGTCGCAGCTTTACCAGCTTCGCGGTCGCGTCGGACGATCGGCTCGGTTAGCTTATGCCTACTTTACTTATCCGTTTACTCGTACGCCAAGTGAAGAGGGACAAAAGCGGCTGGAAGCCATTCGGGACTTTACGGAGCTGGGATCTGGTTTTAAAATTGCAATGCGTGACCTATCGATTCGAGGCGCTGGCGATCTGCTTGGCAAGCAGCAACACGGCTTTATTGATTCAGTCGGGTATGATTTGTATACACAGATGCTCAAAGAGGCGGTTGCTGCAAAGCAAGGTCAACCCCAGCCGGCAGCGACACCGCAAACGGATGCCGAACTGATTTTGGGGGTATTAGCCTTCTTGCCGGATGATTATGTGGCGGATTCGGCTGAAAAGATTGATCTTTACCGTCAAATTCGTCAGGCAAAGTCAGATGAAGACTTTGAGAATGTTGAAGCGGATTTGATTGACCGCTTTGGTGACTTCCCAGATGAGGTTGGTCGCCTGTTGTTGGTTTCTCGCATCAAGAATCTGGCTGATTTGGCCGAGGTAACGCAAATAAGGCGTCAAAGGAATCAAGTCACAGTTCGCTTTGCTGAATCGATGACCAGCAAGTTAGCTGGGGAAACAATTTTCCAAGCCTTGCAGGATGTGCCTTATAAGGCGGTTGTCGATGGCAAGCAAGCTCAGTTGGCCGTCACATTAACCATTGATTTGAAAGAGGAGTCAGCGTACTGGCTCAATAACCTGCGAAACTTCCTCTTGGTTGTTTTGCAACTGACAAAAAAGGATGAAATGAATGCGAATTGATAAGTTTTTAAAGCTTTCACGGATTATTAAGCGCCGGGCCGTTGCCAAAGATTTGGCTGACCAAGGGCGGATTGAAATTAACGATAAGCGGGCTAAATCAGCTGCTAATGTTGGTACCAATGACTTGATTACGATTCATTTTGGTAATAAGACATTAGTAGTCAGGGTTTTGAAGTTGGCTGAAATCGTTAAAAAGGACGAAGCACAAGATATGTACGAAGTTGTTTCCGAGTCTTATCAGCAAGATGACAAGGAAGGTTAAATTTGTCTAAAGTCTGCTGATTCGCCTTGCAAGTCTATTGCGATTATGTCAGAATAATACTGATAAGGAGTGGGGCAATGGTAGAAACTGAGCACCGACAATCGAATATTCGACCGTTAAATGCTCGGATTGCCAAGCAGATTGCTGCCTCTGATGCCCGTCGCGAAGCCAGTCGTAGGCACTATGCCAGGGCTCACCACTTACGGGAACGGCGGATTGTCCTAGTCGGCCTTGCCGTCGCGGCGGTTTTCATGGTTCAACTTGTCATGGGGCAGGTGCGATTGCACGCTGCTAATCAAACGTTGACTAAGTCCGAATTGGCCCTTCAAGCTGTTCAAAAGCAAAATAAATCCTTGAAGAAAACGGCGAACCAATTGAATGATCCAACTTACTTGCAACAAATTTTGCGTGATAAGTACGGATACTCACGTAAGGACGAAACAATCTATAACTTACCGGACAAATCTTAATTATTTGTTTGAAAGCCACCCTGGATAAGGGTGGCTTTTTCTTTATGACAATGGGTAAAATAAAAGCGATGAAGAAAACGATTGCACAGACAATTAAAGAAACAGAATGGCCAAACAAGGTGGTGTTAGCGGTCTCTGGTGGTCTCGATTCGATGACTCTTCTTGACTCATTGCGTCGTTATCGGCCGGAGCTGGATTTGGTCGTTGCCCATGTCAATTATCAATTGCGTGGTGCTGCTTCCGATGGCGATGAGGCCTTTGTGAGAAATCAGTGTCAGGATCGCCAAATTCCCTGTTATGTTAAAAAAGTGACAGCGCCAGGAAAAAACGGCGTTGAGGCTTGGGCGCGAAAAATACGTTACGATTTTTTTGATCGAGTTGCCCAAAAAACTGGTGCCAAGGCTATTATCCTGGCCCAGCACCTGGATGACCAGGTGGAAACGCTGCTGTTACAATTAATTCGGGGTGGTTTAGCCCAACATAAGTGGGGAATGTCGGGGCAATCAAATTACTATTTGCGACCCTTTCTTGATTTTTCAAAAGAAGAGCTGAAAGCCTACGCCCAAGAGCACCAAGTCAGTTGGCGGGAAGATGCGACAAATGCAGATCCGAGTTATACCGGCCGTAACCAACTGCGCCACGAAGTTATTCCGGCCTTGATGGCTATTAACGCCAAGGCAAAAGACCATTTAGTTGATTTTGCCAAGCAGGAGGCTGCTGACCAAGTGTTGTTACGGGAGCAGGTGAAAAACTTTTTGCCGATTTTTCAGACTGATTTTCAGCGGGTGCCAAGGCCCTGGTGGGCGAAAACCGTGTTGTTGTGGTTGCAAAATCAGGGAATCTATCATGTTAAAAATGGACAGTTGGCTGCTATTTTGTCTCTATTGGCCAATGAACAAAAGCCAAATGGTCAGGTTGATTTGGGGGATGGTTGGCTGGTGGTGAAGGCTTATTCTCAGGTTCAACTGGTAAAAGAAGAAAAAACTGCAAAAAATGGCCGAAAGCCCGAAGAACTTGTGTTAAAATTAGACCAATGGCAATTTTTTGACCATGGCCAGCTTTTGTGGACACAAAAAAAACCGCAAAAAGCTGATCAAGCTCTGGTTTTACCCGAACATTTGGTAGGCGATTTAACGTTATCTTTGGCTCAAAAAGCTGATCGTGTCCCTCTGAAAATCGGCACAAAATCAGTGCGTCGTCTCTTGATTGACAAAAAAATTCCGGTCACATTACGGGAGAAGACCTGGCTATTAACAGATCAAAGTCAAACAGTTTTGGCTGTTTGGTTAGGTCAACAGGTTTGGTACCTGCCCGCCGGACGTGATCGTCCGAATGTAGCTAAGCAATGGTTAGTATGGCGAATTGAGGAAAATTAGTGAATAACGATATCGAAGAAGTATTATATGACCAAGAGCAAATCCACGAAGCAGCGGTTCGCCTTGGTCAAACCATTACCAAAGACTACGCGGGGAGAAAGCCCCTCGTTTTGTCAGTGCTCAAAGGGGCGTACCTTTGGACGGCGGATTTGGTTCGTGAAATCGACTTGTACGTTGATTTAGAATTTATTAAAATTTCCTCCTACCACGGTGGGGTAACATCGTCCAATGAAATTCAGTTGGTAACAGATGTCCAGTCTGATGTTGCTGGACGCGATGTTTTGATTTTAGAAGACATCGTTGATACAGGTCAGTCCTTGCTATTTTTGAAGGACTTACTTAAAGATCGTGGCGCTAACTCCGTGCAGGTCGCTACGTTCTTAGACAAAAAGGGTGGCCGAAAGATTGAAATCGATGCCGATTATGTTGGCTTCGACGTTCGTAACGAATTTGTTGTTGGTTATGGTTTGGACTATGCAGGCTTGTATCGTAACTTGCCTTACGTTGGTATTCTGAAAAAGGATATTTATAGTTAACATCCATTTAATCTCACACCCGTATAATTTATAGCAACTTTTATCAAGATTGAGGACTCCCGATGAAAAAAAATAACGGTGGCTTCTTTAGAAGCTCCTTTCTATATGTCATCATCTTCTTGGCGGTTATTGCCGGAATTTACTCACTAGTTGGTGGGTCAAGTGGCGGAACAAAGACGTTATCATCGTCTGATTTCGTTAAGCAATTGTCTGACAAAGAGATTGACTCTTTCACAATCCAGCCCGGTAACGACGTTTACACGGTGACTGGAACTTATAAGAACAGCCAAAAGTCATCATCGACTGGTCAAGGCTTGAATAGCCTTTTGGCAAATCAGACTTCGACAACGAAGTTTTCAACTTCTGTTTTGGAAAATGATTCATCATTGAAGCAAATTACTGATTTGGCCAAGAAGACCAACACTGATATGACGACCAAGCCAGCACCATCTTCTGGCTTCTGGTTGAACTTGATTATTTCAATTGTGCCATTGCTCTTGATTGTTGGTGTCTTCTACTTGATGATGTCCCAATCAAGCGGTAAGGGCGGTCAAGGCGGCATGATGGGGAACTTTGGTAAGTCAAAGGCCAAGCCTTCTGATCCGAAGGACAACAAGATTCGCTTTGAAAACGTCGCTGGTTCTGATGAAGAAAAGGAAGAACTGGTTGAAGTTGTTGAATTCTTGAAATCACCAAAAAAGTTCGTGGATATGGGCGCCCGGATTCCAAAGGGGGTTTTGCTTGAGGGCCCTCCCGGAACTGGTAAGACATTACTAGCAAAGGCTGTTGCCGGTGAAGCCTCCGTACCATTTTTCTCGATGTCTGGTTCAGACTTTGTTGAAATGTTTGTCGGTGTTGGAGCCTCCCGTGTCCGTGATTTGTTCGAAGAAGCAAAGAAGGCTGCCCCTGCCATTATCTTTATCGATGAAATCGATGCCGTTGGTCGTCGCCGTGGTTCCGGTGTTGGCGGTGGTAATGATGAACGTGAGCAGACGTTAAATCAAATCCTGATTGAAATGGATGGATTTGAGAACTCTGAAGGGGTAATCATTCTGGCATCAACCAACCGTTCTGATGTTTTGGATCCAGCCTTGCTTCGTTCAGGTCGTTTTGACCGCAAGATTTTGGTTGGCGCTCCTGATGTTAAGGGTCGTGAAGCGATTTTAAAGGTTCACGCTAAGAACAAGCCATTGGCACCGGCCGTCGACTTGAAGGCAATTGCCCATCAAACGCCTGGTTATGTTGGGGCTGATTTGGAAAACTTGTTGAACGAAGCGGCTTTGTTGGCTGCTCGCCGTGACAAGAAGTTAATTGACTCCGCTGACTTGGATGAAGCAGAAGATCGAATTTTCCAAGGACCTGCCAAGGCAAACCGGGCAATGTCCGAGTTGGAACGCAAGACAACTGCCTTCCACGAAGCCGGTCATGCTTTGGTTGGCTTGGTTCGGTCAAACGCTTCCGTTGTTCGGAAGGTGACAATTGTGCCGCGTGGACGCATTGGTGGTTATGCTTTGATGACGCCAAAGACGGACCGTTATAACATCCGTTATTCAGAAGCTAAGGAACAATTGGCTGGTTTGATGGGTGGCCGTGCCGCCGAATTGGCAACATTTAACGAAGCTTCATCGGGTGCTGCTAATGATTTCCAGCAGGCAACGAATTTGGCCCGTCAAATGGTGACGGCCTATGGAATGTCTGAAAAGTTGGGAATGGTCCAACTTGAAGGAAATGCTTCGGTTGGCTATAGCGAACAGGGTGGCGCCCAGTCATATTCAGACGAAACGGCTGCATTGATTGATGAAGAAGTGCGTCGTTTGACAAGGGAAGCCTTTGAAGAAGCAACCAAGATTTTGACGGAGCACAAGGACAAGTTGGCAGCGATTGCCAACGCCTTGTTGGATGTGGAATCATTGGATGAAAAGCAGATCAAAGACATCTACGAAACCGGTCACTTTACCAAGAAGGGTGAAGAAGACGAGGAGGATGCCAAGTCATTTGATGAAACCAAGGCTTCCTTGGACCACAAGGAAGACGAAGTGGAAGATGAAGAGCAAAAGGGTGATGAAAACCCAACAAAGCCTCTTGACCAAAATGATGAACAAGCTGAATCCGCAGACGATACGACCGACTCAGATCAATGAGTTTTTTAAAAAAGTTGGCTTAGGCCGGCTTTTTCTTTTACAATAAAGACAAGAACAGATAAAGGAATTTTTATGTCAGATCAATTAATTAAGGTCATTACAAAAGACGAGGCCTTCCGTGCCTTTGCTATCGACGGGACAAAGTTAGTCCAAGAAGCAGCAAGTGCTCACCATGCCTCACGGATTGCAACAGTCGTTTTGGGACGGGCATTGCTAGCAACAGAAATCTTGGCCCAGGCAACCCTGAAGGGCGAGGAACGTCTTGGCGTGAAGATGGACGGTAAGGGGCCGATTGGTAACGTTGTGACGGAAGCAGATGCGCATGGGGCAGTTCGTGGTTATGTAACGAACCCTCAATTGGAACCAATCGTTAACGATGATGACCAATTAAACGTGGCTGGTGCTGTCGGCAACCATGGTTCTTTCCAAGTGACAAAATTAGCGCCTTATTCAAAACCCTACCTCGGTCAATCAATTATTGTTTCTGGTGAAATTGGTGATGATTTCACTTATTATTTGACCCAATCTGAGCAGATTCCATCCGTGATTGGTGTCGGTGTGACCATGAATCCGGATGACACAGTCGCATCTGCTGGCGGTTTTTTGGTCCAGGCATTGCCGGGAGCAACAGAAGCCCAGTTGGATCAATTAGATGAGCACTTGCAGCAGATGACACCACTGTCGCAGTTATTGTCTGAAAAGAAGGGACCTCTAGCAGTTTTGGATGATCTTTTGGGTAAGGATAATTATACGTCTTTGTCTTCCGTGGCTGTTGGCATCGCCGCTGAGCCACCAAAAGAGGCCTATGGTGAAATGCTAGCCACGTTACCCTCTCATGAAGTTCAGGCAATGATTGATGAGGATGGTGGTGCAGAAGTTGTTGGTCGTTTCTCAGGGAAGAAGCACTATTTTGAAGCCAGTGAACTAGAAAAAATCTTAAGCAAGATTCTAAAGCGTGAAGCCGAAGTTGAAGAAAAAGCTGATGAAAAATCAGATTCGGATCACGAAAAGAGCGAAGACTAACGTTAAGAAAAATTGAGAAAAGACGATGAGACGGGCAAACCAGGCGGTTTGCCCTTTTGTCTTGGCCGTTGTTTTGTTATACTGGAACAAGATAAATGAGCGAATATTCGCCGACAGGAAGGTAGATAGATATGGCTGAAGAAAAAGCCTTAAATGATCAAATGGTCGCCCGCCGTCAAAAGATGAAGGCGCTAGTTGACGATTTGAACATTGATCCATTTGGACATCGTTTTGACCGAGACGCTTTGGCAGCGGACCTCCATGAACAATACGATGGGAAAACACAAGAAGAGTTAGAAGCAAACCCAGTTGAGGTGATTATTGCTGGCCGGATGGTCGCCAAGCGTGGCGCTGGGAAAGTTATCTTTGCTGATGTCCGTGACCGCTCAGGTGAAATTCAGGTTTATGCTCGCCGTGATGACTTGGGGGATAACTACCCAATCATTAAGCGCGCCGATTTGGGTGACTTCTTAGGAATTAAGGGTCAGATGATGAAGACTGAGGCCGGTGAATTAACCATCTTGGTAACCCACTTAACTCATTTGTCAAAGGCCTTGCGCCCAATGCCTGATAAGTTTCATGGTATTTCAGACGTGGAAACGCGTTACCGTAAACGTTATCTTGATTTGATTGCCAATAAGGATTCTTTGACTCGGTTCCAAAACCGCTCAAAGATCGTTTCAGCTATCCGGGCCTTTATGGATGGTCATGATTTCTTAGAAGTCGAAACACCTATCTTGCAAACGCAAGCTGGTGGTGCCGCCGCTAAGCCGTTTATTACTCACCACAACGCCTTGAATATTGATATGTACATGCGAATTGCAACTGAATTGTATTTGAAGCGTTTGGTTGTTGGGGGAATGGAACGGGTCTATGAAATCGGTCGGATTTTCCGTAATGAGGGAATGGATCCAAAGCACAACCCAGAATTTACGACCTTGGAATCATATGGCGCCTATTGGGATTTCACAGACGTAATGGACGAAACAGAAGGCATCTTCCGTGCTGCTGCTAAGGTTGTCCATCCTGATTTGCAAGTGAACTATCAAGGCACTGCCATTGATTTGTCAAAGCCATTTGCTCGTAAGCATATGGTTGACTTGATCAAGGAAAAGACTGGTGTTGATTTCTGGCCAGAAATGACGGTTGAGGAAGCTCGCCAATTAGCGGACGAACATCATGTCAAGTATGAACAGTACTGGCAGGTTGGTCACATTATCAATGAATTCTTTGATAATTTTGTTGAAGATACTTTGGAACAGCCGACTTTCGTCTATGGTCACCCAGTTGAAGTGTCGCCATTGGCAAAGAAGAATGCAGATGATTCACGCTTTACAGATCGATTTGAGCTGTATATCGTTGGTTCTGAATTTGCTAATGCCTTTACCGAATTGAACGATCCAATCGATCAGCGAGCACGTTTTGAAGCTCAAGCAGCCGAACGTGATAACGGTAATGATGAAGCCGAAGGGATTGATGAAGACTTCTTAGAGGCTTTGGAGTACGGTATGCCACCTACCGGTGGCTTGGGAATTGGAATTGACCGTTTAGTCATGCTGCTAACGGATGCCGCTTCCATTCGTGATGTCGTGTTGTTTCCAACGATGCGGCCAGAATAACTTTTTATTTTGCTAATAAATAGTTGACACGCTTGGCTTGATTTTGTATACTTATATAGTTGAGCCAAGCGCTTTATTCCGACTTAGCTCAGTTGGTAGAGCACCTGACTGTTAATCAGGTTGTCGCCGGTTCGAGCCCGGCAGTCGGAGTATAAAAAAGATCAGACAGAAATGTCTGGTCTTTTTTTGTCGCAATGGCTTCTAACTTTAGCGGTAAAAATTCAACATTTGTCTTCTACAAGGACGAATAAAAAGGATCAAGACGAAGGCTAAGAAGTAATACCAGCAAAAATTGTATTAACTTGCCCACGAATATGGACAGAGGGAGCGGTTAATTTCATATTTTGCGATAATTTTCTATGAGAGGGATAATAATTGTCCTTGTTGACTAAGGCCAATGGCGCTATACTAGTTGTTAGTGTTTTGCCAATCGTGGCAAAAACGGAGAAATAATTTGCGTCTGTGAGCGCTAATTTTGAAAGGAAGTAAAATTAATATGGCAGATGTTTCCCCTATGCAGAACACAGAGGTTTTGCATCACAAGCATTTTTCTAAAAATCAGAAGTTAACGCTATGGTCGACAACGGCTGGTTTTGGACTTGAGAATATGGATGTCATGTTCATTTCCTTTGCTTTATCTTCAATCATCGCATCTTTGCACATTAGCAATTTTGCGGGTGGGTTGATTGCCACAATTTTTTCAATTGGAACGTTGGTCGGTGGCTTGAGCTTTGGAATGTTGGCTGATCAATTTGGTCGTGCACGGATTTTTACGAGTACATTGGTCATTGTCGCATTGGCAACAGCCGGAATGTACTTTGCCCATAATATTTGGATTTTATATGCGTTACGCTTTATTGTTGGTGCAGGAACCGGTGCCGAATATAGTGCCGGCGTGACAATGGTGGCCG
Source organism: Fructobacillus sp. ESL1096 (assembly GCF_058511985.1). Lineage (NCBI taxonomy): Bacteria > Bacillati > Bacillota > Bacilli > Lactobacillales > Lactobacillaceae > Fructobacillus > Fructobacillus sp. ESL1096. Next base: position 902,119 of record NZ_CP196400.1, read on the forward strand.
AAGCATTTACGGGAAAGAAAATCGGGCGTTTGATGTCCATCGTGCAAATTGGTGGACAAGGTGGGTCAATCTTGGCTGCCTTTGCAGCGGCAGTAATCATTCCTCGTTGGGGCTGGAATGCTTTGTTCTTAGTCGGCCTTTTGCCGGTTGCGTTTGCATTTTTGATTCGAATCCACCTGAAGGACAGTCAAGAATTTGAGCAAGCCAAAGAACAGCGACGGGCCAATCAGCAAGAAACAATCCGCGTCCCCCTTTTAGCAGTTTTTCAAACGCCGGCGATGGCTCTGCAAACAATCGGACTGATTTTGATGATGATGGTTCAAACAGGTGGTTACTACGGCCTAATGAACTGGTTGCCTAAGATTATGCAAAAGCAATTAGGTCTCTCCATTTCGTCATCTTCAATGTGGATGATTGCTACCATTGTCGGCATGTCTTTGGGCATGTATGCCTTTGGTTTCATTTTAGATTACTTTGGTCCACGGTGGGCCTTTGGCATTTTCTTGGTTGTTGCAGCCGCTTCCGTTTATTTGATTCCAATGGCCAATAACGCTTGGTCATTACTATTGATTATGATGATGGTGGGCTTTTTCTCTAATGGTATGTATGGTGGTTACGGTGTTGTTGTTTCCCGATTGTATGGGATTGATGTCCGTGTGACCGCTAATTCTGTTGTTTCATGTGTTGGAAAACTCTTTGGCGGCTTCTTTCCAGCCTTGATTGGTTTGATGATGGATAAGACATCACTTTCAGTGGTCATGGTGTTCTTCTCAGCCATTTATCTTTTTTCTTTCTTGATTATGCTACTGATTCCAGCATTAGGTAAGAAAACTCAATTTTAATAATGAATACAGCAAAAAACCAGGTAAAATCTGGCAAATTATTCCATCAGTTCAAGACGTTAGGGAGTGATTCGCAGGTTAACCTGGTTTTTTTAGTATTAAACAATTATTTAATCACGGCGAAACCACCAGTCCAAGCAATTTGCTTGGTAACAGCTAAGGTCATTTGCAAGAAACCAATTGATTCTAATTCACGGGCGCGACGCAAAGCTCCGGCATCAACAACGTCAAGGTCGCTTCCCTGAAAGGCTTTTTGCAACAATTCCTTGCTGTCCTTGTTATCACCAGCAGTCAAAACTTCAACAGGGTTATTGCCAACTTTACCAGATACGATGTTGGCCGCAAAGATGGTATTAAAGGCTTTTAAGACGTGACTGTCTGGTAAATCAGCTTGTAATTGGGCAGTTGCTGAAGAGTCGGCTGGAACGTCCAAGCTGTCAAAAGTTTTAAAATTAACAGGGTTGGTAGTTTCAACAATTGTTTTGCCGGCAAATTTTTGTTGGTATTCTTTGGCAATGCTTGTCAATGCGCTGTAAGGAACAGCCAAAATAACTAAATCAGCAACCGTGTCTACCTTATGTTCTGTTGTCACGTAGTCGACTTGGTTGCCGGCTTTTTCTAATTGAGCGCCAACGGCTGAACCGATATTTCCTTTACCAAAAACAGTAACATTCATGTGCAGTCTCCTTTTCAATCTAATGATGCCTACATTGTAAGACGGCACTGTGTCAGTGTCAAAGTTCGGCCGTGGATAGTGGGGTCGGTCTCGGCTGATTTTCTAAAAAGTTAATAAAATAATGTATGAAAATGATTGACAGTCCCCGCTGCAAATGGCATAATATAATAGTTGTTTTAAACGACAAGTCATTCCGACTTAGCTCAGTTGGTAGAGCACCTGACTGTTAATCAGGTTGTCGCCGGTTCGAGCCCGGCAGTCGGAGTTATGCCGATGTAGCTCAGTTGGTAGAGCACGGGTATCGTAAACCTGGGGTCGAAGGTTCAAATCCTTTCGTCGGCATCATGAATAAAAGCTTGAAAGCTAACAGTGGGAGCAACCTGCTGTTAGCTTTTTCTTTGTTCCTTACCTTGCTTATAGCTGTTAATTTTTGTATTCTAAAACCATTATGTAAAAGGATTAACCTGCTTGAAAAGACCGGAGCTAAGGCTTTTACTGAGATAGGGGAGGAATTAGATTGATGTGGCAAATTAAAACTTTTAATGAACTCAGCAATCGTGAAATTTGGGCGATGTACCGTGCCAGGATGGCCGTTTTTGTTGTTGACCAGCACATTGAGTACCAAGACGTTGATGAGCAGGATCTAACGGCCCTGCATGTCTTCTATGAAGAAGATGACGAATTGTTGGCTTACGCCCGCGTTTTCCAAAAAAGCGATGACACAGTAACCTTTGGCCGGGTACTGACCGTCAAGAAGGCCCGTGGTAAAGGCCTTGGCAAAGCCCTGGTTCAACAATTAATGGATGTGATTGCTTCCCGCTTTGTTCAAGACAAAATTGAAATTGAGGCTCAACAGCATGCAATTGGCCTTTATGAGCGGTTTGGCTTTGAGGCATATGGCGATACTTTTTTGGAAGTTGGCGTCCCGCATCAGATGATGGCTAAAAAAATCAGAAAAAGTCAAAAAAGATCTGAATGAATTCTACACATAATCAGTATTAATACTACAAGGGCACGTTAACTTTAGGTTGGGTGGTCTCGAACTGATGCGAGCCTAAAATTAACTCGCAAGCGGGAATTTTGGACCATTTCAAAGAAAAAGCACTCAAACAGTTAAGTTTGAGTGCTTTTATATTAGTTGCTACCAAATGGTTATAAACACTGGTATAGCAGTGTTTCATTATGCGGCTGGCGGGAGTCGAACCCGCACGTCCTAAAGCGGACACAGGATCCTTAATCCTGCGCGTCTGCCAATTCCGCCACAGCCGCATGTATTAATACAACTATCAAATTTTACCTAGAATTGTTATTCTTGTCAAGCGCTGATCTTCTTTCTTCTTTTTATTCGGTTTTAATAGTAATTTTTGTTAAAATAGACATTGATTGGAGAATACCTATGAAGTTATTTAATTGGTCGAACAAAAAAGACCAGCAAGACAAAGAAATCCAAACGCAGGTTGATTTCCTGCAGGCTGAAAACGATCAGCTCTTGGACCAAGTTGAGTCCTTAAAGCTCGACATAAGTGAAGCACGTAGTGAAAACGAGCATTTGAAGGAAGCTTTGAATCGGTCAACCTTTCGTCAGGGGTTAATTAAAATGACCATTGGCATGGCCACTTTAATTGTCTCTTATGCGCTTTTGGTTTTGGTTGGAGAGCGCAATACCAACTTGCCCTGGCTATTGTTGATTGAGGCTGTCTTCTTGTTCTTGATGCTGAATCGAGGAGAAAGTAAATGAGTGCGCAGGACCGGCAACCATTTGTCGTAGCCAATTGGAAAATTAACATGATGCCGGACCAGGTTGCTCCCTATCTGGATACTGTTTTACCCGCTTTGACAGGTGAGAAGGAAGTTGAAGTTGGCATCGCCGCGCAAGACCTGTATTTAAGCCAGATGTTGCAGGCTGCAAAGGGAACTCCGCTAGCAATTGTTGGTGAAAATTCTCATTGGGAAGATGATGGTGCTTTTACTGGTGAAACGTCACCAAAAGCTTTGGCAGCACTTGGCGTTGAATACGTTTTAATTGGACATTTTGAACGACGAAAGTTTTTTAATGAAACGGATGAGACGGTGAACTTAAAAGCGTTAGCAGCGCTGCGCAATGGTTTAAAACCGATTGTCGATTTAGATGAAGACTTGTCGGTTTACGGCCACCTGGTGCCTGAAAAGGTTATCTTAAAGCAGTTACAGGCAGCTCTTGATGGGGTTACGGCAGCCGCAATGGCGCAAGTAACGATTGCTTATGAACCAACATGGGCAATTGGTTCTGGGTCTGCAGCATCGGCTGATCAGGCTCAAGAAGCAGCTGCTTTAATTCGACAAAGCTTAGCTAATTTATACAATCGAGACTTGGCTAATACCATTCGCATTCTGTATGGTGGCTCAGTGACGCCGAAAAATGCACCTGCTTTTTTATGCCAGCAAGACATCGACGGGATCCTGGTCGGTAAGGCCGCCTTGGATCCCAGACAGTTTTTGACCCTGGTGGACCAGGCGAAAAAGTAAAATTAGTTCTCAGACAAATCTGCCAAACCGTTGGCTAAGCTAGAAAGAACCCATTTTTCCTGTTCATTTTACCTGGTAAGGGTGTTATAATTTAGTTGGTTTTATAAATATTAACCACAGACAAAAGGAGAGCATAAAATATGTCTTTGATTTCAGATATCATCGCACGTGAAGTTCTTGATTCACGTGGAAACCCAACAGTCGAAGCTGAAGTTATCACTGAAGTTGGTGGATTTGGCCGCGGAATCGTGCCATCTGGTGCATCAACTGGTGAACACGAAGCTGTCGAATTGCGTGACGGTGACAAGAACCGTTTCGGTGGCAAGGGTACGACTAAGGCCGTTGCTAACGTTAATGATGTAATCGCTAAGGCTTTGGTTGGTAAGTTTGACGTAACTGACCAACGTGCCATCGACCAAGCCATGATTGACTTGGATGGTACTCCTAACAAGGGTAAGTTGGGTGCCAACGCTATCTTGGCCGTTTCAATCGCAGCAGCCCGTGCTGCTGCTGATGAATTGGGTGTTCCTTTGTTCTCATACATTGGTGGCATGAACTCTTACGTTTTGCCTACACCAATGATGAACGTTATCAACGGTGGTGCTCACTCAGATAACAAGGTTGACTTCCAAGAATTCATGATCATGCCTGTTGGTGCTCCTTCAATCAAGGAAGCCATCCGTTATGGTTCAGAAACTTTCCACGAATTGAAGAAGTTGTTGGCCGCTGATGGCAAGGCTACTTCAGTTGGTGATGAAGGTGGATTTGCCCCTGACTTCGCTAACAACGAAGAACCATTGCAATACTTGATTAAAGCGATTGAAGCTGCTGGTTACAAGCCTGGTAAGGACATCGCCATTGCTGTCGATGTTGCCTCATCAGAATTGTGGGATGCTGACAAGTCAAAGTATGTTTTGCGCTGGTCAACAAAGGAAGAATTCTCAACTCCTGATTTCATCAAGTACTTGGAAGACTTGGCTGACCGTTACCCAATCATTTCAATCGAAGATCCTATCGATGAAAACAACTGGGATGACTGGGCTGAAATCACGAAGGAGCTTGGCAAGAAGGTTCAATTGGTTGGTGACGACTTCTTCGTTACCAACACTGAATACTTGGCTAAGGGAATCCGTATGGGTGCTGCCAACTCAATTTTGATCAAGGTTAACCAAATCGGTACTCTGTCAGAAACAATGGATGCCATCGAAATGGCTAAGGAAGCTGGTTACACGGCGATTGTTTCACACCGTTCAGGTGAAACTGAAGACACTACGATTGCTGACTTGGTTGTTGCTACTAACGCCGGTCAGATCAAGACAGGTTCAATGTCACGTACTGACCGTATCGCCAAGTACAACCAATTGATCCGTATCGAAGAATTGCTTGCTAATACTGCTAAGTATAAGGGTGTTCACGCATTCTACAACTTGTCAGCTGACGCACGCGAAGCAATCCAAGCTAAGTAAATAAATTTTTAACGAAAAACGCCTTGTGGGGCGTTTTTTTGTGTTTTCTTTCGTATAATATGGGAAAAGATTATTCAGATAAAAATTGCTTTGTCAAAGAGGGGGATGCATGGTAACACGTTGTCGTTGGGCTGTAAATTATAAAGAGGGAACACCAATGGTTACCTACCATGATCGTGAGTTTGGTCACCCCGTGCGAGATGATGATCAACTTTTATTCGAGTTGCTGACATTGGAACTTTTTCAATCAGGCTTGAGTTGGCGAACGGTCTTAAGTAAGCGAAAAAATTTTAAGGTTGCTTTTGCTAACTTTGATATTAACCAGGTGGCCCAATTTGATCAACAAGATGTTGAGCGACTGCTCTTTGATGCTGGTATTATCCGTAATCGGCTAAAAATTGAAGCAACAATTAATAATGCTCAACAAATTCGAAGGCTCCATCATCGGGGTGAGACATTTTCTGATTTGGTTTGGCAGCAGACCAATGGTCAAATACTCGATATTGGTGTTAACCAGGAGGAAAAGCCGGCCAGTCGCAATACACTTTCTGAAAACTTTAGTAAGCGGCTGAAAAAAATCGGCTTTAAGTTTCTGGGACCAGTGACTGTTGAATCATTTTTGCAGGCTGTTGGTGTTGAAAATGCACATGATTTAGAATGTGACTTTCGTTAATATTGAAGAATCAACAAGAAAAAGCACCTGCATTCAATTAAGAATGCGAGGTGCTTTTTGTGTGAAGTACTGCGAAACTACTCCATCGTCGTTATAAACATTGATAGATCAGCACTGTTTATGCGCGATCCGGGAGTCGAACCCGGATTGCAAGAACCGGAATCTTACGTGCTATCCATTACACTAACCGCGCGAACTAGATTATTATAACCTACTTTGCGGGAATTTCCAAGTATGTTTCACCGATTTTCTGAAAAGAAACCCGGCCGGCAAAGCGGTTTTTCAGTTCTTCCTCAAAGGCTTTTACCTGATCCGGTGCAACCGCTACTTGGTGGTGGACGGCGGTGTCGAAATCAGTGGCAAAGACTGGGTAATCTTCTTGCTTCAACCAATAAGTCAGTTGATCATTATTTTGGTAATCAATATCAATTTGAATTTTTTCGCGCCAAAGGCGTTCAACCAAACCGGCCTCATCTAACCCTTGGGCAACGGTTCCGGCATAGGCTCGGATTAACCCACCCGCGCCAAGCTTAATTCCTCCGAAGTAGCGGGTAATAATGGCCAAAATATTGTGAACCTGACGTTTCTGCAAGACTTCAAGCATCGGAACCCCAGCAGTCCCAGAAGGCTCACCGTTGTCCGAATAGCGCTTAATTTCATCGTTGTCCCCAATGACATAGGCAAAGACATTGTGAGTTGCCTTGTGGTGTTTTTTGGAAATCTGGTCGATGTAGGTCTGTGCCTGTTCTTCAGATTCGATGCGAAAGAAAGAAACGATAAAGTCTGATTTTTTGATTGTTTGTTGCCAGGAATAATCATTCTCAGCGAGTAGGTAAAAAGGCTCCATAGCTCGTATTATAACATGACTAAATTTAGAAGGTAGGTAGAAAAATGAATGTCGAGAACCTTTATGGCCGCTTGGTAACTTGGCCCAAAGAAATTGATCCACCAGTACCTTGTCAAATTCTACCGGCCTTTAAGAAAGGGGTCTGTCAGCGTTGTGGGCAAAAAGAACGAGCGAGACTTGCCGGCAGTGGTTTTTACTGCTTAAAGTGCCTGAACATGGGACGGGTTTCGACTAATGACTGCCTGCTCACAATTCCGGAGCCTAATCTCTTTCAAGCTAAAGGTCACCTTAGATGGGATGGTCGGCTGACTGATCAGCAAGAGCGGGTTAGCCGAGATTTGATGGCGAGCTATGCTAAGCGAGAAAATCGGTTAATCTGGGCGGTCACCGGTGCTGGTAAAACGGAGATGCTGTTTCCATTAATTGACCATGCATTGCAGAGACAAGGACGGGTTGCCATTTTAACGCCGAGGGTCGATGTTGTCCTTGAACTAGCGCCACGATTAGAGCAGGCTTTTGATTGTCCAATTCAAGTTCTCTACGGTCAACATGGTAGCCGGTACCGTTATAGCCAGCTGGTTTTAGCGACGACTCATCAGGCGTTACGTTTTTATCGTGCTTTTGACTTATTAATTATCGATGAGGTTGACGCTTTTCCTTTCCGGGGTGATGGTGCATTAGCTTATGCCGTTTTACGGGCACAAAAAAATCAAGCGAGTGTTGTTTATTTGACGGCGACACCAACGGCTGTGTTGAAACGCTTAGTCAAGCAGAAACAATTAGCTCAGTCCTATTTGCCACAGCGTTTCCATCGCGGCCTGTTACCGCAAATTCAGGTTCGCCGGATTGGCAATTGGCGTAAGCAACCACCAAAAAAACTATTAAAGGCGGTTCAATTCTGGATTGGTCAGCAGAACCCCTTTTTGGTTTTCGTGCCACGAGTTAATGATTTAGCGCGAGTATTTGACTACCTACAACGTTTTCGGACAATTAATGGGGCAACGGTCCATGCAGCTGATCCTGATCGTGCTGAAAAAGTTCGCGATTTGCGGTCAGGAGTCTACCGTTATTTAATCACGACGACGATTTTAGAGCGCGGGGTGACGCTACCGGCCTTGGAAGTAGTGATTTTGGGGGCGGATGATGCTGTTTTTTCAACAGCAGCGCTCGTCCAGATTGCCGGACGGGTGGGACGGTCTCAAGAGCACCCCGATGGTCTGGTTTTAGCACTCGTGCAGGAGCCGACTTTCAAATTACGGGCAGCTCGCCAGCAAATTGCTGATTTGAACAGTCGAGTAAAACAGATGGGCGCCATACCAACAGATAGCCAGGAGGATGAGATTTGAATTGTTTACTCTGCCAAGAAGGTTTTCAACCAGTAGTCACAATGGGCCAGCTGGTCTTTAATCGAAAGCAAGCCAAGCAGTTGTTGTGCCCGAGATGTTTAAATTGTTTTGTTCGTTTAAAGGGAACGTTGTGTGGTGGATGCGGCCGTCAATTGGTCCATCGAATCCCAGTCGAGGGGACACAACTGATTTGTCCAGATTGCCAGTTCTGGCAAAGTCAGGGTTACCGCCTACTTGGACATCGAGCCTTGTATGCTTACGATGGGCAATTAAAGGAATACATGTCCCGCTACAAGTTTATGGGGGATTATCGACTGGGCCTCGTGTTTCAAAAGGAATTGCGGCAAATGATTCGACGCCTGGTAAAAGAACGGCAAATCGACCTAGTTATCCCCATCCCGGTAAGTAAGAAGCGGCTTTTGCAGCGGGGGTTCAACCAAGTCGAGCCATGGCTTGTGCGTTCTGCCAAAGCAGTTTTGGAGGTGGCTAATCATAATAAGGTTGACCAATCTAGTTTGGATCGAGCAAAACGGCTCAAGACACCCCAGCCATTTGCCATTGCCGACAATCAAGCTGCATTAGTGGTGGGGACGAAAATCTTGGTTGTTGATGACATTTATACGACTGGACGGACACTTTATCATGCAGCCGACTGCCTTTATCAGGCTGGGGCTCGCTTTGTGTCATCAGCTTCGTTAGCTCGTTAAGTCGAATAGAAAAAAATTTTTGCCTATGAGCATTTTGGCATAGTGAGAATCTGTGTGAGGAAAGCTTTGTTACATTGCTGGTTTGTCCTTTCTGTTATAAAATAAAACGAATAAAAGGAGAACTTTCATGCCACCACTTTTGACTTTGACCACAACGATTGCCGCCATCTATTTTGTCTTTTACCTGCTTCGTCCGATTGATTTTGGCAAGTTACTACCAAAAAATCCTTTGCAGGCGGCCGTGCTCAAAGTAGTTGTTGCAACCAGCCTCGGATTTTTGCTGGCGACGGCACTAGTGTCGCTTTTAAATTCAGCCTTACAACTACCAGGAACTCTCCTAAAAGATTTCTAAGAGATGCCGGCCGAAACTGGTCAAGTATGATATAATTTAAAGGATTGTAGGGGACTGTTTTTTCTTTTAGACCCTACCGAACATGAATTTTGGAGAAATAATAACCATGGCAAGAGATATTGGAATTGATTTGGGAACCGCCAACGTTTTGATTTACGTTGAAGGCGAAGGTGTGGTCCTTAATGAACCTTCCGTTGTCGCCGTTGACGACAAGACTGACCGTGTTTTGGCCGTTGGGGCTGAAGCCTACCGGATGGTTGGTCGGACACCCGGAAACATTCGGGCCGTTCGTCCTTTGAAGGATGGAGTCATTTCTGACTTCGATATTACAGAAGCGATGTTGACTTACTTTGTTAACAAATTGAACGTCAAAGGCTTTATGTCAAAGCCAAACATCATGATCTGTGCACCAACAAACATTAGTGAAATTGAACGTAAGGCAATTATTCAAGCCGCTGAAAAGGCTGGTGGTGCTAAGGTTTATTTGGATTACGAGCCAAAGGTTGCTGCTATTGGTGCTGGTTTAGATATCTTTAAGCCAGTTGGTTCAATGGTAATTGATATGGGTGGTGGAACTTCTGATATCGCCATCTTGTCATTGGGTGACATTGTTGTTTCAGAATCAATCCGGGTTGCCGGTGATCGCATGAACACTGATATCGTCAATTACTTGAAGCGTGAACATGGTTTGATTGTTGGTGAGCGTTCAGCAGAAACCATTAAGATTGAAATTGGTTCTGCCTTGAAGTCAGATACGCCAAAGACGATGACTGTTCGTGGCCGTGACAACTTTGAAGGCATGCCACAAACGATTACTGTTAACTCAAACGAAATTGAAGAAGCCTTGCATGACACGTTGGTTCAAATTGCTGACGCTGCCCACTTGGCTTTGTCAAAGTTGCCACCTGAACTGGCTGCTGACATCATCGACCGTGGTGTGATGTTGACCGGTGGAGGTGCATTGCTCGATGGCATGGATAAGTTTATTGCCGATCGTTTGACAGTTCCTGTTTTTGTTTCAGAATCACCATTGGACAACGTGGCCAAGGGAACTGGGGCATTGTTGGAACACATGATGACGAAAAAATAAGGAGCAGTCATGAGCAAGAAAAATCAGAGCTTTGGCGTGTCTTTGGTCACAAAGGACGACGAAATCCAGGTTTTGGTTGATGATCAACCAATCGGTAAAATCGAACAAAATCAGGGTAGCTATACTGGTGTTTTAGGCAAGCAGGTTGTCATTGCCAGTGCTCAATCGACCGATGAAGCCTTGCAGGCAATCCTCGCATCATTCAATCTCTACCATTAATTTTTAAAAAGAATCCTTTGCCGCGGCAAGGGGTTTTTGTACATAGAACCACCTAAAAATTTTGTGCAAAAGGAAGATTCACCATGCAGCGTATCGCATCACATAAAACCGACCGGCCATCTGCTTCAGAGTTGGATTGGGGCATGATTTTAATTTTAATCTTGCTGATGTTAATTGGTCTGTACTCCTTGTACTTTGCTATTTTAAACGGTGGTAAAGGTGCCTCACCGATTAGAGCTGTTATTATGCAGATTGTTTACTGGATTGCTGGTGGCGTGATGATTGCTTTTATTATGCATTTTGATGCCTTCCAGCTCTGGCGATTAGCACCCTTTCTTTATGCCATATCCTTTATTTTACTGATTGCCGTTCTGATTTTTTATAATCGGGCTTTGTATGCGAATGCGGGTGCTAAGTCATGGATTGTTATTGGACCTGTTTCGATTCAGCCGGCGGAATTTGTAAAACCATTTTATATCGTGATGTTAGCGAAAATTGTCGCTAGTCATAACCGTTTGTACCCAACCCACCAGGTTGATTCCGATTGGTTGTTAATTGCTAAGATTGCCGGATGCTTCTTACCATTGGCCTTCTTAATCGCCTTACAAAACGATTTGGGGACACTTCTCGTCTTTATGGCCATCACGGCTGGAATTGTCGTTGTTTCCGGCATTACCTGGCGGATTCTGGGGCCAGTCTTTGCGGGTGTGGGCGTCTTAGGCGGTGGTATGATTTTCTTAGTGGCTTCGACAATTGGTCGAAGCATTCTGGGAACATTAGGTTTCCAGTCTTACCAATTTGCTCGAATTGATGCCTGGTTGCATCCAGGCCAAGATACCTCAAATACTGGTTATCAGACGTATCAAAACTTGAAAGCTATCGGATCTGGTCAACTGTTTGGGTCTGGGTTTGGTAATATGAAAGTCTTTGTGCCTGTTCGTGAATCGGATATGATTTTCTCAGTAATGGGCGAGTCCTTTGGCTTCATTGGAGGCGCCTTCTTAATTTCCTTATACTTCTTTTTGATTTATCGCATGATTAAGGCAACGTTTAAGGCTAAAAACGCCTTTTATGCTTATATTGCTGCCGGTGTGATTATGATGGTTTTGTTCCACGTCTTTGAAAACATTGGTATGAACATTGGTCTCTTACCATTGACAGGAATTCCACTGCCCTTTATTTCACAGGGAGGGTCGTCGCTGGTTTCGAATATGATTGGGGTTGGGCTGATAATGTCGATGTCTTATCAACAACAAAGTAGAACTTTCAACGATTCGAACGAATTTAATTTGTAAAAGGGTGCTATGGAAGAACTTGCAGCAATTCATGAAAAAACACGGGTTTTATTATCACAGCTACGCAGTGGGGATGTTTATGAATCACTACCTGAGTTACTCTATGTCTTAAAAGAAAATGCGGACATGGAACCGGCTGAGCCAACTCCACGACCTAGAGATTCAATGGTCGTGATTGAACAAATGCAGGTCTACCAGGATGTGTGGTCGGCCAACCATGAGGAATCCAATCAGTTTGTAGCAGATGATGACTTGCGGGCAGTCGTGGAACAGTTGTCTTCACCGAGTGCAAAGATTCGTGATACGGGGGCCTTCTTCTTTCTTGGGAATGCCATCCAAAATGGGCATTTAAGTCATCAGCAATTAGACTGGTTGACGGCTGAAATGATTGGTGACGACCACCTACTTAGTCAAATTTTGCAGGAAGAAAACGATGGTGCTTATGGACGCTCTTTTGCCCTTGCCATTCTTTCGATTTTATTGATGGCTGATCAGCAAGCTGCTGAACCCTTTATTGGCTCAGAGTTGATGATGGCTATCGTCGAACAGGTTAGCCTGTATACGCTGTTAGAACTGGATACACGCGGTTTCGTGCCTGGCCATGGTTGGATCCATGCCTTTACTCATTTAGCAAATGTGTTGGGCGCGATTTTTGACCGGACGGATGTTCCACGGTCAGACAAACTTTTCTTGCTTGCTTGTATCATGACGAATTTCCGTCAGCTAAACACACCACTCACGATGGGTGAGCTAAACCGCCAAGTAGGAACCATCTTGCGCTTGAGTCAAAAGCACAGCCTCTACGCCGATTATTTACTACTATCATTAAAATTGTGGCGGCAAGACCTTGTGAATGAACCCTTTGCACAAACTCGGTCACGCTGGCAGAAATTATATAATCGCGTTGATTTCTTCCAGCAAATTTTAGCTTTTGGTCAAGATCAGGTGCCTGAAAAAATTTGGGCATATGTCCAAGAGACTAAGAATTACCTTTCTTAATTGTCTTCGTCTCGCTAGGTTGGCGAATGAAAAAAATATTTACCCATGACGTCCACCTGGCTGGTGGACCAATAAAGGAATTTTCTTATGAGCAAAAAACATGTTGTATTGTTGTTTGGTGGAAACTCGTCAGAGCACGATGTTTCCAAGCGGTCTGCCTATAATTACTATCAGGCCCTAAAGGAAACGGGCAAGTATGACCTTTCGGTCGTGGCTATTGCCCAAAATGGTTTTTTCTTGGATGCTAAGCGATCATTTGAAATTATGAACCAAGCCGATGAGGCTCCTTTGGTTGCTGAATACATGGCAAGCATTGACCCAAAGGAAACGTTGGCACCGATTGCTGCCTTAAAGGATTTGCCACCAATTGATATCTTTTTCCCAGTTGTTCATGGTAACCTTGGCGAAGATGGTACGCTTCAAGGTCTTTTCCGTCTCTTGAAGAAGCCTTATGTTGGTGCCGCTTTGCGTGGCCACGCAATTTCTTTTGATAAGGTGATTACCAAGGAAATTTTGACGGCCAATGGCATCCGTAATACCAAGTACCTGGTTACTTATCAAAATGATGATCAGCCATTGACCTGGGCAACTGTTGCAAAAGAGTTAGGTTCACCGGTCTTTGTTAAGGCTGCTAATCAGGGATCATCCGTTGGTATTTCACGGGCTGAAAATGAGGCCGAATATCAGGCTGCCTTGGCTGATTCCTTCAAGTATGACCGCAAGGTCTTGGTTGAGGCAGCCGTTAATGGCCCCCGTGAATTAGAGGTTGGCGTGATTGGAAATGATGATATTTTAGTTTCTGAAATCGGTGCCCACCAAGTACCAGATCAAGGTGGGAATGGTAAGGGCTGGTATGATTACAAATCAAAGTTTGTGGATAACTCAGCTGTTGCCTTTGAGATTCCCGCTAACTTGCCAGAAGATGTCACGGCTGAAATTAAAGCGATGGCAAAGAAGGCTTACCAAGTCTTGAACTTGGCCGGTGAAGCTCGGATGGATTTCTTAATTGACGAGAATAACGTTCCTTACTTAGGTGAACCAAATACGCTGCCAGGATTTACTAACATGTCCTTGTTTAAGCGCTTGTGGGATTATTCCGATATTAACAATGCCAAGTTGGCTGATATGATGGTGCAATATGGCTTTGAAGCTTACGAAAAGGAACAACTGATTTCTTATTCATTTGAATCATTGGGTGAAGAGAAGGTTGGAACTTTCAACGGCCAATAATTTTAAATAAAAAAACGTCCCTTGTTGTTACGCAAGGGACGTTTTTTTACTGATTTTTACTTTTGAGCGAGCTTTGCGCAACGAACAACCAAGACGTCGATTGTCGCGATTCGAGTAACGAAGGCGGTGACAGAACCGACAACTAGACGTTCAACCGTGTTGAGACCAGTGGCCCCAATTACAATCAAATCAGCTTTGATTTCTTTTGGAATATCGGTTGCAATCATGGTCTTTGGTGAACCATAGTCAATCCGATATGAAACATTTGAGAGGCCTGCCTCAGTTGCTTGCTTTTTGTAAGCTTCCAATGATTGACGGGCATCTTCCGTGATGGTGTCAACCATCGTGTTATCGAAAGATGTAATGTTTTGAATGGCACGAGTATCAATGATATTAGCAATCACTAATTCAGCGTCGCCGTCTTCTTTTGCTAGGGCGATTGCGCGCTTCAAGGCCGCCTCAGCCTCCTTTGAGCCATCCATTGGAACCAAAATTTTCTGGTAAGACTGTGTCATCGTAAAGACCTCTCTTTCTAGGTTCATTATAAGTCTTTTAAGACGAAATAAAAAGCAGAGTCTGCGAATAGGAATTAGTGGATACCAGCAATTGGCTAATTCGTTTAGTCTTTAGTATGAGTTCACAAAAAAAGCCCGCCCGAAGGCGAGCCGTGGGTCATGCCCACGATACTCTATTGGCACCGTTAACCGCTACTCAGATTTTCCTCGAAATTATCGAGGTGGGCGTTTCACCGGGGGCTTTGACTACCAAACGAAAGGGCATGTCATAACCTGAGGATTCCCGTCCAAAATAAAAAGGTTGTAAGGAAAAAGCTGTAAATGTAGCAATGCGTATACCAGAGTATTCACTAAATAGTATACTGATTTTGTCTAAAAATACTAGTCTTGACATTCTGATTTTTGTGAGTAACCATCAGCAAAATTGTTGTTCAAAATCAGATTGGTATTGTTTATTTTAAACCACGGCGCTGTTGGTTTTTGAGGCTCTGATTAACATCCTTTAATTGCTGCTCGAAATTCGAGTTACCTTTTGGCTGGAAATAGGCGTCATCTTTGATCGTATCTGGAAGGTACTGCTGAGCAACCCAGTCATTAGGGAAGTCGTGAGGGTAAATGTAGTCATTTCCGTGGCCGAGTTTCTCGGCGCCCTTGTAGTGACTATCGCGTAGATGGTTTGGGATGGTCTGGGCCTTTGAACGACTGGCTTGGGCGATGGCAGCGTCGATTGCGGTGTAAGCTGAATTGGACTTTGGCGACAATGCTAATTCAATAATGGCATTGGCCAGTGGAATCCGCGCCTCAGGTAACCCTAATTTTTCAGCGGTTTGAATAGCTGTCACGGCTCGTTGTGCGCCGTTTGGATTAGCCAGACCAACATCCTCGTAGGCAATCACAATCAGTCGGCGGACTAAGATTTGCAGGTCACCGGCAATAATCAGCCGGGCGGCGTAGTGTAGGGCCGCGTCGACATCCGATCCTCGAATTGATTTTTGTAGAGCCGAGATAATGTCATAGTGGGCATCGCCATCCTTGTCGGCGACGAGTGACTGCCTTTGAGTAGTTTCTTCGATAACTGCCAGGTTTACCTGGACGATCCCGTTTGCATCCGGCTTGGTCGAAAGAACTGCTAACTCCAAGGAATTCAGGGCAGAACGAAGATCGCCGTTGGTTGCTTGGCTAAGGTGGGTGAGGGCCTCTTCGCTTAGATTGACTTGGTAGTTACCAAGTCCGTTTTCTTGATTTGTCAGTGCCCGTTTAATCGCTTTTTTGATGTCCAGGTCACTTAAGGGTTGGACTTGAAAAATTTGGGTCCGGGAACGGATGGCTGGCGTGACGTTTAAGTAAGGGTTTTCCGTTGTCGCCCCAATCAAGATAATCGCGCCCGATTCAAGGTGAGGAAGGAGGAAGTCTTGTTTGACCTTGTTTAGACGGTGAATTTCATCTAAAAGAAGGACGACAGTCCCTGACATTTTTGCCTCCTCAGCCACAACCTGGAGGTCCTTTTGCGAATCGGTCGCCGCGTTTAGGGCCCGAAAAGCGAAGTTGGTCGAACCAGCAATGGCTGAGGCAATTGAGGTTTTACCAGTTCCGGGTGGACCATAAAGAATCATCGAGGAAAGGCGCTTGGCTGCCACCATCCGCCAAATGATTTTATTTTCGCCGACTAGGTCTTCTTGGCCAACGATTTCTTCAATTTTTGTTGGCCGCATTCGGTAGGCCAGCGGTTTTTGTCCGGGCATGAAGGCTCCTTTCTCAGTATGGCTCTGTTTTGATAAAAAAGAAGCCGGTTGAAACCGGCTTCGTCAGGTTACAGGTCAATTGATTCTTGGTTTACGGCTGATTTTGCCGCAAGAATGACCGCATAGGGGTCGCTTGTTTGTGTTGTTCTTTCAAAATCAGATAGCAGGGTGTAGGGGTGATTGGTGCTAACAGCCATTTGTAAGTAGTTAATGTAAGCATCACCACAAGCATCCTGGTCAATCAGTAAGGTCGTGTTTGGCCAGTTTTGCATCCTTGCCTTGAGTTCTTCTTGAACTTGGCTATCATCGGCCTTTGATTCTTTAACGGCCGCGACTACTCGTTCACGAAAAGTGCCTAGGTAAAGGCGCTGCTCATCAGGATTAATCTTGGGACCGCCATTACCTTGCTGTCCCTGTTCTAAACGGCTGTTAACATCATCCATTGGGTTATCCTCCAATTACTTTACTACAGACAATTATACGAAAAAAGTTAAAAAGATTAAAGGCTTGTGCGCTTTTTTTGACGGTTAATCAACGTTTACTGGTTGATTGACCAGCACTTTGCGGTTTGATGGTTGCAGTTGTGAGCGTTGCCTGCTCAAGCAATTGTGCGAACGATTGTCGCGCTGATTTTTTCCAAAAAAAAGTCACTGCATCAGCAGTGACTTTTCAACCAGAAAGAGTTAATTAAATTATCCCAAACGGTTGTAGTATTCGACGATCAAGGCTTCGTTGATGTCAGCATCCAATTCTTCACGTTCTGGCAAACGAACGAAAGTACCTTCAAGCTTATCGGCATCAAAAGAAACGAATTGTGGACGTGAAACCACTGATTCAACAGCGATTTGGATTGGCACAATGTTCTTTGACTTTTCGCGAACAGAGATTACCTGACCAGGAACAACTTCGTATGATGGAATATCAACACGCTTACCATCAACCAAGATGTGACCGTGGTTAACCAATTGACGTGCTTGTTGGCGAGTAGTTGCCAAACCAAGACGGTAAACCAATGAGTCCAAACGGCGTTCCAAGAAGATCATAAAGTTTGTACCGTGAGTACCTTGACGAACCTTGCCGGCCTTGTTGAACAATGAGTGGAATTGACGTTCAGTCAAACCATAAGTGAAACGCAACTTTTGCTTTTCGCGCAATTGCATTCCATATTCAGAAACCTTTCCACGACGGCCTTGGCCATGGTCACCAGGTGCATAGGCACGACGTGACAATTCCTTACCAGTTCCAGAAAGTGAAACACCCAAACGACGTGAGATACGCCATTTTGGTCCAGTATAACGTGACATGTATATGTCCTCCAAAATGTATTTTGCTGTACATTTGAGGGTCGGCACCAGATGCGTGCAGCGTCAAGAAAAATCGTTTCTCAGTGACTGTAGCTAAGTCCTTACTAACGAGTTTGGACGTTGTTGACGCGCTTCTTTACCGACTGCTACTCAATACAACTTCAACCATTATAGCAAATCAGAAGGAAATTAGCAAGAAAAAGAGTGTTGAACAAAATGGTATCCGTATTTTTATGTCGTTTCGATTGAAAAGTCAGGCTGAAAAAGAAGCAAAAATCTTAAGAAAGGGATAAAAGAAGGCAAATGAATCTAATTTCAGTAGCCAATAGTGTATGGTGGACTTAATTAGTAAATAAAGCTGAGGGTTTAGTACATATGTGGATTATTATTGCAGTTATCGTGATTATCGCTATCTTAATCGGTCTTGGTTGGGTGGTTTTGACACAACGGCAGGCTGCCGCGCAGGCGGTAGATTTTAGTTTGGCTAAAAAAGCGCTCATGGATGAAGACATTGCCACTGATTTGGCAGCAGCAAGAAAGGTCGCCTTAGCTGGTCAGGCTTTGCAAAATTTCCAGGAAACGGAAAAGATTTATCGTGACTTGCGCAACCATCGCTTTGCGGCAATTGATGCGGAAATCAATCGCGCGATGCAATTGAGCGCTGGATTGAACGTTTGGAAGACCAGAAAGTCGCTACAATCTTTGTTAGATCAAATGACCGAAGCTGTTTCTTTGCAAAAACAGGTTGTTTCAGGACTGGAAAGTATACAGCAAGAAAACAAGATGCAACGTCAGGCTATCGATCAATTACATGGTGATTTTGACGATATCACAGAGCGGTTAACAGCCATGAATAACCCCTATGGCCCAAGTGCACCGGCTTTATTAGCCTTTTTATCTGATGAGGAAGATGAGTACCAACGCTACCACGAATTAATTGAGGCTGGGGACCGAGTAAAGGCAGCCCAAAAGTTCGAAGAGGTTGGGATGATCGCTGGTCAGGTTCTTGATTATATGCAAAATCTGCCGATTTTATTTACCGCTTTTAATGAAAAATACTTGGATCAGATTAACGAATTGCACACGAGCTGGCTTGATTTGACGGATCGTGGCGTTGTTTTTGTCGAAGGTGTCTTGGAAGATGCTTTGAGTGAGGTCGATGACCTCCGCCTTCAAGGACTTCAGGCGATTGAAGGTTTGAAAGTCAAGGAAGCAAATACGATTTCAACAACGCTAAACCAGAAGATTCAAGACCTGTATGACCTCATGGAAGAAGAATATCAGGCCTATCACCGTTACTTTAAGCAACAAGAACGTGTCAATACAGAATTTGATCGGGTTAAGGAACAAAACCATTCTTTGCTGCTTGAGCTAACTTATTTGAAGGGACGTTTCATTTTGGGTCATGAGGAAGAAGACCGACAGTCTAGTTATCACCATGACATTGAAGAATTAGTATTGAGTCAACAAGAAGTCCAACGGGCCTTAAAGGAAGGTAGTCAAACATACAGCTGGGCAGTTACGCGCCAAGAAAATTGGTTATCAATTTTGAGCCAGTTAGATAGCGACCAGGTTGCCTTGTACCATCAAATTGAGGAATTCCAACCTGCTTTGCAATCCGCTAAGGAGCATACAACTGCTTATATTGATCAAATTCGCGGTGTGAAGCGCTCTCTTGAACGTCGCGACCTACCAGGGTTGCCCGAGGACTTTCTACAAAAATTCTTTACAGTGAGTGACGAAATTACGCGCCTGGATGAGGCCGTGTATGCGGGAGAAGTCGATCTGGATGATGTGCAGCGTCAATTGAACATTGTCGCTGCTGACTTCGACACCTTAAAGGAACAGGCTCATACTGTGATTGTCGCTGCTGATTTAGCCGTTTCACTCCTTCAATATGCTAACCGTTACCGCGAACAAAACGAACAAGTCGCTAAGGCGTTAAAGGTCGGTCAAAAGCTCTATCAAGTTGATTTTGATTACGATGGCGTAATTCAAGAGATGAAGCCAGTCTTGCAAGAGGTTGAGCCCGGAGCCTTTGAGCGCCTCCAGAAAAATCAGGATCCAGTTCTTTTATAAGAAGTGGACGTGCTTAAAATAATGAAAGTTAGTGGTCCGTGTTCTGATTTCACCACTTAATGACGTCAAAAGTAAATCAAGAAAAAAGAAAAGCTGACTGTCTGGGTTGATTCCCAAACAGTCAGCTTTTTCAATGGAGTTATTTGTTAATTTGCTTCAGTGCAGAGTGGCGGATACCGTAAGTAAAGTACCAAATCAGGCCAATTACGACCCAAACACCATACATTTTCAATGTTTCTGCAGGCAAGCGTAGGATCAACAGTAATGATAATCCGGCAGCAATTAATGGTAAGACAGGATAGAATGGCATCTTGAAACCATCATGTTTCAGGTCGTGACGCTTACGTAAGATCAAGACGCCGAAGCTGATAAACATGAAGGCCGTCAAAGTACCGATGTTAATCAAATTAGCCAATGTACTCAATGGGACAAGGCCAGCCAAGAATGCTTCAACAGCAACTGCTAAAATCAAGGCGTTGACTGGCAGACGGTGTGGACCAGCGACCTTTCCTAAGCCACGAGGTAAGAGACCATCACGACCGAAAGAATAAGCCAAACGTGATGAAGCGAAAATTAAGGCCAACACAGCGGTGAACATTCCAATTAAAGCGCCAATTGTAATGACAACGGAAAACTGTGTTTGCTTAACGGCCTGCAAGGCGAAAGCGGCTGGGTCATCAACGCCCAAGCTCTTGTAATTGACGATCCCTGTCAAGACAATTGAGAACAAGGTGTACAGGATGGCGGAAATTGCGACTGTACCTAAGATCCCCCGAGACATTGTTTTTGTTGGATTCTTGACTTCGGCTGCGTGGGCAGCAATCGTGTCAAATCCTAGGAAGGAGAAGATGATGGAAGCGGTTGCGGCAGTTAAACCACCCAAACCAAAGGCACCTGTTTGGAACTGCTTAGGGTAGAAATCAGCGTAGTTATGTCCTTTTATGAAGAAGAGGCCACCGATAATGAAGAGGGCAATAATGGCAACCTTCAAAACAACACCGGCATTTTCAATCTTCTTTGATTGGCTCACACCAGCGAATAGAACAGCTGCTGAAATTAAGATAATAACCACGGCCATCAAATTGACGACACCACCGGCACCAGGTCCAGCCTGGAGAGCCTTAGGTAAAGCCCAACCCATTTGGCTCAGTAAATTATTGAAATAAGCTGAAAAACCAGTGGCAATCGCTGAAACTGCCAAGAAGTATTCCAAAATTAAGGACCAGCCAAGAATCCAACCAATTACTTCACCATAGATGACAGATCCGTAAGAATAAGCTGATCCAGCAACTGGCATGGCTGATGAAAATTCGGCAAAAGCCATGCCGCAGATACCAGAGAAGATAGCTGCAACTAGAAAGGCGATAGAAACAGCCGGACCAGCGTTGTTAGCGGCCTCATGACCGGGTAAAATAAAGATTCCAGAACCAATGACGGTTCCCACACCCAGGCCGATTAGGTCTTTTGTTGTAAGCACACGCTCCATCTGCTGATCCTTTTCAAGGTAACCAGCAGCTGACTCGCGGGCAAAGGCACGTTTTAGTAACTGCATAACTTTTCTCACTTTATTTTAATATAACTGCCATCAATTGTACCAACTTTTAACTGGATTGTCGATTATTTTGATGATAAGGTAAGAAAACAAAGAAATGGGGGATGAGAAAGCCATGAATCGGGTAATTGTTTTAACGGGACCAGCTGGAGCGGGAAAGACCTCAATTGCAACTTACTTAAAGGAAAAATGGCGCGTGCCGCAAGTCATCACACATACTACCCGTCCTAAGCGGGCTGGTGAGGTTGACGGCCTTGATTATTATTTTGAAACGAAGGATTCTTTCTTATTAAACCATTATTTAGAGTCTGTTCATTATAGTCAGGCAAATTATGGTTCTTCTAAGGAAGGTTTAGAAAAAGCGTGGCAGAAAAACAACCTTGCTAGTATTGTCTTAGACACCAAAGGAGCTGAAACCTACCAAAAAATTTTAGGTGACCAGGCCTGGATTTGGTACGTTACGATTAAAGATGTTGTCAAACTTGAGAACCGCCTGATTGCTCGTGGGGATGAAACAGACCGGGTGCAGGATCGCTTATCGGCACCGGAGTTCCAACGAGACTTAAAGCTACCTGATCAATTGCAAGGCGGTGCTGAGATTATTGTTAATGATGATTGGCAGCAAACCTGTGACCAGGTAGATCGGTTAGTAGAACGCTAAAGGTTTTCAATCGACGAATGTTAAATTTACAATGCTGATAAATCAGCGTTTGAGACCAATCGCTAAAATTACCAAAAAAAGTGTTGACGAGTAGTCAGGTAGGCGCTATACTAGTTATTGTTCGTTACGAAGCAAAGCTGCTTCGAGCGAGGCGCTGGTTGTCAGAGATGACCGGCAGTTGATAAAAGTTCATCAGAAAGTTGTTGACAAGCTTCAACATTCCTGATAAACTAATCAAGTTGCCCTAACAAAGCAACTCAAATAACTTTCTAAATTAGTTGTTGACTTTAGGTCACAGCTAAGGTAAGATAAATGAGTTGCCCAACAAGGCATCGCACATTGAAAACTGAACAAAACTTTGAACAAACAAATCTGTAACGGTGGCTACTTGGTAAGTAGTCACAAACAAATTTGCGAAGTCAATTCGTAACAAACAATAAACGGATAGGCGTTATCGAGAGATAGCAACTAGTCAGTTTAATCGAAGAGCAATCTTCAAACTTTTAACATGAGAGTTTGATCCTGGCTCAGGATGAACGCTGGCGGCGTGCCTAATACATGCAAGTCGAACGCGCAGCGAAGAGTGCTTGCACTCTTCAAGCGAGTGGCGAACGGGTGAGTAACACGTGAATAACCTACCGAAAAGCAGGGGATAACATTTGGAAACAGATGCTAATACCGTATAAAACGTGCTGTCGCATGACAAAACGTTAAAAGGTCCGTTTGGACCACTTTTTGATGGATTCGCGGTGCATTAGTTAGTTGGTGGGGTAAAGGCCTACCAAGACAATGATGCATAGCCGAGTTGAGAGACTGACCGGCCACATTGGGACTGAGACACGGCCCAAACTCCTACGGGAGGCTGCAGTAGGGAATCTTCCACAATGGGCGCAAGCCTGATGGAGCAACGCCGCGTGTGTGATGAAGGCTTTCGGGTCGTAAAGCACTGTTGTATGGGAAGAACGGTAAGGGTAGGAAATGATCTTTACATGACGGTACCATACCAGAAAGGGACGGCTAAATACGTGCCAGCAGCCGCGGTAATACGTATGTCCCGAGCGTTATCCGGATTTATTGGGCGTAAAGCGAGCGCAGACGGTTCGATAAGTCTGAAGTGAAAGCCCACAGCTCAACTGTGGAAGTGCTTTGGAAACTGTCGAACTTGAGTGCAGTAGAAGGTAAGTGGAACTCCATGTGTAGCGGTGGAATGCGTAGATATATGGAAGAACACCAGTGGCGAAGGCGGCTTACTGGACTGCAACTGACGTTGAGGCTCGAAAGTGTGGGTAGCAAACAGGATTAGATACCCTGGTAGTCCACACCGTAAACGATGAACACTAGGTGTTAGAGGGTTTCCGCCCTTTAGTGCCGAAGCTAACGCATTAAGTGTTCCGCCTGGGGAGTACGACCGCAAGGTTGAAACTCAAAGGAATTGACGGGGACCCGCACAAGCGGTGGAGCATGTGGTTTAATTCGAAGCAACGCGAAGAACCTTACCAGGTCTTGACATCCTTTGAAGGTACTAGAGATAGTGCTGTTTTCTTCGGAAACAAAGTGACAGGTGGTGCATGGCCGTCGTCAGCTCGTGTCGTGAGATGTTGGGTTAAGTCCCGCAACGAGCGCAACCCTTATGTTTAGTTGCCAGCATTCAGTTGGGCACTCTAGACAGACTGCCGGTGACAAACCGGAGGAAGGCGGGGACGACGTCAGGTCATCATGCCCCTTATGACCTGGGCTACACACGTGCTACAATGGCGTATACAACGAGCAGCGAACTCGCGAGGGTAAGCGAATCTCTTAAAGTACGTCTCAGTTCGGATTGTAGTCTGCAACTCGACTACATGAAGTCGGAATCGCTAGTAATCGCGGATCAGCATGCCGCGGTGAATACGTTCCCGGGTCTTGTACACACCGCCCGTCACACCATGGGAGTTTGTAATGCCCAAAGCCGGTGGCCTAACCTTTTAGGGAGGAGCCGTCTAAGGCAGGACAGATGACTGGGGTGAAGTCGTAACAAGGTAGCCGTAGGAGAACCTGCGGCTGGATCACCTCCTTTCTAAGGATAATCGGAGCGTTACAGGGACGTCAGAGTCAATTTGATTTGTGCAAAGTTTTGTTTAGTTTTGAGTGCGTGAAGCACAACCAGCGCATGGGGGATTAGCTCAGCTGGGAGAGCACCTGCTTTGCAAGCAGGGGGTCAGCGGTTCGATCCCGCTATTCTCCATTGGCCAGAAGAAAGCCTTTTGGCCAAAAGCTAGTACATTGAAAACTGAATAATCAAGAAATTCTTTTAAAATGATTCAGAGGTGAATCATCTAAATGAACCGAGAAACAACACAAGTTCTTTAAAAAAGAACGGTTTAATCGCAGGTCTGAAAGAAGACCAACTCATAAAACTGATCCAACTGAAAAGTTGTGGTTAAGTGAATAAGGGCGCGTGGTGGATGCCTTGGCACTAGGAGCCGATGAAGGACGTGACTAACTACGATAAGCTTTGGTGAGCGGTAAGTACGCTATGACCCAGAGATTTCCGAATGGGGAAACCCAGCACATAGAAGTGCTATCACTATCTGAATACATAGGATAGTTGAAGGAATACGCTGTGAACTGAAACATCTCATTAGCAGCAGGAGCAGAAAGAAAAATCGATTCCCTGAGTAGCGGCGAGCGAAACGGGAAGAGCCCAAACCAGTGTGCTTGCATGCTGGGGTTGTAGGACTGTCGTTGAGTTACCAAGATAGAAGTTAGGTGAAAACGTTGGGAAGCGTTGTCAAAGAGGGTGATAACCCCGTAACCGAAAGCTTTTGTCCCTAGACAGGATCCTGAGTACGGCCGGACACGTGAAATCCGGTCGGAATCTGCGGGGACCATCCCGTAAGGCTAAATACTCCCTAGTGACCGATAGTGAACCAGTACCGTGAGGGAAAGGTGAAAAGCACCCCGGAAGGGGAGTGAAATAGTTCCTGAAACCACGACGCCTACAAGAAGTCAGAGCCCGTTAATGGGTAATGGCGTGCCTTTTGTAGAATGAACCGGCGAGTTACGGTATCGTGCGAGGTTAAGGTGAAAAAACCGGAGCCGTAGCGAAAGCGAGTGTGAAAAGCGCGAATAGTACGATGCTGTAGACCCGAAACCAGGTGACCTACCCATGGTCAGGATGAAGGTGAGGTAAAACTTACTGGAGGTCCGAACCGGTGCATGTTAAAAAATGCTCGGATGAACTGTGGGTAGCGGTGAAATTCCAAACGAACTTGGAGATAGCTGGTTCTCTCCGAAATAGCT
>NZ_CP196400.1:930000-1438033 GCF_058511985.1 Fructobacillus sp. ESL1096
TCATCATGTTATTTCGGCGATAGCTGATTGTTAATACCTTAGGGATATAGTTTAATGGTAGAATAGCGGTCTCCAAAACCGTTGATGGGGGTTCGATTCCCTCTATCCCTGCCATGGCGGTAGTGGTGAAGTGGTTAACACACTGGTTTGTGGATCCAGCATGCGAGGGTTCGATCCCCTTCTACCGCCCTAATAAAGTATTTATACTTTATATTGCCCTTGTGGCGGAATTGGCAGACGCGCTGGACTCAAAATCCAGTGGTGGCAACACCGTGTGGGTTCGACTCCCACCGAGGGCATCATGAAAAACCTGGACTTTCGTCCGGGTTTTTTCTTTGGACAAAAAACCGTTGAAACCTTGAATTTTCCCCATTTTTTAGGTATTCTTGTTAAGAGTAAACTAGGCAAAATAGGACCTGGTTTGG
This sequence comes from Fructobacillus sp. ESL1096, assembly GCF_058511985.1. Taxonomy (NCBI): domain Bacteria; kingdom Bacillati; phylum Bacillota; class Bacilli; order Lactobacillales; family Lactobacillaceae; genus Fructobacillus; species Fructobacillus sp. ESL1096. The sequence continues at coordinate 930,426 of NZ_CP196400.1, forward strand.
AGGATGATTTTGGACCAAGAAGCATTTGTAAAAAGCCTAAAGGAAGCTGGGTTAACATTGTCAGACCAGCAAATTGATCAGTTTGACCGGTATTTTTCCTTGTTAGTTGAGACGAATAAGGAATTTAATTTAACGGCCATTACGGACCTTGAAGAGGTTTATTTAAAGCATTTTTATGATTCGCTGACCTTGGCTTTTTACCAACCCGACTTAAAGGTCGCTGAACCAACATTGATTGATATTGGTTCTGGTGCCGGCTTCCCGGCAATTCCTTTAAAAATTGCTTTACCAAACCTAAAGGTGACGCTGATTGATTCTTTGAACAAACGGGTTAACTTTTTAAAAACAGTTGTTGCAGATCTCGGCTTAAAAAATGTAACGGTTTTGCATGGTCGTGCTGAGGACTTTGGTCAAGACCAACACATGCGTGAAAGTTTTGATTATGCCACGGCCAGGGCTGTTGCGCGCACTGCCGTTTTAGCTGAGTACACATTGCCGTTTGTTAAACTCGATGGACAACTTTTGGTGATGAAGGGGTCGGCTGGTGAAGACGAGTTGCAGGCCGGTCAAAAGGCTTTACAGACACTTGGTGGTCAATTCCAGGAAAGCTTCACTTTCACCTTACCAAATCAGGATCCACGAATGATTCAGATTATTGCTAAGGTACAAAAGACACCAAAGAAGTATCCAAGGCAGGCCGGTACTCCTAGCAAAAAGCCATTATAAAAGAAAAAGGAGCCAGCAGATGGCAAAGATTATTGCTTTAGCCAACCAAAAAGGTGGGGTTGGCAAGACAACAACAAGTATTAACCTGGGTGCTGCCTTGGCAAAAGCTGGTAAGCGGGTTTTGTTAGTTGATGCCGATCCACAGGGAAATGCAACCTCTGGTGTTGGTGTTGACAAATCAGAATTAGAGAATGATGTTTATGAAGTCTTGATTAATGGCGTTGCCGCTCAGGACGCTATTGTTGGTGCCGATACTTTGGATATTTTACCAACGACGATTCAGTTGTCAGAAAGTGAAGTACAGTTAGTTGATCTTCCACGACGAGAATTTCGCTTAAAGGATGCACTAGCACCATTGGCTGATCAGTATGACTATATTTTGATTGACAATCCGCCTTCATTAGGACTTTTGACGATTAACTCCTTCACAGCAGCCGATGCGGTTTTGATTCCAGTCCAAACGGAATTTTACGCTTTGGAGGGTTTGGGGCAATTGCTCAATACGATTGAACTTGTTCGTCAAGGTCTAAATCCTGATTTGGAAATGGCCGGTATCTTATTAACGATGTATGATACAAGAACAAATTTGGCAAGACAGGTGTCTGAGCAAGTACGCAAGTACTTTGAAGACCGGGTTTACCAAACGGTTATTCCGCGGACAGTTCGGTTGTCGGAAGCACCTTCGTACGGCCAGGCGATTATTGATTTTGACCCAAAGTCACTCGGTGCACGGGTGTATACCGAATTTGCTAAGGAGGTCATGGCGCAGTATGGTTAATAAAAGAGGTGGATTGGGTAAAAACATGGATTCGCTCTTTGGATCCAATGGTATTTCAAAGGAAGCTTTGGCCCATTCAAAAACAGTTAGCCGCAATCCGGAGGCAGGGGAGAAAGTTGTTTCGCTTCCCTTAGACCAAATTGAAGCCAACCCGTTTCAACCGCGGCTGCACTTTGATGAAGAATCGATCAAAGAGCTCGCTCAGTCAATTAAAGAAAATGGCCTGTTGACGCCGATTATTGTTCGTCAAAGCGGTGCTAAGTATCAAATTATTGCTGGGGAGCGTCGTTTCCGCGCAACTAAGACTTTGCCGGTGAAGGAAATTACCGCGATTGTTCGAGCAACCAATGACGATACCATGGCGACGTTGGCACTGATTGAAAACTTGCAACGAGATAACCTGGACCCGATTGAAGAATCACGGGCCTATGCCAACTTGATGGCCCAGTTGGATTTAAACCAAACCCAACTGGCTGAAAAGTTAGGAAAAGAACGGACAACGATAGCCAATGCTTTGCGCTTGTTAAGGTTACCCAATCAGGTTCAAGACTTGGTGCAAGCTGGTGAACTTTCCATGGGACAAGCCCGAGCCTTACTCGGTTTGGAAAAAGAAAGTCAGATGAATGCTGTTGTCCAAACGATCTTGAAAGAACAGTTGAATGTCCGCCAGGTTGAAACACTGGTCAAGAGAGTTAACGCCGGTGACCAAAAGCCTGCCAAAAAGGTTGAATCGCCATTTGCTAAGGATTTAGCAAATCGGTTAGAAGATAAATTTGGCACAAAGGTCAAGGTCAACACCGGTTCAAAGGGTGCAGGAAAGATTGAAATTGCTTATCTTTCAGAACAAGACCTGGCTCGAATCTTAAGTATTTTATCAATTGAGGTAGACTAAAATGGCGCAATCAATTGAATATGGTCTTGGTGACCTAGTTGAAATGAAGAAGCCCCATGCTTGCGGAACGAATGCTTGGGTGGTCAACCGACTTGGGGCCGATATTAAAATTACCTGTTCGAACTGTAACCGGACAATTATGTTAACCCGGTTTAACTTTGAAAAGCGCTTGAAAAAAGTCTTAAAAAAGGCCGAAGAAGATTGATTTTTACGGTTTAAGACGAAAGGATAAATAGACATGGCTTTAACAGCTGGAATCGTTGGACTACCTAATGTTGGTAAGTCAACACTTTTTAATGCAATTACAAAGGCTGGTGCAGAAATGGCAAATTACCCATTTGCCACCATTGAACCAAATGTTGGAATTGTCGAAGTGCCAGATGATCGCTTAGCGCGGATTCAAGAAATTGAACCGGCTGATAAGATTATTCCAACAACATTTGAATTTACCGACATTGCCGGTATCGTAAAGGGTGCTTCCAAAGGTGAAGGACTTGGAAACAAGTTTTTGGAAAACATTCGCCAAGTGAATGCTATTGTTCACGTTGTCCGTGCCTTTGATGACGATGAAATCATTCACGTTAATGGTAAAGTTGATCCACTTGATGATATTGACACCATTAATACTGAGTTGGTCCTAGCTGATTTGGAAGCAGTCGATAAGCGCTATGCGAAGGTTGCTCGTGCTGCGAAGGGATCCGATAAAGTTGCTAAGGCAGAAGCTGCTGTTTTGGAAAAGATTAAGCCTGTCTTGGAAGCTGGCAAGGCCGTGCGGACGGTTGATTTCTCAGAAGAAGAAGAAAAGGTCGTCAAGGGCTTATTCTTGTTGACATCAAAGCCAACGCTTTATGTTGCCAATATCGCAGAAGACGATATGGCGGATCCAACCAACTCGCCTTACTACCAAAAAATTAAGGATTTTGCTGATTCTGAAAAGGCTGAAGTAATTGCCTTGTCAGCCAATGCCGAAGAAGAGATTGCTCAGCTAGATGACGACGAAAAGGCCGATTATTTGGAATTAGCTGGTGTTCAAGAACCTGGTTTGAACAAGCTGATTCGCTCTGCTTACCACTTATTAGACTTGCGAACATTCTTTACTGCTGGTGGCAAAGAAACGCGGGCATGGACCTTTAAGGCCGGATACAAAGCTCCACAGGCTGCTGGTGTGATTCATTCGGACTTTGAGCGTGGATTCATCCGGGCGGAAACGATTGCCTTTGCTGATTTGGACGAATATGGGTCTGTTAAGGCCGTTAAAGAAGCTGGTAAGTTGCGATCAGAAGGAAAAGATTACGACGTTCAAGACGGCGATATTATCGAATTCCGTTTCAACGTATAATAAATTTAAAGGACGAAAGACAGTAAGATGACGCAAGTAGATTCGCAATTAAGCAAGAAGAATCAAGACTTTATTTTCCGATTTAAGAAGGGCTTGGCGGAAACTGACAAGCTCAGTAACGAACGCAAGGAAGAAATTGTGCAAACGATTTCTAAAAAGCTTTACGTCGGTCAAAAGGCAGGAAAAACAGCTGCGCAAATGTATGGCTCACCAGCTCAACTTTTGCAAGAGTATTTGAATCCCCGCCGCTTAGCTAAGAAGTTCCACGATTATTCCTTTACATTCTTGGCCACTGATACGGCCTTGGTCTTAGTGATGTTCTTGTCTGGTTTTTTCGCTATTACAATGAGTTTTGGCAAGAGTTCAAGCGAAAGCCAAGGAATCGGTGTTGTCTCAATGCTCTTGCTATCATTCTGGGGTGGTGCGATTTATACCCTGGCAATGCAACGTTTGGTTCCTAATCCAAAGGACAAGCATCCAAAGAAGAAAATGCCGACTTGGTTGTTACTGATTGTTGTTGCGATTTTGTGGGTCGCCGGTTTCACGGCCTTCATGTTTATCCCGACGGTGGTTAATCCGATCTTGCCTCTCTTTGGTAATGTGCTGGTCTTGGCTTTGGCTTGGTTAGCTTACCTGTTGAACCGTAAGCATGCTGGATTGGAACACGGTGGTATTTTAGCTATCTCAAAGTTGTCTCAACAAGCACGGGTAGATGAGGCTAATCAAAAGGAGTAAGGGATGAAAATCTTAGTTGTCGACGACGATCAAGAAATTGCTGAATTATTAGAAATTTACTTGAAAAATGAAGGCTACGAACCCGTGATTGCACAAGATGGGAAAGAAGCCCTTTCAAAATTAAATACTAACCCGGATGTTGCTTTAATGGTCTTGGACATTATGATGCCCAATATGTCCGGCTTAGAAGTGTTAAAGGCTGTTCGGAAGGACACGCATATTCCAATTTTGATGCTTTCGGCTAAGTCTTCTGATATGGACAAGATTCAGGGACTGATTTCTGGAGCCGATGACTACGTAACAAAACCTTTTAACCCTTTGGAAGTGATGGCTCGGATTCGTTCGCTTTTACGGCGGTCTCAAAACATGGTCCAAGAGCAAAAGCCGGATGTTTTGTCGGTGGCCTCTTTGGTTATCAATAAGGATTCCCACGAAGTGAAGACCACAAGTGGTGATTTGGTTAATTTGACGGCCTTAGAATTTGGAATTTTATACCTCTTGGCTTCTCATCCAAACCGCGTGTTCTCTGCCGATGATATCTTCGAACGTGTTTGGCAACAAGAATCTGTTGTTTCTGCTAAGACAGTTATGGTGCATGTTTCTCATTTGCGCGATAAATTAGAAGAAGCAACCCATGGTGACCAGGTTATCCAGACTGTTTGGGGTGTTGGTTATAAGATTGAAGTGAGTTAATTATGGTCAAGAAAAGTACAATTCTGGCGCAAACCGTTTTGTCATTAATTTTGGCTACTTTGACCTCCGCTGGCCTTGCCTGGGTGTTGGTTTTTGACCTCTTACAAGACAAAATGAATTGGTCAGCTCGGCAAAGCTGGCCTTTTTTTTACATTGTGTGGCTATTGCTATTGGCTATTTGGTTAATTCATCTCTGGCGCCGCAGTCGGGAACGTTTGTTATTGCTCAACCTGGCAAAACGACTGTACACCCTTGCTAATCATCCTGATCTTGGTCACAAGTCGAATGGCCATGATGAGTCGGACTTGCCCGAAAACCAAGAACAACGTCAGTTACCAACCTATAGCAACCAAGCACGGCAACTCACGGCTTTAGTCGATCGAGTAGTGGCCGAGTTCAATTTGGCCCATGAGGAACAGTTAGCCGTTGAAAAATCGAAGGATGAGATGATGACGAATATCTCTCACGATTTGCGGACGCCACTAACAGCCATTATTGGTTACCTAGGTTTGGTGGTGACGCCAAATTCGCCTTTATCAGAAGAAGACCAGGCTAAGTATTTAAAGACGGCTTATTATAAGTCCAACCAGATGAAGACATTAGTTGAAGACCTCTTTGAGTTTGCCAAGTTGCAAACAACGCAGGTAAGTTTGAATATCACCGATTTCTCGCTTGGTGACCTCTTTGATCAGGTCCTTGCGAATTATGCCATGGAGGCGGAAAATCGGCACCTGCGCTTTGCAACTAATTTAGACCCAAGTGTGATTGTGATGGCTGGTGACTCGGATAAATTAGCCCGGGTTTTGATTAACTTGGTTGAAAACGCATTGAAATATGGTCAAGGTGCTAGTTTTATTAAATTAACTGGTCAAGTCAGGGAGGCTGGATTGGTGGAAATCAGGGTCATTAATGATGGTCCTGCTATACCTGCTCGTTCGGCTAATCATATTTTTGAGCGCTTTTACCGAGTGGAAGAATCGCGCAACAGCAAGACTGGTGGTACGGGCTTAGGGCTCGCAATCGTGAAGGGCATTATTGACCAGCACAACGGTCAAGTAAAAGTCGAATCAGATGAGACGGCCACGGCATTCGTCATGACCCTCCCACTGAAACAAGTGAAAGAAGAATAGAGTGATGAGTGAAAAGCCAATGTATCGGTTACACGCCGCTAATCGAAAGAAAAAACGTGGGCGGTTTTGGGCCATCCTAATGGCCGTTTTGGTCTTAGCGATAGCCATGATAGGGGCAGGCCTGTATTTCTTGGTACCAGATGATGTTAAATCGTCGATTCAAGCCACGAAAGATCAGCCGGTTAGTTTAAATGTTGATGCCACCTCAGCTGTGGTAATTGATTTAACATCAGGCCAAGTTTTGGGTGAAAAGGATGCCAATAAACAAGCACCGATTGCCTCTGAGAGTAAAATGTTGGTGGCTTACGGCGTCTTAAAAGCAATTGAAGATAACCAATTGAAGTGGACTGACCAGGTAACCGTGCCGGCTAGTGCCGATCTTTCAGCACAAAATGCAGATGCTATTTCCCATTTGAACATGAAGACGGGTGATAAGCTTTCAGTACGCGACCTCTATTGGGCAATGTTTACTAATTCTGCCAATGATGCTGCGCTGACCTTAACGGCTGCCTTGACCAAGCCAGGACAAACGGCACAAGAAACGCTTGAATCCTTGGCAAGTGACCTGAATTTAAAGGGAACTGAATGGTATAACGGTGCTGGTTTGACAAATGGTGACTCTTATAACAATAACGAAGTTACTTCCGCATCTGATTCAGCTGCAAACCATGCATCAGCGATGCAGGTTGCTCAAATTGCTAAGAAGATTATGACAATGGATCCGACCTTAAAAACTGTGACGACCAATCCAACGATAACTTACACAAAAAACAAGACCGTCAAGGTGACGGAGACGTCTGATTTTGGTCAAGGATTTGCCAACATTATCAAAGGCTTGGATAATGAAAACGGCTTGAAAATACTTGGGTTAAAGACGGGTTCGACACCAGAAGCAGGGGCTTGTTTTACGGGTTATGTCGTTGACCAACAGGGACATGAGTTCTTGACAGTTGTGAACAATGCTGCCGATTACACGGATACAAAGCAACGGTTCCAAACGACCATTGATATGGTTAACCAGGTCTTGGCTAAAAAGAAAGCGTATACTTTTACGGCAGGTAAGCAACTGACAAACCACAAGACTGTTGGTGTTGATCATGAGGATCAAACAGTTGCCGTACAAGTAGCAGCAAGCAAGACCTACTGGACAAGTTTGAAAAAATCATTAAAGATACAGCCATTGAAAGACTTGAAGTCTCGCCCCGATGAAAAGAGTACCAACGTGGTGACCTATGCTAAGCCGGAATTGAAGGCGACCTTCCTGCCAGGCCTTGCTGACACGGATAAAGAAATTCCCTTACAGGTTTTGACGGCAACAGCTCAGAAATAGTTTAAAAAATTTGACTAATTTTTAGTCACAGCGTTAACTTTACCGTAAAGGGTGCTATAATAAAAATAGTGAAAGCGTTTACTTTCCGAACAGAAAGGGGTATTCTTCATGGCAGCAATTCATTTTGATTCGAACGGTTTAGAGAATTTCATTGCAGACAACGAGTTGGATGAAATTAAGGATCAGGTCCGCTTTGCGCATCAGACATTGGTGAACAAGACTGGCGCGGGAGCTGACTTTACTGATTGGTTCCACTGGGCTTCGAGCCAAGACCAAGCTAGCTTGGCACCGATTCATCAGGCGGCGGACGCGATTAAAAAGAATTCTAAAGTTTTGGTAGTGATTGGAATTGGTGGTTCTTATTTGGGATCACGAATGGCAATCGACTTTTTGAAGTCACCCTGGCATAACGAATTAGTTCAGGGCGATGAGGTCAAGGTTTACTTTGCCGGTAATGCGATGTCGCCAATGGCCTTAGATGAATTGGACCGGGTAATCGGTGACCAAGATTTCTCTGTTAACGTGATTTCAAAATCAGGAACCACGACGGAGCCAGCTGTTGCCTTCCGGTTCTTTAAGCAACGCTTGGTAGCTAAGTACGGTGAAGAAGGTGCCAAAAAACGTATCGTGGCAACGACAGATGCCAAAAAGGGTGCTTTAAAGAACGAGGCCACTGCCGAAGGGTACCAAACATTGGTCATTCCTGATGGCATTGGTGGTCGATTCTCTGTTTTGTCAGCTGTTGGTTTGTTGCCGATGGCAGTTGCCGGAGTTAATATTGAAAATGTTTTGGCCGGTGCAGCAGCAGCTGAAAAGACGTATAGCAGTGACGATGTCCATGACAACCCAGCCTTAGCCTATGCGGCTTACCGCCGAATTCTTTACGATAAGGGTTATACAACTGAAATTTTGGCTAACTGGGAACCATCGCTGCAATACTTGTCAGAGTGGTGGAAGCAGTTGATGGGTGAATCAGAAGGAAAGAACCAAAAGGGCATTTATCCTTCATCGGCGAATTACTCGACTGATTTGCATTCTCTTGGTCAATATATTCAAGAAGGTCGTCGTGATCTCTTTGAGACAGTTGTTCGTATTGACCATTCAAAGCATGATTTGCCAATCCCAAAGACTGGTAATAATGAAGATGGCTTGCTTTATTTGGAAGGAAAGTCATTGGAAGAAGTGAATAAGACTGCTGCGACTGGCGTTGTCTTGGCCCATGTGGATGGCGGTGTACCAAACTTAGCCGTTTTTTTGGATCGTCAAGATGAAGCTGGTTTGGGTGAATTGATTTACTTCTTTGAATTAGCTGTAGGTGTTTCAGGCTACCTCTTTAACATCAACCCATTCAACCAACCTGGTGTTGAAGCCTATAAGACGGCGATGTTTGCCCTTTTGGACAAGCCGGGCTATGAAGAACAAAGTCAGGTTTACCACGACCGGTTAAAGTAAGACAAAATAAAAACTAGAAACCAAATTTGCATGTGATGCGACTGGGTTTCTAGTTTTTTTGTCTAATTAGCACAGAGCTAAAAAATCGTTATTAGCTGATTTTGCAGAGACTGCTTTGTTGGCAGTTAGACAGCAAAGAATTGGTGGATGGCCTCAACCGTCTTGTCAGAACCAACGAAGTAGATAGTATCACCAGGCATGATATTGGCATAGGGGCCGGGAGACAAGGTGATTTCATCTTCGTGAAGAATGGCAATAATCGTCGCTCCGGTATTTTGCCAAATATTCAAAGACCCGATCGATTGGTTGAGCATCGGTGAATCGACCTCGGGAATAAATTCGTAAGGGGACATGGGATTATTCTTGCGCACACGTTGGGTTTGATCCAACAGGAGTGAAAAACCTTCCTCTAAATTAGCTAGGTCCTCTTTTTGCTTGGCGATTAAGCTTTTAATTTCGCTGTGAGTAGTTTGTAGATCGCGACTCTCTTTGGCTTGATTGAGAAATTCGTGGGCCTTTTCCCGAGAAAGAACTTCGACGCCAGAACCGTGAACAGGCTTGACGATATCGAGATCGGCTAGCACGGAAATTGCCTTGCGGGCGGTTTCAGCGGAAACGCCAAAGGTTGCGGCCAAGGTTGACCGAGCATGGAGCTTTTCGCCAACGAGAAATTGTTTATTAACGATGTGCTCAGCAATTTCCTGAGCGATTTGGTGATAACGGGGTTCTTTAACTTTCGGCATAACCGGTATCCTTTAAAAGAATTAGTGAATAAATATTCTAATTTGACAAAAGTGACCACTAGTGTATGATAATAGAGTGGTCACTATTGACCACCGCTTAAATCCACAACGGTGGTCACTTATTTAGTTTATTTTAAATGAGCAGGATAGTCAACTAATAGGAGGGTTTATGCCAAAAGTTCAGATTAAGCATTTAACCAAAATCTTTGGAAAGCGTCAAAAGGCTGCTTTGAAGATGGTTGAAGAAAATAAATCTAAGAACGAAATCTTTGAAAAGACTGGCTCAACGGTTGGTGTTTACGACATTAACCTTGATGTCAATGAGGGCGAAATCTTCGTCATCATGGGGTTGTCAGGTTCTGGAAAGTCGACGTTAATTCGTTTGCTCAATCGCCTGATTGAACCAACCAGTGGGGAAATCTTTTTGGATGGGAAAAACATTACCCATTACAACAAGAAAGAGATGCTTGATATTCGACGGAAGAAAATGTCGATGGTCTTCCAGAATTTTGCCTTATTCCCACACCGGACCATTCTGGAAAATACAGAATTTGGTTTGGAAATCCAAGGTGTGCCAGCAGCGGAACGGCGCGAACGTGCCGAAAAGGCCTTGGAAAATTCGAAACTTTTGTCCTTTGAGGACCAATATCCTTCACAGCTTTCGGGAGGAATGCAACAGCGAGTTGGCTTGTCACGGGCATTAACGAATGACCCTGACATTCTCTTGATGGATGAAGCCTTTTCTGCCTTGGATCCATTGGTTCGTCACGAAATGCAAGATGAGCTCTTAGACTTGCAGGCAACGGTGAAGAAAACCATTATTTTTATTACCCACGATTTGAACGAGGCTTTGCGTTTGGGTGACCGAATTGCCATCATGAAGGATGGTCAGTTACAACAAATCGGTACTGGAGAAGAAATTTTGACTAATCCAGCAAACGATTATGTTGAAAACTTCGTTGAAGATGTTGATCGTTCAAAGGTTTTGAATGCAGAATCCATCATGATTCCTGGCTTAACAATCAACGCTGATACGGATGGACCAAACGTTGCCTTACACCGGATGTCAGAAGAAGAAGTTTCTGGCTTGGTTGCCGTCGATGGTAACCGAAAGTTTGTTGGGTACGTGACATCTGACGCGGCCGTGAATGCTCGTCGTGAAAAGTTGACTCTGCGTGACGTGATCACAGCAATGCCAACAGTAACGCCTGACACGGTTGTTTCAGACATTATGCCAATCATTTATGACGCCCATACGCCAGTGGCCGTCGTTGATGAAAATCAGAAGCTTCACGGTATTATCATTCGTGGTGCCGTGATTGAAGCGTTAGCCCAAACGGAAGGAGACAATAATGATTAATTTATTATCAGTTGCCAAACTCCCAATCGACTCCTGGGTAACCGATGGGGTTAACTGGTTAACAAAGAATCTATCTGGATTTTTTACAGCGATTCAAAATAGTGGTTCCACTACGATGGATGGCATTACGAATTTCTTAACAGCGATTCCAATGCCAATCTTCATCATTGCCTTGGCATTGATTTCATGGCTGTTGACGCCTAAGAAATATGGTCAACCACTCTTTATCTTGATTGGTTTGGCCTTGGTGGCTAACCAAGGATTATGGTCTGACTTGATGCAGACTTTGACACTGGTCTTGATGGCCTCGGTTGTCTCTTTGGTTATTGGAATCCCAATGGGGATTTGGACGGCTAAGTCGCCAAAGGCCTACATGGTGATTAAGCCGATCTTGGACTTTATGCAGACCATGCCTGCCTTTGTTTATTTGATTCCAGCCGTTGCCTTCTTTGGTATTGGTGTTGTGCCTGGGGCCTTTGCCTCTGTTATCTTCGCCCTGCCACCAGTTGTGAACTTCACTTATCTTGGGTTGCAACAGGTGCCAACTGATTTGGTTGAAGCCGCTGACTCATTTGGGGCAACGACTTGGCAAAAGTTGTTCAAGTTGGAATTACCAAATGCGAAGAACACGATTATTGCTGGTGCTAAGCAAACGATTATGCTGGCTCTGTCAATGGTTGTGACGGCTTCTATGATTGGTGCACCAGGACTTGGTCGTGGTGTCTTGTCAGCTGTTCAACACGCCGACGTTGGTTCGGGATTTGTTAATGGAATCGCCTTGGTGATTTTGGCTATTATCATTGATCGCTTTGTTCAGCGTCTGAACACAGAGCCCGTCTCTGCACCAAAGTTGCCAAAGTGGCGTAAGTTGGCTACTTGGGCAATGTTGGCCGTGATTGCTATCGCCGGTATTGCTGGTAGCATCACTGCTCACCAAGCTTCAGGCAAGAAAGTCAATATTGGTTATGTTGAATGGGATTCTGAAGTGGCCTCAACGAATGTTTTGGCTGAAGCAATGCGTCAGCACGGCTATGATGTGACGATTACCCCACTTGATAACGCCGTGAACTGGCAATCAGTTGCTAACAAGCAAACTGATGCTACGGTTTCAGCCTGGTTGCCAAATACTCACAAGGCTTTGTACGCTAAGTATAAGAATGATGTCGATTTGCTTGGCCCTAATTTGAAGGGGGTTAAGTTAGGTTTGGTTGTGCCAGATTATATGGATGTCAACTCAATTGCTGATTTGACCAACCAAGCAAACAAGACCATTACGGGGATTGAACCTGGTGCCGGTGTGATGGCTGCCGCACAAAAGACGATTGATTCTTATGGTAACCTTTCTGGTTGGAATTTGCAGGCATCATCATCTGGTGCAATGGTTTCAGCATTGGATAAGGCTTATAAGGCTAAGCAACCAATTGTCTTGACTGGTTGGTCACCACATTGGATGTTCAACAAGTACAAGTTGAAGTACCTGGCTGATCCAAAGGGAACAATGGGATCACAAGAAACAATTAATACTGTTGTTCGTAAAAACTTGAAGCAGACGAACCCTGATGTCTACAAGGTGATGAAGAACTTCCACTGGACACAAGATGACATGCAGACGGTTATGCTTGATATCCAAAACGGTAAAACGCCTACAAAGGCTGCCGACGATTGGATTAGTAAGCACAAGTCTCAAGTGAACGCTTGGTTTAAGTAACAATTTGAATCAGGTTCGCCACCGTTTTGATGGTTAATTAAAAGCGACCCAAGCAATTTGATTGCTTGGGTCGCTTTTTGATTTGGGTTACTGTCGGTAAGCCTGGAAGGAGCTGGGGCTGATTTTACCGTTTAAGAGTGCTTGAGGGAAGCTAATAGTTGCTTCAAGATATTTTCATCTGAATAGGACAAAACGTTTTTAGCGTAAAGTTTTTGTCCATATTGAGCAAGCGCCACGAGAGCAATGAGCGAAATGGCCAATGATAGAAGAGCCTGCCACCAGCTGGCATATTGGTTGGCAAGCAAGCTTGGCATTGTTGATTGAGCCATGAAGGGGACATAGGCAAAAATATGAACGAGAATGTTATTGCCACCATTTGAAGCTGAAGCAAGACCAACAATATAGGGAATCATGGCCAGGGTCGTGACGGGGACCATGGCTTGAGAAACTTGTGAATTATCATTGACTAATGAAGCTGCAATGGCTGCTAAAATCAGGTAAAGGCCAGTGGCAACGATGATGAAAATCAAGGAATAAATTAGAAAAGCTGGGGTCAAGGCAGTCAAGTAGGAAAGGGCCTGCTTGACCACTGCAATTTTTTGACCGAAAAGGTTGGTTCCTATTCCTAAGACCACGTAAGAAAACAGTTGGGTAACCAGAAGACCAGTGATACCTAGCAGCTTACCGAAGTATTGTGCCCGAGAAGACGAGGCTGCTAATAGGGTTTCCATAATTCGTGACGATTTTTCATTGGCAATCTCATTACCAATTAAGGATGCATAGGTCGAAACAATGACTAAGACGATAATCGTTATAGCAACTGAAACAGCTGCTTTTGCAGCCTGGTTATTGTCGGCGTTTTCTTGACTAGCGTGACTTTGCACAGTTGTTTTCAGGCTAAACGGTGTCATCAATGCTGCGGTTTGTTTGGGGGTTAGACCATAATTTTCAGCCTGATTCATCAAAAAAATCTTGCTTAAGACCGCTTGTAATTGATCTTTATCAATTTTCGGCGCTTTTGGCTGCATCACTAATGTTCCTTGATCAGCGTTGAGAGTAAGGATGCCGTCAATGCTTTGCTTTTGTAAAGCCGACTGTGCAGAGTGGTCATCGGTAATTGATGAGACCTTGATATTGAGCTTGCTAGCTGTTTGGCTGATGGCCTCACGACTATTGGCCTGTCCAATAACAGCAATTTTGGCTGGTTGGTCGTTTGAAAAGTAGCTAATTCCGTAGCCTAGAAGACCAGCAGCAGCAATTAAAAGGATAGGTGAGATAATTAACCACCAAAAAGATTTTTTCTTAAGGCGACTGAAGTAGGTGTGCTTGGCTACGAGAAAGGTTAGATTAGTCATTGGTGCTGACCTCCGTTTTAAAGATTTCGGCTAGAGTGGGTGGCTGTTGTGAGAAGGCGGGGATGTACCCATTACTGGTCACCGCCTCGAAGATGGAATGTCCAGCCGCTTCAGAGTCTAGCGTCAGCAGAAAGCCACCATCTTTAGCTTCGACATGGTTGACGCCGGTCATTGCTAAATAGTCTGATTTTGTTAAATGAGGCGCTTCAACATAAAGACGGGTTCGGCCAAAGGATTCACGAATTTCCTGAACAGGTCCTTGCAGGACGGTTCGACCCTTTTTAAGCATTAGGAGTTGGTCTGAAATTTGGCTAACATTATCCATATTGTGCGATGAGAAGATAATCATTGCGCCACGATCTTTGAGGCGCTGAATTTCGTCCATAAAAATGGCAGCATTGACAGGATCTAAGCCAGAGAAGGGTTCATCGAGAATCACAAAGTCCGGCTCGAAAATCAGAGCCATAATCATTTGGATTTTCTGGGCGTTTCCTTTTGATAGAGATTGGACTAAGTCCCCTGGTTTTCCAACGACTTGTAAGCGGTCTAGCCAGTCTTGGAGCGCTACTTTTGCCGCTTTTTTGTCCATACCATGTAATTGGGCAAGGTAGACGACCTGTTCTTCAATGGTCTGTTTTTGATAGAGCCCGCGTTCTTCGGGTAGAAAGCCAATTTTTCGACGTAAATTAGCATCGATTGGATGTTGATCCCAGGCAATCGTACCTTCGTCAGCCTGGATAAAGTCTAAAATCATCCGAAAAGTGGTGGTTTTGCCGGCACCATTTTGGCCAATCAAGCCGAGAACTTCACCTGGTTGAAGGGTGAAGGAAAGATTGGCAACGGCTTGGTGACTGCCGAATGCTTTTGATAAGTTGGAAATGGTAATCATGGTCTGCTCCTGACATCTCTAATTTAATGGATGAATTGGGTTTAACTTAGGCTATTCAACAAACGTGGACTAGTTATTTAATACCAAAAATTGATCTTCATCACTTGTTCGAATATTCTCATTATCTCATAGTTTTTCTTTGGGTTCGACAGTAATTGAAGAGAGTTCGGTGTTGATGAAAACGGCTCTTGGGTTGGTGGGTCAGTGTAAATTGTTTGTTAGCTGGTGTCTTTGAGCCTGACAGTCACAAATTTGTGATACAGGCTCTGGTCAAAGGGGTTAACAAGGTAACAATAACGTTTGTTATACCAATAATTTGCTAATAGCAAACAATGCTAAAAAAATAATTGACGGGTGGGCAATAATCTAGTAAACTATTTAAGTATTGTTGACTATGGCCCCATGGTCAAGTGGTTAAGACGTCGCGTTCTCAGCGCGGAATCGAGGGTTCGACTCCCTCTGGGGCTATTTCGGTCTGTTTGGTGCAAATTGCATTAGACAGGCTTTTTTATTTTGTTATTTTAAAAACGCCCACGTTATCACATTTGTAGGCGTTCTTTTTGTAAAACTTTATGAAACGTTGTAAAACGTTTTACAATTA
The DNA here is from genome assembly GCF_058511985.1 of Fructobacillus sp. ESL1096. NCBI lineage: Bacteria > Bacillati > Bacillota > Bacilli > Lactobacillales > Lactobacillaceae > Fructobacillus > Fructobacillus sp. ESL1096. The sequence continues at coordinate 946,157 of NZ_CP196400.1, forward strand.
TTTTCTTAATTGACTGTATCAAGACTGTATCATTCAAGTGCGTTTAAAAATGATAGAACTCGTTCCTTTTCGGAGGCTCGTTTATGCTCCATCAAATGAGCATAAATACTGATAGTAATGTTGGAATCAGCATGGCCTAACCATTCGGTAATTACTTGAACAGGGACATCATTTAGTATTAGAAAGCTGGCAAATGTATGGCGCAATCCATGGAATGTAATTGGCGTAGCGTGGAATTTTTCGAGCATTAACCGCAGACGTTTATTCACACCATTGTCAGTGGGCGGATATGAAGAAAATTTGCTAGCAAAAATTTGTCCTTGACCAAAATTCCAAGTCTCCATCTCTTCTGCTAAAATTTCAGGAATTGGTATTACTCGATTGGATGATTTTGTTTTCGTTGGCTTATTTACTTTCCTATCACTATCCCATGATTTATTAACGGATATAGTCATTTGATCAAAATCAACGTCATCTTTAGTCAGTGCAGCAACCTCTGCATATCGCATGCCTGTCAGCAGTGAAGTGTATATCATTCGGGCTGATGAGTCCTCTTTTCCTTTCATTTCTTCCAACAGTGCCTTCATTTCTTCAATCTCTAAGAACTTCAAATCAACCGATTTGCTTTTCTTTTCAGAGTATACAGTTGTATTAACTGTGAAATCCTTGTAGATAATCCCTTCGCTGATGGCATATCTCACAAAGGCACTGATAATGCTCCTGATTCTTCTAACTGAGCTTTTCACATGTTCTTTAGCATATTCGTTTAGTAATTTTTGCATATCGGCCGTTTTGACTTCGTTTACTTTTTTATCTGGCCACTTTTCTTTGAGAATGTTAATAACCGTTTTGTACCATTGAGCGCTTTTGTAGTATAAATTTGGTTCTTTAAATATTTCGTACCATTGCTTAAATTCGTCAATAAATAGACGGTTATCGTCTAATTCTTTACCATTCAATTTATCAAATTCGACTTTTTTGGCCCATTGTTGTGCTTTTGCTTTTGTTTTAAATCCTGATTTTACTTTTCGTTTGTCTTTGCCATTTAGTTTGTAGTAAACACTGGCTCCCCATCCATTTGAACGCTTATAAATGCTCGCCATATTAACTCCTTTTTCAAAAAATAGGTACAAATAAAAAGGCCTTTGGCCTTAATTTTGCATCAAATTATTGAATCACTATTAAATCCCAAGTATCTCCTTCTTTTTTGCATCAAACTCTTCTTGCGTAATAGCGCCCATATCAAGCAGCTCTTTTAATTCTTTGATTTGACTTAAGTTGCTTGTTTGTGGCTGCGCTTGAACAGGCTGCTGCGCTTGGAAAAGTTGTTGATTGTCGGCTGTCTTCTTATCTTGAACTGCTTTTTTGAGCTTTTCGACAAAGATAGGGGCATTGCGCTTATCAACGTTTTCAATGGCAATGGTATTTGCGCCGTTTGTAATCATGATGGTGGACAATACTAACTTTGACGAGTAAGAAACAGCGTTGATGTAATCAAATCCAATCTCTTCATAATCTCCTCCTACGAACATGTTCTTGTTGATGAACATCAAGCGGTTATTAGTAATAACAATCAGATATGAACGTCCTTCACGACCACCAGAGACGGCGTAGACAATCTTTTCCTGTGGATCTAAGTATTCATGCAAGTGATTGATTTCTTTTTTAGTACCGAAAAGATTCGAAACGCCTGCTGCTTCTAACTGGTCCTTGATTTCTTGATTTGGGTCTACTATTTCAGGGTCATCACGTAGATACTTTAAACGGTCGTTTTTAGCCTTTTCAAAATCATACTTTTCGCCATTGTTATAGAGCTCTTGTAAGTATTCGTATGGTTCACGCTTGATTTGACCTTGTTTTTTAAAGTCAAATTTCTTGATTCCTAGTTTAGCCATACACTGAGGATGAATAACTTTAGTATAACGACCATTAATTTTATTAATAGGATACCCATGCATAGCAACGCAAACTTCAGAGCACAATGGGCAAATCATTCCTTTAATTTCAGATTTAGCATTTTTGTTATCCATATACTTCTCTCCTTAAAATATTAATTTATAGCAAAAAATTTTACTCGTTCTTCTAGATAGCTAGGAATTCCATAGGCTTCCATAAATTGTAACCAATTGAATTCTTCGGCATCTTCCATATAAATGTTCATCAAGAATTTGATAGCTTGATTATTAGCCATGCGCTCATCTGGATTACCAACGTCATAAGCATGATAAGCAACCATCCTATGAGAATCAGGTTCGGCATGAACAATGTGCATTAGTTCATGGGTAAGTCTGAATGGAGTTTGTTTTTTCAAACTTGAGTTAGCATTGAAAACAACTTGTCTAGTAGATAAATCAGCAACATCAGGAACATCAGGGCTTAATCTATTGGTTGACAACAGCGTTATTCCTTGTCTTTCATATTCATTGATAATTCTTTCAACTATTTGTTTCAAATGTCACCTCACTCACTCTGTCCACTATCCAGAATTCTTTTAATTATATTCCAGTCATCATCAGAAATCGGCTTTCCTCCATAAGTAAGTATATTATGCTCAGGATTTTTTAAATCAAAAGTTTTTTTGTTTTCGTCATGATCTATTTCTTGCTCTTCATAACCAGAAAGGGTCATTAACTCTTTATAAGTAGTTTGGGTTGGATATGATGAAGCAATTATCTTTAACTTGTCAGGACTCGGTTTAATTGGTTGCTTAGTACGGCTATCTCCATTTACTAATGTGCTGAAGTATGTATGCGATACTCTATCGCCTGTTTTTTCAGCCATATCACGGTAACTTCCATTGCGTTTTAATTCTCTTATCTTTAGCGCCAAAGCGTTGTTTTCAAGCATGTAGACACTTCCAATCTGTATAATATGTTGTACGTTGTGTACAGTATACAATACAATTTAAAAAAATAATGTTATTTATGCTTTACACTGTGTAATTCTTGTTGTATAATATAAACATACCTTACGAAAGGGGGAACAAAAACGTTGAGCAACTTACGAAAAATCATGGGATTTTACAATATCAAGGCTACGACACTCGCTAAAGAAACAGGGCTATCCCGCTCAACAATCAATAATGCTATGGACAACGGTGATATTACAAGGTCAACAATGGAAAAGGTAGCAAAGGCTGTAGGGAACGATTTAACCGTTAACGATATTTTTTTTGCTCAAGATGTAAAGCTTGTTGTACATAATTAAAGCAAGATTTACAAAACAGAAAGGAGGAAGCATGAACGAAAAACAAGAACTATCTCAAGAATTAGATAACATTAAAAATATGTTCGATAGTATCGATGTAAATAAAAAGAGCAGTGTTGATACACTACTCTCCGCATCTGCAAAGATTATCCATTTAGCAAACAAAGTTACAGCTTTTCAGAGTCGATAACTAATGTATCTCTGTCAACATTTTCTTTGATTGATTGAATCGTTTTTTCAGCGCTACTTTTCAAAAGATAAGTTTCGCTTTGTGCTACTACTTGGCCATTGTCAGATTTCAATAAGAAATAATATTGGCCATCAACAGATTTTTTAATAACAAAATACAATGTACTATTCTCCTTTCATTTACTAGGCCCTGTAATGCCAGTAATAAAAGGATAGCAAAAAAGGAGAAAGTATGGAAAAGAAAGATAGTTTTCATGAATTAGCAAAAAAAATGTTTCCAAATCCTAAGCAAGAGGTGGTAGAAACACCCAAAAAATTCTATATAGATGGACATCAAATTGATTTCGTCAGTGAAGTGAAATCAGAAGATTTTGGCAAGGACGTAGTAAAAGTGACAATAACGTTTTTTGCTAAAAGCTTTAAATTAGAAAGCTAACTTAGAAGGCGGTGATGAATTGAACGGAACAGCTTATACAAAATTCGACATTAACGAAGAGTACACGCAAAAGCAGGTCATGGATAATCTAGGAATTAAAGCCCATGCAACTTTTAAAAAGTGGTTTAAGGATGATCCGAAATTTCCCAAGCCATTATGGCCGAGTGAAACGCACCCAGTCTATTCGGGTTATGAACTGTATAACTATTTCTTCAAACGAGCTAGGAAATACGCATAGGAGGCGAGAATATGACACTAATGCAATTCAACGATTTACTAATGTTAGCGATTGGAACGGGCGTAACCACGTTATCCATCATGGCGTACAAATACTACAAGCGAGCTCCACTGTTCGATTCATATGACATTGAGAATGATATTACCAATGACATTGTTATTCAGGGAAAACGGCTTGCTAAACATGATTTTAAAATCGCAAAACAAAAAGCCCGCTTGAGTAAGCGAGCTTAAGGCATAAATTTATCCGTCTAAAAATAATTTTATGCCCTAATTATAGCACAAAAGGGGGTTAAACATGAAAACAACAGGTAATTTTGTAGCTGACGATATGTCTTTATACCACCTTAATGGTCGTAATGATGACGAAATTGAAAGAGTGCAAGACAAGTTGGAAAAATTATATATCAAGCAATCTGAATTAAGCGAAGAAATTGAAGAACAAGAGACTTACCTAGAAGAATTGGGGGTGCAAGTATGAGAGATGTATCAATCGTAGATCCATACGGAGAAATCACATCAGGAGTTGATTTAGGGAACGAAGACTTTTTCACTTCGCTGTCGCCCAGTCAGAAAAGCGAAGTGTACTTCAAGATTCAAGAGGTGGAAGGAAATATCAAGAAGTTCAAGAAATACGCACGAGACTTCATGATTGATGGCGGCCAAATTGACGATATTGAAATTGGCGAAGTTAGTCGAAGAGTGACGATTAATGATCCCGAACTAATGCTTAAATACTTGAAATCTTACGGACTAGAGGTTCTTCAATTTAAAGGTGTGACAGACCTTAAGAAAATTCTAAACGAAGAAGAATTTGACGAGGTTACCGTCATCAAAAAGACTGAGAAAGTTAGTTTCAAAAAGTGAGGAATAAAAACATGACTAACTATTTATTGATCGCTAGTTTGACTGTTCAAACATTGAATCTACTATTACTAATTTTTGACCATAACTAATGTTTTCAACAATTAATTCAAACAAAGAAAGGAAAAACCATGATTGAGTTCAAGCCAGGAAAAATTATTCCATCTGGGAATATGTATTTCATCTATGGAGATGGTGGAACGGGTAAAACAAGCCTATCCAAGTATCTCAATGGGAATAAGGTCAGCTTCATTTTTGATGGATCTTACAACGCATTAGCAGACACAACAGATACATTCGTATTTGCATTTGACGATACTGATGCACCAAACATTCAGGCGCAGGTTGATTACTATGTCGATTCAGCGATTAGCAGTCCTAACTTTGACACAATCATTTTGGACAACGTGACGGCACTCCAAAACTGGGTACTGGATAACATTGATGGTCGAAGTAAAGACGGTCGTCAGAATTACCAAAAGTTGCAATCGTGGTTCAGAAATTTGGGAATGAAGTTACGCAAGAGCCGAAAGACAGTTCTCGTAACTGCTCACCAGATTGATAACGGTGCAAGTGGATTAGACGGCAAAGGACGATTTGAGGCCGATATGAATCAAAAGACGTTCAATGCATTGTCAGCACCATTTGACGTTGTTGGACGTATCTACAAACAAGATGGTCAACGATTTATCGACTTTGATCCAGAACAAGGAAATCATGGTAAGAATCGAATTGACGAACGTACTTTGATTAAGGCAAACGAATTGGTAGAGCCTGCTGAGCATAAAGAGCTACCAACAAAAAAGCCACAGAAAGCGCCTAAAAAGGCCGAGAAGACATTTGAAGAACAAGTAGCAGACGTTGCTAATGAATTAGGAAAGCGAGCATAAGACTATGGCATTTGGATTTACAACAGACGAGAACAACGTATTTGGTCAATCAGTACAAGAATCAGGTACTTACAACGTGAAGATTTTGGATTCATCAGAAGCCAAAACGTCATCAACTGGAAGTGAGATGGCAGTCTTTGATTATGAAGTAGTTGATGGCGAATATCAGGGCGGAAAAGTTCGATATGACAACATGGTTTGGAAAGATGGAACTGCGGAAGAAACCGAACGCTCAACAAAGAATTTTAACAATATGGCAGTTTCTGCAGGCGCTAAAAGCGGTGTTCAATTCAGTTCACTTGCTCAATACGTGAAATCAATGATTGGCAAGACAATCAACATCAAAGTTGAATGGCAGACAAGTGATTACACTGGTAAAACTAACCTGACTGTTCGAGCTAAGACTCATGTAGATAGTGATGGTTCAAAGCCAGATGGAATCACTCGTGACATGTTTGAGGCTAAGAATAGTTCGCCAAAGGCGCAAGCACCATCAAGCAACGCATTTGCAAGTAAGCAACCAGAGCAGACTGGATTCAATCCTTTTGCTGGCCAATCAGTAAACAATTCTGAAATCGACATCTCAGATGATGACCTTCCATTCTGATTGGTATAGATATTTATTTTAATGAAACAGTAGTAAGAGAAAGGACTGGAAATGTCAAATACTAGGTTCTTTTCACAAATACCTGCGTGGGTTGACGATTTGGACAATGTGAGTGATTTTCAAGTGCGTTTGCTTGGATTTATTTACACACTATCAAACACGGGGCAACATGCCTTTCCTAGTAATAGCTTTTTGGCTGACAAATACCATAAGACAACACGATCCGTACAGCGAGCACTTAGTGACTTGTATGAAAAGGGGTTGTTAAAAAGCACTGTCAAATACAAAGATGGCACTACAATTATCGAAAAACGGTATTTAGAGTTGATTGAGCCCGGGGTAGGGACACAAACGTCCCTACCTAACGACAAAAATGTCACCCCCCTAGGGACACAAACGTCCCTACCCCAGGGACATAAACGTCCCTACCCTAGGGACAAAAATGTCCTAGATAATAGATTAACTAATAAATTAACTAATAGATTAGATACACATAAGGGCGTTGATGAAGTCATTGACCCCATGCTGGCTTCAAAAATGTTGGCTGCTTATAACAAGGCGACCGAACGAAATAATAAGAACACGGGTACGTTCTCATCGTTAGCGATGAAAAATGTATCACTTGAGGATTTTCAAGATGTACTGAATTACATGGTTGCTACATTCTCTAGCGTGGAGTACATCACGGTTAAGTCACTAATCGGTAGGTTTGAAGAACATTTAACTAGTGCTAATGAACGCGGATTTGTTGATGGCAAAATTCCAAAACCAAAAAATGCCAAGGGTAAGCAAGAGCCAAAGATTGCAACGAATGCTGACATTCAACAGCAGCAAAAACAACCAAATCAGCCGCAAGAAGATTTGATGGCAATTCTGAACGGCAGGAAGACACATGTATGAATAATCGACTAAGGGAGTTGAGACAGGATAACCATTATTCGCTAGCAAACGTTAGTCGATACGCCGCATCAAAGGGTTTGAAGATGAGCACAGCAAGCTTATCAAACATGGAAACGGGCGTGACTAGCGTAAGAGATGTGCAATTGGTTTTGCTAGCAGAATTGTATGGGGTATCCGTTGATTATATTTTGAAGAACGAAAAGGGGAGGCTAGACGATGAGCGAATTTAATTTAATCAATTTGAACGAATCAGCTGGGAAAGAACCGACTGTATCTGCTCGAGAGCTTTATAAAGCTTTGCAAGTAAACTGGCGCTTCTCGGAGTGGTGGAAGTCGGCCAGCCGAACACTGGTTCAAGGACAAGATTTTCAACCCGTAGGTACACCTACGCCTTTAAAAAACCGTAGTGGAATAGCTGTTAAGGTTTTGCAGGATTACCAACTTGATGTTCGTTCTGCTAAGCACATTGCCATGATGAGCCAGACAGAAGTTGGCCGCCAGATTCGTGACTATTTTATCGACATCGAAGAACGTTTCAACGATCCAATGTACAAGATGAGCCAGATGGTTATCTTTGCACAGAATCAAATGAAATTGGTCATGGATGATGCCAAATTTGGTCAGCGTATCAAGTCGAGTAAGGACACCAACAGTGTGAAGACACTAGCCGAGTTCTTGACACAAAATGGTTTCCGAATTGGCCAGAATACGCTGTTCAAATTATTGCGATATGAAGGCTATCTGTGCAGGCGAAAGGGTGAGTCATTCAATTTACCCAATCATCAATTTGTTAAACAGGGATTGTTCGAAATCAACACGACCGAAACCCCTATGGAAAAGGGACAGGTTAGGGTTAATCGAACAACCAAGGTAACTCAAAAAGGTATGGACTACTTTTTGAAACGGTACTGCGAAGAGAAAGAGATAGCGGAATGAATACACGAGAAATCAGCGACAAGATGGCTGATAGATTAAGAGAGGTTCGGGAAAAACACCAAATGAGTCTAACCGATTTGGTCATATCGACCGAAGTGTCAAAGACACAGCTTAATCGTTTTTACAATAGCGACAGTCGAACGTTCACAGAAGAGACTTTCGAAAAACTATGGCGATTTGCCTATTATTACGACAAGTGAGTTAGAAATGCAGAAAATAACACAGGAAATGGCAGACGGAATTATCAGTGAGTTCAAAAAATCTGGAATGGACATCCTGCAGTTTGCTGAGTACACAGGGATTTCGGTTTTTGTTGCAAAGAAATTAATCAACGGAAGGTCGCTTGTATTCAACAGTTCTGTCTACGAAAGATTAGTTATCATTTCCGAAGAATTTGGATTTGGAACAGTTAGCAGTGGGGATTGTGCTGTTAATCGAATCAACTTCATGCTGATCAAGAACAATGTATCGATTGAAGAATTAGCAGACATGGTAGACATGTCAGAAGTCCGTATTCGAGCAGTTATAAAAGGGACAAGCGAGCCGAGTCCAGACGAATGGACGAAAATGGCTAAATCATTGAATGTGTCGAAACGTTACCTAATGGGCATTGATGATAATCCAGGAAGAACAGCGTAAGAGGTCTTATGGAAGTTGCAGGCAAGTTGCTCAGCAAGCGTGGCAATATACTCACAATTCAATTAGATGATGATGTTGATACAGACTTCTACACTGACTCGGTAGGGGTTGTGTTTCGTGATGAGCGGTCGATTACAGCCCAGCAACGCAAGTTCGCATATGCGATTATGGCCGACATTGCTAAATCTGACATTGGTGGCTTCTGGGCAGGCGACAACAAGGCGGTGGAGAACTATTTCAAAGCCAAGTATTGCCTTGATAACGACCTGGACTATATCAGCCTGTCAACTCGGTTAGGCAATCGGACGGAAGCCAACGAGTTCATCAGCATGTTATTGGACTTTAGCCTTGCACATAACGTGACGTTGTCCATAATGCCGATAAAAGAACTCGAGAGCGACTTTGGAAGACGTTTCGAGTATTCGTGCCTGATTAACAAAAAATGCGTTGTTTGCGGAACTAGCAATGGTATTCAGTTCGCTCACTGCAGGGCGATTGGCTACACAATGAGTCGGAAGGATATGAACCATCTTGGCTGGACTGGTATGGCGTTATGCCACGACCACCATATCAATCAACAGCACACAACCGAGTGGGGTATTAAGAAGTTTATGCAACACTACCACTTGCAGGGAGTGCCAGTAGACGAGCGGATTGCCAAGATTTATCACTTGAATTACTGGTAATTGTAATTGGTATAGGAGTAATTATGACTAAAAAATTCACTGAAAAAGAATATCGGAAGATTGTTGAGATTGCTGACAAATATTTTGTGCAACAAAAATTAGTGGTTGCACCCGTTATTATTAAATATATTTATGACGATCTTTTTTTCGACAAAACAGTAGATAACGAAAAAGTCAGAGGATTAAGTCAAGAGCTTTCTTTAATCGCACTTCCAAAATCTCGTGAATGGGCGCATGACCAGTTTGTTGAAACAGAGAAGAAGTACCGTTGGAAATATAAAAAAGTAGATGAGGATGGGGATGCTTACTGGCTTGATAGCCAATTCGAAATAATTGTTTTGGAACGCAATGACTACTACCCATTTACCGAAAAAGAAATAATCGAAGCCGGATATAATCCCGACATGTTCGAACGAGAGTTGGAATGATGGATAAAAACTCACATGATGAAAATGTTGACAAGATTTACAACCTGAATTACTGGTAAAAGTTAAATTGGTATAGGAGATTTTATGGAAAAAGTGAAAGCTATTACGATTTCGTACATGGTTCACAACAAAGAAAATGGTGAATTTTTTTATGACACAAAAAGAGTAGATAAAAAAGATTTCAAAGATGAGAGTTCTTTTGAAAAATTTTTGGAAGATGTTTTTAATCTAAAATCAGAAAACGTGATTTTCGGAAAAGATTTAAAAAAATACAAGATTGATTTCATTTATGAAGAGGTGGAGTGATGATTAAGACACTTGTTAGCACTAAGATTAAGAACTTGACTTATGAAGTCGGAAAAGAAGTATCTATTGGAAGCCAAAAATTAGTTGTTGAGTATATTTATTTGACAAATCGTTATGGAAAGAAATTAGAAAATACGGAAGAGTTTATTGTCACGCTAGAAGGAGGATATACGCTTTCGCTTCCTTATGGCGACTTTGGAATGTTATACCCGAACGAAGAATCATAGTGATGAACGAAATGTTAGAGGTGGAGTGATGAAGAAAATTCCTAAACAAACTTTCAAAGAAGCATTTGACGAAATCGATGAACTATCTTTTATTCGAGACGAAAGTCAACCGGTAATCGATCAAGAATTTGTGAATGGCCATACAGCAGTATACGCGCTGATAGAAGAGTTACAAGAAAATTATGCGCCACCTCTTGAATTGACAAAATCTCAAAAGGATATTTGGGACAAAGCTTATTCAGAAAAAATGGCAAAAGAAGACTTTATCTACTTTATTGACACGCTCTATGTAGAAGATACGTTTACAAATTTATTTACTGAATTGCTTACTGTATTTAGGTCACATAGCCGAGTGCTTATGACTGCATGGCTACACCCTGAATCAATTAAGGTAGTTGAGTGATGATATTAGGCAGCGAAGTGACCCAATGTTATTACAACGTAAATAAAAATATCCAATACTTATTGGCGAACGAAAAAATAAGCTATAAAGAGAAAAAGCGATTGATGAATTTAATTGTTGATGCCGTTTCTAAAATTGTTTATGAAAATGCCGAAGGGGAAGAGTAATGAGAGAGATTAAGTTTAGGGCGTGGGATGGAGAAAAAATTCATCCCGATGTAATTAGAACATTAAGCTTCTGCCTTATTGCAGACAATATAACAGTCGAACAATTCACAGGACTGCATGACAAGAACGGCAACGAATTATACGAGGGCGATATTGTTAAGGTTTACGGATTCTCTAAAGTTACTGTCGGTAAGGTAATTTATGAAGACTATTATTTTACCCTTGATGGATTCTGCGACATAAGTACAGACAGACCAGAAATGGCATTTTCAGAAAGTGAATTTGAAGTAAATTACGAAGTAATTGGCAACATTCACGAGAATCCAGGATTATTGGAGGGAAAATGAAGAGTACGATTGGAATTTATTTGTTGGTGTTGTTTGCAGCCGTTCTAACGGTGTTATCAGTAAGCGTAATATGGGCGTTTATCTACTTGATGTTTAAGTATCTTCGAGATTTTAAATTTAATGGCCATGATTGAGTTCGATTTACACGTTCTTAAATCATATACGCTCAATAAATACATTCAGGCCGAACGCCAGAACCGCTATTTCGGGTCTAAGATGAAGAAGCAGGCAACCAATTACTGCCAGCTAGTTGTACAGCAGGCCATGGTAGACGGTATGCGTTTCGAGTGGCCATGTATGTTGGAGTTGCGGTGGTATGTACCTGATATGCGGACTGATGCAGACAATTGGGCATTTATCAAGAAATTCATTTTAGACGGAATGCAAAAGGCTAATGTGCGGGGAGAAGTATTCTTGCCAAATGACAGTCTTAAATATTTGACTGGATTTCATGAATCTTTTGAAGTTGATAAAGAACGGCCACGGGTCGAAATTAGGGTAAAAAAATAATATAGACAGGAGTATGTTCAGTTGGCGGACAAAATCGACAAATTATTCACTGAATACTTTTCGGGCGAACTTGAGAAAGATATTTCGTTTAGAAAATTTGAATTAAGGACTGCTCATTCAACTGATGAGAACATTGGTGGCGGACGAGTTGAAAACGTCAACAACGAAAAGACAAAAGTTGAGGGCGTACTGATAAAAGAGTATGAAGACCATGAGCTTAATTTGCTCCAGTCAAGATACATTGCTGTTCATGATTTCATTATTGATAGTGATTTGGAATTAGTTAATATGCTTGATTATTATTATGACAAGCGCAAGGAATACGTTTGGAAAAAGGTGTCTAGACTGGTTTTTAAATCAGAAAGGCAATGCAAGTATGACCGAGATAGAGCAAAATACAGATTCCTGTTAAAAAATACTTGGATTAACTAAATGTTGCACTTTTTCAGTTTAAAATGGCGGTAAAATTGTAGTATAGAAACATTAGATATTTGATGTTTCGACAGCGACCAATCTGCTCCAATTACCTTTTTCTTTCTACGTATCAAGTCATGGGGTCGCTGATTATGGATAAAGAGCGGTGCAATCCCGCTTTTATTCTTAGCTTGCCGTAATCCAATCAGTTGGTAGCGAGCATACAGTCATCTCCTGGCGGAAGATGGCTGCGGTACATATAATGACTGTTTCCATTTTGGAAATAGTCTTTTTTATTGGAGGTAATCATGAAAAATAAAATCAAGAAGAATTTAGGTCGTGCGTTCGAATGGATGTGCGTAGGCGCGCTGTACATGACAGCAGTAGGTTTATTTGCTGGAGCAATCGGTATTATTATTTTAGGCATTAAAATTGCCTGGTTTGGAGCAACTTTCTAATGGTGTACGAGGACAAAGATACTAGAATGAAACGTCACAAAGACCAGGCAACTGCCGTTAATAAGCAGTTTGCAACGGTGACGGATGAGCAACCAGACAAACACGATTATCGACATGCTAACATGCGGGCTGGATTTCGATACGGTGTGATTAATTATCATAAACATATGGGGTGGTTGGATGATTAAGAAAGCTAAAGTATTTTTTCATAACAAAAATAAAAAAGCATCAAACGTCAGTCGTAATAAAGGGCTTAGCGTAAAAAGCAGTCATCAACATTTTTTGATTTATAAAATATATAAATAGGACAGCTTAGGCTGTCTTTTTTTGTACATAAAATTAAGTCGAAAGGAGGAGTTGCGATGACATGACAAAACGTGATGAAGCTAAGCAGGACTATTTAGCCGGTATGAAACCAAAAGATATTGCGGAAAAGTATGACGTTTCAGCAGCTACTGTTCGCTCTTGGAAATCTCGTTATTGGAACAACGAAACACCAGATAAAAACGTTGCAACAAAATCAAAAAGTGTTGCAACAAAAAAGGAAAACGTTGCAACAGCAAAAGAGTTGCACCCAGCTGTTAAAGAACTAGATGAAAGCGAACTTAATGACAAGCAAAAAGCCTTCGTTAGGGAGTATGTGAGACTTGCTAATGCAACACAGGCCTATATAAATGCTTATGATTCTGAATACAATACAGCAAGAGTAAATGGGTCGGCTTTACTGACAAATACTGACATTCAAAAAGAAATAAAACGTCTACGCCAGGCTCGATTAGCAGAGCTGGGCATAGGCGTTTTTGAGTTGATTGACGACATGGCCAAAGAAGCTAGGGCTGACATTCGTGACTTCGCTGATTGGGGTTCTGATGACTTTGAATCCATTGAGGAAGAGAGTGGCAAGCAATACACCAAACACAAGTCATGGGTTGCGCTGAAAGACAGCGACTCAGTCGATAGCTGGGCGGTCAAAAAGGTTACAGTAGGCAAAGATGGCCCAATGGTCGAACTGCATGACCGAAATAAAGCACGCAGGGAGTTGCTTGAATACCTTAATGGAAAGGGTGTCTTTGACAATGGCGCTAATAATGGCGAGATGATTATCAATATGGATTCATTCGAGGAGATTAAGCATGACGAAGATTGATTTAAATTTTCATAAATCGGTTGACCAGTCATACTATCAACTATTTTCGAGTCATGATCCATTTGTTGCGATTAAGGGAGCTCGTGGTTCTGGTAAATCTTGGGCGCAGGCTTATAACGTTATCTATGAGATGCTGCGACTACCATATGTTAATTGGTTAGTTATCAGGCAATATCAGAACACCAATAAGGAATCAACATATAACACGCTGAAAAAGGTCATCAATCTACTAGGGTTGAGTGACATTTTTAAATTCACAGTTAGTCCGCTAGAAATTACCATGAAATCAACAGGCCAGAAGATTTACTTTCGTGGTATGGACGACCCGCTGAAAATCACGTCTATTAGTGCTGAGAATGGCTACTTATGCCGAGCATGGTGGGAAGAAGCGTACGAGTTAAAAAGCCGTGAGGACTTCCAGACAGTCGTTGAATCACTACGTGGACAGTTGCCTGATGGTGGCTATTATCAACATGTTCTGACGTTTAACCCGTGGTCAGAACGCCATTGGCTAAAAGAAGAGTTCTTCGATGAAGACACCAAGCGTAATGGCGTGCTTAATTTCACGACAACTTATAAAAACAACAGCCACTTAGATCAGCAGTTTATTAACAATATGATGGAGCTCAAGAAGCGCAATCCTAATCGTGCCAGAGTAGCCGTAGATGGCGAATGGGGTATTGCAGAAGGACTTGTCTTTGAAGACTTGTTTGAGCTTGAAAACTTCGATATTAGCAAGATTCAGGGAAGACAAATCATGGGGCTCGATTTTGGTTTCACTCATGACCCGACTGCCTTTGTTAAAGCTGTTGTGAAAGACAACGATATATACGTCTATGACGGCTTTTACGAACAAGGATTACTAAATGAACCTATGGCACGAAAACTAGCCCAAGGGGGCGCTATGAAGGGAAAAGTATACGCCGATAGCGCTGAGCCAAGGACGATTGCTGAATTGCAGAGTCGAGGTTTGCGCACTATCGTTCCTGTTGGAAAGGGAAAAGATTCCAATCAACAGCGGATGGAGTTCATGAAGAATTATCGTTATCACATCCATCCAAGTGCCAGTTTCTTGCTAGAAGAAATGGAAACATTTACCTATAAGAAAGATAAGTTTGGCAAGATGACTAACGCTGTCGAAGATGGAGACGACCACGCTATTCAGGCATTAGGATATGCACTTGAGCCAATTATCTTTACCAACAAAGATGGCTCTTACATGAATTATCGAGAACGAGTTAAAGCGGCCAAGGACATTGGACTGTAAGGAGAAATTATGCCACAAGAATACAATACTGAGGCCTACACGAGCCTTAGAAATGCACTGATGGTGTACAAGGAAGACGAAACAAAACTAACGCCTGAACGAATTGGACAATTTATTGCCCATCATTACAATAAACAGCGACCACGATTATTGATGCTCGATTCCTACTACAAAGGAATCAATACCAAGATTCATGATAAGAATAGCCGAAGAGTTGACGAGTACGGAGCTGATGTGAGATTGGGACATCCATTTGCCCAAGAAATCGCTGATTTCCACACAGCATTCAGCGTTGGTAATCCAATCACAATTTCTGTTGACAGTGATGGCAATGGAATTGAAGACGAACACGATTTGCTAGACGATATTAATGCGTACAACGATATTGATGCGCTCTACTATGACTTGTTCAATGATATGTCTAAGTACGGCCGAGCGTTTGCAAATATCTATCGTGATTCAGATGACAAGCTGGAGCGTATCACACGCTTAAGCCCCGTTGACACGTTCATTATCTATTCGAATGAAGTTGACCCAGTGCCGTTGGTTGCAGTCCGCTACACGCCAGTAAATGATTTGCAGACTACTGATTCAGCGGAGTATGGCCAGTTCATTATTGAAACTTGGTCTGATAATCAGTACACGATTAGCCTGCCTACCGACATTGTTGGTGGAAGCGTTGTTGACGGGTACGTGAACAGAGAGGCTCAAGATTTGATTGCAATGCCTGTCGTTGAATTCTGGAACAATAGCCAACGATTAGGCGACTATGATGGTGTAATTAGTCTTATTGATGCCTATGATGCTAGTCAGTCCGACACTGCTAACTATATGCAGGATAGCAATGATGCCATGTTGGTCATTCAGGGCGACATCCAAGACCTGTTAGAAGGTGCTGAACTTGCTGTAGATCAAGACGATAAGGAATACTTGGAAAAATTGGTTGACGAAAAACGCCAGCTATTACAAGACATTCGTAAGAGCCGAACGCTATTCTTGAAGTCTGGAATTAGCGCCTCTGGTCAACAGACGAGCGTTTCAGCTAGTTATATTCATAAAGAATATGACAGTGCTGGTGTAGAAGCATATAAGACACGATTGTATAAGAATATTCACTCGTTTAGTCGTACTCCTGATGTATCTGATGACAACTTCGCCAGCAACTCATCTGGTGTGGCTATGCAGTACAAGCAGTTAGGTGTCATTCAGTTAGCTAAGACAAAACGCAGAATGTTCGAGAAAGGCCTGACGGCAATTTATCGAATTATTCAAGAGCTAGAATTGGCTGTGAAAGGTAAATGGGACATTGATTACAACAACATTAATTTCATGTTTACCGACAATCTACCAACTGATGATGTCAATACTATTCAGACATTGCAACAGGCTGGTGCTAGCTTCCCACGAGCTTATCTTGACCGCTTTGCGCCAGGAATCTCAACTGATGAGATGAACAGCCTGCGAGAAGAGCAGGATAGCAATAATCAGGCCATGCAAAACGAAGTAATGCACATCCAGGAACGTGATGCACTGATTAACAGTATTGGAGATGAGACTGATGACGAGCAATCGGGAGAAAGTTAAGCAATTCGCCAATCAACAAGCACTGAACGACAGCAGAAACGCTCAAGCGTTGCAAGAAATTGTGGATGATACTAGCTCTGACTACATGGACTGGTGGTCAGAATTCTTAGGAGAATATCCAGATTTTGAACAGGGCGATTATTCTGGTATACCAAATCAAGAATTAGTGAGCTATCTAGACAGCTATGCTAAGCAGAATGGACAAAATCCTGTCAAAGTTAGCAATGTCGACCAAATGATTGAGTATGCAGTCATTTTATTCACGACTGTTGTGGCCTACAAGGCAATTAAAAAGATTTCTAGTAATCTTAATAGCGAGGCCAATAAAACGGCTCAATTCGGCTTTAAAACGTATGATGTGAAGTCAAAACCAATTGACCACACGTTGGTTAATACAAATTTTGATGGGGTAAATTGGTCCAACTCAATTTGGAAGAATCAAAGCGCCCTTCGTGCAGATCTATCAAACATCATGCGCCAGTCGTTATTGCAGGGCCAAAACCCAGTGACGTACACCAAACAGCTAAAAGACAAGTTCGGTGTGCAAAAGTACCAAGCAGAACGTATCTTACGCACAGAATCTGCAAGAGTTTCGGCATTGCAACAGGCAAAAAACATCAAAAACGCAGGATTTGAGTACATGGAATGGGTAACGGGTGGTGGTGCATGCCGTTATTGCATGGAAATGGATGGAAAAGTGTTCAAAGCCGTTGATTTTGGAGAAGGAAGGTACACCATTCCAAAACACCCTAATTGCCGTTGCTCGTTAACTGGTTTTTACAAGCAAAACAGCAATGATGATAATTCTTCGGATGATGAAGATGATGATTAAGGCATTCACTTAAGTGTGAGTGCTTTTTTTGTACATAAATCGACCTGGGATGTCGTTAAAAGCACCAGAAATCAAATAACGGAACGAAAAGGTGGACTGTGTACCAGTAATGGCGGACAGTGTGCCTTTTGTTGTGTAAAAGGAGAATCGAAATGGCAGAAGAACCAAAAACACCAGAAACTAATGTAACTGATGAAGTCAAGGAAGAGGAAACGCCCAAGACTTACACGCAAGAGGAACTTGATAAGGAAATCGAACGTGAAGCTGAACGGCGGGTTGCCAAAGCCAAGAAAGGCTGGGACGAACAACTTGATGGAAAGTTGTCAGAGGCTAAAACAGAGGGCGCAAAGCTGGCTAAGATGTCTGCTCAAGAAAAGGCAGAAGCAGCGGCTAAAGAACGTGCTGATAAGTTATCTGCTCGAGAAGCAGAGCTTAACAAGCGAGAATTGACAGCGAATGTGCGTGATGTATTGGCCGAAAAGGATTTGCCATCTGAATTGGCCGAACCGTTGGTGGCATTGGGAGATGCTGATTTGATTGCTCAGACTGCTGATTCAATTTCTCGATTGATTTCAGAGCGGGTCAACAAGGAAGTTGACAGCAAGTTGAGCGGTGGCGGGAAACCAAAGGGCTCAGCAGAAAATATTGACACAAAGAGTGATTTAGCGAAATCACTTGGCCTATAAGGGGGAAATAACTAATGGCATATAACTACGTAACTAAGGATGGCGGCGTTTTCGACCAAAAGATTAACCAAGGATTGATTACTTCTGTGTTGGGAAACCAGGCCTTGCAATTTGTGAACGGTGGTAAGTCATTTACATTGACTACGATCTCAACATCAGGATTTAAGCCACATACTCGTGGAACTGGCTACAATTCAGGGTCTGTCACAAACGATAAGAAGGTCTACACAATGGGCCAAGACCGTGATATTGAATTCTTTGTTGATAAGGAAGATGTTGACGAAACTAACCAAGATTTGGCAGTCGGTAACATCACTAAGGTCTTTGTGGAAGAACAAGCCCAACCAGAAATTGATGCATATCGTTTCTCAACGTTAGCAGGATTGGCAAAGACTTCAACTGTTGAAAAGTTGGACGAAACGAACGTTTATACCCGTCTTAAGGCAGCTTTGTTGCCTGTACGTAAGTATGGTGTAACGGACATCATTGGTTTCCTTTCAACAGAAACCATGGACTACTTGGAGCGTTCAAAGGAATTTACTCGTTCAATCACGAACCAAAACGTTGGCCAAACTGCTTTGGAATCTCGTGTCACATCATTGGACGGTGTTCAATTGATTGAAGTACTTGATCCAACATTATTGAATACTAAGTTTGATTTCTCAGATGGATTCAAGCCACAGGCTGATTCACAGGCAATCAACTTCTTGTTCGTTGCAAAATCTGTAACGATTCCAGCTTTGAAGACTCAATCAGTTTACTTGTTCAACCCAGGCGAGCATACAAACGGAGACGGATACTTGTACCAAAACCGTTTGTACCACGATATCTTCGTTAAGGACCGCAAGAAGGATGGCGTATCTGTTTCAATTAAAACGGCTACTACAACTTCTTCTACTGATAGCTCAACGCCAGCTAAGTAATTGGAAAAGGGGGTGTAAGTGATGAGTTCAGCGACTGATTATGCTGTCTTGCTTGACCCTAAGGCGGACATTAACACAAAGCTTATCCTAATTGAAAATGGCGTGAAATCACGTCTGTCAGTCCTGTTAGGATTGCCAAACGGTGTCAACATTCCACCAAAGTTCAACTATATTGTTGACGAAGTGGTGGGGGCTCGTTTTTCACGTCTCGGCAATGAGGGATTGAAGCAATCGAATCAAGATGGTTTAACGCTTGTCTTCCAAGATGATGATTTCGCTAAATTTAAGAATGAAATTGATGAATATAGGTATGGCGATACGTCTAGTCCACGGACGGGACGGGTAACATTCCTATGATTTGTGAAGTGGAAACTTATACGCAAGTGAAAGGGAGTCAAGACCCACGAAAGCCGACTAAACATCAAGATGTGTTAGTTGGTAAGTACACAGTAAACGTGACCAATTTGAGTGCTGCGACTGCTTTTCGAAAGTACGGAACAGCTACTTACGGTCAAAAAGAACTGCGTACAAGCATGCCATTAGATGATTTTGATTATTGCCTAATCGGAGACAAGAAGTATGTGGTGCAAGAACGTCAGACGGTTAATTACCGTCAGTCGATTCTAGTAAAGGAGGCTTGAGATGACTGTAAAAGGGGCTGATGAGTTCAGACGTGCTATGCAGGCCAAGATGGTTAGAACTCCAGCTCAGGTAAAGTCGTTAATTTTATCAACGACTGCTAGCACGCAGCAACAGGCCATGCGACTCGAGCCAATAAAGACTGGTTTCTTGAGGCGTAGTAACAAGATTGATATTCAAGAGTCTCCACTTTGGATTATCGGGACTGTTTCTGCCAATGCGTATAACAAAGACTTTAACTATGGTTATGCACAGGAAAATGGTACTCGGTATATCAAGCCAAAGCTATTCATGTATCAGGCCTACCAAACTCACAAAGAAGTTTTCAAAAGTAATTTAAAGGCGGTGCTCATGAATGGTTAATGAGAAGCCAGATTATCAATTATATAAAACGATTGGCGGTTATCTTTATGACAAATATGGAGACCGCTTTTTTAGTACAGTTCCAGATTTAAAAAGCGAGAAATTCGAGAGTCCGTTGGTGTTCATGGGCGATTATAGCCTGCAGCAGAATACCCAAACTAAGGGCACTCTTGTGTCTCGTGCTTCGGTCACAATTCACGTCTATAACAAGGCGGAAGACCAGTATGACATGGATCAGTTAGAGCAAATCATGGCTGATTTATATGATTATGTGATGAAGCTCAAGCAGACGGACAACTACCTAGTTGAATTTGAGCCTCGATACACGATTAATAGTCGAGCATTCGAGCAAGAGGACAACATTCGGTTGGTCCATGGAACATTAGACGTTACATTTAGAATTTAGGAGGTAGCAATGGCTGACCAATTAGTTAAGCAATCGGGTGGTAAGGCAATTGTCTTTGCTCGCTTGCGTTCAAATCAAGCAACACAGGAAGGTACTCGTGTTGCTTACCAGACAACTTATTCATACAAGTTGTCTCGTGATAGCAAGACAGAAGATACAAAGGACGGCAAGGTAACCAAGGGTGGTGCTTTGGAAGGAACTTTGTCATTGGAATTGTTGTCATCAAATCAAGCAATCGTGCGTGATTTGGAAAGCGCTCAGGTAAATGCCTATTCACTTGATTTCTGGATTGTCTTCACGGACACACCAGGAACAAAGACAGGTACTTATGCAGGTCGTTATATGCGCGCTGATTTGACTTCTTTTGAAGAAACAGGCGATTCTGATAATTCAGTTTCAGTCAAGATTGAAGCCGCTATTCAAGACGGTTATGCACGCCTGGGAGACGTTACCTTGTCAGTGGATAACCAAGACAATGGCTACGCCTTCGAAGACCTTGGAAAGGTTTCCAATTCTGAAACCACAAGCACTAATAGTGCACCAACGTCTACAACTAAGTAATGATGCTAGCGACAACGGCTTAAACGTTCGAATGGGGTGTGAAGCCCACTAAAATTAAGGAGATTATGTACATGTTGAAGTTTGAAATCAATGGTCAAGAGCAAGAATTCAATTTTGGGATGAAGTTTATCCGTGAACTTGATAAGGCAAAGGAAGGACAAAACAATGGCTTGAAGTTTGGCGTTGGATTGCAATACTACTTGGCTTCCTTTATTCAAGACCAAAACCCATTGGCCGTTTCTGAAATCTTATTGGCCGCCAATCATGCAGCAGGCGGTAAGTTGACGACTTCAAAGCTCGACAAGTTCTTTGACGAAGAAGCGGATTATGAAAAAGTAACTTCTGACGTTATGGACCAACTTGAGAAAGGAAAATTTACGAGCCAAAAGGTAGCCGTCTTAACCGCTCAAATGGCAGCGGCGAAGGATCAAGCGGAAGCGAACAACTAAAAAATCTCGATAGCGCAGCTCAATACCACGAAATATTGGTAAATGGACTGCGCTATTTTAATGTGTCGAACGTTGAAGCTATTGAGCGGATGACTCCATTTGAGTACGAACTGCAGATGGAAGCGGCAGAGCTCAGAGAGTTGGACCGCAAGCATACGACACATGAGATGGCATGGGCATACATGGCCGTGCAACAAACAAATAGTAGTGGGGATAAGCTCAAGTACAACACATTCGATAAGTTCTTCGAAAACTCATACAAGAAGGCCTTTAACGAGGTCAAGGAGCGGACGAACCCCACTGTTAGCATGACAGTTAAGCGAGTTGAGAAAGAATATAACCTCGACTTACTCGATAAGTTGGAAAGGAGGGTAAATGGCTGAACAATATGGTGTTAGTGCCGTTTTTGAAGCGAATATAAGTAGCTTTATGGCAGGAATTACGACTGCTATGAGCGGTATGAGCCAGTTTGAAAATAAAACTAACCAATCATCAAATAATGCCTCCAATTCATTGAAAACAGTCGGAAAGGCCATGACAGTTACTGGTGCGGCAACGACTGCTTTGGGCGTTTCTGCTTTAAAGTCTTATGGCACTTTCTCGCAGACAATGAACCAAGCAGCCGTTGTTGCTGGTGGTACTTCTAAAGATATTGGTGGCCTGACAAAGGTTGCCGAAGAGATGGGAAATAAGTTGCCTGTCAGTTCGCAAGAAGCAGCTAATGCCATGCTGTCAATGGCACGAGATGGCGCTAGTTTAAGCACCATTAAGAAAGAATTCCCAGCGATTGCTCAAGCGGCGACCGCTTCTGGCGCTGATTTGCAGACGACTGCTGGTGTTGTTCAACAAGCAATGAACGTTTGGGGTGATTCCTTTGAAAGTCCTGCCCAAGCGGCTTCAATCTTGACACAAACGGCTAAT
Source organism: Fructobacillus sp. ESL1096 (assembly GCF_058511985.1). Classification (NCBI taxonomy): domain Bacteria; kingdom Bacillati; phylum Bacillota; class Bacilli; order Lactobacillales; family Lactobacillaceae; genus Fructobacillus; species Fructobacillus sp. ESL1096. Next base: position 968,786 of record NZ_CP196400.1, read on the forward strand.
CTTTCGAATGCTTCGATTGAGTCCATGCAACAGGCACTTGCCACCATTGGTGGTACAGCTAAAAATGCTGGTGTCAGCATGCAAGATGCTTCGACTGCGATTGGCCTTTTGACCAACAAGGGATTTAGCTCTGCTCAGGCCTCACAAGATTTGAATCATGCTTTGATTCAAATGCAAGCACCAAGTAAGCAGGCTAAAAAAACTATGGATCAGTTAGGCATTTCATTTACTGATGCACAAGGAAATATGAAGTCATTGCCAGCTATCTTGCAAGAAATTTCGGCTAATATGGATGGCATGTCATCATCCCAAAAGGCAGAAGCATTGAAGAAAATGTTTGGAACTGCTGGAATGGGTGCTGTATTGCCATTGCTTGACTCTATCAAGGATAAGTCAGGTAATACCACGACTTCATGGCAAGCATTTAGTGACCAGATTCAAAAGACATCACAAGATGGTGCGACAGCTACTAAATCACTGGAAGACCAGTCAGCGGAGATGCAACAGAACGTTGGTTCAAAGTTGAAACGACTGAGTGATAACTGGGGTTCTTACCAAAACGCCGCTGCTAGTTCTCAGAGTGGGGTAACTGGCGGACTAATTGATTCAACGAATCAAATTGTGCGTTGGGGAACGACTAGCAATGACTGGTTGGCAAAAGTCAGCCGTTCATTCGTTGGTCTTGCGCCTGTTATTGGTCCAGGGATAACTGCTACAGGTCAGTTCCTGAACAATATGAACCACATTACGAATGCAGCAACTTCAACTGCTAGTGGTATCAAAGGTTTTGCAACGAATATTGGTCCTGCAATATCTAATGCTAAACAGTTTTCTCGTGGAAGTGAAGAAATGGCTGCTGCAGTTAAGACAATGAGTAAAGAAAGTAAAACAGCAACTTTCGTCATGCAGGCACTTAACGTTACATTAGATGCACTTCCTGTTATTGCTATTGTCGCCGCTATTGCGGCCTTAGTTGCTGGACTTATTTGGTTCTTTACCCAGACAAAACTAGGAAAAGACCTCTGGAAAGAATTTGTCGATTGGCTAGGCCAGGCATGGAATGGTCTCGTTGGCGTGGCTAAGGTAGTCTGGCAAGCAATATCAAATGCTTTTACAACCGTTGTTGATGTTGTGAAGGAGATATGGAAACCAATTGGCGCATTCTTATCTGGAATATGGAATGGCTTTGTCGATAGTTTGAAACCAATTATTGAAGCGCTTAAAAATGCATGGAGTCCATTGTCAGAATTCTTTGGCATGCTGTTTAAGGGAATTTTAGTCATTATTGGAATTGCCCTTGCACCCTTGATTGGTACGATCACTGCCATTGTTGGTGCTATCCAAGTGGCATTTGCCTTCCTTGGACCAGTGTTGAGTGGCATTTGGAATGCTATTGTCATCATTATCTCTGGTGTTTGGAATGTGATTGTAGCGGCAATTACCATGTATATCAACGTTGTTAAAGATGTCATTGTTGGTGTGTTTAACGTGATTAAGGACGTTATTCAGACTGTCTGGAACGTTATTTCAGCGATTATCAGTGGTGTCTGGAATATCATTGTGACGATTATTAGTACCGCTATTAACGTTGTCGCAGGCGTTATTAAGGCAATCATGGCCGCTATTCGTGGCGATTGGTCTGGTGCATGGGATGCCATTAAGGGTGTAGCAAGTGCTATCTGGAATGGTATCTCATCGATTATCGGAACGGTTATTAAGACGATTGCCTCTGTCGTTGGCTCAGTTGTTCATGGTATTGCGAATGTCATAAGTGACGTTTGGAATTCAATTACGAATGTAACCAGTAGTATTTGGAACGGCATTAAAAACATTATTAGCAGCGCTATGCACATTGATTTGTTTGGAGCAGGTAAAGCCATTATTGATGGTTTCGTCAAAGGCCTTACATCAGCATGGGAAGCTGGTAAAAAGTTTGTTAGTGGAATTGCGAACTGGATTAAAGACCATAAAGGTCCAATCAGCTATGATGCTCGTTTGCTTGTTCCAGCTGGAAATGCCATCATGTCTGGATTGAATGGCGGCTTGAACAGCGGATTTAATGACGTGAAAAGTAATGTAGCTGGCATGGCATCAGAGATTAGCAATTCGTTTGGAACAGCTAATTTAGCGTACGAAATGACACCAATTACATCAGGATTTGATTTGAATTCTGATGGCACAGTATCAATGTCACTCGATAACCAAAAGCAACCAGCTAATATCAACATTGGTATGGGCCAGAACACTTATTCAACGTTCGTTGATGACATCAGCAATGAGCAGGGTAAGGCATATGACTTGCAGAAGAACAATGCTGTGAACGTCTTTTAGGAGGGACTATGAATTACGATTTCAAGGATCTAAATAAAACGACATCAGCGCCACAGGACAAGTCGATTGAATCTCTTACATTCAATGGGGTCAATATCGAGAGCGAAATACCTGAGTTTTTGACTGTCAACGTTGATGGTCGTGATGGTTATACTCGAAAGTTAAACACTGTTGATAGTCGAAGTGATGGGGACTACTTTTTGAGCTCAAAACTCGATAAGAACACCATCACAGTGAAGTATTTCTTGCTCGCTAACGACACAGAGGATTTTAATCGAGCGTTTACTCGTTTGAAGTTCCTGTTGCAGGGAAACGAGAAAGAGTTCTACTTTGCTGACGAGCCAGAGTTTTCGAGAATTGGAACTGTGACCAAGTTAGAGAATTCTGACCCAGGTTCATTGTCTGTGCAAGGAACGATTGAGATTACATGCAGTGACCCATACCGTCATGGACAGACGAAGGTTGTCAGCGGGTCAAACGTTGTTTACATCAACGACCCACAGCTATTGTATGACCAGAATGTCGACACCATCACGGCAAAGGTTGGTTCAGCCACCAATCAGGTTGTCATGACCATTGGCAACGACTGGAATATGACCTTAAACGGTTCTTTTCAGGTTGGTTCAACCTTGGTATTAGACATCAATAATCGAACGTTGACTAGCAATGGTAATAGCGTTCTGAACACGATTGACATTAGCAAGACCAACATTTTTGAAGCCAAAATTGTGAAAGGAGTACAAGTACGTTGTTCACAGGCAACGGAAATCACGGTTAAATACCGTGTCAAACTGTTATGATTTATCTCTTTGATAAACGGCAAGAAGTCGTTCAAATGATTGAAAAGTCTGATTTAACAGAGGGTACTCTGGACTTGAAAATCAATCAGGCTGCTAAGTTGGGCATCTCTTTGCCACCAGAAAAGTCACTGGATAAAAAGGTGCGTTATCTAGGAATCGAACACCCGTTGAAAGATGGCCAGTTCCTATTGTTGCGCTTGATGACAATCAAAGACAACGAGAATAGCATTGACTATTCATTCTATGAATTGGCTTACCAAGAATTGGGTACGTACACTTATATACAGGACAGACGATTTCCAAACGGTGCAAGTGCTAATGACTTGATGAGTGTGGCTCTTGGTGGCTCGCCATGGAAGTTGGGGCAAGTCAACGTACCTGGAAATCTCCAGACAAATTTTTACTACATCAGCAATCTTGAAGCTATTAACACGGTCACACAAGGACTAGGTGGAGAGGTTGTTTTTTATGTGTCTATTACTGGAAACAAGATTACTGGCCGTTATATGGACTATCTATATCAGCAGGGTAATGACACTTCAAAAGTATTTGTGCATGGCGATAACCTACTAACAGTTGACCGCACTGGCGACAATTCAAGTATTTATACCGCAATTTTGCCACGAGGAAAAGGCGAACAAGTCAGCGAAGGTCAAGGCGATAGCCCAGACGGATATGGTAGGCGTATAAACATTCAAGATATTGTCTGGTCAAAAGATAAGGGCGATCCATTGGATAAACCCAACGGAGATGTGATTCTGGTTGACCATGTAGCAACCCAAGAATATGGCCACATTGATGGCAACGAACGCCTCTTGATTAAGACTTATGACAACATTGATGACACGAATGAGCTGATTAACACTGCTTACCGTGAATTGATGGCCAGCAATCATCCATCTGTCCAGTATTCGGCCACCGTGGCTGAGACTGGCGGACTTGGATTAGGCGATACGGTCTTGATTATGCATAATGACCGCAACTTGTCGTACAAGACACGAGTTTTCGAAGTATCAGTGGACTTGGTTCGGCCAGAGAATTCGAGTTTGAAGCTCGGAGATGATTTGAGTTCGAATAGTCTCACTAGCACCATCTCTTCCATTTCAAGTAACGCCACAGCGGTCTCTAATGGCCTTGCTTGGACGTTTTCAAACGGTGGCCATAATGACACTACTTACAGTCCTGTAGCACCTACAAGCCCAAGACAGGGCAATGTATGGTACAAGTCATTGCCTAATGGCGATACAGAGCTGTACTACTATGATGGCAATGCGTGGGTATTAAGTGCTCAAACTGACTCTCAGTGGAAGAAGAATAGCGCTGAATTGAATGGCGACCATACGGTCTATCGTGGTCCAGATACGCCAAATAACCCGCAACAGGGCGATACCTGGTACAAGGATGATGTCAACGAGAAAAACGGCGTGGCTATGTATTCGTATTCTGGATCAACTTGGGTTAAATTCAACGGCATGACTGATGCCAATCGGCTGCAGCAGGGAATTATTGATGCCAATCGTGTCAACGTCCTTAACCTGGATGCCAATAATATTAGTACTGGTCATTTGTCAGCTAATTTCATTAAAGGCGGACAAATTGATGCTAGCCAGATTAACGTTATTAATTTGAATGTTAATAGTTTGGTTGGAAATATTTCCCAATTCATTCAATCAAATTGGAATGGTAATTATCAGTCAGTTTCAATTGATAATACCGGCATGAAAATTAGCTCAGATAATTTAGTTACAACATTCAATAACTATGGAATTGACTTAAATTGGAACAATCGAAGTCTAGGGTTTATTGGTCGAAACAATTTGGTTTCTGACGCAAATAAATTAGGATTAACAATTAGTCTTAATTCAGAAGCAGATTATTTTAGTCTTGGGGCAAAGAATAAAGATGATCCAAATGGTAATTATCCAACTAAGATGGGTTGGTACCGCCAAGGATTATCGAATTTAGACCCTGGCTTCTTCTTTTACGACACGGTTAATTTCAATCAAGCAATTCATATTAACAGTGGTATTTATGTCAATTACCCATCAGTATCTAACAGAGATTTGAGTAATATGCTATTTAATTTTGCTTTACAAAATTTCAAAATTATCACAGGAATTAGCTATGACGGAAAAGTAACTAATTACATTAATTATAATTGGTAGGAACAATGATAAAAATCGAAAACTCAAAATTGAATGATATCGCCAATTTCTTAGATAAAGCCGAATTATCTGGACGAGTGTCACGTCATAGGACTAAGTTGTTAGGCTCAATTGGGGAAGTCATGGTTGATTTGGCCAAAGATGAGAAGAAAATTATTACTGATAACGGGGCAACGATTGATGAAAAAGGCAATATTGTCGGTTTTCCAAATGACGAAGCACAGTTAGCTGCTCAAAAAGAGTTGGCGGATGTGAAAGTCGAAAAGTCTATCTTTAATGAGCGTGTTGAAGGCCAATTTAGTGGACTATATCATGCTCTTGATAATTATGATAAGGCACTAGCAGGAGCGGAGGCTAACGCCTATGACAACTTGCTTGAGGAATTAGAGGAAGGAGGATATAGTGAGCAAGACAATTAACTTAAATTTGGACACAGCAAAGTCTGATATCCAAAATCCTAAAATTTTATTGAGACAGGGAGATGGGAATTATCAAACGTTGCGAGTGACTATCACTAGTAATGGCGAGCCAACTGATTTGACAAATGCTGATGTCATTTATTTAGGAACGACATCAGCAGACCATAAGATTATTGACTCTAATATCACGAAAGTTGATGCACTGAATGGCGTGATTGACTATCGACCACCTAAGCAGTGGGGACAAGATATGGGTAATTTCAAGAACTCATATTTTGAAATCACGACAGGCGATTCAACTGGGTCAACGGCTTCATTTAAAGTATCTGTGCTCGAAGCGGTTGATTTGAACGCCGAACAAGCAGGCGACTATATCACTGTTGTTGATGGAATCGTGGCCACCGTTCGAAAAGAGCTATCCGATCAATTAGCTGACGTAAAAGTTAAAACGGACAATGCTACTGGGCTAGTCAAGCAGGCATCAGATAACTTGGTTGCCATGGCTCAAAACTACAACACGGATATCACGAATAAGTACAATGACGCTAAGAATAAAGCTAACGATATTAATCAAATGCTGAACACTGGGGCGTTTGCAAAAGTTGGTGCTAGCAATACTTTCACAGCAAATCAAACAATTTCGAAAGATTTGACAGTCAGTGGAGCATTACATGCAAATGCTGATAATGCAGTTCATGCTGATAAATCAAGCTACGCTGATAAGGCTGGTACATCTGGATGGGCAAACGGAGCTGGACAAGCTGATAACGCCACTCATGCTAGTAATGCCGACAACGCAACTCACGCAGTTAATGCTGATGTTGCCAATTCGGCCAAAAGTGCCAATGTAGCCAACAGCCTTAATCCAGCCAACAGTCAGACGGTTAATGACTTGACCGTAAATGGGCGAATTTACGGTAATGCTGTTGTTAAAAATATTAAGATTGGTAAATTAAACGCAGTAATTTCTCGTTTTGGTCCACAGGTTTTCTTGTCAATTCCTACGCAAGATTGGCCATACGATTCTGGTTCTCCATGGACGATAGCGTATGACATGGTCGTACCAATCGGATACCGACCTGTCAGCAAGGCTAATCTGCCAATGATGAATAGATTTGCAACATCATTCATGCAAGTTAATACTGACGGCACTATGTATTTTTCTTCAGAAAGTGTTGATAATTCAACAGGTTTTGAAACTATGGGAAGTTGGTCAACCAACGACTCATGGCCAGAATAAAGGGGAGTTGAATGAATGAAATTGTTCTCAATTTAGACACAACTAAAAACAACATTCCAAACCCGACTGTCATGCTCAGGCAGGGCGATAGTGAATATCAGTCCATTCGGGTAGCGGTCACAGATAACGGCACGCCATTGGACGTCACAAACGCCGTGATTACATTCATGGGCACAACGCCTGCGGGCACTAAAATTATTGACACCAATGTCAGTAAGACTAGTACCGTGGGCGTTTTTGAATACACTTTTCCAAACCAAGCGGGCGGGACGGATGGAGCTTTTGCCAATGCGTATTTTAAGATTACGGATGGAGATAAATTAGGCTCAACCGGCTCATTTAATATACAGGTACTAGATTCCATTGACATGACACAGGCGGAGGCCAGTGATTATGTATCGGTCGTTGATGGCGTTATTAGCTCGGTCAAGTCGCAAGTCGAAAGCAACATTCAGACGGCTACAAGCCAGTTAGATGGGACAGTTGCCAGTGCTCAATCAACATTGAATACAGCAGTCCAAGATGCGACTGAAAAGCTGAATCAGACAATTAATACTAGCAATTACGCTAGTCAGGAATACGTACAGCAGACAGTGACCAGTGGCCTTAATGCTATCAATAAGGTAGCCAATGCAGGCCATGCGGATACTGCTGATAGTGCCACTAATGCTGGCCATGCTACTACTGCTGACAGTGCGGCCAAAGCAGACGTGGTCGAGAAATTAGATGATAATACGTTCTACAGAATGGGCTCGTTCTATACCAAAGGATACTCATTCTTGGGCGGTGGCGTTGAAACATGGTACACACTGATACATCACGGCAGTGCCACTATTGAAGGCGACTTAACTGTCGGCGGAAAAATCAATAATAAGCAGTTGCAATTGACTGACAGAGTAGAAATCAAGACTAGTTTTGGTTTTTCGTTTTTCCTAAAACGGATTGGCCCGTTAGTTATCTGCTACAGCTATGGTGGCTATTCAAGTGACATTAATAATTGGGCCCGACTTGGTGCAATATTACCAATTGGTTATCGGCCATCAGAGCTACAATACGCTCAAACGTTTGTCGGCACTCAAAATATTGTGTTTGGAATCAATACTGATGGGTCCACATACAACGATAATGTTCATGTAGCCCCTGGTCCTGTCTACTTAAGCCTGGTATTCACGACTGCTGATGACATGCCTTAATGAAAGGAAAGGAAATGGAAAATAACACACAATCTACAATCGACAATAATAAGTGGTATTTCAAGTTTGATCCGAACACTTTTGCATTTATTCCGGGTGCAATCAGGTCAGAGGAACAGCCTGAGAATACAACAACAGTCGAACCAAGCGGTGTGATGAATCCCGTTTGGAATCCAAATACTAATTCATGGACTGGGCAATCTATGGAGGATTATTTGGCTGAGCAACGGGCCAATCAACCAAAGGTAGTTGATGCCAACCAACAGGCTTTGAATGCGACAGCTAATGTGCTATTAACCCGCTTGATTGCTCAGGATAAGCGAATTGCTGAACTGGAATCAAAGGAGGCTAAGTGATGTTTGACGTGTTAAAAAATTGGTATGAAATGGGACTGGAAAACAACGATAGCCTGAAGAATTGGGTTGTCGGTGAAATTATTACAGTCGACCAATACCAGCAAATTACTGGTATTGTTTACTCATTTTAAAAAAATAGCAGAATAACAGGAGGAGAAATGTTTGGACTAAGTGCGGGGGATTGGACTGGAATTATCCAGACATCAATCATTGTCGGTGGTACGTGCTATAGCTGTTACCAGGCAATTAAGAAAAACTTATCATCTAGTTTGAAACGTGAGCTAGAAAAGTTAGTCGATAGTACTAACTATCACAATGAGCGACTAACTCAGAGTATTGATAGCCTAGACGAAACAATCAAGGGCATTCGAGTAGATGTCGAAACGCTCGAGACACGGGTATCTAAGCACGATACCCAAATAGCTGTACTACAAGAAGTGACACATTCAGCCGACTGACGTTGGCTTTTTTTATTGGAGGATAATCATGAATCTAACTGACACATTAGTATTGGCAGCTACATTATTGACGATTGCAGCGCCTGCCGAACACGCCTTAGTGCGCTGGCTACGGACAAAGACCAAGAATGGCAATTTGCAACTATTGCTTACATGGGCTGACCAGGCTGTTGCCTTGCTCGAAAAAAGCGACTTGGGTGGCGCACAAAAGAAACAGCAAGCCGTTGATTATGTAGCGACTCGATTGGCTTCTAACAAGCTGACAGGCAAGTTTTCGCAAGAACAGTTATCAGCAGTTATCGAACAAGCGGTGGCGCAATTGAACGCCACTACTAAATAAGGAGGAACAAACATGACAGTATCAGGATTGGCTACACCTTACGGATTTCAAGATTTTCCAAACTACACGGAAGGACGTAGTGCATCAGTTAATAAGATTGTGATCCATCACATGGCAACAACTGACTATGATTCAGTCCCACGTATCTGGAAGACACGAGAAGCTTCCGCACACTATGGCATCGGACAAGATGGACAAATCCGTGCATACGTGGACGAGAACAACACAGCATGGCATGCTGGTCAATGGAATGCTAATTCTTCTTCCATCGGAATTGAGCACGCCAATACGACAGGAGCGCCTGATTGGGGAATTGCTCAGGCAACAATTGATGCCTCTGCCAAGTTGGTGGCAGATATTGCGCAACGTTATGGTTTTGGTCAAGTTGTTCCATATAAGAACCTGTTCCCGCACTCAGAATTTTACGGAACGGCCTGCCCTGGTCAATTAAAGGCTAAGTTGCAGGAGATTGCTGACAAGGCTAACAATATTATCGCTGGAGGTAATGCCAACGTTGCCACGCAGGATAATGGAGGGTCAGCGCCAGCTCCCAAGGTTGATAATCGCTCAGCAGCAATTAAGGAGTTCCAGGATAAGTGGAAGAACCGTTGGGCATTGCGTGGTACTTTCCGCATCCGAACATGCGAAAAGCAGTACAATATGTACCAAGTTTTAACCGATGATTTGAACGTTGAACCAAATTCATGGTACTACAACGGCATTCCTACCGGATTGCTGGAAGATGTGTCTGATCCGGAAGGACGTACATTTGAGGACGGTGCAATTGTTTGCTTTAAAGATTATGTAAACTCAGGCACGATTGATGCCTACGACACTAATACTAATTCAATTGGTATCCTATTCGCTGGGTACTCTGACATGATTTGGTTTGATGCAGATAAATTCTTGGCTCATCCATAATCAACGCCCTTCGGGGCGTACATAAAACAGTGGACCAAACAAATTGATAATTAACATTTTTTTGCCAATTTTTAGAGTGAAATGCCTTTATATCAGTTTTTATAGTAGTGGACCAAGTTAGCACCTTAAAACAGATTCGCAACTTATCACTTTAAAACAACATGCTAACTTGCCAACAACATCCAACTGCAGCCAACCGCGGCCAAATGTTGCGAACCGCATAGTCTTTCAATGATTATGCTATAATCTAATAGAAAGCGACTCGGGCTGTATGCAGTGGGTCGCGGGAATTGACGGGGGAAAACGCAGACGTGCGCCCGTCTTTTTTTTGTGCAAAAATAGCCTAAAACAGTTGACAAACATATATAATAATGATATTATATAAGTATAGAGAAAGGAGGAAAAAGATGAGCGAAAAAAAGCATAAAAAGAAAAAGCCAACCATGCTTGAGATAATTCTTGCAGTAAGTGCGCTACTACAAGCTATTGCTCAACTGATTAGCTCTTTAAAAAAATAAGAAGTAAGGCCCGCAAGGGTCTTCTTCGTGTACGCTCATTTTAACATTTTTATGAAAAATAATAAACCTTCATGGGTAGGATGGACGGCTTTAGTGCTGTCGGTAGTTTCGTTACTAATCGCAATTTATGGTGCAATCAAATGACAGATAAAAAAATGGGTCGGCCTGCAGTTTATGAAAGTTCAACGACTGCACAAAACGAGGCCAATAAGCGTTGGACTGAAAAGAACAAGGAACATAAAAAGTATTTAAATTACCGATCAACATCACGTTCATTCATTCGTAATCTAGCCAGTGAAGACGATTTAAACGAATTGGAACAATTGATTCAGGAAAGAAGAGGTTGATTTAAATGTGCAAATATATCTTAAGTAATCCAACCATAGTGGCAGCAATAATTGGTGTTACTGGTACTTTTTTGACAGTATATATTGGTTATAGAAACACGAATTTAAAGCGTAAGAAAAAAGAAGAAGCGATAAATTTCTTAAATAAGAAGCGGGAAGCTGTTGCTGAATTTTTAGCATTATGTCGACAATATAAAAAGAGTAATCAGAAGGAAGGCGAAAATGAATTAAAATTAATGAAAGTATATTATTTTTTAAAATTAACATACGGCAAACATGATAGTTATATACAACAAAGTATTGACAAGGTTTTCGAAAATAGGGATAGTGATAATACAGATAATTTGAGCGAGTTAGCCAAACAAGTAGAAAAAGACTGCCGAAAAGAATGGGAAAAAATGCGTTGATCATTCATTCGTAAGTCGTCTAGTAAAGAGAAATTAAACGAGATATCTAAGTTGACAAAAGAAGGATTTAAAAATATCGATGAAGAAGGACAGTAATCAAATAGCTAGAGATATTTTTAAAGTGGTAGAACCACTATGGAAGAAACAGCCGAATACACTATATGAGCTTCGTGTAGTCATGCCAAGATTCCAGCATGGTATTAATATATTCTTCGAATGGAATAAGATTGGTATGTCCACCACGTCCAGAGCAATTAAATCATACAAACCGATCCAAGAGGAAGACATTCTAGCAGCGCTTGAAATTTTAAAAAAAGAACATAATATAAATGTGAAATTGTATAACTAGATTAAGTTAACTGCTAGTCACTAAGAACTTGGGGCATACGTGTACCGAACAGAAGAGCCAAGTCAATCGCTGATTGATGAATTGTGATATAACTAAAATTTTCCAATAGAAATCAAAGAATTTGCATATTTATTTTTTGTTATAATGTGAATGGAACGCTATTGTGTCATATTCCATATGACAATAAAAAACACACTCGATTAGGACAAATCGGGAGTGTTTTTTTGTTCACTGTATCAAAACTGTATCATAATGGCTATAAACGGCTATATATCAACACTTTAATACTCCCTCTGGGGCTATTTTTGCCGATGCATTGCAAACAAGCAGTGCATCGGCTTTTTTGTTAGAAAAGGCTCTATATCAGTAGTTACATAAGATAAAAAAAGATAAAAAAAGATAAAAAACAAGTAAATAAATTTGCTAAAAATTTGCTAAATCATGGCAAAATTAGTCCTGTTTGCCCCAAATTTGCCCGAAAAAAATACCCCCCAAAGGGGGTAATCGAAGTTATAAATTGTTCAAATAATCAATTGATTTATCTCTTCTTGAGTTTTTAGTTCATGAATCATGTGGGCATATAATTCTATCGTGATTGTCGTATTCTCGTGTTCTAAGCGCTCAGAAATATAATTGATAACAACACTTTTAGATAACAGCAAACTAACATGAGTGTAATGCCAGTTTTTTGCTATGGGTAGCTAACGTAATTATTGGTTTCTTCAAGCTACTACTTAATAAGTAATCAATGGTCCTTGGGTTGTATATGATTAAATATTAATTATTTTAAAATGTGATTGTTAGAGCGTGTATATTTAACTGGAAAAAAAGTAGAGGGAAGGTGATGGACTTATGCAACTATAAGTATATCAGTAAGATATTTTAGTAATGCTGCTGATGTAAGAAAAATGCCAATTAATGGTTTAGCTCCCGCACTAATTACTCTTTTCGATGCTGTTCATGAAATTAAAAGATCGAAAATCCAAATGAAACGTTTCTATCTTGAGCTATTAAAGCAATTAAGAAAGATTATTTGATTGTTGATTTGGTGTTAGCAAACGGAAGCGATATTTATTAAAAGCAGTTGATCTACTTACTTTTAATAAATTAAATGTTGCACTTAATTTGGCATTGTATATTGGCATTTTTGATGGTGTTCTATAAATATATTTTAAAAAAGTCGATTAAGTGATCTGAAAGAGTGAAAGGTGCCAAGTTAATCATGATCGAGCAGTAAGACTAAATCATACAAGAATTGGCTTATAAATAAACTCGAGATAACGCCTATTGCTGGTTGTGCTTTAAGGGACCATGCTTTGGAATACTTGGGTAGGTAATTTAGCACAACATGTGTAAACGAAAAGGGCTCCCATCGGAAGCCCTTTGTCTCACTTTTTAAATTCTTTAGCTGCTTTTTTTAATGCAATTGGCACAATTAATTTTTGTAACCAATTTGGCTTCTTTGTCGATGCAAAATGAAGTCCATTGTTAAATTCAACCATTAAATGCCATTTATGTCCTTCTAAGATAGCATCCGGAGCTGACTGTGGCAGGAATACACCTAACTTGACATGTAAACCGTTCTGCTTTCCCTTGAATTGATGCATTCCGATAATCTTAGTATCTTGCATATTGTGAGCCAGGAGTGTTTTACCAAGCATAACCATGTCTGTATCAGCATCAGGGGTGATGGGTTTTGCCACACCTCGTCCAGGTACTAAGTGTAAGTAGGATGGATCTTTATACATACCAAATGTTTCGACAATTGTTTGTGTGCCCCCCTTACCAGCTTCAAAGTAGTAATGCTCAGGGTGAATTTTTGATGGCAAGTACAAATTGTTTTCCTTGGCCAGACTTTGATTAAAGAGGATGAATTGAATTAGTGAAATATTATCTGTTTCCACTTCCACAATGGCTTGTTTCATTGGCTTTTGGCCATCGGCTTCTGCAGCAATGTCTTCCCACATTTTATCGGCGCGGAGCAATTCGTCTTTGTAATAATCGAGCATTCCTTGCTTTCCAACTGCCTCTTTACTTTGGGCAAGAAGTTCTTTAGCTTCTTCCAAGGGAAGTTCAATGGCTTCTTCTGCGCTATATTGCTTGCCATCCATTTGAAGAGGAATACCCTTTTCACCAAACTCGTTAAAGACCTTTTCATAGCGGCTAAGTTCCATGTCATGAATTTGTTCTTGCGTAATCATTTCACCATCGATTTTAAATTGAATATTGAAATCTGCCATTTATTTTCCTCCAACTGTCTCGTTTGTATCTTTTAGTTATACCAAGTATACTTGGTGTCAGAAAAAAGAAAATACTTTTTAAGTAAGTTGCACAATTGGAGATTATCTGTGTCAGTAAAAAATAATATAAAGAGAACCAAACAGGTTGATCAATCAATTAATCTGCTGATTTTAGGATTGATAAGATTAATGAATACGAAGCCACTTGAAAAAATAACTATTAGCGAATTGACTAAGGAGGCGGGGTTATCAAGGCGGACTTTTTATCGTCACTTCCAAAGCATAGATGATATACTCACTTTAAAAGTCGAGCAGATCGTTGATAAACTCTATCAAAGAGCTGGATTGAAGGGACAGACGTTGGAGGAAGTTTTAAATGACGCTTATCATGTTTTGCTGTCAGATAAGGTCTTCTTGCAAAGTTTATTAGAAAATAATCATGAGTATTTGTTACAAAAAGTCATTTTACAGAAGCGTGAACAAAGTACGATGGATGTTCCTCATGATCAAATTCATAATTTAACGGCTTATTTTGGGGCCGGTGGTATCAGTTTCGTTATCATCTACTGGATTCATCAGGGGTTTAATCAAAAAATAGAAGAAGTTAAACAGGCCAACAAAGAGCTCGTAACGCATATTAAAAAATTAATGTAATGAATATGGATTCATTTAAAAACAAGATTCATAAAATAGGATAGCGCAGTAATTGTGTATTCCATAATAAAAAGCACCTTGGTAAACCATAAACTGTCCGGCAACCAGGGTGCTTATTTTATTAATATATAAGTCATTAATAGTGTATTGTCTCACTTGAAGAAGCCAAGGGATCAAGATCTTTGTCGCCAATGTGGTTATTATAGTCTTCCCCGTTATAGGTGAATCCTTGTGATTTGCTAGTTGGTTCTTTGGTGAAAATTTGGAAATATCCCATGCGTGCATACATTGCCACTACATTTTCTTTTTTACCATTGATAGTTAAGGTTGCTGGCCAGAATGTAGCACCGTCGGTGTAGTTTTCGTTCGGATCAATACTTCCGTTAGTAGTGGGCAAGGTTGTTTTTGTTTGACCATCATAATAAACGAGGCTGTTATTATTGGTATGTGACTGACTAAATGACGGTTGACTGCTTGAAACTGTTGAATTTGCTGACTCTTGTTGATTGGTTGACTTTGAAATGTGGCTCAAAATTACACTTGATGAGTTATCGCTATTTTTTTCGTCCTTGTTATTATTAGCATTACCGACAAAGTAAAAGCTGACCACCAGAATGACGACAATGGCTAAAACAGAAGTGAATAACAGGCCTTGGCTGTTTTTATTTGATCCGTGTTTCATGGTTATATCTCCGTTAAATATATTTTTTGCTTGCAAGCCCTGGAGGAATTTGTTAATTGTTCGTATCCACCCAATTTTGGTGGTAATTGTGCACGTTTCTCTAAATCTATCAGTAGGTCGATAATAGGTTGTATGTTTGCTTTTATTTCGGGGTACGCGTTATGGCTAAGTGTTGCTTTTCTAGCCAAGTACTGAACCAAGCTAAGCTAAGATTGTCCCCCTTTTCTCAACTGTCTAATATTATTTTGCTTTGTTATTTATCAGAATAATTCTAAATAATTTTATAATAAAAGTATCGACGAATTGTCTTAGCGGTTCAAGAGATAATTTGCCTGCAGCAAAGTCCTTATTTTGAATTTACCAGCGTAGTTTTTGCCTTTATGCCCATTAGTCGACTATTGATAAAAGATTCCAGCGGAAAAGAATAGTACAACTGTTTTGTACTGCGTTTCAATAATTTTGTCATTGCCTTTTTCTAATTCCGTTAAAACTGAATTTAACTGACTGTTAAAATTTATTAGAAATTAGAAACTATTGGTGACGATTGTTTACCTCTAGCTGAGTTTTCCATTCTGATTTTGTTAGTGACCAAACGTTTTCATCGTGGTAACCATCGGATAATCGTTCTTGTTGACGTAACGTGCCATCGAGGGTGAAGCCAGCACGTTTGGCAGTGTTATTACTACGAGTGTTATCTACTGCCGCATGAATGGTCATTTTATGCAAATCATAATCTTCAAAGCCAATTGCACACATCCCTTGAATTGCTTTTTGCATAATGCCTTTTCCGGAAAAATTAGTGCCGAGCCAATAGCCAATTTCAGTATTCTGATTGAGCCAGCTAAAACGGTTGAAGCTGATCATACCAGCAATTTCACCGTGATAAAGAATGACCAGATTGAGTGAAGCTTTTTCGACAAAGCGTTTCATAGTACTTTCCAAGAAGATTTGTTCATCCTGAGGAGATTTCATATTCTGAATCCAGGGGAGCCAGGGCTCAATTTCTTTTTGACTGGCGGTTAATAAATTAAATAGTGGTACTGCATCTTTTTCAGGGGTCGGCAGGGCCAGACTAACTTCCTGATCAATTCGATAAGTAAACATAACTTTCTCCCTAACATTTTCTAAATAGCATAACCTTAAATTAAACAAATTATTACGCACTTTAGGAGTGGGGTCAATAAGCTAATCATTGGATGGCTATATTTAATAAAAAATATATCGGGATGATCTGGGCTTTGAAAGTTGCATGAATTTTCAGGGGATATCTAATTATCAAATTTTACTGTTAATCCAAAGGATGAGCTAAATAGTTGAAAAACAAAAGAGATTTTTGCAGTAGTGGTTGCTTGAGTGGACATGATAACAAGTTCAGTGAATCATTCAGTTTTCGTATTTTCAATGAAATAAATTTAAAAACCTTGCTAAATGATAATTTATTGGTTACACTATGAATCTAGTCGATAAATCTTATTTATTGACGTAATCAGAAAAAGGCCTTAGCTTATGTATGATTTGTTGAATGGGATGTCTTTAGAGAACTCTAAAGGCACATTCAGAAATCATCTTTTTTTTTGCTTTCATTTTGATAAAAGCAACTAAGAGGTGAAACTTGTTCGGTTGATTCTTTTCTTGAAAGAAATTAGCTGTCGAATTCATTTGTTAAAGCGATACGAAAGTAAACAGGCCGCAAAAATTTATTTTCGAGTGATTACGTGAATACGAAGTGGAGTAGTTGGGCTGCTCTACTAATAAGATCTATTCAACAAATCATCACTATTAATGGCCGTTCTGATTACTGTTACTTGTATTCGGAAAGGAATTAGAAATGAGTAATTCAGGAAAAAGTAGTCCAAGGAAATGGTGGGCATTATTTGCACTATCCTTGGGCGTCTTTATGAGTTTGTTAGACGTAACAATTGTGAATGTTGCTTTGCCAATTATAGCTGAGGGCTTTAAGACCAACTTTAGCAATGTTCAATGGGTGATTAGTGCCTATACAATTTCGTATGCGGTGGTCATCTTGATTGTGGCAAAATTGGGTGATATGTATGGCCGTAAACGAATCTATTTAATTAGCATGCTGATTTTCGTTTTAGCTTCAACCATCAACGGTTTAGCACCGTCGTTGCTGATTTTAAATATTGGTCGGGTCATTCAAGCATTCGGTGGCGCCGGCTTAATGAGTTTAGCGCTGGCACTAGTCGCCTCTTTGTTTGATGGAAAAGAACGGGGAGTTGCCCTAGGTATTTTAGGTTCAGTGATGGGAATTTCAACTGTTTCTGGTCCTTTGATTGGTGGTATTTTATCAGAGTCATTTGGCTGGCCATCAATCTTTTATGTAAACATTCCAATTGGAATATTGGCAGGATTTTTAGTTTATTTCACAACAAAAGAAACGCCAAAGTATGGTGAAGGTCAGAAAATTGATTTCTGGGGGATGCTTTTATCTTCGGCAGCCATTTTTTCTGCGATTTATGGATTAATTCAAAAGGAAAATCATGCGCAATTATCATGGTTTAATCCTCAAATCGCATTCTGGTTAATTACAGCAATTCTACTGTTAGTGGCATTTATCGGTGTTGAATCGAGAATCGAAAAACCAATGATGGATTTATCCTTGTTTAGAAATAAAAATTTTGTTGGTTCGATTATTGTTGCCTTTGCCTTGGGATCCGGCATTTATGCGATGCAAATTTTTATCACTTCGATGATGGAAAATGCGCTGTCTTACGCAGCCTTTGAAACTGGGTTACGTCAGGTACCAATGACCATTTGGAGTTTGATTTTAGGGCCAGTTGCCGGTTATTTAACCAATAAGTTTTCAAACCGCCGCACAATTGCGGTTAACTTATTAGTGGGCGCTGTCGGTCTATTACTCTTCGCTAATGCCATGACAACCCAGCTGTCTTATCAGGAACTAATTTTGCCACTAATTTTGCTCGGAGTATCAAATGGACTCGTCAATCCGTTGTTGAATAATGCAGCCTTGGCAGATGCAAAACCGGCTGAAATTGGAATGGTATCAGGCCTAGTCAATGTCTTTATGCAGTTAGGAACATCCTTTGGAGTCGTGATCTTAGGGCTGTCTCAAAGTAGGACATATGATACTCATCTGCAGACTTTCTTTCATTCTTTTGATACCCATTTACCAGGCATTGAAAAGATCAAAGATCAGTTATTAGCAGAAGGACCCTTTTCGAGTCATAGCATTATGTCACAGGATATTCAGGCACCAATGACAATGGTGAAAAGTCTTCAGCATGCTGCCTCAAAAGCCTTTTACGCAGGAATGAACAGCGTGATGTTGGTTTCGGCATCGATTTTAACAGTCGCTGCTGTTCTAGCCTTTTTCTTGCTAAAAGATGGTCAAGCTGCTAAAAATTTAGAAAATAATTAATTGTGACTCAACTTGACTGAAACCCCTGAATGTTATCGACATTCAGAGGTTTTTCTTATTTTTTTTCAGGGTTTGCGTCTGATTTTTGGAAAAATGTCTTCAAAACAACATTTTGTATGTAAACAAAGTAAAATAAATAATAAAATTGTATTTAAATATTATCAATAAGATTATTTAAAAGATAAGGAGAAATATATATATGGATACTATATATGATGGCAATGCAAGGATTAACAACGTGAATAAGCATGTTTTTGTTTGGGTTTGCAATTTTTTGGTTGGTACCTTTGGTGTTGATCGCTTTATTCGCGGACAAATCGGCTTAGGTTTGCTCAAGCTACTTGTTGGTTCATAGATTAACTTTGGAATTTGGCCTTTTGTTGACTTTGTGATTGCTCGGGTTAAAGCTTATGGTTCCAATAATCATAGCAATCAACTAACGTTTATTAATGGTCGTTATGCTAACTAGGGATTGCGACTAAGCATTAATGAACTAGGTTACTAATCAGTAATGTCCTAATTTGAATTCTAACATTGGTGTCAGTTAACAAATTTTTCCGGATAACAAATTGTTACCATTTATAAAACCCCACCGTGATTGAACGGTGGGGTTTATTTTTTATTTGATGTTGTGAAAGTGGACCTAAGCCAATACTGATTTGGTATTAGTAATCGTTCACCCAAGCAAGGCAATATAGCCGACCATACTGAGGACCGCAATGATGCCAATCATAATGAACCAAGGACGAGTGTAAAGCGTGTCTCGGGGTTGTTGGTCTTCGTTTTCTTTGTTTTTCTTGTACATTAGGCGCTCTTCCTTTCTGAAAAAATTAGATTATTGGTATAAAATAATAGCGCGATAGCTGAGTGACCATGGTGAAATTGACACGATTTCATAACCTTGGTCTGTCAGATTGCTGATGGCTGTATTTAAATTTTTTTCAAAACCTTTAGCAGTATTAGCGATAATAACTTCTGTTTTCATTAATTCTCTCCGTTCTTTGGATAACAGGTACAAGTAACTGTCTTCCTTCATTGTAAGTAAAACGACGTATTTTTCAATGTTCGAGGTGATTCTTTTAATAAATTTAAAGGGATTCAGCTACGATTACGATAGTTGCCAATTCGGTGCTAAGAATTGAAACAGCTAGCTGGTATTGGATTTGTTCAGGTTGAAAATGGGATATGAATGACAAAGAAGATTAATTTCTTTGAGGAGATTTTAGCGTAGTAAACCTCAGCCCGCTATTTCGAAATTAGTTTCCGACAAAGTGAGATCCAGTCAGCTTAGTGGATGAACTTGTTTGTGGATGAGCCGTTTGATTTCTGTCAGTAAAGATAAGTTCGCTAAATTGTCATCAGAATGATAGACAAAAAAGCGACGAGAGAGTTAAACTAATGGAGTCAGTTACCAATTTTCTTGCAAAGAAATGGTACAAATTTATTAGGTTCGATTGAACATCAGGTTGTTTAGTGTCCTGATTTTTAATTGTTTGGGAGAATCAGAATGTTTTTCTTGTTTTCAATGACGATTGTCGCCTTGCTGTTTTTGACTGCAATTGTGCGGGCATACCATTTAGCTCGCCGCCGTCGTATTGTTGGTGCAATGTTTCGGCATGGAGTTAATCAGGTTTTGGTCGACCAAAACCAGCAGAGTGACCATGACTTTGATTTTGACGTTCATACGCCAAAAGAGGCCCATGATTATCTCAAGCAGCAATTCCAAGATGAAAATGCCTTAAATCTCGGTGATGGTCTCTTTATTGATGTTAAGACAGAGTATTTGTTTTATGACTTGGGCCATGCTGATGCCGACGGCAACCTTTATTTCATTGAAAACTTTGATGAAATTGAATACTATGAAGTGGTGGCGGAGACTGAGGAGACTAAGACCATTGCTGCTAACTTTTTAGATTTTGATGATGGTGATTTTGTTCAGACGACTTTAAGCCGTCGGGAAAATCCGGTTATAGGGGCTAGTCCGGCTGACTACTTTGAAAAATTGTTGAAAAAATGCGTCAAGCAAAACCGGCAAACCTACCAGGATTATTTGGTTGGGCAAGAGCGCTAAAAGCGGATTATATTCTCACTTAATCTATTTGAGTTACACTAGAGTTACAATCATGATATTGAATGAGGTATAAAACGTGTTCTTATTATTTGGTTTAATTTTAGTAGTGTGGGGAGTTGTTTCATTATTCCGCTTCACTTTATCTGTATTTTCATACTTTTTAATTTTGGTTGGCTTTTTGTTAATCATTGGTTTCTTTCTCCACCACTGGATCTTTTCGTTGATTCTTGCAGCCATTATCGTTTACATTGTCCGCAGTGGGAAACGTCGGGTTGTTGTTGAAGAACAAGCGGATACAGGCTTTGGCCGTCGCGATATTAGCGATGAGGCAGAACAAAGTGATTCAAAATAATTTTCAATCAGTAAAGACGACCGAGAGGTCGTCTTTTTATTAGCTACTAATTTTTTATCAATATTTTCCTTTTTTTCTCAACTGGTCTATAATCAAGATTGCTTATTATAGTTGAAAAGAGGACGAATTAATGAAAATTGGTATTACAGCAGATGCGAATATGCAGCAAACGGCCCCAAGTCGATTGAAGCTAGCTAACTACGTTCAAAAGAGTCTAGTAGATGTTTTGGTTAAAAATGACGTGGTGCCAGTGATTTTACCAATTGTTAAGTCAGCAATGGTAGCAGAGATGGTGCGCATGGTGGATGCCATTATTATTCCAGGTGGACCGGATGTTTCACCACATCTTTACGGTGAAGACCCACACCAACAAATTGGCGTAACTTATGTGCCACGCGATGACTTTGAAAAAGCAGTCATTGAAGAAAGCGTGCGGCAGAACAAACCCGTTTTGGGAATTTGCCGTGGTATTCAAATTATTAATGTGGCCTTTGGTGGCACGCTATATCAGGATTTGCCTTCACAATATGAACAGGAAGCGATTCGTCACGAACAGGTGCCCGATTCGGCTTTTCCAACCCATTTCGTCAATGTGGAAGAGAAAAGCTTCCTGGCCAAGTCTCAGGGAGCGCACCCGTTCGTGAACTCCAAGCACCATCAAGCAGTGAAAAAGATTGCCGATGGTTTCAAGGTCACGGCACGGGCCAAGGATGGGGTAATTGAGGCGATTGAAAATCCTGATTTGGCCGTTTACGGCGTTCAGTGGCATCCGGAAACTTTCTGGTCTGACCATGAAAAGCAGGAGAAGCTTTTCCAAGATTTTTTTGCCTTGGTAGCTGAAAAAAGCCCTAATGAACTAAATAGTGAACGGAATTGATTGTTAATAAGAATTGCAATAAACCCTTAATTTTACACTACTGAAACCCGGGTATTTATGCCAAATGGGAATAAATTTTGCAAACTGAATTGCTTATAATGGTGGCAAGCGAAAGCCAAATTTAATAGCAATGAGGTGATTAGAATGCAAAAATATTTATGGCCGGTGACAAAGGGCGGACTCATTTTTATGGGACTGCTGTTGATAGATTTCTTTGTCGCCATGTTTAATATTTCCCAGAGCGGGGTGACAGAAACGGCACTCGGAATTCGGATTGAGACCGAACGTGATGCTCGCTCAATGAGCAATTTTGTGACGGGTACCTGGGAGATGCTGGTATACTTTACCGTCTTTATGCTTTGCTGGTTGGCTTATTTTTATTTCAAAAATCAGACCCAAAGCAAACATTCTGCTGCCAAATAAAATCATCAAAAAACCGACTTTTTAGCCGGTTTTTTTTATGAGCGAATGCTGATTTTTATTTGATTTGATAAAGACACCAGACCATCTCGGGGTGGTATTCCTTGATGATGGTCAATGAATCGTGGGGGAGGAAGGATTGCTGACTGAAAATGGCGTATTGATAGTGGCCTTTCTCGAAGGCCTTTTGTGCCAGGGGCTTGCTGGGGACGAAGTCGATGGTTAGATTTTGGTGGCTATCAACCATGTATTGCTGAATTAACTCCGTTGTTGCTGGATGGAGGATGGCTTTTTTATTCTTGATTGCTTGGTTTTCCGTTAATAACATCGGCATGGTTGGTAAGAAAAAGGTCGTTTGAATCGTGAGATGATCGAGATAGCGGTAGTTATTTCTGGTCCAACTGTCGCCATTGTCTGATTGGTAGGCAGTTGGCACCAAAAAATAATCACCGATAAAATCAGTCAGGTGCTGGTAGACGTTCTCAAAGTTTTCATGCAGGGTGATTGTGAGAGCTCGATAGTCAGGATCCTCATCTTGCAGGTGCTTGGCGGCTTGATAGCTGTCGGTTGTTTTTGGTCCTAGAGTATGAATGGTAGCCATCGTCAATCCTCCTAAATGTTAACGTTGATTGAATGAATAATTTCTTTTGCGATATCAGCCGGTTGTTTGCCATCAACGGTAATAATTTCACTGGCAATTTTTTCGTACACTGGCTGGCGAGTCTGCTTGAGCGCTAGCAGACCGTCCATCCCCAGTTGCTGAAAGAGTGGCCGACTAGTAACCCCATCGGCCAAGAGCCGACTAGCAATGGTCTGGTCACTGGCATCCAAGAAAATGACGGGGCCAGGCTGATTTTTCAGTAGGCCTTGGTTGCTGACTTGAACGGGGGTGCCGCCACCAGTTGACAGGATGCCTTCTAGGCTCAGTGCCTCGGTTAAGACACTCTGCTCGAGCTGACGAAAGCGAGCCTCACCAAATTGTTCAAAGTAGGCGGGGATAGTTAGGCCCGCAGTCTGTTCAATGAGGGTATCAAGATCATTTTGCGGTAGGTTCAACTGGTGGCTAAGCTCTTTGGCAACAGTAGTTTTACCGGAACCCATAAAACCTATTAAGGTAATTCTCATCGCTTGTCCTCCAATCGTCGTCGGGCCGTGTTGGCGGCCTGGAGTTGGTCATGAATACTGTCCTGGTCATCAACCGAGATGGCAGTTCGTAACCGGGTTAGTTGCTTTTGAAATTGATCGATCTGTGCTAATAAATCAGTCCGCTCGCTCGTAAAAATAGCGGTCCACATGTCAGGGTCTGCCTTGGCAATTCGTGTGGTATCAAGCAGACCGCCGGAGGGAATACCAGGATCGATAGCCATGTCGTCCACCTCCGGAATGATTGTGTTGGTTAGTGCAAAGGCAACCATGTGGGGCAAGTGACTGGTAGCTGAGACTAGTTGATCGTGCTGCTCAGCAGTTAAAGCACTAAAGTGCAACTGAGCTGGAACCAAGAGTGCTTGATAGGCCTTGATAGTCGTGGGACTGGCATTGCCATTCACTAAGAAAAAACTGTGGTTGGCCAAAAGGTCCAGCCGGCTATTTTGGCTTCCCGTTAGGTGGGATCCGGCCATCGGGTGGCCACCTAGGAATTGGACACCGCGGTCCATTAAGGGTTCAGCGGCCCTTAGAATAGTTTCCTTGCTACTACCAACGTCGGTCACGAGAACACCTGGCTTTAAGTCCAGCTGAGCTAACTGGTGGAGGCTTTCACAGATACCAGAAACGGGGGTGGCAAGAATGATTAAATCAGCCTGGCTGGCTCCCGTTGCAAAGTCAACGGTTTGGTCGACAACCCCAGCAGCTACCATTGTGGTCACATTTTCTTGTTTAGAATCAAAAGCAGTTATGGTTGTGGTCGGGCTAGCGGCTTTGATGATTCTGGCCATCGTGGCCCCAATTAACCCTAACCCGTTGATAAAGACGGATTTCAATTTAATCAACTCCTTAATCGTTGTAAGTCAGCTAGAAAGCTGGGGTAAGAAATATTGACGGCATCAAAGTCACGAATTGTCACTGGCTTAGAAAGGAGGAGAGAGGCGATTCTCAGGGTCATTGCAATGCGGTGGTCATGGTGGCTATCCAAATCCGTACTGTGTACCTGCCAATTTTGCCGTCCGTCAATCACGAAACCATCGGGTAATTCCTCAATGGCAATGCCAAGCTTACGAAATTCTTCTGCAACGACGGCTAGCCGATCAGACTCCTTAAAGCGTAATTCTTCTGCGCCAGTTATGCGACTGATGCCATCCGCTCGAGCAGCTAAGAGGGCTAATAGGGGGACTTCATCAACAAGAGCGGGAATTTCTTCAGCACCGATTGTAAAGGGCTGTAGTTTTGAGGCGGTGACGGTAATATCGGCAGCAGGTTCGGTTTCATTGTTTGCCTGAGTCCGTTCTTGAATGGTTAGTTGTGCACCCATTTTCTTTAGAACTGAAAGGATGCCGGTGCGCGTTTGATTAATACCAACATTTTCAATCGTGATAGCAGAGCCGGGCACAATTGCACCCGCAACCAACCAGAAGGCGGCGGAAGAAATGTCACCGGGAACGGTGACGTGTTGGGCGGTCAGAGGATGGCCAGGGTGAATGATAATTTGGTGACCATGCCGGTCAATACTGGCTGGGCTAAAGGTCGCTAGCATTCGTTCAGTATGGTCTCTGGAGGCCGTTGGTTCCTCGATGACGGTCTCGCCCGTTGCCTGCAGAGCAGCGAGGATGATGGCACTTTTGACCTGGGCACTGGCAACCGGCAGGCGGTAATTAAACCCGTGGAGGGGGCGACCGAAGACCATTAATGGTAGGTGGTTTTCAGTGCTGGTAAAATTAGCTCCCATTTGACTGAGTGGGTCGGTGACCCGGGCCATTGGTCTTTTGGAAAGTGAGGCATCCCCGACCAATGTGGAAGCAAAATCTTGGCCGGCCAAAAGACCAGTGATTAACCGCGTTGACGTACCGGAATTCCCCATGTCAAGGGGTTGGCTGCTTTGTGTCAGTCCCTTTAAGCCAACACCTTTGACCAGTACTTGGCTTTTTTGTTCATCAATTTTGACCCCCAAGTCCTTGAAAGCCTGCATCGTGGAGAGGCAGTCAGCTGATTTCAAAAAATTATCAATCGTTGTGACGCCCGTGCTAATTGCCGCAAAAATAATGCTGCGGTGGGAGATACTCTTGTCACCAGGAACAGTGATGCGTCCTGTTAATTTTGTTCGATCTTGTTCTGCCATGGTTTATCCTTAGAAATTCTTGAGTTCGAGACGGTAGTCCGCAATTTGCTTTTGTAAGCGGGTGAGGTTGCTACCGTCAAAAGTATCGGTAATCGCCTTAGCCAATTCAATGGCAATCACACTTTCAATCACAATTGAAGCGGGCACAATCGCAGTGGTATCGGAGCGTTCCACTGTAGCCTTTTTAACTTCCTTGCTATTGATGTCGGCACTTTGTAATGGCTTGTAAAGAGTTGGGATGGGCTTCATGGCTGCCTTAACAATGATTGGCATGCCGTTGGTCATCCCGCCTTCAAAGCCACCCAGGTGGTCTGAATTACGGGAAAATCCATGACCCTCTTGCCAATCAATCTCATCCATGACCTGGCTGCCACGGTGTTCAGCGTTTTCAAAACCGTCGCCAATTTCAACGCCTTTCATCGCATTGACACCCATGACCGCCGCCGCCAGCTTGGCATCTAATTTTGTATCCCAGGAAACGTAGGAACCTAAGCCGGCAGGGACGTTTTCAGCAACTACACGAATTACACCACCTAAAGTGTCGCCGTTACGCTTAGCTGCATCAATTAAATCGTGAATTGCTGTCACCTGGGTCTCTTCAGTGAGGCGCATGTCGTTTTGGGTAATCAACCGTTCGATTTGATCAACGTCTGTGGGTTGGCTGCCTTCGGCATGGATGCCTCCAATGGCTTCAACGTAGCCAACCAATTTGATGTCGAGAGCTTGTAAGACCTGCTTGCAGATATTACCAATAGCGACCCGCATCGCTGTTTCGCGGGCGGAGGACCGTTCTAACACATTGCGCATGTCACGATGACCGTATTTCATGCCGCCAACTAAATCAGCATGGCCAGGGCGGGGCCGACTAACGGCACGCAAAGTATTTTCTGGTGTTTCAGCTGAGGTGGGATTCATGATTTCGGACCATTGCTTGTGGTCACGGTTTTTAACCGTTAAGGCAATTGGGGAACCAAGTGTTAGGCCGTGGCGAACGCCACCAGTGATAATGATTTGGTCGTGTTCGATCTTTTGTCGGTTGCCCCGGCCGTAACCACCCTGACGGGCTGCCAAGGCGGCATTAATTTCATCAATATCAAGGTGAAGACCAGCGGGGATGCCCGTGAGGATTCCTGAAAGTTCCGGTCCGTGTGATTCACCAGCAGTTAAGTAAGTCAGCATAATGTTTTTTCCTTTTCTATGGTTGAGATGGTTTTCAATGATAACGGCTATCATCGTCACGTTTTTTGTCAAATTGACCTTTTTTTATTTGAGTGAAGCCTGGTACTTGCGTGAATTATCCATGATTGTTTGGATGATATCTTGATTGTAAGTGACCAATTTTTTATTTTTAGTTTTTCTGGCAACGTGAGCGAGGACTTGCCGCTCACGGTCGAGATCTTTAATGGCAATTTGCCCGGATTGCTTAAATTGATGGACGTCATCGACAGCCGCAAAGCGCTGTTCGAGGAGGTCAATGATTTGCGTGTCGATACGATTAATTTCTGCCCTTGCAGCAGCCAAAGAGGTGTTAGCTGGTTTTTCTTTGGGGAGGGCCCAGTACATCATCAAGGCGACGACCAAACCGATCAGGGCCACGAGAATGTCGCCGGCCATCAAATTCAAATGTTGGTTTTTAACAATCAGGCCAGTCATGATTGGCACTGAGAAGGAGGCCAAGGAACCAAAAATAAAGAAGAGACCGGTTAACATGCCCTTGTGCTTTGGGTAGATGGACAAGAGGGTGTTTAAGGCGATTTGCATCAAGCCACCCGCCGCGCTCAAACCAAAGAGAAAAGCTGCGACGGCTGAAAGCGTTTCGTTGGTGCTCAAGGTAATGGTGGTGATGGACAGGAATGAGATAGCGTTTAGTGTTAGGAACAGTTCTTTTTTAATGGTTAAACGCTGTAGTAATATCACGACAATAATGACGCCACTGATGGAGCCTAGGCTGTACAGGGAAAGGAGGAAGTGCGCCATGGCAGCCGTAAAATTAATTTTCTTAGCGAAAATGGTAATCCATTGGGTAAACCAAATCATGACGGCCATCGATGTGTAACCATAGATGAAGAGCCCAGCGGTCAAGACTGATTTCTTAGCAAAGCCGAGTTGGAGACCGGATGTTTCTGTAACAGCGGCTGTTTTCTTGGCAGCCTGAACATTGATCGTCAAAATATTGACAAGGTTCACCAGTAAAATCCCTGCTGGAACCAAAAATGAAAGGCCGAACCACAGTTTTTGCTCGGTTAAGAAGAGCACAAGCATTGGCAAGATAAATTCGCCAATTGAAATGAAAGCCTTCAAGAAGACGCTATTACTAGTGCCATTTTGGTTAATTTCAGTTAAGAGCGGGTAAGTTGCTGAGTCGAGGGCTGAGTTGGCCACACCAGCCAAGATGGCGAGGCTGTAAGCTAAGGCAAGTGATTGGTTCAGTGGCGTAGCCACGAAGAAAATTAGGTAAGTAATCATCCCAATTAAGAGGGTTGTCTTGCGGCCAAAGCGGTCGGAAATAAAGCCCATAATCAGGTAAGCAAGCAGGCGACCAATCCCTATTCCAGAAAGGATAAAGGAGGCCACCGGTAAAGTGGCTTGCCAGTGCTGAGCCAGGGTGACCAGATTTTGGGTCAGAATAATCATGCCAAAGCCATGAACTAAGTAATTGGTGAAAAGCCCGGATTTGAGACGAAAGCGGGAAGTTTGCATAACGATTTCTCCTTAGAGTAGTTGAAAGATTTGCCGGATTTGAGCGATGGTTAGTTGGCCGGGCGCTGACTCCGCTGTTTCGTCCAGGCTAGCGAAAGTAATTGCCGACCCGCTGAGTTGGCCGGCGATGCGACTGATTTTTCCAAGGTCCCCCATGGCCATGGTGACGATTGGAATCGTCAAACTTTCCTGGGCGGTTTGGCTAACAGTCAAGAGACGGAAAACATCGGCCTTGGTTTTGGGCATAACGGCAATCTTGGCCATGTCTGCCTTCAAATTAGCCATTTTTTCAAATTGCTTTTGTAGAAAGGTCGTGGTTGGGGTTGATTGGAAGTTATGGTAGCTGGCGATAACCAGTTGATTGCGATCGTGGCTAGCCTGGATGGCTTTCTCAACCAAATTTAGGTCGTGGTCAACCTCGACATCGATGAGATCAAAATCACTTTGAGCTAGGTTGGCTAAAAGGTCGCCGTAATCTGCTTCTTCAAGGGGCATGGCGCCACCTTCGCCCTGTGTTCGAAAGGTAGCGATAATGGGCAAATCACCTAAACCAACCGTTAAAGCGGCTCGAATATCTTTGAGGTCCTTTAACTCTGGGGTATGGTCAAGGTGGTCAATTCGCCATTCAACTAAATCAGGCTGGCTTTCCCTGATCGCTGGCAGTTGCTCTTTCAGATCGGCTAGGTTGGTTGCGACGATTGGGAGGGCGATGGCGCTTTGGTCGTTTTCGCCGATGATGGTATTGTGACAAGTAAGTGTTTTCATTGTTGGTCCTTTTGCTCAATTGCTGTTTGGACGAGGTCGATTGGCATGTTTTGGCCGGTCCAAAGTCGAAAAGCGGCAGCGCCTTGTTCAATCATCATACCCAAGCCATTGTAAACATGGGCAACGCCGGCATTCTTGGCGATGGTCATGAGCTTGGTTTCTCTTGGGGCATAAACTGTGTCGTAAACGACCAAGTCTTTTTTGAACCAGGTCGGGTCTGTGACGAGGCTTTGGTCTTCCAATGGCTTCATGCCAACGCCGGTTGCATCACAGAAGATGTCGGCCCAAGCGAGGGCTTCTTGCAAAGCGCCTTGATCAGCCAGGTCAGTTAGGCTTGCCTGACAATTCGTTTTTTGATTGATGATGTCGACGGTTTCTTGTGCGTGGCCGAACCGCCCGTCGTGACGGTTGAAGATTCTGATTTCACTGAGGCCATCGAGGGCCGACTGGGTTGCAATCGGGGTTCCAGCACCACCGGCACCAATCAAGACCATCTTTTTTCCGGCGACTTCATGGCCTTTTTTCTTTAAATCAGTGACGAAGCCAACGCCGTCGGTGGTGTAACCGGTTAAGATTCCGTGATCGTTGACCACAGTGTTGACGGCCTGGTTTAGCTCAGCTGAGATATCGAGCTTGTCTAAGTAGGGGATGATGGCCTGTTTATTGGGCATTGAAACGTTAGACCCCCGCATCTCGAGGGTGCGGATAGCAGCGACGCCATCCTTGAGTTTTTCCTCTGGTACATCAAAAGCCAGGTAAACAAAGTTTAGGTTCAAAGCCTCAAAGGCGGTGTTATGCATGGTTGGTGACATAGAATGGCGGATGGGGTAGGCCATCAAGCCAATTAAGTAGGTGTGTCCATCAATTCTTGTCATATGATTCTTCCTTTCTGATTGAAATAAAAAAGCCGGCTAGGTAAAGACCTAGTCGGCTGATTGCTCACAGTGAGAAAGAAAAAATTCCATCATGGTTGCCATCGATTACCGACTAGGTGTTACATCTAGTCGGCCAACACAAAGATGGCTTTATTACCTAGATGCGGACGCTTGAGCACGTCCGCATCGAGAATTGGACGTGCTATCTAAAGTAATAAAAGCCATAATAACGACTCATCATTTGTGCTGATGATTTTTTCATTGTTGGAATCCCTTTCCGTTAAGTTGCTTTAATTAAAACACAGGAAAAATGTTTTTGCAAGATTTTTTATCATCTTTTTCTCATTTTTATCTTGTTTGCTTGATTTTCTTTAATGCTTAAATAATCCGCTATATAAGAAGAAAAAAGTCGTTTAATAGTTGCTATTTCTTGGATTGATTTATTTTTTAATCATAAAAATGAAAATAATCCTCATTTTTTCTTGACACTTTTTCATTTTGTGATTAAACTGAGGGCAATTAAATAGTTCGTCCATAAAAACCAATGATGTGGAGATCAAGATTGTTGTGCACGCTAAGAGAGTCGCCGATGCTGGGAAGGCGATGGGAACGCAGGCAGTTAAATGGACCACGGAGGGTTCCGCTGAAAGAGCATTTGCTCAAGTACGGGAAACGTCAGGCATACGTCAGTTGTCGGGGATATGTTAGTATCTCGCTAAGGAGGGGCTAAAGACCTTTTTTCATTGACTTTTTTGTTGAAAAATGAGTTTTTTGGCCTAATTAAGGTGGCACCGCGGAGAGAATCCGTCCTTAACAAAGCATAGATTGCGTTGTTATGGGCGGATTTTTTAGTTGAAAAAATGAAACGAGGTGACCAAAAGTTGAAACAATTAGACCTAAAGCAATATGGCCAAGAATATCCCTTCCTGCCAGTGATTGTTAGCAAAAGAATCAGTAATTTTGACCCAGAATTGCTCATGCAGGAACTGGGGACAACCAAGAATCAGACGATGATCTTTCAACGCGAGGGTGTGACCACTTTTTTCCTCTCACTTGAGCAAACGATTACCGGTCGTGATGGCCAAATCCAAGTAATGAGTGCCGATGGTGCGGTCGAAACCGCCCAGGGTGATCCAATTGCCTTTTTAAATCAGCTTTATCACCAGTATCAAATTCCCAAGGTGACAGACGCCATCCCCTTTGTGGCCGGACTAATGGGCTATTTTGCTTATGATTTTGTCCGTTACCATCCTGATGTTCACTTAGCGCCAGCCCAAGACGATCTTGGTTTAGCGGACTTCGAATTATTTTTACCAAAGGTGGTTGCCAATTATCGTCACGAGACCAAGGAATTGATTTTAAGCCAAACGGTACCGTCCGAAAGGTTGTCGACCGACTTCGATCAGGTTCAACAAAAGTTAAATGATTTGGCGAACCGGGCTGGTGAAATGATGGACCAAATTCAGGAAAATGATTTGGCAACTGCCGAGCTGGAAAACCAGGTTAGCTCAAATCAAGAGCTGCTTCAGGGTGATGAGGCCAAAAGCCAGTCAGCACTAACTTTTACCAATCAATTGACGCGGACAGCCTTCAGCGATCGGGTTCAAAAAACGAAAGAACATATTCATGCTGGTGATATCTTTCAGCTGATTTTATCCAATCCTTACCTGGCGAAAACTAATAATCAGCAACTCTTGCTGGGTGTTTTTACCAGGTTACAGGGTGGGCCCCAATCACCCTACCAATTCTACTTTCATAACGGTGACTACCAAGCAACCGGTGCCTCACCAGAAACCTTAATTAAAAAGACCGGGGACCGATTGTTCTCATATCCGCTAGCGGGTACGAGACGGCGGGGGAAAACAGCAGAAGAGGACCAATTTTTTGCCCAGGAACTGCAGCACAGCGAAAAAGAACTCGCGGAGCACAATATGCTAGTTGATTTGGGTCGCAATGATTTGGGTCGAGTGAGCCAATTTGGCACGGTCGCCGTTACGAAGCTGCGCCACCTGCTTTATTTTCCAAATGTGATGCACCTTGGCTCAACAATTGAAAGCCAAGTTCAGACTGATTTAACTCCCATCGACATTCTAAAAGCAACCTTGCCAGCGGGAACGTTATCCGGAGCACCTAAGATTTCGGCCATGCAGATTATCAATCAGTTGGAGAACCGCAAGCGTGGCATTTACGGTGGTGGTATTGGAACGATTGGTTTTGATGGCGACCTCGACTTCAGTATTGGGATTCGCTTAGCCTACCAAAAAAAGCAAAACCTGGTCGTCCAGGCCGGTGCTGGGATTGTGGCCGATAGCAGCCCAGCGGAAGAGTACCGAGAATTTGAAAATAAAAGCCGGTTAATGTTGGATTTGGTTACAAAGGAGGCGGCATCCGATGCTATTACTAATTGATAATTATGACAGCTTTACCTATAACCTCTACCAGGAAATTGGCAAGTTGACCAAGCAGACCATCAAGGTGGTTAAAAATGATCAGGTAAGAGTTGAGGACCTAGATGAACCAACGTTAATGGGACTGATTTTATCACCGGGACCGGGTCGGCCAAATCAGGCCGGGAACCTCAATGCCGTTCTGGCAGCTGCTATCGGTCGGGTACCTGTTCTTGGTGTTTGCCTTGGCCATCAGGCAATTGGCGAGGTCTATGGTGCCAAGATTGTTACGGCCCCGTTGATGCACGGGAAGACCAGCCTGATTCACCAGCAGGGAAAGCAGTTGTCGGGTATCTTAGCCGGGTGCCCGACCACTTTTACAGTTGGACGCTACCATTCCTTGATGATTGATCCAGCCACCATTCCCAATCACTTAACCGTGACCGCCCAGGCCGACGATGGGACCGTTCAGGCAGTTGCCGATGAAGAAAACCACGTTTACGGAGTCGAATTTCACCCCGAATCGATTATGACGGACCAAGCGGCCGCCAAACAAATTTTTACTAATTTTTTAGCTTATACGGGAGAGAGCAACCATGATTAAACCAGCCATTCAAAAAGTCAGCCAACAGCAAAACTTAACCTTCGATGAGTCAGCCGAGGTTATTAGTGAGATTATGACCGGCCAAGCAGAAGAAAATCAGATTGCCGCTTTTTTGACGGCATTAACAGCCAAGGGGGAAACGGCCGCTGAAATTGCTGGGGCAGCCCAAGCAATGCGGCAAGCGGCCCTGGAATTTCCTAAACAAGCAGCGGCCCTGGACATCGTTGGTACCGGCGGTGACCATTCTAATTCCTTTAACATTTCGTCGACGGCGGGTTTGGTCATTGCTAGTCTTGGTTATGATGTGGTCAAGCACGGGAACCGCGCTGCTTCTTCAAAAAGTGGTGCTGCCGATGTTCTCGAGGCCCTGGGATTTCCAATTAACCAGGAGGTTGGCCAGGCCGAGCAGCTACTAAAAGATCAGCACTTTACCTTTCTTTTTGCCCAAAAGTACCATCAAGCAATGAGGTATGTTGCCCCTGTTCGCCGCAGTTTGGGCATCCCAACCATTTTTAATGTTTTAGGTCCCTTGGCCAATCCAGCCGAACCAAAGCAAATGGTTTTGGGTGTCTATGATGGGGCGCTGTTGGAACCGATGGCTCAGGTTTTGCACCAACTCGGTGTACAGTCAGCCAATATTTTGTATGGAACGGATGGCCTCGATGAAGCTTCAATCTCAGCACCAACTAAGTTAGTACGATTGCGGGGTGATAAGGTTCAGTTCCAAACGATTATCCCAGAGGAGTTTGGCTTGAAGCGGGCAACCAAAGAAGAAATTGTGGGCGGAACAGCCCAGGAGAATGCAGCCATTACTCGGACTATCTTAGCCGGTGAAGAACGGGGAGCCAAGCGTGATATCGTGGTTTTAAATGCGGCCATTGGTCTCAATGCCGTCAATCCAGCTATCTCGATTGAACAGGGGGTGATATTAGCGCAGGAGGCCCTCGATAGTGGTCGGGTAGCTGATTTGCTTGCAAGGATAAGCACTGCGGAGGCCGTTGAATGATTTTAGATGATTTAGTGGCCGCCACGAAAAGCCGGCTAGTAAAAGAAAAAGTAGCGGTGTCATTAGCGACTTTGAAAGCTCAGACAGAGGCTCTGCCGGTGATTGACCCGCAAGCTGTTTACGACCGTTTTCTAGCACCAGGGATTCACGTGATTGCCGAGGTCAAGAAAGCCTCACCCTCCAGGGGTTTGATTGCGGTTGATTTTCCTTATCAAGAAATTGCTCAAACCTATGATCAAGCCGGCGTAACGGCCATTTCTGTCTTAACCGAGCCGGATTACTTTTTGGGCAAATTAGACTATTTGGCTGAGATTGCGGCCAAGGTAACCGTTCCAGTTTTGCGAAAGGACTTTGTCATCGACCCCTACATGATTTATCAGGCAAAGGTTGCGGGCGCAAAAATTATTTTGCTGATTGTGGCGATTTTATCTCCGCTAGACTTGCAAGTCTATTTGAACTTGGCTGAGAGTCTGGGACTGGCCGTGTTAGTCGAGGCACATGATGCAGATGAAATTAGTCGAGCGCTGGCCGTTGGTGCCAAGCTGATTGGGGTTAATAATCGCAATTTAAAGGATTTTACAGTCTCCTTTGATAACAGCCAGCGGCTCTTTAATTTGGTGCCCGATTCTGTTGCCTTTATTGCCGAAAGTGGCGTGCAAAGTCCGGCAGATATTGCACACCTACAATCCTTAGGAATCAATGGTGTGCTGATCGGAGAGGCCTTGATGAAGGCGGCTAGTCCAAAAGCTTTCATTGAAGCCGGATTGGGGGAGCAAACCCATGACTAAGATTAAAATTTGTGGCTTGATGACTAAAAAAGAGGCCCTGATGGCCAACGAGGCCCGCCCTGATTTTGCAGGAGTCGTCTTTGCTCCAGGTCGCCACCAGGTTACGAAAGCGGAAGCTTTAGTAGTGCGCACGACGCTTTATGAGTCGATTCCATTGGTTGGTGTCTTTGTTGCTGAACCGGTGGAAATGATTTTGGAATTGGTTGAAATGGGGACGATTCAGCTGATTCAGCTCCATGGCCGGCGACCAATTGATGAGGTCCGGCGGTTGGAAATGGCAGGCGTACCAATTATCCAAGCCCTGGTGGGTGATGATGCCATTGACCAGGCCAAGAGTTGGCAAAATCAGCTTCGGTGGTGTCGGCCACAAGCAGACAATGGCGGTTTGGAAGAAGGTCTAGATCGCAATCGGCAGTTAGCCAATTTTAGTGGCAGTTTGCAAGAACAATCAGTTAGTAATTTTGACCTAATTGATTTTTTAATGGTTGATGCTGGTGCTGGCTCTGGTCAACGATTAGATTGGCAGCGGTTAGCTGGTTTGGCCCCGAACCACCTATTTGTGGCTGGCGGGATTCGCCCTGATAATTTAAGCGATTTACTGCAGGTTTATCAGCCTGCTGGCGTTGATGTGAGTACTGGGGCGGAAACCAACCGGCATAAAGACCTAAAAAAGATGTTGGCACTGGTAGCCATTGCCCATCAAGAGGAGAGAAAGTAATGGAAGCAGAATACAAGACAAAGAAGCAGGGTGGTCGGTTTTTAGAGTATGGCGGCCAATATGTACCGGAAACTTTGATGAATGAGTTAAATAAGTTGGCTGCAGTTTACCAGGAAGCCCAGGCCGACCCTGATTTTCAGGCGGAATTGGCTGACCTATTGGCTAATTATGCCAACCGACCATCGTTGTTGTACTATGCCAAAAACATGACGGCTGACCTTGGTGGCGCCCAAATTTATTTTAAACGTGAGGATTTGAACCACACGGGGGCCCATAAGATTAACAATGTCATTGGCCAGGCACTGTTAGCTAAGAAAATGGGCAAGAAACGCTTAATAGCCGAAACAGGAGCGGGACAACACGGGGTAGCAACGGCTACGATTGCTGCCTTGTTTGGTCTGGAGTGCGAAGTCTTTATGGGCAAGGAGGACACGGATCGCCAACGGTTGAATGTTTATCGGATGGAACTCCTTGGGGCCAAAGTCCACGCCGTGACTTCCGGATCAATGGTGTTGAAGGATGCCATTAATGCTGCCTTGCAGGGCTTTGCGGCCCGGCCTGAGGATACGTTTTATGTGATGGGTTCGGCCACCGGCCCCCATCCTTATCCGGAGATAGTCCGTGATTTTCAAAGTGTGATCAGCCAGGAATCCAAGCAACAAATTCAAGACCAATTGGGACGTTTGCCCGATAAGGTCATCGCCTGCGTTGGTGGCGGATCCAATGCCATTGGTAGTTTTGCCCATTATATTAACCATGCTGAAGTTGAGTTGATTGGGGTAGAAGCAGCCGGCAAGGGCGTTGATACTGATTTGACGGCGGCTACTATCGAAAAGGGTCGCTTAGGTGTCTTTCACGGCATGAAGTCACTCTTTTTGCAAAATGATAGTGGCCAAATCAATCCGGTCTATTCGATTTCGGCTGGGCTCGATTACCCGGGTGTTGGGCCAGAACACGCAGCATTAGCAGCCGAGCACCGTGCCCAATACGTCGGTATTACAGATGATGAGGCCGTGGCTGCCTTTGAATACATTGCCAAGCAAGAGGGGATTATTGCCGCTATTGAAAGCTGTCATGCTGTGGCCTATGTGCAAAAATTAGCGCCAACGTTACCTAAGGACCAGGTCATTGTCTGCACACTATCTGGCCGGGGGGACAAGGATGTTGCCGCAATTGCCAAGTACCGGGGGGTTGAAATTCATGAGTAAAATTAGTCAAAGCTTTACGAATCATAAAAATTTTATTGCCTTCGTCACCGCCAATGATCCTGACATGGAGACGACTGTGAAAAATGTCGTGGCTTTGGCAAAGGGCGGGGCCGATATTGTTGAAATTGGCATTCCTTTTTCGGATCCAGTCGCCGACGGTCCCGTTATTCAAGCGGCCGATTTGCGGGCTTTGCGTGACCCTGATTTACCAATTGAAGTGATTTTTACGGCGGTGAAGGAAATTCGTCTGCAAACAGCGGTGCCTCTGGTTTTCTTGGTGTACCTGAACGTTGTTCTCCAGTATGGCTATGAACGTTTTACCGCCGACTGTGAAAAATTCGGTGTCGATGGCCTGATTATCCCCGATTTGCCCTATGAAGAACGAGGAGAGTTAGTTTCTTTTACTGACAAGCATGGGCTGGATTTGATTCCGTTGATTACAGTGACGTCTGGTGAGCGCATTGCGCTGATTGCCAAAGAGGCGACCGGTTTCATCTACTTGGTTTCTTCTTTAGGCGTAACGGGAACCCGTGAATCCTTTGCTGCTAATTTAGCAGAAGTTGTCGGGCAAATTAAAGCGGTAACGAATGTGCCGGTGGCTATTGGCTTTGGTGTACATACCGCTGACCAGGCCCAGGCAATGGCTGATTTGGCCGATGGGGTTATTATTGGCTCAGCCTGCGTCCAGATTGTCGCTGAAAATGGTCACAAAGCACCAGCAAAGTTACAGGCGTACGCTAAAGAAATCAGCGCTGCTGTTGATGGTGTGTCGGTTGGGAATGCTAAATGAATTGGTCAAAATTGAGTGCCGTTACCAACAAGTAAAATGGCCTAGTGATTGCTACCAAGATTGAGGTTGTTGCTGGTGGTGCATTTCGCCTAACTTTTTTGACCAGCGCTTTGGCTGCTACTATTCGTGGAACAGTTTCGAATTTGATTAAACAAAGTTGATTATATTTGTTCTAATATCGAATTTCATGTTATACTGAAAAAAATTAATTAATTCGCAAGGGGAGCATCACGCTGAGATTAGACAGAAATGTCTTAGACCCTATGTACCTGATCTGGTTAATACCAGCGTAGGAATGCAACTAATATTGATAACAAGGGGTCTTTTTTGGGACTTTTCGGTTGAGGTTGAATTCATCATGAATTCAACCTTTTTCTTTTGCTGGTAAAGACTGTTCAGGGTGGATTGATGAATTAAATTTTAGGAGAAAAAAATGATTCAACAGAACCATCAGCAGCAAGAAAGTTCCCCGGAAGAGATTCCATTGAGTACTAGTCAGACGATATTGATTAGTCTCCAACACATCTTTGTTTCCAATGTCTGGCTTGATCCGATTTTTGTTGCTTCAGCCGCGGGCCTCTCGTTAGCCTTGTCGACGAATTTGATTAGTGCCATTTTTTTGGCATCTGGTCTGGTAACGATTTTGCAGGCTTCAAAATTAGCACGGCTGCCGATTGTGCAAGGGCCTTCAGCGGCCTTTGACGCCCTCATGATTAGTGCTGGTAAAACCGGTGGTTTGCCAGCTGCCGGTGGTGCCGTCTTTCTCAGTGGCTTTATTGTTTTGCTGATGTCTTTATTTGGCTGGGTTCATCGCTTAGCTAAGAAATTGACACCTGCGATTAACGGGACCATTATTTTTTTGGTTGGCATTTCGCTTTCAAGTTTTACAATGTCAGAATTACTAGGGGGGACGCCTGGCACAAAAGGTTTTGCATCGCCAAACGTTCTTCTGGTGGCCATTACAACCACTTTGATTGTCGTCTTAGGATCGTTGTTTGGCCGAGGTTACTGGCGCAAGTTTTCCTTTTTGCTGGCCCTTGTGGTTGGTAATCTTTTGGCGGCCAGCCTGGGGATGATTGACTTGTCAAGCGTGCAAAGTCAACCGTTTTTTG
Source organism: Fructobacillus sp. ESL1096 (assembly GCF_058511985.1). Taxonomy (NCBI): domain Bacteria; kingdom Bacillati; phylum Bacillota; class Bacilli; order Lactobacillales; family Lactobacillaceae; genus Fructobacillus; species Fructobacillus sp. ESL1096. The sequence goes on from NZ_CP196400.1 coordinate 1,007,550, forward strand.
GCCTACCACGGTTGTTTCCTTATGGACTATTTCGTTTTAATTGGGCCATTTTTCTGACCTTCTTCATCGCTTATTTAGTGGCAGTGATTGAAGCTTTGGGCGTTTATGAAGCCTCTGCAGATGTTACCAAAGAAGAATTAAGTGCAAAGCGTATTAGTCGTGGAATTGCAGGTGAAGCGGGTGGCTCAATGCTTTCTTCTTTGATTGGCGGTTTTCCAACCACAGCTTTTGCCCAAAACTTAGGAGTCATGAAGTTGACGGGAGTGCATTCTCGCAAGCCCATTCTATTGGCCGGGGGATTACTAATTTTACTAGGATTTGTGCCCAAGTTTGCAGCAGTACTCGCTTTGACCCCAGCACCCGTTATCGGTGGGATGTTTTTGCCGGCAGCGGCAACCTTGTTAACGACGGGCTTTGCAACCCTGCAGCAGGCTGATAAAGGCGAAGCTACTCGGATGAGTATTGGTCTGTCTTTGTTGCTGGCCATTGCCCTGCCATCTTATGCAAAAGGATTTTCGGGTATTTATCAGTCGCTCTTTTCAAATAGTATTTTAGTCGGTGCTCTGTCGATTGTGACCCTGCATGTTCTATTAATTGTTGTACCAGGATTTTTTGGAGGGAAAAAGAACCATGAGTGATTCGGTTGCTGCAATTCAAAAAGAAATTCTGAGTTTTATTGACCAACACCAAGTCATGGACGGCCACCATGAAAGTGATGAGGATTTCAATCAGTTGGCCCTCGATTTATTTCAATACCAATTTGACCATAATTTACCCTATAAAAAATATGCGCAACAACAACGAAAAAGTCCGCTAATGGTACATCGGTGGCAAGAAGTACCATTAATGCCGATTCAGGGATACAAGCAGTTAACGCTGTCGACAACGCCGATCACGGCGGGCGAAGCTGTTTTTATGTCAAGTGGGACAACGGATAAGACCCACCGTAGCCATAGCTACCATCCGACTTTTGCTGTTTGGAATGAGTCAATGAAAGTATCTTTCAAGCAGTATGTCCTCCCGGACGTTGATCAAATCACTATTATTGGCCTATTTCCGGATGAAAAGCACCTTGACAATTCTTCTTTGGCTCATTATGTCAGTCGCGCCATTACCGAATTTGGTGACCAACACAGCAGATCCTATGTCGATGCAGACGGGATTGATTATCAGGGCGTGGTCGCTGCTTTAACGGCGGCAGAAATTGATCACCGTCCCGTGATGCTGCTTGGCGCAAGTTTTTCCTACGTCCATTTTTTGGATTACCTACAAAAGCACCAGTTGGTCTTTCACCTGGCTGAAAAAAGTCGAATTTTTGATACCGGTGGTTTCAAGGGCCAATCGCGTCAAGTTAGCGAAGACCAGCTACTAGCTGATTTGGAAGCGGCCTTCGGTATTGGTCGTGACTATTATTTGAATATGTATGGCATGACGGAAATCAGTTCACAGTGCTATGACCAAAATTTGTGGCGGCTCAACCAGGGTTTGGACCTAATTTATAGTAAGCAAACACCAGCTTGGGTTCGCGTCAGGATTTTAGATACCGATACCTTGGCGCCTGTTGCGCCCGGACAAAAAGGTGTCTTGGCCTATTATGACCTTTCGAACTGGAACTCATGCTTGGGCATCTTAACGGAAGATTTAGCCGTACAGGATGACGTCGGCTTTACTTTGCTTGGTCGGATTGCTGGGGCGGAGTCAAAGGGGTGCTCAATTTCTGTTGATCAACTACTGCAAGCCAATCAAGCATGAAAGAGGATACAATGGCTAAAGAAGGAGAGACAACCAAAATCAACTTGTTTCTTGCGCCAAATGAGAGTCAATTTAATCGATTGAAAACCTGGTCGATTTCGGTGGGTAAGCAACGCTATGATTTACAGTATCCTGATTTGACAGAACAAGAAGTCAAAGAAACCATCAAGACGTTGAAAGACCATCAGCAGGCTTTTTTAAGTCAACTTTCGGTCGAAGAAATCATTCTGATGATTAGTACTGCCGCCGAAAAATGGATGGACCCGGAGTACAATGAGCGCCAGTTGGCACTAAAGTTATTACCGATTATCACGGGATACAGTGAGGAAACGATTAACTTGGAAATTAGGCGGTATATGCGCCTGTTTCGTGCCAAAGAGTTACGTCGCTTTTTAAATACGGAATTGGCAAACCCAGCAATTTTGGATGCTTTTCAGCCACAAGCATCCGGAAGCCTAACCAAGGCTTATGGTCCCCAAACAAGCTTTCACGTTTTTTCCGGTAATATTCCTGGTCTCCAGGTTTGGCCGCTCGTAATGACACTGTTGGTAAAATCAGCTAGCTTTGGGAAAACTTCCTTTGCTGAGCCGCTTTTCCCGGTGCTCTTTGGCCAAAGTTTATTAGCAGTGGAACCCAGATTGGCGGGTTGCTTGGCAATCTTTCCTTGGAAAGGTGGTAGCAAGAAGTCAGTTGAGAAAGCGGCTGCGGCTGGGACAGAGGCTACGATTGCCTATGGCTCGGATCAATCGGTGAAGAATGTTCAGACATTGGTGCCAGCTGGCCATTTATTTTTGCATTTTGGCTATAAAATCAGTTTTGCTCTGGTTGGTCAAGAGGCGTTGGCGACCGATCGGTATCAAGGTACCGTTAATCGGGCGGGTGCGGACGTAGCGATTTATGACCAGCAAAGCTGCCTGTCGCCGCAGTGTATTTTCGTTGAACGCGGTGGTTCTCTGTCACCAAAGGACTTTGCTAGTGCGTTAGCAGCTGATTTGGCAAGCAGACAACAACGGTGGCCTCGGGCGGACCTGGATGACCAACAAGCCACAGCCATTAACCGCTTAAGGGCACAATTTCAATTGGAAGCAATCGCTGATCACAGCTTGACAGTCTATTCTAGTCCGCAAAAGACAGATTGGACCGTTGTTTACCATGATCAACCCATCTTCATCAGTTCGCCATTAAATCGGTTTGTGCATGTGGTGGCCGTTGATAATTTACTGACTGTGCCGATTTACTTAAGACCCTACCAGCAGTACTTACAAACTGCCGGTATCGCTGTCGCACCAAAACGTCTGTTACCAATCACGGATACTTTGGGCCAAGCGGGTTTGTGCCGGATTACCGCCTTAGGGGAGATGACTCGGGCACGACCTGGTTGGCACCATGATGGTCGTTTTAATATATTAGATTTGTTGCGGTTTACAGATATTGAGCCAAGTGCAGAAAGTCTGGCTGAACACTTAGATACAGATGTGGAGTGGTAAAGATGTTATTAGAAAATCAAGTCGCACTGGTGACTGGGGCTAGCCGGGGCATTGGTGCTGCCGTTGCTAAAAAATTTGCTGCTGAGGGAGCACTTGTTATCGTCAATTTCTTGAAAAATCAGGAAAAAGCGGATGCAGTTGTGCAAGAAATCCAGACAGCCGGAGGACAAGCGGTCGCGATGGCTGCCAATGTTTGTGATGACCAGGCAGTTCAGGATATGATGACGATGATTGCTGATAATTTTGCAGGTTTGGATATTGTTGTTAATAATGCCCTAAGACACTACAGTTTTAATCCAAAAAACCGTCATCAGGTGGAATCGATGCCTTGGAGTGACTATCAGGAACAATTTGAGGGGGCAGTCAAGGCAGCTTACAATGTCAACCGGGCTGCCCTACCTTTGTTAAAGGCGAACCAGGACGGTCGAATTATTCAGATGATCAGTAACCTTGTTCAACAGCCAATGGTTCCTTACCACGATTATATTACTGCGAAGGCTGCTTTATTAGGCTATTCGCGGGCATTAGCCAAAGATCTTGGGCCATTTGGTATCCGCGTGAACACAATTGCACCTGGGCTGACTTATCCGACCGATTCGAGCAGTGCTACTGGTAATGACGTGCGTGAGCGGTTGTTGGCTCTCTCGGCAACGAAACGGTTAACCATTCCAGAAGATGTGGCTGGAACAGCTCTGTATCTAGCTTCAAGATTATCCAATAACGTGACGGGTCAGTGCATTACAGTTGATGGTGGTCTAACCATGAATTAACAATCAACTTGTTTTTTTATTAGGTGTTTGTTTGAATAAGTGAAACAAAAAAGGAAACAACTAGTCAGGGAGAAGCCTGACTAGTTGTTTCCTTTTTATCTTTTTAAAAGAACAAACGAATACCAAAGTACATAATGACAAAGCCAATGAAGGGCGATAAGAACTTGTTAATCTTTTTTGGATCAAATTGTTTTAGAACAAGGGGTGTCAGAATTGAACCCGCCACACCACCAATCATCAGATAAAGGCCAGCTGTCCAAGAAATAGGACCGCCACTTAGTAAGTGGCTGATGAGCCCGACGACAGCTAAAACCCACAGAACGTAGGTTGTGGTACCAGCAGCCTTGACTGCAGGCACGTTCATAATCGAAAGGCCCGCTACGGTGGCCGAGCCACCTGATAGGCCGCCAAAACCAACCATCAGGCCGGAAATTAGTCCAAAGACTGGTGCGACTTTACTATTCTCATTGGACTTTGCGTTCTCTTTTTTCTTACGGAAATTTTTGATGACCACAATCAAGCCCATCCCAGTCAACAAGATTCCGACGCCGAGATTGTAAACAGTGACGGGAATGAACCGGGAGACGGCGGTACCGATGATAATGCCTGGAATACCGGCTATAATTAATCGATTTCCAAGTTTACTTTCGATATTCTTTAACCGCCATTGTGTTATCATGCCTGAAAAAAGGGCGAAGACGGCAATTAAGAGCGAAGTTGGGACAGCGACGACAGTCGACATCCCTAAAGTCGAGGTTAGCACTCCAAGGTAAAAAGTGGCACCCCCACCACCAATTAAGGTAACAAAGCAGCCAATTAGGAAACCATAGAAAATTGCAATCATGAAAAAACCAGCTTTCAAATAAAAGATTTAACAAAACCGAGCAGGGTTTGCGGAGGTTCAGGAGATGAACCTTCAAACAGAATGACACTAATTATTAGTAGTCTACCAGTCTTTGCCAAAAAATGCAGGGTAGGAGTTGGTTAAAAGAAAAAAGTGCGAGGACGTCAGCAGCAAAAAGAGCGGAAAATTTTAGTATCAAAAAAGGACTGGGATTTCCAGTCCAAAGGTTGGCTAGTAACTTGGTGGCAGTGAAAGAATTAATGGAACGGTAAACAGGTCGGAATAAAAAATGCATTTTTTGGGAAACGTGCTAGAAATATAGTTAGGAACTCATTGATTACACGAAAGAATCCTGTTTACCCAATGTCGAACAATAGAAGTAGGAATTAAGACAAGTATTCATATAAGGACACTGCCACCAGGTTCCTAGCACCAAGATTATATCATAATTTTAAAATAACGACCATTATTTAAAAATATTATACAAAAGCAGGGCGATTAACTAAAAAATAAATTTAAATATTGAAAGTTGCCGGTACCATAGTTTGGTCAGGGAGATTAAGGTTGATTGGGGCTGATTTATTCAGACTGTGACAACCGTTTTTTTCTTAGTCAAGCAACGACCCGTTGCTCTTCAGGAAAAATAAAAAAGGCCTTAGGCCTTTTTGTTTGAAAAAGATTCGCGTAACCATGGTTGGTTACTGGTCTCATTTTCAGTTAAAACACGTTCGAGCGTTTCCGCCGCCGCAGGCACAAACATTTCTGGTCTTGGGTTAACCGGAATAAAGTCGGCGGCCAAAGTTTCATCACCATCGACAACTAAATCAGCTGCGCTGGCACCAGGAACTAAGCGGACCTCAAAGCCCATTGACAAGGTCTCTTGGGCATCGCCCCATGAATTTTTGTCTGTGACGTGGCTGGTTACGCCTAAGAGCCGGACTACTTCGACATCGAGATTGGTTTCTTCTTTAAATTCACGGACAACGGCCTGCATTGGTGACTCACCATACTCCAAGAACCCCCCTGGGAAGCCGTAGCCATTCTTTGAATCACCACGTTTTTCTAATAAAATAGCGTCGTGGTTTTCATTCCAAAGTACGCCCCAGGCAGAGGGAAAAATCATGCCTTCGTGACCAACTTTTGCCCGCATTCGAGCGATATAATTTTGTTCCATCAAATAACCAGCTTTCTTATTTTTAGCTTTGAGTTAATTTTACAATAGTATCATAACATTCAATCATGGTGTTTTGCGGGCTGTTTTTTGCAGACTAATTTGCTTGTCAACCGTTTCCAAGATCGACCGTGCTATAATGGGAATAGTGAAAATTTTTGAAGTAGGTGAAATATGACACAGCAAAAGGGTGCCGTTTGGTACGAACACCTTCATACTGAAAAACATACCGGTGCACGTCGTGGCCGATTACATACTCCCCATGGAACCTTTGAAACGCCAATGTTTATGCCAGTTGGAACTCAGGGCGCCGTTAAGGGCGTGAATAATCGAACATTGAAGGAAATTGGGTCCCAGTTTATCTTGGCCAATACTTACCATTTGTGGGTTCGCCCCGGAGATGAGTTAATTGCTGAGGCCGGCGGCTTGCACAAGTATATGGGTTGGGATCAGGCCATTCTAACCGATTCGGGCGGCTTTCAAGTCTTCTCATTATCCGATTCGCGTAAATTGAGTGAAGAAGGGGCGACCTTTCGTAACCACGTGAACGGCGACAAGATGTTTTTGTCGCCGGAAGTGGCCATGCGCATTCAGAACAATTTGGGTTCTGATGTCATGATGCAGCTGGACGAAGCCATTCCTTATTTTGAAACCTATGAGTATATTCGGGATTCCATGCAACGATCATTACGTTGGGCAGACCGGGCACAACAGTATCACAAGAAGACCGATACTCAGGCTTTATTTGGAATTGTCCAAGGAGCTGGTTTCCGCGATTTACGGACTGAATCCGCTCAGGAATTGGTCAAGATGGACTTGCCAGGCTATGCCGTGGGTGGTTTATCTGTTGGTGAATCAAAGAAAGAAATGAATCGGGTTTTGGACTTTACCATGCCAATCTTACCCGAGGATAAGCCCCGTTATTTGATGGGGGTAGCAGCTCCTGACTCCTTGATTGATTCGGTTATCCGCGGGGTGGACATGTTTGATTGTGTCTTGCCAACGCGAGTCGGCCGTAAGGGGACACTGATGACCAAGCGCGGTCGAGTGGTAATTAAGAATTCGAAGTATAAGAATGATTTTTCACCTATTGATCCTGATTTGGAATATTATTCAAAGAATCCCATCCGGTCAAATCAGTTTGGCAATTTAGCGCAATACGATTTGCCATCTTATAGCCCTTATCAAAACCTATCAAGGTCTTACTTACACCATCTCTTTAATGCCAATGAGTTGCTGGGAGCGCAAATTGCCTCAGAGCATAACCTGCGCTACCTGTTAAACTTAATGGAAGAAATGCGGACTGCGATTGAAGAAGACCGACTCTTGGAATTCCGTGAGCAGGTCTTGGAAGATTATGGTTATAATAAACCCAATGCGCGTTTGTTCTAAAAATTTGTTACAATAGTTTAAACTAAAATAAATTAAAGGAAGTTTTTATGCAAAGTTTCATTTTCCCTCTATTAATTATTGTTGTGATGCTCTGGTGGATGTCACGGACAAGCAAGAAGCAACAACAACGCCAACAAGAGATGCGCAGCAATCTGAAGCCAGGTGCTAAGGTGATTACCATTGGTGGTTTGCATGCTGTTGTTGATGCTGTCAACGAAGAAGCAAAGACTGTTGATTTGGACGCCGAAGGCGTTATTTTGACTTTTGAAGCAACGGCTATCCGGACTGTTAAACCTGAAGAGGCTAAGTCTGACGATAACACCGCTGAAGAAGCAAAGGACGAAGCAAAAGATTAAGACGTGACTCGTTTTTTTTAACACAAACAGTCGTCTTGGACCCTCCCAGCAATTCGGGAGGGTCTTTTTACCAGTAAAAAGGGACAAAAATTCTAAGGAATGCTGATTTGCCCCAAAAACGTGATGAGGAAGAATTGATGAATTTATTATTACATTATGCCAGGCCTTATTGGAAGCAAATCACCTGCGCTGTTTTAGCAGTCGTGACGATGGCAACGGCAACATTATTGCAGCCTCAGTTTTTAAAGCGGATGCTATCGGCCATTATTGCTGATAATTCACAGGCCGTTCTCCATAATGGGGTTTGGCTGCTAGTACTAGCCGTTGTTGGTATGATTGCCGGGGTTTCAGGCACCTATTTTGCTTCCCAAGTTTCCCAAAGTTTTGCGGCTGATTTACGACGAGCAGAGTACGAAAAAATTCAGTCGTTTTCTTTGACACAAATCCAAAAGTTTTCATCTGCTAACCTGGTGATTCGACTAACCAATGATATTAACCAGGTGCAACGGTTTGCCATGCAGTTGCTGCAAATTATTTTACGTGTGCCAATTTTGTTTGTCGGTGGCTTGGTGTTGGCCATTTGGACCATGCCTAGTCTTTGGTGGGTAATTGTTTTGATGATTATTTTAATCATGTTGGCAACTGGACGTATTTTTGGCAAAATGGGTGGTTTGTTTGGTAAGTTCCAACATATCTTGGACAAAAACAACACTCTTACCCAAGAAAGCCTTTCAGCCGTCCGCGTCGTGAAGTCCTTTAACCAAGAAAAGCAGGAAGAAGATAACTTTGCAGCTAGTACTAAGGAATTGACTGATTTAAACCAAAAGATTTCTTATATTTTCTCATTAATGCTGCCGGTTTATATGCTAATTTCCTATATTGCCATCGCTGCGGCTTTACTTTTGGTTTCGCAAACAATTTTGAAGAATCCCGATGAATTGGCAAAAATTACACCTTTTATCACCTATTTAAATCAGATTTTGTTCTCCTTGCTGATGATGGGGATGGTTTCCAACATGGTTTCCCGCGGTTTGGTTTCTTTGAAGCGTATTGGGGCGGTGATGGCCGAGCCCAGTACCATTAATATCCATGCCAATGCTGAAACTGGAGCGGTTAAGCGGTTGAATGGGGTGATTACTGTTCGCAATCTTTCCTTTGCCTATCCAAATGATGACAAACAGGTTTTGCGCGATATTTCCTTTAACCTTCCCGCTGGTCAAACGCTTGGCATCGTTGGTTCGACCGGGTCCGGCAAGTCAACTTTGGCACTGTTGTTAGCCCGTTTGTATCAGCCGAGTGCGGGTCAGATTGACATTGATGGCCAAGATTTACAAACCATCGACCAAGAAACGCTGCATCAAAACCTATCAATTGTCTTGCAAAAGCCAGTCTTGTTTTCCGGCACGATTGAAGACAACTTAAAGATGGGGCGTCCTGATGCCAGTTTGGCTGATTTAGAAAAGGCAGCCGACCAGGCTCAGGCCAGTGAATTTATTAACCAATATCCTGACCGCTTTGGTCAAGAAGTGTCTGAAAGGTCTTCTAACCTTTCTGGTGGGCAGAAGCAACGGTTGTCGTTGGCGAGAGCCCTTGTTAAAAATCCGAGTTTGTTAATCTTGGATGATTCAACCTCGGCCTTGGATGCCCGGTCAGAAAAGTTGGTTCAAGAAGCATTAGCCAAGGACTTTGTGGCAACCACTAAGGTGATTATTGCTGAAAAGATTGCTTCCATTATCCATGCAGATCAGATTCTAGTCATCGATCAGGGGCAGATTGTTGGTGCAGGAACGCACCAAGAACTACTCGAGCAGTCTGAAATTTATCAAGATATTTACCAAAGTCAAAAAGCAAAGGAGGACAACCATGGCTGAAATCAAAACAGCACTTGCTTACTTTGTTAAAAATTTAAAGCAATATTGGCGAGCTTTGTTTATTTCGTTGCTTTTAATTTTAGTGGCAACTTATGCACAAATTAAGGCACCGCTTTATTTAGGGGATGCCATTTCGTCCTTGACTGATTATTTGGTTGCCTCGCTCACGCCTGGGGGTCATGGTTCCTTACATGACTTTTATGTGGCCGTTTTTTCCATGATTGCTTTTTATGTGTTGACCGAATTTGCCTTGCTAATTTCAGGTCTCATGACTGCCAAAATTTCGTCTGATTCAGTGGGTGTGATGCGGCGTGGCTTGTTTGGCAAGCTTCAAAAAATGCCGGTGCGCTACTTTGATACCCACCAGGACGGAAAGGTTTTATCACTCTTTACTTCTGATTTAGATAATATTTTTACGGCGATGAATAACGCCGTTTTTCAGATTTTCTCTCAAGCGTTGCTTTTTGCTGGTGTGATTTGGATGATGTTTGCCAAATCAGCAACGATGGCGTGGGTAACCTTAGCCTCAACGCCAATTGCCATTATTGGTGCCTTACTGATTGCTAAATATGCTCAAGTTCAAATTAACCACCAGCAGGCGGCGACAGCTGATATGAACGGTTATATTAATGAACAGTTGGCAGGGCAAACTGTTCTGTTGACGGAAGGCCGCCAAGCGGATTCAATTGAAAAGTTCGAGCCGTTTAACGATCAGGTCCGAGTAGCTAGTCAAAAGGGACAGTTCTATTCTGGCCTGTTAAATCCTTTGATGCAGGGGTTCTCTTTGCTTAACTTAGCGATTGTGATTTTCTTTGGTTCGTGGTTAGTTTTGCATAATGGCATGGACAAGGCCTCGGGTTTGGCCTTGGTTGTTGTCTTTGTTAACTACTCACAGCAGTTGTTTCAACCAATTACTTCATTGACGACTATTTATAATGCCCTGCAACTGGCCGTAACGGGTGCTAACAGGATTACGGAAGTTGAAGAGGAAGACGATGAAGTTAATAACGGGAAAAAGATTGCTGGTCCATTAAAGGATGAAATTGCTTTGAAGCATGTTGATTTTGCTTACAATCCTGATCGACAAATTTTAAAGGATGTTTCAATTACGGTCAAAAAGGGACAGATGGTTGCTTTGGTTGGGCCAACGGGTTCTGGTAAGACGACTGTGATGAACCTTTTAAATCGTTTCTATGATCTTTCAGGTGGTGAAATTACCTATGATGGGACCAAGTTACAAGACTTTGACCTTTATTCCCTGCGTGATCGAGTTGGGATTGTTTTGCAGGAATCAGTTATCTTTTCCAAGTCAATCATGGATAATATTCGCTATGGTCGGCCGGATGCCAGCTTAAAAGAAGTCCAAGAGGCCGCTAAACAAGCCCGCATTCACGACTTTATTATGTCCTTACCGGACCAATATGATACACAAATTTCTCCTGAAAAAGATCTTTTCTCCAGTGGGCAAAAGCAGCTCCTTTCGATTGCTCGGACAATCTTAACGGATCCAGTTTTGTTAATCTTGGACGAAGCAACATCAAACGTTGATACAGTGACCGAGGCAAAAATTCAAGAGGCAATGGACAACGTTATGGCTAACCGAACTTCCTTTGTAATTGCGCACCGTCTGAAGACAATCTTATCTGCTGACCAAATTGTTGTTTTGAAGGATGGCCAAGTCATCGAGCGTGGTTCTCATGAGGAATTGATTAAGAAAAACGGCTTCTACGCTGAACTTTATACGAATCAAATGGTCTTTGAATAAGGACTGCAGTGGTCCAAAATGATGATTTCTTGCTGGAGCAAGATTTGGAACGGTCTCAGCGAGATGGTATACTAAAAGTATTATGCCCACGGGCAAGCAATGAGCAATGGAGATTCCTATGAAAATTGGCTTATTTACGGATACTTATTTTCCACAGGTTTCCGGTGTCGCCACCTCAATTCAAACCTTAAAAAATGCTTTGGAGGCCCAAGGCCACCAAGTCTATATTTTTACGACCACGGACCCCAAGGTTGACAAGCATACGCCAGAAGAAGGAATTTATCGTTTTTCATCGATGCCTTATTTTGGCTTCAAGGATCGTCGTTTGACTTTTCGTGGTTTAATTCAGGCTGTTGAAATTGCCCGTGACTTGGGCTTGGAAATTGTGCATACCCAAACGGAATTTTCGTTGGGCTTAATTGGCAAGTATGTGGCCCGACGGTTAAAGATTCCTGTTATTCATACCTATCACACGCAATATGAAGATTACACACATTATGTTGCGAAAGGGATGTTAATTCGGCCCAGTGCAGTTGGTCATATCGTCAAGGCCTACCTGAAGGGAATGGAGGGCGTAATTGCTCCTTCTGAGCGGGTCAAAGAAAGTCTCCTCAGTTATGGTGTGACGATTCCAATTCCAGTGATTCCAACCGGTGTGGCTATCAAAAAGCGAGAAGCTCATCACGATCTTCGTAAGCAGTACGGTTTGGCTGAGAATCAGCCGGTGATTTTATCTTTGGGAAGGTTAGCTTTTGAAAAAAATGTGGCTTTGACCATTTCTGCCTTTTCTGAGCTTTTGCAGACCGTTCCCGATGCCAAGCTCATGATTGCTGGTGACGGCCCAGCTAAAAAATCACTGGAAGAACAGGTTGAAGACATGGGCTTGCAGGAAGCGATCATTTTTACGGGAATGATTAATCATGACCATGTCGGTGATTACTATCGAATGGCTAACGTTTTCGTTTCCTCATCAGATAGTGAGACACAGGGGCTAACTTTTATTGAAGCCTTGGCAGCCGGCCGGCCGTTTGTCGCTGTTCGTTCACCTTATTTAGAAGAAGTGGTGACCAATAAGGCCATTGGAACGTTAATTGATGATTACGACGAGTTCCTAGCTGCCACTTTATACTACTTACAGCATTCTGATACAGCTGCCGATGATCAAATTCGGGCAGCAGCAGTAAAAAACGTTGATGCAACGACTTTTGCGGATCGAGTCTTAAACTTTTATGACCAGGTCTTGCAGAATTACCACCATGATGACGTTGATGACGATTCAGACCAGTTAACGGATGAAGAGGTCGGCTATATCAAACGTCTCTTACGCAACCCCTTTAGGAGAAGCTAACTTGAAGGTTCTGTTATATTTTGAAAACCAAAAATTGATTGCCAAATCAGGAATTGGTCGAGCAATGCGCTTGCAACAAGAAGCGCTAGCACCAATTGCTAATGTGGAGGTAACGACTGACCCCAAGTGTACAGACTATGATATTTTGCATATCAACACTTATGGCGTGAAATCGATGTATATGGTCAAAAAGGCCCACAAGATGGGGAAAAAGGTGGTTTACCACGCTCATTCGACTTATGAAGACTTTCGTAATTCATTTTTTGCCTCAAATTTGATTGCACCCTTGTATAAAAAGTACTTGGTAGCCCTCTATGGTCAAGCCGATGCTTTGATTACGCCAACGCCGTATTCAAAATCACTTTTGAAAAATTACGGTCTCACACAGCCAATTTATGCTATTTCAAATGGGATTCGTTTGAGTAAATATGCAAACGATCCACAAAAAATTCAGGCCTACAAGGATTATTTCCGTATTCAACCAGGACAAAAGGTTGTGATGTCTGTTGGTCTATTCTTTGAGCGTAAGGGGATTTTTGACTTTGTTGAATTAGCCAAGCGGCACCCAGAAATTACCTTTATTTGGTTTGGTCATACCAACCCCGCCATCTTGCCACGCAAAATTCGCCGGGTTGTCTTTGGTGGCGAACATCCCAAAAACCTCATTTTCCCGGGTTATTTATCTGGCGATGTGATTTTAGGGGCCTTTGCTGGGGCTGATTTGTTTTTGTATCCATCTTATGAAGAGACAGAGGGAATTGTTGTCTTAGAAGCCTTGGCCTCTAAGCAGCGTCTCTTGGTTCGTGATATTCCAGTTTATGATTCTTGGCTGAAAGACGGCGTTAACAGCTATAAGGCAGAAGACTTAGACGACTTTGACCGTCAAATGGTCGCAATTTTAGCCGGTAAAAAATCTGATTTGACGCAGGCTGGCTTCCAAGTTGCACAAGAAAAAGATTTAAACCGAGTTGGCGAAATTCTTGCTGAGGTTTATCAAGCAGTTTTAGATAATCGCGCCTTGTCACTTAACCCTGACCAGGACGAGGCGCTTATGCCAGCTTGGTCGACGAATCGGTCTTAGGAGATTCTTGATGGGTGCTTTAAAATCCAAAAAAAACCAATTATCGGCCTTGCTTGTCCTCGTGCTAACAGGTCTAACCGTCTATTATTTGACGCGGGAATTAAGTGGCCGTGAAAAGCAATTAGAGGCTGCGCTGAAAGTCTTAGACTGGCATTTTCTTGTGCTTGCATTGTTGACGATGATGCTGTCGTTGCTGCTAGAGGCATTGGCTACTAGATCTCTGCTGAGTTCTGTTGATCGAAAGAATACGAGTTGGGGAACGTTGATTCGTGTGCCGTTGTTGAATCAACTAGGGACGGGTCTGACGCCTTTTGCTTCCGGGGGACAGCCAGCACAACTATATGCGTTAACTCGAGGAAAAATTGAAGGTAGCCGCGCTTTATCTGTGACTTTGATGAAATTTTTGGTTTATCAAATTGTGGTCGTTTTGTTCTTTATCGTCGGCTATGTAGCCGCTGATTCTTTCATCTACAAAAATGTTGATCCAGCCTTTGCGACTTTCATTCCTTTTGCTATCGCTATTCACGCCGTCGTGATTATCGGTCTGCTGTTGATCATGTTTTGGCCACAGCTGTCTTTGAAGGTTGTTGAGTGGTTTGGCCGTGGCGCGCGAAAGTTTATGAGTGCCAGTCGAGTTAAAAAATTAGTTGACACGACGGAAGATAAGGTCAATAATTTCCATCAGGAGTCAAAACGTGTGGCCCGCTCGGCCAAGTCACTCCTGGTAGCAACTCTGTGGACTGCTCTGCAATTAATTGCCTTTTACCTGGTGCCCTATTTTGTTATCCGGGCCTTTGGCTATGCCTCCGTGAACCCCTGGCTGATTTTAACAATGAACATTATGATTGTGATGGTTATTTCGTTGTTTCCAATTCCAGGTGGTGTTGGGGGGGCGGAGCTGTCCTTTCAACTGCTCTTTACGCCTTTTGTTAAGAACCCAGCAACGCTAGTCTTGGTTATCTTAATTTGGCGCATCATTACTTATTACTTCTGTCTCTTTGCTGGTATTTTAGCCTATGTAATTCCTAATAAGGAGCAGCGGTTGGCAAAGAAACAAAGGGGGTAAAAAGAATGGATGAATTAGCCAGTAAAAGTGTTTTAACAACGATATTAAACCGGCTCTTTGCCATGGAAAAATCAACGGACCAGCGTTTTCAAGTTCGACGTTTTGATTCTTACGGCTTAGAGGTTTTAAAGGTAACCCTTGATCAAGAAGACAAGGTTTGGACAATCGAAGAACACCGGCGCAATAAGCAATATAAATTTGATGATGTTGATTTGGTTGCCATCGAGATTTACGATGTCCTCTTCGATATTCAACATACCTTTTAAGTTTTGTGAGGAAAACCAATATGTTAGCTCGTCTTAAAAATGAATTCAAGCCAAAAAAACTCTGGCAAAAGATGAAGAATACTAAGGACTTTTGGACTAGTATTAGTGGTTTTTTTGTTTTGAACCTTTTTTTTGTGTGGTTAAAGACTTATATTAATTACCACATCAATTTTTCTTTGGGTGCCCAAGGACCAATTCAGGATTTCTTGCTGTTCTTGAATCCAATCCCAACGGCCATTATTTTGCTCGGGATTGCACTCTATTTTCGCGGGAAAGTGGCTTATATTCTAGCCTGGGTGATGAACTTAATTCAGACCCTTTGGCTCTTTGCTAATATCCTTTATTACCGTGAGTTTTCTGATTTCTTATCCTTTGGGATTATGGGATCTGGTTCATCAACGGGAAATAACCTGGGCAAGTCAATTGCAGCCATTATTCGCCCAACGGATTTCTTAGTCTATGTTGACTTGATTGTGATGGCCGTCCTCTTACTCTTTAAGTTTTGGCCGATTGATAAGCAAGCGATTCAAAAACGTTATGCGATTTTGACAACTATTTTAGGAATTGTCTTGATGTTGGTCGATTTCGGTGTAGCTTCGGTTGACCGATCGGGCTTGTTGACGCGCTCATTTGATAACAACTATATTGTCAAGTACTTAGGCTTAAATGAATACGCTGCCTTTAATGCCTGGCAGACCAATAATCAAACGAAATCTCGTAAAGAAGCCAGTGCCGCTGATTTACAAAAGGTTCAAGATTTCTTGAAGCAAAATTCAGTGCCGGCCAATATTTCATACACTGGAACCGAAAAGGGGAAGAATGTCTTCGTCATTCACCTTGAGTCTTTCCAGCAATTTTTGATTGATTACAAGGTTGATGGTCGCGAAGTAACACCAAACTTAAACGCCTTCTACCACGATCAAAATACCCTTTCGTTTGATAACTTCTACAACCAAGTTGGACAAGGAAAGACATCTGATGCTGAAATGATGCAGGAAAATTCCTTGTACGGACTTTCAACCGGATCAGCAATGACCAAGTACGGTTCCAGCAATACCTTTGAGGCGACACCGGCCATTCTAGGCCAACAGGGCTATACTTCTGCCGCCTTTCATGGTGATGTGCCAACCTTCTGGAACCGAAACAATACTTATAAGTCCTTTGGCTATAATTATTTCTTCTCAAAGAACTTCTATAAGGATAGCGATAAGCCAAGTTATAACGTTGGTTATGGAATGAAGGATAAGATTTTCTTGAAGGATACTGCTCAATATATCGAACAGTTACCACAGCCATTCTATGCCAAGTTAATTACGGTGACGAATCACTACCCATATGAAATTGATAAGGAAGATACTGATTTCCCAGCTACAAAGACTGGTGATACTACAGTTGATGGTTATGTTCAAACAGCGCACTATCTTGATCAGGCTTTTGGTGAACTGATGGCTTATCTCAAGCAGGCTGGCTTGTACGATAACTCTGTCTTTGTTTTGTACGGTGACCATTATGGTATTTCTGAAAATCATAAGCCTGCCATTGCGAAATTATTGGGTAAGACTTCTGTTAGCGATTACGACTTGGCCCAATTCCAAAAAGTGCCATTCATGATTCATGCAACTGGCTTGCAGGGTGGAATCAACGATACCTACGGTGGTGAAATCGATATGATGCCAACTTTGATGAACCTTTTGGGGGTTTCAACAGAAGGGATGACCATGTTCGGTCACGATTTGTTGTCAACTCAGAATCCACAAATTGTTGCTTTCCGTGATGGTGATTGGACGACACCAACTTATACAAAGTATAAGAACCAGTACTTCGATAGTAAGACTGGTCAGAAATTGTCAATCGATAATAATCCAGCGTTAAAGGCAACGGCGCAGCGAGTGCAATCATACGTTGATGAATCGCTATCAAATTCGGATAAGGTAATTACAGGTGATTTGCTTCGCTTTGATAAGAACCGTTGGAATTTCCACCAAATTGATAAAAAATCGTATGACTATACGAAGGCCAATACCTTGAAAGCATTGAAGGCGAGTCAGTCGTCGAGTCCAACTTCGATTTTAGCCTTACGTAACGGCCAATCGACTGTAGCGGATTATAAGACTGATGCACCAGAGTTGAAATAAAAAACAAAACAAGAAAACGGACACGTTCAAGTGATAGAACATGTGTTCGTTTTTTGTTATATTTGTTATAATATTCCTGAATGATTTTTTTACCAGGCGAGGAGGATTTATCTTGATTACACCGCAAAAAGATCAAAGCTTTGAAGTCGTTTCAAAGTACCAACCGACTGGTGATCAGCCGAAAGCGATTGATAAACTCGTGAAGGGTTTAAAAAATGGCGTCAAGGAGCAAATTTTGCTCGGGGCAACGGGAACTGGGAAAACATTTACAATTTCCAATGTGATTGCTCAAAACAATAAGCCCACCTTGGTCCTGTCACACAACAAGACCCTGGCTGGTCAGCTCTATTCAGAATTAAAGGAATTCTTCCCACATAATGCGGTTGAATACTTTGTTTCTTATTATGATTACTACCAGCCAGAGGCTTATGTTCCTTCTTCAGATACCTTTATTGAGAAGGATTCCGCGATTAATGACGAAATTGACCAATTGCGTAATTCGGCAACCGCTTCACTTTTTGAGCGTAATGATACGATTGTTGTTGCTTCAGTCTCGTCAATCTTTGGTTTGGGTGACCCGCACCAGTACCAAAACCACGTGATTTCCTTGCGGGTCGGTAACGAATATGGTCGCAATCAATTGATGCGCGACCTGGTTGACATTCAATTTACTCGAAACGATATTGACTTTCAGCGTGGAACTTTCCGGGTGCGCGGCGATGTGATTGAAATTTTCCCGGCCTCCCAGGATGAGCTGGCCATGCGAGTTGAGTTCTTTGGCGATGAAATTGACCGCATTCGACAAATCTCAGCCTTGACGGGTCAAGTTGTTTCTGAACGCGACCATGTGGCGATTTTTCCGGCTAAACACTTTATGACTGATGATGAACGGATGAAGGCAGCCCTGATTGGTATTCGCCAGGAAATGGAAGACCAGGTAAAGAAATTTGAAAAAGAAGGAAAACTTCTTGAAGCCCAAAGGATTAAGCAACGAACCGAATATGACCTCGCCATGTTGAATGAAATGGGCTTTACTTCTGGAATTGAAAATTATTCGCGCTGGATGGACGGACGCAAAGAAGGGGAACCACCATTTACCCTTCTTGACTTCTTTCCCGATGATTTTTTGCTTGTTGTCGATGAAAGTCACGTGACGATGCCACAGGTGCGCGGAATGTACAATGGTGACCGTGCTCGAAAGCAAACTTTGGTTGATTATGGTTTCCGTCTCCCTTCAGCATTAGATAACCGTCCTCTGCAATTACCAGAGTTTGAAAAACATGTTAATCAAATCATTTATATGTCGGCCACGCCAGGTGATTACGAACTTTCTCGGGTACCCAAACGTGACATTGTTGAGCAAATTATCCGGCCAACCGGCTTGCTCGATCCGGAGATTGAAGTCCGCCCAGTGATGGGGCAGATCGACGACTTAGTCGGTGAAATTAACCTGCGGGTAGAACGCAATGAGCGCGTCTTTATTACAACGCTGACAAAGCGGATGTCAGAGGATTTGACGGACTATTTGAAGGACGTTGGTATTAAAGTAGCTTACCTGCATTCCGATATTAAGACGCTTGAACGAACGGCCATTATCCGTGATTTGCGTTTGGGAAAGTACGATGTGCTCGTCGGTATTAACTTGTTACGTGAAGGAATTGATGTCCCCGAAACCTCTTTGGTAGCCATTTTGGATGCTGATAAAGAAGGTTTCTTGCGTAATCCTCGCTCGTTGATTCAAACAATTGGTCGGGCTGCACGAAATGCAAACGGCCACGTGATTATGTATGCCGATAAGGTGACAAGGGCAATGCAGGAGGCGATGGATGAAACGGCTCGTCGTCGTGACATTCAGATGGCTTATAACAAGGAACATGGCATCACGCCACAAACAATTAAAAAAGAAATTCGCGACTTAATTAGTGCAAGCAAGGCGGCTGAAGAAGTTGAAGACGTTGACTTGACCCAAGTTGACTTTGCTGATTTGCCAAAGTCAGACCAGACTGAAATTTTGGAAAACCTAACTAGCCAAATGAAGGCTGCAGCCAAGGGCTTAGACTTTGAGACTGCTGCTAAAATTCGCGATAATATTATGAAATTGAGGAAACGGGCCGGCCGGTAAAGGGTTGGTCTCTAGTCACCGCTGTGATAAAACAGGGGTGAACTTGCCAAGCGGGTTTTGGCTCGTTTGACCATGAAAGAGGATTTTATGGCGAAAGATAAAATTGAAATTCGCGGGGCTCGTGCCCATAACTTAAAAAATATTGATGTTGATATTCCCAAGGAATCCCTCACGGTTGTGACTGGCCTATCGGGATCAGGAAAGTCCTCTCTAGCTTTTGATACCCTCTATGCCGAGGGGCAACGACGCTACGTGGAATCATTGTCCGCCTACGCCCGGCAATTTTTGGGACAGATGGATAAGCCTGATGTTGACTCGATTGACGGCCTCTCACCGGCCATTTCCATTGATCAAAAGACAACTTCGAATAATCCACGGTCAACGGTTGGGACAGTAACCGAGATTTCGGATTACTTCCGCCTCTTGTTTGCTCGAGTAGGGAAACCTGACGATCCAAAGGATGGGACGAAAATTCTCCATTCGATCGATCAAATGGTCGAATACGCTCAAAAAGCGTTACCTGAGGGGACCCGTCTGCAGGTTTTTGCACCGATTATTAAACACAAGAAGGGCACCCATGAAAAGGCCTTTGCTCAGATGCAAAAGCAGGGTTATTTACGGGCTCGCATTGATGGTGAAATTGTCGAACTTGATACAGTTGATGACCTTGCTTTGGAACGCAACCGCTTCCATGATATTGATGTTTTGGTGGATCGAATTGTGTTGCGGGCTGATGCTCGGTCGCGCCTTTTTGATTCAATTGAAGCAGCGACGAACCTAGCGGGGGGATTAGTCGTTTTGGAACCAGTTGGCCGTGGTGATGAGGAGGTTCCCGCGCCATTGAGGTTCTCAGACCACTATTTGGGTGACCTGAAAGATTTTAAGGTTGGCCGGTTGGAACCGCGACTCTTTTCTTTCAACGCACCAATGGGAGCTTGCCCAGTTTGTCAGGGACTGGGGGCAACCCAGGAGGTTGATTTAGACCTCGTTGTGCCTGATGATACCTTGACGCTGAAACAGGGCGCTCTGGCGCCTTGGAACCCAATTTCTTCCAATTACTATCCTGCATTGTTGGAACAGTTCTGTGAACAATTTGGAATTGACCAAAATGTGCCCTTCATGGACTTATCAAAGAAGGACCAAGACCTGATTTTATATGGTTCGGGTGAAAAAGAATTCCATTTCCATTTTCAAAACGATTTTGGTGGCGTTCGTGATGCTGATCAGGTTTTCGAAGGGGTGATGAATAACGTTTCCCGGCGGTATAAGGAAACCAACTCTGACTTTACTCGTGACCAAATGGCCCAGTACATGACGCGATTAACCTGTCCAGCATGTCATGGATACCGGTTAAATCCGGCGGCCTTGTCGATTAAGGTTGGGGGGCGCAATATTGGTGATGTCACTAATTTGCCAGTTGATGAAGAGCTGGCATATTTTGCTAATTTGACCTTTGGTCCCCAAGACCAGGAAATTGCTCAACCAATTTTAAAAGAAATTCAAGATCGACTTGGCTTTTTGCGGTCGGTTGGCCTTGATTATTTGACGCTATCTCGTTCTGCAGCGACATTGTCTGGTGGTGAATCTCAGCGAATTCGTTTAGCAACACAAATTGGATCCAACCTATCTGGAGTTCTTTATGTTTTGGATGAGCCATCGATTGGTTTGCACCAGCGCGATAATGACAAGCTCTTAGCATCAATGCAGTCAATGCGTGATTTGGGCAATACGTTGGTTGTCGTGGAACACGACGAGGATACCATGGAGGCGGCCGACTACCTCATTGATGTCGGCCCTGGTGCTGGGTCACTTGGTGGCCAAATTATGGCTGCTGGAACACCGACCGAGGTCATGCAGAATCCAAAATCTTTGACGGGTCAGTACCTTTCGGGGAAGCGGTATATTCCAGTACCAAAGTCTCGTCGGAAGGGTAATGGAGCAGAAATTGTCATTCGAGGAGCAAAGGAAAATAACCTGAAAAACATTACGGCGAAGTTCCCACTGGGCAAGTTTGTGGCCGTAACGGGGGTTTCTGGATCGGGCAAGTCGACACTCGTCAATACCATTTTAAAACGGGTTTTGAAGCAAAAACTCAACAAGAATTCAAATAAGCCTGGTGCTTACCGCTCGGTTGAAGGAATTGAAAACCTCGAACAAGTAGTTGATATCGACCAATCGCCAATCGGTCGAACGCCACGGTCAAACCCTGCCACTTATACAGGTGTTTTTGACGATATTCGCGAGTTGTTTGCCCAGACAAATGAGGCTAAACTCCGTGGCTATTCTAAGGGACGGTTTTCTTTTAATACGAAGGGTGGCCGTTGTGAAAACTGTCGTGGTGATGGAGTCATCAAGATTGAGATGAACTTTTTACCTGATGTTTACGTAGCCTGTGAGGTCTGTGGTGGTACTCGTTACAATTCTGAAACCTTGGAAGTTACTTATAAGGATAAGACGATTTCTCAAGTTTTGGATATGACCGCTAAGGAAGCCCTCGATTTCTTTGCACCAATTCCAAAAATTGCGCGCCGTTTGCAAACAATTAATGATGTTGGTTTGGGCTATGTAAAATTAGGTCAGTCCGCAACAACCCTATCAGGTGGTGAGGCGCAGCGAATGAAGCTGGCTTCCGAATTACACCGAAGGACAAACGGGAAGACGATTTATATCTTAGATGAACCAACAACTGGCTTGCATACCGATGACATTGCTCGATTGCTAACGGTTTTGAACCGTTTGGTTGATGCCGGCAATACGGTCGTCGTTATCGAGCACAACTTGGACGTAATAAAATCAGCTGACTGGTTGATTGATTTGGGTCCAGAGGGCGGTGCCGGTGGTGGTAAGATTCTGGTCACTGGGACACCGGAAAAGGTTGCGAAAAATACCGAATCTTATACGGCAAAGTATTTGAAAAAAATTATGGACCGGGATATTGCCCGTGAAAAGCGTGATGAAAAATCAGTGCAGCCCTAAAGAACAATAAAAACGGCAGTGACCATCTGCTTTTGATGGTCACTGCCGTTTTGTTTTCTAATAATTGAAAGTGCTTAGCTTGGCTTAAACCGCAACCGCACCACGGATAGCCGGTTCTGATTCATAATCCAAAATTTTAATATCATCCATGGTGTAATCAAAGATTGACTTGACCTCAGGGTTCAGCCAAAGCTTTGGCAATGGATGCATTGGTCGACTAATTTGTTCTTTGACTTGGTCGATGTGGTTCTTGTAGATATGTGTGTCGCCGATGGTGTGGACGAAGTCACCAACTTCCAGACCAGTTTGAGCAGCAATCATGTGAATCAACAGCGAGTAAGAAGCGATATTGAAGGGAACGCCTAAGAAAAAGTCACCTGAGCGTTGGTAAAGTTGTGCGGAGAGCTTACCATCGCTGACGTAGTACTGGGATAAGACATGGCAGGAAGGCAATGGTGCCTGGGGAGTTGTTTCTGCATTCCAGGCAGACAAAATTAAACGCCGAGAGTTCGGATTGTTCTTGATTTGGTCGATTAAGTTGCTAACCTGGTCTGTGGTACCACCTTCGGGCAAAACTGAAGCCCATGACCGCCAGAGCTTACCGTAAACTTCACCGATATAACCGTACTTTTCCATAAAATCATCATCGTTTAAGATTTTGTCGACGAAGATGTCCTTTTGTTCCTGGTAGAGAGCATTGAACTGGGAATCGGTTTGTGACCGCAAGCCAAAATCAGTCATGTCCGGTCCGCTGTACTCGTCAGACTCAATCCAGTTTTTAAAGGCCCATTCGTCCCAGATATGGTTATTGTTTTGCAACAAGAAGCGGATGTTATTATCACCGCGCAAGAACCAGAGCAATTCTGATTTGATCAGCTTGAAGAAAACTTTTTTAGTGGTTAAAAGAGGAAATCCTTCCTGGAGGTCAAAGCGCATCTGTGTCCCAAAGATTGAATAGGTTCCGGTCCCAGTTCGATCATCCTTGTAGTGGCCTTCGTTTAAAATTTTAGCCGCCATATCGAGGTATGTTTGTTCGTTTTGACTCATGATTAGTCCCCTTTAATAAAAAATTATCCTTCTCAGTATAGCAAAAAAGCCAAGAGTACTCCTGGCTTTTTCTTGGGTCTAGTCTTGAATAAATTGAGTGAGGTTAATTTGCTCAGCTGTCTGTTCTTCAAAGGGGACTTGGACTAAGGCAACATTTTTTTCTTCTAAGAGGGACTCGGCAAATTCGTCATTGTGATAGTCGCGCATGAAGTTAATCTTTTTAATGCCGGCTTGAAGCAAGAGTTTTGTACACTGCACGCAGGGAACATCGGTGACATAGACTTCTGATCCTTCAACGGCAATGCCCATCGAGGCGGCCTGCATTAAGGCGTTTTGCTCGGCATGAACGGCTCTAATACAGTGACCATCGACGACATAGTCACCAACTTCCGTACAGTGAGGGGTGCCAGAAACGGCCCCGTTGTAGCCAGAGGCGATAATGCGATGGTCCTTAACAAGGATGGCGCCAACGTGACGTCTAGTGCAAGTTGACCGGGTGGACAGGATGGCGGCTTGTGCGATAAAGTATTGATCCCAAGAAATACGGTTGTCAGACATGAAAAAAATTACCTTTCTGTAAACAAAAAACGGTTTTATTCTGATAAAATTGTCTTACAAAGATATTTTATAATAAAACGTTCGGAAAATCAGGAGCAAGGAGAAACGTAATGGCAACTATTTTAGACGGAAAGGCCCTCTCGAAGGACCTCAAAATCGCACTGGCGGACAAGGTCAAGGAATCGGGGTTGAGTCCAAAGTTAGCGGTTGTTTTCGATCCAAAAAATGATGGATCACGTCTCTATGTTGGCATGAAGCAACGAGCAGCAGCCAAGGTTGGTATTGCCACTGAGGATATTGCGGTTGCTGACGATGTGACAACAGAAGCCGTCTTAAAGATTGTAGCAGATTTGAACGCAGATCCAAGTGTAACTGGTATTTTGGTTCAAGCGCCATTGCCAAAAACTGTCAATGACCAACAGGTTTTCTCAGCCATCGCCCCTGAAAAGGATGTTGATGGATTAGGGGCCTTCAACCAAGGGATGCTCTTTGGTGACCAACCTGGCGAATACGCTGTGGCTGCCACTCCACAAGGAGTGATGACGCTGTTGAGGCATTATGACATTGATTTACATGGCAAGAAGGCTGTTGTTGTTGGCCGGTCTCAGCTTTTTGGTCGACCAATGGCTGCTTTGTTAAACAACGCGAACGCAACGGTAACGATGGCTCACCGTTACACCCCACGTGAAATGCTTTTGGATTCCCTCCAAAATGCGGATATTGTGGTCGTTGGGGTTGGGATTGCCAACTTTATTACCGGTGACCAAATTAAAGATGGTGCTGTTTTGGTTGATGTCGGGATGAACGTCGTCGACGGGAAGACCACGGGTGATATCGAATTTGCCTCAGCCGAAAAGAAGGCTTCTTTCATTACGCCAGTGCCAGGTGGTGTTGGTCCGATGACCATCGCTACTCTGTTGGAAAATACTTTTGCAGCCGCTCTGAACCAAGCAAAAAGCAGTAAGAATTAATTATGTTTATCTAAAAGATCGAATTCATTGGATTCGGTCTTTTTTGTTTACAAAAAGGTTCCTTGCCTAACCTGCTCGAGCGGACAAGGAATGATGGAAAATTGGCCACGTCAACAGCTTTTTTGGTTGAGCAATTTTTTACTGAACTGGTCGTCTTATTCACTAGCAACGAAGGGAGGACACCATGATCAAGAAAATGGCCAATTGGCCAGAACATGAACGGGCAGACCCCGCGGATTGGATTCAAGCCGTTTTAACCTGGGGACAGACGAAAAAGGTAGCTGATTTTTATTTTTTACCAGCAGAGGGCAATGATTATCAGGTTCGTGGGCAAATTCTGGGCGTAGTCAGAACCCTCGCAGTGATGCAAGCGGACTTTGGGAAACGGGTTTTGGCCGTGATTAAGTACCGGGCAGGTTTAAATTTGGCTGAAAGTCGACGTCCACAATTGGGCCGTTTTGATTTTGGCCGGGGCTTTGTCCGTGTCTCAACCGTTGGCGACTTTTTGGGACAAGAGAGTGCCGTTTTACGGCTAATTTATCCTAATCTAGCGCAAAATCGCTGGTTTGACCCAGCTGTATTTGAAGATTTAGTAGCTGAAAAAATCACTGCGGGTCTCTATCTGGTCGCCGGCCCCACTGGATCAGGCAAAACCAGTACCCTTTATCGTTTGTTGGCAGCTTGGTCACCAGGGAAAGTCGTTTTAACAGTCGAAGATCCAGTTGAAATTTATCAGCCAGCCTTTTTGCAATTACAAGTTAACGAACAGGCTGGGATCGATTACCAATCCTTAATTAAGGTGGCTTTGCGCCATCGGCCGGACTTATTGGTGATTGGTGAGATTCGTGATGCTAAAACTGCTCAGGCTGCCCTGCAAGCGGCCTTAGCCGGTCATTTGGTTTTAAGCACTCTGCATGCTAATTCGGAGCTTGCTGTTTTCGATCGTTTGTTAAACCTCGGTCTTGACCATCAATTACTGAATCAAGCCTTGGTCAAAACGATTTATCAGCGTTTGCTCCCGGGATTAGATGGTCAGTTAGGTGTTGTTTGCGGGGTGGTTAATTGGAGGGCAGGTGAAGTGATTCGTCATCTCTCCTATGCAGAAAATTTAAAGCGCTATCAACAAGAAAATCAGGAGGTTTAATCGATGCGTAGAAAACGAAAAAATCGCTTTGCCGAAAGTGACCAAGTTCTTTTCTTAGCCGAACTTGGGGAGTTGACGGCATCTGGTTATGCCTTATCACTGAGTCTCGATGTTTTAGCGAGTGCACATCCAAGCTGGCAGAAACGGCTATTGACCATCCGAGGCCAGTTGGAACATGGTCATCCATTAGCTACTAGTTTGGGAATGGTTTTAACTCCTTCGATTGGAATTTATCTTGATTTGGGGCAGTCGCATGGTAATTTTGACCAAACGCTGATAGCGTTAGCGAGCAACTTTGATCATGTGTTGCGCTATAAGCAAAGGCTCCGTCAAATTTTAACTTATCCGGTGATTTTATTGGTCTTTTTGCTATCCCTGGTGGTGGGGATGGAGACGTATCTTTATCCGATTTTTCATGCCTTGTCGGCTGGGCAAGAGGGAAGCCAGGGCACAGGCAGCAATCCTGCTCTCTTTTCTTTGCATGTTTTAGTCTTTTTCTTTGTGTTTTTTTTAGCCATGATGGTTGTCCTGCTTTTTTGGCTGAAGCATTTATCACCACTGCAACGAATCCAAGTTTTCACTCGAGTGCCCTTTTTAGGGACACTCGTGCAGACACTCTTAACTTATTTGTTAGCGGAGCATCTTGGGATTTTGTTGTTAGCAGGACACACGTTGCCAAATGTGATTGACCGTTTTGCTGCTTTAGCCACTAAGAAAAATGGCTTAGTTGTGGCCATTGCTAAACGGGCCCAAGAAGCCGTGCAGAGTGGCCAGACTTTGCAAAGCTGGATTAATGAGCAGGGCTATTTGAAAAAGTCACTAGCAACTTATTTAGACAGAGGGTTTACTGGACCGATACTTGGTACCTACTTGACTTATTATGCTAAGAGCGAATTTCAACGGTTTGATCGCCAAACTAGTCAATTATTGGGTCTAATTCAGCCGCTCTTTTTTGCCCTGATTGGGCTAACTATTGTTTTGTTATACCTCGCAATGCTATTACCGCTGTATAAAAATTTAGGAGGAATGTCGCTATGACGCACACACTGGACCTTGCTAAGCACGCACAAACTCGAATTGGGGGACAATCTCGGTTTTCAGGAAGACCGCGAAATGGCTGTCGCTATCAAAACTTTCCGTTTAATCAAGTACGGCCCATTCATGCTTGTAACCCAAAGACTATTTGTCAACCCTATAAACGCTTTTGGCTGAAACGGGACCATCGTAAAATTAGTCAATCAAAGGCTTGCTATGCTGCAATTCGTGCTAAAAACCGACGAGTACTAACGAAACAAAAAGGATTCACGTTGATTGAAGCGACGGTTGTGCTCTTTATTATCGGTCTGTTGATGTTGCTGATTTTGCCAAACTTAACGCAACAACGCGATAAGGCGCAGCAAACTCATGCAAAGGCAATGGTCGCTACTGTACAGACACAGGTTGATTTGTACGTTAATGACCACCCAGAAAAGAAACAGGTCACAATGGCTGATTTAGCAAAGGAAAACTACCTGACCAAGGAACAGCTTGAAAAAGTTAAGGCACTGAAAATTGTAATTGCAGGTCATGAAGCTAAAATTTAAATCGTTTACCTTGGTCGAATCCGTGATTGCCCTAAGTCTGGTATCACTTTTGCTCGGACTTGGGTTGGCCTTACGACCGAAGCAAAATCAGCAGAGTTTTGAAGATTTTCAACAGCAATTTGCTGCCTATTTTCAACGAGCCCGTCTATTAGCACAAGCACAAGAGATTGAAAGTGTTCTCAATTTTCAATCAGACCGCTTGGTGATTGGTCAAGAAGTGCTTTTTTATCCAGACAACAGCAAAATTGGTCAAACAACAAAAGTCGTGATTAAGCCCAGTGGCTATGTGGCCCCAGGTCATATTTCCTGGTCTCAGGGGCAAGTAACCTGGCGTCTTATTTTTCAATTTGGAGGTGGTACCTATCGTTTTGAGAAAGTTTAGCAAATCGTCAGGGTTTGTCCTCGTTGAGGGAATCATGGCACTGACGTTAATGACAGGTGTCGTCGTTTTTGAACTAGAAACATTGCACAATTATCAGCAAAAGCAGCAGGAATTAATTTTGCAAAATCAGGTGGCCAATCAAGAAAAAAGAAAAGCATTAGAGAGATGGCAATCTTTTGTTGACCAAAGACAAAAACGGAAGGAAGAGGGCAATCATGACGGTCATTGCCAGTAAAAATAACCAAAGTAGCTTTACTATGGTAGAAGCAATCATGGCCCTGGCGGTGGCCGCAATGGTCTTTGAAGCGTTAATGGTCATTTTGCCACAAAGGAAGAAGGGGCAGACACAAGATTTATCGACTGATGTTCAGGCAGCTTTAACCCAGTTAGGTCGGCAACACTATCAATTGGATCAAGTTCAAACTCGTGAAATTCATTTGAGGAAAACTAGTGGTAAGCCGGTAACGTTGAGAGTTTTCAAGAATTATTTAGTTTTGGATGGGCCACATAACGGTCGCGTATTTTTATTACGAGGAATTGACGATTTACGGGTTGAAAATTTTGGAACCTACCAGCGTTTGACTGTTTTGTCTCAGGGACACAAGAAAGCGAGCGGAATCCTCTTTTTACCCAAGACCAAGCAGACTATTGTAAGTAGAGAGGGAAAAGATGGTCAATAACCGACAACGCCAGCATCGAAACCGTCAGCCGGCTTACTTATTGTTACCCACCATTTTGACATTGACACTCATTGGCTTGATGTTTTTTTTACAAACAAAAATTTTTCACCAAAAGCTGCATACGCAATTATTGCTGCTGAAAATAACGACTATCGATACGAAACAAATTGAAGCATCACGATTGTTTTGCCAAGATAACCAACAATTTGGCCAAATTCAGGGTGATTCTTGGGTAATTGAGCCGGAGAAAAGGCAGATTAAAATTACTTCGAAAAATCAGGATTACTATCGGCCACTTTTAACCCCTTAGCCTTGTCTAGACCAGCAAAAAGGGCTAGAATAAGACCATGATAAATCGACAAATTCCTGCATATTTTGAAAAAATTGATCGAGCCGTCATGACGGTGAAAGATCAAGAAAAAACTACCAATCGAGTAGCCCTTGTAATGGCTTTAGAGAGGCTGAATAAAAAAGAAATTCTTAGCTCCGACCATGACCAATTAGCTGCTGATTCTAAAAAGGCATTACAGTCGTTAGATGAAGTTGACTGGACAAGCTTGCCTTTTAGCGACCGACGGAACATCTTGCAACTTTTGGTTCTGAAAGCTGATCGAGAGGATAAGTTACCAGCTAACCTTCAGTTAACCCCAGATGGGATTGGTTATCTCTTGGGCGAGCTGATTTACCAAACAGCTAACCCTAATGAACAAACGAGTATCACGGACATGGTCGTTGGCACCGGCAACCTGCTATGGACAATCGTTGAAAGCTTTAGTCGCCATGGCCTTTCGGCTACCGACTCAACCGGCATTGATAACGATGAGAGTCAGCTTGCTTTGGCCAGTGAATTAGCGACCGCACTGCAAGAAGATCCAACACTGCTTTTTGGGGATGTTATTAGCTTGGCAAAAGAGAAAATCGCACCAGCTGATGTTGTAATTGGTGACTTACCAATCGGTTACTACCCGCAAGCGGCGCCGGAAAGTTTTGTCACAGCCTTTTCGGAACAAGATGGGAAATCTTATGCTCACTATTTGATGATTGAAAAATCATTAGACTTAGTGAAGGATGATGGCTGGATTTATCTCATTGTGCCAAATGATTTATTAACAGGGTCACGGCATGAGTCTATCTTGAAATTATTCTCAAAAAAGGCTCAATTAAAGGCCTTTTTAACACTGCCAGCTGAGTATTTTCAAAATCAGGAACAGGCGAAAGCTTTCTTGGTTTTGCGGAAGAAAAATGCGCTGCCAAAGCAAGAAGTTTTGATGGGACAGTATCCCTCTGTTAAGGACCAAAAGGCCTTGCAAGAATTTTTGCAAGATATCCGAGCCTGGGGTAAACTAAAGTAAGTTAGAAATGAATTAAAAAATAAAGATAGGTGGATTTTTTTCATGGCAAAGATTATGGCAGTGAATGCCGGTAGTTCTTCATTGAAGTTTCAGCTCTTAGAGATGCCACAAGAGCAAGTAATCGCCCAAGGGTTAATTGAACGAATTGGAATGGATGACGCCATTGTAACGATCAAGTTTGCAGCCAATGATCAAGCGGCTAAAAATGATGACGTTGAGGTATCTGGTGACAAGGCTAAGTTTAAGACTGTTACTGCCATCAAGGACCACCAAGTTGCCATTAACTTGATGCTTGAAAAGTTATCAGAGTTGGATATTATTCAAGACTTTAACGAAATCGTTGGTGTTGGTCATCGCGTTGTTGCTGGTGGTGAATACTTTGATAAGTCTGTTTTGGTTAACGATGATGTCTTAGCTAAAATTGATGAATTGGCTGATTATGCACCATTGCACAACCCAGCAAATGCATTGGGAATTCGTGCCTTCCAAAAGTTATTGCCAAACGCAACTTCTGTTGCCGTCTTTGATACTTCTTTCCATCAGACAATGCCAAAGGTCAACTACCTTTATTCATTGCCTTATGAATACTATGAAAAGTATGGTGCACGTAAGTATGGTGCTCATGGAACTTCACACCGCTACGTTGCTGGCCGCGCTGCTGATATCTTAGGTAAGGATTTGAAGGACTTGAAGTTGATTACCTTGCACCTTGGGGCCGGCGCTTCAATCACGGCTGTTAAGGGTGGTAAGTCATTTGATACATCAATGGGCTTCACACCATTGGCAGGCGTGACGATGGCGACTCGTTCAGGTGATGTGGACGCTTCTTTGGTGAACTTTATTCAAACCAAGGAAAACTTGTCAAATGAAGAAATGTTGACCATTTTGAACAAAAAGTCAGGGTTGCAAGGGATTTCACAGGTCTCAAGTGACATGCGTGACCTTTTGGCTGCTCGTAAGGATAATGAACAGGCTGACTTGGCCATTAAAATCTTTGTTGACCGTGTTGTTCGCTACATTGGTCAGTACATTGCTGAAATGGGTGGTGCTGATGCCCTGGTCTTTACTGCCGGAATTGGTGAAAATGCTGATTGGGTTCGAGAAGAAATTGTTGACCGTCTAGGGTACTTTGGTATTAAGATTGACCAGGATAAGAACACTGGTTGCCGTGAAGAGGCTGATGTTTCAGCTGCCGATGCAAAGATTAAGACACTGGTTGTGCCAACTGATGAAGAGTTGATGATTGCTCGTGATGTGCAAGAATTGATGGCCTAATTGTATAATGACTTAGCCAAAAGAAAACATAATGAGTACAGCGTTATCGCACTCATTATGTTTTTTATTATATTTTCTTAGCAAGGGGAGTATACTAAGAGTTACTGGTTAAATTCCCGTACAAATCGAGTTGACCAGGCGAAATAAGATTGAAGATTGGAAACATTACAAATGGAATTTGAAAAACGTCGGCAATCGTCAAAGAAAACAAAAAAACATAGTTGGCGGTTCCGAATTATCATGATCCTATTCGTTTTGCTATTGGCAGCAGGTGGGGTCTTCTGGTTCAATCGCCAAGGATATCAGGCTAAGAATCCAAATGACACCACGGTAACAATGGTGACAGTCAAGGATAAGGCGAGCGTCAAGCAAATCGGTGCCCAGTTACAAAAAGAGGGGATTATCCGCAACAGTCACTACTTTGTTAGTTATGCAAATAAGTATGGGGCTAAGAATATTGCGGGTGGCACTTATCCGTTGTCACAGGTTCAAGATATCGCTGAGATTTATCAAGAATTAACAGAGGGTTCTGGAGCTGAACCGGTCTTGTCTTCTGACTATACCTTTATTTCAAATACGAAGACAGCAGATCAGACAGCACAAACGATTGCTGATGCCGCTGGTGTATCAAAGTCTGATTTATTGGCTGCCTATAGTGATAGTGATTTGATGGCGCAGGCTAAGAAGGAATATCCACAGTTATTCTTAAACGCCAAGAGCGACCAAACTTTGTATGATTTCGTTTACCCAGGAATCTATCGTTTCAAGAAAGAAAAGTCGGCTAAAGACTTGGTCATGACCATGTTGAAACAGACGAATAAGACCTTAAAGCCGTACTATGCCCAGTTGAAGGCCAATAAAATTCCAGCATCAACTGCTATTTTACTGGCAGAAAATGGTGGTAAGAAAGAATTTGATCGTCGTTTAGCCTTTATTAAAAAGATTGCGCCATACAGCCAGAATCTGCAATCCCAGTATGGGATCTTGGCATCAATTTCAATCGCTCAGGCCATCCATGAATCAAACTGGGACGATTCTGCGTTGTCATCAAAGTATAATAATTATTATGGTGTGAAGACGGATGATACTACGGCTGGTAAATCAGTCGTTTTGCAGACTCAAGAAGTTGAAAACGGTCAAACGGTGACGAAGAATGCTCGCTTTGCAGTTTATGATTCTTATCAAGATTCGATGAAAGCGCACGCTAAGACAATCGCCAATGGCAATACTTGGAATGCTAACCAATTTGCTGATGTTTTGGCCGCTAAAAATTACAAGGATGCTGCTCAAGCATTGTCAACTGATGGTTATGCTACAGACCCTAGTTATCCAAAGCTGATTATCCAAATTATTGAAAATTGGAACTTAGCTCAGTACGATAAAAATTAACCTTTGAAAGCCTGCTTTGTCAGGCTTTTTATTATTTTTTGAAATTTTTTTGTAAAAAAAGTTGTGTAACCGTTTACATTCGTGTAGAATATAGCTTGTAAGATAAGTGAAAGGAACTTAAACATTATGAACTTTGCAATTTTAATTGCCTTGCTCCCAGCTCTATTCTGGGGTTCAGTTGGGCTTGTATCAACAAAGATGGGCGGATCAGCCTCACAACAAACTTTTGGAATGTCAATCGGAGCATTGATTTTCGGAATGCTGACACTCTTCGGTTTTGTATTGCCACATGGCTTCTACCTTGGTTCTGAAATTTGGGTTGTTGGTATTTTATCAGGATTGGTTTGGGCCATGGGAATGGTTTTCCAGTTTTTGCTCTTCAAAGAAATGGGTGTTTCATTAGGAATGCCTTTGTCAACAGCCGGACAAATTATCATGAACGCCTTGTTGGCTGCCACTCTCTTGGGCGAGTGGGAGAACGCAGCTATGTGGATTGTCGGGGTTATCTCGATTGCCCTAGTTGTGACTGGTGCGACCTTTATTTCAAAGCCAGATAAGACTGCAGCAACGCCTTCAAAAATCGATGCTAAGGGAATCTTCTACTTAGTCATGTCAACTGCGGGCTTCATGCTTTACTTCGTTTTGCCTAACTTTTTGTCAAAGATTGGTTATATCTCAGAAGATATTAAGTCTGCTGGCCATGGCTTGAATTATATGACGGCGATCGTTGGTCCTCAGGCCATTGGTCAGGTTATTGGTTCACTGATTATCGTGCTCTTTGTTTTCCGCGAAGGAAAGCAAATGTTCTCAAAGCCAACTTGGAAGAACTTGTTAACTGGTTTGGTTTGGGCCTTTGGAAATATCTTCATGTTCGTTTCATCTGCTAACCCAGCCGTTGGTCAAACAATTGCCACTGCTTTGTCACAGTTGAGTATCGTAGTTGGTACCTTTGGCGGTATCTACATCCTGCATGAAAAGAAGACTTCTACTCAAATGAAGTTTATCATTGCCGGAACGCTTTTGGTGTTGGTTGGTGCCATCTTGATTGGTAACATTCACTCCTTTTCATAATTCATTAATTGATTACCATCAGCAACATAATATAAATCAAAAAGGCAGGTGCTTCCAAGAAGGGAAGGGCCTGCCTTTTACTTTGCTGATTTTACCTTAATATTAGAAAAAACCACTCAATTTGCTTTGAGTGGTTTTTTGACTTAGTCTTGCTTTGCCTTAACAGACAAGATTTCAACTTGAATTTCAACGTTGTTAGGTAACGGCACCTTGACAGTGTCGCCCTTATGCTTGCCAAGCAAGGCA
Organism: Fructobacillus sp. ESL1096; assembly: GCF_058511985.1. NCBI lineage: Bacteria > Bacillati > Bacillota > Bacilli > Lactobacillales > Lactobacillaceae > Fructobacillus > Fructobacillus sp. ESL1096. Next base: position 1,041,650 of record NZ_CP196400.1, read on the forward strand.
GCAGCCATTGGTGATTCATTTGAAATTTTACCAGCCATTGGGTCTGCTTCAACAGAACCAACGATGGTATAGGTTTCGGGATCTTCATCTGGCAGTTCCTTGAAGGTTACTTCCTTACCCAACGTTACTTCATCGCTGTCAGAGTTGTCAGCTGAAATGATTTCAGCGTTTTCAATCATCTTGCGAACAGTAACAATCCGTCCTTCAACAAAGGCTTGTTCGTCCTTCGCTGATTGGTATTCAGAGTTTTCAGACAAGTCGCCGTAGGAACGTGCGATTTGAATGCGGTTAGTAATTTCTGGACGTTGCTTGGTGATTAAGTCGTCAAGCTCCGCTTGCAATTTGTCACGACCTGCGGCCGTCATTGGGAATTTTTTTTCTTCCGCCATGGTTCTCTTCCTTTCAGTGCCATGTAGCACAAAAAATACAGCACGTTGAATATATCACGGTCCTAGCCTCGGCGCAAGGTTTCTCGTCGATTCTTTTTAAAGGATGCAGCGGCAGCGATTAAGAGGGCTGTTAGGATTGATAAAAAGAGACCGGGAACTAGCAGCGGTGGTGTATAGCTTAAGGTCAAACGATGTTTACCAGGGCTTGTTGGGATCGCAATCAGACCTTGGAGCACCGTCTTTGTTTTGACCACCTTGCCATCAACCTTGGCCTGCCAACCCGAGGCAGCTGGAATACTAGTCATAATTAAGGGCTGGTCGGCTGTTGTGACAATCGTACCACTAATTTTGCGTGAGTTGGCTTTTTTAATGGTCAGTGAGTGCTGCTTTAGTTTTGCTAGATCCTGGTTAACGGCTTGCTGATCGAAGTAGTAGATGGCAAAGTCGTCAAGGTAACGCGAATCGGCGCCAGCATTTAAGGTAATCGTTAAGATTTGAGTCTGGCCCTGCTTGTGGGTATTGAGATTCAAGGCCACAGTATGGTCATATGAACTTGACTGGGTCAGAAGTTCACCATTTAGTCGGAGGTCGACTGAATCGAGGTTGATTGCACCACCAATATTAAGATAGTAAGAATCATTAGTTGTTGGTGTGTAAGCTAAGGTTAAGACGGCTTTCTGATCTTTATTGACCTTTTGAATTGTCCCACCGGTCAAATCTGCTGTCGTTGTTAGGTTTTCAGTTTTGAGTACTCGGAAAGGCTCTCGGTATAGTAATTGCTGCTTTGATTGACCGGCAAGATTGGCGAGGAGGTTGGCTTGGTTGACTAGGGGATAACGTAGGGATAGTGGGGTAGTCAAGGCTTGATTTGAAGCTGCATAGGCGAGGCTGAGAGCTGTTGGATTCTCTTTTAGCGCCCAATTCTTGCCACTGGCAACGGTTTTTTGTTGATCGTAGTCGGGCCGATTGCTTTGCTTCAAATAAGCAGCACTAGTATTTAGGTGGCCAGTTGTTTTGATAAAGTATTTAAAGGCTAGCAGGGAATCTGTGATGGTCGTTCCATTAACATAGGAAATTTTTGAATCGCCTTCGATTTGGCCGATGTTTTGGTAAAACTTACCTGTAGTGGCAGGGAGCAGGGATGAAAAATGGCTGCCGGCCTTAAAATTAGCCGAAAAGCCATCGTTATTCGTCCGACTGAGGCCCTGGCTAATGCGATACCAAGAATTATCGTGTTGAGTGGCTGCCTTGGAAACCGCTGTGAGTCGAGTGACACCAGCCTCATAGGTGGCCTTTGTTAGATAGGAAAGATTGTTTAACGTTTTACCGGCATTGAAAATCAGGTAACCCGTGGTCACAATCAATAGAAGTAACATCTTCACTTGCTTATCGTCGTCTAGCACAATTAAAATTAGGATTGTTAAAAGATAACCGCAGAGAAAGCCGAGAAGGGCGTTTTTATCTAGGTAAGAAACTTTCAGCAACTGGCTAGAGCCCCAAATTGTCAGCGCTAAAACAGCCACAAGGTAAAAAGTACGGGCGAGCAGGCCGGGCTGCCAAGTTGGTTGAAAACCCTTGGCAGCTAAGACAATTAAAAAGAAAGAAATTAAAAAAGAGAACCGAGCTGGATACCAAACGGGGTACTGTCCGCCATGGAAAAGTAAGATCAATGGCGCAAAGGTCGTTGCCAAAATTAAAATCACTAAGATGAGGCCAGCCATCAATTTCTCGCGAAGTAAAACCTTCTTGCTAGCAAAAAAGGCCCAGAGGGCAATTAAAATTAATGGTGCTACTAAAAAATTAGCTTGACCGGTTTGCATTTGATCAAAATCAAAGGACCCGGGCATTAACTTCAGAAATAATAAGAGCGGGTTATTATCAAATTTGAATAACCAGGTGGAATTGTGGGTCGTTTTCCCCATCTTTAGTTGGGCATAGGTTGGTAGCCAGAGCCAAGCGGTTAACAAAATGCTTAAGAGTCCTGATTTTACCAATGTGAAAATGATTTTTAGCCGATTTTTGTTTTGACTATCAAGGAGGCGAAAGGGCACGTAAAGAAATAAGAAGAGCCCCACCATCCAAGCGATGTAATAGTTGGTGATAATCGTTGCCACCAACATTGCTAAAAAGGCTCCAGAACCATGGTGAGCCAGAAGTCGTTCCAATGAAAGAATCAGCAAAGGGAAAATGGCAGCGGTATCCAGCCACAGCAAGTTTAAATCGTTAGCGATAAACCAGGCTGAGAGCGGGTAATTAATGGCGAAAATTAGAATCCAGTAGCCCGATAACCAATTCATCTTCTTAATTAAAAGCGCCATGGAAAAGCCGGCCAAACCAATTTTTAAAACGGTAACGACTAGAATCCAAATCGGCATGGTCTTCGTTGAGGCGAGTAAGAAGAGTAGGTTAAATGGTGACATTAAATAATAAGACCACTCACCAACCATGTCACCACCAATTCCGGATGAAAAGGAATAAAAAAAGGCAGATGGGTCAGATAGAAGTGTATGCTTAAACTGAATAAAGTAATCCAGGTATTGCTGGCCTAAATCAACCGTTAAAATGGTTGATGAACCAAAGGGGGTCATCCCGCGACCAGCAAAATAAGCAGTCATTAAAATAACTGGAATCAGAAAAGAAAGTGTGACTGGAGAAAAAAGGTATTTTTGAGCGATTTGTCTGTAATTATTCATGCCTCTAGAATAACAAAATTCGGTTGAAATTTAGCGATAAATTCGCTTTTTATGGTAAAGTAGAGAGAATCATAATGAACATAAATGGAAAGAATTCAAATGAAGCGCAATCCTTACCTTGAAGACCGTGATAAAAATGATGCTCGAGCAAACTTGCCGTCCCGGCTAAAGTTACTTTTAGGCGTCGTCATTGCTTTAACATTGGCATTGATTATTCAATTGGCCTTTTTGACAATCAAACAGGGGCCAGCCTTTGAAACAGAGGTGAGCAAGTCTGATGAAACAGTTGAATTAGGCAGTGCTCAGCGTGGCCTGATATATGATAGTACCGGAAAAGTCATTACCGGCAATAAACCCGAGGCAGCTATTACCTATACGAGAGGTAAATTAACGACTTCGACCCAGATTGCTAAGATTGCCAAGACGCTATCAAAGTATATTTCAATCGATACTAGTCGTTTAAGTGACCGGGCGAAGGCTGATTACTACCTCGCGACAAACCCAACACAAGCGACAAAGATTCAAACGAAGTTACAAAAGCAATATGGGAAGACTGCTGATAGTTGGTCGTCTACTCAATTAAGTACTTACCAAGCTCAGTACGTGATGAATCATAATCTGGACAAGGATATTGATGCCAATCAGGCAATGATTTTCCAAAAGATGTCAGGAGCCTATGCGCTATCGACAACTTATATCCAAGAATCAGGTGTTTCTGATAAGGCTCAGGCTGAAATTGGCGAACGGTTGTCCGATATGCCTGGTATCAAGATTGGTGAGTCTTTCTCTCGTGATTATCCTGAAGGTAATGATTTCGAACCAATGGTTGGTACGGTAACCAATGAATCGACTGGTTTGCCGGAAGACAGGTTGCACATACTATTGGCACAGGGTTATTCACAAAATGAACCAGTTGGTAGCTTTGCTCTTGAGAAGCAGTATGAATCGTTATTGAAGGGCTCACCGTCGCAAACGGTCATTTCGACGATGAATGGTGTCAAGAGTTCTGATATTAAGTACGAGGGGCAGGCTGGTGACTCTTTGAAGTTGACGATTAACTCTGCCTTTCAAAAGAAAGTACAACAAATTTTGGAAGATAATTTACCTGGTGGTGATGTGCAGGGGGCTTATGCGACTGTTATTAATCCCTATACTGGCGCAATTTATGCCATGGGTGGGGTTAGTCGTGATAGTAAAACTGGAACGAAGACGGCTAATCCGTTAGGAAACATTAATGCTGCCATCGTCATGGGGTCTGTTGTGAAGCCAGCCATTCTAGCCACTGGTTTCCAAAAGGGTGTGGTCACACCAACAAACAATACGATGTATGATCAGGCAATTAAGATTCAAGGAACGCCAAACATTACTTCGTACTGGAACCAGGGCGGTAGTCCGGTTGCCGTTGATGCACCAATGGCCTTGGAGCGGTCTTCGAACACCTATTTCGTTCAATTAGGAATGAAAATTGGTGGCCAGACTTATTCTCCCGGTGAACAGTTGAAGCTTCGTTCGGATGCTTTCCAAACGTTGCGCAATGGTTTGGCACAGTTTGGCTTAGGGACAAAGACTGGGATTGATATTGATGGCGAAACAGCCGGTTATCGTGGACCGACAAGTGGTGCTAATATTGGAAAATATTTGTACGAATCATTCGGGCAGTACGATTCCTACACGACAATGCAATTGGCCCGTTACGTTTCGGTCATCGCCAATGGTGGCTACTTAGTTCAGCCACACTTGGTTGGCTCGGTCTTGCAAAGTGATGTTTCGGGTAAGAACCAAAAGACCGTTTGGACGGCGCAGCCACAACTTCAAGGTCAAGTTTCTTTGACGACTGACCAGTGGAACGTCATTAAGAATGGAATGTACCGAGTGGCCAACGGTTCGGATCCGCATAACACGGGCTCTAGTTTGCACGGCTTGTCGCCAGAGGTCTATGCTAAGACCGGAACTGCTGAAACAACGACCAATGGTCATTCAACTTATACTGAATCAATGGTGGCTTATGTTCCTGGTCAACCATTTGCTATGTCTTTGGCTATTCCAGGATTGAATTCCTATCTGGATGGAACGAATGGTCGTATCTCAAAGGAAATTATTAATGCCTTCTGGGATACTGTCATGAATAAGCCAAGTTAAAATGACTTAAAAGACAAGCGGCATCAAAAAAACCAGTACTGAAATTTTTCAGTACTGGTTTTTTGTGTTGCAATTGTTAATTAGTCGTTTACATTTGGTTTGACGCCATACAAGTCAATTCGATACTCAGTAATTTTTAAACCGGTTGCAGCTTGGGCAGCCTTGATCAAGGGCGCAGGGTCAAAGTTAGCTGCATCGATAATCTCGTTAGTCTGCGTATTAATGACGTGATAATGGGGATGAGAAGCGGCATCATAGTGACGCTTACCATCTGAAATTCCCTCAATCACGACGACTAATTTAGCATTAACAAATTTCTCTAAAGTATTATAAACAGTTGCTAGAGAAATATCTGGTAAATCATTATGAATCATTTCCGCCGTAGGGTGGGTATCGTGACTCATCATGTACTCTAGTAAGGTCAACCGTTGATTAGTTGCCTTAAGTTTGTGTTCTTGTAAAACGGATTTCAGCTGATCAAGCATATTTTCCCCTCCTAATGTATCGAATACATTACGATTATAACATGTGCTTAGAACAATTCAAAGACTTCTTGTCAAATATTTTAAAATTTGTAGTTATTTGCCAGAATTATTCTTAACTAATTATATAAATAAGAATAAAGTGGACATTAATGACTTAGAAAAGATACTTATTTGAACTGATAGATATGCTTGACAAACGAAAACGGAGCTGATAAACTATATTAGAACCATTCTTAATTAAGGAGGATTATTGAGAATGAAAAAGAAATCATTAATGGCCCAAAACAACTTGGTTCGTGCGGGCGTCATGGGAGGCAATGATGGGATTTTATCGGTTGCCGGGATCATTATTGGTGTTGCCGGTGCGGGCCAGAGCTTAACGGCCGTAATGCTATCTGGTTTTGCCGGAACGCTAGCCGGTATGGTCTCGATGGCGATGGGGGAGTATGTCTCGGTTGAATCGTCCAGGGATGCTCAGGATCGGGCTCGAAAAGAAGAATCGAAGGTTTTAGACCAAGATTACGACAAAGAATTTAATTTTGTCAAAGACAAGTATCAAGCTGATGGCATTTCAGCTCAGATGGCTTTGCAGGCGACAAAAGAAATGATGGCAAAGGATCCTTTAGAAACAATGGTGCGTGAACGCTTTGGTTTTTCGTTAAATTCCAAGGTTTCTGCGGGTGGTGCTGCTATCGTCTCTTTTTTCGCCTTCCCAACCGGAGCAGCCTTTCCAATGACATTGATGGGCTTAGCAAAACCAGAGTGGCGGATTGCAGCGACCTTTTTAGCAGTCTTAGTGGCATTATTAATTACGGGTTATTTAGCTGCCGTGATTAATGGTGCTAACCGCATGCGAGGCGCCCTAAGGAACCTTGTCGCGGGAATATTAACGATGGCTGTGACGTTAGCAATCGGTTCACTCTTTCGCTAATGGAGGAGAAAAAGATGAAAAATGTTTGCAGTAGAGTTACTGATCGTTTTGAGAAAAAAAAGAACGGTCAAACCATGGAAGAGCGGCTAAATGCGATTCGAGCCGGAATCCTCGGTTCAAACGACGGCATCTTAACCGTTGTTGGGGTTGTTTTCTCAGTTGCGGCAGCGACAACCAACCGGCTGGTCATCGTCATTGCCGCCTTGTCGGACTTACTGGCCTGTGCCTTATCAATGGGATCGGGTGAGTTTGCAGCCGTTTCCTCGCAGTCTGATAGTGAGCGGGTTGCCGTTGATCGTGAACGTGTGGCGCTAAAAGAAGACTTTGATGAACAGTTGACAATAGTTCAAGCCTATTATGAAGACCGGGGTGTGACAACCGTAACAGCCAAGGCCATTGCGATTGAATTGTTAGCACAAAAACCATTAGAAACGATTTTATCCGTTAAATATGATATGACCCTTGGTCATTACGTTTCACCAATTGAGGCCTCTTTTGCTTCAACATTCTCGGCAGCTCTTGGTGGTGCCTTACCATTGCTGGCGTTACTCTTATCACCAATGAAGTATCAATATATTGCAGCAATTTTGGCAACGGTAATGGCGGTTTCTTTGACCGGTCTTATTTCGGCTCTCTTATCGAAGGGAATGGTGAAACGAGCGATTATCAGAAATATTTGGATTGGGCTTTTAACGATTGTGATTCACTTTAGCATTGGTCAGCTATTTTAAAACAAGGGGTCCTAAAAATGGTCTAACTGAAATTTTTTAAAAAAGTCTTGGCTTCACGCTGAAAAAATTTTATAATGTATGTGAAGTTTTGTTATAGCAAATTGATGTTATTTTAACGGAGGATGAAAATGAAAGTTGTTGTTGTTGGTGCCTCTCATGGTGGTCATGAAGCCGCACATGAAGCTTTAACTAGGTACCCAGATGCACAAGTTACTGTTTATGAAGCAGGCGACTTTGTGTCCTTTATGTCTTGTGGAATGGAATTATTCTTAGAAGACAAGGTGACAAACCGTGATGATGTTCGCAACTTTAAGCCGGCTGATTTGGAAAAGTTTGGTGGCAAAGTTTTGACGCAACATGAAGTGACTGGGATTGATACGGATGCTAAGAAGGTAACCGTTAAGAACTGGGCGACCGGTGAAGTTTTGGAAGACTCATATGATAAGTTGATTTTGTCTTCTGGTGTAATGCCAGCGACAATCCCAGTACCTGGTGCTGATTTGGATAATGTTTATCTGATGCGTGGTCGTGATTGGGCAACTAAGATTTACGATAAGTTGCACGATGATGCTGTTTCTTCCGTTGTTGTCGTTGGAACTGGTTACATTGGAATCGAAGCTGCTGAAGTCTTTGCGAAGGCAGGCAAGCAGGTCACAGTCATTGACTTGATTGACCGCCCATTGGGGAATTACCTTGATGCTGAATTAGCTGAAAAGGTCCGGGTTGAATTGGAAAAGAATGGAGTGAACTTGCACCTCGGTCATACGGTTGCTGCTTTTGAGGGCGATGGTACGTTGGCCAAGGTCAAGGACGATGCCGGTCAAGTGTTTGATGCTGATTTGGCAATTGTTGCGGCTGGGGTGAAGCCAAATACGAAGTACTTGCAAGGAACAATCGACTTAGACCAACGTGGTTGGATTAAGACGGATCCATACTTGCGAACTTCTGCCGAGGATGTCTACGCGATTGGTGATGCAATCTTGCCACTCTTTGCTCCAGCTGGCCAGCCAGCACCGATTGCTTTGGCTTCAACTGCTCGTCGCGAAGCACGCTATGTAATCGAAACGATGACGATGGATAAGCCTGCTCGTTCATTTGCTGGTGTTAATGGTTCATCCGCTTTGCCAGTCTTTGATTACAACCTGGCAACAACCGGTGTGAACGCCAATAATGCCGCTAAGATGAACTTAGAAATTGCTTCCTCATTGTATGAAGCGACCATCCGACCTGAATTCGTCAAGGAAGGGAACCCAGAAATTAGTGTTAAGCTGATTTTCAACCCTAAGACGCATGCGATTTTGGGTGGCCAGGTCTTGTCAAAGGCCGAAGTTACCGCCCATGCGAACACGATTGCCTTAGCAATTAAGGGCAAGATGACCTTGGAAGACTTGGCCGAAGCCGACTTCTTCTTCCAGCCTGGTTATGACCGTCAATGGTCTGTCTTAAACTTGGCAGCCCAGACTGCTTTGGGTCAAATTCCATCTGTTTAACTTTAAAATTAGCTTTTTTCAACTTAAAAAGACCTCAAACTGTGAGGTCTTTTTGCTTGTAATTATGGCATAATAGGATTTATGAAAAAACGTTTTAAAAAAATCTGGGCTTATCTGGACCACCGTTTTCGGGCTGATGCTCTGGTGACTTATTTTACTCGTGCACAGTTAACGTTAGTTGGGCCAACTTTTGCCTACTATGTGGTTTTGACACTGATTCCACTGTTGATCATGTTCGTGTTGACAATTGCGGCATTGAATTTGAAAACAGAGCATGTAGTGGTTGTTTTGGCACAGATGTTGCCTTCTTCGATTGCTAACTTTTTAACACCAATTGTGAATTCGGTTGCCCATACTAATACAAAATCTTATCTTTCTTTTTCACTAATTTTTATTGCTTGGTCGCTATCACAAGTTTTGGCCGTTTTGCGCAGTACCTTCAACAAAATTGCTGATAAGGAAGAAGTGGGGTTACCAATTCTTTCAAGACTTTGGGCCTTTCTATGGTTAATCGTCATGTTGGTAACCGTTGCCGCCATCATTTTGATTGGGAATATTACGGCATTGCTGATTAACCATTGGACCGGGATTGTGATTGCCTCACCAACTCGCTGGCTGGTCATTATTGGCTTGTGGATTTTTTTGATTTGGGTAAACTACCGCTTACCGGTAAAGGCTGCCCGTCCGTCCTTTTTAGCAGTGATAGTGGGGACATTGATTGATCTATCGTTATTAATGCTCTTAAACCGCGTTTTTGTTTGGTTTGCTGATATCCAGTTCCATCGATCCGGTGTATACCAGTCCTTGGCGTCGATTGCTGTTTTCTTGATTTGGTTGGACCTTTTGGCAACGATTTTGGTCGTGGGCTTTATTCTAATGACATGGTTAACGGAATTCCCGTTCTTTAGTAAGGACGATCAGGAGAAGGAGAAAGAAAATGTTTAACCAACAGGATTTTCTTGTTTTTGCCGATCCAACTTTGGATGGACGGATGGATAAAATTCGCGCAATTATTGATCCGAAGTTCGAGGACTTTGCCGATTTGGCATTACCAATTTTAAAAGAAGATGGTCAGGAGTGGTATGCACACGTCGCCAAGCATAAAATGCGTAAGACCAATGCACCAGATAATACCTGGGTGGCCTTTGCCCCGAATAAGCGGGGCTATAAGATGATGCCCCATTTCGAGTTGGGTTTGTGGGCGGATAACTTGTATCTTTACCTGGCCGTTGAGGAAAATATGAAGCCCAAGGATTTGGCTAACATTTTGCCAAAGCTGCGGACGGTGGTGGACCAAGTGACTCAGCTACCAAGAGAGTATTGCCTATCATTAAACCATATGGTAAATGAAAATCAGGAATTGGCCAGCTATTCGAATGCGGTGGATCGCTATGAAAAGGTTAAGGCGGCTGAGATTTTGGTTGGCTTGAAGGTACCGGCTGATTCGCCATTAATGGGCCAGGAGAAGCTAACAGAGACCTTGATTCATGCCCTAAAGACGCTGCTACCAATTTACGAAAAATTGCGCTAAGGGCCAAGTAGGGCAATTAGAAGAATAAAAAAACCAGGCGTTTTGCTTTATTGCAAAGTACCTGGTTTTTTATGTGCGATGCTTAGTCTTAATTAGCAGTGAAGTCCATCAATTGGAGAGTCTGGGCTTGATTAATTTCGTGATAAAGTTGGTCACCAAGGGCTGGTGAAATTGCTTTTTTCTCCAATTCGCTAGTGACAAAACGGTATTCATGTCCGAATGCGTGAATGTAAGCTTCGGCAGGCACTGTGACATTAACGTGTTGATAATCATGCGCAACCAAATCAAAGAAGCGATCTAAGAGGGTCCTGACCTGGTCGATATTGCCGGTTTCTTGGCCAGCAATCATTTGTTCTGCCAAGTGCTTGGCGAGCAGCTGGTCAGCATAACTTTGGGTATCAGCGTTTAAGGCCCAAACAGCGTGACGGTTATCACGGAAATTAGCCATCATTCGTTGCTGTTTGGGACGTGCTTTAAGGTGCTCTTGCTGATAACGAGCACGTTGTTTACGGGTAAAGGTACGAGTCTTTATGTGGAACCGGAGTTCCCCTTGCAACCGTCGGAGTTTACGGACCAAGTGCATCAATGGATGCCGCTTGGTAGCTGGGTTAATCAGGCCACGTTGAATAATCTTAGAATAGATGGCAATCGTGTTCTCAGCAAAGTTCTGTTGAACGTGATCGGAATCCAAATAGTCGTTCAATTCATCGAAGACAGCGTTCATGAGTGGCAGGACGGCCGTCGTAAAATCAGCTTGAGCCAATCGACGACCATTGGTAAACTTTTGCGTTTGCAAGGTTTGACTGAGCGCTTTTTTAATGGCGTGTTTTGCTGAGGACTGTTCGACAGCAATAATGGCCGTGTCAATCATTTGCTTGCGGACGCGATCGAGATCCTCCGGGCTAAACTCTGCCGTTTCTGGTTTCAGCAAAAGGGGCAGAGACACGCTGGCAACAGCAAGGGAAAGCAAAATCACGAGGGTGGCCACAATTTGAATTTCATCTAAGAAAGGCAGGGGGCGACCATTGATTTTGGTTGGTAATGACATTGCCAAGGCCAAGGTAACGGCCCCGTGGACGCCAGAAAGGCCAAAGAGACGGGCGCGAATTCGACGGTTTTTTGTATGTTTTTTACCAAAGAACTCGGTTAGGTTTTGATCACTTTGGAGTGTCACCCAAAGAAAGCGACCTAAAAACATCGCCAGGTAGATGGCTGCAGCCAGGGCAAGCAAAATCAGTGAGCCGATCCAGCCAAAGTGGGTCATCGTTTTGAAAATGGCTGGTAGTGCTAGACCTAAAATTACAAAGACGATCCCGTTCAAAACGGTTGTTGTGGTCTGCCAAATGGTAGCGGTCACGATTTGACTTTCGGTGGCGATGAGCTGCAGTTTTGAATGTTCCCAGTTATGCACTAAGCCGGCCGCAACGACGGCTAAAATACCGGAAGTGCCAAGGTGCTCAGCGACAATATAAATAACAAAGGGAGTTAAGAGGTTTAAGGGAATGGTTGTTGCCTGAGCAGAAGTTGCGTGGAAGTTTAAATACATCCGTAACCCAACTACTAATAAAGAAAGGATAGCGCCAACTAACAGGCCTCCTAAGGATACAAAAAGAAAATAGCCGATACCTGTCATCGGTGACAAAGACCCCTTAGTAAAGAATGAAAGGGCTAGGTCCAGTAAAACAATTCCGGTTGCATCATTAAAAAGCGACTCTAGTTCAAGTGACTTATTTAATCCCTTAGGCATGGTTAGGCCCTTGGTCATTGACTTAACGGCCACGGCATCCGTTGGGACAACGATCGCTGCCAAAGCAATCGTTAAGGCCAATGGCCACTTAGTGGGGAAGTTGGCGTTGACTAAGGCAACTAAGACCATCGTAAAAAGCGCCAATACGACTGACAGTTGGATAATGGTCTTGGCGTGTTTGCGGATGGTATTGTAAGGGTGGCTTTGTCCCTCTTGAAACATGATGGGAGCAATAATCAAGAATAAAAAGAACTCGGAATTGATTTGAAAGCCGTGAAAGGTTGGTAGGATGGAAAAAAGGGCACCGATTACAATTAAAATCAGTGCTTCTGGAATACGCTTGACAAAGGGTTGAACAATGTTAGCCGCAACAACGGCACCCACGAGCAAGGCGATAATCAATAAAATCGACATGGGCTTCTCTTTCTCATAAATGGATTGACCATTGAAAGGTCTTCTTCCTAATAATTATAGGGCTTTCCAGATTATGAGGCAAGCGTTCGCCTTTCCGCATTTGCTTACTATCTTTTATCTCATTTTTTAGTTATAATGGCATTGTTGTTAATTATATATTAATAAATTTTTAATAAAAGGTAGGTGCCTCATGGCTGCAATTCCACGTCTTTATGAAACATTCCAACCCAATCATTATGATTTGTTTTTGGATATCTCACGCGAAAATAAGTTGATTGTTGGAAAAACGACAATTACGGGTCACGTGACGACGACTGATTTAGCATTACATCAACACGACTTAGTGGTGGAGACATTAAAAGTCAACGGTCAAGCGGTTGACTTTACAATGGACAATGACCAAGATCAAGTGACTTTTAAGGCTGATCAACCTGGTGAAATTGAAGTTGAGGTTACTTACCATGCTCCCTTAACGGACAATATGAATGGAATTTATCCATCTTATTACAATGTTGATGGCCAAGCCAAGCAATTGGTTTCCACACAATTTGAAACTTACTTTGCCCGCCAGGCTTTTCCAAGCATCGATGAACCAGAAGCCAAGGCAACGTTCTCTTTGGCCATTAAGTTTGATGAAAAGCCAGAGGAATCAGTTATCTCAAACATGCCAGAGCAAAAGGTCGAAGAGGGCGTGCATTATTTTGACAAGACAGTCAAGATGTCTACCTACCTCCTAGGCTTTGCCTTGGGTGACTTGCAAAGCAAAAAGACCAAGACGAACTCTGGTGTTGAAATTGGGGTTTTTGCTACCAAGGCTCACCCTGCTGATAACTTGGACTTTGCACTTGACATTGCAAAGCGGTCAATCGAATTCTTCGAAGACTTCTATCAGACACCGTATCCATTGCCACATTCTTGGCAAGTGGCCTTGCCTGATTTTTCGGCTGGCGCCATGGAAAACTGGGGTGTTGTGACTTATCGTGAAGCTTGCTTGCTCGTTGATCCAAAGAATTCTTCGACGGCAACCAAGCAATATGTGGCGACCATCGTGGCTCATGAATTGGCTCACCAATGGTTTGGTGACTTGGTGACCATGAAGTGGTGGGATGAGTTGTGGCTGAATGAGTCCTTTGCCAATATGATGGAATACGTAGCGACAGACTTCTTGGAACCTGACTGGCATATCTGGGAATCCTTCAACGCTGTTGAAGTTCAAAAGGCGCTTCACCGTGATGCCATTTTGGGTGTTCAGCCCGTTCACGTCGAGGTACATCATCCAGAAGAAATCGATGCACTCTTTGACCCCGCCATTGTCTATGCCAAGGGTGGGCACTTGTTGGTCATGGTCCGTGCCTTGATTGGAGACGACGCCTTGCGCAATGGTTTGAAGCAATACTTTGCCAAGAAGAAGTACGGCAATGCAACTGGTGATGACCTCTGGGCCGCCTTGGGTGAGGCATCTGGCAAGAACATTGGTGCGATCATGCATTCTTGGTTGGAACAACCAGGTTATCCAGTTGTTTCTGTCAAGGTGGAAGATGGTCGCGTTAAGGTTAGCCAAAAGCCATTCTCAATTGGTGGTGACAAATCAGCTGTGCCAAATGCCGATAGCCGGATTTGGCAGGTACCGTTGGCTGCCTCTGCCGTCTCGGCACCAGATTTGTTGACGACTGAAACCATGGATTTAGGTGATTACGAAACACTGCAACGTGAAAGTGATGGCGCCTTTACATTGAACGTTGGCAATACTGGTCATTATATTGTGCAATACGATGACACACTTTTGGCCGAACAGGTGGCAAATTTGGAAACGGCCAACGCCATTTCGCAAGCCCAATTCTTGCAAAACAACTTGTTGTTGGCCCAAGCTGGTCAAGGCTCCTTTGCTGATTTGCTTTGGGTCTTGCCAAAGTTGGCAGACTCAACGTCTGAATTGGTTCAGTCACTGATTTATCAAGTAATTGCTCAGGTCAAAGCCTTTGCGACAGATGGTTCTGATTTGGAAAAGAACTTGCAGACCTTTGTCAATGACCTTTCAAAGCAGCAATTGATTCGTCTTGGCTTTGACAAACGTGCTGGTGAAAGTGTTGACGATGAAATGGTACGAGCTGAAGTCCTGTCAGCAGCCCTCTTTGCCAAAAATGCTGATTTGGTGGCTCATGATCACCAAGTCTTTGAAGAGGCTGGTGGGGATGTTACGAAGTTGCCTGCCAATGGTCGGGCAGTGATTTTGAAAAACGAAATCCAAAATTTCAACACGCAAGAAAAGTTCAACCAATTCTTGACGGACTACCAAAAGACGGCGGAAGCGGCCTTGAAGTCTGATTTGGAAGCCGCTTTGGTAACGAGCCAGGATGAAAGTCAGTTGGAAACCTTGGTTGCCAACTACCAGAATGCTGATGTGATCAAGCCACAAGACCTCCGTGGCTGGTTCCAAGGTATCTTGGGCAATGACAAGGGTCAAGCTTTGGCCTGGGACTGGGCAAAGAATAACTGGGACTGGTTGGAAGATCGCCTCGGTGGTGACATGTCCTTCTCATCTTACGTAACGGTGATTTCGCGGATTTTCAAGACAGCGGAAAACTTGGCCGAATTCAAGGACTTTTTCACGCCTAAGTTGGACCAGCCAGGTTTGGCTCGTGAAATCGTGATTGACCAAGCAGTGATTGAAAACCGGGTGAAGACGATTGCCGACCAGACAGCTGACGTTGACCGCGCTTTGGCCTTGTTGGCACAAAAGTAAGCCTTTAGGCACAAGCAAAATTTGCATAAAATAAAAAGTGTTGCCCTTTGATATGAACCCCGAAATTTAGAAAAAATTTCGGGGTTTTACTAGGTCCAAGTAATCAAAAAGACAAAATTACAAGTGGTTATCTTTAGTAAGGGTCGGATGATGGTGCCAAACAGACTACTCAAGAAGACAAAATGGATTAAGTGCAAAGAAAAAGGACTGTCACCAATCGAATAGCGGGTGTCAGTCCTCAGGTCACTCAATGATCTGCTTTGATTTTTGATTTCCAGCAGACCATTCATAGATAAAATGGGTTTGATTGTGTGGAAAATCTGTGGTAGACAGCAATTTTTTCACCGTCATTGCTTTTTAATGTTCACCAGGGATGAATGTATCATTTTTAATTAGTGAGCGAAAATTTTGGTGAACCTGGGAGAAGAGGTCGTCTGGGCCATTGTTGAGCATTTCCTTTGGGAAAAAGAAGCGTTGGTCCAAGGAAGCACGCCCCTTAATGGAGGCAACAAGGGCCGAGAGTTGTGATAACTCACGGTGGCTACCGTCGCTTAAGACAAGCTCGATTTGGGTCCGTGGTTTCTTCTCGCTTGGCTTATAATCATCGTAAGGAAGGTCATAGGCGTCATTTTGAGCGGTGTAGTAGTCTGGGTCGAAGCCGGCATCCTTAACGATTTGCTCGAGTTCAGCTAGATAGGGTGCCGACTGGTCGTTAATTTGGATGGACTTGAACGGCCGACGGTTTAAGAATCGAGATGAGAGGTCTGCTAAGATTTGGTCAGGATAGTCCTGCCAACCATTGATGGCCGTCATAAAGAGGTTGTCATCAAGGCGTAGGTACTCATCAATGGTTAAATCATGGTCGGGCTGAAAGACAGGCGCCAGCAAAGGACCAACCAAATCGCCAGTATTGTGTCCCTGTGAAAGAAGCTCTTTGACACGCCCTAAGAGATGTTCTAGGATAACTTCCATCCCCCGTGAAACCGGGTGGAAGTAGACTTGCAGATACATCTGGTAGCGGGAGACGATGTAGTCTTCGACAGCATGCATACCAGCAATATCGTAGACAATGCCGGTTTTGCAAGGCTTCATCGTGCGCATTATCCGGTCGATATCGAACTCACCGTAAGTTGCACCGGTGTAATAGGCGTCGCGGAGAAGGTAGTCCATTCGATCTACGTCTAATTGGCTGGAAATTAGTTGGACGATCTGTGGGTTTTCATAGGTTTTGGCAATCACTGAGGCGACTTTGTTGGGGAAATCAGGACTGTATGACTGCAAAATCCGATTAATCTCGGTGTCGCCAGTAATAATGTCCTGGGTCATCTGTTCATGGTTGGTGTGGAAAAGGTGCTCAAAAGTGTGTGAAAAGGCACCGTGGCCAACGTCATGTAAGAGAGCGGCGACGACCGTCAGCATCTGTTCCTCTGGGTTCCAAAGGCCGTCACCGGGTGTTTTGCTGCGATAGTATTCGTTAAAGTAATCGGTAATCCGTCGAGCTAGTTCGTAGGCACCGACTGAATGGCCGAAACGGTCATGGACGGCCCCGTGGAAAACAAAGGCAGTGACGCCAAGTTGTTCAACCCTGCGGAGTCGCTGAAACTCAGGCGTATTAATCAGGTCTAAGACTAATTGGTCTTGGATGTGAATGAATTTGTGAATTGGATCGCGGAGAACTTTTTCGTGTGCTAATTTTTCCGACATATTTGACCTTTCCCTTCGTACTTTTTCTTATTATAATAGACTTTAGCTGTTTGTGAAAATATTAGGAGCAATTTTAGCCAAATGAGCCAAAAAGAAGTACAAGTAAAAATTAGTCACCAGGTCTTTCAAGATGCAGGTGACGAGCGGTATGAAATTGAAACAACCGGTGTATTAACCATCAAGGGTGATAGTGTATACCTGGCCTACACCGAAAAGATTGACGATCAAGGTGAGACCAATGTCGTCTTTAAGTTTAGCGAAAATCAAATCAGCCTCAGCCGCCACAACGTGACGAAGACCCGGATGGTCTTCCGACCTGGTTTGGTTGAACACCAACCCTATCAAACAGTGGCAGGCATGATGCTGCTTTCAACCAATACCAGCCAGCTTGACTTTGCCTTTGATGAAGTTCAGCTAGCCGGGTCTTTAGATTTAGCCTATGCCTTGTCTGCCAATGATCAAGTGGTTGGTCAATACCAGGTTGCCTTGCAATTTGGGCCAAAATCCAGTATACTCAACTAGTTAGAAGCGCGAAAGGACGAGAGCCATGTCAAATTTAGAAAACGGTCAACTCAAGGAAGAGATGTCCTTGGTGGAAATCGCTACGGCCATTTTAGCAGAAGAAAAGAAGGCCATGGCCTTTACAGATTTAGTAACGGCCATCCAAAACTTTTTGGAAATCGATACGGATGCGTTCCAAAGTCGATTGTCACAATTTTATACGGACTTGAACACTGACGGTTCGTTTATTTCCTTGGGAAATAACGAATGGGCTCTGCGTTCATGGTATCCAGTCGATGCAATCGATGAATCAATTCACGAAATTGATGATGAAGAAGAAAAGCCAAAGAAGAAGAAGGCCTCTAAGAAGGTTAACGTCTTTGCTGATTCTGCATCAGCCGATGACGACGTGATTGACTATAACGATGATGATCCAGAAGACGATGACTTTGATGACCTTGAAGGTCACAATGCTAAGACTGGTGATGGCAATGATGCCGAAGATGACGACGATGCTGAAAAGGACGAAGCCATCGAAGATAACCTGACGGAATTAGCCGGTTCAGATGACTTGGATGACTTATCTGATGGGGATGAAGAGCAATAAAAAAAGTAAAAATATTTTTTAAAAGGTATTGCTTTTTTACTCTTGCTTCGGTAATATATATAAATGTGCTAAGGCACAGGATTGCTTCCGTAACTCAGTTGGTTAGAGTAGGGGATTTTTAATCCCAAGGTCCTCGGTTCGAATCCGAGCGGGAGCACTGAGTTAATCAGGCGACCTTGGGAGATTCCAAAGAAAAGCAAAACTTGAAAAAGTTTTGCTTTTTTTTTGCCGAAAAAAAACAGTATAAAAGGACTTCAGAATTTACCGTGTGGTAGAATCTGGAGTCCTTTTTTTGCTGTTAATGATTAATAAAACCAAGTGTCATAAATCGTAATTGGTTCATGTCGCTTTTGCTGGCTATTTAAGTAGAGTGATTCAATTTTTTCGGCATCACTAGTTGCAACCTGCTTGCCTTCCAAATAGTCGTCTATGGCCTTGTAAGCAACCCCTAGGGCAACTTCGTCTGGTAGTTGTGGCCGGTCGTCTTCTAAATCAGCTGTTGGTGTCTTTTCATACAAATGAGTCGGAGCTGAAAGAGCTTCAAGCAAGGACCGTCCTTGGCGCTTATTTAACCGCCAGAGGGGGTTGATATCCGTGCCACCATCACCGTACTTGGTGAAAAAGCCGGCAATGGCTTCGGCCGCATGATCGGTACCAATCACAACTGCCTGGTGTTCTCTGGCAACCGCATACTGAGCAATCATACGCATCTTGGGCTTAATTGAACCCCGGCTTAAGTCATCAACGACTAAACCAGCCGCGCGTAAAGATGTCACCATGGCATCGGTCGCTGATTTGATATTGGTTGTAATCGTCTGATCAGGATTGATGAAGGCAAGCGCTGCTTTTGCGTCGTCTTCATCTTGCTGCTGCCCGTAAGGCTGGCGGATGGCGATGAATTGATAATCTTCTTTTGTTTCTTCTCTTAGCTCGTCAATGGCCATTTGGCCTAATTTACCAGCCAATGTTGAATCCTGCCCACCAGAAACGGCCATGACCAATCCTTGATAGACACTATGGGTCAAATACTGCTTTAAGAAGTCAACCGACCGTCTTATTTCGGCCTGCGGATCGATCACGGGTTGTACGTGTAGTTCGGCGATAATTTTGGCTTGAAGAGGTCTCATGCTTTCATCTCCTTGATTTGTTGACGGATGGTTTGAATTAAGTCGTTTTTGGCATCGTAGAGGTCCTGTGCCAAATCAACTGGGTAGGTTTCCGGATTTAAGATGCGTTTGTACTCATCCCACAGATTATCCAGTGAGTTTTTGGCGTAGGCCTTAATTTCTTTGATAGTAGGCAGGTCGTAGACTAATTTTCCATTGACGAAAATGTCATGGAGAATAGGCGTTGCCTGAAAATCAGTGAC
This sequence comes from Fructobacillus sp. ESL1096, assembly GCF_058511985.1. Taxonomy (NCBI): domain Bacteria; kingdom Bacillati; phylum Bacillota; class Bacilli; order Lactobacillales; family Lactobacillaceae; genus Fructobacillus; species Fructobacillus sp. ESL1096. The sequence continues at coordinate 1,061,124 of NZ_CP196400.1, forward strand.
CTCTTTGGAAAGAAGGGGATGGTTCGGATCAAACATGTGGAGTGTCTCGACTTGATTTGGATCCTGGCCAAAGAAGGTCAAATAATCACCTTCTGACTTGCCATCCTTCTTATCAGTAATCCGCCAAATTTGTTTTTTACCGGGCGTGGAAATTTTTTCGACGTTATTGGACAACTTAATGGTGTTTTGCCCATCGATGTTGACCATTTTGTAAACGGCACCAAGGGCTGGTTGGTCGTAGGCGGTAATCAGTTTCGTACCGATGCCCCAAACATCAATCTTGGCCCCCTGACTTTTCAAATTCAAGATGGTATTTTCGTCCAGGTCATTGGAGGCGTAAATTTTGGCATTGGGGAAGCCAGCTTCATCGAGCATTGTCCGAACCTTCTTTGATAGGTAGGCCATATCACCTGAATCAATCCGGACTCCTTGGAAGTTGATTTTGTCGCCAAATTCCTTGGCCACCTTGATGGCATTTGGCACGCCTGATTTTAAGGTGTCAAAGGTATCAACCAAGAAAACAACATCATGGTGGGTCTTCGCATAGGCAAGAAAACCTGCATAGTCACTTTGGTAGGCCTGAATCAAAGCGTGAGCATGCGTCCCTGAGATTGGAATCTGGAAAAGTTTGCCCGCCCTGACGTTTGAACTGGCATCAAAACCGCCAATATAAGCAGCTCGAGTTCCCCAGAGAGCAGCATCAAGCTCCTGGGCCCGTCTGGTTCCAAATTCAAGCAAGGGCTGACCATCGGTAACTGAAGCGATTCGGGCCGCTTTAGTTGAAATCAGTGTCTGGAAGTTGATGATGTTCAATAAGAGAGTTTCCAACAATTGGGCGTCCACTAACGGTCCATCGACTTGGATTAATGGTTCGTGGTTAAACATGACCTCGCCCTCGATAGCCGAGCGGATGGTCGCCGTTAACCGCCAATCCTTTAAATAGTGCAAAAAGTCCTCTTCATAGAGGTTTAAAGACCGTAAGTAATCAATATCAGCATCAGTAAAGTGAAGGTTTGTTAGCGCCTTAACGAGTCGTTCCAACCCAGTGAAAACAACGTAGCCGTTGTCAAAGGGCATCTTGCGGAAATAGGCTTCAAAGACCACTGGTTTTTGATCGATTTTGTCTTTCCAATAGGTGTAAATCATATTGATTTGGTATGCATCAGTATGCAATACCAGTGAATCGTCTGTGTACATAGTTCCGTCCTTTTTTCTCCTATTATACGCAGAATTGGTTCATTGTTAAAAAAGTTTTGTGAAGAATTTCAATAACAAATAGTTATTTTTTTGTTGCTAATTTTTTCTGATTGTAAACAAAAAGTAATTATCATTCTAAACTCCTTGTGCCCTAAGACTAAGAGCACTTGAAGGGACTTTTTTCACAAGCGAACATCTGTTCTAAAAAACGAAATCGTTGTAGTATTTGAGTTACCCCAAAAAATAAAAAACAGGAGGGAGTAATTTAGAATGGTACAGACAATCGAAAAGAATCAATTGAAACAACTAACCGTGATCAAGCAAAGTGGTGAAGCAATGGCCTTTTATGCTTATAAGATTGATTTTATCTTGGATCACCTGAATTTATCGATCGAAACTGCTCAAGCCATTATGGCAGAATTGACCAAAACTTTGGCCAAGACCAAGAAAGTCACAACTGCAGAAATTCGAACGCTTTTGAATGCTTGTTTAGAAAAGTATGGTGAAGAAGAGGCCGTTAACCAGTATCAAACATATTGGGAAAAAGACAAACAAAAGTTCGCTGATGCTTCCAATGTTCAAAAGCGAATTGAAAAATTATTCGATCAGGATGCATCCGTTGTTCATGAAAATGCGAATAAGGATAGTCGGGTCTTCAATACCCAGCGCGATTTGGAAGCTGGTGCCGCTAGTCGCGCATTAGGAATGCAAATGCTACCAAAGATGGTTGCCAAGGGTCACATGCGTGGTGACATTCACTGGCATGATTTGGACTATTCGCCCGTGACCCCTGCTACTAATTGTTGCTTGATTGATTTTGACAACCTTTTGAACAACGGGTACAAAATCGGTAATGCCTGGGTTGACTCACCAAATTCCATTCAAACGGCAACGGCACAGATGTCACAAATCATTGCCAATGTTGCTTCCTCCCAATATGGTGGTTGCTCGGCTAACCGAATTGACCAATTGTTGGCTCCCTTTGCCAAGAAAAATTATGACAAGCACTTAGTCGATGCGAAAAATTGGGTCACAGAAGAAAAGCAAGCGGCGTATGCCAAGGAAAAGACCGAAAAAGACATTTATGATGCCATGCAGGCTTTGGAGTATGAAATCAATACTTTGTATTCTTCCCAAGGACAAACGCCCTTTACAACGATTAATTTTGGCTTAGGAACAAACTGGATTGAACGAGCAATTCAAACGGCCATCCTGCAAATTCGAATCAAAGGGCTTGGTAAGGAACGACGCACAGCAATCTTCCCTAAGCTGACTTTTACGGTTAAACGTGGTTTGAACCTTAATCCCAATGATCCCAATTATGATATCAAGCAATTGGCACTCGAATGTTCAACGAAGCGGATGTATCCTGACTTGCTGATGTACGACAAGATTATCGACATTACTGGCTCCTTTAAGACGCCCATGGGTTGTCGGTCCTTCTTACAGGGTTGGGAAGATGAAACCGGTCAGGAAGTTAATTCCGGCCGCATGAACCTGGGTGTTGTTACGGTTAACCTTCCTCGGATTTCACTTTTTGCGAAGCAAAATCGGGAACTTTTTTGGCAAATCTTTGATGAAAAGATTGCCTTGACCCATCAGGCCTTGGCTTATCGAATTGAACGAACGAAGGAAGCCGTGCCAGAAAATGCACCACTCTTGTACATGTATGGTGCTTTTGGCAAGCGCTTGAAGAAGACTGATAGCGTTGATGAAGTCTTTAAGAATGGTCGGGCTACGGTTTCGTTGGGTTATATCGGCCTGTATGAGACGGTTGCTGCCTTTTATGGTTCTAACTGGGAAGGAAACCAAGAGGCGCACGACTTCGCCGAGGAAATTGTTAAGCGAATGCATGACTACTGCGTTGAATGGGAAAAGGAGAGTGGTTACCATTACAGTCTCTATTCCACGCCAGCCGAATCGCTGACGGATACTTTCTGTGAGGCTGATATTGAAAAGTTTGGCAGGATTGAAGACATCACGGAAAAGGAATACTACACGAATAGTTTCCACTATGATGTCCGTAAGCACCCAACGCCTTTTGACAAAATCAGCTTTGAAGAAGCCTTTCCTAAGTACGCTGCTGGCGGCTTTATTCACTACTGCGAGTACCCAAATTTGCGTCAAAATCCCCAAGCTTTAGAAGCTGTTTGGGATTGGGCTTATGACCATGTTGGCTATTTAGGAACTAATACGTCAATTGATAAGTGTTTCAAGTGTGGTTTTTCGGGTGACTTTCAGGCTACTGCCAAAGGATTTGCCTGTCCACAATGCGGTAACCATGATCCGCAGCTGTGTGATGTGGTCAAGCGGACCTGTGGTTACCTTGGTAACCCACAACAACGTCCAATGGTTCATGGCCGTCACGTTGAAATTGCAGCCCGAGCAAAGCATTTAACACAGGAGATGATTACAGATGTCGCAAGCTACCAGAAAACCAAACAATCCGATGCCCAAAGAATGGACCGCAGCAGAGCTTAGTCAAGGATTTATTGCGGACTACAAAGCCTTTAACTTTGTTGACGGTGAGGGTGTGCGGTGTTCCTTATATGTTTCTGGCTGCAAGTTTATGTGTCCGGGCTGTTATAACGTGGTTGCACAAAACTTCCATTATGGTCAGCCCTATTCAATGGCACTCGAAGACCAAATTATTGAAGATTTATCCAAGGATTATGTTCAAGGTTTGACACTATTGGGTGGGGAACCTTTCTTGAACACTCAAGTCTGCAGCCAATTGGCCAAGCGGATTCGCCAGGAATTTGGTCATACAAAGGATATCTGGTCTTGGACCGGTTATACCTGGGATGAGTTAATGAAAGAAACCGATGACAAGCTAGAATTATTGTCTTTAATTGATATCTTAGTGGATGGTCGGTTCTTAGAAGAAGAAAAGGACCTCACTCTTCAATTCCGTGGTAGTGCTAACCAGCGCATTATCGATGTGCCAAAATCACTTGCTTCGGATGAAGTGGTTATCTGGGATAAATTAGTGCACTGATTTTTTTGGTCGGCGGATTGAGCAGATTAGCTGATCGTAATCTTTGAAAATGAGTGGCTCAACAGTTTCTAACTTTTGGGAGCAAAATAGTGATCTTTAGGGGACTGCAACACCCTGCTGGTGGGGAACAGTGACATGGTGTTGTGGTTCTTGTCATCTCGTCTTAGATTTTGTTCCAAGTAAGTTGATGATAATTAGAAAATAATGATATTTATGGGGATGGGATGACCAATGCAGACGCTAAAAATTGAAGACCTTCACGTTCAAATCGATGGCAAAGAAATTTTAAAGGGTGTTAACCTCACGGTTAATACGGGCGAAATTCACGCCATTATGGGACCCAACGGTACCGGAAAATCGACCTTGTCGCAAACCATTATGGGCCATCCGGCTTATCAAATTACCCAGGGGACCATCGAACTTGATGGCCAAGACTTAAGTGAAATGAGCGTCGATGAGCGCGCTCGAGCGGGCTTGTTTTTGGCGATGCAATATCCGGCTGAAATTCAGGGCATTACGAATTTTGAGTTTATGCGCTCGGCCGTGAATGCCAGGCGTGCCGATAACGACCAAGTGGATGTGATGACTTTCATGAAGGAACTGGAAGAAAAGCGGAATTTTTTGTCGATGAACGCTGAGATGGCCAGTCGCTATTTGAATGAAGGCTTTTCTGGTGGAGAAAAAAAGCGGAATGAAATTCTGCAAATGTTGATGATTAAACCAGCGATTGCGATTTTGGATGAAATTGATTCTGGTTTAGATATTGATGCCCTAAAAGTCGTTTCAAAGGGCGTCAATAGCATGCGCTCGACTGATTTTGCCACCTTGATGATCACGCATTACCAACGCTTGCTTGACTACATCGTGCCAGATTATGTGCACGTGATGATGGACGGTAAAGTCGTGAAGACAGGTGGCCCTGATTTGGCCAAGCGCTTGGAGGGTGAAGGTTATGCGGCCCTGCGCGATGAATTAGGCCTTGAAATTACGCTGACAGACGAAGATGTACCGGTGGTGTGAGATGGAAGAGGACAAAAGACAAGCGATTACTGAATTGCCCCTACCAGACTTTCCCAAAGTCCGGTTTCAACACTGGGGTCTGACGGATTTAGTTCCTGGTCAAGGGCAGGTAAATCAGCCCCTGCTGGCCAAATCCGGTGATGTCGGCATCGAGCTCGCGGGTCTGAGCCAAAGCTATTATGATTTGCCAAGTGATTTGGTTCAGGCTGGTGTTTTATTGCTACCACTAAAGCAGGCACAGCAAGACTATCCGAACTTAGTTGAACAAGTTTTTGACCGGATGGCTGAAACAAAGGACCGCTTGACGGCAGAAAACCAGCAAAGCGCCAATACAGGTCTCTTTGTTTACTTGCCGGCCGGGGTGACTGTTAGTACGAACTTGAACCTTTTTTTGGCTCATTTGGGTGCAGCAGGTGACTTGGTTGGCCGAGTAGTGATTTATGCTGATCGAAATAGTCAAGCACGAATCGTCAGTCAATTAGAAACGGTTACTGCAGGCATCAGCAATGTTTCCTTAGTGGTTGAGGTTTTGGCCGCTGCCGGTGCCAAACTGAAGCTGGTTAACTTCGACCACTTCGACCAGGAGACGACTGGCTTTATTAATCGACAGGCTGTTGTTTTGCATCAGGCGGAGGTCAACTGGGTCAACGCGGCCTTTAACGATGGCAACGTGATTAGCCAATTAACGACCAAACTGGTTGGGGAAGGTGCTCAATCAGAAACCGGTGTCGCCGCGTTTACTTCGGGCAAGCAGGTCCAAGGCTTTAATACGGAAATCCAAAATATCGGTCGGCACACGGTTGGTCATATTTTCCAACGTGGGGTGATTTTGAATCGTTCAAGCCTAATTTTTAATGGAATGGGCCGGATTATTAGGGGAGCCAAGGGGTCCGATGCCCAACAAGAATCACGCGTTTTGATGCTATCAAAGCGTGCCCGTGGTGAGGCCAACCCGTTGCTTTTGATTGACGAAAGTGATGTCACTGCTGGGCATGCGGCCTCTGTTGGTCAGGTCGATGACCAGCAATTGTACTATTTGATGAGTCGCGGTTTGCCGCTAGAAGTTGCTAGACGGTTGGTAGTTCGCGGCTTTGTAGGCGAAATCCTCGCTAAAATTCAGGACCAAAAGGTCGAAAATCAGGTTGTTGCGGCAATTGAAAGAAAGTTAAACAATGAAAACGGTACGAGATGACTTTACAATTTTAAATCGGCAGGTCAACGGTCACCCGTTAACTTACCTTGATGGGGCGGCGACGAGTCAAAAACCAATCCAGGTCTTAGACCAGATGCGGGCCTATTATGTGAAAGAAAATGCGAATGTTCATCGTGGCGTTTATACGCTCTCGCAAGAGGCGACAACTAACTATGAGGGTGCGCGGGCCAAGGTTGGGGCCATGATTGGTGCGACTTCTGCCAAAAACATTGTCTTTACCAGGTCGACGACCGAAAGTCTGAATTGGCTGGCCCAGGGCTATGGACGAAACCGGCTGAAGGTCGGGGATGAAATCTTGTTAACTCAGCTCGAACACCACTCGAACATTGTTCCTTGGCAGGTGCTGGCAAAGGTGACCGGGGCTAAGTTACGCTATGTTTCCCTGACAGCCGACGGGGAAATTGACCTGGTTGATTTTAAGAACAAACTCAGTCAGAAAACGAAAATTGTTTCCTTTGCCCACGTTTCCAATGTGCTGGGTAGCCTGGCACCCGTTAAGCCAATGGTAGCGCTGGCTCATGAGGTTGGCGCGACGGTCATTGTTGATGGCGCTCAGGCCGTTGGCCATTTTCCAATTGATGTTTCAGATTTGGATGTTGATTTTTATGCCTTTTCTGGTCACAAAATGCTGGGTCCCACAGGAATCGGGGTGCTGTACGGGAAAGCTGATTGCTTAAAGGCTATGACACCGGTGCAATACGGTGGGGAAATGATTGAACGGGTAACGTTAACAGAAGCAACCTTTCAAGAAGTTCCCTGGCGCTTTGAAGCTGGGACGCAAAACATTGCCGGCGCCATTGGCCTCGGGGCAGCTGTCGATTACTTGACCGAGGTTGGCTTAGAGACAATCGCCAACCGAGAGGAAGAGTTGATGGCAGCTGCTCTGTTAGCCCTGAAAAAAATTCCCGACGTGACCATTTATGGGCCAAAGACTGCTAAAAAACACCATGGTGTTTTGTCCTTTAACCTAGCAGGCATTCATCCGCATGACGTTGCCACTGTTTTGGATATGGCTGGCGTAGAGGTCCGGGCGGGCCACCATTGCGCTCAGCCATTAATGGATTATTTGGGCATTCAATCGGCCGTCCGGGCCACCATTGCCTTTTACAACAACCAAGAAGACCTTGATCGCTTCGTTTTGGCTTTGCGTCAGGCCCGGGAGTACTTTGCATGAATCAAGCAGACTTAGGAACTTTATACCGGCAGGTCATTTTAGACCATGCCAAAAATCCGCACCATTTCCAGACGCTACCAGCCTCTGTAGGCCAACAGGTTGAGAAATTCAACCCCAGCTGTGGGGATGTTTTACAAGTACGAATGATTGTTTTGGAAAATCAGATTCGCGATATGTCCTTTGATGGAGCGGGTTGTGCCATTTCGATAGCCGCTGCTTCGATACTGACTGAGCAGTTGATTGGGGAAAGTTTGCCGGTGGCCCGGAGAAAATTAGCGGCATTTTCTGAATTATTAGTGGCTGATCGGGACCCAGTCCAAGGTAGTCTGTTTATTGGTGATGGCCAATCCGTTGAGGCTGAAGGTGGCAAAGTCCAGGAAGTTGATCTTGGCGAATTATCAGCTTTGGCCGGCGTTCGTCAGTTTCCAACCCGACTCAAGTGCGCCACTCTCGCCAGCCATGCGGTGACTGATTTAATAGCCAAAATCGAGGGAGAGTAAGAATGGAAATCGATCGACAAGAAGACCTGCAGCGAACGCGGTCAGCAATTGGAGCCGATGAGGAGTATGCTCATGGTTTTCATGATGACTACCAGGCAGTCTATTCGACCGGGCAGGGGCTTAATGAAGACGTTATTCGTAAAATTTCAGCTAAGAAACAAGAACCAGCTTGGATGCTTGATTTTCGTCTTCAGTCTTACCAGGCTTATTTGAAAATGCCGATGCAGGATTGGGGCCCAGACCTGTCCGAGTTAGATTTTGATGAAATTTATTACTATAACAAGCCAACCAATGGTAAATACCGGGATTGGGATGCAGTCCCCCAAGAATTAAAAGACACATTTGAACGGTTGGGCGTTCCGGAAGCCGAGCGAAAGTGGCTGGCCGGCTCGTCTGCCCAATATGAGTCTGAGGTGGTTTACCACCGGATGAAAGAGGAGTTCGAGAAGACGGGGATTGTTTTCACGGACACCGACACGGCTGTGCAGGAATATCCCGAACTAGTTCGAGAATACTTGGGTTCATTGGTGAAACCTACCAATAATAAATTAGCCGCTTTAAACTCGGCCGTCTGGTCCGGGGGAACCTTTATTTATGTACCAAAGGGGGTTCATGTCACGACACCCATCCAGTCTTATTTCCGGATTAACACGGAAAAGGAAGGCCAGTTTGAACGCACCTTGATTATTGTCGATGAGGGCGCCCATGTTGATTATGTTGAGGGGTGCTCTGCACCAACTTACTCGCAAGATTCCCTACATGCGGCCGTGGTTGAAGTTATCGTGAAAAAGGACGGCTATTGCCGCTATACGACTATTCAAAACTGGTCGAACAACGTTTATTCACTGGAAACAAAACGATCAGCGGCCGAGGAAAACGCCACAATGGAATGGGTCGATGGTAACTTTGGTTCAAAGACAACGATGAAATATCCATCGGTTTATTTGAATGGTCAGGGAGCCAGGGGAACCATGCTTTCGATTGCTGTTGCCGGTGCAGGGGTTAACTTAGATTCTGGTGCCAAGATGATTCATAATGCTCCCAATACGTCCTCTTCGATTGTGTCCAAGTCGATTGCTCATGATGGTGGCTCAACTGATTACCGGGGAACAGTCAAGTTTAATCGGAATGCGGCCGGTTCTTTTGCTCACGTTGAATGTGACACCATCTTGGTTGACGACCAATCGTCAGCAGATACCATTCCATACAACACTGTCTTGAACGGGAATGTCTCGATGGAACATGAGGCAAAAGTTTCCAAGGTTTCTGAAGACCAACTTTATTACCTGATGAGTCGAGGGATTTCGGCTGAAAAGGCAACCGAAATGATTGTAATGGGCTTTGTGGAACCATTTACGAAAGAATTGCCGATGGAATACGCGGTGGAATTGAACCGTTTGATGAAGTTTGAAATGAGTGGATCGGTAGGTTAAAAAATGGATGCAGGAAAAAAAGAAGAAATCATGTTGGCCTTGAGTCAGGTGATTGACCCGGATTTTCGTGTGGATGTTGTTAATTTGGGTTTTATTAACGAAATTGATTTAAATGACCAGGGCTTGTGTACGGTCAATATGACTTTGACAGTGATTGGGTGTCCGATTATGGGTACTTTAGAAGAAATGGTTGTTCATGCCTTGGACGTCCTTGATGGCGTTGAGCAAGTTAAGATTGAATATCGTTGGGAACCGGCTTGGTCGGTTGAAAGGCTCTCACCATACGCCAAAGCAATGTTGGGCCTAAGTTAGAAAATAACGCTAAAACTTAATATTTTAATTGACAGCGTCTGAGCAAGCCCTTTGTAGCAAGCGTTAGTCCAAAAAAGAGTGGAAAAAAGCGCTACAAGAATGATCAAGATGCTGCCAAAGCAAGTGCAATGGAACGGGAATATTCAAAAACCATGACTATTTTGTAGAAAGGTAGGGGGATGGCTCAATTGCCAGCTGACGGTTGCCAAGAATTAATCATGAATCAACAATAGGTAGATTGCTTGATTATCCAATTGGGCCCTTCAAGCGAAAAATGACCAAGGACTTGCGATTAATCAAATGATGGTCAACATGGCGCTGATTTTTACGAGTTTGGCTTAGTACCATGGATTTTATGACTGAAGTAGATTTTAGAAAATAGAAAAGAGGAACAGTATTTATGACAGATAGTCACAGTTGGAAGTTCGATATTAGCCGATATGGGGCCTTTATTCTTTGCATCTTGGCCCTGGGGACCATGTTTTTGAGTACTGGGATGGACAAGTATCCTCAGTTACTCGGGATGGCCGGCATTTCGTTTACCTTTGGCCTACGCCACGCTTTTGATGTTGATCACATTGCTGCCATCGACAACATGACCCGGAAAATGTTAAATGACCACAAGAATACGAGAGGGGTAGGGTTTTCCTTTTCCTTCGGGCATTCTTTGGTCGTGGTGTTGTTAACTTTATTGACGGTACTTTTTGTTGAGTGGGCTGATCATTCTTTGCCAATTTTGGAGTCCGTTGGTGGCATGTTTGGGACCATGATTGCCGCTGTGATGTTGTTAATGCTGGCTTGCTTTAATACCTTTATCCTGCGTGGTATTTGGAAAAATTTTAGGCAAATGAAGAAGGCGGCTTTGGACCCCGATAACGAGCAATTAGCCGCTGAGTCAAAGATTTACAGCTTGTTTATGAAGATGTTGAACTTAGTTAACCATAACTGGCAAGTGGCCATTGTTGGTTTCTTATTTGGTTTGGGTTTTGATACGGCCACGCAGGTGGCCGTTCTAGCCACCTCGGCGACGGCAACGACTGCCGGTGTTCCCTGGTACGCCATCTTATCCGTGCCCCTGTTCTTTACCGCAGGAATGTGCTTGATGGATACTTTGGACGGCTTCTTCATGTCAACAACCTACAATTGGATTATTTCCACTTCTTACCGTAAGGTCTATTTTAATCTGATTTTGACTAGTATCTCGATTATTGCTGCCGGCTTTATCGGCATTGTTGACTTGATTCAATCGATGGCAGCTATGTTCCACTGGGAAAACTTCTTGACCAAGTGGGCGGGAGCCCTTGATTTCAACGAATTGGGTATTATTTTAGTGGTTATTTTCGTTGTTGCCTGGGCGGTTGCTTTGCTGATTTGGAAGTTGATGAACCTGTCGAAATATGAGCAAGTTGGATCGTAATCTTTGGAAAAATCAGGATGACAATGGCTACCGCCGGATTGTCTTTGATAAAAGTACTTGCAATTTTTTTCAGATACGCTTACAATTATCACATTCATGAGGACGAGTAATCGGTACAAGTCTGCTAGAGACGTCACGGTTGGTGAAAGTGATGGGCGAAGCCGGTGAAAACTCCCTCAGTAGTGGCCTTTGAGTAATGCGTGAAATGAAGCCCGGTTGTCAGCCGTTATCATGGCAAAAGAGTGTTGTCTAGGTCTTTTTACTTAGGCAAAACACGGGTGGTACCACGCAACAAGCGTCCCTAGAGATTTCTAGGGGCGCTTTTTTGTTTGGCCAACCGCGTGAAGGAGAAACAGATGGAAAATGGAAAAGAATTAAAGCGGTCATTGTCGTCGTTCCAGATGGAAATGATTGCCCTTGGTGGAACAATTGGTGTTGGACTCTTCTTGGGGTCATCATCGACCATCAAATGGACGGGGACGTCCGTCCTGCTGGCTTACCTATTGGCCGGTTTGGTCTTATATATTGTGATGCGGGCATTGGGTGAAATGCTCTACGTGAAACCAATTGTTGGATCATTTGCCAACTATGCAACGAAGTATATTCATCCGGTTGCTGGTTATCTAACCGTATGGGCGAATGTCTTTCAGTGGTTGACGGTTGGAATTTCGGAAACAATCGCCGTTGGCGATTACATGCATTACTGGTGGCCGGGTGTGCCAACCTGGGTAACGGGTGTGATTGTCTTAATCCTGTTGACGTTAACGAACTTGGTGACGGTGAAGGCCTATGGTCGATTGGAAGCCTGGTTCTCAATTATTAAGGTTTTGACGATTGTCTTTATGATTATCTTGGGTCTGTTGATGATTGTCTTTGGCTTTGGTAACCATGGCCATGCAATTGGCTTTTCAAACCTTTGGTCACACGGACCATTCTTTGCCCATGGCTTCAAGGGCTTCATGTTTGCCTTGTCAATTGTGGTCACTTCTTACCAAGCCATCGAGATCATTGGTATTACGGCCGGTGAAGCGGCCCATCCACAAGAAGCAATCGTCAAGTCGATTAAGTCGATTGTTGCGCGAATCTTGATTTTCTACGTTGGGGCAATCTTTGTGATTGTGACGATTTATCCTTGGGACAAATTAGATACGGTTGGTTCACCATTCGTTGAAACTTTTGCCAAGGTCGGTATCACGGCTGCTGCTGGAATCATCAATTTTGTTATGTTGACGGCGGCTGCATCAGCTTTGAATTCCGGTCTATTTTCATCATCACGAATGCTGTACACATTGGCACAGCAAAAGGAATTGCCACCAGTCTTCTTGAAGTTGTCAAAGAACCGCGTGCCAGACGTTTCCGTTTTGGCCATGTCTGTTGGAATTCTGCTGGGAATTGTTCTAAATGCCGTCTTACCAATTTTCTGGAAGGGGTCTGAGAACATTTTTGTCTTGGTCTACTCGGCTTCAACCTTGCCTGGCATGGTGCCATGGTTTGTCATCTTGATTTCGCAAATTAAGTTCCGGAGGGAAAATCCAGACCTGATGAAGGGGCATCCGTTCATGTTGGCCTTGTCACCATGGTCGAACTACTTTGCAATTTTCTTCCTATTAATTACTTTGGTTTTCATGGTGATTAACCCAACGACTCGGGTACCACTGGCCATTGGCTTTGCTTTCTTGTTCTTCATGGGGTTCTTGTACTTCTGGACGCACCGTAACCAGCAAGAAGTTAAGTAAAAGTTGGCTTTTCTGACAGGGACTTTTTGTTTGCTGAAAACCTCAAGATTGATAGTGTTATACCAAACACCGATTGCTTGCCTGTCAGCCTTTCTTTCAAAACACTTTAGCCCTGGTGTTGTTGTGAATGGTTGGGTATCTTCTGCCTTTAAAACTGCAATGCTTTGGTCTAGATAATTATTTTATCTAGTGTTGACATTCAAGGGGGCAGTCTGTAATATATATTAGGGCTCACATTTAATGTGAAAATCTTTTATGGCTCCCAAGCTACCGCTTGGGAGCCTTTCTATTTTATTTAATGAATTTTGGCTAAAACCATAGCAAAATTCAGTGTGTCAGGCAAAACATAGGAGGCATTATGGCAAAGAAGCAAACCAAGTATATTTTCGTTACCGGTGGGGTCGTTTCGTCCCTTGGAAAAGGGATTGTAGCAGCTTCTTTGGGTCGTTTGTTGAAAAACCGCGGCTTGAAGATGGCAATTCAGAAGTTGGATCCTTACATCAACGTTGACCCAGGTACCATGTCTCCATACCAACACGGGGAAACGTATGTTACGGGAGATGGCCTTGAAACTGACTTGGATATGGGTCACTATGAGCGGTTCATGGACATCAACACCAACATGTACTCAAACGTGACGACTGGTCGAATTTATTCAGAAGTTTTGGCCAAGGAACGTAAGGGTGATTACCATGGTGCAACTGTCCAGGTCATCCCACATATCACGAACGCTATCAAGGAGAAGATTGTTAAGGCTGGTGAATCAACTGATGCTGATGTGGTCATCGTTGAAGTTGGTGGAACGGTTGGCGATATCGAATCATTGCCATTTATTGAAGCCTTGCGTCAGATGAAGTCAGACTTTGGTAACGAAAACGTCTTCTACCTGCACACATCATTGATTGTTTACTTACAAGCTGCTGGTGAAGCAAAGACAAAGCCAACGCAACATTCTGTGACGACACTGCGTTCATTGGGTATTCAGCCTGATATGTTGGTTCTGCGGACGCAAAACCCATTGACGGATGAAATGAAGGAAAAGTTGGCAACCTTTACGGATGTTAACCCACAAGCGGTGATTGAATCACGCGATGTGGATACTTTGTATGAAATTCCTTTGAACTTACAAGAACAAGGAATGGACCAAGTGGTTGTCGACAAGTTGAAGCTGGACGTTCCTGAAGCCGACATGACGGAATGGAAGGCCATGGTTAATGCCATCGAGAATCCAAAGAAGACCATCCATGTTGCCGTAGTTGGTAAGTATACTGACTTGCAGGATGCTTATATTTCAGTGAACGAGGCTTTGAAGCACGGTGGTTATTCACAAGACACTGATGTTGAAATTGCCCATATTAATTCTGAAACGGTGACAAAAGAAAACGTTGCTTCCTTGTTGAAGGATGTCGATGGTATCATGGTTCCCGGTGGCTTTGGTCCTCGCGGAACAGAAGGTAAGATTCAAGCAATTCGCTATGCCCGTGAAAACAACATTCCATTTTTGGGTGTTTGCTTGGGAATGCAATTGGCCTCTGTTGAATTTGCCCGTGATGTCTTGGGTTATGCAGATGCCAACTCAATCGAGTTGAATCCTGAAACAACCCACCCTGTCATTGCCTTGATGGATGACCAAAACCAGGTTACCGACTTGGGTGGTACACAACGTCTTGGCTTCTATCCAACTTGCTTATTGGAAGATACCAAGACTGCTGCTGCTTATGGTAACAAGTCCGAGGTTGATGAGCGTCACCGTCACCGCTATGAATTTAACATTAAGTACCGGGACGAATTTGAAAAGGCTGGTATGGTCTTCTCAGCAACATCACCTGATAACAAGTTGATGGAAGTTATCGAATATCCAAAGAACGATTTCTTTATTGCTGCCCAATACCATCCAGAATTTATTTCACGGCCAAACAAACCAGAAGGTTTGTACAACAGCTTTATCACTGCGGCTGTGGCCTATAAAGAAAAGTAAGCACCAAGCTAATTTCTTAATGAATGCTTTGTTTTGAAAATAAAAAGGTCGCCAAATTGTTTGGCGGCCTTTTCGTACATAGAAGTCACGGGGGTATAATAAAGTTATGTTAGCCAATATCTCAAAACACCTTGAACAAAAACTGCTCCTCTTACCAGCCGAACCAGGTTCTTATCAAATGAAGGACCGCTTAGGCAAGATTATTTATGTTGGTAAAGCCAAAAACTTGAAGAACCGTGTGCGGTCATATTTTAAGCAGGACCATACTGGTAAGACGGCCGAATTGGTTGCCAACATTGTTGATTTCGACTTTATTGTGACCAATTCCGATAAAGAAGCCTTCTTGTTGGAAAACGAGTTAATCAAGAAGTATAAGCCTTATTACAACATCCGTCTCAAGTATGGAACAGGCTATCCATACATCAAGATTACCCGCGAAACTGATCCACGAATGGCTTTGGTTTCAGAAGTTAAGAAGGATGGGGCCTTTTATTTTGGTCCCTATCCTAACGTTTATGCCGCTCAGGAAACGCTCCATTTCTTGGAGAAAAATTATCCACTAAGACGGTGCAAGGGCCGCCAAGGGCGTCCTTGCCTTTACTATTCGATGGGCCAGTGTCTTGGTGCTTGTTTTCGGGATGTCCCTAAGGCAGAGTATACAGCTCAGGTTGATCGGATTAAGCGCTTTTTGTCAGGCGATACTAAGGTCGTTAAGCGTCAAATTGAAAAACAAATGGGCCAAGCAGCTGAAAATTTGGAGTTTGAGCGCGCAGCTGATTTACGCGACCAACTGAAGTACATCGACGAAACGGTTGAAAGTCAGCGGATTTTGTCGAATGATTCAACGCCACGTGATATCTTCAATTTTTACCTGAACAAGGGCTGGATTACAGTTTCCGTGATGTTTGTTCGGCAGGCTCGCTTAATCCGCCAAAGTAAGCAAACCTTTGCCGTTGTTGGTGACGGAATCGATGAATTTACGACTTTTATTCAGCAATTTTACCTACAGAAAAATATTCAAAAGCCAAAGGAAATTTTGGTACCACAGGGTGTTGACCACGACCTTTTAGCTGCTGCCTTGGATGTTCCGGTACGAACGCCCGTCCGCGGTGAAAAGAAGGATTTGTTAGACTTGGCAGAAAAGAACGCGAAGATTGCCTTAGATGAAAAGTTCCGCCTGATGGAACTCAATGAGCAGAAGACTTCGGGGGCAATGAAGGAAATCACCGATGTTCTTGGAATTTCGATGGGCCATCGAATTGAGGCTTTTGATCATTCTCATACCCAAGGGGAAGAAATTGTGTCGGCAATGGTGGTTTTTGAAGATGGGCGGCCAAACAAGGATATGTATCGGAAGTACAAGATTAAGTCGACCGACCATGCTGATGAGTGGTTGGAAACGCAGGAAGTCATTCGTCGACGTTATTCTCGCCTATTGAAGGAGGGAGCTGAAATGCCGGACTTAATTTTAATGGATGGAGGGATTATCCAGCTCCATGCGGCCAAGGAAGTTTTGGAAGATGAGTTGGGCCTGGATTTACCAATTGCAGCTATGGTTAAAAATGATAAACACAAGACTGCTGATTTGATTAATGGTCAGACTGAGGAGGTCGTGCGTTTAGATCACCAGTCCCAGGGTTTCTTCTTGGTTCAACGAATCCAAGATGAGGTCCACCGTTTTGCCATTACTTTCCATCGTCAGTCGCGGTCGAAAAAGTCATTGTCCTCGCGTTTGGATGCGATTACGGGTGTTGGCCCTAAAACCAGGCAGAAGCTGTTGACGAATTTTGGCTCCATTACCAAGATTGAAGCGGCAAGCATCGAAGAGTTGGAAGCCTTGGGATTGTCGTCTAAGGTTGCTCAGCTGGTCCATTGGTCACTTTCCGAGCAAAAGTCTTAGGAAAAATCAGTTTGATTGGCCAGTGAAATGAGCGTGTTTTGAAATCATGTTGGCGGATCATTGGCGCTTTACCTTTAATTTGCAGTATATTGGTAATGTTGATGCATTTGGCGCTCACCGTCAAAATTTTACTACGGCGAAAAAATTGGGTCGTTTTTGTCCTGATTTATCGTCTTAGAGACAGAAGTGTAGGCAAAGAGAACTTTCTGTGATACACTTAACTCTCTAGATTCATTGGATTAAAAAAGGAGTAGCGCATTGCGCGCGAATACAGATGGCGTTTGTTGATCAAGCACAAGTTGAGCTAAAAGCAGGTAAGGGTGGCGATGGAATTGTTTCCTTCCGTCATGAAAAGTTTGTGGCCATGGGTGGTCCCTTTGGTGGGGACGGTGGTCATGGTGGATCCATCATCTTAAAAGTGGATGAGGGGCTGCGAACTTTGATGGATTTCCGTTATAATCGTCACTTTAAGGCCCAGTCTGGTGGCAATGGTGGGACCAAAGGGATGACCGGTGCGTCTGCTGACGACCGGGTTATTAAAGTTCCCCAAGGGACTATTGTGACCGATGTTGATACCGGTGAGGTATTAGGTGACTTAGTGCGCCCTGATCAGACACTATTGGTTGCTCGTGGTGGTCGTGGTGGTCGCGGAAACATCCGCTTTGCCACACCAGCTAACCCAGCTCCTGAATTATCAGAAAATGGGGAACCGGGTCAAACGCGACAAATTAAGTTAGAGCTGCGGGTTTTGGCTGATGTTGGTTTGGTTGGCTTCCCGTCCGCTGGGAAGTCAACATTGTTGTCCGTGGTTTCAAATGCGAAGCCAAAAATTGCAGCTTACCACTTTACCACCATTGATCCCAATATTGGGATGGTCCGCTTAGGTGATCACCGTGACTTTGTAATGGCTGATTTGCCAGGATTGATTGAGGGGGCTTCGCAGGGTGTTGGCTTAGGCTTCCAATTCTTACGCCACGTTGAACGTACGCGTGTGATTTTACACCTGGTTGATATGTCTGGCATTGAAGGACAGGATCCTTATATACAATATAAGAAGATTTTGACTGAATTAAAGGAATATGATCCAACAATTTTGGACCGACCACAAATCGTTGTTGCCACTAAGATGGATATGCCTGACTCCAAGGATTTGTTTACGAAGTTCCAAGAACAGGTTCAAGCAGATTCTGGTTTGGCCAAGACGCCTGAAATTGTGTCAATTTCAGCTGTCACTCACGATGGTGTTGACACACTTTTGCGTAAGACAGCGGACTTGTTGGATCAGGCACCAGTCGCAACGGCTTACCAGCAGGAAGAAGAGACAACGGAAGAGAAGATTTACCAGTACAAGAAGCAGGCTCCTGTCATTTCCGTTGACTGGGATGATGAGCTGTCTTGCTGGTTGATTTCTGGACCGGAAGTCGAAAAGCTTGCCGCAATGACGAACATGCAGCGTGAAGCAACGATTATGCGTTTTGCGCGTCAACTTCGCCATATGGGTGTGGATGATAAGCTGCGTGAAGCTGGCGCCGAAGATGGCGACGATGTTCGAATTAATAATACAAACTTTGTCTTTGAATATTCTGAATAGGCCAAACAATCTTGGCTACCATTCAGTCGAAAAAGCCCACCTACAAAAATCGTAAGGCGGGCTTTTGTTATAATAGAAGTCAATGCTAACAATTGGCCGCTTGCCGTCAAAAGGTAGTCGTCAAAAATAAGGAAAATAAAGAATGATTTTACCGGAACTTGCTAATTTATTTTATGAACACTTTCAGGAAGAAACGCCAATTCAAAAGGCTCTTTTTGACCGAATGACTGCCGGTGAATCCGTCTTTGGCCTGGCACCGACTGGTTCTGGAAAAACGCTGGCTTTTGCTTTGCCGGTGCTGTCTAAGATTGATCTCACAGCCAAGCAGAGTCAGGTTCTGATTTTAGCACCGTCACAGGAATTGGGCGCTCAGTTAGCCCAGGTCATTCGCCCGTATGCCAGTGAGGTCGGTGTGAAGGTTGCTGCCTTAATTGGTGGGGCCAATGGGAAGCGGCAGGCAGATAAGTTGAAGAAGGAGAAACCGGCAATCGTGGTTGGTACACTTGGCCGGATTTTGACGATGATTGATGGTGGGGCGTTGAAAACCAAGCACCTGAAGACCCTAATTGTCGATGAGGCGGATGCCACCTTGACTGAAGAACACCAAGAAGACTTAAACATCTTAGCAAATGCCTTGCCTGAATTGGACCAAGTTGCTCTGTTTTCAGCCACCTCGGGTGTCGACTTGGCCTGGGTCAAGGAACTCTTTGGTCACTCTGTGAAGCCGGTTTCCGTGGAAAATCAGGCACCGAAAACCATTGATCACACATACTTGCACGTTGATGCCAAGGCTAATCACAAAGTTTTAATTGAGTTAGCTCGCCGACACCAACAAGCCTTAGTTTTCTTTAACACCATTGGGGCATTGGTGGCCGCCCAGGCCGCCCTACGTCATGAACATGCATCCGTCATGTCCGTTGGCAACAATGAGAAGTCACATTTAAAGCGGGCAGATGCCCTCCAATCATTTAAGAAGGGCAAGCTCGACTTGTTGCTGGCGACTGATGTTGCTGCCCGTGGTCTGGATATCCTGGGCTTGCCATTAGTCGTCAACGCACAAATTCCGAATAACTTGACCACCTACCTCCACCGGACTGGCCGAACAGGGCGCGCGGGCCTTGCTGGTCAAGTATTGAACCTTGGTAACGATCATGATATCCGAAAGTTAAAGCAGTACTTACCAGAAGAAATCAGCCTGGAAAAGTTCGACTGGGCCAAAGCCGATGAAAAGCAGCAGGAAGCCAAAAAATTGCAGAAGGCCAGCGCAACGGTGGCTGACGATGGTGCTGATTTGGATATGAAGCAACAGCTACGCGTTGAAAAGAAGCAGGCTGTCAACCGATTAGATGGCAAAAATCGTAAGGCGGATAAGAAGAATCGTCAAAAGCAGTCCGAAGAAAAACGCGAATTGACTGCTAAAGAAGCGGCTAAGTCGAAAAAAAAGCATCAGGCCCGAAAGAAGAAGAATAAGGGCAAGCCCAAGTGGGCCAGCCGACCTCAGGATTCGAAGTAATTTAAGCGGTTCGCCGTTTTTTCCAGTGTGCCAATGGGTAGATGGCTAACGACAGTCGGTCCAATCGTTGGCAATCGTGCCTGTGCTATAATGAAAACAATATGAACTTTATTGACAGATTATCCAAAAGATAGTCGGGCAATTGTGCCTGGCTATTTTTTGTTATAATATTTCTTGAAAAATATTAATGAATTTGTTGATTTAACCAGGAATTGTCAAGGTTAGGCTAAAAGTTAGCTCAAGAGTCAGTCCATGAAATTAAAAACGTTGCTATGAAGGGAGTTATAAACCCAAATGCCAGAATTACCTGAAGTTGAAACTGTCCGCCGGGGGCTAACTGCTCTTGTGCAAGGGGCAAAAATTAACAGTGTGGCTGTGCCGTATCCAAAAGCCGTGGTTTCTGATTTAACCGACTTTCAGACCGACTTAGCCGGGGCCACGATCAATCAAATTGACCGGCGAGGCAAGTTTTTGCTTTTCCGGCTTTCAAATCAGAAAACCCTGGTTTCCCATCTACGGATGGAGGGCCAGTACTCGGTTGAGCCTGAAGGAGCAACTCCACATAAGCATACGGAGGTTATTTTTACTCTAGATGACGACCGCGACTTAATGTACAATGATACCCGCCGCTTTGGTCGGATGCAATTGGTGCCAACAGGTCAAGAATACCAGGAGGTTTCTGGCCTAGCAAAAATGGGGCCGGAACCCACTGAAGCGGATCTAGATATTACCTATTTGACTTCGATTTTAGCCAAAGCTCACCGCAAGATTAAGCCTTTTTTGCTCGACCAGTCCAACGTGGCAGGACTTGGTAATATCTATACGGATGAGGTTCTTTGGCAGACCAAGATTCACCCAGAGACCTTAACTGATCACTTAGCGGCTAAAGAGGTAGCAAAACTGCGGCAAAATATTATTCAAGAGATTAACCGGGCGACAGTTCATCATGGCACGACCGTCCATTCTTTCTCTAATGTTTTTGGCGAGGTTGGAAAGTTCCAAAACGAACTCGATGTCTATGGTCGGGCAGGTGAACCTTGCAAACGCTGCGGGACGACCCTCGTCAAAATTAAAGTTGCCCAGCGCGGAACGACCTATTGTCCAAAATGCCAGGTGCAAAAGTAAGAAAAAACCTGGCTTGTCTTTTGGTTTTGATTAAACTATAAAAAACAGCACGATTAATGGCTTTTTCATTTTATTGATCTTTAACAACCCAGCAGGGGGTAATTGTGCCTTCTCGCGAAAGGAACTCATGACAGAAATCACACCAATCTCGCAAAACCGTGTTAAGTTGACTGCGAGAATACATCTACAAAAAAATTTTTTTGCAGCCATCAAGGCTAACTGGCTTGTCATTTTATTTAATCTTTTTCAAACCGCTTTAGTGCTGACGACGACCTACCTTGTGTTGCTGAACTATCATCAAACCGGTCAAATGGTTTACCTTAACCAGCGCAGTGCTTATTTTAGTCAGACGATTGCCAGTACAATTGCCTTAGTCTTTTCTTGGTCTGCCAAGTGGGCGATTGTGGACCAATTTCAAGAACCAAAGGCCAAGGTAAAATGGAAGCAAAGTATTCAAGCTTTTCGCTTTGGTCGGTTCTTTGCCACCTTTATGCTTGCTTTCGTGCAAAACATTCTGCTCTTTTTGTGGTCAATATTGGTGATTCCGGGCTTCGTTAAGTCCTTTTCTTACTCACAGACCTATTATGCCTTTAAAATGGATAGCCTGTTTGGTCGTCAGCAGAAATCCTTGACCGATTATATTTCGATTTCTCGGCGAGTTATGTCCGGACGTAAAATGGAATTGTTTCAACTCGAACTTTCCTTTTTAGGCTGGCACTTGCTCGGATTTGTGACTTTTGGGTTAGCCTATATCTACGTGACACCATATTTGAATACGGCACGGGTTGTCTATTCAAGCCAAGTCTTTGCGCAAGCTTTACAGAAGGGGGAAGCATGAAAATCATCGGTTTAACAGGAAGTATTGCTACTGGAAAGTCAGCGGTCACCAAAATTGTGACAGCTGCTGGTTACCGGGTGATTGATGCCGACTTGGTTGCCCGCGAAGTAGTCGAACCAGGGACCTTTACCCTGGAAAAGATTAAGGATGTTTTTGGTCTGAATATCGTTGAAAACGGGGTCTTGAACCGTAAAAAGCTCGGGCAAATAGTCTTTCAGGATCCAGGTAAGTTAAAGGAACTGACAGCGATTACGAGTCCAGCCATTTACTCGGCGATTGAGGATAAGGTCAATTTTTTTAAAAATCGTGGTGAAAAGGTGATTTTTGTCGCTATTCCGCTTCTTTTTGAACAAAAGTACGATGAGTCTGGGTGGTTTGACCAAATTCTGGTGGTCGCAACCGACCCGCGGATTGAGCTTGACCGATTGATGGCTCGTGACCACTTAGATGAATATGCGGCTCAAAGCCGAATTAAGGCCCAAATTTCAATTGAAAAGAAGGTCGAAAGTGCAGACGTTGTTTTTGATAATAATGGCACTGAAGTAGAGCTGAAGGCGCAAGTCGAAAAGTATTTAACTGATTTAAAGAAGGAAGAATAATGGCTGTTTCCAAGCAGACAATTGAATTTCAGGCAAAAGAATCGGCCTATTTGAGTTTGCAGACACCGATTAGTCTTGCTGATTTGAACCGAGTTTTTAGTTTGTATTTGCCTTTTTTGGGTGCCAAAGCTTATGCCCTTTATCACTTCATGGTTCAAGAGAGTCAGGCCGGTACAAAAAAATGGTCTGATCACTACTTGCTGCTAGATACATTAACCCTCTCATTGCCTGATTTCGTCCATGCCCGCAAGGCGCTGGAGGCAGTCGGGTTGTTGAAAACCTTCTATCAGGAGGTGGGTGGTTTTGCTGGTTATACTTACCAAATTCAGTCACCAATGCTGGCAAAGGACTTCTTTAACGAGGATTTGCTGGCGGGCCTCCTCTTTTACTTTGCCGGTGAGGACCGTTTTCAAGTCCTAGCTGACCGCTTTGCGGGTCAGTCGGCCGGTCAAGTCAGCGGTGCCAACGTTGTTAACCTTTCGGCTAGCTTTTTGGAATTCTTTGATAATCCGGTAGCAGGCCGTCAGCCAAAGGTTGAATTGGCAGGACCTTCGTCGCTGGACGATTTGGACTTTAGTTCGCAGCGTTTTGACTACGATGCAATGGTCGCCCTGATACATGGCACAACGGCCACCAATTTAGCATCTGACCGGCAATTAATCATGACCCAGCAGGTTCTTTACGGGCTGAACGAGGCTGAACTAGCAACGGCCATTACGCGTAGCATTAACCTCGATGACCATCGCTTAAACCGAGCTGCCTTTATGTCTTATTTGCAAAATCAGTGGGGCAAAAGCGCCGAAAAGACAAAATTAGCCAATCGGGGTAACCAAGCCGAAACGACTGCAGCTGGTCGTGGGCAGGGTAATCAAGCAAGTGGTTTAGAAAGCCGGCAAGCTGGTGGAGAAAAGGAGCAGGTGACTCAGAATTTAAACGGTCAGCAGCTGACTGGAGTCCAGGGCCAGCCAACAGGTCAGATGTCTGGTAGTCAGAGCCAGGCCAATCAGTCGATACCAAAGCAATCAAGAGCACTGCAATCGCTTTATCAGGCGGCTGATTTCTTAAGCCCAATTGACTTTTTACGGCAAATTAAAGAAAATAATCATGGTTACGTAACGAAGTCCGAGAACCAGTTACTAAGCAACCTGGTCCAACAAAATATTTTGCCAGTTCCAGTGATCAATATCCTGATTTATCAGGTCTTGGTAAATATGGATAATTCGGATTTGAAGCGGAACTTGGTTGATTCGATTGCCAATGACTGGGCGAAAAACCAGGTTGATACTGCGCCAAAGGCGGTGGCTGCTATTAAAAACCACCAGAACCAGCAGAAGGCACGCACGAGCACGAATCAAAGCCGTTATCAAAGTCGGTATAGCCGGTCTGGGCAGAAAGTTGAACCTAAGATGGCTCAAAATGATCAGTTAACTAACCAGGCCAGTCAGGGTGATGATGCAGCGGCCATGATGGCACTGTTGAAGGATCGTAAAACTAAGAATTGAGGTTTGTAATGAAAGATTTAGGGTCAGCCTTAAAAGATTTTCAAAAAAAGTATCCCCAAGTTTCCAATGCCCGTTTGGCACAAACCCTTGAAATTATCAAGAATGATCAAGATGTTCAAGATTTTTGGCAGGCACATCAAAAAGAGTTGAAACCCGATGCTTTTGCAGTAGCAATGATGGACCTGTTTGAGTATGTTAACCAAAAACATCAGAGTAAAAATCCTGCTAGTGGGCTTTTTCCTGGTTACCATCCCATTCTCACGATTGAAAAGGGATACCCACATGTAACTTACCAAGCTAGTCCGAAAACCCAGGAATTTTTAATGCAGAAAAAGATGTTGAAAATGTTTTCGGTGCCAAAGGATGTGCGTCAGGCTGATTTGAAGCAATTAGTTGCAGAGGTGGGCCAACATCCTGGCCGCCAGGCTGCTGTTTCAGCTGCTGTTCGGCTGTTTGACGCCTTGGTTTCACAGGATAAAGGACACCAGCACGACTTTATTCAAGGCCTTTATCTTTATGGGGATTTTGGTGTTGGGAAAACCTATTTGATGGGGGCCTTGGCCAATGCCTTGTCCGCCAATGGCATTTCGGTCATGATGGTCCACTGGACATCGATGATTGAGGATTTGAAGGCTGGCTTCAACAAAAATAGTACTGATCAAAAAACAGACGATATTATCGCCCAGGCTAAGCAGGCTGAAGTGCTGATTTTGGACGATATGGGAACGGATAATCTGACTGCTTGGGCGAGAGACTCAATTTTGTCGGTTATCTTGGAATACCGGATGCAAAATCAGTTGACCACTTGCTTTACTTCTAATTTTGATTTAACCTCTTTAGAGGAGTATTTGAGTCAAACAAGAGAGGCCAAAGAGCCGGGCAAGGCGGCTCGCTTGATGCAACGAATCCTTTTCTTGGCCCAGCCAGTGGCCGTGGCCGGCGAAAATTTGCGGTTGCACCGTTAAAAAAATTCTGTTGGGGCTGGACAGTTACTGTGACAGCCCTTTTCTTTTGTAAGTTCTAATTTTGTCCTTTTGAGGAGGGCAAGAGGGGATATTGATCATGAAAAAACAGCTAGGGCGTTTGGCCATTATTGCTGTTGTAACCATTCTGGCCTTTTTCTTGGCCCGTTTTGATAGCTTTTTGTACGCTGCCCCTATTGGCCAAGTAACAGCTGTCAAGCAGACCAGTCAGGAAACAACGACGGATGAATTTGGCAACCAGGACGGTCAATTTACTCAGAACCTGACGGTTAAACTACTCAACCGCTCGGGCCAAACGGTTAAGATTCAAAATCAGGTGATGGCCTCGCAAACGATGACCACTGATTATCAAGTTGGTGACCAGATTCTGCTCAAGGAGTATTCTGGATCTTATCAAATCGACACGATTAAGCGTGATTCAACACTTTTAGCCTTGATAGTCTTACTAGTCTCAGCCACGGTGATTTATGTTCGTTTTAAAAAAACCAGCTTTTTGTTACTATCGGTTGTATTGAACGCTGCCGTTTTTGTGCTGGCATTGGTTGTTGACGTCCATGTTAAGAGTTTGCCAGTTATTCCCTGGTTTGCCCTGGTGGCGGTTGCTTTAGCGGCTCTTTCGCTTTACCTGGTCTTAGGACGCGGCCGGCAGGCCCATATTACGTTAGCAGCGACTGCTATCACAACTGCCTTGGCGGTTTTCGTCATGTGGTTTGTCCTGCTCATTACTGGTGGAATTGGTGTGCATTTTGAAACCATGTCCTTTGTGACCCAGGTTCCTGCCCCAATTTTTTATGCACAGACGATTATTGGTGTTTTAGGGGCGGTAATGGACGAGTCGGCTGATATTGTTGCCGGCCTCTTTGGCCTTCATCGCGAATCGCCTCACCGGCCCTTCCGAGATTATTGGCAGGCAGGTTTGTCGGTTGGTCGTGAAATTTTGGGCACTTTGACCAACGTTTTGTTTATGATTTTTATTGCTGAGACGATTCCGATGGTGATTTTGATGCTACGAAATGGTAATAACTGGTCGTATATTTTGGATCAGGTCATGAACCTCGGCATCTTGCAGACAGTTGTTTCTGCGCTGGGAATTGTTTGGGCAGTCCCACTCACGGCCGGCCTGACAGCCTGGAAATTACGTCATCAAGAAGAGGAGGCGGCAAAATGAATACAATTTTTGTCTTGATTGTGATTCTTCTTCTTTCATTAATGATTGTCGGTGGTCAGCAAGGACTAAAAACTTTTTTTGGGCTGGTCTTGAACTTTTTCCTGATTTTTACGTTGATTATCCTTGTTAATTGGGGCTTTAATCCCTATATCGTGACGGCCATTATTTCCTTGATGATTCTTTCAGTGGCCATCTACCTTTCGGCTGGCCGAAGCAAGGTCATGGCAATTGCCTGGCAAAGTTCTTTGGTGGTGACGACTGTTGTTGGCTGCTTGTCTTTTTTAACTCAACACTTTGCCCAGGTTCAAGGCTATACTCTCGAAAATTCGGATGAATTAGAGGGCTTGTCGTTAAATATCGGTATCAATTTTAGCCATTTAGTTGTGATTGTGATGGTCATTTCGGCTTTGGGGGCGATTGCTGAAGCTTCGATGGCAATTACTGCTGATTTATTTGAGGTGATTGATCGCTCGCCTGATATTACCAAAGACTCTTTAAGCGAGCACGCGAAAACAATTGGAAGTCAAATTCTAGGAACGGCAGTCAACACGCTCTTCTTTGGGATGTTAGGGGCTAATATTCCGCTCTTAATTTGGTACCTGCGTTTGCATTACACATTGGCAGAATTTATTAATGCTAAGCTTTTAGTAATGGAAGTGGCCACGATGCTACTAGGTATGATTGGGATTTTGTTATCGATTTGGCTGTCAACTTATCTGGTCGAACGCCGTTATCAAAGGGAAGGACGGAACTTGTTAGATGAATCAGACCTTTAATTTGATTGAAGAAATTACTCGTAACGATGGTACGGTTTACTATGAATTAGGAAACATCTCCGAAAACTCTCGAGCAGAGTACGCTGCTGAGCATGGAATGATTAAGGAAGTGCGAATTTTAAAGATGAACATTCCGCGCTCTTCCCACGTGGAAAAAGTGGAAGACTTTATTAATCATCACTATGATTTTTTGCCATTGGAAGCTGATCATTTTGATGAGTGGGTCAAACCAGATAATATTCAAGCGGAGATGAAACAAATTCTCTTGGATAATAAATTAGGTTAAATCAGCTCGTGCAAGCACTTTGATAAAGGTATTGTAATTTAGACCAATTTTCTTTATAATTATAAGCGTTGTTTAAACGTTTTGTTGGTGGCATAGCCAAGTGGTAAGGCATGGGTCTGCAACACCCTGATCGCCGGTTCGACTCCGGTTGCCACCTTTTCGGCCGTTTTCTAGGAATATCTAGAGGACGGCTTTTTCTTTTGTAAGCATGGTGTTGGTCGGCTTGATAGCAGTTTTCATTTTCTCTCTCCTTGTGGTTGGTTGACGCCAATTTGCATACCAATGAAACCAAATAATTCAGACCATAAAAAAGGGCAGCACATGCTAAGAAGTTTTATGGAATGCTTCGTAAATCTAATCAAGAAAATCTAGCTGAAAAATAGCCAAAAGTTCTGGTATGAAGAAGGATGATACAAAGTCAATTCTTAATTATGTACTATTTGAAAAGCATTATTTGCAATCAATAAATGATTCTTTTGTATATGAAAACAGAAGGTTTGACCCTGATTATTACATGGCGAATAGTTTTGTTAGGCTTCGTGACGGTACTCCGAATCATGCAGCTGTGGTACTATTGAGCATGAGCTGTATGATATTGACTTGATGAAACCAGGATTAGGATATGAATACGCTCATAAGTTAACAGAAAAAAATATATAATTATCGTGAAGCCATAAAGAAGGGGGAATAGATATGTTCGTAAGGTTTATACCGATCGTAGATAATGGTGCAATCAGAAAATTCAGATTAGAATGGTCACAAGAAGACGTAGCATTTGCAACAATCAATAAAAATACCGGTAAATTCACATACGAAGGATACCGTTCCCCAATGTCTTCAACTAATCCTTATAAAATAGAAGAACTAGCAAGGAAAACACTTCAATATGATGGAAATGACCTACCGGCTTTTTCATACGGTGTTGGATAACATAAATTAACGAAGCACTAGCTAAACGGCTGGTGCTTTTTTAGTGCATATTTTTAAACAAACCATTTGATGAATATTCAAGTGGTTTTTTAATGCCTTTAATTTCGACCTAGGCACGTCGTTAAACAACCTAAATCGGTTGTCGACCGTCATTAGGCAGACAGTACGTGATAGCACCACGTTAAAAGCATAGCTGAAATCTCAATTGAATCCAATTATTCGCTTGGTAGACGTTTAAACTGATGCCCGGCGGCTTCATCAATAGCAGAATTTTTTAATGGTAAAACGTCTTTTTTATTATCCAACACTTCGCTTTGATTGTCCTTGCTCTTTTTCTAATTGTGTTATAATTGGCACAATCATTCGAGCGAATGATGGAATAGGAGATACAAAATCATGGGCATGCGTGTTGATAATTATGTTTCACCAGAAGAAAAAAAACAGGTAGATGAGAAGCGGATTAAGATGTTGAAGATCTTTTCTAAGGTCGCAACCGTGATGAACATCTTGATGTACGTTTCATACTTTCCACAGATTGTTTCTAACTTTAGTGGGAATCCAGTTAACTGGCTCCAACCAGCCGTTGCGATGGTCAATGCTACGCTATGGACTGGTTATGGTTGGCTGAAAACTTATAAGGATTGGCCAATCATCATTTCCAACGTTCCTGGAATCTTCTTCGGAGCGATTACGTTCATCACAGTATTTATTCATTAAAAAAACAAAAGTCGCCATTGGCGTCTTTTTTTATGGTTAAAAATGAGATGGTCAGTGTTTCTCTGACTAGCAATGATAGAAAAACAAGACAAAAAAATTGGCGGATTTCCTTTTGATTTTGTTGGCAAAAGTGACTGGGTTATTGCCAAAGAGATGATGACCTGCTTACTAGCGGAGGCGATATTTCCTTTCACTCTTGAAAATGGTAAAATATTGTTTATCAAAAAGAGGGGATAGACTCATGTCATTGGCTTTAGAAGACCCGGTTTCAGCACTGTCCGGTGTCGGGGAAAAGAGACAAGCTGCGTTACGCGACTTGGGTATTTTTACAATCGAAGACTTGTTGACTTACTATCCTTTTCGCTACGAGGACTTGGGTGCAAGGCGACCATCGGAAACACTTGATGGGGAAAAGGTCACGTTCAAAGGGGTTGTTTCCACACCCGCCGTGGTTCGCCGCTTTGGAAAACGGTCGCAAACCGTTTTAGGGCTGTTGATTGACCGTGAAAATATTCGCGTAACCTTCTTTAACCAGCCCTGGGTTGCTAAAAACATTGAAGTCGGACAAGAAGTTGCCGTTTATGGAACCTATAACGCAGCCAAAGCGGCCCTATCTGCTATCAAATTAGTTCCGGCCACAACCGATGCCTTGGATCCAATTTATCCGGCCTCCAAGGGGGTCAAGGCGAAGACAATTGCTGACTTGGTTGAGCAGGCCTGGGGGCAATTGCGCGGACAGATGCCAAACCTGGTGCCGCAACACTTACGTGACAAGTACCGTCTGCTTGACAAAAATCAGCAAATCGAGTTGGCTCATTTTCCTAAGGATTCAGCGGAAGCCAAGGCCGGTCGTCGGTCGGCTGCCTTTGAAGAGTTCTTTATCTTTCAGATGCGCCTTCAATTAATTAAACAGGCGGACCAAGCCTTTGGTGGTCAACCACTTCATTATGATAAAGAGGCGGTTTTCAAATTGATAGACCGCCTTCCTTATGAGTTAACCGCTGCTCAAAAGCGAGTGGTCGGCGAAATTTTAGCCGACCAACACGACGGACGACACATGAATCGTCTCCTACAAGGCGATGTTGGTTCTGGAAAAACGGTAGTGGCAGCCATCGCCATGTATGCAACGGTGACTGCTGGCTGTCAGGCAGCCTTAATGGCGCCAACTGAAATTCTGGCTCAGCAACATGCTAAGAGTCTGGCAAAGCTCTTTGACCAAGCGGGGATTGACCTGCGGGTGGAACTGTTGACTTCCGGCCTGAAGGCTGGCCAGCGCCGTCAAATTTTAGCCGATTTAACTAATGGCGAAATTGACATTGTTGTTGGTACCCACGCTCTGGTGCAAGATGACGTTTACTTCCATCACCTCGGTTTAGCAGTCATCGATGAACAACACCGTTTTGGTGTGAAGCAGCGATCAAAGTTACGTGAAGGGGGAATGAACCCTGACATCCTGGCCATGACGGCGACACCCATTCCCAGGACCTTGTCTATTACAGCCTATGGCGAAATGGAAGTTTCCGTGATTGATGAATTGCCAGCTGGACGGAAACAGATTATGACGAGTCAGCTTTCTCAAAGACAGTTTGACCAGGCTCTGGCCTTAATGAAGGCGGAATTGGCTAAGGGGGCCCAGGCGTATGTCGTCACGCCCTTGATTGAAGAATCTGAGACTTTGGATGTCCAAAACGTTACCGAAGTATACCAGCGCTTACAGGTGGCCTTACCGGACTATACGGTTGGACTTTTACATGGTCGGTTGAAAAAAGACGACAAGGACACCTTGATGCAGGGCTTCAAGGACAATCAGGTCCAAGTTTTGGTTGCGACAACTGTTGTTGAGGTTGGGGTCGATGTGCCCAATGCTTCAATTATGTTAATATTAGATGCTGACCGTTTTGGTTTGGCCCAGCTCCATCAATTGCGGGGCCGGGTTGGCCGCGGTGACCGCCAGTCTTATACGGTTTTAGTGGCCGATCCTAAGACCGACTATGGTAAGGAACGACTCAAAGCCTTGGTCGATACAACCGACGGCTTTGAATTGGCCCAGCGCGACTTGGAGTTACGGGGCGCAGGTGATATTTTAGGGACGAAGCAGTCGGGGATGCCTGAATTTCAGGTGGGCGATCCGGTCAAGGATTTGACGATGCTGACCATTGCCCAGCAGGAAGCCTTAAGCCTGGTGCGTGAGTCTGGCTGGGATAACAAGGTGGATAATCAGCCCCTAGTAACCTACTTATCCAAAACCATGGCGCAGTTCCGCCATTTTGATTAGCAAATTTAAAAATAAGACGATAATTTTAGGAGAAAAATTGTGATTAAGATTGCCATTGATGCGATGGGGGGGGATTTTGCCCCCGATGAAATTGTTAAGGGAGTTGAAATGGCCCGTGACCGTTATGCCGGTTTGGAATTTCAACTGTTTGGCACTGAAGCTAAGGTCCGTCCATTGATTAAAAATAGTGACCGAATTACGCTGATTGCAACGACAGAGGAAATTGAGATGGGTGAAGAACCCGTGAAGGCAATGAAAAATAAGCCAGACTCTTCTTTGGTGCGCGCTGCAATGGCTGTAAAAAATGGAACGGCCGATGCCTTGTTCTCTGCTGGAAATACCGGTGCCATCCTGTCTTCTGCCATCTTTATTGTCGGTCGGATTAAGGGCGTTGACCGTCCGGCCTTGGCTTCTGCTATTCCATCATTTGGTGGTCCCAATGATTCATTTGTTTTCATGGACTTGGGAGCCAATGCTGAAAATAAGCCAGCGCACCTTTATCAATATGGTATTTTGGGTAGCTTCTATGCCCAGTCTGTTATGGGGATTCAAAATCCCCGTGTTCGTTTATTAAATAACGGGGGCGAAGAAGATAAAGGAGATGAAACCCACAAGGCAGCTCACCAGTTGATGAAGCAGGCAACTGCCTTTAATTTCTTAGGCAATGTTGAGGCCCGTGAAATTCTGGAAGGTACCGCCGATGTTGTTGTCGCCGACGGTTTCTCAGGAAATGCTGCTTTGAAGGCCATGGAAGGAACAGCTTTGACGATGATGGACCAATTGAAGGATTCTATCAAATCAGCCGGACTTCGTGGGCTGTTGGGCGCCCTCATGATGAAGCCAGCCTTGCGCTCCTTGAAGCATAAGATGGACTTTAATGAACAGGGTGGTGCCGTGGTCTTGGGTGTGAAGGCACCCGTGGTTAAGACCCATGGTTCGGCTAAGGCTAATGCTGTCGCCAACACGATGGGTCAGATTCAAACGATGGTTCAAGAAAACTTGGTTGAAAAGACCACGAACTTTATTAAAGAAAATGCCGACGCTTTGAAGGCAAAGAAAATTGAAAAATAAAAATCAGCTTGACGGTCGTGAGTGCTATTGGTCACGCACCGCTAACTGCTGAGGGAGTAACAAATGGCATTTACAAAAGAACAGATTTATGACCGGTTAGCAAAGGAAGCCGCCCAAC
Source organism: Fructobacillus sp. ESL1096 (assembly GCF_058511985.1). Classification (NCBI taxonomy): domain Bacteria; kingdom Bacillati; phylum Bacillota; class Bacilli; order Lactobacillales; family Lactobacillaceae; genus Fructobacillus; species Fructobacillus sp. ESL1096. The sequence goes on from NZ_CP196400.1 coordinate 1,093,494, forward strand.
GGTTTTCATTAAAGGCTGAGAAGGTTAGTCCCAATCTGAACTTTGCTCAGGATACATCGGCTGATTCAATTGACGTGGTTGAGTTGGTCTTAGAGGTTGAAGATGAATATAATATGGAAATTCCAGACGAAGCGTTGGATTCCTTGACGACGTTACAAAAGGTCGTGGATTACGTCTATGTTCACCAGGCGTAAGCGTCAGCAGGTTCGCGCGGGGATGCAAGCGTCACGGTCGACAGCTGCATACCGAAAATCAGCAGCGGCTAAAGGAAGTGAACTTGGTCGTGGCTTTGAATCAGCAGAGCTAAGGCAAGACGATTTACAGGCCTTTGTTGAAAAGGTCTCTTTAGAGTCCTTTGGCCGGCCGTTTAGGCACCAAGCAATCTATAATAATCGGTTGCAAACCACCGGTGGTCGCTACCATCTGGCTGATCATCATATTGACTTTAACCCGAAGATGGCGCACCAGGACGATTTTATCGGGGTTGTCAAGCACGAACTAACCCATTACCACCTCCACCTAGCGCACCGAGGCTACCGGCATAAGGATGCTGACTTCAAGTCCCTCTTGCAGCAGGTCGGTGGGTCACGCTATGCACCAGCTTTGGGGCCGACAAAACAGCAGACTGTGAAGTGGCATTATCGTTGCCAAAACGGTCACGATTTTTATCGCAAACGACGAGTGGATACGAAAAAATACCGCTGTGGTCAGTGTCGAACGCAACTGACCTTGGTTGAGGAAATGCGTTAGCGTTTGAAAAAAGTGGTCATGAGACCATCATTTTTGCTGAATCAAAGGAAAGAAACCATGACCTTACTTAAAGTTGGCTGGAGTTTGCTCATTTTACTGGCCTACCCAATTGTATTTTTGTGGGCAACTAACCATGGCTGGCCAACCTGGCTGACCCTTGTTGCCGCATTTTTTTTAATGCTTGTTGGTAGCTTTGGCTTTATGGGCATTGCTTACTGGCGATACCGTCAACAAGAATTGGTTGATACGCACCAAGATGAAAATGACTTGTAATATAAATGAAAGTGAAAAGGCCGTGTAAGCGTTTGCACAAGCGGCCTTTTTTTGCTATGATTGAATTTTAGAAGAGGCTTTATATAAGGAGTTATGGCGATGGCAGAGCAAAAGAAAAACGCAACAATTTATGATGTCGCCGAAAAGGTTGGGGTTTCACTGGCCACTGTTTCCCGAGTTGTTAATGGTAATGATAATGTACGTCAGTCAACCAGAGACAAAGTATTGAAGGCAATCGATGAGCTAGGCTACCAGCCCAATGCGGTAGCCCGTGGCTTAGCTTCCAAGAAAACAACCACGATTGGTGTTGTGATGCCGGATGTGACGAATATTTTTTATTCTGAATTGACTCGTGGTGTTGATGACATCGCCCAAATGTACCAATACGATGCTTTGCTAACGAATACCGATGATGAACAGGACCGGGCGGTTACTGCCATTAAGAACTTGTTAACGAAGCAGGTGGACGGTATTATTTATATGGGCACCAAGCTTTCAACTCCAGTTATGTCAGTGATTCAATCAGCTGGGGTGCCAATTGTCTTGGCTGGATCAGTGGCAGAGAATGAGGCTTTACCATCTGTCAATATCGATTATGTGACCGCCTTTGAAACGGTCACATCAAAGTTGCTTGCCCGCGGCCATCGAAGAATTGCCCTGGTCCTTGGTTCAAGGGATCGAGCAATTGATCAAGATTTTCGTTTGGTTGGTTATCAACGTGCTTTGCAAGAAGCAGGAATTGACTACGATGATCAACTCGTTTTTGCTAAGGCACGGACCTATGAGGCCGGTCAGCTACAAGCTGCGGATTTAATGGCCCAGAACGTGACGGCCGTGGTTGCTTACGATGACGAAATTGCTGTCTCCGTCTTAAACTATTACCAGGACCACGGATACAAGGTGCCAGAAGACTTGGAGATTGTGACATCAAACAACACGAATTTTTCGATTGTTTCTCGACCGGAGCTTTCATCAATTAATCAGCCTAAGTACGATATTGGCGCAGTTGCTATGCGGATGTTAACGAAGTTAATGAATGGTGAAAAATTAAAGGAAACACAAATTAAGTTGCCATACACGTTGATTAGTCGAGGATCGACAAGAACTCAATCATGATTGCAGGAAATCCGTTCTAGGGTTCCTTTTTTATTTAGAATCATTATAAATAACTTGCCATTTTTAAATTTTTTCTATAAAATAAAGTGATAATCAACAAAGGGGGAATTTTCCTTGAAAAATATGAAGCGTTTGTCGCCATTTTCATTGGTCTTGTTATTGACATCCTTTACGATGTCAATCTCACAGTCAACGATGACGACAGCCTATCCAATTTTAATGAAGCAGTTTGGAATTAACGCTGCTAATGTCCAGTGGGTGACCTCTGGCTTTATGGTTGCTATGACCTTAGTGATGCCGTTGTCGCCCTGGTTACTAGATAACATTCCGTTGAAAAAATTATTGAATTTAATCGTCGGTGTTTTTCTTATTGGAACGCTGTATGCAATGGTCACACCAAACTTTCTTGGTGTTGTGATTGGTCGCTTACTTGAAGGAGTCGCTGTTGGGGCACTTTTTCCAACTTACCAGGCGGTCATCCTGGAAAATACACCAAAGGATGACCGTGGTGTGGCGATGGGGACCGTTGGTCTGGTCATGGGTTCAGCACTGGCCGTTGGTCCAATTGTTTCCGGTATCGTTTTGCAGTGGGGATCATGGCGGATTTTGTTTGGTTTATTCTTTATCGTTTTGCTGGTTTTGATTACCACAATGCAATCCAAGATTGAAAATACACACAAATTAGAGCCACGTAATTTTGACTTTTTGTCAGCCTTTCTTTTAATCGGCTTTGCGGGTATCCTCTACACAATCTCGGTTTTGCCCGCCACTGGTTGGAATTGGACATTAAGGCTGATTTTACTACTTTCAGTTATTTTCTTGTTAACGTTTGTTATTCGCCAATGGAAGGAAGAAACACCCTTTTTGGATTTACGAGTTTTCAAGTATCGGGGCTATTTACCGGCCATGTTGCTCACGGGAATGTCTTATTCTGGCTTAATTACCGCGACGGTTTTGATGCCGTTGTACTTCCAAAAAGTTTATCATCTGGTACCGGTTATCTCAGGTTTGTTGATGATTCCTGCGGCAGTCTTCTTGTCTTCTATGAACCCACGGGCTGGCCTGTTGCTCGAAAAGATTGGTCTGCGTCCCTTGGTCTTGCTCGGTTCAACGATGATGGTCTTAGGCTACTTGGACTTAGCTGTTTTTGGAACTAAGCACATGTTATTAGCCATCATCGGTGCTATGCTCTTGGAGGGGGGAAACGCCTTCATCATGATGCCAGCGGTTACGGCTGCTAACAATGCCTTGCCTAAGCATCTGGTTTCCCACGGTACAGCTATTATTACGACTATGCGTCAGCTGATTGGGGCAACATCGATTTTGGTTGCCAGCATTCTGATTGGTGTGTTTATCAGGACAACTTCGTATGGAGCTGCTTTGAATCACACGGCTGCCTGGTTTATTTTGATTCCGTTTTCTGGCTACTTATTGGCCAGTCGGATTCGTGTACAAAAAGAAGATTAAAAATTAGAAAAAGGTTTGCCTTCATTTGAAGCCTGAAATTTGACAGACAAATTTCAGGCTTTTTATGTCATGGATTTTCCGTTTTAAAAGAAAATGATACTAGCTTTTGGGGCCGTTATCACGTAAAATAGGTTGGATAAGAAAAAAATGATTGAGTGGGCTTTTTGGCCCTTGGAGGCAATTTTGGCAAAGAAACCGTTACTAATTGGTATTACAGGTGGGTCTGGCTCTGGTAAGACCACCGTTTCCAAGGCGTTAATCACTCGTTTAAGTGCAAACCAGCCAGTTTTGTTGCAGCAAGACGTTTACTACAAGGACCAATCGGACAAGCCAATGTCTGAACGGGTTAAAACGAACTATGATCATCCGGATTCGATCGAAACGGATCGATTCGTTGCTGATTTGGAAAAGTTGATTGACTACCAGGCAATTGACATTCCAGTTTATGATTATGCACAGCATACGCGGTCAAGCGAAACGGTACATATTGAACCGGCCGATGTGATTATTGTTGATGGCGTTTTGCTTTTCAATGATGCTCGAGTTCGTCATTTGCTTGACTTGAAGGTCTTTGTTGCTACGGATGACGATATTCGTTTTATCCGCCGTCTTCAACGCGATACGCATGAGCGTGGCCGGACAGTTGAAGGGGTGATTGAGCAATACTTGGCAACCGTTAAGCCGATGCATAATCAATTCGTTGAGCCAACAAAGCGTTATGCAGACATTATCGTACCAGAAGGTGGTGCAAACTTTGTGGCAATCGATATGTTGATGAACCAAGCAATTGCGATGGTTGAAAAAGAAGAGCAAGAATAACCAATAAAAACGCACTGTTGATGAAACAGTGCGTTTTTATTGACTAATGCTGATTTTTGCAGCGGAAAATTGCTCCGTGCAGTCTGATTAATGAAGGCGAGTGCTTTCGATGACGTCACGCATGGTATCGACGACGTGTTGTGTTTGTGTTGGTAACTTTGATCCAGCAAGGGTGAAAAGTGTGTCGATTATGGTTAGCTGGGCAACCAAGGAGGACATTGATTCTGATCGAAAGTTAATTTCTTCAGCTAAAGAGAGAAAGACTAAATTAGCCATTTCAGCCAAGGGAGAATCAGCGAAAGAAGTAATCGCGATAAAGGGCACTTGATTGTCCTTTAGCTTTTGGGCAACAAAGAGAGTATCTTCGTTGCGACCGGAGTGGGAAATCACGACGGCAGTATCTTGCGGCGTTAACTTGACTGCCTGCATCAATTGGATGTCGTAATCAGGGTGTGAGATGACATCAATTGGGGTACGCAAGAACTTGTGGTAGGCATCAAAAGCGGCAATTGAAGAGCCTCCGATGCCAAAGAAGCCGACGCGCTTTGCCGAGGTCAGCCACTTAACTGCCTGGTCTAATTTTTCGGCGGTCAAATTGTCGATTGTCATTGAAAGGGCATTTTGAGCGCCGGCAAAAACCTTTTTCGTAATAGCGGCAGTGTCGTCGGTATCCTCAATCTCACCAAACAGATCGACTGGAGGTTTTCTTTGATTATAAGAGGCGAGAGCCACCGAAAAGTCGCGATAGGAGGCAAAACCGATTTTTTTAACAAAACGTGAAATCGAAGCGGTGGATACGCCAGTTTCTTCAGCCATTTCACGGATGGTGCCGGTTGCAGCTTCGGCGGGTTTGGCTTTAATATAAGTAATCAGTTTACTTTCGGTCTGATTATAACCGGATGGACTTTGTCCAAGTTTAGCAAAAATTGAATTTGGCATAATTGTCTCTCTTTATTATTGAAGAACCTAAGAATATAAATACTATACCTAAGTTGAAATTTATTTTCAATTATCACTTGCATCATGTAAATGATTTTCATATAATAGAACTTGTAGTTTAAATAGAAGAATTTAAAAAAGAGGTAATACACATGAAGTTTGCCATGATCGGCCTTGGTAAGATGGGTCTTAACTTGGTTAAGAACGCCGTTGACAATGGTCACGAAGTTGTTGCATTCGACTTGAACAAGGATTTTGTTGCAGAAGCAGATGCTTACTCAGACAAGGTTGAAGGCGCCAGCTCAATCGATGACATGTTGGCTAAGTTGCCATCACCAAAGGTTGTTTGGGTAATGGTACCAGCCGGTGTTCCAACAAACTCAACAATCGATACTTTGATTGAAAAGATGGATAAGGGCGACATCATCATTGATGGTGGAAACTCAAACTACAAGGACAACTTGGAACAAAACAAGCGCACTACTGCAGCTGGTTTGAAGTTCTTTGATGCTGGTACTTCTGGTGGGATGTCAGGTGCTCGTAACGGTGGAAACTTCATGATTGGTGGCGATGACGCCCAAGCATGGAAGACAATCGAACCATTGTTTGCTTCAATTGCCTTGGAAGATGGTTACTTGTACACTGGTCGTTTGGGATCAGGTCACTACTTGAAGATGGTTCACAACGGAATCGAATACGGTATGATGCAAGCCATCGCCGAAGGCTTCGAAGTATTGGAAGCTTCACAATTCGATTACGACTACGAAGCAGTCGCAAAGTTGTGGAACCACGGTTCAGTTGTTCGTTCATGGTTGATGGAATTGGCCGAAGAACAATTTGCTAAGGATCCAAAGTTGTCAAAGATTTCTGGACGGATGCACTCATCTGGTGAAGGAAAGTGGACAGTTGAAGAATCACTTGACTTGGAAGTTCCAGCACCAGTTATCTACTTGTCACTTGCAATGCGTTACCGTTCATTGCAAGAAGACACGTTCACTGGAAAGGTTGTTTCAGCATTGCGTAACGGCTTTGGTGGACACGCAATGGACGCTGCTAAGTAATTTAAGATTTGTTTTGAAACTTGCTCCCGTTACTTGGGGGCTTTTTCTTTGAAAAGCTTATTCTTTCAAGCATCTTGCTATTCTAGATTACGTTGATTAATCAGAAAGAAACCCGAGTGGCCTTTTTTTCTGGAATTGTGATGGAGAAATAATCATGGATTATATGATTGGTATCGATTTAGGAACGACCTCGACTAAGGCCGTTTTGTTCGATGATCAAAACCAAGTGGTGGCCCAATCGAATGTTGGTTATCCCTTATATCGGGATCAAACGGATATGGCGGAAGAAGACTTAGAAGAAATCTTTGTCGCTTTTACCAACGCCCTAGCTGCTGTTGTTCGTAAGGCCAACTTGAGTGAAGGAAACAAGATTACAGCTGTTTCCTTTTCATCAGCAATGCACTCATTGATTGCTTTTGATAAAGACTGGAAGCCACTGACACGTGTTATTACTTGGGCCGATACTCGTGCCGTTAAGTATGCTGATGAATTGAAGGAATCTGGTCAAGGGATGGAAATCTACCAAAAGACCGGAACGCCAATTCATCCAATGGCACCTTTGTCCAAGTTACTTTGGCTGAGAAATGACCAGCCAGATATTTACAAGAATGCTGCTCATTACTTAGGCATTAAGGAATATTTGTTCTTCCGTTTGTTTGGTGCGAACAAGATGGATATTTCAATTGCCTCAGGAACTGGCTTGTTCAACATCTTTAACTTGGACTGGGATGAGCAAGCTTTGTCAGTAACCGGTTTATCAAAGGATCAGTTGCCTGAACCTGTTTCACCATATGAATATGAAACAAAGATGAAAAGCGATTACGCGACAGTGCTTGGCTTGCCTGCTGACACACCATTTGTTTATGGTGCCGGTGATGGCCCATTGTCAAACCTTGGTGTTGATGCTGTTCAACCTGGTGTCGCAGCAATCACGATTGGAACTTCTGGTGCCATCCGTGTTGTTTCTGATAAGCCTGTTATCGATCCAAAGGGTCGGACATTTACTTATGCCTTGGACAAGGATCACTGGGTTGTTGGTGGACCGGTTAACAACGGTGGCGATGTCTTCCGTTGGGCCCGCGACAATCTCTTTGATGCCGAGAAGTCAACCGCTGCACTGCTTGGGCAAGACGCTTATGACTTGATGACTGAAGTGGCATCAAAGATTCCTGCCGGTTCAGATGGCTTGCTCTTCCATCCGTACTTGGGTGGTGAACGAGCACCAATCTGGGATGCAAACGCTCGTGGTTCATTCTTTGGTTTGAACCATTCACACACTCGTGCAAACATGATCCGCGCCGTTTTGGAAGGTATTACCTTTAACGTCTACATGGTCTCATTGGCCTTGGAAGAAGTTGTTGGTTCATTAAAGTCCATCCAGGCAACTGGCGGTTTTGCTCGCTCACCGTTGTGGCGACAAATGTTTGCTGATATCTTTGAACAACCAGTGACAGTGCCACAAGCCTTTGAATCGGGTGCGTTAGCTGCGGTTGTTGTTGCCCAAAAGGCCTTGGGTCAAATTGATGATTTGTATGAAATCTCAAAGTATGTTGGTAAGTCAAATACTTACCAACCAGACCCAGAAAACTTCGAAGCTTATCGGGAATTGGCACCAATCTTCATTCGCTTGTCACGCCAATTGCAAACTGAATATGATAACATTGCCGACTTCCAGCGTAAGCACATGAAGTAAGGCGCAGAGATAATAGGAGAGAAAGCCAGGTGGCTTTCGTATGGATAAATGGAATTTGTTATGTTATTCGTGTCCATCTTACTCTTGTTGGTTTTAATCACCAAGTTTAAGTTGAATACCTTTGTATCGTTGGTCATTACGGCCTTCGTTTTGGCCCTCTTATTGGGCATGAACCCATCAAAGATCCCAGATGCCGTTTTGGGTGCCCAGGGAATGGGAAATATCTTGGGATCAAACGCCGTTATCTTCATCTTTGGTGGGATGATTGGCCGTTTGGTTGCTGATGCTGGTGGTTCTTATCGAATCGCTAAGACCTTGATTGCTTGGTTCGGTTTGAAGCGCTTGCAATGGGCTGTTTTGTTAGCTTCCTTTATCATTGGAATTTCAATGATTTTCGGAGTTGGCATGGTTTTGTTGATTCCAATCGTTTTTGCCGTTGCCATTGAAGCGGGTGTCCCATTGCTTTATTTGGGAATTTCAATGACGGCTGCCTTGTCATCTGCACAAGGCTTCTTACCACCACAACCAGCTCCAACTGCTGTTGCCTCACAATTAGGCGCAAACGTTGGTTTAATGTTGATTGTTGGTTTGGTTGTTTCAATCATCACAGCTATTGTTGCCGGCCCTGTTTATACAAAGTTGGCGCAAAAGTTTGCCCCTGATGCTTTCCAATTCAAGGAACATATTGAAGCGGTTGGTGAAGTCAAGGAATACGACTTGGATAAGTCACCAAGCTTTGCCATGTCAGTTTTGACTTCTGTCTTTCCATTGATCTTTATGATTATCGCCACTGTTTATAAGTTGGTGGTTTCAGGCGGCAAGGCCCCAGCTAACCCTGACATGGTTTACCGAGTAATTGATTTCTTGGCAAACCCTGCCGTTGCGATGACGATTTCTTTGGTCTTTGCCATCTTTGCGATGGGACCAGGACAAAAACGTTCAATGAAGGAAGTTGAAACTTCATTGACTGAAGGTTTGAACTCAGTTGCCGGCATCTTGTTGATTGTTGGTGGTGGTGGTGCCTTGCGTGGTGTTTTGGTAACATCAGGTATGTCAAACCAAATCGCACACTTGTTCCAATCATCAGGTTCAATGTCGCCAGTCACAATTGTTTTGTTTGCTTGGGCAGTGGCTTCATTGCTGCGAATTGCCGTTGGTTCAGCCACGGTTGCTGGTATCACGGCGGTTGGTGTCGTGAATGGTATTTTAGCTGCTAACCCACACGGTGATTTGTTACTTGTGTTGGTTGCTTTGGCCATTGGCGCTGGCTCATTGATTGCTTCTCACGTTAATGATGCTGGATTCTGGATCTTTAAGGAATACTTCGATTTGACGGTTAAGCAAACCTTCCAAATTTGGACGGTTTTGGAAACAGTTATTTCTGTAACCGGTTTAATTGTGATCTTAATTATTACAGCACTTTTTGTTTAAACTAGTGCAAAAAAACTGTTGGTATGAACAACCAGCAGTTTTTTTATATAATAGAGTTGCAATTTGTAATCGTTCTGGTACAATAGTGACCATTGGTGGTTCACTTGTAAGTGGTCACTTTGATAAATGTGACGGAAGGATATTATGAAATCTCATAAAATTGGTTTACTACAACTTGTTCTTTTGGGACTAGGATCATTGATTGGTTCTGGTTGGCTGTTTGGTTCTTGGGAGGCAACTCGTGTTGCTGGGCCAGCCGCTATTATCTCATGGGTGATTGGGGCAGGCGTGATCGGTGTGATTGCCTACACCTATATTGAATTGGGAACAATGTTTCCGCAGTCGGGTGGAATGTCAAAGTTTGCCCAGTATACTCACGGATCACTCTTAGGCTTTATTGCCTCTTGGGCGAACTGGGTATCACTGATTACTTTAATTCCAATCGAAGCGGTGGCAGCCGTTCAATATATGTCAACTTGGCCTTGGAAATGGGCAAATTGGACCCACCATTTCTTAAGTAATGGTCAAATCACGACACCTGGATTGCTCGTTGTCTTTGGCTTTATTGCGGTTTTCACGTTGCTCAACTACTGGTCTGTGACCTTGTTGACTCGCTTTACTTCAGCAATCTCATTCTTAAAAATTGGGGTGCCATTGTTGACGATTGTAATGTTGACCATTTCAAGTTTCCATCCTGGAAACTACGGTTCAACGGTTCACCAGTTCATGCCGTATGGAACAGCACCAATCTTCGCGGCAACAACTGTTTCTGGTATTATCTTTTCTTTTAATGCCTTTCAAACAATTATTAACTTTGGTTCAGAAGTTAAGGATCCAACAAAAGATATTTCTCGAGGAATTGTGATTTCCTTAGGAATCGCAGCAATTTTGTACATCTTGATTCAATCAACCTTTATTACGGCGATTGAACCGTCTGAAATTGCTAAATTTGGTTGGCACGGAATCGACTTTCAGTCACCGTTTGCTGATTTGGCCATCTTACTTGGCTTAAATTGGTTGTCAATCTTGCTGTATACGGATGCCTTTGTTTCACCATTTGGAACCGGTGTTTCCTTTGCGGCCTCAACCGGTCGTGTCTTGGCTGCCATGGCTTCCGATAAGCACATTCCACAATACTTGGGTAAGATTAACAAAAAGTACGGAATTCCACGAATGGCCATGGTAACGGACGCTATCTTGTCAATGATTATGGTAACGGTTTTCCGGTCATGGGGAACTTTGGCGGCTGTTATTTCAACTGCTACCTTGATTGCCTATTTGACGGGACCAGTTACGGTCATGTCATTACGCAAGATGGCACCTGATTTCAATCGACCATTTAAGTCAAAGAGTATGAAGTACATGGCTCCTCTAGCCTTTGTATTGGCCTCATTAGCAACTTATTGGGCAATGTGGCCAACCACAATCGAAGTTATTTTGATTATTGTCTTAGGATTACCATTCTACTTCTTCTACGAGTGGAAGCAGGGATGGTCAATGGACCGCGCTAAGCAACAAATAAAGGGGTCTTCCTGGTTGCTTTGGTACTTGGTTGCTTTGTCAATTGAGTCTTATATTGGTTCACATGAATTTAATGGAATTGGCCTGGTGAAGTATCCATTGGACTTTGTGATGATTATTGTCGTTGCTTTGGCCTTTTACTTCTGGGGAACTGGTTCACGTTTGGTTACTAAGCATTTCCGCCGCGCCAAGAAGATTAATGATACAGTTGAAGTCGAAGAACCTGAACTTTAATATTGATTTAAACAAAAAGAATCGGTTAATCCGGTTCTTTTTTTTATTCAGCAAGAGATTCTTCTGATAACAAGGCGGTAAATGAGAAAACAGTCAATTTATAAAGTTAGGATTAATAAAGTGTTTGACATTTAAATTAGAAAATGCTAATATTTTTGATAGTTTATAAATTAAGAAAGTAGGAGATGCTTATGGCAGATAAAAGCGGAATGGGCTCTTGGTTTAGGAGAGCTGATCCATCAGCATTCGAACAAAGTGATGCCCATCTGAAAAAAACACTGGGTGTGAAGGAAATGTTGGCCTTGGGGGTTGGAACAATTGTTTCCACGGCCATCTTTACCTTGCCAGGAATTGTGGCCGCCAACCACGCTGGTGCAGCCGTTAGTTTGTCCTTTGTGGTTGCTGCGATCGTTTCTGGTTTGACAGCCTTTGCCTATGCGGAGTTTGCTTCTGTTTTGCCATTTGCCGGTTCCGTTTATTCTTGGGCCAACGTTGTCTTTGGTGAAGTGTTCGGATGGATTGCCGGTTGGGCTTTGCTGGCTGAATACTTTATTGCCGTGGCCTTCGTTGCTTCTGGTTGGTCGGCCAATTTCCACCAATTCTTAGCTAATTTCGGCCTGTCATTGCCAAAAGCCTTGAATGGCTCTTTTGCCGCCGGAAACGGTGGGGTGATTGACCTCTTCTCACTGTTGGCGGTTTTGATTGTGGCCACTTTGCTTTGGAAGGGTACGAACACAACGGCCAAGGTTGAAAATACTTTGGTGGTCTTGAAGGTTTTGGTAATCTTGCTCTTTATCGTTGTGGGGGCCACTGCTATTCATCCTTCAAACTATGCTAACTTTATTCCAGCTCATAAACCAGGAACAACTTTTGGTGGTTGGCAAGGAATTTCAGCGGGCGCTTCACAAATTTTCTTGGCCTATATTGGCTTTGACTCAATTGCTGCTAACTCTGCTGAAGCAAAGAACCCACAAAAGACAATGCCTCGTGGTATCATCGGTTCTTTGGTTGTTGCCACGGTCTTGTTCGTGACAGTTGCCTTGGTTATGGTTGGAATGTTCCATTATACACAATATGCTAACAATGCTGCGCCAGCTGCGTGGGCCTTGGAAAAGGCTGGGCACCCACTTGTATCAAATATTCTTTCTGTTGTTGCCTTGGCTGGAATGTTTACGGCCATTATCGGTATGATGTTGGCTGGCTCTCGTTTGCTATATGCCTTTGGTCGTGATGGTTTGTTGCCAAAGGTCTTGGGTGACGTTAACGGTAAGGGTTTGCCAAACAACGCTTTGTTAGTTTTGACGGTCATTGCCGTTTTGGTTGGTTCTGTTTTCTCATTCAACGAATTGGCAGGTTTGATTTCAGCCGGAACATTGATTGCCTTTATCATGGTTTCTGTTGGAGTTTATGCCTTGCGTCCACGAGAAGGGAAAGATTTGCCAGTACCTGGCTTTAAGATGCCTCTTTATCCAGTTTTGCCTGCTTTGGGTGCCTTGGGTGCCTTTTATATCTTCTGGTCATTGGACATTCAGGCCCGTGTTTATGCTGGCTTCTGGTTCATCTTAGGATTGCTGGTTTATCTGTTCTATGGTTCACGCCATTCACGTTTGCAAAAGTAAAGCAACATGACTCAACTCAATATTTTTTCTTGAAAGCCCGGAATTTTCCGGGCTTTTATTGTATAATGATTAAAAATAAATGAGAAAAAGAGGTTGGGTATGAGCAGAAATTTATATATTTTAGCCGAAGAGGATCAAAACAGAAATGCAGCGGCCCGGATTAAGTACTTTGATTTAGTCGTGCAATCTGGTTCTGGAGCAACAGTGACGGATGCTGATGGCAAAACCTACATTGACTTGTTGGCCTCGGCTTCTGCCATTAACTTTGGCCATTGCCATCCAAAGGTGGTTCAGGCCATTAAGGACCAGGCTGAAGAGCTAATTTTATATACGCCAGCTTACTTTGCGAATACGACCACGGCTAAACTTTTGGACCGGCTGTCTCAACTGACGCCGGGTAACTTTGACAAGAAGGTCGCGTTGGGAAATTCTGGCTCAGATGCTAACGAGGCGATGATTAAATTTGCTAGGGCTTACACGGGTCGGCCCAATGTAGTGACCTTTACCGGGGCTATGCACGGATCGACCTACGCAGCCTCAATTGCTTCAGCGATTTCATTGAACCAGGTCCGCAAAATTGGTCCGTTGATGCCCGGTTTTTATAAGGCACCCTTCCCAGACAGTCATGACCGATTACAGGGCGAGAATGAGCATGACTTTTCTTTGCGTAAATTTGCTGAATTTAAGCAACTTTTTGAAAGTTATCTACCAGCGGATGAAACGGCGTTGGTTTTAATTGAACCCATTCAGGGTGACGGCGGAATTGTGAAGGCCCCACAAGAATACCTGGAACTGGTTTATCAATACACTAGGGAAAACGGCATTGTTTTTGCTGTGGACGAGGTTAACCAGGGATTAGGCCGGTCTGGCACAATGTGGTCGATTGATCATTTCGGGATTGTACCTGATTTACTAGCCATTGGAAAATCAATTGCCTCCGGTTTACCATTGTCTGCCGTCGTTGGGAAAGCTGAGATTATGGATGCCTTGCCTGCACCGGGCCACCTCTTTACGACTGGGGGCAACCCGGTAGCGGCCGCAGCTGCCCTGGCTGGCTTAGATGTCTTAAAGGAAGAAGACTTAGTGGGCCGGTCAATGCGGCTGGGCCAGCGAGTGCAAGAATACTTTGATCAAGCTCAGAAACGCTACACCTGTCTTGGTGATGTCCGCATTTACGGTCTTGACGGTGGCATTGATATCGTTGATCAAGATGGGCAACCAGACGCCCAATTGGCGAGTCAAATCATTTTTAGACTCTTTGAGTTAGGGGTCGTTATGATTACGCTTCGTGGCTTTATATTGCGTTTCCAGCCACCTTTGGTGATTACAGACGAACAGCTAGACCAGGTTTTTGCAATCTTTGACCAGGTCTTTACGGAGGCTGACAATGGCACTTTGAAGCCACTGCCAAAAGACCGTGCAATTGGCTGGTAAAGAGACTTTCGCCAAGAAAAAATTGTGCTATAATTATCCTTAGTAACTGGATATGCGGTCTTATAGCTTCTTTTTAGCAAGGTGTTGGTTGATGGAAAACACTAGGAACATGAGGGCGTGCTCCCAGGATAAATGCCAAAAAATGGCCGCATCCTAGCGTTATCAGGAATTAAAGGTAAAGATTTGAAAGATCATTACAAACAGCGGTGGTACCACGGTCACGCGTCCGCTCTTTGTTTTGGTCTTTTTTTAATTAGCCGAAAACCAAAGGAGAATTCATGAAAGAATTATCATCAGCCGAAATCCGGCAAATGTTCTTAGATTTTTTTGCCAGTAAAGACCACTTAGTTGTACCGGCCAAGTCATTGATTCCAGAAAATGATCCATCACTATTGTGGATTAACTCTGGGGTGGCTACTTTAAAAAAGTACTTTGATGGCTCTGTTGTTCCACCAAAACCTCGATTAACGAACGCGCAAAAGGCCATTCGGACGAACGATATTGAAAACGTTGGTAAGACTGCCCGCCACCATACGCTGTTTGAAATGATGGGAAACTTCTCAATTGGAGACTATTTTAAGGCAGAAGTCATTCCTTGGGCCTGGGAGCTCTTGACGTCACCAGATTGGTACGGGTTGGACAAGGAAAAACTATATGTCACAGTTTATCCAAAGGACCAAGAGTCACGCAAAATCTGGGAAGAAAAGACTGATTTGCCAGCTGGTCACGTTTACGAAGTCGAAGATAACTTTTGGGATATCGGTGAAGGCCCTTCAGGCCCCGACTCTGAAATTTTCTATGACCGCGGTGAGGCCTTTGCCGATTTGCCAGCCGATGATCCTGAAATGTATCCAGGAGGCGAAAATGAACGCTACTTGGAAATCTGGAACATTGTTTTCTCACAGTTTAACCACTTACCTGGATTAACGGACAATAGCACCTACCCGGAATTACCACATAAAAACATTGATACGGGTATGGGACTCGAACGATTGGTTTCTGTTTTCCAAAATGGCCGGACAAACTTCGATACGGACTTATTCTTGCCAATTATTCATGAAACTGAAAAAATAGCTGGTGGGGCCAAGTACGACGAAACCAAGGATACGGCTGAAAACGTTTCCTTTAAGGTAATTGCCGACCACATTCGAGCAATTTCCTTTGCTATTGCTGACGGAGCCAAGCCAAGTAATGAAGGCCGTGGTTATGTTATCCGCCGCTTGCTTCGACGAGCTGTTTTGCACGGCCAAAAGTTGGGTATTCAGGGTGAATTCTTGGCAAAATTGGTACCAGCCGTGATTAGTACATTGGACTCTTATTATCCAGAGCTAAAGGCTAATCAGGCTGAAATTGAAAAGACAATTTTGGCGGAAGAAAAGCGCTTTAACAAAACTTTGAAGGCCGGTTTGTCACTCTTGGACGAGGTTATTGCTCAAGCCAAGAAGAATGGCCAAAAGGCGATTGCGGGAGCAGATGCTTTCAAGTTGTCTGATACGTATGGTTTCCCAGTCGAATTAACGGAAGAACAGGCCGAAGACGCTGGTCTGTCAGTTGACTTAGCTGGTTACCAAAAAGCTTTGCAAGAACAGCGTGACCGCGCTCGGGCTGCCCGTTCAACGGAGAATGCGATGGGCGTGCAAAACGCTGCCTTAACGGATTTGAAAGTGCCATCAGCCTATGTTGGTTGGACTGACAAGACGGTTCTTGGCGCTAAGGTCGTGGCCGTTTTGGTTCACGATGAAAATGGTGTGGCCCAAGTAGCAACAGAAGCTCATGCTGGTCAAACAGCTTGGTTGGTCTTTGATCAGACGCCTTTCTATGCTGAAATGGGTGGTCAGGTTGCTGATTTTGGAACGGTTAAGGATGAAAATGATCACATCTTAGCCCAGGTGACGGATGTTCAAAAAGGGCCCAATGGTCAGCATATCCATACAGTACAAATGATGGCGGATTTGAAGGTTAACCAGGTGGTTGACTTGGCCATTGATTTGGATCGTAACCGGGCCGTGTCCTTGAATCACACCGCGACCCACATGTTGGATCAAGCGTTGCGGAATGTGATTGGTGGGGATGTCCACCAGGCTGGTTCTTTGGTGGAACCAGAGTATTTGCGCTTTGACTTTAATCATGAAGGACCGGTTGACCAGGCCACGTTAAATCAGATTCAAGACCAAGTCAACGAGCAAATTGCCAAAAACTTGCCGGTTACTTGGGAAGAAATGTCCCTTGAGAAGGCCAAGCAGGTTGGCGCTGTTGCAGTCTTTGATGATAAGTACGGTGACACGGTTCGCGTGGTTTCCATTGGTGACTATAACCGGGAATTTGATGGTGGTACCCACGCTCAGTCAACAGCTGAGCTGGGACTCTTTAGGATTGTTTCTGAATCCGGTATCGGGGCGGGGGTTCGCCGAATTGAGGCGTTGACTTCAATTCCGGCCTTAACTCGCTTTGAAGCAGAGGAACAGACGCTGGCAGCCATTGCTAAGGGCTTGAAAGTACCAAACCTTTTGGCCGTGAAGGACAAGGTTGAAGAAGTACAAGCCGATTT
This sequence comes from Fructobacillus sp. ESL1096, assembly GCF_058511985.1. Lineage (NCBI taxonomy): Bacteria > Bacillati > Bacillota > Bacilli > Lactobacillales > Lactobacillaceae > Fructobacillus > Fructobacillus sp. ESL1096. Next base: position 1,110,399 of record NZ_CP196400.1, read on the forward strand.
GAAGGCAGCTAACCAGCAAATCGAAGCGATGCAGGCACAATTAGCCGCTCTGCAGGCTGGTAAACTCTTCAATAATCCAAGGCAAATTGGCCAACTGACGGCTGTGATTGCCCAAGTTAAGGTTGATAATGCCGGTGGCTTACGCCAAATGGCAGATGCTTGGCGCGATCAGGGTGCGTCAAACATCTTGGTTTTGGCTGCTGCCATTGGTGATAAGGTCAATTTGCTAGTTGGTGCTGATAAGACAGCCAACGCTTTAGGTATTAAGGCGGGTGATCTGGTCAAGGCGATTGCCCCAACTGTCGGTGGTGGCGGCGGCGGCCGACCTGATTTGGCTCAAGCCGGTGGAAAGGACCAGAGCAAGATTACTGAAGCGCTCGACCAGGCCGAAAAAATTATTGGTCAAGTTTAATATTTTCTTTGATAGCAGGTCGACTAAAGGCAACTGGCAAATTGGTCAGCTTGGAATTTAGTCGGCTTTTTGCTTGGAAACGTGTTAAACTAAAGACACGTAAAAGTGAAAACTATGAAGAAAGGAGTGTGTACGATGAGTGTGAACGATGAGACTGCGATTTTTGACTTCGGTAACCAGGCACCAAAGGATATCCATGAAACGATGGTATTGGTTTATGCCGCTTTGGAAGAAAAGGGTTACAATCCAATCAATCAGATCGTTGGGTATTTAATGTCTGGCGACCCAGCTTATATCCCCCGACTCCATGACGCGCGTAATTTAATTAAGCGCCACGAGCGCGATGAAATCATCGAGGAGCTCGTACACGCCTATTTAAATAAGTAATGCGGATACTAGGACTTGATGTAGGCTCAAAAACAGTTGGTGTGGCCGTTTCGGACCCAATGGGATGGACGGCCCAAGGGGTGGAAATCATCCGAATCAACGAGGACGAAAAAGTCTTTGGCTTAGACCGTTTGGGTGAAATTCTCCAAGAAACAGGCGCAAAAGGCGTCGTTTTAGGTCTGCCTAAGAATATGAATAATACCGAGGGCCCTCGTGCCCAAGCAGCGCGATCGTATGCTAAGATGGTGGAAGACCGTTTTAGTTTGCCCACTGATTTTCAAGATGAACGACTGACGACGGTTCAGGCTGAACGAATGCTAATCGAAGAGGCGGACGTTTCTCGTAAGAAGCGTAAAAAGGTCATCGACAAGATTGCCGCAGAATTCATTTTGCAAAATTATTTGGACGCTAACGGCAAGTTGACCAAGTAAATTTTTTACTTTGGTGCAATCGTAACAATAACAAAGGATTTTTTTATGGCTAAGCAAAACCCAGAAATTGACAAGATTACTCTGATTGATGAGAATGGTGACGAAACTCTATACGAAGTTTTGTTTACTTTCCATTCAGAGGAATTTGATCGTTCATACATCTTGCTCGTTCCAGACGGCGTTGAGGAAGATGAAGAGGTTGATGTACAAGCATACATTTTCAACCCGGCCGAGGATGGTGAAGCAACGGAAGAAGATTTGCTGCCAATTGAAGATGATGCAGAATGGAACATGGTTGAGGAAGTGTTGAACACTTTCTTGGATGATGATTCAAACTTTAATTAAGCATGTTGTTTAGTCACCACATTGTCGTGGTGACTTTTTTATTGGCAAACGTAAATCATTGATGAACCAAAGCTGTTAAGACTAAAAATTAGCAGTGACCATTGTTAGCTTTTCTAATAAAAGACAAAAATTGACCTTTATACCCTTTTCTGTCAGAAAAGCTTGCCAAAGGTATTTACAGGTGCTAAAATACCAACAAGCAAATAAAAGTTGCAATCCTTTAAAGCAGACCGGAGAGTCGCTAAGGTGGACAAGCAGCAAGGTAATGGTTGGAAGAAATTTCAGACCCCTGGGCGAGACCCTGGCAATCCTTGACAAAAAGGCTGACAAAAACGGACGAAGTGCAAGCTAATTGAGTCCAGTCAACCACCACTGACGCTCTGATCTTAGGATCAGGGCGTTTTTTATTGGAAAATTGCAGCGGGAAAATCAAGGGGCATTGAGATGACGAATTGGAACAACTGCCTAGACCTAGCAGATTTATCAGCAACGCAATTACAAGAAGTTTTGGACTTAGCCCAAGACTATCAGGCAGGGAAAAAAGCACCAGCGTTGAAGCGTCCGGTATACGGTGTGAACCTCTTTTTTGAGAATTCCACCCGAACCAAGTCATCTTTTCAGATGGCGGAGAAGAAGTTAGGTATTGACCTAATTGAGGTTAATCCGGCAACGTCTTCTGTTCAAAAGGGCGAAACGCTGTCGGATACGCTGCGCACATTGGAAGCAATCGGCGTTGACTTTGCCGTTATTCGCCACGGCCAAACCGGTTGGTACGAAGAATTGATGGAAAATCCTTATGTAACACTGGGGTTATTCAACGCTGGCGATGGCGCTGGAGTCCATCCATCACAAACACTCTTAGATCTATTAACGATTGAAAATGAATTTGGCCGAATTGATGGCCTAAAGGTTGGTATTATTGGTGATTTGGCTCACTCACGAGTGGCAAAATCAGACGCTAAAATCTTAAAGTCGTTGGGGGCAACACTTTACTTTGGTGGACCTGAGTCCTGGTACAGTCGGGACTTTGATGATTTGGGCACATTTGGCACACTGGCAGAAATTTTACCGGAATTAGATGTGGTGATGATGCTCCGGGTGCAATTAGAGCGCTTCGATGAGGCTAACCGTGATGCCTTCACGGCCGTTGATTATTATCAACAGTTTGGCTTAACACAAAAACGAGCTAAGCTTTTGCCAAAACAAAGCATTATCATGCATCCAGCCCCAGTTAACCGCAATGTTGAAATTGCCAGTGAATTGGTGGATGGCGACAAATCACGGATCTTTACTCAAATGGGCAACGGGGTTTTTGCCCGGATGGCGATGATGACCAAGGTCCTACAGGCACGCGGCTTAATGGAGGTTGACAAATGAGAGTATTAATCAAGCATGTAGCAATTAACAAGCGCTGCCTGGACATCTTAATTGTGGATGGCAAGATTGCAAAAATTGCCCGTGGAATTGAGGTTCCAGCTGACGAAGAAATTAACGCCCATGGTGCCACGGCCATTCCTGGTTTGATTGATGTTCACGTCCACTTCCGCGAGCCAGGACTAACTTACAAAGAAACCATTGAAACCGGCTCTCAGGCAGCCGCTCACGGGGGTTTCACAACGGTGATGACCATGCCAAATGTCAAGCCGGTCGTTGATACTGCCGAAAAGGTTCGTCACCAGGTTTTGCTCAATCAGGAAAGTAGCCTGGTGAAAATTGGCCAATTTGGTGCACTATCGGCTGACCTGGTTGGCGTTGGCGCAGCTGATTTACAAAAAATGGCTGATGCCGGTGCCATGGCCTTCTCCAATGATGGTCATGGGGTGCAGGATGCACAGACGATGCTGGAAGCCATGAAAGCGGCTCGGCAGGCTGACCGCGTAATTTCGGCTCACTTGGAAGATGATTCCTTAATCCAAGGGGGAGTGATGAATGCTGGACCGCAAGCCAAACGATTGAACTTGCCCGGGATGACAGGTTTATCTGAATCAACTCAATTAGCTCGTGACCTGGTGATGGCACAAGCAACCGGGGTGAAGTACCACATCGCCCATATCTCAACCAAGGAATCTGTTGCTCAGGTTCGTTTGGCCAAGCAAATGGGCCTGGCTGTCACAGCGGAAGTATCACCACACCACTTGTTCTTAGATGACAGTATGATTGAAACCGATGACCCAATGTTCAAAATGAACCCGCCATTGCGGTCAAGAGCAGACCGATTGGCCCTAATCGCTGGACTTTTGGACGGGACGATTGACATGATTGCGACCGACCATGCGCCACATAGCGCAGAGGAAAAATCGGGCTCCATGAACGATTGCTCATTTGGCATTGTCGGATTAGAAACGGCTTTGCCACTAGTTTATACCCGCTTTGTTAAGAGTGGCTTAGTCGACCTGGAGACTGTCCTTGATTGGATGGTTCGACGACCAAAGCAAGTCTTTAACCTCGTATCGGCGGGTGAATTACGGGTTGGGGATGCAGCCGATATTGCGCTGGTTGATTTCATTCACCCATACAAGATTAACCCAGCAGAATTTGAATCAAAGGGAAAGAATACCCCATTTACTGGTCAAGAGGTTTATGGCAAGGTCTTAAAGACCTTGGTTGACGGCCACTTGGTCTATCAAGCAAAGAAGGAGTAAGGCAATGCAAGGATACTTAGTATTGAAAAATGGATCAGTTTATGCCGGTGAGCGTTTTGGCTCCGAAAAAGATCTGCTAACAGAAGTAGTCTTTTCAACCGGAATGACTGGCTACCAAGAAACGATGACCGATCCCTCATATTTTGGACAAACAATGGTCTTTACCTACCCTTTGATTGGTAATTATGGCATTAACCTGGACGATAACGAAGGGACAGGCAGCAAGCCCGCAGTTGATGCCATTATCGTCAAGGATCTGGCCCGCCGTCCTGCTAACTTTCGTTCTGTGATGACCCTTGCTGATTTTGCCAAGGAAGAAGATTTGCCAGGGTTGACAGGCGTTGACACACGGAAATTAGCCAAGGAAATCCGTGACCATGGCTCCATGCCCGCCGTCTTGGTTTCTGAATTAAATCAGGAAAAGATTGATGCTCTTTTTGCTCAAGATTATCCATCATTGTTGTTGGCCCGGGCAAAGAAGGAAGAGGAAATCGAGACCTTCGTTGGTAAAGTGGGTGGTCCAAAGATTGCTCTGTTGGACTTTGGCTTGAAGGGGTCAATCGTCAAGGCGCTGCAAAAGCGTGGTGCAACCGTAACAGTTTTCCCTGGCACAACGCCAGCGTCTGTTATTGAGGCCAGCAAGCCTGACGGGATCTTACTATCAAATGGACCTGGCGACCCCACTCAGTATGGTTATGCAACGAAGACTATCCTTACATTGCAAAATCAGTACCCAATCATGGGTATTTGTTTAGGACACCAACTTTTTGCCATTGCCAACGGTGCTAAGACTTACAAGATGAAGTTTGGCTACCGTGGCTTTAACCACGCCGTGACGGATGTCGATCACAAGCGGAAATACTTCACCTCACAAAACCATGGTTATGCCGTCGACCGGGCTTCATTGGCCGGGACGAATTTAGAAGTAACCCACGAAGAAATTAATGCTGAAACGGTTGAAGGCGTTCGGTTGAAAGATAAGGAAGCATTTTCAGTCCAATTTCATCCGGATGCTTCGCCAGGACCACACGACGCCGAATATATCTTTGACAACTTCATTAACAAGTTGACGGACAAGAAGGGAGCCTAAGATGCCCAAGCGAAATGACATTCATAAAATTTTGGTAATTGGTTCAGGACCAATTATTATCGGTCAAGCGGCCGAATTTGACTATTCCGGTTCACAGGCCTGCCTTTCATTAAAAGAAGAGGGCTACCAGGTGGTGTTGATTAACTCCAACCCTGCTACGATCATGACGGACCAAGAAGTTGCCGATCAGGTGTACTTGGAACCAATTACTTTGGATTTCGTCAAGGAGGTTTTGTACCGAGAAAAGCCGGATGCCATTTTGCCAACCTTAGGGGGCCAAACCGGCCTAAATATGGCAAAGGACTTAGCCGATTCAGGTATTTTGCAGGAACTAGATATTGAATTGCTGGGGACAAAGTTGCCAGCCATCGAACAGGCTGAAGACCGGGAACTTTTCAAGGATTTGATGGAAGAATTGAATGAACCAGTACCGGAATCGCAAATTGCCACAACAGTCGCTGAAGCAGCTGATTTTGCAGGGAACATCGGGTACCCTGTGGTTGTTCGTCCCGCCTATACGCTTGGTGGAACTGGTGGTGGCTTTGCTAATAATTTGGCTGAATTAGAAGAAATCACCGCCCATGGCTTAGAATTATCACCAGTGACCCAGGTTTTGATTGAAAAGTCGATTGCCGGTTATAAGGAAATCGAGTTTGAGGTGATGCGTGACGCCGCCGATAACGCTTTGATTGTGGCGGGGATGGAAAACATTGACCCAGTTGGCGTGCATACCGGTGACTCCATCGTCGTTTCGCCAACGCAGACTCTATCAGACCGGGACTATCAAATGATGCGGGATTCCGCTTTAAAGATTATCCGAGCCTTGAAAATTGAGGGTGGCGTGAACATCCAAATGGCTTTGGACCCAAAGTCTTTCCAGTATTACATCATTGAAGTTAATCCCCGTGTTTCTCGGTCATCAGCCCTAGCTTCAAAGGCAACAGGTTACCCAATTGCTAAGATGGCGGCCAAAATTGCCGTTGGTTTGCATTTGAACGAAATTAAAAATCCCGTGACTCAAACGACTTGGGCGGCCTTTGAACCAGCCCTTGATTACGTTGTGACCAAGATTCCGCGGTTCCCATTTGATAAGTTTGAACATGCTAACCGCACGTTGGGGACACAAATGAAGGCGACCGGTGAGGTCATGGCGATTGGGCGGACGCTGGAAGAATCATTGTTAAAGGCGGTTCGTTCACTTGAAGTCGATGAAAAGGATTTGAGTGCTGGTTACTTTGACGGGGTTTCAACAGAGGACCTGCAGGCACAATTGATGCCAGCCAAGGACGACCGCCTCTTCGCCATCGCCGAATTGATTCACCGTGGTGTAACGATTGAAGCAATCCATGATATTACACAGATGGACTTGTTCTTTTTGGACAAAATTTTGCACATTATCGAAATTGAACGAGCTGTTCAGGCAGATCCGGACAACTTTGAGAAAATTAAGACGGCCAAGGAATATGGTTTCTCTGATGCCTGGTTGGCGAAGTTGACTGGCAAAACGGAAGCTGATTTCCGTTTTTGGCGCAAGAAACAAGGCTTGTTACCAACCTTTAAAATGGTTGATACGGTTGCCGGTGAATTTGAATCGAAGACGCCCTACTACTACGGCACGTATGAAGACGAAAATGAATCAATTGTCACGGATCGACCTTCCGTTTTGGTGCTTGGCTCTGGTCCAATCCGGATTGGCCAGGGAGTTGAGTTTGATTATGCCACTGTGCATGCAGTGAAGGCCATCCAACAGGCCGGTTATGAAGCCATTATTCAAAACTCAAACCCCGAAACGGTTTCAACTGATTTTGCTATTTCCGATAAGCTTTATTTTGAACCATTAACCCTAGAAGATGTCTTGAACGTGATTGACCTCGAGCAACCCTTAGGTGTGGTTGTGCAATTTGGTGGCCAAACGGCCATTAACCTAGCTGCTGGTTTGGAACAGGCCGGCGTTAAGGTTTTGGGAACAACCGTGGCCGATTTGGATCGCGGCGAAGACCGAGATGAATTTGCCAAAGTGATTGATCAGCTTGAATTGCCAAAGCCAAAGGGTGAAACGGCTACTACCAAAGAGGAAGCCTTGAAGGCCGCCAATGACCTTGGTTATCCGGTTTTGATTCGACCATCTTATGTGATTGGTGGTCGGTCAATGGCCATCATCGATTCCGATGATGACTTGAAGACCTATATGGAACAGGCAGTTAAGGTTTCAAACGACCATCCCGTTTTGATTGATGACTACCTCACTGGTCAGGAAGCTGAAGTTGACCTGATTTCAGACGGCACGGACGTGTTGATTCCAGGAGTGATGGAGCACATTGAACGCTCTGGTATTCACTCAGGTGATTCTTTTGCGGTTTATCCAACGCAACAAATGTCTGCCAACGTGAAGGCACAAATCGTTGAATCTGCTCAAAAGTTGGCTAAGAAATTGAACGTGATTGGCTTGATGAATATTCAGTATGTGATTCATGATGAAATCGCCTACGTGATTGAAGTTAACCCACGGGCATCCCGGACATTACCATTCTTGTCAAAGGTGACGGAGATTCCAATGGCTCAGGTAGCCACACAAATTATGTTGGGCAAGTCCTTGAAAGACTTGGGTTACCAATCCGGTTTGGTTCCGGAAACAGTTACAGTTCACGTGAAGGCACCGGTTTTCTCATTTGCCAAATTAGCCGGCTTGAATTCGACGGTAGGGCCAGAAATGAAGTCAACTGGTGAAGTCATGGGAACTGCTGACAACTATGATCAAGCACTCGCCAAGGCGCTGGTTGGTGCTGGTTTACCAATTTTGCATCAGGGTCGAATTCTTTGGGACTTGGCTAAAGCAGACCAGCAAGAGGGCTTGGCCTTGGCTAAGCGTTTTGCAGCCCTTGGCTTTGACTTGGTTGCTGCTGACGACAATTGGACTTTCTTGCAGGAAAATGGTGTTGCAGTTGAAGCAGCACCAGCTGATTTGCCAATGGCAATGGCTAAGCAAGAATTGCAAATCATGGTCAACACACTTGACCAGGCTGACCAGGCTTTGGCAGGGGAGAGCCCCGTCCGAGCAGCAGCCATTGTCAACGAGGTGGCCTTATTTACCGCCTTGGATACCGTCGCTGCTTATTTGACGGTTTTGGAATTACCAGAAGAAACACACTTTGTAAAAGCATTGGGAGAATAATTGATGACCGATATTGATTTGAACGCCGACCTCTTTGGGCAAACTTTAACGAGTCCATTGCTCAACGCCTCTGGGGTCCACTGTCAGACCAAAGAAGAATTGAATGATTTGGCACATACGAGCAACTTGGGTGCTATGGTAACAAAATCAGCAACACTTCAGGCTCGTGCAGGGAATCCAAACCCACGGTACTATGATCTCAAAAATGGTTCGATTAACTCGATGGGGTTGCCAAACTTAGGCTATGATTTTTACCTTGATTATGTTTTGCAAGAACAGACAAAGCCAACAATTTTGTCTGTTGCTGCTCTGTCAGCGGCTGATGCGATTACCCTGCTAAAAGACTTGCAGGATTCTGACTATCAGGGACCGACTGAATTGAACTTGTCTTGCCCAAACATTGTTGGAGAACCGCAATTAGCTTATGACTTTGAGGCCACCGACCGGGTCTTAAAAGAAGTCTTCAGTTTTTACACGAAGCCATTGGGCGTGAAGTTACCACCATATTTTGATCTAGTTCACTTTGACAAGATTGCTGCTGTGTTGAACAAGTACCCATTGACCCACGTGAACACGATTAATTCTGTTGGTAACGGCCTGTGGGTCGATATTGAACAGGAACAAGTGGTCACAAAGGCCAAGGGTGGCTTTGGTGGCTTGGGAGGAACAATGGTGCTGCCAACGGCTTTAGCCAACGTTCGCGCTTTGCGCCAACGCTTGCATGACAGCATTAAGGTCTTGGGAACCGGCGGTGTGACTTCCGGGGAAGATGTTTTTGCACACATTCTTTGTGGGGCTGATTTGGTTTCAGTTGGTACTCAGGTGATGAAGGAAGGCTTGGGCGTTTATGACCGTCTTGCTGAAGAATTGCAGGCGATCATGGCCCATAAGGGTTACCAAAGTTTGGCCGATTTCCGTGGCAAGTTAAAAGAACTGTAAGGCGGTTTTGTTAAAAAATAAGTCAGCCTTTCGACTGGTAAAATGATTTAACCAACAGTGATGTTGGTTTTTTCTTTTTTGGCAAATAAAATAGAAAGGCGTATACTGGCTATATTCAATTTCAGACAGCAATGATTCTAATGAAAGGGGGTGTCCAGGTGGCTAAAAAGCGGAAAAAGAAAAAATGGTTTTTTTTGCCAAAAGCGAAGAAAAAACGACGAATGTACTTGATGATCTTGCTTGTTTTTCTAACATTAATTGCTTTGACCGTGGTGATGAGCCGATCAATGACGACTAACAAAGAGCAAATTATCTATCAAGATGAAGCTAAGCAAAAGCAGCTGCAAATATGGGCCCCCTATGCACAAAAGATGCAATATAAGTACCGCATTTTTGCTTCGATTTCACTGGCACAGGCCATTTTAGAATCGGATTGGAACCAGTCTAGTCTGTCAAAAGATTATAACAATTTGTACGGGATGAAAGCATCGGCAGGCCAGGCCGGAGTGGTCGTTCCAACCAATGAGTATGAGGACGGTCATTGGATTGTAGTGGATCAAAAATTTGCCTCCTACCAGACCTGGCAGGAATCGATGGAAGCCCATGCCCAGCTAATTTCAAAGGGGACCCACTGGAATCCCAACCAATATGAGCATGTGCTGGCAGCCAAAAATTATCAGGCCGCGGCGCAGGCCCTTGTCCAAGACGGGTATGCGACCGATCCAACCTATGCAGCAAAATTGGTGGCAGTGATTGAAACTTGGAATTTAAAGCGCTTTGATTTAACGGTAAAAATGGGCAATGCCAACGCTTAATGGTTTAGTTTAGGAGATTTATTAGAATTGTTTCAATTAAAAAGAGAACCGGATTACGCGCGTTCATGAACGCGCGTACGGTTCTCTTTTTGCTTTATTGTTTGTTTGGGGATGCAAAAATCGTGACGGTTCGATTCGGTTCCTGGCTAACTTTGATTAGTGCTTGGCCAGTTTGTAGCTGACCTAATTTTTGCCCAGCTTTAGCAGAGTTGGCTAGGAGGGGCAATGCTTGCCATTCCTTTTGATTCGTCAGCCGATGGGCAATTGTGGCTGAAAATTGTCCTAGTAGAGCAGTTGGCAGGTCGAGTGGCGACTGGGAAGCAAAGGCCACCTGGAGGCCTTCCTTGCGTCCCTCACGCAGAATTTGCGCTAAACCACTGTCTTTGTCTTGCTCGGCTTGGTTGTTTTTCAAAAGGAAGCGGTGGCCCTCGTCGATTAAGAGGTAAACCGTCGCCTTATGGGTGCTTTTGGCTTGAAAGCTGAGCAGCTGGCGCCAGACGGTGGACATGATGGTGGCTTGGAGGGCACCGAGGTCTTTCAGCTGAGCCAGGTTGATACTGATTTTAGCGCCGAAATCAGCCTTAGCCGTTGCTAATTTGAGCAGGTAAAGCAAGTCGTACTTGGTTGTTTTTACCTGAGTATTTGGTGCAATGGCCTTTAGGCGCGGATCCGCGAGGCGGTCGGCTAGTTGGTCGATGGCCGTCAACAAATCAGGATCAGTGCTGGCCAAATTCTCTTCTTGATCAATAAACCCTTGGTGGGCTAGCAAGCGCAATTGGGGGGCGAGGAGGCTCAATGAGAAAGACCATTGACTTTGATAGAGTTGACTTTTTAAAGCATAAAAGGCATCGGCGGTTAGGGCTTTAGTGTTTAAAATGACCTTTTGCTGTTGGTTAAGATTGTAGTTAATCCGTAAGGCTGTTTGAGCTTGTCCTAGTAGCAGCTGCCACTTGGTTGGCCAGGTCAAACCAAGCGCAGTCAATAAGTCTTTTGGTGCTAACTGGCTGAGATCAAAGTAGACGTTTTGGCCAACGCTGTAGGAAACCTGCTGGTCGTCTGCTCGGCTAAACTCGCCGGTTGGGTCGAAAATGATTTGCCCGAGTCGATTTTCTTGTAACTGTTGGCTAATTTGTTTGAGGGTTGTTGATTTGCCAGACCCAGTTTGCCCAACCAAAAGAAGGTGTGGGGCGAAAAGCGTTGTGGCCGCTGGTTGGTACTTGTTTTTGAACCACCCCGTTTGGCCCAAAGTGAGTAAGTGTTCGCTAGTTTGCATGATTTTTCCACCTTTAATTATAGTTACCTTACCAAAAAATCAGACAGACTGTAAATGGTTAATTGCTGGTAATCAAGGCCAAACTGTTGGTATTTTGTCGACGCACGAATTAGATTAGGGCAGTTTTTTGTCCTAGCCTGATTTTCCTTGAATTATGATAAAATAAGAGCAGTGAACAAAAACGATTTAGGATGGCAAAATGACTGTTGAAGAATTAACCAAGGGTATGAATAGCAAGCAAGCGGAGGCGGTCAGGACGACAGAGGGACCGCTTTTAATTATGGCTGGTGCCGGATCTGGGAAGACCAGGGTTTTGACGCACCGCGTTGCCCATTTAATTGAAGATTTAGATGTGGCGCCCTGGCGGATTTTGGCCATCACCTTTACGAATAAAGCTGCCCGTGAAATGCGGGAACGAATTGGTAAATTAGTCGATGAGCAGCTAGCCCAATCCGTTTGGGTTTCAACGTTCCATGCCCTGGCTGTTCGAATTTTGCGTCGAGATGGTGAACGGATTGGCTTGGGCAAGAACTTTACGATTTTGGATAGTTCTGCTCAAAGGACGCTGGTTAAACGGGTGATTAATGATTTGAATTTGGATTCAAACCAGTATGATCCACGGACAATCTTAGGGACCATTTCCAATGCTAAAAACGATTTGCTAACTGCCAAGGATTACCGAGAGCAGGCCGCTAATTTTTATGAAGAACGTGTAGCAGAAGTTTATTCTGCTTACCAGAAAGCTTTGCGTCAGGCTCAGTCAGTTGATTTTGATGATTTAATTATGTTGACGATTGAACTCTTTGAAAAGGCCCCTGATGTTTTGCAACGCTATCAAGACCAGTTCCGTTACCTCCACGTCGATGAGTACCAGGACACCAATGATGCCCAGTATAAGATTGTCAACATGCTGGCTCAAGGTTCACAGAACTTAGCCGTTGTTGGGGATGCCGACCAGTCAATCTATGGTTGGCGTGGTGCCAACATGCAAAATATTTTAAACTTTGAAAAGGATTGGCCTCAGGCACAATCAGTTTTCTTGGAGCAAAATTATCGGTCAACTCAATCCATTTTGGATGCTGCTAACGATGTGATTAATCACAACAACGAGCGAGTGCCGAAAAAACTCTGGACCGAAAACGGAGCCGGAGACAAAATCACCTATTATCGGGCTCAGTCTGCCCAGGATGAGGCCTATTATGTGTTGGGCCAAATTCAAAAGGGGCAAGGCGAAAACCATCAATCTTTGTCCGACTTTGCAATTCTTTACCGAACGAACGCTCAGTCCCGGGCCATGGAAGAGTCTTTGGTCAAAGCAAACATCCCTTATACCATTGTTGGTGGTCATAAGTTCTATGACCGTAAGGAAATTTTGGACGTGATGGCCTACCTGTCTTTGGTCGCAAACCCGGCTGATAATGCGGCCCTAGAACGGATTATCAATGTTCCTAAGCGGGCGATCGGTCAGTCAACAGTTGACCGGCTTTTTACCTTTGCTAACCAAGTTAACTTACCAATGTTGGCGGCTATCGATCAAGTCGAAATGGCCCAGGATATCCGCCCAGCAGCGGTGACAAAGTTGCTTTCCTTTGCCGAAATGGTGCATAACTTCCGCCAACAAGCAGAGTTCTTAACTGTTTCGGAGTTAACGGATTTGATTTTAGAACAGTCCGGCTATCGCCAGGAATTACAGGCAAAATCAGACCCTGAGTCGCAATCACGACTGGAAAACCTGGATGAATTTTTGTCTGTTACCAAGGAATTTGATGACAAGTACGATGCTCAGGCGGACGACGCAGTCAATCCGTTAACTGATTTCTTAGGTTCGACGGCCTTGATGGCCGACCTGGACAATGTCGAGGAAGATAGCGGGGTGGTCACGTTAATGACCTTACATGCCGCAAAGGGGCTTGAATTTCCGACGGTCTTCTTGATTGGCCTAGAAGAGGGCTTATTCCCATTGGGCCGGGCGGCACAAGACGAGGATCAATTAGAAGAAGAACGACGTCTGGCCTATGTCGGTATTACGCGAGCTGAGCAGAAACTTTATTTGACGAATGCTTTCTCCCGTTTGCTATATGGCCGGACACAGGCGAACCAACCTTCTCGCTTTATTGATGAAATTTCACCCGAATTGATTGAGCAGGCCTATCCGGCAAGCGGCTCTGGCGTTTCTGCCGGTTTGTCCTCGAAGTTTCTCCGGGCAACGAGTACTACTTACCAGGGGTCTGCGAAGGCTAGTCCGGTTCAAAAGAAATCAGCTGAAACCACTGGTGCTGAAGGGGTCATGTGGCAGGCTGGCGACAAGGTTTCTCATAAGAAGTGGGGAATTGGGACGGTTGTTTCAGTTACCGGTGACCAAGCTGACCAAGAACTTAAAGTCGCCTTCCCGGAAGATGGCATCAAACAACTCTTGGCTGCCTTTGCACCAATTACACGAGTTGATTAAGCGGCAAGGAAAACACTGATGCTTTTTTCTTGGTACAGCCATTGTGACCAACAGCTAACTGACCGTGTAGAAAGGATTTTTTATGGCAAGTAATCCACAACCAACGAATATGTCGACCAAGGATGCGCAAGTCGCAATCAGTCAGCTACAAGACGAGTTGACCGATTATGGAATTGCCTATTACGAGCAGGATGCGCCAAAGGTTGAAGACCACGTTTATGATGAAAAGTATGCCCGGTTGGTGGCCTTGGAACAGGCCTTTCCACAATTTGTGACACCAGACTCGCCAACGCAAAATGTTGGTGGCGCCCAGACCAAGTCCGGCTTGGAAAAGGTGCAACATCCGGTGCCAATGCTTTCTTTGGGGGATGTTTTTTCATTAGACGAACTTCAAGAGTGGGAGAATCGTACCATCAAAGCGTTGGGGCAACAGCCGGCCTATAACTTGGAATTAAAGATTGATGGCTTGGCAGTTTCTTTGAAGTACGAAAATGGTCGCTTAATGCAGGCCTCCACTCGAGGCAATGGCCTGATTGGTGAAGATGTCACGGCTAACGTCAAGACCATTGCAGATGTGCCCCAAGAATTAGAAGAGCCCTTAACAATCGAAGTTCGTGGTGAGATTTATATGCCAAAGGCTTCCTTTGCGCATTTGAATGAAGAACGGGAAAATCAGGGTCAAGAACCCTTTGCCAACCCACGTAATGCGGCGGCGGGTTCGTTACGTCAACTAGATGCACGCGAAACCAAGAAGCGCCAGCTGTCTGCCTTTATTTACTATACGGCCGAGGCCGATACGTTGGGTGTGACCAGGCAATCAGAAGTCTTGCGCCGTTTTGCCGAACTTGGTTTGCCAACCAACAAGGATAACCGTGTCATTGGCCAGATGAAAGAGATTGCGCCCTATATCGCCGAATACACCGAAAAACGTGACGGCCTGCCTTATGGAATTGATGGCGTTGTCGTCAAAGTGGATGATATCGATTCCGAAATTGACTTAGGCAACACGGTTAAGGTACCCCGATGGTCGATTGCCTATAAGTTTCCACCGGAAGAGGAGCAGACGATTGTCCGTGATATCGAATGGACGGTCGGCCGAACGGGTGCAGTGACACCAACGGCTGCCATGGACCCGGTTTTCTTGGCTGGGACAACGGTGCAGCGGGCTTCCTTGCATAATCCGGACTACCTCGAGGAAAAAGATGTTCGCGTTGGCGATACAGTGACCTTGCACAAGGCCGGTGATATTATCCCAGAAATTGGGCAGGTCATCCTAGACAAACGCCCAGCAGATGCCAAAAAGTATCAAATTCCAACGACTTGTCCTTCCTGTGGCGCTGATTTGGTCCATGTTGAGGGTGAAGTGGTGTTACGTTGTATTAATCCGGCTTGTCCAGCGCAACTGCAAGAGGGGTTGACCCATTTTGCCTCGCGCAATGCGATGAATATTGATGGCCTTGGCCCACAGATTGTTAGCCAACTTTTGGACAAAAAATTGGTGACCGATGTGGCTTCGATTTATTCCTTGACGGTTGAGCAGTTACTATCTTTAGATAAGTTTCAAGAAAAATCAGCCAATAACTTGGTGGCTGCCATCCAGGCTTCCAAAGCCAATTCCGCCGACCGCTTGCTCTTTGGCTTGGGTATCCGCTTGGTTGGGGCGAAAGCGGCGAAAACTATGATGGCAAGCCTACAAGACTTACCAAGCTTGGGACAGGCCAATGCGGAACAAATTGTCGCCATCGATGGAATTGGTCAAGCGATTGCGGATTCGGTGGTGAAATACTTCGCTGAACCCCAGTCGCAAGCCCTTTTGGCCGAATTGGCCAACGCTGGTGTGAACCTGGAATACTTATCCGAAACGGGTCCAATTGATGAAAATTCATTTTTCTATGGTAAAAAGATCGTTTTGACTGGTAAACTAGAACAGAGTTCACGTAGTGAAATTGCTGCCTGGTTAGAAGCTCACGGGGCCAGCGTCACTGGATCAGTTTCGAAGAAGACTGATTTAGTGATTGCCGGTACCGATGCGGGGTCAAAACTGACCAAAGCAAACGATCTTGGGGTCACTGTCTGGAATGAACAAGAATTCTTGTCAGCCCAGCAAAATGAGGCCGGTTAAAGCAGTCGGCCGTGGTCAGAAAAACTTGCCGGTGGTTGTACTTGGCGTTTTCAGCCAAACTGTCAAAGAGGAAGAACAATGTTAAAACGGATTTCAAAGCGGGGCTATATCCTAATCGGCCTCGCGCTTCTGATTATTTTAGGAGCCTTTTTTTACTTTATTAATATCGCTTCGGTCACACCCAGTGTTTCCAAAACAAAGGGTGTTCAGTTAACCCAAAGTTCTGCGGGGGATTATCAAACGGTCATCAAGGATGGGCATTATTTGACATCAGCCGCTCGGGGTATTACTGCAACATCTTTGAACAATTCTTTGGATGTCCAAGATTTTGAAACGTCATTGTTGAATTTGTCTAAGTCGCACTTTAAGACTGGTCGCTACATCTTCCAGGAAGGTCAGTACCTTGATGCTGACACCGTTAATGGTCTCTTAGCCCGTCAAACGGATAGTAATGCAACTGGCTTGAATCCAAAGGATAATGGCAAGACGGATAGTTCGAGAAATCCGATTTACGTTCAGACGTTAACAGAACAAGATTTCATGACCAAGAGCGGCAATAACCTGCAATTAGCTGGAATGGTTGTGGGCGTGGCGATGAATAGTCAAGATGCTTACCAAAAGGAACAGTATGGTGCGACTTATTATCAGACGATTTCAGATAAGGATCGGATTGCTTACGGGCAAAAGATTGCGCCAAAGTTGATCAAGACGATTCGTGAGCAACAAGGTGTTGGCAAGAACATTCTAATTGTCTTGGCCATGTATGACACTGCTTCTCAGGATTCATTGGCTCCAGGTTCTTTCTATGCCGAAGCCACCTCAAAGTCAGGTACTGATATCGGTAGTTGGTCAGATATCAACGAAAAGTCGATCGTTTTGCCAAAAGAATCTGATGACACTTCGAGCCTTGGATCTGATGAAAATACTGGCTTTAATAACTTCAAGACTGATATTTCTAACTT
This sequence comes from Fructobacillus sp. ESL1096, assembly GCF_058511985.1. Classification (NCBI taxonomy): domain Bacteria; kingdom Bacillati; phylum Bacillota; class Bacilli; order Lactobacillales; family Lactobacillaceae; genus Fructobacillus; species Fructobacillus sp. ESL1096. The sequence continues at coordinate 1,127,438 of NZ_CP196400.1, forward strand.
CTTCCCAAACATTGCGGGGGCAACAGCTTCTGCTAAATTTACGAATAATAAGTTGTCTTCTATGAACGTAACGGTGACAACGCAATTCTATTCACCAACCGAAATTGAAGCCTTCTCCAACTATGTTGCCACCTCTGCGATGAAGTTCTTACCTTCATCAGCTCCTGTACAAATCAAGATTCAAACGGCTAATGAAATTCAGGCTTTGCTTGTTCGTAAGGCCGATGATAAGTCCTATACGATTACAAAACTTGATCAATAAGTTTGATTACAAACTAAAAACGCTTAGAATCGCTTCTAAGCGTTTTTTTGTTTTTTAATGGTAGTAGGACATGACGGTAACAATTAGTCCGAAAATGGCCACTAAGGGCTGAATTTGATAGGTTAATGGCCGAATAAAGGTTAAGAGATACGCAGCTATGGCGAAAACGATTGTGATCAAGGCGATTGGTGAGAAGCCTTCCAATATGAGGGCGGCGAGGATAAAAAGTGGACCGGTTATGAGTCCTAATTTTCGTCCTTTAACTGTGGGTAGGAAGAGGGGAGTGAAGTAAAAGGCCGTGGCAAAGACTAAAAGCCATGATTGCTTCAAAAAATCAGGTTCAACATAGTTGTTGGCCAGATAGTTGATGCAAATTGGCACCGAAAAGGTCAGCAAGATGCTCAAACCGGCTAAACCAAGCGGGTTCTTCAACTGAAAGGCTCGAAAGGGTAAAATCAGCAAGAAGCAAATAAAGAGCAGGAGGAGGGCTAAAACTTCAAAGCGCGACCGTAATTGTGAATTGAAAAGCACAATTAAAGAAGCAGCTAAGGAGGCCCAAACATGCCAGTCGGCCTTGGCAAACCGATTTTTAACGAGGAAACCCAACGTCATTGCAGAAAAGATTGAATAGGCAATTAAGGACCAAATTTGCCAGTTACCAGCATTTTGCCAAACTTGATGGTAGATAAGGGGCTGTTGCCACCAGATGATGTTTAAACCGACTGCAATCGCTGGAACCGTATAGCGATGAGGGGCTGGTAGGGCAGCGACTTGGCCTTGGTTAGCTTGTTGGTGCTGTTGTTTTTGTTCTTGGCGGCGTTGTGACCGGGAGAAAAAATCAGCCGTTTTTTCCTGGAGTGGTTCGTCACTTGCGCCATTCAGTGGCGTGCTGGTTTGTTGATCAGGAGTGATTGTTTCATTTTCTTTTGTCATCAGAACCTCGAAAGTCAATTGCTATTTCTTATTCTATCATGTAGAATATAAATTATAAATTACATAACTATCAAGAGCAGGGAAGTGATACAGCACGGTGAACCTGCACCAACCGGCATTTGCACGGTGGTAATTCTGTAAGATAGGCAACTTGCAAAGCGCTTTGGGTTGTCCAAGGTGCTTTTCTTTTGTCTCTATATTGTTAGTTAATTTAAAGGAGAAAAAGAAAATGACAAAATTTTTTACTGCTGAATCAGTTGCCAATGGCCATCCGGATAAGGTAGCGGACCAAATTGCTGATGCCATCTTGGATGCTGTGTTGACAGAAGATCCAAAGGCTCGGGCCGCCATTGAAGTGACCACATCAACGGGCGATGTTTCGATTTTTGGTGAGTTGTCAACGACTGCTTATGTGAACGTCCGTCAAATTGCCGTTGATACGATCAAGGCCATTGGCTACAATCAGCCGGAATTTGGTTTTTCAGCTGATTCAATCAATGTTTCGAACAAGATTGTGGAACAATCACCAGATATTGCTCAAGCTGTTGATGCGGCCGAAGATGATCCAGACCAATTAGGTGCCGGCGACCAGGGAATGGTTTTTGGCTATGCCACCAATGAAACGACTGATTACTTGCCATTAGCTTTGGACTTGTCCCATCAGTTAATGCGTAAAATTCGTCAGGTACGAAATGACCAAGAATTGGCTTACTTACGCCCAGATGCCAAGGGTGAAGTAACACTAGAATTGACGGATGATGGCCAGGTTAAGCGTATTGCGGCCGTTGTTTTGTCAACTCAGCACGATGCAGAAGTAACATTGGAACAATTACGTGCTGATATAAAAAAGTTCGTGGTTGATCCGGTCTTGCCTGCTGATTTGGTTGATGACCAAACGAAGTATTATATTAATCCATCCGGCCGCTTTGTCTTGGGTGGTCCTCAAGCCGACTCTGGTTTGACAGGCCGTAAAATTATCGTCGATACTTATGGGGGGGCAGCCCACCACGGTGGTGGTGCTTTCTCAGGAAAGGATGCCACCAAGGTTGACCGGTCGGCCGCTTACTATGCTCGCTATGTGGCCAAGAATTTGGTGGCTGCTGGCTTGGCTGACAAGATTGAGCTCCAGGTAGCCTATGCAATTGGTGTTGCCAAGCCGGTTTCGTTGAATATTGAAGCATTTGGGACTGAAAAAGTCGCAGAAGACAAGATTGAAGCCATCGTTGAGAAGCTTTTTGACTTCCGTCCTTTGGCAATCATTAATAGCCTAGACCTTCGTCGGCCAATTTATAAGCAAACAGCTGCTTACGGTCACTTTGGTCGTCCTGATTTGGACTTGCCATGGGAAAAGTTGGACCAGGTTGAGAAAATCAAGGCAGAGTTGTAGGCCAAGTTTCTTTAGAAAAATCAAAATTATTTGGATTGAATTTCGATAAGATCAACCAATAAAAGACCTGAATGCAGTCAAAGGACGCATCCAGGTCTTTTAATTTGTGTTGATTAGTTTTCGGCAACTCCCATGATTGGGTAAGTCCCCGCGATTGTCATGGTGAAGGAATAGGCCCCGGATTGAAGGGGGCGGCCATCAGTTTTGACCGACTGAATATCTTTGATATGAAAATCGGCAGGAATGGTTAGGGGAATGGTTGTAAAGCCCTTTCGACTAGGATTTTCCACGCCTTTTTTACCACGTAGATAGGTCAGCATGATTTGTGGCCAAGGCAGTTGGTTAACTAGGCGGATTTCGGCTGTGTTGCCATCTTTGCTCGGAATAATTTGTAAACCGAGTGTCTTGGAATGGTTTTGATAGGTCTGACCAAAACGAAGGGTCCAAGAAAAACTGATTTTGTTTTGGTTGCGGGAAGCCTGGCCCCAAAAAGAAAATATTTGCTGAAAGGCATGTTTCCATGCAAATTTTTGATTGAATTCAGGTAAAATGGCTGAAAAATCAGGACCAACTTGGAAGGTATCCAAGAAGTATTGCTTACCCTGCTTTGGAACAGAGCCCGTTACTAGTCCAAGAGAAACCTGCCGGATAGTTTGGGTATTTAAAGCAGTTAAAATTTGATGCACAAGATGACTGGATGAGTGGTTTTTATCCCCCCAGTTAATTAACAAAAGTGGCCAGCGCAGGGTATCATCAAAGTCTAAAATTGCGGCTAAAGTTGCATTCAAGGAAGCCGAATTACCAATGACGACGATTGGGAGGCTGGCTTCTGTTTGCATGGTCTTAGCGATTTTGCGGGCAAGGCTGTAGACCGAGATGTGCGTAGAGGCCTTTTGAAAACTTGTGACCGCTTGGGCGGCTGTTAATTGACTTTTGATTTGATCCAAGGCTCCAAGATCTTTTGGGCGAATCAAGGTTGTATCAATAATAAAGTGTGCTGATGTCATAATTTTAAGTCTTTGCTATGTCGTTAAAAAAGGCATGCCAGTGCATGCCGGATACCCAAACGGCGGGCATCATTTTACGTTTATCAGAATACGTCGATTATAGCAGAAAATCAAGGTTGGTGATGATTTTTTTCTTGACATTTGTTTTGCTGTCGGTCTTTGGTATAAAGAAATAACGAGCAAAGTAAAAAGACTAAGTTGAGTGATATGATTCCCCAAATTTAGACAGACCAATTGCGGGTATTGACTATATTCAAATGAGTCAAAGCAGACCCGATTAATAGTCATTATCTTTGCAAAGTTAGTATGATTGTGCCAAAGAGATCAATCAAGAAGGTAAAAGCATTCAGAACAAACAAAAAGGACTGACGCCAATTCAATAACGGCCGTTAGTCCTCAAGGCCGCTCAATGAGCTGACCTAATTTTTTTGCTTTAAATCATCAGGTAGTCTTTATGGTGATTGAACTTTAATCGTTTGCTTAACCCAAGAAATGACGCAATTGGGCCATACGATTAATCAAGGCGGTAATGGCCACGGAAGCGCCTTCCTTGAATTCAACAACTTGGAGGGCAATTTCGGCGTGTTGTTGCTCAGCCATTGTTTCTGGTCCAATGTGGAGGTCAAAGGCATCCTTGAGGATGACGATGTCTTCTTCGACATCTTGCCAGGCTGGGCTTTGCGTCTTCAAAATTTGAAGGGCATCCCAATTGATATAGTGAGCTAATTCACCAAAATCAGCGCGCATACTTGGGTAATAGCGGTTCAAGACAGCTAGCTGTTCTTCATTGAGGCTTTCATATGCCCGGCCAAAACCAATAAATTCGGGTGGTACACCGATTGAATAAAAGGCGCCGGTAAAATTAATGGCTCGGGGTAATTCGATGTTATCAACGGAACGGGAATAGCCCAAAACCCCCACGTGCTGACGACGGTCACGGCGCTTTGGGAAGGCCTTGAAGATTGGTTGGACGTCAGGAACTAATTGTTCGAGTGTTTCCTGGTAGAAGGCTGCTGATTTTTGGGCGATATCGGAAAGAATGGCTTCGTCTTCAGCGCTAATTACCAATGGCTTTGCCTTTGGTAATTCTTCTTTCAAGTACTTGATGCCGGCCCTTGTTTCGTCGATGGAGAAGTCATAACGGAATGCTGACTGAACAGTTGCTGTTCTGACACCAGGGAATTCACGGACATAGCGTTTGACACGTTGAGGTGAAAGGCCACCACGGAAGATGGCAGACCCCGTTCCAGAAATTGGGTAGATGGCGATACCTTCCTTCTCGGCAAATTGGTGCAAGCGCGCTAAGGCTAACTTATTTCCAATAATGGAAGACATAAAGCCGGCTGAAAGAGCAGAATCAGAACCGGCTAAAAAGACACGCAGGTGCTTTGGCCGGAAGCCAAAGTGTTCTTCATGTAGGTTCAAGTATTCCTTTAAAATTTCTGGTGCGTGGTATTGCGTTTCAAAGTCTTCGAAGAGTGGAATCATCTCGATGTAAGCCTTGTTGTCTTCCGTGGGTGTAAAGGTTGCATCTTTGAACTGGGCCAGCTTTTCAAACAAAAGCTGCATTTCAATGATTTGATCAGCACGTTGAGCCATTGGTAAAATGGCTTCAAACAAGGGGCGTTGGTCAAAACCAAGGTCATTGGCAAAGTCTTCGGAACTTAAAAAGGCCGTCATGGCTTGCATTAAGTTGTAGCCTTTTTCTTCCCAAATATTTGGGAAACGGAACGTCAAAAATTTGTCACGACCAAGTTGGTGTTCCTTAAAGTATTCATAGTGGGTTGAGAAAAGGCGGTCGATGACTGCCGCATCGGCGTGTTTCCCTTCCCAGTCCCACATGTATTCATCAACATCGAGGGTCTGGTAATTTTGAAAGGCTTCATCAGTTTCCCGGTAAGCACTGATGAAAGGTTGTTGTGCGGTGTCCCAGAAGGGGGCGTTGGCGTTATCAGGGTGTTGTGTTCCCATAATCGCCGGAATCTTGCGTTCTGTCATCTCTTAAAGCTCCTTTTTGGGATAGAAACGGATAATTAATCGTTAAACAAGTAAAACCCTAAACAAAATGTTAACGATACCCTTTAATAATAGCAGATTTTAGTCTGAAAAAAACGTCTAAACGATAAAATCATTTAGACGTTTTGTGTTTTAAATCATAATCAGCATTGGCAAAATCATTGGCTTACGAGCCGTTTCTTTATGCAAATACTTGGAAAGATCATCAATGATGACCTGACGAATATCGGATTCACTAGCATTCTTTGCAGACATTGCCTTACGAATCGTATTGAAAATGACATGACGACCATCATTAATGAGGTCACCAGATTCACGCATGTAAACAAAACCACGGGATAGGATATCAGGTCCGGAAAGGATTTCCTTCTTTTTTAAGTCAATCGTCGCTGTGACGATGACCAAACCATCTTGTGACAATTTTAAGCGGTCGTGTAAGACGATCGAACCAATATCACCAATTCCTGAGCCATCGATATAAGTATCTTCGGCAGGGAAGTGTCCGGCAATCCGTGGTGGATTCACACCGTCAAGAGCGAGGACATCACCGTTTTCTAGGATAAAGGTATGGTCCTTTGGAATATCCAACTCTTCGGCTAGGCCAGCATGGACTTTGAGCATCCGGTATTCACCGTGGACGGGCATAAAGTATTCAGGCTTCATTAATGATAACATCAACTTTTGTTCTTCTTGGCCACCGTGACCAGAAGTGTGGATATTGTTTAACTTACCATGAATAACGTTAGCGCCACCTTCTTCTAGTTTATTAATTACAGCGTTAACAGAGGCTGTGTTCCCAGGAATTGGGGAAGAAGAAAAAATCACGTTATCGTTTGGCTTTAAGCGAACCTGCTTGTGCGTCCCATTAGCAATTCGTGCCAAAGCGGCCATTGATTCTCCCTGTGATCCGGTTGAGAGAATCAAAAGTTCGTCATCTGGGATATTTTTAATCTGTGACTGCTCAATCAGAGCATCGTCCGGGATGTTTAAGTATCCAAGGGCTCGCCCGTTCGTCATGGCTGATTCCATTGATCGGCCGAAGACGGCAATCTTACGACCATGAGCAATGGCTGCATCTGTTGCCATTTTGATTCGGTTCATGTTGGAAGCGAAAGTAGCAAAAATAATCCGGCCGTGCTTGAGTTGTTCAAAAAGTTTTTGAACAGTTTTTTCAACCCAGGCTTCTGATTTTGTCCACTCGGGCCGCTCAGCGTTAGTTGAATCGGACATTAGTAACAAAACACCTTCTTCGCCAGTACGAGCCATTGACCAGAGGTTTGGTTTTTGCTTGGTGGTTGGTGTTAAATCAAATTTGAAATCACCGGTTTCAACAATCGTTCCAACGGGTGTTTTGACTGAAACGGCAAAAACGTCTGGGATTGAGTGAGTGGTGCGAATGAATTCAACTGACATTTGGTTAAATTCAATTACCGACCCATCCGTAATTTCATGGAGTTCAGCGCGGTTTAAGAGCTGCTTTTCTTCTAATTTGTTACGAATTAAGGCCATTGCCAGTGGGCCAGCATAAACTGGTACATTGACGGCTTGTAAAAAGTAAGCAATCGCCCCGATGTGGTCTTCGTGTCCGTGGGTAATCACCAGAGCTTTTACTTTGTCAATGTTTTCGACTAAGTACGAATAGTCTGGAATGACATAGTCAATTCCTAAAAGGGAGTCCTCCGGAAACTTAATTCCGGCATCCACGACGATAATTTCGTCCTGGTATTGGATTCCATATGTGTTTTTTCCAATTTCGCCAAGTCCGCCAAGGGCGTAAACGCCGACTTCGTTTTCCTTAATATCAACTGCTGACATTAGGCGAAGGTTGTTAACTTAAATTCCGGGTTAGCCTGTTCGTACACCAGTGCTGCATCGGATAATTCTTCAACATCTTCGATGTTAAATTCGGTATTTGCTTGCGCAGCTGCGAGCGCGGCTGGCTTTGATTCGGCCTCAATGTAAAAGGCCTCAGTGTTTTCCCGCTTTGGATTGCGGTCGAAATGACTTTGATAGTAAACTTTGTAAACCATGTTTGTTCCTCCAAGTTTAATTTTTAATTGATCACGAACGAAAACCTTAACTTTTATTTTACCACAGCTGGCAGGGGATGGGGCGGTTTCTTAAGAAGGCGTAGCCTTTGTCAAAAAAATAGTTGTTGGTACGAATCGTTTTGTCATTAATAATCAAATTTTTTTGTGTTTAATTTTTAGTAAATACCAAATCAATGTCTTGGAAAGTATTTATATATAAAAGTATTTATATATAATGGAAGCTGGTGCTGGTTTAATCTTTTGCTGACAAAGCGAGTTGATATAAAACCGTCATTTTGAAAGAAGAGTGCGTATTGACTAAAAATTTGTTATAATAAAATACAATTACTTAACGAACGAGGGATATACTCATGGCAATTGGCATGAATGATTTGAAGACAGGTTTGACGATTGAATACTCAAACTCAATCTGGCGTGTATTGGAATTCCAACACGTGAAGCCTGGAAAGGGAGCAGCCTTTGTGCGCTCTAAGTTGAAGAACTTGCGGACGGGTGCGGTTAACGAAGTAACCTTCCGTCCTGGTGATAAGTTTGAACAGGCCGAAATTACAACGCGCCCAATGTCATACTTGTACGCCGAAAACGACGGTCGTGTCTTTATGGACACTGAAACTTACGAACAAATCAACATTTCAGATGATAACTTGCAAGAAGCCTTGAAGTTCATGCTTGAAGGAATGGAAGTTAAGATTACGATGTATGGTTCAGAAGTCTTGGGGGCAGAGTTGCCATCAACTGTTACTTTGAAGGTAACGGAGACGCAACCTGGTATCAAGGGCGCAACAGCTACTGGTTCAGGCAAGCCTGCTACTGTTGAAACTGGTGCCACTATTACAGTGCCAGATTTTGTTAACGAAGGTGAAACCATCATTGTTAATACTGAAGATGGGTCCTACAAGGGTCGGGCCTAAGGTTGCTTAGGCTGCTTTCTTGATGAAGCAGTCTTTTGTATTTATTGGTACCGATTTTATCGGTTGATTGGAGGAACAATGGTCAAGCAAGCCAACTTAGCGAATAAGAACTTTTTACTATCCGCTGAAAAAATGGAAGATGGGCAAACAATGGTTGCTCGGCACGCCTTGGAATTGATTGCACAGGCAGCAACCCTTGAGGTTGAGGGTGTCGCGGCCATGCAAACAAATGTCTACGACCATTTTCCAAAATCTTTAACCAATATTGCCAAAACAAAGGGTGTTTTATTGGAAAACGATGAAGATGGTTTGAATTTTGACGTCTCTGTTGTTTTGCATTACGGTGTTGTCGTACCAAAGGTGGCTTTTGCTATCCAACAATCAATCAAGAAAAACTTGGCTGATTTGACTGGCTTAACGGTTACGGAAGTGAACGTGAATATTGCCGATTTGGTCCCCGATGAGACAAACAATACCCTGGACCCAGACCATTTGTTTGATCATGACCTGGCAAAGGAGCCCAGCTAATGACTCAATTATCACGACATGAAGAACGGCAAGCGGCCGTCCAGATTCTCTTTGCTTGCGCCAACAAGACGCCAGATGAAGCTGAAATGGATTTGGTCTATGACTTAGTTGTCGGTGATCAAGATTATCATGCTTTTTTGCCCCAACTGGTTAACGGTGTTTTAGCGCGAAAAACACAATTGGATGCTGATATCGCAAAACACTTAGCCTTAGGCTGGAAGGTTGACCGAATTGCACGGGTTAACCTTGTTATTTTGCGCATCGCAGTTTATGAATTGCAGATGCCAGAACCGGCACCCTACAAGGTTGTAGTGGATGAAGCGGTTGAACTTGCCAAGGAATTTGCTAGCCAGCAAGATGCTCAGTTTGTTAACGGTGTCTTGAAGAATTATGCACCAGTCGGTGCTTAAAATGAGGACTGCTCAGTTCAAAACCTCGCTTTTTGGGGGATAAGTTGCTGAGTAGTCTTTTTTTATCAACAGGCCACTAGTTCACATATCAGCACGGGAATTAGTATTTTTTGGTAATAATGTTTGTCTATTTCCTCACGAATTCAAAAGAAAAATGCCATCCTGTGCTAGAATAAAGGAAGTAAAAAAGGAGGCCATCATGGCGATTTACCATCCAAATGAACAACCAGCACCATCATATGACAGTCATACACATTTGAATGACGATGAACTGTACTTTGATGTGCCAGCATACTTAGCGCGGGCACATGAATTCCAAGTAGTTGAAATGAATGTTGTCGGCTATAACGCAGTTGGCAATCAACGGGCTTTAGCCATTGCAGAAGAAAATGACGGCGTTTACGCTATCTTAGGCTATCAGCCTGAGGATACACCTGATTTTGATGAGGCGGCTCTTGCGACGCTTACCAAACAGTTGGACCAAGATAAGGTTGTTGCCGTAGGTGAAACCGGCTTGGATTATCACTTTGATACCGATAAAGATGTTCAAATGAAGGCCTTTTTAGCACAAATTGGTTTGGCAAAAGAAAAGGATTTACCGGTTGTTATCCATAACCGAGAAGCCTTCGATGATGTTTACCGTGTTTTAAAGGAGCAGAAGGTGAAAAAGGCGGTCATTCATTCCTTCTCCGGTACCAAAGAACAGGCCAAGGCGTTCGCTGATTTAGGTTATTATCTTTCCTTTTCTGGTGTGGTGACCTTCAAAAAAGCGGAAGAAGTTCGAGAAGCAGCCAAGGTTATCCCATTGGACCAAATTTTGGTGGAAACAGATGCACCATACCTGGCGCCAAGTCCAAATCGTGGTAAACGCAACGAACCTGGTTGGACTAAGTTTGTGATTGATGATTTGGCCAAAACACTTTCAATGTCAGCTGATGATCTGGCAACACGAACTAAGCAAAACGCTGAACGGGCTTTTTTGAACCATGACTGACCGACCCAAAATTAAGGCGATGGTTGTCGTGGAAGGGTGGTCGGATACAAAGCGCTTAAGCCAAGCGGTTGATTGTGACACGATCGAAACCAGGGGAGCAGCCCTGGGCGAAGAGGTTATCGTTCGCATTCAAAAGGCGGCTTCAGAGCGGGGGGCCATTGTACTAACTGATCCGGATTTTAATGGAAACCGGTTACGGCGATTAATTACTGAAGCAGTGCCGGAAGTTGCTCAAGCAACAATTAGCCAGGAGCAGGGGCGGGCACAAAAGGACAATCCCCACAAATCATTGGGGGTGGAACATGCACCGTTGAGTGTTTTGTCTGCCTGCCTGGTGGCGGCTGATCGGCAAGTTGGTCGATCTCGACCGAATTCTGACATTGATCGGGACTTTCTGGTGGATTTGGGCTTAATTGGTGGGCCAACTGCCAAGGAACAACGAATTTTACTAGGGCAAAACCTACAAATTGGTTATGCTAATGGCAAACAACTGTATCATCGCCTTTTAGCCTATGGCATTATGCAAAAGCAGGTTGTGGCAGCCTTGAAAGGAAACATTAATGGAAAAGTCAATTAAAATTGCCAATCCAATGCGGACTCAAGCAATTTTAAATCAGTATGGCCTGCGGGCTAAAAAAAAGTTTGGTCAAAATTTTTTGACTGATCAAAATATTCTAACTGGGATTGTAGCTGCAGCAGAGTTGAGTAAAGAGGACGCCGTAGTCGAGATTGGCCCTGGTATTGGTGGGTTAACCGAATATTTGGCCCTGGCCGCCGACGAGGTCCTCGCCTTTGAAATTGACCGGGACATGGTCAAGGTCTTAGGTGAAACCTTGGCACCGTATGAGAATGTCACGGTTCAAAACGATGATGTCTTAGAGGTTAACTTGAAGCAAACGTTAGCTGAACATTTTGGACTGAATCGTTCGGTCAAGGTGGTTGCTAATTTGCCGTACTATATCACGACACCCATTCTTTTAGGTTTATTGCAGGCACAGATTAACTGGTCCCGACTAGTGGTAATGATGCAAAAGGAAGTGGCTGACCGCCTAACGGCTGAGCCGGGGACGAAGGAATATGGTGTTTTGTCGATTACTTTGTCTTACTACGCTAATGTTCAGACTGCCTTAACAGTGCCACGAACTGCCTTTAATCCGTCACCAAATGTGGATTCGGCTGTTGTTTCTCTAACTCCAAGAGAACCTGACCAACCAGTTGATAATCCTGATCAACTGTTCTCGCTAGTTAAGGCGACATTTGCCCATCGACGGAAGTCACTTTGGAATAATCTTCTACAACGTTTCGGCAAGGATGAAGCAATTAAGGAGCGGCTAAAAAGCGCTCTAGACCAATCGAATATTCAACCGGGGGTTCGAGCTGAAAAACTAACCCTCAACCAATTAACGGACTTGTATTTAGCCCTGATGGAACAGGGATTCTATGCGTGATAACTGTTAACGCCAAAAACCGCAATGTTTGCTAATATTGAACTTTTGTTACTAATGTGTTATAATAGTTCTTGTTTAATGAGAAAGGCGGTCGAAAATGTCAACTTTGGAAGATATTAAGTCGCGCTTGGACGCGCACATAGGCGAAACAGTCACTGTAGTTTCTCAAGCAGGTCGTAAGAAATTTACGGAACGTTCCGGAATCTTGCGTTCTACTTTCCCATCACTGTTTGTGGTTGAACTAGATGAAGAAGCTGATTTTGAGCGTGCTTCATACAGTTACACAGACGTTTTAACGAATAACGTGGAAGTCACGTTTGCCGATTAAGGAAATACATAAAAAGCCCGTCAGGGCTTTTTTTGTTGGTCTGGTTTTAAAACGAAAGAGGAGAATGCCATGAGTGCGCAGATTGTTGTTAAAAACTTTACCGCTGCCTTTGGTGATCGTCTGATTTTAAAGGATGTTTCCTTTAAAATTGATGAACACCGCTTTACTGTCATTGTTGGTGAAAATGGAACCGGCAAGACGACTTTAATTAAGGCCTTGATTCAAGAGGTCATTGGTCAAAAACATTTGGGCCATGAAAACAAGAAACAGAAGGCGATGATTGAGGTCAACAGCCAGAGCTTGGCCTACGTACCACAGTTTCGTGATTTAGGGGATGATTACCCACTGACGATTCGGTCCTTTATCGCCTTAGGCTTAAAATCAGGGCTACGTCCCTGGCTCAATGCTCATGAAAAATCAGCCATTGAACAAGCTTTGAAGCAAGTTGACTTAGCTGATTTAGCCGATCTACGGCTATCGGATGCCTCTGGTGGGCAGAAGCAACGGGCCTATATTGCTCAAGCACTAGTCCAAGAGCCTGATTTGTTGATCTTAGATGAGCCGACCGCTGCTTTGGACGCTAACCATGCCTTAGCATTGGTAAAGAGCGTCCGCGCCTTGCAGCAAAGGCGCCAAATTGGTGTTTTGTGGATTTCACACGATACCTCTTGGATCAAAGAGTATGCAGATGGTTACCTTTGGTTATATGACGGCCAAATTCAAAGTGGTCGAGCAGCTGATTTACCAGATGCGGCTGCTTCACAACACCGCCAGGAGGTAAAATATGTTTGATCAAGTTTTTATGCAAAATGCTTTTATTGCCGGCACGGTGATTTCAATTGTTGCTGGAATCGTGGGAACTTTCGTGGTAGCTCGGTCATATAACTTCTTGAGCCATTCTTTAAGTGAAATTGCGTTTGCTGGTGCGGCCTTTGGTTTCTTTATTGGTTGGCCACCACTCTTGGGGATGGTCATTTTTACCATTTTGGCTGCGTTATCAATTGGGGGGCTTGAAAATGCCAAGGTCCGCCAGGACAACGTGACTTCTGCCGTTTCAGCCTTTGCCATCGCCTTAGGAATTCTTTTCTTGGCCCTTGGCCATACTGCCAACTCGGCGGCAACCGGCATTTTATTTGGTTCCGTGCTGGGGATTTCTCACACTGATTTGCTAATCTTGGCGGGGATGGCTCTGGGAGTCTTTGTCGTTATTTTCTTGTTTTACAAACCATTGCGCTTACTGGCTTTTGACGAGGCCGGACTATTACTTTCACGAGGGAAAAAGACCTGGTTGAAAATCCTTTTCTTAGTAGTGATGGCACTATCCGTAGCCATTTCTTCACAATTAGTTGGCTCATTATTAATCTTTGTCTTGGTTACTTTGCCGGCAGCTTCAGCCCGCTATTATCAGGGTTCTGTTGGTCGTTTGATGGCTTTATCGGTCTTCTTTGCCTTGTTCGGAACTTGGATTGGATTGGCTTTGGCCTACGTAACGAACCTGCCAACCTCTGCCTTTATTGCTGGGATTGAAGTGTTGATTTATCTGCTTTCAATTTGGTTAGCTAAGGAATAAAATGATTAGGTCAACCTTTTTGTAACAAATATTAATAAAAACCGGAGTTAAAAACGAATGTTCGTTTTTAACTCCTGGTTTTATGCTATAATAGTTGCGATGGAAATTAATACTCTGAGGAGGAAAGGGCAGCCTTTTTGCCCACAAAAATACCTATGAAAACACGTCGAGCTGACCGTTTGGTCGATATGTCGCATTATTTATTGGACCACCCGCGCCAACTGATTTCACTGAACTTTTTTGCTGATCGCTATGAAGCGGCAAAATCGTCAATTTCCGAAGATTTGTCAATCATTCGCCGGACCTATAAAGCACGTGGAACAGGTGAAGTCAAAACCTATCCAGGGGCAGCCGGAGGAGTTTACTATACACCCTTAATGGCAGCTGGCGAAGCCAAAGACTTTGTTGATGGTATTTGCCAAATTGTCAATGATGAATCTCGCGTTTTGCCGGGCGGCTATGTTTACTTATCTGATTTGTTAGGACAGCCAAATGTCTTACGACAGACCGGACGATTGATTACAACTCAGTATGTTGGGGAAGAAATTGATGCAGTGATGACCGCTGCAACGAAGGGAATTCCTTTGGCTCAAGCAGTTGCTGACCAGTTAAATGTGCCTTTTGTGATTGTTCGTGATGATGCTAAGGTGACCGAAGGCTCGATGATTTCAGTTAATTACTTGACTGGGTCCTCAAAGCGCGTTGAAAAGATGGCCTTATCTAAGCGGTCTTTGAAGGCCGGCGCCCGCGTCTTGATTGTCGATGACTTTATGAAGGCTGGCGGAACCATTCAGGGAATGCAAACTTTGGTCCGCGAATTTGGTGGTACTGTTGTTGGGACAGCTGTCTTTGCTGAAGGTCGGTCAAATGTCCGTTTGTTAGAGGATTATACTTCTTTGTTGCACGTTGAAACCAACTTGGACTCTGGTCAGTCGATTAGTGTGCAGCCAGGAAACTATTTTGCAGAAATTTATCAAGGTAAGGAATAAGAAACGATGCAAGCCACAAACGTTGTCATTTTGGCGGCCGGGAACGGTTCGCGGATGAAATCAGACCTGCCAAAGGTCTTGCACCAAGTTGCCGGTCGGGCAATGGTTGATTGGGTAGTTGCTGCGGTGGCACCATTGAAGCCAAATAAAATTTTAACGGTCACCGGCGTCGGGGCCAAGCAGGTTCAAGACCACTTAGCCGGGAAGACCGACTTCGTTGTTCAAGAACAGCAATTAGGAACCGGTCACGCTGTCTTGCAGACGAAGCAGGCATTAGCTGATAACCAGGGGGCGACACTGATTTTATCAGGGGATACGCCACTCTTTACAACGGAAACGCTGCAGGCGCTTTTGGATGAGCACGCTCGGACCAAGAATGCTGTTACGGTTTTGACGGCCTTTGCAGAAAATCCAACGGGTTATGGTCGGATTGTCCGTGGTGAGGACGAAATGGTCTTAAAGATTGTTGAGGAAAAGGATGCGTCCGTCACGGAACGCCGTATCCAAGAAATCAATACAGGTGTTTACATTTTCGATAATCAACTCTTGTTTCAAGCTCTTTCTCAGGTTGGTAATGATAATGTTCAAGCCGAATACTACCTGCCTGATACGCTCGACATTTTGCGGGAAATGGGGCAACAGATTGGGGCCTACCAGACGATGGACTTTTCCGAATCGATGGGGGTCAACGATCGCGTTGCCTTGGCTGCAGCCAATAAGATTATGCGAATGAGGATTAATCAGGGACACATGCAAAATGGTGTTGAATTAATTGATCCTGATAATACCTATATCGATGCAGGTGTTCAAATTGGCCAAGACACGGTGATTGAAGGCAATGTGACCTTGAAGGGAAAGACGGTGATTGGTCAAGAAAACGTTTTGACAGCCGGCACCCGAATTGAGGATTCAACAATTGGGGATGAAAACATTATTACTTCCTCGCAACTTGAAGAAGCACTAGTGGGAAACAAGACAACAATTGGTCCCTATGCTCATCTGCGGCCATTGGCTGATATCAAAGACCAAGCACATTTGGGAAACTTTGTTGAAGTCAAGAAGGCAACAGTTGGCCTTGGAGCTAAAGTTGGTCATCTTTCTTATGTTGGTAATGCTCAATTAGGAGCAGATGTGAACGTTGGGGCCGGAACGATCTTCGTCAATTACGACGGCGTGAATAAATTTGATACGATAGTCGGTGACCGTGCCTTTATCGGATCAAATACGAAGATTATTGCCCCCGTGACTTTAGCTGATGAAAGCATCACGGCAGCGGGTTCAACGATCACAGATGATGTTAACTTTCATCAAATGGGTATCGCGCGTAGTCGACAAGCAAATAAAGATAATTTTTGGGACAGAATGCCCCATAAAAAAGGATAGGGAAACCTATTCTTTTTTTATTTGGAATAAAAAGACATTCCTTGCCTATATAATTGAATTTGTTTATAATTAAAACGTTGTTATTTAAACTATACCAATATGAAAGTCGAAGAAGGAGCAGAAAATGCAGAAGAAAACAATTGGTTGGTTATTGGCCCTGGGACTAGTCTTTATCTTGGGTTTGGTACTGGTTTTGGGAATGGGAAAAAAGGATAAGCGCCATACCCAAAAGATGACCATGTCTAGTAGTCAGATGCAGATGTCCTCATCATCAGCGATGGCCATGTCGTCTTCGATGTCTGGCATGGACATGGATGAAAGTTTACCAACTGATTTACCAAATGCTAATCAACCGAAGTACCCGGTTGGCTCAAAGATTACTTTAGAGGCTGACCATATGACGGGAATGAAGGGCGCTAAGGGAACTGTCGTGGCCGCCTATGCTGTCAAACTCTATGAGGTCGATTACCAGCCAACTAATGGCGACAAACAGGTCAGCGGTCACAAGTGGTTAACCAAGGAAGACTTTTCTGACATGATGGATCACCAAGTAGGTGATATGGTCACGTTAACAAGTACTCATATGGCCGCAATGAAGGGGGCTAAAGCAACCATCACAAAGGTGGTTAATGGTCCTGCTTATGTAGTTAGCTATCAGCCAACCAATGGTGGTAAGATGGTCATAAATCATAAGTACTTGGTTGAAAGCGAAATCAAGTCTCGATAATCGAGTGAAATGAAAGGATGGAACGCAATGGATTTTTCAGTACTATACATTGGCAGCGGACAGGCAAGCTGGAACGGCGCGGTCCCACTGGCTAAGTCTGGCGCTAAGGTGGCCGTGATTGAAGAAAGCCAATACGGGGGTGTGTGTTCGAATAAGGGTTGCAATGCCAAGATTATCTTGGATAAGCCTTTGGAATTAATTAACCGAGTCAAAGACCTTCAGGGTCGGGGAATTGATGGTGTCCCAACTGTTAACTGGGAAGATTTGATGGCCCACAAGCACGAATTGATTGTGCCACAGGATGCCCACGGCAAGGAACGGTTGGATAACGTTGGCATCACGACAATCACCGGCCATGCCGAGTTTGTTGATTCACATACGGTTGCTGTTGATGGCACAACCTACACGGCCGATAAGATTGTCATTGCTACTGGGTTACGTCCCCACGTCTTGGATGTCCCAGGCCATGAACTTTTTGAAAATTCGACTGACTTTCTTTCCTTGCCACATATGCCCAAGCATGTAACTATTTTGGGTGGTGGCTTCGTGGCCATTGAATTTGCGACGATTGCTAACGCTGTGGGGGCTCAGGTTGATGTGATTACCCGGTCAAACCGTTTATTGCGTCAGTTCCCGGCCAAGTATGTGGCCGAAGTCCAGGCTGATTTGAAGGCCCGTGGTGTTCGCTTTATTCCCGATATGAACATCAAGAGTGCTGAAAAGAGTGCGGCTGGTCAAATTACCTTGACCGGCGACCATGAGTTCCAATTGACAACTGACTATGTCTTGGATGCAACCGGCCGCGTGCCAAACCATGATCAGTTGAATTTGGAGGCAATCGGGGTCGAAGCCAACCAGCGTGGGATTGTGGTGAATGAATACTTGCAAACGTCGGTTGAAAATATTTATGCAGCCGGTGATGCTGTTGACAAGCAGATACCAAAGTTAACGCCAACCGCAGCTTTTGAATCCCGATATTTGACTGCTCGTTTTAAGGGGGACAACGACGGACCAATTGCTTATCCAGCAATTTCAGAAGTTGTCTTCACCTCACCAAGAATTGCCCAGGTTGGGGTTCACCTTGACCAGGCCTTGGCAGAACCTGATCGTTATGAAGTTGTGGAAGCCTCTTATGATGGTGACTGGTATCGTCAGGTAGAAAATGAGCAGGGGGCGAAGCTTTCACTGATTTTTGATCAAAATAGCAAGGCTTTGGTTGGCGCAGCGGAAAAGTCGAATAACGCTGACAATACCATTAATACGATTGTGCCTTACATTCAAATGAAGATGACTAAGGAACAGTTGAACGACTTAGTTTATGTTTTCCCATCAATCGAGTACACTTTGCAACGGCGCTTGCCACTCGTCTGATTTTGATAAAAGTGTTTAATGAGTATAGCGGATTATGCTATACTTTTTTTATTAGAAATAAGGGGAGTGACAGACTATGTCAATCAATGGCCAAGCCATTATCGATCAAATTGAAGAGCAAAATTATGTTCAAGAAACCTTAGCAGTCAAGGATGGCCAGAGCATTGATTTAGATGCCCTTTTTTCAGCTTTTTTGCCTCTAGCCCAAAAAGAAAATTTGGCGATGGCAAAGGCAGATATTGACGGTGGCATTGAAGAGGGGGGCACAACTTTTTCTTTGGAAGTCAACGTGATTAACTTGCCATTGCGTTACGCCAACCAGGAGAAGAAATTGGTTTATACCGATCAGGACTACGACCTGCAGGTTTATACAATCGTTGATAACCCAAACGTCTCCAAGTCACGGTTAAAGATTGCTAAATTGTCTTCATTAGCAGCCCTGCTAGATGACAGTGATGGCGTCTTTGCCAAGGCAGCTGCCTGGTTCGATGACCAGCTGCAGGTTATCATGGAAAATCAGCAACAAGCCGAGCAGGAGGCTGTTGAAGAACCTACTAAAGCAGACGAAGCTGATGCAAAGGGTGCTAGTAAAAAATAAATAAAAACAGCTTATAACACCTGCTTTCTAGCGAAGTACAGATGTTACAAGCTGTTTTTTTACTCCAATCTGATTTTAGCAGACAAGTGGTAGGAAGCATGGTGCTTTTCTACGGTGGCCTTTAGAATCTTTGGATTGGCTGTATGGGCTTGGGAAATTAGTTCACCGAGGTCGTAAGCCTCAATGACTTCCTTGACCAGGTCCTTTGGACTTTGGTCCATGTCGGGGACGGCTAAGTCTTCCCAGTCACGGTCTTTTGCCGGGCCCATTTGGACCAGTTCTTTTGTTTTAATCTGTTCAATGATAATCATGTGCCTATTATACGGTTTGCCACTTTGCCTGTAAAGCACTGGTTTGGTTGGGTATGCTTGCTTTTTGCCGAGGGCTCTGGCATAATGAAAGTATGCGATGAGTCGAATGCGTTTTTAGAACGCACACGCGGCCTACTGTATTAAATTACCAGCCACGGATTTGGCGTAGGTGATAATGGTATTGTGGAATGCCATTATCTCACCATGACTAACAGTCTTTGACTGTGGTGACGTAGACTTACTTGAACTTTGTTCAAGTCGCCCGTCAGAGCGAATCTGGCATGCCAAACTAAGCAGCTAACTTCGGTTAGCTGTTTTTTTATTGAATGATTTCTCTGGTATAATATGAACTAAGAATGCGTTCTAGGAGGCCTTAATGGCAGATTCGTCACAGTACCTGACAGTTGGTGCGTTAACCGGCTATTTGAAAGCAAAATTTGACCGTGATCCATACTTGGCCAAGGTTTATTTAACGGGAGAAATTTCAAACCTAGGCAATCGAAAGGGGCGCCACCTGTATTTTTCTTTGAAGGATCCAGATGGTAAATCAGTCATTCGAGCAACGATGTTTTCCTATGCGTCAAGATTGAAGTTTGAGCCCAAGGAGGGGATGAAGGTTCTGGCCATTGGCCGAGTGCAGATTTATGAACCATCTGGTTCTTACTCGATTATTTTAGACCAAATGACGCCTGATGGTATTGGTGACCTTTTCTTAGCCCTTAATCAGTTGAAGGAAAAGCTGAGTCAAGAAGGACTGTTTGCCCAAGAAAAGCAGGCCTTGCCATTACTACCCAAAAAGATTGCCGTGATTACTTCACCCACGGGAGCTGTGGTTGAAGACGTTGCTAAGACGGTTGAACGGCGCTTGCCGGATGCCCAGGTAATCTTGTTACCGGCGGTTGTCCAGGGTGAAGGGGCGGTGCCATCGTTACTGAATCAGCTGAATCGAATTGACGACCTTGACTTCGACACGGTCATTATTGGACGAGGTGGTGGGTCAATTGAGGACCTCTGGGCCTTTAATGATGAAGCTCTGGTACGTAAGGTGGCGGCATTAAAAACACCCGTGATTGCTTCGGTTGGTCATGAAACGGATAATACGCTGGTCGACTTGGTTGCTGACCGCCGGGCAGCAACACCAACGGCAGCAGCAGAACTCGCAACACCGGTGACGCGGCAAAACATCCTTGATCGCTTGTTTGAGTTGAAGACACGCTTGGTGGTTGCTGGACGGCAAACCATTACCCAACGTCAGCAGGTCTTAGACCAAATTGTCAATCGCCCAATTATGCAACAACCAGACCGATTATACGCCGCCTACCAGCAGGAAGTTGACCAATTAACGAGTCGCCTTGGTCGTGGCTTTAATCGTCAGCTCGAACAAAAACAATACCGCTTTCAACAGGCAAAAAATGGCCTAGTCAAAGAGCAAAAGCAATTGTTACGACCTTACCAGGAGGCTCTTTCCCTAGCCAGCACGAAGTTGGACTTGGTGTCACCACTGAAAATCTTAGCGGCGGGTTACACGATTGTGAAGGGACCAAAAGATCAGGTTATCAAGCAAAAAGCTGATTTACAAGTTGGGGACCAGGTCCACTTAACTTTTGCGGATGGTGAAGTGCCCGCTCAAATTACAGGAGAATAAAATGGCTGAAAAAGTATCATTTGAAGATAAGTTAAAACAACTCGAAGTTATCGTATCGGCTTTGGAAAAGGGCGACCGTCCCTTGGAAACCGCTTTAACGGACTTTCAGACGGGCGTTTCCTTGGCCAAGGACCTGCAGAAAACCCTGCAGGATGCTGAAAAAACTTTGGCTAAGGTTATGGATGATGATGGCAATTTGACTGATTTGGAACTAACCAACCATGACTAAATTTAACAATTTTTCAAAAAAATATCAGCCACAGGTTAATGCGGCTTTAAAAGCTGAGGTTGATCAGCAAGGACCAAAAAAGTCCTCCAGTGACTGGAAACAGATGCTGACCTATGCACTCTTAACACCCGGAAAACGCTTGCGACCATTGTTAGCCTTGGCCGTGATTGATTCCTTTGGCCAAGAAATCACGGTGGATGCCATTCAGGCTGCCACGGCCCTTGAGTGGGTTCATGCTTATTCCTTGGTCCACGATGATTTGCCGGAAATGGATAACGATGCCTACCGTCGCGGACAACTAGCTGTTCATGCCCTTTATGGCCCAGCCAGCGCCGTTTTGGTGGGGGATGCGTTGCAGACGGGAGCCTTTGCTCTCTTGACTGCTCTGACGGGCGTAAATGCCGAGCAAAAGGTCGCCATGGTGGCAACGTTAGCTGAAAAAGCTGGTGCTAACGGGATGGTTTTGGGTCAGGTCTTAGATATGCAAAATCATGATATCAATGAGGACCAGGTCGCCTTAGCAGCTGTTTTGGATCAAGTCTACCAAAAAAAGACGGCTGATCTCCTCCAAGCGGCTGCTTTGATTGGTGGCCATTATGTCAACCTTGCTGCAAAAGATTTGAACCATTTGGCTGATTTTGCTGGCGCATTTGGCCTACTTTTCCAAATTCAAGATGATTTGGCTGATTATGACCAAGATCAAGAAGAAGGCGTTGTCTCCTTGGTTCACTTAGTTGGGCGAGACCAGGCGCATGAATTGGTGGTCCAGTTAACAAAGCGGGCTAAGCAGGCTCTTTCTGATTTAACTCAGGAAAATGAAAACTTTGATTCAGAATTATTAACGAGCCTTTTGGCTAAAATTGGAGCGTAAATCGTGGCAGTAGCAAAAGAACGTGTGGATGTCTTACTCGTCCAACAGGGACTCTTTACCTCTCGAGAACAGGCAAAGCGAGCCATTATGGCCGGGCAAATTCTTGGCGAAAATGAGCAACGGCTGGATAAGGCGGGTGAAAAGATCCCGGTTACAACTGAATTACACTTTAAGGGTGAACCATTGCCCTTTGTTTCGCGTGGTGGCTATAAATTAGTAAAGGCGATCGAGACTTTTGGCCTGGCCATGGCCGACCAAATTGTTTTAGACATCGGTTCTTCCACGGGTGGTTTTACGGATGTGTCGCTGCAAAACGGTGCTGCTCATGTGTATGCCTTGGATGTTGGGACCAACCAGTTGGCTTGGAAGCTGCGAATTGATGACCGTGTGACGGTCATGGAAAATACTAATTTTCGCTATGCTAAGTTGGTTGACTTTTTGGAGGGCCAACCTACGCGGGCAACTATCGATGTTTCCTTTATTTCTTTGTCGCTGATATTACCGACCTTGAAGGACATTATTGCCCAGGGTGGAGAAGTGGCAGCCTTGATTAAACCTCAATTTGAAGCGGGTCGAGAAGCAGTTGGGAAGCACGGCATCATCAAGGATCCCGTTGTTCACCGTCAGGTCTTGGCTGCAACTTTGCCAATGATGGTGGAAAATGGCTTTACCGTTGCTGGTTTAACCTACTCACCAATAAAAGGTGGGCAGGGAAATATTGAATTTTTGGCTTGGCTCAGGCGGTCTGATGAGGCTCAAATTGATTCAAGTGTTGCGATTGATGAAGTAGTTGCTGCTGCCCATGGCCAGTTAGACCAGGCTGGCAACTGAAACTGACTGGTAGAAAGGATGCAGGATGCTTGAACAATTAACCATACAAAATTTTGCGATTATTGACCAAGTTGACTTGTCATTTGACGACCAATTAACCGTTTTAACGGGTGAGACAGGTGCCGGAAAATCAATTATTATTGATGCTTTGGCCATGGTCACCGGTGGCCGGGCCAGTACGGAAATGATTCGTAAGGGGGCCGACAAGGCCGTCTTACAGGCCGTTTTTTCCCTTGTAGGCGACCGAGCTGCTGGCTTACGAGAACAATTGAGTGCTGCTGGGATTGAACTAAGTGACGACCAAGTTGTCATTTACCGCGAGTTTAACCATAAGGGGCGGTCAATTGTGCGGATTAACGGGGTGATTGTGCCTCTCAAGGTGCTGTCTGAATTTGGGGCTCAGTTGGTTGAAATCCAGGGCCAGCATGATACCTCACTGCTGTTAAATCAGGACCACCATTTAGACCTGTTGGATCAGTTTGCCGAAACTGATTTAAGCCGGTCTAAGGATGAATATCAAGGGCTTTTTGACCGTTATCGTGATCTGACCCGCCAGATTGATCAACTAAAAAATCGAAGGCAGGATATTAACCAGCGGTTGGACCTGCTGTCTTTTCAGCAAGAAGAGCTGAAAGAAGCCAACCTACAACCGGGAGAAGAAGATCGGCTCTTGGCCGATCGGAGTAAGCTCGCAAACCATAAAAAGATTGCGGATGCCCTAGACCAGGCACAGCAGGCCTTGAATCCAGGTTTGGATGGCGGTGCGATTGACCTTTTGGCTGCCGCTCATCAAGCAATGACTCAGGCTGCCTCCTATGACCAAGACTTTGAAAACTTGGCTCAATCGTTGTCCGAGGCCTACTATGCTGCGCAGGATGCCGGTCGTGATTTAGACGAGGCAGTTTCTGATTTGACCTTTGACGAGGGGGCTTTGGTGGAAATCGATGATCGTTTGCAGGTTATTCATAACCTAAAGCGGAAGTATGGCGACTCTGTCGATGAAATTTTAGCCTTCCAGCAAAAGGTTGATCGCGAACTAGCCGATTTAGATGGTGGCTCTTTTGATTTGGAATCATTGACAAAGGAAAAGGAAGCGATCAAGAAGAAAATTGTTGCCGCTGCTCAAGCACTGACCAACAGCCGACAAAAGGTGGCTAAGAAGTTGGAGAAAGCAGTTAACCGTGAGTTGGCAGACTTACTGATGGAACAAGCCTATTTTGAAGTTCAATTCACCCCCGTTACAGGCTTTTTGCCTAGCGGAGCAGACAGGGTAGCCTTTTTTGTTCAAACCAACCAGGGGGAAGGAACGAAGCCACTAGAAAAGGCAGCTTCCGGTGGTGAGGCTTCACGGCTGATGTTGGCTTTAAAAACGATTTTCATTGCCCAACATGGCCTACCAACGGTTGTCTTTGACGAAATTGATACTGGTGTTTCTGGTCGAGTTGGTTCCGCCATTGCCAAGAAGATGCAAACAATTGCCGAGAAGACTCAGGTCATGGCCATCACCCATTTACCCCAAGTGGCCGCAGCGGCCACCCACCACTTCTTGATTGAGAAGTTTAATCTGAACGATCGGACGGTGACACAGGTTAAAGATCTGCCGGAAAATCAGCGTGATCAAGCGATTGCGATGATGCTTTCTGGTAATCAGGTAACCGATGCCGCCCTGGCGAATGCCAAGGATTTGCGGGCAAAGGCCCAGGGATAAGATTGATAAAAGCAAAGAAAAAGCGTTGGAAGATTAATTCCAACGCTTTTTTTGTCGTCAGCATCAAGCTGATTTAGCTATGAGTTGAGTACAAGAATAAGACGAAAATAACGGCTAAGAGGTACATCAACCAGTTAACTTCCTTTGCACGCTTTGTAGCAACCATCGTGATTGGGTAAACGATAAAGCCAAGGGCAATACCATCTGAAATTGAATAAGTTAATGGCATACCAACAACAACCAAGAAGGCCGGTGCGGCAACAGCCAAATCCTCCCACTTAATCTTTTGTAAGTTCTTGGCCATCATGATTCCAACGATTACCAAAGCAGGGGCAGTCACGGCATCCGTTACCACTGACAACAATGGTGAGAAAATCAGGGCAGCGAAGAAGAGCAAACCAGTTACAACCGAAGTCAAACCAGAACGGCCACCAACGGCAATTCCTGATGATGATTCAACGTAAGCTGAAGTTGGTGAAGTTCCCAAAACTGCACCGGCGGTCATCCCAACGGCATCGGCCATCAAAGCCTTACCGGCACGTGGCATCTTGTTGTTTTCCATGAAGCCAGCTTGTTCGGCCAAGCCAATCAACGTTCCAGCCGTATCGAAGAAGGTCACAATCAAGAAGGTCAAGACGACAACCCACATTTGGAAGGTATTGATGTGACCGAGGTAGTTGATTGATTCTCCAAAAGTTGGCTTTAAGGAAGGAACAGAACCAATGATTGAACTTGGCATCTTAATCAAACCGAAGATGAAGCCAACGATTGTTGTACCAATCATCCCAACGAAGATGGCAGCTGGTGTGTTAACGGCCAGCAAAACTAAGGTCAAGACGATTCCAAAAATAGCTAGGAGCGTGTTGGCGTTGGTCAATGAGCCCATTGCAACCATCGTATCCTTGTTGGCTACAATCAAACCAGCATTGTGCAAACCAATGAAGGCGATAAAGAGACCGATTCCAGCAGCGATAGCAATTTTCAAATCCGAAGGGATGGCATCGATGATTTTTTCACGAATCTTAAACATGGTTAAGAGCAAAAAGATAACGGCAGCAACTAGGATACCAGCCATTGCAGTTTGCCACTTGACGCCCATACCAATAACAACGGAATAAGCGAAGAAAGCATTGACACCCAAACCTGGGGCAATTGCGATTGGGTAACGGGCCACCAGACCCATAAAAATTGTCGCAATTCCAGAGGCTAAGGCAGTGGCCGTAAAGACGGCCCCCTTGTTCATACCAGCATCACCAAGGACGGTTGGATTCAAGAACAGGATGTATGACATGGCTACAAAAGTAGTCAAGCCGGCGACCACTTCTTTTCTGAAAGAAGTGCCCAGTTTTTCAAACTGGAAATATGACGAGAGAAAGGACATAAGTGACTCCTTATAATATTTTTCCTACCTGAATATTTTAGCAAGAAATGTTTGCTTTGTCTGAGTGAAATGAACAAAATTCCTCAATAAAAACGAACATTAAATGAATTTAAAATTAATTGTTCGCCGTTTATAATTTTAAATTTTAATAATCGTCATTTCAATCTCAGAAAAAGGAGTAAATCGCCTATCTCTGGGAGTTTCTTTTTTTTTACGGAATCGATGCTAATTTGATCGAATATTGTGATGTAGTAAAGAATTTAAAAACGGAAAAACATCAAAAGCCGGTAGACCCCAAGAACGATGAGGCTAACCCCTAACCATATCCACAATAAGGCCCCACCAAAGAGAGGGCTAGCCATCAACAAGACACCGGCAATAAGATGCAAGACAGCTGAAAAGCTTAGCCAAGATTGGTGATCAACGAGGCGGCTAACGACCGAAAGTTGGATAACACCCTCAAACAACCAGGCAATTCCTACCATTAGACCAACAACCATAAAGACAGAAACTGATGCAACGTGCATATTAATAAAGATAATTAAACCAGCCAAAATATAAATAAATCCCAGCAGACTAGCACCAATCTTGTTCCAACCAGTTAGTGCGGTGTTTTTGATAGCATGAACAATTTTAAATAAACCGGAAGCAACCATCATGACACCAATGATAGCCGCAGCAACGGTTGCCGTATCGGTGGGTAGAACGACAACTAAAAGACCAAAGATAATGGCTACAAGGCCATCAATCCCCATAAAGTAGCGTAATGAATGACTCGACATAATTTTCTCCTTTTTATTGCTTATATGACTATTATAACGTTATTGTGTAGCATTTGAAATAAAAAATCATTAGTTAAAAAGTTCATTTTGGGATAAAAATATTGATACTATACCCTAGATACTGATGTGATGGCTTAAAATAGTAATAATAGGCCCTAGGAAGCAATAGCTAGACTTAATTTTTAGTTTTAAAAAGAAACTTATTTGGATTAAAAGTGTCATATTTAAGAATTAAATGTTAAAATATTGGTAATTATTGTTGCTTATATGACAAAAAATCATGAGATGACTTAAGTGAGGATAGTTATGAAAACGATTGATTTTAAAAATGGGTCTTTACTGGTCTTTTTTGCTAGTTTCTTGTTAATGCTCGGAATCGGTGTTGGGCCGGCAATGACAAAAGTTTCTGCTGGAGATGTTTCTTCAGCCTACATTACCAGTGCTTCTGTTTATAAAACCAGTAATCATCAAACAGATAATTTTGATCCTTACGATGATTTAACGGTTCGATGGAATTTCGACATTCCTAAGGGGGCTGGCATTGCGACCGATCAACCCATTACGGTGGTGGTTCCTGACGTTTTTCAGATACCAAATTCGCTTGATTTTCAAATTCATGAGCAAAATGGTGGCGTGATTGCCAATGCTCATCTGGATAAGAATACCCGAGAAATTACGGTTCATTTCACCAGCGATGGTGCTGCTGCCAATGTTAGTCGTGCCTTATCTGGCTATTTCGAAATTAATTCTAACTGGGATTTGTCTAAAGTTTCCTTGAATACGAAAAACACCATTAATTGGCAACTGGACCACAGCGTTGTTCCCGGTGCTAGCACCGATATTTACATCAATCAGGGGAGTGCTCCTGACAAAACCGAAGTTCTATCAAAATTTGGCTGGTTTGATTTGAAGGATCCAACACTGTTGCATTGGAAGGTTCGAATTAACTATCGTAAGCAAAACATTCAAAATGCGGTAGTTGTTGACCAGTTGGATGGTCATTCAACCTTTGTGCCAGATAGTTTTGGTTCGACGGTTGACTCATCTGATGGTGGGGCGTTGCCGGTTGATTTGTCTAGATTAACGCTGGATTCTGATTCTAAGTTCCATATTGATTTTGGAGATATTAATCAAACCTATGTATTGACTTACGAGACCCGTTTGAAATCAGGTGCCCAGGCTAGTTCGTACGGAAATACCGTTAATTTGACTGGTGATAACTTGTCAACACAATCTAAGACTGTGATGGTTGAAAAGATTGATGGTGGTGGGAATGCTTCTCTTGGACCAAGCACGCCGTCAAAACCAAGTACGCCAAATTTAACTCCAGAAACTGGCACAACAGTCTCTACGCCAGTAGACAAAAAGTCACAACCAGCAGCTACCAGCCAACCAAGAAGATCGCAAGCCAGCACAGCTGTACCTGCTTTTGCACCAGCGGAAATTGCGGCACAACCGGTTGCCAAGGTTGCCTTACCAAAGACTGCTCGCTTTGTAGCTAGTCACTTTCAGGCTTTCATTTTGGCTGCCGTTGCTGTGTTTTTGACCAGCCTGACGTTGATTTTGAAAAAACAGAAGCGTTAATCATTTTGCTTATTATAACTATCAATCCTCGATAAAGTCCTTATCGGGGATTTTTGATTGTCTTTTCAAAAGTTATCTGCCAAGGCGACTTCAGCTTTTTCAACGAAGCTGAAACTTTGCCAGTCCCCCTCAACTAAGCTATAATAAAGTAACTTTTATATTAAAAACCTTGAGGAGGGCGTTATGGATCAACATACTTGGGAGCAACTCGTCAAATATACGGAATTGCAGGGAACATCTGGTCAGGAAAGTCAGGTTCGTCAAGCATTCAAACAGGACTTAACGCCTTTAGTTGACGAGGTTTACCAAAACAAGCTTGGTGGTGTTTTTGGTGTGAAAAACCAACAGTCCAATGGTCCTCGTGTGATGTTTGCTGCTCACATGGATGAAGTTGGCTTTATGGTCTCTGGCATTCTACCAACCGGGGCTTTGCAAGTGGTTGCCTTGGGTGGTTGGAACCCCATGACTGTTTCTGCTCACCGCTTTACACTCTGTACCAAAGATGGCCAATATCCAGTGGTATCATCTTCTGTTTCGCCACACTTGTTGCGTGGTCAGGCGGGTGGTCAAGGACAATTGACGATTGATGATATTCTTTTTGACGCTGGTTTTGAATCTGCTGACCAGGCCCAGACTTTTGGCGTTCGTCCAGGAGACTTTATTGTGCCAGCCACCAAGACAGCCCGTCTTGCTAATCCTAACCGGGCGGTTTCCAAGGCCTATGATAACCGCTTTGGTATGGTAACAATTTTATCTGCTCTAGAAGAATTGCAAGGAGTGGAAACGCCAAATACTTTGATTGCCGGGGCAAATGTTCAAGAAGAAGTTGGTCTTCGCGGATCTAAGCCTGCTGTTAATCAGTTGAAGCCAGATGTTTTCTTTGCAGTGGATTCTTCGGCAGCAAATGACGTTGATGGTACGGTTGGTCGTCAAGGAGTCATGGATCAGGGAACGCTGATTCGCGTTTTTGATCCGACAGTTGTTACGTCGCCTCGCTTAAAGGAATTTATTTTACAAACAGCAGAGGATAATCATATTCCTTACCAATACTTTGTTTCAAAGGGTGGCACTGATGCTGGTGGCGTCCAAGGTCAAGGCTTCGGTCTTCCTGCTGTTGCTTTGGGTGTAGCATCTCGTTACATTCATACTCATGAAACGGTTTGGTCAATCCCTGACTTTGAAGCGGCTCAGGCCTTAGTGGTAGCGATTGCAAAGTCCTTAGATGAAAGTGTTTATCAAGATATTTTGGAGCGGTAATGTTTAAAAAGCTAGAACGTTTGGATTACTGGATTGCGGTGCCTTATGCCGTGCTATCGGCCATCGGGATTGTGATGGTCTTTTCGGCGACCCAAAATGCTTATTTATCACCCATTATGTCTTTTTCAAAGCAGGCGATATTTGTGATTGTGGGTTGGTCAATTGCCTTTGTTACTTTCCGATTGAATCGCTCTATTTTGCGATCACAAAGCGTGCTCAATTTTTTAATGGTTGGAACCACCGGTTTACTGATTGTCGCACGTTTAGCACCGGCCATTAACGGGGCTCATGGGTGGATTAACCTGGGACCGGTGACCTTGCAACCAGTTGAACTATCAAAGATTGTGCTGATTTTGTATTTTGCCCATTGGTTCGATAAAAAGCCCTGGTTGCCACGAGCAGGCCTCAGGCGTCAGATTCGTCAATGGACCGCTCCTGGTATGTTACAAAAGCTCTTTTTACCAGCCGTAATGTTGTCGATGAACCTTTTAATGCCCGATTTGGGCAACCTATTTATTACTTTAGCCGTCTTGTTAATGATGATGATGGCAGCGGGAATGTCCTCTCGGGCTTGCGCCATTTGGTTACTTCTATTCTTTATTGTCTTGGTCTTTTTGCCGGATATTATCGGCTTTTTCCATCTGGGAAATTCGTCTTCTTATGCCATCAGACGTTTGACAAACTTTGTCAATCCTTGGCATAACGTTGACCAGAGTCGGCAACTATTGTACTCTTACTACGCAATTTCGCATGGTGGTTTGTTTGGTGTCGGACTAGGAAATTCATTGCTGAAGCCTTACCTGCCAGAATCTAACACTGATTTTATTATGGCTGTTGCAGCAGAAGAATTGGGAGCCTTGGCCATCTGTCTAGTTTTGTTGATGGTATTGATGTTAATCGGTCGTTTAGTCTATTTAGGAATCAAGCAAAAGGGGCAGTATAATCGTCTCTTCTTGTATGGGCTTGCTAGTCTCTTATTAATGCAGTCCTTTGTTAACTTGGGCGGCGTCTTGGGATTATTGCCCATTACTGGGGTTGTTTTCCCCTTTATCTCAGGTGGTGGTTCATCCTTTGTCTTTTTCTCGGCAGCTATTGGCATTGCCTTGAACGTCTCGGCCAAGGACAAGGAACTAATCCAACCAAATCCGCAAGATTATGCGGCACGAAGGGAATTAAAACGTTAAGATGTTTACCATGAAAGAACGCCGAGCCGTGTATGTTTTTTTACGCGGTTTGAAGCATATTGAACAATTAAAAAAATTCGGTGACATTAGCTACATTTCTAAGAGAATGGGCTATGTTGAACTTTATCTGGATGAAGTTGATGTTGAAAAAACGATTGATAAGCTGAACCAGTATCGGTTTGTTAAGACAGTCAAAGTTTCACCGCGGCCCGATATTGATCCTGATTTGGGTGATGTCCATGATGATGTTTTCTTTGAAGCTTACGATCAGACCCAAGAAGATACTGGAAAGGATCAACCTGACGCAAAAAAAGCGAAGGCAAACAATCAGGGAAAAGACAGGGAAACTAAAAAAGCGACAGCTGGCCAAGCCCAAAATCAGCAAGGGAAAAAAAACGGTCGCCAGGGTCATGAACAGCAGGATGGCCAAACTGTGCACCAGAATCAAGAAACGGCTAAAAAGGGAGGAAAGTCCTAATGCGTGTGATTGCAGGAAGGTTTGGTGGTCTGCGCTTGGATGCCGTCAAGGGACGGGAAACACGGCCAACAACGGATAAAATTAAGGAAGCTATTTTTTCGATGTTGATGCCTTATATCAATGGTGGCCAGGTGCTGGACTTGTATGCTGGGACGGGTGGTCTAGGTATCGAAGCAGTTTCACGGGGGATGGACCATGCAGTCTTAGTAGACCGCCAGCGAGCGGCCATCGAAGTCATCGAGAAAAATATTGATAAAACCCATGCTGGAGAGGCCTTTACGGTCTTGAAGGTCCCAGCCACTGCTGCGTTAAGTCGTTTAGCTGGTCAAGGAAGGTCTTTTGATTTGATTCTACTGGATCCACCGTATGCTCAGGAAAAGCTAAAGGCTGATTTGACGGCAATGGAAGATGGTGGGTTGCTTGCAACCGGGGCCATTATCATGATTGAATCCGACCAAGTTGCTGATTTACCAAAGACAGGTCCTAACTTAAATTTATTGAAGCAAAAGGATTATGGGATTACTCGAGTGAGCCTTTATCGGTACGAACCTCAAGAAAAAAAGTGAGTGGGAAAATGAAAAAAGCAGTCTTTCCAGGGTCTTTTGACCCGTTGACCAACGGCCACTTGGATATTATTCAACGCGCTTCTGAAATTTTTGATGAAGTTGTTGTGGCTGTGGGAATTAATACGAATAAAAAAGGGTTGTTCACACCGGCTGAACGCTTGGAGTTGGTGGAAGAGGCCGTAGCCGATTTACCAAACGTTCAGGTTGGCCAAGTCGACGGCTTGACTGTTGACTATATGAGCGAAATTGGTGCGAGATACTTAGTCCGTGGTCTCCGGAATGCCAAGGATTTTGAGTACGAACGTGATATTGCGGAAGTCAATTCTGTCTTGGCTAGTGTTGAGACAGTCTTGCTCTTGGCAAAACCGGAAAATCAGAATGTCTCATCATCGATGGTGAAAGAAATTGCCAAATTTGGTGCTGATAAGCTTGATGCTTTCGTTCCAGCGGTGGTGGTAACCGCCTTACAAAAACATTTTCAATAATCAACAGCCAACAGCTCGTTGGTACGTATCCAAAAAAATTGGCTATTCGTACTAAAAAGTGGGTTGGCTTTTTGTTTGCGCCTCGTCTAATTGGCCAGGAGGTCGAGCAGATGACGTACAAAAAATTATTGACTTGGATGATGGAAAGTTTGATTGATTACTGGCGCTATTTGATTGTGGCTGGTTTGGGTTTATTGGCAGTGATTGTTGTCTTTTTTCGATTGAACTTCTTGGGTGCAGCGCGGGAAGTCAAGCAAGATAGCTCCGTTCCCAGGCTATCCTCTGCGGTCAATGAAAAACAAGAAAAGATAGTGAATAAGAATGAAAAGGGAAAAATCAATGCTAATGGTCGCGTGATGGTTGATCTCAAGGGTGCGGTTAATCACCAGGGAGTGGTCGACTTGCCAACGGGAAGTCGTCTCCAAGACGCTATCCAACAGGCTGGTGGCTTAACGGATCAAGCCGACCGTAATCGTATTAATTTAGCCCAATTATTGGTCGATGGCCAGGCGCTTTATATTGAACAAGTTGGCGAAGAAGGGCCCAGTCAGCTAGGGGGCAACGGCTCTAATGGAGTTGCTAATGCTAGCGGTGTTCGAGCAGGCGTAACGGCAGGTTCTTCAGGAAATAGTGGGGGAACACTCGTGAATTTAAACACCGCTAGTGCCAAGGAGTTAGAGACTTTGGCTGGCATTGGTCCCAAGAAGGCGGAGCAGATTGTGGCTTTTCGTGAAGAAAAACACCGTTTCCAGTCGGTTGAGGATTTGAAAGAAGTCGGTGGCATTGGTCCTAAACGCTTTGAGCAATTGAAAAATCAGGTAACAGTTTAATGACGCTGCAGGCAACGTTGAAAGCTGCTTGGCTGGTGGGCGCTTTGTCATTATTGGTTTACCGGTCGAATTTGTTGACCATCTGCTTGGCATTATTGTTTACTTTGCTTGCTCTTTTCACAGTGCGTGGCAGGGACTTGTTGATCGTGTTTGTCTTGTCATTGGCTTTTTTATTGTATTTTTTGATCGATCAAAAAACATTAGATCGTCAGGCTAATCTTCCCGATAAAAAAGGACAGTCATTTGCGATACTAGCCTATCCAGACGAACAAACTACTAATTCTGAGGGGCGTGTTGCTGGCATTGGCCGCTTAAAAAGTTCTGGTGATCGTGTCTATTATTACTACCAGGCACATAACCCGGAAGATTTAAAACGATTTCGGTCGATGGCTTGCCCGACTCTGTTACATGGTCGGGGAGATTTTACGCCAATTATGCCGGCGACTAATTTTTATCAATTTGATTTTAAAGATTTCGCTAAAACAAAGAGAATCACTCATCAAGTTCGCTTGCAAGAAGTAGACTTACGGTTAAATCCTACAGCTAGCTGGTTTGACCGACTGAATGCTCAATTTCACTATTGGCACGCAATTTTGTCAGATCGTGCTAAGGCACTGCCTAACCCAGTAAGTAACTATGCCTTGGCACTCTTACTCGGTTCAAAGGATCAGACTTTGTATGATGATAACCCTAAAATTCAGGAATTAGGCTTGATTCATCTCTTTTCACTATCAGGCTTCCATGTCGCTTTTTTAATGGCTGTCATTCGTTGGCTGGGGCGTTTGGCCGGCCTTTATCAGGAGATCACTTTGGCCATAATGGCTCTTTGTTTGATTTTCTTCTATTGGCTGACGGCCTGTCCGCCAATTCTTGTTCGTGCAGTTATTACTGGTGAAAGCAGGATTTTTGCGCAAGCATTTAACTACCGGTTTACCTCGATTCAAATCTGGTCATGGTCGTTATTATTGACGTTGTTTGTTCATCCCCAGATTTTATTGACTCTGGGGGGGCAGCTGTCATTTTTCTTAACTTTGGCCTTAGCAGTTTTACCTGAAAATTGGTCGGCTTGGCAAAAGGGACTTTTTTTATCAGTTTTGTCCTTTCCCCTCATCGTGGCCCAGCAGTATACTTGGAATATTTGGCAAAGTCTTGCTAATTTGATTGCTATCCCAGTTTTTTCGCTAGTGATTCTACCCGTTGTGTTGTTTGCTTTTTTCGGCCAGGTGATACCGGGTCTGGCTGACATAGCCAATTGGCCGGTGACAATATTTGACCAAACCGTCTACTGGATGGGCAATCTTCCAGGAAAAATTGTTATCGGCGCACTGCCTTGGCCAATTTTACTGACTTTGGGGTTGGCTCCATGGTTTTTATTGGGGGCCGAGAAAGTTGGTCGTCGGTGGGTGGTTGCTACTTGGCTGTTTGCTTTTTTAACTGGATTTTTTCTAGTACACTTTTCAAAAACTGGCGAGTTTACAACCTTTGATATCGGCCAGGGGGATGCGGCCCTGCTGAAAGAACCATATAATCAATCGGTGACTTTAATCGATACAGGTGGCAAGGTCTCATTTCAAAAATCAGGCTTTTCTAGCCAGGAAACGGTTGAAAACAGGCTCCATCGAAACCAGAGTTGGCCGAAAAATCAGGAGGGGCAGGCACGGTCAGTGATCGTACCATACTTGCATGCACGTGGGATTAGCCGCATCAATACGTTATCGTTGTCTCACCAGGATCAGGACCACCTTGGCGATGCTCGAGTGATTTTGACGATGTTTCAAGTTGACCAAGTTTTATTACCAGCCGGGATGACGGAGCAGCCAGCTTTTTTGAAAAAGGTTCAGCCTTATTTGGGACGAACCAAGGTTATTTCAGTGACTGATCAGGTACAGCCAGCTAACTTGCCATTGCGGATTTTGCACCCGTTTCGACAGGGAAGTGGGGAAAATGAAGATTCCATTGCCCTGGGTGGTCGGATTGGTCCGCTGGTCTTATTTACTGCTGGTGACTTGGATCAGGCTGGGGAGAAAAGGATCTTGGCTAGGTATCCAGATTTTCGTCCGGATGTGGTTAAGTTTGGTCATCACGGATCAAAGACAGCGACAAATCCAACTGTGATTGCTGAGTGGCAGCCGACCTATGGCCTGATTTCTGCTGGTCGAAAGAACCGTTATGGCCATCCAAATCAGGAGGTTCTAGAAATTGCTGCTAGACAAAAAATGATTGTCTATGATACCAGGCGTCAAGGTATGCTAAGATATGTATATGAAAATCACGAAAAAGGACATTTCCAGGTAAAAAGCACCAATGACCTTACAAACAGTAAAACAACAAATTGATCAGGGGGCATTGCCAAACCTGTACTTGGTGACCGGTAACGAGCCCGCGTTAATTCAAAAAGCCCACCGATTATTTGCTTCGATTATTGATCCGGCCGAGCAAGAAATGAACCAATCGACTTATGATTTCGCTGAAGTGGGCCTGGACCCAATTCTTGATGATTATTTAAGTGCTCCTTTTTTCGGCGATCACCGCTTAGTTTTGGTTGAAAATCCGTCCTTTTTAACGGCTGGATCGAAATTGACGGCCAATCAAGAAAAGGCTTTGCAAGAAGCACTGGACCAACCAGTGCCTGGAAACCTCTTGGTTTTGTTTGCCAATGAGGCCTCTTTAGACAAACGCAAAAAGGTAACCAAGTTCGTTTTGAGTCGGGCTGAGCTGCTTGATTTGCCAGCATTGGATGAACGCCAAACCCGCCAGGCTCTGCACCAGTTCTTAGGCCAGCGACGAGTTGAAATCAACCAAGAGGCTGAGGCAGAGTTACTGTTAAGGACTCAGGCCTCTTACTCGCAAGTCTTGGCTGAATTGCCCAAACTCTTGGCTTACGCTAGTCAAACAAAGACGATTGATTTAACAGGGGTAACAGGACTAGTTTCGAAGGAGTCAACGGCGCAGGCTTTTGACTTGGCCGATTTGGTTTTGAAACAGAAAAAAGCCGAAGCCCTGCATCTGTACCATGACCTCATCAAAAATGGTGAAGCACCGTTACGGTTAAATGCCCTTCTGCTTGGCCAATTTCGTCTGTTATTACAGGTTGCTGGTTCAACCGGAAGCGACCAGTCGTTAGGAGCCACTTTGAAAGTGCATCCTTATCGGGTAAAGTTGGCACGGCAATCATTAAGTCATTATCGGTTGGGGCAGGTTCGAGCCGGATTCTTAAATATTTTGCAGATGGAAATTAAGATGAAGTCCGAAACGGTTGATCCACTCTTTTTATTTGAACAGTTTCTGTTAGAGTTTTAAAAAAAGGAACAAGCAGGGTAACAACATTGCTGGTGATAGGTGGTAAAGCTCCCAGCGTTAAGTTTTGATAGTTTCCCAGAATGTTTGAAAATTGCTATGCCGATATTTTTTAGACTGGCAGCAGTTTTTTTTATTGCAATTGTTGATTTATGTTACTTGAATAAAATCGGTATATTTAAATATACCGATTTTTTATTGAAATAATTTAATCATAAATATTTTTTCAGATATTTTATATGGTATTTTCATTTTGAAAGTATTACGATAATTAACGAAGGGAGCAATTTATGAAACGAATGTTAAATAATTTAGATGAAAAAAATGAGCGCAAAGTTTTGCATAAAGTTAAGAAAAATTGGGTTGTTTTATCTCTACTTTCATTTACGTTGTTCGGTGTAAATATTGCTTTACAAAATGAACATTCCTTTTTATCATTTGGAACACAGCAGGTAAGTGCTGCTGATGTGAGTGTCAGTGGCTATGATGGTTCTGCCCACTGGTCTTACGATGCGTCAACGAAGACGTTGACTTTTGATGGCGCAGGGACTTTGGCAGGTGGTTCGCTTTTTTATGGACACAATATTCCAGTGGAAGTGGAACATATTGTTTTCGCTCAAAAAGTCGCTGCAGTAGCTGATTCTAGTTATCTCTTCTCGACCCTTGAGGGGACTGGATCACACTTAGAGAGTATTGATCAACTTGAAAATCTTGATACTCAAAACGTTACGAACATGGCTGGTATGTTTTCTGGAGATAGTGCCCTCACATCATTAAATTTAATGAGTTTGGATACTCGAAATGTTACGAACATGGCCGGCATGTTTTATGGCGTATCAAAGCTGACTTCCTTAGATTTATCTAATTTTGATACCAGCAAGGTCAATGATATGTCGAATATGTTCCTATATGATTCTTCCCTAGAGTCACTAAATATCAGTAGCTTTAACACAGAAAATGTAACGACAATGGAGAGGATGTTCTATAATGATGTGACATTGAAATCCCTCGACTTATCAAACTTTATTACTAAAAATGTGACGAACATGGAAAGCATGTTTGGAAAAACAACTGGGTTAACGGATTTAAACATTGCTAACTTTGATACAGATAATGTTACTAGTATGGTAAATATGTTTACTTCAATGGGGAATGACTTTGATCGAGTCGCCGTGGTTTTACCCCAACAGCATTTTGATACGAATGCTGAAATTGGTAGTGGTTTTCAATTTATTACTGCTGCTTCAGCTCGGGATGGTGGAACGGCTGCACAGCCTAAAGGGCAACAGTTGACAACTAGCCAGTACCAGGAACGTTTTAACTCGGGTACGGCCGCTGCTGATACTTATATCTTTGGTAATACTCAGGATGAATTGCAAGATTCGACCGATAATCGGGATGTTCAAGAAACAATTCACTATCAGTATGCAGACGGCAGTCAAGCTGCAAAATCAGTGACCCAAACGGTCACCTTTAAGCGGCCAGTTACCACTGATATAGTAACTGGTTTGAAGACCTATGGCACATGGTCACCCGACCAAAGTTTTGCCGCAGTATCGAGTCCAATGATTCAGGGGTACAGCACCGATCAGAGTGAAATTGCTAGTCGAACAGTAACAGCGACAGCGCAAAACTTAGCTTACACGGTGACCTATACCAAGGACGCACCAAATTCGAGTCATTCTGGTTCAAACACCAACGGTTCAAACGCCAACGGTTCAAACGCCAACGGTTCAAATACCAACGGTTCAAATACCAACGGTTCAAACGCCAACGGTTCAACCACCAATGGTTCAACCGCCAACAATTCGAACACGGAGGTCTTGCCAGAGAATCATCAAACTGCAAAGAAAACAGTGACTAATCACTCCGGTTCGAATACGACAGCTGATGATGCTGACCAGTTGCCAACATTACCATTAACTGGAAAGCAGACTCAATCCTTCGGGGGTATATTCTTGATGATAGTTTCCGGTCTAGTGACAGTAGTTTCTTTCTTGGTAAACAAGAAAGAAAAGAATTAAGAAAGTGTTGCACTGCTTGTTGAGTGATCGATAATAGCTGCTGCAAAAAAATTCGTCGAATTTAAAACTCCACAAATTAAAATTGCCAGCTAAGTGGCTTTTAGCAATTAAGTTCCGATAAAAGATTGGTCCTTAGTTGCTTTTTTGTTGGTATTAAAAGTGCTGCTGACGTAAAATCAAAAAAACCACAAAAGAATTATCTTTTGTGGTTTTTTGCTTGCCAAACTGGGTTGAACAGTTTATTTTAATTTTTTAATCAAAATCATCGTCAGCAATTTGTGCTAATGTATCGCGGGATGGGATGAAGAAAAGTTGACCTGACAAAAGTTCTGAGAAGGTCAATAGGAAGTCGGACTTATCAACCATGTTTTGCAACATGCCCTTCGTTACTTCCCAATGACGGGCGTAGCCCATGAAATAGGTGCCGGTATTGCCGGTAGCAGGGTCAGAATAAGGGACGTTCATGCGAATGATTTTCTGTTCAACGCCATTTGGTTCGTACTTAGAAGTGACGTTATGGGCATTTTCGTACTTCTGGTCGTCTTCCAATTCCAAATCAGAAAACTTTTCGCGCCCAACAGCTTTTTCCTGTTGCTCGGTCTTCATTTTATTCCAGAAGTCCATGTTGTGACGCCATTTTTGCGCAAAGGCGTATGAGCCATTTTCAAAAGCAGCGTCTTCATCGCCAATCAGGGCATAGTCGGCAGAATCTTCCGGTGCCGGTGCTTCGGTTCCATCAATGAAACCAATAATAGCACGACCTTCGAAATAGCGGAAACCCTGGGTCGAATCAACAACCTCAGTAAAGTCTTTCAAGAACTTCATAAATTGGGTTTGAGCTTCGACGACAATGGCTTGGTTATTGGCACGAATATGGAAGAAAAGGTCACCTTCGGTGGCAGGCATGCTATATTTTGGTCCCTTCATACCGGTAAAGGTTTCAAGTTCCTTTGGCTTGGCAGACTTTGGGAAAAGTAGTTCCCAAGCGTGACTGGAGAAGCCGATGGCAACCTTCAACGTTGAAGGGGAACCGTCGTTTTGGCCATCGCGGATTCGTAAGGAGCGGATGATGGCTTGTGAGCGGTCCGCAAAATCGACGATGGCATCATGCAGGTCGCTTTGTGGCAAATCTTTAAATTTCAATACGGTAAACTGGACGCTTTGCCCGATGTCTTTCCAGACATCTTGGGCGACTTTCGGATTAATTGGCATTGTAGCAATTCCTCATTTCCTAATTTTACTTTTTTCATTGTACCGCTCTTTTGCTTGAAACGCTATAAATAAGATTGATTCTAATTAATTTGAATATTTTCTAATGAAAATCAGTTGAAAAACTTTGCTGTGAGTCTAATTTGAACAGCAATTGCTTGTCGCTGTTGGTCTTGCATGACTGGTATTTTTAGGCAAAGCTTCGTAAAATAGACCTATGAAAACAATCACGAAAATTGCTACACAAAAGCGAAATGGCCGCTATAATATCGAATTAGATGGGCAGTTTGCCTTTGGGCTGTCCGAAAATGTTTTGGCAAAGTTTGGTCTTTTGAAGGGCCGTCAACTTGATGATGCTATGATTGACGAACTAAAGAAAGCGGAAAAGGTTGACCAGGGTCTCAAAATTGCGTTGAACTATTTGAGTCCTGCCTTGCGGACTGTTCGCCAGGTTAAAGATCGGCTGAGGCAAAAGAAGGTCGAAGCTGGTGTCATCGACCAAGTCATCAGCCACTTGGGCCAGCAGGGACTATTAGACGATACGGTTTATGCTAAGCATTATGTCGCCACGAAACAAGTCTTCAATCCTAAGGGACCAAGGGGGATTGCGCAGGATTTGAAGCAGGCCGGTGTCCAAGAAGACATTATCGAAAACGCTATCTTAGACTTTGCAGAAGAAGACCAAGTTTTAGTTGCAACAAAGATGGCAGAAAAATTAGCGCGGACCCATCGACGGGATTCGACAATAGTTCGTCAACAAAAAGTTGCGCAAGCTTTGGTGCAAAAAGGTTTTGCCTATGATTTGGCTAATCAGGTGATCAATGATTTAGATATTGCAAATGATGTAGACGATGAGCAAGAAAATGCCAACAAGCAGGCAGAAAAGCTCGCTCGCCATCATCAGCGCCTTGCTGCTCGAGACCGATTTTATAAGGTGAAGCAGGGTCTGTATGCCAAGGGTTATCGCGGTGAGGTAATTGAGCAGGCTCTGGAAACAATTGATTTTGAAGAGGAATAACAAGGTACTTGCATCCTCTTCTTAGAAAAAATTGACCATATTAGCCAACTGATTTTAAAATTATGGTATAATTGAAAAGGAATTTTTGTCAGAAAAGTGGGACGAGCATGATTGTTGATAAGCCAAGTCGCGGACCGCGCGAAGGGGATGTCATCACGATCAAAAGCTATAAGCATGACGGCTCGCTGCATCGAACCTGGCGTGACACGATGGTGTTGAAAACCAGTGAGAATGCCATTATTGGTCTAAATGACCATACTTTGGTGACAGAAGATAATGGTCGGCGCTGGGTAACTCGCGAACCGGCTATCTTGTACTTCCATAAGAAGTACTGGTTTAACATCGTCGCGATGATTCGCGATAACGGGATATCTTACTACTGTAACTTAGCCTCACCATACACTTTGGATAAAGAAGCGCTCAAGTATATTGATTATGATTTGGACGTTAAGGTTTTCCCAGATGGGGAAAAACATCTCTTAGATGCGGATGAGTATGCGGCCCATAGTAAACAATGGCATTACCCTAAAGAGGTTGATCAAATTTTAAAGGCACACGTTAAAATTTTGGTTGACTGGATTAATAACGAAAAAGGACCATTTTCGCAAGGGTACGTCGATGTTTGGTATTCTCGTTACCAATATTTGATGCAACAGCGGTTAAAAGATCGTCGTTGACTAAGTTAGAAGAACACGGAAGCGTGTTCTTTTTTGTATAATAAACATAACTAAAATAGATTAGGGGATAACATGGCGGTTACGATTTTATTGACACCGGGTGAGGTAGACAGCCGGCAACAACTGGTTGAACAAATTCACAACCAGCTGGTCCACCAGGACCGGCGTGATATTTATTACGTGGTGCCTAATCATGTGAAGTTTGATGCGGAAGTTGACGTCTTAAAACGGTTGGCTCGGGCTCAGGGTTATTCGGCAGACCAAGTTTTTGCACAATCTCAGGTTCAGGTTTACTCGTTAACCCGGTTAGCTTGGCGTTTTTTACAGGCAGAAGGGAAGGTCCAGCCACCAGTACTGGGAGAGGCGGGTCTTTTTGTGCTGGTTTCTCAAATTTTAAAAGAGAATGCCAGCCTCTTGCCAACTTTTGCCCGAATGCAAGCCAAAAAAGGTTTTGTGCAAAATTTGGTTAGTCAGTTAGCTGAATTACGTGGCGCAGAAATCAGTCCTCAGGATTTGCTGGCTATCTTGGACCAGGTCCAGGAAAGTGGGCAAACGAATCCCTTGCAGACCAAAAACTTGAACCAGAAGCTCCGCGATTTGGCAATTGTAGCAGACGCCTTCAACGAGGCCTTGGCGGAGCGCTATTTGTTGGCCCAAGAAGCCCTACCTTATTTTGTTGAGCAAAGCGAGAACTTGGACTTAAGTAATACTGTCATCTATCTTGAAGGGTTTACCGGTTTTACGGCTGGTGAATGGTCCGTGATTCATTTTTTGATTGAAAAAACTGATTTGACCTTGGCCATCTTGGGTGACAAAGACCAGTTGACCACGTTTGAGTCTGGGGATGTTTATGCCAAACCGCTGACAACAGCTTTGACCATTATCAAACGCGCCAAGCACAAGGAAATTGATATCACGGTTTTGGATGGCCGGCAAAGGCAGCCTTTTGACTTGGTGGCTGATCGCCCTGTCGAACCTGCTGAAAAGCAGGCTGCAACTAAGTCGGTATCAGAAAACAAAACAAGAAAAACTACGAAGGAAATCCTATTACCGGTTTGGGCTAAGTTAGGCTCCTATCAAGAGCCTGAAGAAAAACAGGTTGAACCTGATTTACAAGCCTTTGTGGCGGATAATACTGTGACGGAATTAGAAGAGGTGGCTCGGCGGATTCGTCAAGATTTACAAGAACAACCCGACCTTCGTTTACGGGATATTTTGGTTTTAGCCCGCGACTTGGGCCCTTATAGCAAGCATTTACCGGCAGTGATGAACCAATTTGACCTGGCGTATTTCTTAGATAATGACATTAAGATGGGAAACCATCCCTTGGTTGAATTGGTGACGAAGTTGCTTGGTCCTGCCAATCAGGCCTTTTATCCGGAAAATATTCTCACAATTTTGAAAACTGGTTTCTTGCGTCCCAGTCAAGACGGCCAGTTGATTAGTGATGATATTTATTTTGAAACCGTGGCCTACCTGGATAATTATTTGGCTGGCCATCGTCCCTCTGCACGAAAATGGCATGACCGGCAGGCACAGTTTATTTTATTTGAGGATAACGGTGAGCCCGATCGCCCTGGCTTTGACCAAGATCAACGGGTTAACCACCGCCTGAACTTGTTGAAGGGTTTCGTGGTGGAAGCTCTCGATGCCATGCACCAAGGATTAAAGCAAGCGAAAACGTTAAGCGCTGGGGCCCGTTTTTTGATGGCTTACCTTGATCAATTTCAGGTTAAAAAGGCGATTATTAACCATCGGGATGCTTTGGTGGCAGCTGGTGACTTGGTTAAGG
Source organism: Fructobacillus sp. ESL1096 (assembly GCF_058511985.1). Taxonomy (NCBI): domain Bacteria; kingdom Bacillati; phylum Bacillota; class Bacilli; order Lactobacillales; family Lactobacillaceae; genus Fructobacillus; species Fructobacillus sp. ESL1096. The sequence continues at coordinate 1,170,510 of NZ_CP196400.1, forward strand.
CACAACAGGTCATGGAAGTTTGGCAGCTCTTTATTAATATTTTGGACCAAGTGGTTCAGGTCGCCGGTGAGCAAGCCTTTGACCGCCAGGTTTTTTTGGCAGCACTACAATCAGGCTTTGCCGGAGGGAAGTTTACCGGGATTCCTAACCAGTTAGACCAGTTAACCATTTCAGAGGCTGGAATCGTGCAGAGTCAAAAGTACCGAATTTTGTACTTTATTGGAGGGACCCGGTCGGCTTTGCCAGCACAGGTTAAGAATAAGACCGTTTTGACGGATCAAGATCGTCTGCTCGTCCAGCCGGCATTGGCCGAACAAGAAACACCACGTTATTTGCGACAAACCGCTGCAGCCCAGATGGCCGAAGAAAACTTGGTTTTCTATGGAGCGCTGCAGGCCGCTTCGTCAAAGGTCGTTTTGTCCTACCCACTGTTAAATCAGGAAGGTCAGCAAAATGAGATGTCGCCTTACTATAGTCGCCTGCTAAATTTCTTTTTGGTACCAGTGCAACCTGTAGCAGGGCAGGCTAAGAATTTGGCTGATTTAACGGCGCATTACTTGGGTACACCAGCAGCGACGCTTTCGCAATTGGCTAAGATGACTGATATTGTCGGCCAGGAAACTGATTTTCAAATTGTCCGAGATACTTTGGCCGATACCGGTTTAGGCGGCCAGGTTGACAGGGTTTTGTCGAGTCGCCACTACCAAAATCAGGCCCGGATTTTGACCCCTGCTTTGGCCAAGGAGTTATTTCAGCGGCCCCTGCGGGTTTCAATTTCACAAATTGAAGCCTTTTATCAAAATCCCTATGAATACTTCTTGAAATATGGTTTGCACTTGCAGGAACGGCCAAGTGCCGAGCTAGATGCTGCTTCGACGGGGATTATTTATCATGACCTCTTTGAAAAGGCAATTTTCAACCTGATTGAAAAGAAGGAAAGTCTCCGCGACCTGACACCAGCAGAGATTAAGGCAGTTGTTCAAGGTGAATTAGAGCGGCTAGTCCAGGAACCGCCATTTGCTGAGTTAAATGAGGATGGGCAAGGTAAGACAGTGGCCAAGTATTTGGACCAGGTTGCCCAGGAATTGCTCAAGCAGTTAACGCAGGCAGCTCAAACCAACCAGTCTGTCCCAGACAGGGTTGAAACGCTCTTCGGCTTTCCTCAGGGTGATTTGATGGCCTTGAGTTTAGGTGAGGGGGACCGGGAGGTCATTGTCCGTGGTAAGATTGATCGATTAGACCGACAAGATCCAGCTGGGAACTTTGCCACTTTGGTTGATTACAAGACATCCAAAAAAACTTTTAGTTATCGTGACGCAGCCAATGGCCTGCAGCTACAATTGCTGACTTACTGGCAGGCTGTTCAGGAAAACGCCAAGCAGTTGGGCATTCAAAACGTTGGCGGGGCTTTCTTTGCCCCAATCCAGCAAGAGGTGATTCCACTGGCTAAATTCCGCGGTGATGTGGATGAATTGTTGGCTGGTAAAGCCACTAGTCAAAGCTTTCAGTACCGGGGCTTGGCCTTGGATAATCCTGATTACCTAGACGAATTGGAACGACTGGCGCCAAAGGAAAAGGCGCGCTATTATCAGTTAACGATGTCAAAGGATGGACAGCCAACGGCCACATCGGAAACGATTACCGCTGCTGATTTCGCGCTATTAGCTAAGAAAAACCGAGAACTCTTGCAAGAAGCGGCCGCAAAGATTCAGGCTGGACAATTTCCAATTCGACCGGTTGAAAGCGCCCTACAATATTCCGCCTATCAGGACATCATGCGCTTTGATAAGGTCTTGGGGGACCATTACCAGGTGCCGAAGTATACCGGTCGGAAGCAAGCAGTTATCAAACAGTTACAAGCAGAAGAGGATGGTGAAAATGGCTAGACGATACACCGAAAATCAGGCCAAGGCAATTAGCCATAGCGGCCACAATATCCTAGTGGCGGCCTCGGCTGGTTCCGGTAAGACAACGGTCCTCATTGAACGCTTAGTTCAAAAAATTTTAGCCGGTGCCAGTGTTGATGAATTTTTAATCGTGACCTTTACCAACGCGGCTGCTGCGGAAATGAAGGAACGGTTAGAAGTAGCGCTTACGGAACAAATTGGCCAGGTGACAGATGACCAGCAAAAACGTTTTTTGCTGGATCAGTTGACACTTTTACCCGTTGCGAATGTCTCGACTATCGACTCCTTTGCGCTGAAACTCATCGATACGTACTACTATAAAATTGGTCTCGATCCTAGTTACCGGCTCTTAGCCGATCAGGCGGAGCTGAACCTGCTAAAGGACCGGGTGATTGGGACGGTCTTTGCTGATTTTTATGACCAAAGCCATCCTGACCATGAAGCTTTTTTGGCCTTAGTCAATAATTTTGCTAATCCAAATCAGGATCAGAACCTCAAAGAAAAAGTCTTAAAACTGGCTGATTTTGCCTTAGCCCGGCCGGACGGTTCAAAGTGGCTGGCCTCTTTGGCGGGTGACCCTGACAACGGTGAGTTGCAGAGTCAGCCGGCCTCGATGAAAGCCACTAACAGCGGTAGTTTACAGACGAAGTTAGCCTTGGAGACTGAGACAGATTCAGAATCAGTGGCTGCTTCAAGGCCAGCGCTAGTTGACCAGAACAACTTTCAAAAGTTGTTAGCACCAAAAATTTTGGCAACTTTTAACCAGGCGGACCAGGTTTTTACTGGAATCTTGCAAGACATCGAGGGCATTAGCGAGTTAGAAAAGACAGCCAATTTTGTCCAGAATACCTTGGATAGGGTCCATCAAATTCAACAGGCGTTAACCGAACACCAATCCTTTGATACTCTACGGGGGTTGATTGCAGCCGAATGGGGCAAAATTCCACAAGCGAAGACGGCCAAGGTCTTTAAGGAGGATCCTGACTTAGCAGCACTGTTGGATGAAGCTAGAGCCGGCTTTAGCACCTTTTTTGCTAAATCTGGTCGTGTTGGCGCAGTTATTAACCTGAACCAAACTATTTTTGCTTTGACAGAAAATCAGTGGCAACAGGTCAATGTGGCCGGTGACCGGTTAGTGAGAACGCTGGTGACGGTGACGCAGACGTTTTTGACTGCTTTTGCTGCTAAGAAGCGGGAGGAAAACTTGCTGGACTTTTCAGATGCCGAGCAGTTGTCCTTGCTGATTTTACAGCAAGAAGATGTGTTGAACTTGGTGCAAAGCCAATTTCAAGAAATCCTGGTTGATGAATACCAGGATATTAACCGACTCCAGGAAAGCTTCTTGAAAAGCTTGTCAAACGGTGAAAATATGTACATGGTCGGGGATGTCAAGCAGAGCATTTACGGTTTCCGTCAGGCAGATCCGTCGCTCTTTACCGGTAAATACTTTGACTTCGCTAGGGAGGACAGCCCAGATGAACGAATTGAATTGGCTGAAAACTTTCGATCAGAAAATAACGTGACGACAGTGATTAACCAGATTTTCACCCAATTGATGGATGAAGAGCTGGGTGATATTCCATACCAGGATTCTGCTAAATTGATTGCCGCAGCCTCCTATCCGGAAATGGTGCCAGCGATTTTTCAGCTGGATATCATCGAACAGGCAAAACTGGAGGAAAATGCCTTTGTGACTGATGATCGTGGTGAAAATCAGACGGGGGTAGCAGCCGATAATAACGAAAAACGGGCCAGTCAGTACCGATACTTAGCACAAAAGATCCAGGGATTGATTCAAACCGGGGAAGTCTATGATCAAACGGCCGGTTTGATGCGTCCAGTCAAGTTTTCCGACATCGCGATCTTAACGCGGTCAAAGACTGGTTATGTTGAATTATTGCGCACGTTAAATCAGGCTGGTATCCCAGTCCAGTCGGATGGGGTTGGAAACTACTACCAGGTCATGGAGGTGTACTTAGTCCTTGACCTCTTGCGAATTGTTGATAATCCTCATCAGGATATTGCCCTTGCGGCCGTCTTGCGATCACCAATTTTTGCCTTTGATGAAAATGATTTGGCGGAAGTTCGCTTGGCTGACCGCCAGCACGATTTCTATACCGCCGTGGTAGCGGATGCCCAGCAGCATGCCCGCAGCCAAAAATTCTTGGAGATGCTCGGTTCCTGGCAATCATTGGCTCGGCAAAATGATTTGGTTGGCTTGGTTTTGGCGATATACCAGGATACCGGTTGGCTGGATTATGTTGGTGGCCTGCCCGGCGGGAACCAGCGGCAAGCTAATTTGCACGCCCTGTATGAAAAGGCCGGTGCTTTTCAAGAGAACGGCCAATCAGGGCTGTACGCCTTTATCCAATACATTGAAGAAATTCAAAAGAACGGCCAGGAAGTGGGCGAAGTCGCCCAAGAAGCGGCCGAGGAAAGTGTTGCCTTGATGACCATCCATGCTTCTAAGGGGCTGGAATTTCCAATCGTAATTTTGCCAGAGCTTGAAAAGGAGTTGAATGCCCGCGATATGCAAGGGGACTTCTTAGTGCAAAAAGATGCCGGTGTTGGTATTGATTACTTGGAACCAAATGCCAAGGTTAAGGTAGCGACAATGGCAAAGTATGCCGTCAAGGAAGCTTTGCAACGACAGGCTTGGTCAGAGGAGATGCGCCTTTATTACGTGGCCTTAACTCGGGCCAAACAGCAGCTCTATCTGGTCGGTACTGTTGCTAAGCAAGAAGATGAAAGTGCCCGGCCACGGGCGCTTTATCTTGAGGCGCGGTCAACAACTGGGCAGTTCTTAGGTCGCGACTTACGTCTTCGGTCCAAGTCTTACTTGGATTGGACGTTGATCACTTTGGCTCGGTTGCAGGTGCCAGCGCTGACTGAGTGGCTGGGCGAGGTCCAAACGCCACGGTTGCCATCAACTCAAACGCCACAAACTGGCATAATTCAAGTCGCCATTATTCCAGAAGAAGAAGTTGGCCCCTTGAAGGTGGAATCAGCTGGCTCGTCAGCCATATCACCGGCTGCTGGACCAGCAAATGCTGGCACATCGAAGCAGCCAATTGACAGCGACCTTCTGCGTGACCGTTTGAATTACCAATATCCTAACTGGCCAGCGACCCAAACAGCCGCCTATCAATCAGTCTCTGAAATTAAGAGTCTCTTTGAGGATCCGGACCAAAGTCAATTGGCAAAGTTAACCTTGGATCAGGCCGGTCACCAAATGCCATGGCCGTCTCATTCTGCTGAGAGTGAAAATAGCGCAACATCCCAGCAGCCGGTGGCGGAAAAGTGGCAGCGATTCGAAGAGAGGACCACGAACAAGCAGCAACCATCCCGAGGCAATGCTGTCTTGGATAACAGTAGGAAAAGCGAGCCCAACTGGTTTGCTCAGTCGGCAAGCGAAGAAAGTGCCAGTCACCGTCCTGACCAGCGTGTCTTGGATCCGACGGCTCATGTACTCACGACCGATACCTTACCGGTACCAGCCTTTGAAGAGGACGGTCAAGTTAAGCCAGCGCCAACTGCGGTGGGGACCGCGACCCATCTGATTTTACAGTTGATTGATTTTAACCAACCCTACACGTTGGCTGGCCTTGAAGAGCTGTTGGCTAGTTTGGTGACGGATGGCAAGGTTTTGGACCAGGTGGCTACTCTGGTTGATTTGGATCAGATTCTGGACTTCTTACAGACGGACATGGCACAAACAATTGCTCGTCATTCAAAAACACTGCACCGGGAAAATCCATTTTCAATGTTGGTGCCTGCTAACCAGGTCTATCCTGATTTAACCGAAACGGAACCAATTTTAATTCATGGAATCATTGACGGTTACTTTATTGATGACCAGCAAAAAACGATTACGCTCTTTGATTACAAGACAGACTATGTGGCGAAAACGCCAGGGCCAAAGCAAAATGAGGGCTTGGCCAAGATTCGCCACCAATATACTGGCCAAATTCGTCTCTATCAGTCGGCTTTGCAGCAGGAATATCCTGGCTACCAGGTCCAAAATGGACTTTTAATTCTTTTGGCTGGTCATAAAACGCTTGAAATTTCGGCTAGGCGGCCGGTGGGACTTTCGTAATCGGCTTTGTCAGCGTATAATGGCAGGCAAGTCAGGTGGGTTTCGCCGACTGTTTGTTAAGGCCAAAAATTAGGTCTGCATGAAACGGGGAATTTTGATGAAAAATTTTTACGATATTTTACAGTACTTAAAAACTTATGACGTGTTCATTCACTTAGGCAAGCGTCTCTGGGATATTGAAATGGCCGCTTTGGAAGTTGATAACCTTTACAAAGCCGATGTGCTTCTAAAAGAAGACTACCAAAAAATGAAAGTTATCTTGGCCAAGGAGCATGACCAGGAGGCAAAGCTGACTGGGGATTATTCTGGTCCGGACTTTTTAGCCGCAAGTAGTGTGCAATAAATTTTATGGTCGGCTGATTTTTCTTTAGTTGGATTGATTGGACAATCAGAATAATATTGTTTGAAAAATAACTTATGTTGTTTTTTTGTAAACGCTTGCATAAGGTGGACAACCTTTGTTAAAATAACTGAGTAATCTAAGATACAGGAGGAATGTTCTGTCAGGCCACTGCGGCAGAGCTACAGTAAATTATGGCAAAAGATAAATTAATCGGGGTTGACCTCGGTGGAACTACCATTAAGTTTGCGATTTTGACTGACGAGGGTGAAGTCCAACAAAAGTGGTCAATTCAAACCAACATTTTGGAAGACGGTAAGCATATCGTCCCTGACATTATTGAATCAATTAATCATCACTTGGACTTGTACCAATTGGACAAGAGCCGCGTGATTGGCATTGGTATGGGAACTCCTGGAACAGTTAACCGTGAAGAGGGAACTGTTCAGGGTGCCTACAACTTGAACTGGGCACAAGAACAAGCGGTTAAGGAGCCAATCCAAGCTGGAACTGGTTTTGACTTAACCATCGATAACGATGCCAACGTTGCTGCCTTAGGTGAAGCCTGGAAGGGTGCTGGTAACAACGATGCCGATGTTTCCTTCATTACTTTGGGAACTGGTGTTGGTGGTGGCTTGGTTGCCAACCATGAATTGATTCATGGGGTTGCCGGTGCTGGTGGTGAAGTTGGCCACATTATCGTTGAGCCAAATGGTTACTTGTGTACTTGTGGTAACTATGGCTGCTTGGAGCAATACGCTTCTGCAACCGGTGTTGTTCACTTGGCACAGGACTTTGCTGAACAGTATGCTGGTGAATCAAAGTTAAACCGGATGATTGATAATGGTGAAGAAGTAACTTCAAAGATTATCTTTGATTTGGCCAAAGAAGGTGACTATTTGGCTAACGAAACGGTTGATAAGTTGGCTTACTACTTGGGTTATGCAGCTGCCTCCATTTCAAACATCTTGAACCCATCAGCTATCGTGATCGGTGGTGGTGTTGCTGCAGCAGGTGAATTCTTGCGCGAACGTGTTGAAAAGAACTGGACAAAGTTTGCCTTCCCAACTGTTCGAACTTCAACTGTTGTTAAGTTGGCTGAATTGGGCAATGATGCTGGTGTTATTGGCGCTGCTTCATTGGCTAACAAGAACAAAAAAGAAATTTTGCTCTAATTAACGTTTAAATATTCAACAGAAAACAAACAACTGACCGGTTGTTTGTTTTTTATTATCTCAAGGGGCCAGCAAACTTATGGTAAAATAGGAAGTGATCTTGGTAAGCAAATTGCCAACGTTTCAAGGAGGACCGAGTAGTGGAGTGGGAAAGTTTTTTTGAACCATACACCCAGGCCGTCGCAGAGCTAAAAGTGAAGTTGAATTATCTCAGCGCACAGTACCAAAAGGACGGACAGCCAACGCCGGTTGAGTATGTTACGGGTCGGGTGAAGTCCCAGGCGTCAATTGAAGAAAAAATTGTGCGTCGGCACTTGCATGAAGACCGTCTGGCCCTCGATTTGCAAGATATTGCCGGTTTGCGGATTATGACCAAATATATTGAAGATATTTATGCGGTTGTGGAAATCTTACGCAAGCGGACTGATTTTACCATTTTGGAAGAACGCGATTACGTGATGAACGCTAAGCCTTCAGGCTATCGGTCATACCATATGGTGATTGAGTACCCTGTTTCCTTATTAGATGGGGAGCACAAGGTTTTAGCAGAAATTCAAATCAGAACCTTGGCAATGAACTTCTGGGCAACAATCGAACATGATTTGCGCTATAAGCATGGTGAGATTTCACCGGAGATGGCCGAAGAATTAACGGAAATTTCCAATCAGACCTTTTCACTGGAACAAGAATTTTCAGAAATAAAGGCCAAAGATTAAGAAGAGCCGGCTTAGGCCGGCCTTTTGATTAGCAAGCAGAAAAAAGATCTTAGAGGAGCAGGCATGAAAGTCGCCTTATACAATAATGATCAGGCCCAGTCGCTTGCCATTGTGGCCGACCTGAAAAAAGAATTGAAAGCCCAGGGAATTGCTTTGGACCGGGAAAACCCCGATTTAGTGATTTCTGTTGGTGGGGATGGCACCTTACTTGGAGCCTTTCAAGAATATATCGATGGCAATGACGACCTACGTTTCGTTGGTTTACATACCGGTCATCTTGGATTTTATACTGACTGGCTGGGCAGTGAGGTCAAGGAACTGGTGAAAAGCTTAGTCCAAGATGAAGGCCAGCGTGTTTCTTACCCGTTGTTGAAGATGACAACTGTGATGGCCGATGGTGCCAGGCAGGAATATTTGGCCTTGAATGAGGGGACGATTAAACAGCCAGTTGGCACAATGGTCGCCGATATTTGTTTAAGTGGCCGGCTCTTTGAGGGCTTTCGGGGGGACGGTGTCGCCATTGCAACGCCAACTGGATCAACTGCTTACAATAAGGCCAATGGTGGGGCAGTCTTACACCCATCATTAAAGGCAATCCAAATGTCTGAAATTGCGTCGATTAATAATCGGGTCTTTCGAACGTTGGGGTCACCATTAGTGGTCCCGGCGGGACAGAAAATTACCATTCGACCCAAAACCAAAGCTTTTTTGTTGACCTGTGATCAGTTAGAAATTTTGGCCGAGGGCATTGAGGCCGTTGAATTTGAGGTGGCCGAAAAAGAAGTTCATTTTGCTTCCTTCCGTCATTTAGACTTTTGGAGTCGGGTGAAACAGGCCTTTATCGCTGACAGCAGTGATGAAGACGTTGAATAAGTGGCAGGGGTGGTGTCTGGTTGAACAAAGATACTGTTTTTGCATGGAATTGAAAGGAGCTGGTTGACAGACCGGCACAGATAAATTAGTATGAAATTTTCTTGGACATATCAGGGAAAAGAAGAACGGAAGGTCCGCTCTTTCTTACAAAGTCACGGTGTTTCACACCGGATGTTTTCACAAATGAAGCATAATGGCGGTGCCATTTTAGTGAATGACCAACAGGTTTATACCTCCGATTATATTCAGGATGGCGACCTAGTCACGATTGTGATGCCGGTTGAAACGGGCAATGACTTGGTCGTTCCCGATTTCACGCCATTGGCTGTGATCTATGAAGATGAACATTTTTTGGCTGTTGATAAGCCATACGGTGTTACCACTGTCCCAGGACATGCCGATCGACTACATACGTTGGTCAACCAGGTGAAGGGGCACTTGCTTGATGAGGGCGCCGAAGATTTGGTCCCCCACGTCGTAACCCGTCTTGACCGCGACACTTCCGGGATTGTACTGTTAGCCAAGCACCGTTTTGCTCACGCCGTTTTGGACCAACAATTGCAAGATCATTCGGTGGAAAAGTTCTACACAGCCTATGTTTCTGGCCATTTGCCAGACGATCATGGCCTGATCGAGGAACCGATTGGCCGTTTGCCGGGTGACTTTATCAAGCGCACGGTTACACCCGACGGTAAATTATCAAAGACGGAATATTGGGTAGAACATCGGTACACTAATAATGAAAATCAGCCGATGACCCGGGTTAGGGTTCAGTTGCATACCGGACGGACTCATCAAATTCGTGTTCATTTTGCTCACATCGGCTTTCCGTTGGTGGGAGATGACCTGTATGGCGGACCTTTGTGGTATGGGTTGAAGCGTCAGGCCTTGCACGCCTACCAAATGACCTTCTATGATCCTTTTATTGAAGAAAACCGTCATCTGCAAACGGATTTACCGGCCGATTTACAGGCATTAAAGGACATTCAAGGGTAAAAACGTATACGAATGAGGTTGAAGCTAAGCTGATTTTGTAGTATTTTCAAGGAAGATAAACGAAGTGGAAAGGAATCCTTTCATGGAATTAGACAATGAGCAGCAAGTCCAACAAGCTGTCCATGCCTTAACGGATTTGCTCGAAAACGGACAAGACGATGATTTTATGACCGAATTTATGACCCTGCACGACTTTGAAAAGGGCCAGGTTTACGCTAGCTTTTCGAAGAATATTCGGGAGGTTGCCTGGCGGGTCATGGATGACGAAACGCTTGCGACTGTTTTTGATAACTTGGAAGGCGATGCTGAAGAAGTCGTTGATCTTTTGCAGGAGGTGCCACCACAAAAGGGCGCCAACATCCTCGTTGAAATGTTTGCCGATAATGAAGCTGATTTGTTCCAAGCCATGCCGGCCCGGTTAGCTTCAACGTATTTGGCATTGATGCCTGATCGAGAAGCTCAGGAAATCAGAAATTTGATTAAGTATGAGGACCAGACGGCCGGGGCCCTAATGGCGACTGAATACTTGGCAGTAGATGCTGGCTCAGTAGTCAAAGACGTTCTAGCCCAAGTAAAAAAGCAGGCAGAAGAGGCTGAGTCAATCATTTATGTTTATGTGGTTGATGAAAACCATCGCCTGGTTGGAATTGTTTCCTTGCGGGACTTACTCACACATCCGGATGAGATGACGATTGAGTCAATTACTAATACCCGGGTTATTTCGGTCAAGGCGGGTGATGATCAAAAAGAAGTTGCCCAAGTCGTGGCCGACTACAACTTCTTTGCTATTCCGGTGACCGATGACGATCAACATTTGTTAGGAATCATTACAGTTGATGATATTGTTGATGTGATTGACGAAGAAGCAGTTGAGGAGTACTCAGGTTTAGCTGCCGTCGATGTTTCTGATACCGATGATAGTCCCTGGCATTCTGCTTTGAAGCGGATGCCGTGGTTCTTGGCACTGTTGGTTTTGGGCCTGATTTCCGTCGCCCTCGTCGCTAGCTTTGAGCACACGATCCGTCAGGCACCAATTCTGGCAGCATTTATCATGGTTATTGCTGGGATTGCTGGTAGTGCAGGGACGCAGTCCTTGGCTCTGGCTGTCCGCCACTTTGGTTCAAGCACGGATAAGTCGTTTTGGAAGAATCTGATTTCTGAGTTGCTGTCTTCCTTTGTGTTAGCCATCTTAGCGGGTATAGTCCTTTTCGTCTTTGTTTTCCTTTGGCAAGATAATGAAGGTTTGGCCCTAGCCGTTTCCTTGTCTGCAACCGTTGCGATTCTGCTTTCAGCCCTGTTGGCTTATTTGGTACCGGCAGCACTGCGTAAAGTGAATTTGGATCCAGCATTGGTGAATGGACCGTTGGTGCAGACCGTGGTTGATTGGGCGGCTATCCTGGTTTACTTTGGGATTGCTACTAGTATGTTGAATGAATTTATTGGAAAATAGTGTTGAAGCGCTGTCATGAATCCATGACAGCGCTTTTTTAGTTCGGACTACTTTTATTTTATTAAATGAAAATTAAGAATAGCTTGAAACCTGCAAAAAAAGAGTTCGATAGTGTAGAATATTCAGTGATAGGCTTGGCTGACTTTCTTAGGCTAGGTCACCTTTGAAAGAACGATTACTCAAGGAGAATTTTTATGAAAAAAATTGGGACAATTATTGGTTTTATTTTAGTCGTAGTTGCCATTGCTATGGGTGGCTATGCGTTAGGGACTAATCACAATTCAAAACAGTCAGCAACTTCATCGAATTCGGCTTCAACCTCTTCAGCAGTGTCATCTGCAACTAAAAGTACTAGTTCAAGTAGCTCAGCATCATCTTCTGCAACCAGTCAAAAGGGTGCCAACCCAGAAACATCAGCTAGTTATGATCCAAATAAAACATTGAATGGTCAAACGGTTGATTCATCAACGATTCAACAGGTAACAGCTCAGTTGAAGGCGGCTGGTTTGCCAGCTGATCAGTGGGCACCAAGTGATATTAAGCAAATTATTACGCAAGCATCACAACAGGGAATGTCACCCGTTGATTATGCTAAGCAAAACTATCATCAATAAGGAATTAAAAGAAACATGAATGTAAAAAATGGGTTACTGACATTAGCCGCTATCTCAACCTTTGGATTAGTGGTTGACCAAAATCAAATACAAGTACACGCTGACGGTGTGCCAAGAGTTACGGGGGGGCAAGCTGGCTTACCCCGAATGGATGTTGTGGATGTTTCTTCAAACAATGGTTACCTTTCAACAAACGACTTTCAAATCATGAAAAATAATGGTGTTAGAGGTATTATTGTTAAGCTGACAGAAGGGACATACTATCGAAATCCGTATGCCTCGAGTCAGGTTAATAATGCGCGTGCTGTTGGTTTGAAGGTTTCAGCATATCACTACTCTACTTTTAATAATCAAAATAGTGCCCGGTCAGAAGCAAATTTCTTTGCCGATTATGCCAGCCAACTCGGTTTTAATAGCAGCGATTTAATGGTTAATGACTTGGAAGATAGTTCGACGACGGGCGGAGATGTCTCTGGAAATAGTTGGGCTTTTAATGACCAACTTAAAAATCGTGGTTTTACAAACGGAGCACTCTATACGTATACGTCTTATAAAAATAATAATGGTTTAAATACTTGGTTTCTGGCAAACGACCATATCTGGATGGCCGCTTATCCATATTATCCGTCAATCAATAGTTTATGGAATAGTCAATATGGTATGTGGCAGTGGTCGTCTAACGCTGGCTTTGGCGGTATAAGTGGTACTTTTGATGTTTCCATCGATTATAGTGGGATTGCTAGCCAGCTATTAAATGGTTATGTGTATGATGGTTCCCAAGGCCATGATGGTTACCGCTGGTATGATAATGGTCAATTAGGCAACGGGAAACGCTGGTACGCCGGTACATATTATTGGTTTAGTAATGGCGAACGAATCGATAATTCATGGCAGAGTGATGCGACCGGAACGTACTATACTGGAGCAGATGGTCGCAGTTACCAGGGACTGCAAACAATTGGTAATGCTCAATATTACTTTGGAAGTGACTTCACCCTGCAGAAGAGCCAGTATGTGACAGTGAATGGTTGGCAGTACTATGTGAACGCACAAGGAATCGCAATGCCTCTTGGCACTGGTTATCTTTATACAGGAGCTAGCGGCCATGATGGTTATCGCTGGTTTGATAACGGTCAAATTGGCAGCGGAAAGCGCTGGTATGCCGGTACGTATTATTGGTTTGATCAAAATGGCGAACGAATTGATAACTCATGGCAGAGTGATGCGACCGGAACGTACTATACTGGAGCAGATGGTCGCAGTTACCAGGGACTGCAAACAATTGGTAATGCTCAATATTACTTTGGAAGTGACTTCACTTTGCAAAAGAACCAGTATGTGACGGTCAATGGTCGACAGTACTATGTGAACGCGCAAGGAATCGCAAGGTCTGCAGATACGGGTTATATTTATACAGGAGCTAGCGGCCATGATGGTTATCGCTGGTTTGATAACGGTCAAATTGGCAGCGGGAAGCGCTGGTATGCCGGTACGTATTATTGGTTTGATCAAAATGGCGAACGAATTGATAACTCATGGCAGAGTGATGCGACCGGAACGTACTATACTGGAGCAGATGGTCGCAGTTACCAGGGACTGCAAACAATTGGTAATGCTCAATATTACTTTGGAAGTGACTTCACTTTGCAAAAGAACCAGTATGTGACGGTCAATGGTCGACAGTACTATGTGAACGCGCAAGGAATCGCAAGGTCTGCAGATACGGGTTATATTTATACAGGAGCTAGCGGCCATGATGGTTATCGCTGGTTTGATAACGGTCAAATTGGCAGCGGGAAGCGCTGGTATGCCGGTACGTATTATTGGTTTGATCAAAATGGCGAACGAATTGATAACTCATGGCAGAGTGATGCGACCGGAACGTACTATACTGGAGCAGATGGTCGCAGTTACCAGGGACTGCAAACAATTGGTAATGCTCAATATTACTTTGGAAGTGACTTCACTTTGCAAAAGAACCAGTATGTGACGGTCAATGGTCGACAGTACTATGTGAACGCGCAAGGAATCGCAAAGTCTGCAGATACGGGTTATATTTATACAGGAGCTAGCGGCCATGATGGTTATCGCTGGTTTGATAACGGTCAAATTGGCAGCGGGAAGCGCTGGTATGCCGGTACGTATTATTGGTTTGATCAAAATGGCGAACGAATTGATAACTCATGGCAGAGTGATGCGACCGGAACGTACTATACTGGAGCAGATGGTCGCAGTTACCAGGGACTGCAAACAATTGGTAATGCTCAATATTACTTTGGAAGTGACTTCACTTTGCAAAAGAACCAGTATGTGACGGTCAATGGTCGACAGTACTATGTGAACGCGCAAGGAATCGCAAGGTCTGCAGATACGGGTTATATTTATACAGGAGCTAGCGGCCATGATGGTTATCGCTGGTTTGATAACGGTCAAATTGGCAGCGGGAAGCGCTGGTATGCCGGTACGTATTATTGGTTTGATCAAAATGGCGAACGAATTGATAACTCATGGCAGAGTGATGCGACCGGAACGTACTATACTGGAGCAGATGGTCGCAGTTACCAGGGACTGCAAACAATTGGTAATGCTCAATATTACTTTGGAAGTGACTTCACTTTGCAAAAGAACCAGTATGTGACGGTCAATGGTCGACAGTACTATGTGAACGCGCAAGGAATCGCAAGGTCTGCAGATACGGGTTATATTTATACAGGAGCTAGCGGCCATGATGGTTATCGCTGGTTTGATAACGGTCAAATTGGCAGCGGAAAGCGCTGGTATGCCGGTACGTATTATTGGTTTGATCAAAATGGCGAACGAATTGATAACTCATGGCAGAGTGATGCGACCGGAACGTACTATACTGGAGCAGATGGTCGCAGTTACCAGGGACTGCAAACAATTGGTAATGCTCAATATTACTTTGGAAGTGACTTCACTTTGCAAAAGAACCAGTATGTGACGGTCAATGGTCAGCAGTACTACCTTGATGATCAAGGAAAAGCAAAGGCCGTTTGAAAAATACAAAACTCAATGATTTTAAGTGAGAAGGAAGACTAAATATTTTAGTTTTCCTTCTTTTTATTGAATTTTTGGTTTAAAGAGCCGAAGTATAGTAAACTATAACAATATATTTAAATTTTTTAAGGACATGTCAAATGCAAGTTGCTAAAAATTATCTTTATAATGCAGCATATCAATTACTGAATATTATTGCGCCCATTATTACGTTGCCTTATTTGGCACGTGTTTTGGGGAAAAATGGTGTTGGAGTGGCTTCTTGGACGAACTCACTAGTTACTTATTTTCTCTTAATCGCAAGTTTGGGGATTGTTACTTATGGTTCTCGAGAAATCGCTTATGTTCATAAGAACGAAGCATTACGGCAAAAAAAGTTTTGGGAAATTCAGACGATTCACTTTATTGCAGGTTTTGTAGCCTTGATTTTGTATGTGCTATTCATTTATGCCGGTGGTGCGTTTAATCAGCGTATTCACCAAAATGAATTATTTCTCTGGTATCAAATTTGGGTGATTTTTTCAGGTATTGTTGATATTTCCTGGTACTTTATCGGTTTAGAAGACTTTAAAAAAACTGTTTTACGCAACATGATGATTAAGTTAGCGATGACTGTTTTGATTTTTGTTTTGGTAAAAAAGCCAACTGATATTGGTGCCTATATTTTGCTACTAGCCTTGTCACAGGTTTTTGGTAATCTTTCGATGTGGTTCTATTTGATTGGCAAGTTCCGTTGGCCAAGGTTGAAAGAACTTAATTTAAAGTCGCACTGGCATCCTGTTTTCATGATGTTTTTACCAACGATTGCGACGCAAATTTATTTGCAGCTAAATAAGACAATGCTGCCATTTATTACTGGGGCAACTGCGTCATCTGGTATTTACGATAATGCGGATAAAATTATTAAGGTTTGCCTGGCTTTAGTTACATCAGTGGGAATGGTTATGTTACCACGGATGTCAGCCCACTATGCTGCTGGTGAACACGATCAGATGAAGAAGGCGATTCATTCATCAATGGATTTTGTGTCAGCAATTGCCGTGCCACTTGCCTTTGGAATTGCTGCAGTTGGACCAACGGCAATGCTGTGGTTTTTAGGAAAATCATGGGGGGACGTTGGTTCGGCCCTTGTGTTATTGACACCAATCATTGTTTTCATCGGCTGGTCGAATGTTATTGGTAACCAGTTCTTAATTCCTACGAAACGCCTAAGTGAGTATACTTGGTCAGTAACCTTTGGTGCCGTTTTAAACGTGTTCCTGAATTTCTTTTTAATTTTTATTTGGGGCGTTAAGGGGGCGGCATTGGCAACAGCTATTTCAGAATTTGCTGTTATTGCTTATCAACTATTTGTGACCAGAAACGATATGAAAGTGCGAGCCCATTTCGTTGGACTATGGCGCTATTTGTTGGCTGGGCTGGCAATGTATTTTGCGGTGCTATACTTTGTTGCTAACCATGGTATCGGTATCAAGAGCACATTGATTGAAACGGTCATAGGTGGTTTTGTTTACTTGCTTGTACTCGTTATTCTTCATGCACCTATTTTAAAACGGTTATTGAATTGGCGTTCCTTCCGCTAATAGGGTGATTCTGGTATAATAAGAATTGTTGTGCACTAAATTTTAAATATTGGAGGATGGGGTTTTGAAACAGTTCCTGTTTTATCGCCTTCCCAAACGAATTTTAGATATTGTTGTTTCCTTTGTAGCTTTAATTGTTTTTTCACCAATTTTTTTGGTAATTGCGGCGATTATTAAGTTTAGCAAGGGTACAAGTCATGTTTTTTATGCTCAAGACCGTGTCGGTCAGGGCGGTAAGCATTTTAAAATTTATAAGTTCCAGTCCATGGTTGACAATGCTGATCAAATCCTTAAATCAGATAGCCAGTTGTATCAAAAATTTGTTGATAATGGTTATAAATTGCCGACTAGAGAAGACCCTCGAATTACGAAAATTGGGGCGATTTTGCGCAAAACGTCACTCGATGAATTGCCACAATTCTGGAATACTTTAATTGGGAATATGTCAATTATTGGCCCACGGCCAGTGGTTGAGAGTGAATTGGTTGAATATGGCGACGAAAAACGAATTCAAAAATTTTTGTCTGTCAAGCCCGGTGTTTTCGGCCTTTGGCAAGCTTCTGGACGATCAAATATCGGATATCCAGAGCGGGCTGAAATTGAACTCGATTATGTTGACCGTGCTAACTTAGGTTTGGACTTTAAAATTATGTTTCTAACAGTTGTTGCAATTTTCAAGGGTGATGGAGCCTTTTAAATAAAACTGTATTTTCCAACGAGGAGAAATAAAAATGGAATTTTCATTAACTGATTTGGCTAAACGCTTTTGGCATTTTGCCTGGTTGATTGTACTGTGTGTTATTGTTTTTGCTGGTTCAGGGTTCCTGTACGCTAAATCTGGGAAGGTCATTACTAATTTTGCGGCTAGTCGAACAGTTTTAATTGCTAAGAATAATACGGATGTCCGTGATCCGAATTCGCGTGTTCAGGCAGACAAGGCATTGATTCCAACTTATCAAAAGGTAGCCCAGGATGACGCCATTGTAACTGCTGTTCAAAAAACACTCCCATTTAAAATGAGTAAGAGTGATATTTCATCTGCCGTAAATGTTCAAAATCCAACAGATACTGTGGCGCTTGCATTCCAGGCTTCTGGTTCAACAACCTATCGAGCAAAGACATTAGCAAACGTCTATGCAGAAACTTTTGCTAATGTTGGGCCAACTCTGTACCCCGACATGGGAAAGCCAGATGTATTGTCGAAAGCGACAGGGTCGGATGTTACTCGCTCTGCGTTGAAGAATGCAAAGAAATTAACATTGTTTGGAGCTGTTTTTGGTTTTGTTTTGTCAACCGTCATTATCTTGATTTTAGGAATTCGTCAAAATTATGAAGTGGCTCGAAATCGGGAATAATTGAGGATTATGGTTAACTTTCTTTTACCAATAACTTTTTTTTCAAAGACATATTCTTATTCAGTTGCTGAGCCAATGGCAATGGTCAGTTTCCCATTTATGATTATTGTCATTTTGATTCAGCTATATCGTTTTCCAAATAGGATGAAAAATCTTATTCCTACACCTAAAGCATTTTTCCTTGCTGCATTCGTTTGGTTTTTTCAATTATTGGCAATGTTTTTGTCATACCGCAAAACAGGTGAAACTTTGGTAACATGGGGCCTTTTACATTCGCCAATTACTCTAGCAGGATGGACACTTGCTGTATACATAGCATGGGCAGTGATTCAAGTTACTGTTATTACGGAAAAGGATGAAAAACAATTTATTAAAGCTGGCATAATTGGGCTTTTATTTTATTTAATATTTGTCCTGTTTCCCCAAGTTTTTCTTACAGTGCATTTAAATATTTTCAATGATTATGTTAATTTGTTAGCCAAGTTTTTTGAGGAGCGTTGGAAATCGATGCCAGGCTATGATTTTTATAGCAATGGTTCATACTCTGCAACTCAATTAAGAGTGAATGGCTTTGAGCCAGAAGCTTCTTATCTGGCAAATTTATTGAGTGTTACCTATATCCCTATACTAATAGGCATAACAGTGACTGGCCAAAGAATTTGGCTTAAAATTAATTCAACAAAATTGCAATTAATCTTTAATGTAAGTATTACCTTTATTGTTTTATTAATTTTGATTTTTGCTAAAACTACGACCGGAATTTTAGCTGCAATTGTTGCTTATTTTATATGGATATCTTGGTCACGCGGGGCGTTAAGAAAATCAATTTTGTGGATTGCTTTTATTGGAATGATTTTTTTAATTGCTGCTTATTTAAAAATTGGCGTCATTCATAATATGCTTAACCAGTTTCTATTTGCTAAACAGGGTACTGATAATCGTTGGGGTGGCACAATAGGGTTAGCATTAACTTTTTTATCACATCCTATTTTAGGAGTGGGTACCGGGTTTACTTCATATTTTACGATAGAGAACTTTCCTATATCAGCTTCACAAAATTTTGAATTTCAACATGTTTACTCTCAAACTGGTTTTCCGATTTTGTCTGAATTTCTAGGTTGGTTATCTACTTTTGGAATGATCATTGTAATTCCAGCGTTAATGTTATTAGGAAATTTAATTGCTCGTTCATTTCTGATTGAAAGTCAATTAAATGGTGCTACTCCAGAATTAGTTGATCAATCCTGGTCTCGGAGTTTGCATATTAGCTTTATTTCTATGATTATTCTTGTTTTGTTTTCATCGATTTTTATCATTCGGATATATTTGTGGCCGTATCTTTTAATGTTCTTCTTTTATCGGAAACATATTATGCGTTTGGAGGAGGAACTGAAGCAATGAAAGTTTATATTGCAACACACAAACCATATGAAATGCCCCAGGATAAGCTTTACCAACCATTGATGGTTGGTTCATCTTTAAGAGAAGAAATTCCAACCGGTTATCAGCGCGATGACCAGGGCGAAAACATTTCGACTAAAAATCCGAACTTTAATGAATTAACTGGCATTTATTGGATGTGGAAAAATGCCGAAGAAGATGCAGTCGGTTTGGTTCATTATCGCCGTTATCTAGGCCAAAAAGGTGGCCATGATTACGCTAAACGGCTCAATCACAAAAACATTGAAAGTTTGTTGAGTCAGTATGATCTGATATTGCCAAAAGAACGCAATTATTACATTGAAAATCAGCGGAATCATTATCTTCATGCTCATGCTCATGAACCTTATGCGATAATGGAGCAGGTTATTCAAGAGGATTACGCAGACTTCTATCCGGGATTCCAACGGATGGAGCGATCAACAAAGGCGCATCTGTTTAATATGTTTATCATGAAAAAAGAAGTTTTTGATGATTACGCAGAGTTTGTTTTTGGTGTTTTGGGAAAAGTGCAAGAAAAAGTGGACTTGTCCACTTTGCATGGTCAAGATACTCGTGTTTTTGGTTTTTTGTCAGAACGGTTAATGGATACTTGGCTCAATACTCGAAACTACTCTTATACGGAAGTCCCGGTGATTTGTCTTGAAAAGACGAATTGGCTGGACAAGGGCACGCAATTTTTGAAACGTAAGTTTCTTCCAAATTCTAAGAAAAAGGTACATTTCTAATGGCAAATAAGTTTAATACTAAAAATTATGATTACTTAATCGTTGGTGCTGGTCCCTTCGGGATGACTTTCGCCTACGAAGCAGCAAAGCGTGGTAAGCGTTCGTTGGTTGTTGAAAAGCGCCCGTTTATTGGCGGTAATACACATACGCACGTGGAAAACGGCATCACTGTTCATGATTTTGGTGCTCACATTTTTCATACTGATAACAAGGAAGTTTGGGATTACGTCCAAAACTTTGCTGAATTTAACAACTTCCAAAACCAAGTTGTTGCCAACTATAACGGTAAGCTCTTCAACTTACCATTTAACATGAACACGTTCTATCAAATGTGGGGGACAAAGACACCTGCCGAAGCTAAGGCTAAGATCGAAGAACAAAAGTCTGCTGCTTTAAAGGAGTTGGGTGATCGTCAACCACGTAACTTGGAAGAACAAGCGATTTCATTGATCGGAACGGACATTTACCAGGCTTTGATTAAAGGTTATACCGAAAAGCAGTGGGGTCGTAAGGCAACTGAATTGCCAGCATTCATTATCAAGCGTTTGCCAGTTCGTTTTATTTACGATAACAACTACTTTAACCACCGTTACCAAGGAATTCCTGTTGGTGGCTATACGCAGATTTTTGAGAACATGGTTAAACGTTCAAATGGATTGATTGATGTCCTGACTGATACTGATTTCTTCGATCACAAGGATGAATTTATGACAGAATTCCCACGTGTTCTTTACACGGGAATGATTGATCAGTTCTTTGATTACAAGTTTGGTGAATTGGAGTATCGTTCATTGCGCTTTGAAAGCGAAACGATTGACTCCGATAACTACCAAGGAAATGCCGTTATTAACTATACGGATGCTGAAACACCTTTTACGCGTCAAATGGAATGGCGTCACTTTGATGGTTTGGCAGATGAAGGAAAGACCATCATTACGCGTGAATACCCACAAGACTGGGATCGCACGAAGGAAGCTTACTATCCGGTTAACGATGATAAGAACACTGAATTGTATAAGCAATATGTGAAGGCTGCTCGTGAAGAGGCACCTGAAGTACTCTTTGGTGGTCGTTTGGGTAAGTATCGTTACTTTGATATGGACCAGGTTTTCAATGATGCCTTTAACACTGTTCGCCAAGAATTTGGTGTGGCAGATGACTTTAACTTTGCACATGATGATGTGAAGTAAAGGTTCTAAGACACCCATTTCAGGGTGCCATACATATTGATTTGATTAGGAGAAGTGTTTGATGAGTATTAAGAACAAATCAGCAATTTTATCCTTAGTTGTTCCGGTCCATAATGAAGAAGCAACTATTAACATTTTTTATGATACGTTGCAAGATGTAAAAAAAGAATTGCCTATTGGCATAAACTTTTATTTTATTGATGATGGTTCAGACGATAAAACTTTGTCAATTCTAAAGATATTAAATCAAAAAGATGAGAATGTTCATTACTTATCTTTTTCTCGAAACTTTGGTAAGGAAGCAGCTTTATATGCTGGATTACAGCATGCAGATGGTGATTATGTTGCTGTTATGGATGTTGATTTACAGGATCCACCGGAATTATTACCAGAAATGTTAAATGAAGTCATGAACGGTCCGTATGATGCCGTGGGAACTCGTCGTGTTGATCGTCGTAGGACGAAAATTATAAGAACGTGGTTTTCAACCATTTTTTATAAATGGATGAATCGTGTTTCTCAAATGCATTTGGTAGAGGGGGCACGTGATTATAGAGTGATGACGAGACAAATGGTTGAGGCTATTCTATCTTTGTCTGAAAATCAGCGGTTTTCAAAGGGAATTTTCACATGGGTCGGATTTAGTACTAAATATATCCCCTTTGAGGATCGTGATCGTGTGGCTGGAAAATCTTCATGGAGTTTTTGGAATTTAACCAAGTATGGTATTGAAGGCATTGTTTCTTTCTCTACATTGCCGCTGACCATCGTGACATTCTTAGGCTTGTTTTCCTTTGGTCTAGCTGTTATTGCGGGATTTTTTATTGTAGTACGAGCATTAATTAATAACACGTCAGTTGCTGGGTGGCCATCAATGGCCACAATTGTTCTATTTATCGGTGGAATCCAAATGCTTAGTTTGGGGGTAATTGGTCGATATATAGCAGCAATTTTTATGGAAACAAAGAATCGACCAATTTACATTACCAAAGAAGAAAAATGATGAATAAAGAAATTAAATTACTTTTCGCTTAGCAAGTGATTTTCGATATTCGGTAATGTTGATAGTTCTAATTATTTTTTAACTGGGAATAGCCTTTTTTGAAATGGTTGGATATTTTATTCGCAACAAATAATTAATAAATCTTTGAACAAGCCTAATCAATATGGAAAATAATCAGTGAATTTATGGAAAAAATTAAAAAGTTAATTAATTATATTTTTTTGTTTATCAGTTTTTTTGCAATTTCCGTTAGTTATCCTACAACTGTTTTGACTGGCAACTTGCTAATGAGGTTAACTGATCGGTTATCAGCAACTGTCTATCAAAGTTTGTTTGGTGTTTTAGTAGTTGTATTTTTAGTATTTTTTCAATGCAAGTATCGTCGTTCAGTGATAAAGTGGTCTGAATGGCCTTATTGGTTTTTTGGAACGATAACTGCCTGTCTTTACGTAATTACGTTGTCCGTTAGTAATCTCAATGTAAATAATCTGACAGGGAAATTGAATGTATTCATAACGATAATTGCTCTTTTAGGTTTTTCTTATTTGTTTACTAACTTTGCTGCTTTGTTAGGTCAATTAATAAGCCATTTAAAATTAAAAAAATGGTTGGTAAACTATTGGTTAGTTGTTTTTATTTTGATTGTTGTTTGGTTTCTTCAAGTTTTTCCTCTATTACCGGGGTTAGTAACGTGGGATGGATACAGGCAATTTGTTGAATACTTTCACACATATATACCTTCACTAAATTTTACTTATTATCCAACTGGTCACCATCCCTGGTCATCAACGTTGATTTTAGGTTTTCTATTCTCCATTGGTCGGGCAATTGGCGGTGTTAATGTTGGCTTGTTCACTATTGTACTTGTTCAGATATTATTGGCTGCCCTAATTTTTGCTAAAGTAGTATTTTTCGTAGGGAAAAATTGTGGCAAAATTGCAGCTATTTTAGCAATGATTTTTTATTCATCACCATTTGTTGCTTTTTGGGAAGTAACAATTGAAAAGACACCACTCTTTTTAACTTTCACGACTTGGTTTGTATTGACTTATGCTGAAATACTGTTAACAAACAGGCAAAAAAATGTTTCAAAATGGCTTTATATTGAGATAACATTTTCCGGAATTATGATGGCGATGTTCCGTAATGATGGTGTTTACGTTGTATTTTTGTCGTTAATTATCTTGATTATCGTTGAGAGTTTTCAACGTAAAAAAGATGCTCGTCAACTTTTATTTGTTTTTCTAATTTTTCTTACTGCTTATTTAGGCTGGTATAAAGTTGCATTACCACTGATGAATGTACTTCCAGGCTCAACGGGAGAAGCCATTAGTGTACCGATGCGACAACTTTCAGCTGTTGTGATCCACGATCCAAAATCACTTAGTAAGAATGATTTGACAGTTATTGATAAAATTACACCTATTAAAGATATTCCTGTCAATTTCAATGTGAACAATGCAGATAATTTGAAATCACTTTATCCTGTTGATACTTTTTTGCGCAGCCCAGCAGAAATTAAGATGATTCAGTCTGGCAAGTTAAAAAAGACATCAACACCTGTAACTAAAAAAGAAACAAGTGATTATTTAAAAGTATGGATTGAGCAAGCTTTTCAGCATCCGACAACTTATATAGCAACTTTTCTAGCTGGAAACAGTCAATTTTTGAATCCAATTATTGACGATAATCCTGGTTCGAGAGGGATTATGTACGGTAATGGATATATGAAGAGTGCCACTTTTTTGCAACCTGGTTGGTTTAATGAAGTTCATTACTGGATGAGTGATAGTATGCGAAGATATATTTCTTGGCCAAATATTATTTTTTCTTTACCAATTATCCGTACAATTTTGCAACCTGCGTTTGCATTATGGACTATCTTATTTAGCACTTTCTATCTAATGTATCGTAAAAGTTTTGCAGTCTTAATTTGTATTCCTGTGGGATTGCTTTGCTTAATTTCACTTTTATCACCATTAAATGGTGGTGAAAAGTATATTCTCCCTGCCATGTATGTATTACCAGTGATTTTATCCGTTGTCATAGCAACAACACAAAGGGGATTTCGAAAGTAAGTGATTACTTTACTAAGGTAACACAACATTGGGTGCAAATTATAAAGTGGTCAGTATCAGAAATTAAATATCAGAGTTAAGCCTGTTTGAATTTTGTTAAAATAATCGATGGGAAATTAGATTCAAGGTAAGTTTTAATTTTGATAAAATGAATTATAGTAATACAAAGCGATAAAGGGCTATGATATAATTCTGGATGGACTAAATTAATAAGGATAAATTATGACACAAAAAGTTTCAGCGGTCGTTGTTACCTACAATCGGCTTGCTTTGTTAAAGGAAGTTATTCAAAGCTTACAAGAGCAAACTGTTCCAGTAAGTCACATTATTATTGTTGATAATGCGAGTGAAAACGAAACGAAAGAATATTTGGAATCACTTGGTAATCAGATTGATTATGTCCGTCTCGAGGAAAATCTTGGGGGAGCAGGAGGCTTTAATCGAGGCATCCGATACTTCATGGAAAACACAGATGACGATTTTGTGTGGGTAATGGATGATGACACAGTGACCCATTCAGATACATTACAGAATTTACTATCATTTGCTGAACAAGAACCTAATTTTGGTTTCTTAGCATCAGATGTTCGTTGGATTGATGGTCACCGAGCAAAAATGAATCAACCCGCTCCGATGAATCGATTAAAAGTTATTCCAGAGGATCAGACTGAGCCTATTCGCTTACAAAATGCAACGTTTGTTTCATTATTGGTACGTCGTGAGATTGTGGCTCAAATTGGTTTACCAATTACCGATTTCTTTATTTGGGGCGACGATATTGAATACACTGAACGTGCCGGACGAGTGGCTCCTGGTTATTTTGTTCCATCCGCAAAGGTTACCCATAAGATGGGGGCAAACGTTGGTTCTAGTCTTTTAAATGATGGGCCCGAACGAACACCGCGTTATTTTTATTCATATCGCAATAAAGGATACTATATTCGTAAGCGAGATTGGTATCGAAAGAATCGCGCTCGTCTTCGTACGTTGGCTGAATACTGGCAAATTAAACTTTCGAAAACTGACCGGAAAGCTGAAAAGCTTGCAGTAATGAAAAAGGGAATGAAGGCAGGAAAGAGTTTTAATCCGACTATCGAATTTGCGAACAACGATGAGGTTTAGAGAGGGTACTAAAGATATGGATAAGCTAGCTATTTTAATTCCTGCATACAATGAAGAACAAACGATTGAAAAGGTTGTTCGTGATGTAAAAACTGCTATTAATGATATTGAAGGATCAGTCGTTTATGTATATGACAACAACTCAAAAGATGAGACCGCAAGCATTGCTAAAAAAGCTGGGGCAGTAGTTCGGCATGAGTATGCTCAAGGTAAGGGCGCTGTTATTCGACGAATGTTTCGTGAAATTAATGCTGAGGCATATATAATGATTGATGCTGATGATACATATCCTGTTGAAGCAATTCCTGAAATGTATCAAAAGGTTGTTGAAAGAAATGTTGATATGGTTGTAGGCGATCGATTATCATCAACCTATTTTGAAGAAAATAAACGTCCCTTTCATAATGTAGGTAACAGTTTAGTTAAGGGACTGATTAATTCCCTTTTTAAAACTAGTATTAGTGATATTTTGACAGGATATCGAGCTTTTTCTTATCGTTTTGTAAAAACTTTTCCAGTGTTATCGAAAGGGTTTGAAATTGAAACAGAGATGTCAATACATGCGACAGAGTATGGCATGCTCGTTGAGAATCAGGTAATTGAATATCGTGATAGGCCTGAGGGATCTGAGTCCAAGTTAAATACTTATGGCGATGGTTTGCGGGTTATTAAGACTGTGATCAATCTTTATCGTGGTTACCATCCTTTCGCTTTCTATTCTATCTTTTCATTAATTTTTTTCCTTATATCAATGATATTATTTGTTTGGCGAGTCTTAGTTCCTTATTTTGAGACACAAACTGTTGCTAATTTTCCGTCGTTAATTGTTTCGATGATATTAGTGGTCTTATCATTTATAACGTTCTTTTCAGGTTCTATTCTTGACTCTATTCAAACAAGTAATAGACGAAATTTCGAACTAAATTTGATTAATACAGAAAATAAAAATGACTAGTATGAAGAGTAAAGCTATAAATTATATTTTTCTATTTTTTAGTTATTTAGCGTTGGGAGTAGGATACTCCAAAACCGCGGGCAATAATTTTTTGGAAAATATTAATAATCGTTTTTTGGTAAGTCCTGAAAGTAGTTTACTATCTGCTTTTATTTTATTTTGTTTATTTTGGTTTACCAAAAAAAATAATGTATTTGTAAGAAAATTTTGGCCTTTTTGGTGTTTTGGTATTGTTGTCGCTGTTATCTATGTTTTAACCCAATCTTTTTCGATAAATGAAAGTGCTAATCTTGCTGGAAAGCTTAATGTATTAATTACCACCATTGCTATAGTGGGTTTTACATATGTATTTACTTCTTTGGGTGTGTATGTAAGTAACTTATTAGGCAGTTTAAAAATTAAGCAATGGCATGTTAAATACTGGCATATTGTTTCAATACTATTAATTGTTTGGATAATACAAATTTTTCCTTTATTTCCTGGGGTGGTTTCCTGGGATGGGTATCGACAATTTTTAGAATTTTTTCATACTCATATATCATCTTTAAACTTTACCTATTATCCAACTAATCATCATCCATGGGCATCAACACTCGTGTTAGGTATGATTTTTTCATTTGGAAAATTTTTAGGTGGAACGAATTTTGGTTTATTCTCAATAGTCATAGTGCAATTATTTGCGTCTTCTTTAATCTATGCAAAAATAATTCAATTTATTGGAGAAAAATGGGGAAAGGTACCAAGCATAGTAGCATCGGTATTTTACGCTTCTCCGTTTGTGGCTTTTTGGCAGGTAACTATCGAAAAAACCCCATTATTTTTGGCATTTACAGCATGGTTTGTGTTGTGTTTTGTTAAAATTTTATTATCTGATGTAAAAAAAGAAGTTAGTAATTTGTTAATTATTAATTTAATTATTTCTGCTATTCTTATGTCTATGTTCAGAAATGACGGTGCATATGTTGTTATTCTGTCATTACTTGTTTTATTTATTTTGAAAATTATACAGAATAAAACAGTTAGTTATAAATATTTTGCTATTTTATGTACCTTTTTGCTTGTTTATGTTGGTTGGAATAAAATTGCTTTACCGATGATGAATGTTATTCCCGGTTCTACCGGAGAAACGATCACTATGCCAATGAGGCAACTTTCTGAGGTGGTCATTAATGATCCTGATTCTTTGAGTAAAAAAGATTTGAAAATTGTTAATAGAATAACACCAATCAAAGAAATATCATCACATTTTAACGTTAATGATGCCGATGATTTAAAGTCTCTATATCCTGTGGATTCTTTTTTGCGTAGTTCGTACGAAATCAAACAAATACAGGATGGTCAACTCAAAAGGGAAGCTACACCAAGAATTAAGAGCGACACAAGCCAATACTTAAAAATTTGGTTTATACAGTTTTTCAAGCATCCCAAAAAGTATATAAATGTATTTCTTACTGGCAATAGTCAGTTTTTGAATCCAATTTCAGACTCAGATTCTGGTTCTCGTGGAATTATGTATAGTAATGATTACATGAAAAATAATACTTTTTTACAGCCAGAATGGTATCATCAAGTTCATTATTGGTTTTCTGATAATGCTCGGAAAAATATTTCTTGGCCAAACGTTATTTTTAAGTTGCCAATTATCAGAACTATATTACAGCCTGGTTTTGTCCTGTGGTTAATTTTATTTAGCTTTTCATACTTTATCTATAAGAGAAGTTATTTAGTGGTTATCTGCCTTCCAGTAGGCTTGTTAGCATTTGTTGCATTATTATCACCCGTGAATGGTTATGAACGCTATATGCTTCCTGCAATGTTTGTTGCTCCTTTATTATTGACTGTATTAGTTAATGTTTCTTTAAAAAAAATAGAGTAAATCTAGGTAGTTAGTAAATAAATATTAAGTAATGAGTATATTAAGTGGTTCAAAATACATTAACATCATTTGAAAAATATTGTTGAATTGTTTATATTTTTGTGCTGGCACAGCCAAAATTGTTTTCTCAGCCGTAATTGACTTTTTATTTTGAGTATTTTTTTATTCGAAATCGATTTTGCTATATATCAAATCGTTGTTTTTAACCATGTTATTTGCATATTTGATTAACTGAGTTTGTTTTTTCATTTATTTGCTGGTGTTGGACTTTCAAGTCTTACTTCGGCAAATTTTGTATTTTAATGTAGGCTGAATTGTTAGTAAAGTGTTTGGTAGATTCTAATTTTTGGTGTGCATCAACTACGTCAGATTGTTTTTATTTGGACTAGTGTTTAAATCATCTTTGTGATTGTGTTAGATTATTTTGTAAGTAAGTTTTAACTTTTCAAAGAACTAGCAGAAATAATAAAGATAAGATTCATGAGTAGTTAATTCAAAGGGCCTAAAATGTTTAGGCCCTTTTTAGTTAACCAATTTTAAAATGAGAGAGTAACCAAGTATGATGAACAACTCAAGATTAAATAGTCTTAAACTAAATGTTTTTGTGGGCGAATAATTTTAACTTGTTTTTTAATCCAATTTTACGTTGCTTAATCAGTGTAGTGCAGGTCTAAAAAAGAATTGTATGTTTAAAAGTATTGTAGCTCATCATCGATTATTGAAATGAAAAATAATGGTTCAACGTCATTTTCTGCAATAAAGCAATGAGATCGTTTAAAGTATCGACGGTGCTGAAGTTATTAAGGTGGTAAAATTAAATAGTTAAATTATTTTTTCTTGTTGTTTTGTTTTATTTATTAGTACTGTAAGGAATGCTTCTGTCTTTTGTTTTAAATTTTTATTTTGTAAATTAATGATAAAATAGGATGTTGACCGAAAGTGATATAAGAAAAAATCTAATTAACATGTCAGATATAAATATTATTTCTAAACTATGCTTAATTTAAGAAAGAGTTTTTAAATTAGAATTGGATAGGTAATAAAATTATTGACATGTATTACAAGTAGTAATAATTAGTTAACATTGGATATTTATTATTTTTTTATACTATTGTTAAAATGATGAAGATAATTAATATGAAAATTTGAGATTAAGAACCATTAAAATTTCATTTAAAATGAGTAGTTAATTTTATGATATATTATTAGAATGGATTTAGTATCTTTGGGAGTATAAAGCATGACAAAAAGAATTGAATGGATTGATGTCGCCAAAGCTATCGGTATTGTACTGGTTGTTTATGGACATGTGATTTTAGGACTGCATGATAGCGGTATTTGGGGAGCTAGTCAAAATTATGATTGGCAGCACTCAATTATTTATAGTACTCATATGCCATTATTTTTCTTTTTGAGTGGTATTTTTGCGGTTCGTTGGGTTGAACGTCCCGCCAAAAAAGCAATTGGTCAGAAAGTACGTACCTTGATTGTTCCTTACTTTATCTGGGGCTTTGTTCAAGCCGCTGTCATGCAGGTCTTTTCGAAAAGTACCAATAATGGTCAGGGGATTGGAAATGCATTACAGCTTCCATGGATGCCATACGCACAATTTTGGTTTCTTTATGATCTCTTTTGGATGTTTCTTGTCTACTATTTGATTATCCATGTGTTTCATTGGCCATTCTTTTCATTATTAATTTTTTCGTTCTTATTTTTTGGAATTTCGCCTTTTTTGAACTTTTGGGAGTTTTGGCGAATCGGTTATTATTTTGTGTTTTTCTTAATAGGAACAAAAGTGCTTAGCTTAGGATACTATTTGGATAAAATGAATCCAATTGTTGATTTTATTTTATTTATTTTGTTACAGGTGGCTTATTTTGAGTTAGATTTATCAAAGTTTTGGCATAATGTATTTTCTTTTTTTGTGGCTATGATTGGTATCTTTGTTATTATTCATCTTGCTAAATATGTTAATCATTGGTCTGTAGATTATATTGGTCAAAACTCAATGGTTATTTATGTTTTACATATTATGTTTACTGCAGGAAGTCGAATTTTTCTAGCAAAAGCTGGTTTGGATAATCTCTATTTACAAGGGATAGTTGGACTTCTCTTTGGAATTTTGGGTCCTTTGGTAGTTTACCAAGTAATTCGTAAAATGAAGTTTGATCAATACTTGTTTTAAAATTGTTTGTTTTAGTAATCATTAACTGTTGGCCAGAGTATTTCAACTGATAATTAGATGTTTTTTGAATCATGGATGAAAATTAACAGATTAAATGAAAAACTGATTGTTTTCGCTGTAACCATCATGTATGCTACCTAATGTATCTGAATTTGATTGAGGAGTATCATGGAAAAAATAATTGATTTTTATAAAAAGTACGAAGAGACTGTTTTGTATCTCTTTTTTGGCGGAGCGACCTTTGTTGTTTCTGTTGTAACTTATGCACTCTTTTCCGCAGTATTGCATTGGACTTATACTTTGGCTTATGTGGTTTCTTGGTTTTTGGCAGTATTTTTTGCCTACGTAACAAATCGGATTTGGGTCTTTAAATCAGAAGTACGCAATAAAGCAGGATTATTTCGTGAAATTTGGCAATTCTACTTAGCACGAATTGTTACTGGTGTGATTGGTTGGTTGATTCTGATGTTTGGTGTTAATCTGTTACATCAGAATGATCTCATTTGGAATGGCATTCAAAATATCTTTGTCATTATCTCGAATTATGTTTTAAGTAAGCTTTACATTTTCAAAGAAGTAGAAGAAGTAATTGAAGATAAAATTAATAAATAGTTTGGAAAAAGAGCCTGTAATTGCAGACTTTTTTTTTCTTTAATTTAAAAGTGAAAAAATATTTTTTAAGATAGTCAAATAAACATTGACCGATAGTAACAATCGCTATATACTCAATACATCAGTTACATTTATGTTGCAATGCGATTAAAGTGTAGGAGATAATACGCATTTAAGGAGTCTGCAAGATGTTTAGAAAGAAAAAAATCTTGCTAACAATGACAGCGGTGACTGTCGTTTTAACACTTGGGGCCACTACTTTTATTGTTAATGCTGTTACAAACCCAACTAATCAACAACTTGGATTTATAACTAAAAAGAAAAGCAGTTCGGCCCAGTCTTCTAGCCAAAAAAGTGTCGCTTCCACTAATCAAAAGACCCAATCAGCTACTACCAGTGGTAACCAGCAAAGTGCTGCAACTAGTGCTAGTACCGGAAACCAGGAGGCTAATGCTAGTTTGAGTGAGAACTCCAATACGAAATCAGCATCATCTGCTCTCAATTCAACCTCAGCATTAAGCAACACGCTTACTCAGGATGATTTTCGTTCTAGTGATGATTTAGCTTATCGGATGATCGCTCTCTATGGCTTGGCTCATGGCGATGATCAATGGCAAAAATTAAGTTTGATGCAGTCAAAAGGAATTGTTTTGACGCAAGTTGCTAATCAGTCGAACCCAACTTTTATTGCTAAGGCTGTTGGTGGTGCTGATAATGATGGTGCTTATTATAAGTATTTAATGAACGATACTAGTTCATCAAGTCAAAACGCGACAAAGCCGATGTCCTTTAGTCAAAATAATACCACCAATTATCGAGCATCAATTACTGATGTTTTGAATTATGCAAATCAGGTTGGCGGTCGGCTGGCAATTCAAAAGTTGCATTTTCAGTTAATTGAGAATACAAATTAAAAGAGCCCTTAGGGCTCTTTTTAATTTATACTTTTTTTCTATATGATATGTTAGAATAAATATGCTGTAGTTTAGAAAATTGTTATTACTATAAAATTGTATTTTTAATAATTACTATTAAATGTTTAGCTTTTAATATAAAAATATTTTGATAAGGAAAAGTCATGATAAAAAAATACCTAAAATTATCTTCGAAAATAATTGGAATGATAATAATAATTTTTTTAGCGATAACAACTTCGTTCGGGCAATACTTTAGAAGGTTTGGCTACAATTACGCAGCTAATCAAGATGGTTTAGAACAAAAAATATGGTTGATTAGCGCCTTTTTATTGTCATTGCTATTAATTTTATTTTTTTGCA
The DNA here is from genome assembly GCF_058511985.1 of Fructobacillus sp. ESL1096. Lineage (NCBI taxonomy): Bacteria > Bacillati > Bacillota > Bacilli > Lactobacillales > Lactobacillaceae > Fructobacillus > Fructobacillus sp. ESL1096. The sequence continues at coordinate 1,203,099 of NZ_CP196400.1, forward strand.
TATTAGTAAGGACTGAATTTGTTTTACCACGCATGCGATTAACATTAGTTAATGGTCTCTTCGAGAGACCATTTTTAATGGCAATTATCCTCTTTTTATTTTGGAGTATTATCGTTTTTTTGGTATTTCCAGGATTGTGGAATTGGGATTTTAATAATCAGGTATCTGAGTTACTTGGCAGTAATAAGAATTTTGTTCATTCAGATATATATCCGATTGCTCACTATTTGTATACAAGTAAAGCAACAGAGTTAACGAATCAACATGGTCTTATCTTAACTTTGTTTTATGATTCCATTGTATACTTATCTGTGCAAATTTTTGGAACAACTTTTCAGGGGATTTTTGTATTATCATTTGGACAATTTTTGCTCGGAACTTTTTCAATTGTGTATGCTTTAAGATACTTTACTCGAAAATCTTCAGGCTTAACTAGATTGACTGTTTTTTTAATTATAGCAGTAAACCCGTATTTTCCTGTTTACCTGAGTCAACTTACGAAAACACCATTGTTTGCTATTTATTTTTTGATATTTTTAACTATATACGCTCAACTATACGAAGGTTTTGTAATATCAAGAAAAAAATATGTTTTACTGTTCTTAACAACTTTAGGCATGCTTATTGCTGTTAAATTTGCATTTGTACTCTTAGTTTTGTCGGTTAGTGCTTTTAGTATTCTTCTTAGAAAAAACTGGCATTTTTTTCTTTTATCTACTGGTTCGGCAATTTTAATTTTTAAAATTCTTATGATTTTAATCAGTATGTCTAGCTATGTTAAACCGGATGATAATATTGAAGCGAAAGCAATTCAAATTCAACAAGTTGCCCTATATGTTAAAACATATCCGAATGAGATAAATGAGTTAGATAGAAAAAATTTAAGTAATATTTTTATTCTTAGTAGTTTTCAAAAAAATTATTCTCCAAGAGATTCAGACCCAATTAAGTCTACTGGTTCAATGGATCCAAAAGGGTCTTATTTATATACAACGGTTACTGAATCAGATTGGGAAAAATTTGATGGTATTTGGTACCGAATGCTGATAAAGCATCCTAAATTGTTTCTTTATGCCTTTTTTGCTAAAACGTTTGGTTATTTTGATGTGTTAGATCAGCCTCGAAGGGATGTTGCAAATACTGATCACTTTGCGTTTGAGGTTGGTAATCCGAAAAAATATTCTTATAAGGTAAGTGATGAAGAAAAGAGCAATTTAAGTCTATTAAAAAAGATTCTTAGTTTTTATGATAGTATGCCAGTTTTTTCGTTATTTTCCAGGCCTAACTTTTGGATTGTTGTAGTTCTTATATTAATTAGCAGTAAATTAATTTTTACAGGTGATTTTAGGTTTATATTATTGTTTGCGCCTTTTTTGCTTCTAACTTGCGTACTTATTGCCACACCTGTAAATAATTTAGATAGATACGGTTCTCCGTTTCTTTTAATAATGCCTATAATTATTCCGTGGTTGAAGAATATCAAAGCTACAGAGGTGAAATGATTTTATAATTTTTATTAGAGTACAGTTTAAATCTTATTCTTCGCGTGTTGATTAATTGGGTTTTTATTTTGAAAATATTTTTTCATCTTGCTGGTTTCTCGTATGAAAATTGATTCGGCTTGTCACTATAGTTTATTTTAGATTAAACTATAGTGACTAATTATCGTTAACTGGTTGATATGAACAATCGTTAATTAAACATAAACAAGTACTAGAGTTTTTAATCTATAAAAAGTTTTTCCATGGTGAATTAATTTTTGTTATCTAATAACGAACTAGACTATTTTTAATTTTTGATAAATAGCTGTTGTGCTAATTTTACCAAGGACCCTGATGAATGGAATGAGTAATAATGACTAACAGAAAAAAAGTGTTAATTTGGCTAAGTTTTGGACTCCTAATAATTGTTATTGTGTTGGCCATCTTTAGCCATTTTCAAAATAAAAATGAATCTATAAAAGCGACGAGTTTGAATAATAAAATCGGTCAAGTGGCTCACTACACGCGAGCTGAAATGAATAAGATTCCAGAATTATTATCAAATAAACAGTATTTAGCCCCCACAATCGATCATAAATCCTTGAAACAAGAGATTCCGGGTGCCAAGGTTTATGATGAAGCAACCGGTAAAATGGTGAGGATGGATGTTTGGGATTCTTGGCCGGTAACGAATCCTGACGGTACGGTAGCTGATTTTCACGGATATCGACTAGTTGTTGGTTTAACGGCTAAGAATGGCCGTTATTCGGGAGCACCCACGAAGATGGGATTGTTCTTGCAGAAAAACAATGCTAAACAGGATGACCTGAGTACGTGGCACTTTGTTGGTTACGTCTTTAACTCAAAAACTGAGGGGGTTGCTGACAAAGATTACGACAAGTATTTACAGAATTCCGTTGGTGAATGGTCTGGATCAACCGTTTTGATGAAAACCAAGGACAATACTCTCCGTTTTTTTTATGCGAATGCATATGAAGAAAATGGTATATCAGCTCAGGTTTTAACAACTGCTCAAATTACGGTAAACCCAAAAGATAGCAAAAATTGGTCGTCAGGGTTGACCATTGACCATACAAAGGCAACTGATCGAAAAACAGTCTTTTCGGGTGATGGTAAAATTTATCAAACCGCTGACCAGGGCGAAGGAAAGGGAAAGTATTTTAGTGACGATATCACGTTGCGCGATCCACACTTTGTTCAAGACGGCGACAAGTACTATCTTGCATTTGAAGGCAATACCGGACCCGAGTATAACTATCAAGGCGCCAATAATTTTACTAACCAAGCGTATTATGGAAAATCAGCTTTCTTTAAGAGTGATTCAGCACGCTTACTCTCCAATAAGAATACAGCAGAATATGAGAAAACTTATTTTGCTAATGGTGCCATTGGAAAGATCGAATTGAATAAAGACTTTTCTGTTAAAAAGGTGATGCAACCAATGGTGACCGGAAATGCAACCAACGATGAATTAGAGCGAATTAACCTCTTTAAGCACAATGGGCGTTGGTACGTTTTCACATCGACTTGGGGCTTCCATATGGCAACGGATAATGAAACTATCACGAAAAATTCTTACTTGTTAGGATTTAGCTCCAAAGATGGTATTAATGGAACTTACAGGCCACTGAACTCAAATGGTTTAGTGATTGCCGGCCAAGGTGAGGGTACGAACCCCAAAAGCTTTACGTATTCTTATCTAGTCATTCCAAATGGCAACGATAAAAGTAATCGCTTTGTTGTAACTTCGTTTGAGAAAAATAGCACCTTCGCACCAAGTTATTTGTTGAATATTAATGAAAATAAAACTTCAATGATTACTAACAAAACTTTGGGTCAAGGTGTTTTGACCGATAATGGTAAATATTTTAGTGCTAGTCCGCAGAAGTTAAAATAAAGATGCAGACTGAACCAGCTGCCGATAGCGAATCGGTGACTTTTTTTGTTTAATTCAAATAACGAAATATTTAGGTTTATATGGAATTAATAATATTTTTTAAAAATGTCATTTTACTTAATTTATTTTAAGAGTTCTAGCGCTCTTTCCATAAGTTCAATGTTATTAACAATGATAAGCTTTAATTTTTTTCTTGTTCTTGTTATATTTTGGAATAATGATTGACTAGTCATATAGTGTGTGCCACTGCTTTCCAATTTTCCTCTTGAATTGTAGTATAGATTGGATCCGATAAGGGTAGCAACATTATTAAATTCTTGTCCGATGACTGTGAACGCATTGTTATGAAAGGTATTGTATTGTGTATATTGATCACGACTATACGCAATAGATCCTGGCAGAACTAGTACTTCAAATTCTTGATCTTTCTCTAGTTGCGCCATGAATTCTTTTGCATCATTATCATCATGAAAGAAATCTATAGAAATATTGCCTTTTTCAATTGGATGGTTAGTATCAGTTTTGTAATTTTTATCCATTAACCCCTTAATGAATTCTGCAAGAGAAGCATTTGAACGAATTTTGTTTTTTAGGGTAATATGCTGTATATCTTCTTTTTCAGAAAGATCCGCTATTAATTTTAATCCATATTCTTTAAAACTAAGGGTTTGCTTAGGATCACCGAAAAAGAAGATTTTAGTATTAATTTCATTTATAAATTTGTTAACTGACTCTTTTGAGAGTCGTTGCATTTCGTCTACAAAGATTATTACATCATCATTAATTTCTGATTTAAATAGAGATTCAAGTGAATTAATTCCAATGATATTAAACCCTTTATTGATTAACAAGTTATGTCCGGCGTTTAATTTGCCACAATGAACAATGTAAACTTTTTTTTCGTTATTAATGTAATCTGAAGCTAAATCATAAAGTAAAAGGGTCTTACCAGTACCAGCATTACCAGTTAAAATGATTGTTTTCTGATTGGATGTTTTTAATTCACTTTTTTTTGCTTGCTGAGAAGGGGTTAATAAATAGTCATGATTAAGGAAACGTTCTGTATCATTGAAAGGCGATACTAAATAATGTGAGGGTTCAAAAAGTGATTCAACTTGTTTATTATCATTGTTTGGGGTATTTAAATAATTGATTATTTTTGTATCTTGAGACACGTCTTTTAATTGATTGTTATCTAATAGTTGATAAAGTTTATTGGTTTCCGCATTGTATATGTAATAAAACTGTTTATCTATGCCTGATTTAGAAAGATAAAAGCGGTTTTTAATTAATTGTTCGCACATTTCGGTTGTTGATTTGTTTCCTGATTTTAGTTCAATATTTAGTATGAAATCCTTTGTGATTTTAATGATATCAAATTCTTTGTTAATCCCAGGAATTGTAAAATCTAAATAAAGACTATCGGTTTTAACATACAAGTTGTTATTTGAATTGTTAGTTAGGTTTTCAAGAAACGATACAAAACTTTCAATAGTTTTTGGTTCTTTAGCTTTTAGCTGTATACCTAGGTATTGTTCAAAATTTTTTGCTGATTGTTTGTTTATTTGATGAAGCGAAACAATCGTTTTTAAATTTGTTTTAATAATAGTCATTTTTTTCTCCCTTAATTGCAACTTACATTAATCTTATTTTAATATGATTTGGAATTAAAACAAGTATGTTATAAAAAGAGATGCTTTTATGCTTATATTCTAAATAAAATTTTAGAATATGTAATGTTATTGTTTATTATAATAATTCCTTTGTTATTCTGATTGCACTTAGTTTACAATATGTATGAACGATTTTTTAAAACAACAAAAGTAACCGATTCAGGAGGAAGAAACGCATGGCAAAAGAAGTGACAATTGGCAAGACTGATGTGAAGACCACTAAGCTTGGTTTGGGGACTAACAAAGTCGGCGGTCACAACCTTTTTCCTGGTTTGAAGGATGAAGACGGCTATGCCTTGGTCAAAGAAGCCCTGGACGCAGGGGTCGTCTTGATTGATACTGCCTATATGTATGGGGAAGGCCGGTCTGAAGAAATTATTGGTGATGTTATTCAAGACTACGACCGGTCAAAGATTGTGATTGCGACCAAGGGGGCTCAGGATGCCAGCAACGGTAATAAGCCTAACAACAGTCCAGCATTTTTGAAGCAAGCCGTTGAGGACTCCTTGAAGCGTTTGAAGACCGATTATATCGATATCTTCTACATCCACTTTCCAGATGAAGCAACGCCAAAAGACGAGGCCGTTGCGGCATTGAACGAATTGAAGGAAGCCGGTAAGATTCGGGCAATTGGGGTGTCAAACTTTAGCCTTGAGCAGATTAAAGAGGCCAATAAGAATAACCAGGTTGATATTGTCGAAGATCACTACAGCTTGGTTTACCGTGGGGCCGAAAAGGATGAGTGGGCTTACTTAAAGGAAAATCAGATTTCCTTTGTTCCATATTTTCCATTGGCATCTGGCCTTTTGACGGGTAAGTACACGAGGGATGACTACACCAAGTTTGAAAAGCAATACAGCCAGGACCAATTTACTACTATTTTGTCTGCCTTGGACAAAGTTAAGACGATTGCCGCTGGCCATGGCGTAACTGTGGCCCAAACAATCCTGGCTTGGTACATTAAAAACCCTGCCATTGGGGCCGTGATTCCTGGTGCGCGCAATGCTGATCAGGTCAAGGCAAACGTTCAGGCGTTGGCTGTTGACTTGACGCAAGCTGAATATGAACAAATTGATCAGGCATTTGCAGCTTTTAAGTAATTGCGATTGGAAAGTAGTGGGCTGTCTTTAGTTGTCAAAGTCATGGTTGGCAGTTTTTAACTGGCGAATCAACAATTAGCTCAACAAAAAAATCCCCCAACTCAATTGAGTTGGGGGATTTCGTTTATCAATTTTAATTGATTACTTTACGTACTTAGCCAAACGTGACTTTTGACGTGAAGCCTTGTTCTTCTTAATCAATCCCTTTGATTGGGCGTGATCGATAGCTGATGATACTTGCTTGTACATTTCAGCAGTATCAGCAGATCCGGCCTTGGCAGCCTTCAAGAAGCGCTTAACGGCAGTGCGGTAAGCTGACTTTTGTGGTTCGTTACGATCGTGCTGCTTAGCACTCAAACGAACTCGTTGAATTGATGATTCAATAATTGGCATATGTCCGTCTCCTTAAATTTGATTCTGGTTATTTGTAAGCAAAAGCTTATCGACGCAAACCTAAGCGCTTGATCAATTCACGGTAACGCGTAACGTCAGTACCACGGAGGTAACGGAGCAAGTTACGACGGCGACCGATCTTCTTCAAAAGACCACGTTGTGAATGAAAATCATGCTTGTGCGTTTCCATGTGACCGTTCAATTCGTTGATGTCAGCAGTTAAAACTGCAACTTGAACTTCCACTGAACCAGTATCGCCTTCATGGCGGGCATATTCCTTCATGATTTCGTTCTTACGTTCTTGTGTAAGGGCCATAATCATTTCCACCTTTCTTAAATGTCTCCAAGTGCTGAGAGAAACGACGGTGAGACGTCAATCTAAGGACTTGGACAGTTGTTTTGACAACATGACTAATTATACGGGTTTTTCAAAAAAAATCAAGGATGCTTGACATGCAAGCAAAAATCAGCTTTGTCATTTTCTTAATTGGCAAGCATTCTGCCATTTAGCAGGGGCAACTAAGGGCTTTTATGGTAGAATAGAACAGTAATTACATCAGAAAGGATAGCCTTGAAAAAGACGGAAAAATCCACTTTTTCAGGCAGGTGACCCCATGGCAACATCAATTTCAAAAGAAGAAGTCGCTCACGTTGCAGACTTGGCCAAACTGAGTTTTTCCGACCAGGAACTTGAGCACTTTACTGGACAACTCCAGGAAATCGTGGCAATGTGCGAGAAGATGGCAGAGGTGGATACAACCAATGTCGAACCAACTTTTTCAGTAACACCGAATGTGAACCATTTACGAGAAGATGTTGCGGATAATTGGCATGAAAAGAAGGCCTTGTTGGCCCAAGCACCAGAAGAGGCAGCCGACTTAATTAAGGTACCCGCTATTTTAAACGGGGAGGATGAAGCATAATGACTTTTAATTATTTTGACAAGACCTTAGCCGACTTGAATGCTGATTTGAAAGCTGGCAAAATCACGGCCGAAGAATTGACCAAGGAAACTTTGGCAAACATCCAAGCAACTGATGAAGACTTGCAGGCTTTCGTCCGGATGCACGCAGACGAAGCTTTAGCTAAGGCTCGTGCCGTTGATGAAAAGGGTGATTTTTCAAATCTCTTGGCTGGTATTCCGATGGCCATCAAGGACAATATTGCCACTAATGGTTTGGAAACAACGGGGGCTTCCCACATTTTGTCAGGGTTTAAGCCAGTTTATGATGCAACGGTGACAACCAAGTTGAATGATGCTGGTGCAGTCATCGTTGGTAAGGCCAACATGGACGAATTTGCCATGGGTGGGTCAACTGAAACTTCTTACTACAAGAAAACGAAGAACGCCTGGGACCACACCAAGGTTCCAGGTGGTTCCTCTGGTGGATCGGCTGCTGCTGTTGCCGCTGGTCAGGTTCCTTATGCCCTTGGTTCTGATACCGGTGGATCAATCCGCCAGCCAGCCGCCTTTAATGGTTTGGTGGGGATGAAGCCCACATATGGTCGAGTATCACGTTTTGGTCTTTTCGCCATGGCCTCCTCTTTGGACCAAATTGGTCCATTGACCCGAACCGTTAAGGACAACGCCTTCGTTTTGAATGCCATTTCTGGTTTTGACAAAAAAGATTCCACTTCTGTTGATTTGGAAGTACCTGATTTTGCTGAAAAGATTGGTCAAGATATCAAGGGCATGAAGATTGCCGTGCCGGAAGAATACTTCCAAGAAGGAATTTCAGTTGAAGTTGCCACACAAATTAAGGCTGCCATTGCTCAATTAGAAGCCCTGGGGGCAACTGTTGATACGGTTTCATTACCACACACACAATATGGGGTTGCTGCTTACTACATCTTGATGTCATCAGAAGCTTCGTCAAACTTGCAGCGTTACGATGGTATCCGTTACGGGTTCCGTGCACCAGACGCTAAGTCACTGGAAGAAGTTTATAAGAACACCCGAACTGCAGGTTTCGGAGATGAAGTCAAGCGCCGGATTATGTTGGGAACATACTCGCTTTCAGCTGGCGCTTACGATGCCTTCTTCAAGAAGGCTGCTCAAATTCGGACATTGATTATCGAAGACTTTAACCAGGTCTTTGCTGACTATGATTTGATTGTTGGTCCAACGACACCAACCCAACCTTATGGCATTGGTGAAGAAATCGGTGACCCAAAGACCATGTACTTGGGCGATGTTTTGACGATTCCAGTGAACTTGGCTGGTTTGCCAGGATTGTCAATCAATGCTGGCTTTAATGGTGGCATGCCAGTCGGCTTGCAATTGATTGGAAAGCCATTTGATGAAGCAACTCTTTACCAAGTTGCTTATGCCTTTGAACAAGTAAACCACTTCTATGACCAACATCCGGTTGTAGCAGGGGAATAAGGAGGAGACAAATGGCAAACGAAAACTTTGAAACAACAATTGGACTTGAAGTCCACGTTGAAATGCAAACGAAATCCAAGCTCTTGTCACCTTCGCCCGTCCACTATGGGGATGCACCGAATGAAAATACCAACGTGATTGATTGGGGTTATCCCGGGGTTTTGCCAGTTGCAAACAAGGGTGCGATTGAATACGGGATGCGGGTGGCCATGGCCTTGCATGCCGAAATTACAGAAGAGATTCGTTGGGACCGGAAAAACTACGTTTATCCGGATAACCCAAAGTCATACCAGACAACTCAAACGCGAACACCGTTAGGCCGTCATGGTTATTTAGACGTTAACATGCCTGATGGTAGCGTGAAGCGAATTGGGATTGAAGAACTCCACGTCGAAGAAGATGCTGGAAAGAATACGCACGGTACTGATGGCTATTCTTACGTTGATTTGAACCGGCAGGGAACACCATTGGTTGAAATCGTGTCGAAGCCTGATTTGTCTTCGCCAGAAGAAGCCTACGCTTATCTGGAACAATTACGCCGAGTGATCTTGTTTACAGGTGTTTCTGAAGCCAAGATGCAAGAAGGACAGATGCGAGCTGACGTTAACGTTTCATTGCGTCCACGAGGATCAAAGACCTATGGAACGCGAGTGGAAATGAAGAACATTAACTCATTCCACTATGTTCAATCTGCTTTGGAATTTGAAGAACGCCGTCAGGCACAGGTTATTCGTTCTGGTGGCAAGGTTCGCCAGGAAACTCGTCGTTACGATGAGCCAACCAAGTCAACGCTTTTGATGCGGGTCAAGGAGGTGGCGGATGATTACCGTTACTTCCCAGAACCTGATTTGTCACCGATTCATATTGATCAAGCTTGGATTGACCGTGTTCAAGCTGAACTGCCAAAGTCAGCTGGCGACCGGCAAGTGTCCTATGTCCAAGACCTTGGTTTGGAACAATACGATGCCGAAGTTTTGACACAAACGTTGGCAATGGCGAACTTCTTTGACGCCACTGTCAATGCTGGGGCCGAATCAAAATCAGCTGCAAAGCGCGTTGCCAACTACTTAATCGGTGACGTGAACGCCTACTTGAACAAGAACCAGATTGAATTGCAGGATACTGATTTGACACCTGAAAACTTGGCTGGCATGGTGAGGTTGATTGAAGACGGTACCATTTCAACTAAGCAAGCCAAGAAGGTCTTTGAGGCCATTATGGAAGGGAAAGAACCAGAAGCCTACGCGAAGGCGGAAGGTTTGGTTCAGATTTCGGACCCAGCCGTTTTGACACCAATGATCAATGAAGTCTTGGATGACAACCCACAGTCAATCGAAGACTTTAAGGGTGGTAAGGACCGGGCAACAGGTTTCTTGATTGGCCAATTGATGAAGAAGTCCAAGGGCCAGGCTAACCCTGGTGTCTTGAATAAACTTTTGTTAGCCGAATTGAACAAGCGCTAACCAATAATCAAGCAGTAATTGTCGGTTGACCGAAGTAGTTGGTCAGGTTACTGTCATAAAAGCACCGCTTTGCGGGCTTTTGTACATATACTTTAGGAGGAAGTCGAGGCTTTACTGATTTGAGGAATGGTCGGGAAGCTTCGCAGGTGAGCCATGAAACGAGCACGAATTATTTATAACCCCAGTTCGGGTCGGGAAACAGCGAAACGCGAAATGCTAGACATTATCCGGGTGTATGAAGAGGCGGGGTACGAAACATCGACCTATGCGACTACTCCAGAACCTTTTTCAGCCCAAAAGGAAGCGACTCGAGCCGCCTTTGAGGGCTTTGATCTGATTGTGGCTGCTGGTGGAGACGGCACAATTAACGAAGTTGTTAATGGGATTGCGCCTTTGAAGCGTCGGCCGAAAATGGCAATCATTCCCGCCGGCACAACCAATGATTACGCCCGCGCCCTGAAGGTTTCCCGTGATGATCCATTGGAAGCTGCCAAGGTAATTTTGAAGGGGCAGACGATTAAAATGGACATTGGTCGAATTTCGACTCGCGGTGGCTTAGTGGAAGCGGACGGGCAGATTTTGGCCCCAGCTGATGCCCGCTACTTCATGAACATTGCTGCTTTAGGTACGCTTTCGGAAGTGACCTATGCCGTACCATCCGTGATGAAGTCACTTTATGGCTACTTGGCCTATCTTGTTAAGGGAGCTGAGTTATTGACCCGGTTGGAACCGGTTCAGGCCAAGGTGGTTTATGATGATGGCGAGTATGATGGCGATATTTCGATGATTTTCTTGGCCCTAACGAATTCGGTTGGTGGCTTTGAATCCATCGTGCCCGATGCTAAATTAGATGACGGTCAGTTTACGTTACTGATTGTAAAGGCCGCTAACTTGTGGCAGATTACGCAGTTGGCTGCTCAAGTTTTGAATGGTTCTCACGTGAATAATCCACAGTTAATTTATAAAAAAACGTCAAAGGTTGAAATCACACCGCTATCAGATGACCATCCAATCAAGGTCAACCTTGATGGCGAGTATGGTGGGGATGCCCCAATGACTTTTGAAAACTTAAAACAACATATTGAATTCGTTGCAGATTTGTCAGCGATTGATGTTGATGCAACGAACGCCAAGATTCAAGAAGAGTTCGTCGAGCAGGTCGAAGCTCTTGAGGCGACCCAGCACGAACCTAAAGCAAATGAGAAGGAAAAGAACTAAGCATGGCTAAAGCCAACCGCACAATTAAACAGGCCGCTCCAATTCATAAAAATGAAGTCATCACTGCTTCGGTGACCGATTTAACCTATCAAGGTCTGGGCGTAGCGAAAGTGGATGGGTTTCCGCTCTTTGTAACCAATGCGCTGCCAGGTGAAAAGGCCGACATTTTGGTGACAAAGGTCCTAAAAAATTACGGTTTTGCCCGTGTACAACGGTTGTTGAAAAAATCAGCGGACCGAGTGGAGTTGACAGATCAGTTGGCCTTAACGACAGGGATTGCGCCATTAGCCAACTTAGCTTATCCGGCTCAGTTGGCTTGGAAAAAGTCTCAGGTACAGCAATTATTTAAAAAGGCCCGACTTGACGTGGAAGTGGCCGATACAATTGGGATGGCCGATCCAACCCATTATCGTAATAAGGCACAAGTACCGGCCAGAATGCTGAATGGTCGTCTAGAAACCGGTTTTTTCCGTCGTGGGTCGCATAAGTTGATTCCGACCGATTCCTTTTACATTCAAGATCCCGCCGTGGATGAAGCTATTCGTGTGACCCGGGATGTCTTACAAGAGTTTGGTATTTCTGCTTACGACGAAGAAGAGGACCGTGGTGTCATCCGTCACGTCATGGCTCGCATTGGAAAAGCGACTGGTGAATTAATGGTCGTTTTGGTGACGAAAACCAAGAAGTTACCAGAAGCTGGGGCAATTGTAGCCGCACTAAAGGCTCGTTTACCAAAGCTTAAATCGGTCATTCAAAATGTCAATCAGTCCCAAACAAACGTGATTATGGGTTATCAAAATCAGGTATTGTGGGGAAAGCCAGCCATTGAAGATATTTTGCTGGGCAAGAAATACCTGATTGGCCCTAATTCTTTCTATCAGGTTAATCCCGAAACAACCGCTAAGCTTTACCAATTGGCCAAGGAAAAGGCCGAATTGAAAAAGACGGATACCGTGATTGATGCCTATTGTGGTATCGGGACAATTGCGTTGACGGTGGCCAACGATGTTTCTGAGGTCTACGGAGTCGAATTAGTCGAAGCGGCCATCGATGATGCCAAAGAAAACGCCCGCATTAACCAAGTTGCCAATAGTCATTTTGTTGCGGCTGATGCGCCAAGTCAGATGCTCCAGTGGGCTGAAGAGGGCCTAAAGGCGGATGTTGTCTTTGTTGATCCGCCGCGGAAAGGCTTAACAACTGATTTTATTGAGGCCGTTAGTACAATCAGCCCAAAGCGCCTGGTGTATGTTTCATGTAATCCGGCGACAATGGTGCGTGATCTTAAGGAGTTGGTAGATCATGGTTATGCCCTTGAGGGTCCTATCCAACCGGTCGACCAGTTCCCACAAACAACTCATGTTGAAGCAGTGGCAGTGCTGACAAAATAAGCCTAGTTGTCAGTTTGACAGGTAGGCTTTTCTTGTTTCGAATAACTTTTAGGATGAGGTATCACTCTTATGGCAACAGATCAAATTATTTTTCGTCCAGCAACAGCGGCTGATGCGGCCGAATTATTAGCTATTTATGCACCCTACATTCGTGAAACGGCGATTACCTTTGAGTACGAGGTGCCCACGGTTGCTGAATTTCAAGCACGCATTGAAAAGACGTTGAAGACACACCCATACATCGTGGCCGTTTTAGATGGCGTGATTTTGGGCTATGCTTATACAAGTCCGATGGGCTCTCGTCAAGCCTATGCCTGGTCGGTTGAAACCTCCATTTATATTCGCCAGGATGAGCGCCATCATGGTTTGGGTAAGCGCCTTTACAAAATGATTGAGCAAATTTCGCGTGATCAAAACATTATCAATGTCAATGCCTGCATTGCGGTGCCAAAAATCGATGATGAACATTTGACAACAAATAGTCGTGATTTTCATGAGCATTTGGGTTACCGCTACGTTGGCGCCTTTGACCGGATTGGCTATAAGTTTGATACTTGGTATGACTTAGTTTGGATGCAAAAGGCGGTTGTGGATTATCCGGTTGAGCCCAAGCCAGTGGTCAGCTTTGCTGATTTATTAAAAGAGGGTTATCAACTTACCGAATAAAAAAGTCTTTTGTCAATCTGACTCGTCAAATGGCAGTGAAAGGCAAGAAAAACGGTAACATCGCTTCAAAACTGTTAAGAGGAGGGCCATAATATGGCGACAAAAGAACCAACCCCGATGATGGTGCAATACCATCAAATTAAGGATCAGTACCCCGACGCCTTTGTTTTTTATCGAATGGGCGATTTTTATGAGCTCTTTGAAGATGATGCGATTAAAGGGGCCAAAATTCTTGAACTAACATTAACGGCACGGAATAAAAATTCAGCTGAGCCGATTCCGATGGCCGGAATTCCCCACCATGCCGTCTCAGCCTATATTGATATCTTGGTTGATGCCGGTTACAAGGTAGCAATTGTCGAGCAAATGGAAGATCCGGCAACGGCTAAGGGCATGGTCAAACGGGATGTTGTCCAGTTAATTACGCCAGGAACAAAGCTTTCCTCCAAAAATGGGGATGGCAAGGATAATAATTTTTTGGCTGCAGTGGTAGCGACTGGATCACGTCTTGGGGATGCTGATCAGGCGGCTTTTGCCTTGGCTTATATTGACCTTTCGACTGGCGAATTGAAGGCAACGGAATTAATGGATGAGAGCGCCGTTTTGGATGAACTTGGTGCTCTGGAGGTTAAGGAAGTTGTTTTAGCAAAAGAGGGTGATTTTTCAACACCAGCATTGGCGGCTGCTATTGGCGAAAAGGGCCTGGTTGTCTCTTATCAGGGTCCGGTTCAGCCTTCCGCTACGATTACCTATCTAACAAAAGATTTAAAGAAACCTGCCAAGCAGACAGTTACAGGACTGCTTCTCCAGTATCTATTTGATACGCAAAAGCGGTCTTTGGACCACATTATGCCGGTGCAAACATATGAGCGCCAGGCTTATTTGGTCTTTAACCAGGTGACACGGGTCAACCTTGATTTGGTTGAAAATGCGCGGACCAAGCAAAAAGCTGGTTCTCTTTTCGCACTCTTAGATCAAACGAAGACGGCTATGGGTGGGCGGTTATTGAAGCAGTGGCTGATTAAACCCTTGAAGGATTTGCAGAAAATTCAGGCTCGGCAAGAGGCCGTGGCTGCCTTTAACGATGATTTTTTCACTCGAGGAACGGTCCAGGATCAGTTGAAGTACGTTTATGATTTGGAGCGTTTAGCCGCAAAAGCTGCCTTAGGAACCATTAATGCCCGTGATTTGGTGCAATTAAAGCGTTCGCTTCAGGCAGTACCGGATATGCAAGCCGCTTTGCAGGCTGAGCACGTTAATCCAATCTTGCAGACTGCTGGGGCAGAAATTGATCCCTTGCTCGATTTGGCAAGCCTGATTGAACAAGCCATTGTCCCTGAACCACCAATTTCGGTTCGTGATGGTGACTTAATTCAACCGGGTTATGATGATTTGGTTGATTCTTATAACCAGGCCTTAGCTGATAACCAAGATTGGCTCGCTGCTTATCAAAAGCAAGAACAGGAAGCAACTGGGATTTCGACTTTAAAGGTCAAATATAACAAGAACTTTGGTTACTTTATCGAAGTAACTAAGGTAAACCTCGACAAATTAGAAGAGGGACGTTATCATCGTAAGCAAACATTGACGAATGCTGAGCGATTTACAACGCCTGAATTGAAGGAACATGAAGACCTGATTTTTGCAGCGCAGACAAAACGTTTTGACCGCGAATATGATTTGTTCTTGGCTATTCGCGCCAAAGTTAAGGAAGAAATCAGTCGCTTGCAGACATTAGCACAAAAAATTGCCCGACTTGACGTTTTGGCGGCTTTAGCTGATGTCGCTGAAAACCGACATTTTACGAAACCAGAGTTTAAAACGGATGGTGACCGGGCACTAACAATTAAGCAGGGCCGTCATCCAGTGATTGAATCCCTCTTGGGACCTGGCGAATATGTTGCTAATGATGTCTTTTTTGATGAAAAAACCAAGATTCAACTGGTAACCGGTCCGAATATGGCTGGTAAGTCTACTTACATGCGCCAGGTCGCCTTAATTGTCGTGTTAGCTCAGATGGGGGCCTTTGTGCCTGCAGATGAAGCGACTTTGCCAATCTTTGATCAAATCTTTACCCGAATCGGGGCCAATGATGACCTCGTTAACGGTCGATCAACCTTTATGGTTGAAATGGCCGAGGCCAACTCGGCGCTTCAGGGGGCAACCTCTCAGTCATTGATTTTATTTGATGAACTGGGACGTGGTACAGCCACTTACGACGGAATGGCTTTAGCACAGGCCATTATTGAGTACTTGGATCAGAATCTTCACGCGACGACGATTTTTGCTACTCACTATCATGAACTAACGGCTTTGGCGGCTAGCCATCCTGCCATTCAAAACGTCCATGTTGGGGCGCAGTTAACCGATGATGGCGCTTTACACTTCTTACATCAGGTTCAGCCAGGAGCGGCTGACCGTTCTTATGGGATTCAGGTAGCTGCTTTGGCAGGGTTGCCGAAATCACTCTTAACAAATGCTGAGGCAATTTTAAGAGCCTTAGAAGCCCAAGGGGTAGGGCAAGTTGAAGGTGTAGAAGAGACGGTGGCAAAGCGTTCGAGTGCTGCTGTCAAAGATACTGTTAGCCCGGCAATGAGAAACGCTTCGACTGAAGCAACGCCAATTGGGGATGGTCTGGCACAGGACATTCCACTTTTTGAAATTGCCTCTGCTCAAGAGCTTCCAGCAGCGGAAATGGAGTCAATCAATCCGGCTGACCAGAAGGCCCTTGATGAACTTGATCGGGTTAACCTTAACCAATTGACGCCATTGGCGGCTCTCAACTTAATTGCCAAATTACAGGAAATGAGGCAAGAAAATGACTAAAATTCATGAACTGCCTGAATTATTGGCCAACCAAATTGCGGCCGGTGAGGTCATTGAACGTCCTGCCTCAGTGGTCAAAGAATTGGTTGAAAATGCTATTGATGCCAATGCGACTCAAGTAGAAGTCGTGATTGAAAATAGTGGTTTAGATTTAATTAAAGTAATCGATAATGGTCAGGGGATTGACCAAGCAGAAGTACCGTTGGCCTTTGTTCGTCATGCCACTTCGAAAATACAAGATCGGCATGATTTGTTTAATATCATGACTTTGGGCTTCCGTGGTGAAGCCTTACCATCGATTGCAGCGGTTGCAGATGTCACTTTGCAAACCAGGACAAAGCTTGCTGAAACTGGCTTTCTTTACCAGGTCAAAGGTGGACAGGTGGCCCAGGAGGGGCCAACGGCTGGTCGCTTTGGAACCATTGTTGCCGTTCGTTCGCTGTTTTACAATACGCCAGCTCGGCTCAAGTATTTGAAAAAACCACAGACCGAGCTGTCGTTGATGGTAGAAACGATCAATCACTTGGCCATGGCTTATCCAAATGTTGCCTTAACGCTGAGCCATAACGGGAAAACTCTGGTGAAGACACCGGGTAACGGTGATTTGCGGCAAGTATTAGCAGTTGTTTATGATCGCAAAACGGCTGAAAAAATGGTTGCTTTTGAGGGGGGTTCCGACCATTTTAAGGTCAATGGTTACTTGTCCTTGCCGGAACAGACTCGGTCTTCTCGGTCTTATTTTGCTGTTTTGGTAAACCACCGTTTTGTTAAAAATTTCTCTGTTTCAAATGCTATTAGTGCGGGTTATGGTTCAAAGTTGATGGTTGGCCGTTTTCCAATCGGTGCCATTAATATTGAGCTGGACCCACTGCTGGTTGATGTCAATGTGCACCCCCAGAAGGCTGAGATTCGGTTGAGTGAAGAGGGAGAATTGACGGAATTGATTACGCAGGTTATTGCTAATCGTCTTCGTGGTGAAAACTTGATTCCTGCAGCGCTTGATAACCTGGGTCAAGGGGAAAAAGAAGAAAGCCCGACCGCTGCGGTAGAAGAACCCAGTGTCTTCGTGAAAAATCCAGCCACAGAGGTTCTTTCGGTCCCGGTTAAGGCTGACCGGGTAGTTGAAATTCATGATGAAGGTCAACTGGCCGATGCACCAGTCGCTAATTTTGCCAGTCGCTATGCCAAAGAAGAGTATCAGCCGATCTTTATGGAAGAAAATCAGTCTCAGCCAAAAATTGCTGAACCGTTAGCAGCTTATCAGCCAGATACTTCTATCAACCAGTCAACTAGCGCCGCCAAAGAAAATGGAGGCTTATACAACCATGCCGATACTGGCTTGGCTGCACTAGCAAATCAGGCTATGGGCCTGGGCATTGAACAGAGTACACAGCCAGAGGATTCACAGACAAAACAGCAGCAAAATGATTGGTTGAGTGGGCAGCAACATCAGGCTCAGACTAAAGTCGCGACCCCTAAGCCGGTTAACCAAGATTTGGACTTAAGTGATCAAGCTAGTAAAAAGACCGGTTTTCCTAATCTGGACTACATTGGTCAGATGCATGGAACCTTTCTCTTTGCCCAAGACCAGGATCATTTGTACTTGGTTGATCAGCACGCCGCCCAGGAACGGTTGAATTACGAATATTATCGGCAGGTGGTTGGCCAGGTAGGCGAAGACCAGCAGCAATTGCTGGCACCGATTACGCTGACGTATTCTACGGCCGATATGTTAAAGATTGCTGATTTTCATGAGATTTTTGAGCAGGTGGGCCTTCATTTGGAAGAATTTGGCCCAAACACGATTGCTTTGTATGAACATCCAGCCTGGATTTTAGCTGAACAAGCTGAAGGCACCATTAAAGAAATGATTGATTGGGTTCTTCATGATGGTAAGCTGACTGTAGCAGCCTTTCGAGAAAAAGCTGCGATTATGATGTCTTGTAAGCGGGCGATTAAGGCCAATTGGCATATTTCGGATGAAGAGGCGAAGACGCTCTTACGTGATTTAGCACAAGCAGAAAATCCCTATAACTGTCCTCATGGCCGGCCAGTTTTGACCTCGTTTACTATCAAAGAAATGGAGCGAATGTTTAAGCGCATCCAGGATTCACATGAATCGTGGCAAACGTACGATACCCATCCATTTTAAACTGGGTTGCAACGATTATTGATGATGAACTTTTTAACGCGGGCGCTAAAGTACGCTCGATAAGCAGTGCTTTCAAAGGAAAATTAATGAACTATAACGATATAATAATTCGGTTGCGCTATGCACTTGATTTATCTAACCAAGAGGTTATTCGACTTTTTACCTTAGGTGGGGTCAAAATGACGCAAAAGGATTTGGACCGAATTTTGACAAAACAAGAAGAGGATAGTCAACCGGATCAGGCGCTTTCAGCCCATGATTTGGAGGCCTTTTTGAATGGCCTAGTGATTGATCGGCGTGGTGAGCGCTTAGATAAAGATGGACAAGCCGTGCCACCAACTTTTGATATGGCCAAAGCTGATTTGGTCAATAATGTGGCCATCAAGAAAATCAAAATTGCTATGGCTTATACATCGGATGATTTACAACAATTATTGGCTTTGGCAGGGGCTAAGGTTTCTAATGGCGAATTGTCGGCAATTTTGCGTCGCCCTGACCACCGGAATTATCGACAAGCTGGTGATCGTTATTTGCGTAAGCTATTAGCGGGCATGGGTAAAAAGTACCGGTAAGACGGTCTTTTGTCTGAATAGTTGAGATGAATTCAAGAAAGACGACGCATTTGCGCCGTCTTTTTTCTTCCTAATAAAAATAGTAAAGTTTGGTATGATAGAGAAAGTAGGATACTAATGGAGATTACTATGAAAATTGCCCAAGGTTTAATACAAAAAGAGCAAGAAATTGCACCTTACGCCTACACCCAAGCCGGTGGCGTAACGGATTATTTGGCGATCCCGACCTCAATAGCTGAGTTGACCGCCTTGCTAGATTGGGCCAAACAAGAAAGCTTGCCTGTTCATGTTTTTGGTCGACTGTCCAATTTGGTCGTTCGTTCAGGTGGACTGCGAGGTTTGGTGATATTAACGACTGAACTAAAGGCTGTTCGACAGGAGAACAATCAATTGTTAGCCCAAGCTGGCTGTGACATTATTTGGTTGGCTGCCTTAGCTCGCGATAAGTCCTTAACTGGTTTGGAATGGTCGGCTGGAATTCCTGGATCCGTTGGTGGTGCGGTCTTCATGAACGCCGGTGCTTATGGTGGACAAGCCGATATGGTCGTTTCCTCCGTGCTAGCGGTGATGCCTGATTTAAGCTTAAGGACTTTTACAAAAGATGAATTAGCGTTTGGTTACCGCCATTCTGTTTTTCAAGAAAATGGCGGGGTTATCGTTCAAGCAACCTTTGATTTGGCACCTGGTGACCAACAGGCTATCCAAGGGAAAATGGATCAGGTTAACTTGGCCCGTGCCAATAAGCAACCCTTGTCATGGCCATCGAACGGTTCCGTCTTTAAGCGGCCAACTGGTTACTTTGCCGGTAAGCTGATTATGGATGCCGGATTGCAAGGTACACGTGTTGGTGGGGTTGAAGTTTCGAAGAAGCATGCCGGCTTTATGGTCAACGTGGACCAAGGAACGGGTAACGACTACGAAGACTTAATTCACCTTGTGCAAGCAAAAGTTTTTGAGGAGTACCATGTTCGCCTGGAACCTGAAGTTCGTATTTTAGGAGACCGGTAGCCTATGGATATTATTGAGTTAATGATTGTCTTAGTGATTGGTGTTGCTATCTCAAGCATCATCTCTCACTTTGTTCCAGCCGTCCCAATTTCATTATTTCAAATTGCGATTGGCTTTTTATTGGCAACGATTGGTGGAACCTATATTGAGGTGGATTCCCACTGGTTTATGATGCTTTTTGTGGCTCCAATCCTGTTTAACGATGCCTGGCGGTTTCCAAAAAGGGAATTGTGGAAATTACGGGTACCAATTTTGATGAATGCCATTTGGCTCGTCTTGGTGACCACGATTTTGGGTGGCTGGCTGATTCACTTTTTGATTCCAGAGCTACCAATTGCTGGTTCACTAGCCTTGGCAGCTGTGTTATCACCAACGGATCCAGTTGCGGTTCAAGCGATTGCAAAACGGGTGAAGCTTCCAGAAAACCTCTTACACGTGGTGACGGGAGAGAGCCTAGTAAACGATGCGACCGGGTTGGTTTCGTTTAATACGGCTATTAAAGCAGTAGTAGCCGGGACTTTCTTATTGACGGACGCTTTGTTAAACTTTGCTTGGATGACCCTGGCTGGGATTGTGACCGGCGTTGTGATTGGGGCCATCATTATCTGGTTGCGTGATTCTGTTTCACGCTTTGGTTTAGCTGATGTTGTATTCTATACGGTGATTACAGTTTTGCTACCCTTTATTATTTATTGGGTGGCTGAATACCCCATGCACGCTTCTGGCTTGATCGCTGTTGTGACGGGTGGAATCACTGCCAAAATTTTAAATGACCGCCACGTTGGTCTTTTATCGGCCGAAGCAACGATTGTTTCAGTTCATGCTTGGGAGGTCTTAGTTTACGTCTTAAATGGTTTAATCTTTGTCTTGCTTGGTGTTACCTTGCCAAACGCCTTGCATAATATCTTAGAAGACACCAATATCTCCAACATCCAGGCCTTGACTTATGGTTTAATTGTCTGGTTCATTATCTTTTCTTTACGCGTGTTGTGGGCTTTGGCTATTCAAATCAGTCAGAGGTTCCGGCATCAGGCGAAAGTAGTTTCTTTTAAATCAGCTATTGTGTCGGGCTTGACGGGGGTTCGCGGCGCCGTTACCATGGCTGCGGTTTTGACTATTCCTGTAGTCACCAACAAAGGCACAATGTTTATTGGCCGTGATTTAATGATTTTTATCGCGGCGGTAGTGGTCATCTTTTCTTTGGTAGTGGCTTCTGTCATGCTACCACTGGTGACAAAGCAGACAACGAAGCACGATTTCACTCAACCGGAGGGCGCAACGGAGGTTGATGAGGCTTTGCCGGAGGACCACCGGGCTGATTTATCAGAAGATCAGGCCCGTCTATGGATTATGCGAATCGGCATTCAAGCATTACGGGATGTCCAAAATAATCAAAATCGGCGAATTGCCCACGAACTAATTACTCGTCGGCAAAAAAAGGTCCGCCAATTACGACGGAAGCTCCATGAAGATCAGGACCAGCATGATTTTGCGGCCGAGAAAGACCTGGAGTTGCAGGAAGTTGCTTTGAAAGCGGAACGTAATCGTCTTCAACAACTATTAGTTGATGAAGAAATTACGCCGATTACTTATTCTTTGCAGGATAGACGCCTTGATCAAATTGAAGCTGATTTGGGAACAACTCGTGAATTCTTTGCTAATAAGCGTTTGAAGTGGTTGTTGCGGCGTTTGGCCGTTAAGGTCCGCATTTGGCTGGCTGAGGAAGAAAATGATCGGGTCCAAGAAGAGGCCGACCATGCTACTCGTGAACTACTGAAGGCTGCTATTGCGGCCATCTCAGCATATGTAGAAAAACAAGTCGGCGATACCGTCATGCAGCGCGTTTTACGGCAAGAAGCGTATAATTTAATTGTGATCTACCGTTTTCAAATTGAAAAGACCAAGGCGATCTCGACATTTGATCAACAAGAAGAAGACGATCGCATGCGATTGGAGCTCGAGTTAAAAGCGTTAAATGCGGAGCGGGATTTCATCCAGCAACTCTATGAACAAAAACGGATCTCACGGCAAACGAGTATTAATTTAAGACAAGTAATAAACTATGCGGAAACCAGAGTCTTGGTTGGCCGCAACGAGGAGTAGAAATGGGAATTTGGGCATACATGACCAGTAGCAATCTGGTTCATCTATTAGATGTATTGATTATCTGGTTCTTGTTGTATAAGGTCATTACCTTTGTTGAAGGAACCCGCGCATTACAAATCCTTTTTGGGGTTGGTGCCATTATCTTAATCAAAGTCGTCGCTTGGTATACCGGTTTGGTGGTTGTTTCTTGGTTAATGGATCAGTTAATCACTTGGGCACCAATCGCTTTGGTCGTGATTTTCCAACAAGAAATCCGACGTGGCCTCGAAAATTTGGGTCGGCGCCTAACGGTTCGTCGCCATCACATCGACAATGAACAGGCTCGCGAATTGATTAAGGGCTTGGACATGGCTTTGGAATATATGTCTAAGCGGCGAATTGGCGCTTTGATTACGGTTAATGGGAAAGATACCTTAGAAGAGTATATTAAGACTGGTATTACTCTCGATGCCAAGGTAACAGGGCAATTACTGATTAATATCTTTATTCCCAACACGCCTTTGCATGATGGGGCGGTTATCATCAATAATGACCGGGTAGCAGTGGCTGCTGCCTATCTGCCACTATCAGAATCAACGAGAATTCCAAAGGAATTGGGAACTAGGCACCGGGCAGCTGTTGGAATTTCAGAAGCAACAGATGCCGTCACAGTGGTTGTTTCAGAAGAAACTGGTGAAATTTCCATTACTCAGCGGGGAGACTTATTGCGAAATATGGATCGTGACTCTTACTTAAACTTCTTTGAGAAGCAGTGGATTGATCCAGTTGGTAAGAAGAGCAAGAAATCCTTGTTGGGACAATTGTTCCGGGGGAAGAAATTATGAGTAAGTGGACTTCATCAAAAATCGTGAACGTGGCTTTTTCATTTTTGTTGGCACTTTTAATTACCGCTTACGTTTTGTCAACAAAACCGAGCTACTCGGGATCGAATAATAACCAATATACATCGTTGTTGCCAGAAAAAAAGGCAACGATTACGTCACCCTTGACGGTACAATTTAATTCTTCAGATTATGTCATTGTCGGGGCGCCAAGTTCTGTTGGAGTGACCCTTCAGGGGTCATCAGCCTTAGTAACCGCGGCTCAAAATCATAATGAAATTCAAGCTGTGGCTGACTTGCGTGGTTTAGGAGTTGGACAACATACTGTTAATGTTGCTTTGACTGGTGTCAGCTCGTCGTTGACTGCGACCGCTAGTCCTCAGACTGTAACAGTTACCTTGGCAGAAAAAGATTCTGCTAAGAAAGATGTTCAAGTTCAATATGACGACTCAAAGATTGCTTCTGGCTACCAGGTAACCAACACAACGGTTGATCCAAAGACGGTGACAATCACTGGACCAAAAGAAAACGTGGATGCTGTTGATCATGTTGGTGCCGATGTGACCCTAAACAAAAGTACGAAAGCGAACGTCACACAATCGACTAAATTGACGGCTTATGATAAGAATGGCGACGCTGTTCAGGTAACCTTATCGCAACAAACAGCACAAGTGTCAATGACAATTTCTAGTTCCGGATCGAGTTCAAGTGCAAGCTCCAGTAGCAGTTCACAATCAAGTACGAGTGGGTCGTCTTCGACGACTAAGAAAGTGAGCTTAGTAGGCCAGGCGAGTGCCGGTTCGACGGACAATTTTAACATTAGCTTCAGCCCAAGTGCCGTGACAATTACTGGTTCAAGTGATACACTAAGTAGCATTGATTCTTTGCCTGTTAGTCTGGACCTGTCCAATATTACTAGCAAAGTGACCAAGACCGTGAGCCTGACGAAACCGAGTGGCGTTGATAGCCTGTCGGATCAAAGTGTTCAGGTGACAATTAGTCCGAAGTCGTAAGGTCTGATTTGTTTGTGCTGAAATTATTGGCCAACCATAAGTGGAGATAAATAAAAAATGACAGAATCGCAGTTAAAATACTTTGGAACAGATGGGGTCCGAGGCATTGCCAATGAAGGTTTAAAACCTGAATTGGCCTTGAAACTCGGTCGTGCTGGTGGGGCAATTTTAACTCGCCACAATGATAATCCTGATCGACGCCCAGTTGTAATCGTTGGTCAAGATACTCGAATTTCTTCTGAAATGTTGCAAGAGGCTTTGATTGCTGGCTTGCTTTCTGTGGGTGTTGACGTGTTGAATTTGGGCGTCATTACTACGCCAGCCGTTGCTTACTTGGTTGAAGCGTTGGAAGCAGATGCTGGAATTCAGATTACCGCATCACATAATCCAGCCGCTGATAACGGGATTAAGTTCTTCGGTCGAGATGGTTTTAAGCTTTCAGATGAACTTGAGAACGAAATTGAAACCCTCTTAGACGGTGATGGCTATGAGCAATTACCTCGACCAAGTGCTAAGGGTCTGGGTGTTGTTTCTCATTATCAAGAAGGTGCTCAAAAATATTTGGCCTTCTTACAAAAGACGATTCCCAGTGACCTATCTGGCTTTAAGTTAGCCTTAGATGGAGCCAATGGGGCAACCTTTGACCTTCTGCCACGTCTGTTTGCAGACTTGGGAGCTGATTTCAAGACGATGGGGACAGAACCCGATGGCTTGAATATCAATGACCAGGTTGGTTCGACCCATCCAGAAGCTTTGATTGATATGGTTAAAGAAGGTGATTTCTCAGCTGGTTTGGCCTTTGATGGGGATGGCGACCGTTTAATCGCCGTTGATGAAAACGGTGAAATTGTCGATGGTGATAAAATTATGTATATCACTGCCCGTTTTATGAATAACCAGGGTCGTTTGAAGCACCAAACTGTGGTCTCAACTGTGATGTCTAACATTGGTTTCTATAAAGCATTGGAAGCTCAAGGAATCAAATCTGTCCAGACACAAGTCGGCGATCGCTACGTAATGGAAAAGATGGTTGAAGATGATGATAACCTTGGTGGGGAACAGTCTGGTCATATTATTTTCCGTGACTGGGCTAAAACCGGGGATGGTTTGTTGACGGCTTTGCAACTACTCTTTGTGATGAAGGAAACGGGACAATCACTGTCTGAATTGGCAGCCGATGTAACGCTATATCCACAAAAATTAGTGAACGTGAAGGTGCCAGATAAGCAAGCAATGATGCAAAATCCAGTCTTGCTGGCTAAGATTGACCAGGTTGAAAAGCAGATGGCCGGTGACGGCCGGGTGCTGGTCCGTCCTTCTGGGACGGAATCAATTGTGCGAGTAATGGCGGAAGCCAAAACCGAAGAGTTGGTTAACGCTTATGTTGATTCAATTGTTCAAGTCGTTGAAGCTGAAAAATAAAAGTTAAAAACCAAGGTAAGCCAAAGCGCTGATCCTTGGTTTTTTGTCCTTTTTTGCAACAAAAGCTGACCTGAAAATCTGTTATAATAAAAACAACTGAATTTTGAAAGGAAAACACCTTGTCACCATCTGACTTTAGTAACTTTTTAAGAGAAAAGTTTCAAATTAGTTTTAATAACTTAAACCTTTTGCAAGAGGCTTTGACCCAACGCAATTACTTGAATGAACATCCTCAGGAACAGGGCCGGGATTATCAACGACTCGAATTTTTGGGTGATGCCATCATGCAGGCAACGGTGACGGAATACCTCTTTAAGCGCTATCCTGATTGGGATGAAGGTCAATTGACTGAAATGCGAATCACCATGGTTCAAACAAAGTCCTTTGCTCACTTCGCCCAAGTCATCCACCTGAACGAGGCCATTCGTTTAGGTAAAGGTGAAGAAATGAATGGTGCCCGGTCACGTCCTTCACTTTTGGAGGATATTTGGGAAGCCTTTATTGGCGCCTTGTTCTTAGATCAGGGCCAGGCTGCCGTCGTTTCTTTGTTGAACCAGACGGTCTTTGCAGCCATTGATGAAAACTTCTTTGACCAATTTATTGACTTTAAGTCCCGCTTGCAAGAAAAGTTGCAAGCTCAGGGGTCCGTTGACATTACTTATCAAATTGAAAATGAAATCCGTAACGAAGATAACAGTCAGCTCTTTGAAGTTTTCGTTGCGGTTGATGGCAAGACTTTGGCTTATGGGTCAGGACAATCCATCAAGGATGCGGAAAAGGCGGCCGCACAAAAAGCTTATCAAGATTTAACCGCCAAATAACACACAAGAGTATACAAAGCGCCCATGAAATTAAAGACACTGGAAATTATTGGCTTTAAGTCTTTTGCCAATAAAACCGTGATTGACTTCCAGCAGGGAATGACTGGGATTGTTGGTCCAAATGGTTCTGGAAAATCAAATATTATTGAAGCCATCCGTTGGGTGATGGGGGAACAGTCGGCTAAAGATTTGCGAGGCAATAAAATGGCCGATGTCATTTTTGGTGGAACAAAGAACCGCAAACCCTTAAACCGGGCGGAAGTTTCGATTACCTTTGACAATGCTGATCATTATATTGCTTCTGATTTTACCGAAATTCGAATTACTCGAAGGTTGTACCGGACAGGAGAATCCTCGTATCAATTAAACGGGACGGAATGCCGGCTCAAGGATATCCATGAACTCTTTATGGATACCGGTCTTGGTCGGGATGGCTTTTCAATTATTTCCCAAGGTCAGGTTGAAAAGATTTTTTCAGCGAAGCCGGAAGAACGACGGGGAATCATTGAAGAAGTCGCTGGTGTCTATAAGTACAAGCAAAATAAGGACAAGGCCGAAAAGGACTTGGCTGCCACGGAAGATAACTTGGACCGTGTTGATGATATTATTGCTGAAGTGGAGGGGCGATTAAACCCTTTGGCTGACCAGGCTCTCAAGGCCAAAGACTATTTGGTTAAGCGCGAAAGTTTTGAAAAATTAGACCAGGTGCGATTGACCCGATCGATTTTGTTGCTGCAGGGACAAGTGGCTGAACAAAGTCAGGAGGCCGGTAAAACCAAGGAAGCTGTTGCTTATCAGCAAAAACAGGTAAGCTTAATTCAGGATAATCTTGGTCAAAGTCGTGGCCAATTAGAGGCTATCCAGCACGACCGTGACAACTTACAGGCAGAGATTGTTGCCAAGGCTCAGGAAAAAGAACGGTTGATTGGGAATCAGAAGCTGGCCTCACAAGAGCAGGCCACATTGGTTCGTGATTTAGCCCATTTAGTTGATCAACAAAAAGACGAACAGGTTCAAGTCGAAAAAACGCAGGCTGAGTTAACTCAGGTACAAAAGCAACTGGCGGCCTTAGTCGACCAAGAACAATCATTAAAACAGACTATCAAGCAAATTGACCAGGAGCATGGTGCCACCAAGATTGATGCAGTGCAAAATGAACTGGCTGAAAACCGCAATGCTTATGTGACCACGATGCAAGCGATTGCTTCCTTACATAATAAGCTGACTTATCAAGAAAAAGCCTTGGCCCAAACGGAAGCACAGTTAGCTTTGAAAAAGACGGCGATGACAAAGGCCCAGGATGATTTAAAAGCGGCAGAAAGTGCCTTGGCAGCTTATCAAAAAGAACATCCAGACCAAACGACTGGTGAAAATCCTTTTGAGGACCAAGTGGCACAGGCAAAGAATGCTTTAGCAGATGCCAAGGTAGCGGCTCAGGATCAACAAAAAAGTTGGCAAGAGGCGGCCTATGCCCTCGATCAGCAGCGGTCGCGTTATCAGGCAGAAGCTTCATTAGATGATTATGCTGGTTTTTATCAGGGTGTTAAGAACCTGATGGTGCCTGCTGTGCGGCAAAACTTTCCAGGCATCAAGGGCGTCGTTGCGGAATTGTTAACGGTTCCAAAATCCTACACGAAGGCGATTGAAACCGTCTTGGGTGGGGCGTTACAGCAAATTGTAGTGGACACGACTCAAACGGCTAAGTCGATTGTTGCCTACCTGACTAAAAACAAAAAGGGTCGGGTAACCCTTTTGCCGATTGATACCATTCGTCCTCGTCAGGCCCGTGACATAGCCGCTGCTAGCCGTGAAAATGGCTATATTGGCTTAGCTGCTGACTTAGTTTCCGTGCCGGCTGGGATGGAAAATATCCTCTCTTCATTGCTGGGGACAACCTTGGTTGTTGAAGATTTGGCGGCGGCTACACAGGTTGCTCGGGCTTGTCAAAATCGTTTGCGAGTTGTTTCATTGGACGGTCAGTTGGTCAATGCCGGTGGTTCTATTACCGGTGGTGCTAACTTTCGTCAAGGGCCATCTGTTCTGTCCCGGCAGGCTGATTTAAAGGAAAAAGAAGCGGCGTTAGCCAAGCAACAGGGGCTGGTTGCCGACCTGGCTGAAAAGCGTAATCAAAGCCAAAATCAGGTCAACACCTGGCAAGAAAAATTGGCGGACTTGATGCAACAAAGTCGAGACTTTGTTGCCCAGGGGCAGCAAGTTGATTATGAATTGGCCAGCTTAAAGGATACCGTTGATCGCCACCAAACCAGCGTGCAAACACTATCTTTGGATCTAGCAGATTTGCAGGTTGCTAAAGAGGACGCTGAACAGGAACAGGCAGCGGCCCAAACGGCATTGACTGAAAATGAGGATAAGAAGGGGACAATCGAAGGGAACACTGCTGATTTGACCGCCGAGTTGGACCAGTTAACTAAGGACCAACAAGCTTATCAGGGCCAAAAAGCCGAATTCCAGGCAGAACTCGCGAAGGTTTCCGCTCAGCGTTCGGCTCAGGAGGAAAATCAGCACCGCTTGACCGAAACTTTGACAAAGGGGCAAAATCACTTATTGTCACTGCAAGAGCAGGCTGGGCAGATGCAGGAAAACCTCGACCAGGCAAAGAGCGCTGAAGAACTGAGTCAGGCGGTCACTGATTTGTCGACTGCCTTAACAACGGCCCAGGAAAAGGCTGATTTGTTAGCTGATCAATGGGCCAAATTATCAACGACGGTCAAGGAAGAGGAAGAAAAACTTGCCTTGGCCCAAGAAGAGTTGAATAACGAGGTTGTTGACCAGTCAGCTGCTAATCATCGTTTGCAAAGTAGCCAAGAACGCTTGGCTAAGCAAATTGCAACGTTGCGCCAGACCTATGGTCTGACCGTAGAATCAGAGAATGACGTGGTTGCTTCTGATTTGTCTGACCAAGAAGTTGACCAAACCTTGGCTGAGACCAAGAAGGCCATCGATGCACTGGGGCCAGTGAACATCGCGGCCATCCAGGAGTATGATGAAATTAAAGATCGCCACGACTTCTTGACCAGCCAAGCAGAAGATCTGAAGGCAGCCAAGGAGACCCTGCAGGATACAATCGATGAGATGGACCAAGAGGTTCAGATTCGTTTTCAGGAAACCTTTGATGCCATTGCAGCTAATTTCTCAGATGTCTTTACGAAGATGTTTGCGGGTGGCCAGGCCCAAATTGAGTTGACCGACCCAGAACACTTGCTAACGACTGGAATTGACATTAAGGCGCAACCGCCTGGCAAAAAATTCCAGCAAATGTCGTTGTTATCTGGTGGTGAAAAGGCCTTGACTGCCATTTCGTTGTTGTTTGCGATTTTGCAGGTTCGCCCTGTACCATTTGCCGTCTTGGATGAGGCTGAGGCAGCCTTGGATGAGGCGAACGTCGACCGTTTTGCGGCTTATTTGAAAAATTTTGCTGGCGATACCCAATTCATCACGATCACGCATCGCAAGGGAACGATGGTTGCTGCTAAAATCTTGTATGGTGTTACAATGCAAGAAGCAGGGGTGTCAAAGATGGTCGCGGTTAACCTGGAAGAGGCACACCAACAACTCGCTTAATCACATAGGAGAGTAGTCTATGGGACTTTTTGATATTTTTAAGAAAAAGAAGGAAGCTCAGGAAAATCAGTCGGCCGAAGTTGGTCAGCAGACAGCACCTGAGTCAACAGTAAGAGACTCAGAAAAGCAGTTAACTGATGCAAATCAAGATCAGCCGGCCGAGAAAAGAGCAAAGGCAGTAACAGAGGATCAACAGGACCAGCCCGCTACAAAAACAGCTACTGAAACAACCGGACCGGCAGGGGCTGACAAAGACAAAGCTGACCAAGAGTCTGCTCAAGTGCTTACAGAGGATAGTGACAACGAACGTGAATTTGATCAACCTGTCACTGCTGAGCATAAGCAGAGTCAGGACCAAGGGCAAAAGCAAGATCAAAACGCGGACCAAGGCCAAGACGAGCAATCCAACCAGGCGGTCTATGACCGCGGCTTGAAGCAATCTCGTCAGGGCTTTGCTGACCGATTTAACCGCTTTTTAGCCAACTTCCGTTCGGTTGATGAAAACTTCTTTGAGGAGTTGGAAGATACCTTAATTGGGGCTGATTTAGGCTTTGATTTGGCAATTCAAATTTCCAACCAAGTTCGTGAAGCTGTTAAGGTGCAAAATATTAAGGATAAGGGCCAAATTCGTTCTTTGATTATTGAACAGATGGTGGCACAATATGATGCTCAAGGTCAAAATGAAGACCAATCCATGCATTTTGCACCAGCAGGTCAACCAACCGTGATTCTCTTTGTTGGAGTAAATGGTGTCGGCAAAACGACGACCGTGGGGAAATTAGCTTCAGCCTATCAAAAAGAAGGGAAAAAGGTCCTTTTGGCAGCAGCGGATACCTTCCGTGCGGGTGCGGTGAAGCAACTGCAGGAATGGGGTAACCGGGCTGATGTACCGGTTGTGGCTGGGCCTGAAAAGGCCGATCCGGCTTCTGTTGTCTATACGGCGGTTGAACGAGCCAAAGAGGAGCACTATGATGTCTTGTTCGTTGATACGGCCGGTCGCTTACAAAATAACGTCAACTTGATGCAAGAGCTAGCCAAGATCAATCGAGTTGTTAAGAAGGTCTTGCCAGATGCCCCACAAGAGGTTCTGCTGGTTTTGGATGCAACGACGGGGCAAAATGCTTTGCAACAGGCCAAGTTGTTCCAGGACTCTTCTGATGTGACCGGGATTGTCTTAACTAAGATGGATGGGACAGCTAAAGGTGGTATTGTTTTTGCCATTCGTGACAGCCTACATTTGCCAGTCAAATGGATTGGCTTTGGTGAAAAGGCAACTGATTTACGCGTCTTTTCGGCTGAGGACTTTGTTTATGGTATGTTCAAGGACTTGGTCTAGGCGATGGATTTAGACAAAAAAAATCAGGTGAATGCTTTATTACCGTTTTATGGACCGTTGTTGACGGTTAAGCAACAAAATTACTTGCGGGCATATTTTGAGGATGATTATTCCATCATTGAGATTGC
Organism: Fructobacillus sp. ESL1096; assembly: GCF_058511985.1. Taxonomy (NCBI): domain Bacteria; kingdom Bacillati; phylum Bacillota; class Bacilli; order Lactobacillales; family Lactobacillaceae; genus Fructobacillus; species Fructobacillus sp. ESL1096. Next base: position 1,234,572 of record NZ_CP196400.1, read on the forward strand.
CGAGGCCGAAGTTGTTAGCCGGCAAGCCGTTTCGGATAACTTGAAGCGTGGCGTTGATTCTTTGGAACACTACGAGGCCGTTTTAGGGCTCTACAAGGATTCAGTCCACCGGCAGGCGCAAGAACAGGATTTGCTGGATTACGTTGCCGAGCACTATCAAAACGATCAACATTTAAAGCAAATTTTAGACCAACTGGTTAACCAAGAAATTAATTAAGGGGGAAGCCGGAGTCCCGAAGTGGCCCGGCCAAGCAATCATGGCTTTTGAAAACTTGACACAGCGCCTCTCCAAGACGTTGAAAAATCTAACCGGTCAGGGCAAGATTAAAGAAGAAGACCTACAGGCCTCTCTTCGTGAAATCCGTTTAGCCTTACTGGAAGCCGATGTTTCTTACTCGACAGTGAAGAAGTTCATCGACCAAATTCGCCAAAGGGCGAAGGGCCAAGAAATCCTGGAAGGGCTGAATGGCGCCCAACAGGTTATCAAAATTGTTAATGAGGAGTTAACAGCCTTGATGGGGGACCAAGCGGTTCCACTCAATAAATCAGAAAAGATTCCGACAACCATCATGATGGCTGGTTTGCAAGGGGCTGGTAAAACGACCACCATTGCCAAATTAGCTTATAAGTTAAAGCGCGAAAATAACGCTCGTCCACTTTTGATTGCAGCCGATGTTTATCGTCCAGCCGCCATTGATCAGTTGGAAATCTTGGGAAAAGATTTGGAGGTTCCAGTCTTTTCACAGGGGACAGATGTTGATCCACGTGAAATCGTCAAGGCTGGGTTAGCCCAGGCCAAGGAAAACAAAAATGATTATGTCTTGATTGATACGGCCGGTCGTTTGCAAATTGATGCCGAATTGATGGCTGAGTTGAAGGACATCGAAACGATTGCTCAACCAGATGAAGTGCTCTTGACGGTCGATGCGATGACCGGACAGAACGCAACTGAAACGGCCCAAGGCTTTGCCAACGAGTTGCACTTGACCGGTGTCGTTTTAACTAAGTTGGATGGTGATACCCGTGGTGGTGCTGCCTTATCAATTCGTGATGTCACGGGTCAGCCAATCAAATTCGTTGGTCAAGGTGAAAAGCCAACCGACCTGGATGTATTTTACCCAGACCGAATGGCTTCACGAATTTTGGGCATGGGGGATATGCTGACCTTTATCGAAAAGGCTCAGCAAGAAGTGGACGAAAAGAAGCAGGCCGAGCAGCTTGAAAAGATGCGCCTGAACACTTTTGACTTCAATGACTTTATCGACCAGCTGCACCAGGTTCAAAACATGGGACCAATGGAAGACTTACTGAAGATGATTCCTGGAATGGCCGGAAATCCAGCTTTAGCGAACCTGCAAATTGATGACAAGCAGTTTGCCCATATGGAAGCGATTATCTCCTCAATGACGAAGGCTGAACGGGAAGATCCCGACTTGTTGAATCCATCTCGCCGTCGTCGTTTGGCAGCGGGTGCAGGGCGGCCAATTGTGGAAGTCAACAAGATGATTAAGCAATTCGACCAGATGCGCAAAATGATGAACCAAGCTTCAAACGGAAACTTCTCCGGCATGGAATCCATGATGGGGCAAACCGGAATGGACATGTCTCAAATGATGGGGGGCATGGGTGGTGGTATGCCAAGTGGCAACTTTGGCCAAAAGGTTCAAAATTTTGCCATGAAGCAAGCAGCCCGGAAGATGAAGAAGTTAAAGAAGAAGCGTGGCAAAAAATAATTAGTGCCTGTTGTTAGTGAAACGATACGATAGCAGGTGACCGGTGGCAGTCATTGCCTATGGTAGAAAAAGAGGCGACATACCCCAGTTATGGAACGTAGCTACAGATAGGAAAATGATGACGATTAAACTAATTGCAACTGATTTAGACGCCACCTTTTTACGAGCGGACAAGAGTTTTGACCGCCAGGCTTACCAGGTAATGGTCGATTTAGCCAAGAAAAAGAATGTAACCTTTGTGGTCGCAACAGGTAATCATCCAGATAAGGTGGCCAAATACTTTGCTGGGGCTAACCAGGACTTTATATTGATTGCTAACAATGGCGCTGAAGTCGTTGAAGAGGGTGAGATTATGAAGACTTACCCAATTGAGCCGGCCGTTTTTCAGCCAATTGTGGAAACCGTTTTAGCTAATCGCGACAGAGTCTCAATGGGCTTAGTCTTTACTGGCGTCACCCAGGCATTTATGCTGAAAGAAATGGCCGCTTTGGGGTATGGTGACCGTAAGGCACAGCAATATTTCCAGGATTTGAAGATTGTGGATAATTTGAGTGAAATTAACGAACCAATTTTGAAGATGACGGTCGATCTACCAGACTTTGAACGTCCTTTCATGGAAGCGGTTAATAACCATCAGCTGCCAATCCACGTCACAACTTCGGGTTATGGTGCCGTCGACTTAGTCAATCCAGCTGTGAACAAGGGTGTGGCCTTAAAGGATTTAGGCGATCAGCTAGGTATTGCGCCAGAAGAGATGGTCGCCTTTGGTGATGGCTTGAATGATTTGGAAATGTTGCAATTGGTTGGTCATCCCTTCGTGATGCCGAATGCCGATTCTGAACTCTTTACTTACGAGTTTGAGGAAGCGGTTGCTGATTCCAACAATGATGGGGTTTTGAAGACTATTTTAGCTAATATCCTTTAAGCAGAGGGAAAACTAGTCATTGATTTTTACTAAGTAATTGGTACAAATGAGCCGTTGGTTTATTAATCAACATTTAAAAGCAATCGAATGATTGCTTTTTTTTAGTGCTGAAACTACGTTTTTTAGGTCAAACGGGACCGGCTAGACCAATCAGTTTTTATGCTATAATAGTGGCATTAAGTCAAACGGTTTAATGCTGATTTTTACTAAAAAAATCAGTATCATGAGACAACGAAAAACTGTCAGGAGGATGCAGCCAAATGACTGACCGCATGAGGAAGTGGGTGCAACGCCTGCTTTGGTTAATAATTATCGGAATAATTGCTTTGTTGGGCTATCGTTGGGCTGAATCACAGCCCGCATTAAGTCCAGTAAAAACGGTGCCAAAACAGCTGTTTGGTCAAACAAAAATTTATAGTCAAAATGATCGACAACAGATTGCCGGCAAAATTAGTGCTCAAGATCAAAGCGCTAAAGGATTAACAAAGCAAGGCTTTGTGGCGATTCCCAAGTTATCGATTTTACTACCAATTTACGATAATGCCTATTCAGCCGTTGCCTTGAATGTAGGGGCTAATACGGCACAAAAAGGTACCCCTGTACCAACAATGGGACAGGGAAACTATACGTTAGCTGCTCATAATTGGGATAATGGTTATACAGCCTTTTCGGCTTTACAACAGAAACTTAATCAAAATGCACCTTATTATCAAAATGGTCAAGCGGGAAATTCAAGCTGGTTAAATGGTCAGTCAATCTACCTGGCTAATGGTGATGGGGTCTTTACTTACCAGATTACCGGTCAGGTTGGTGTTGATGAGAATGATGGCTCTGTTTTGAATCCTGATGACCGTGATGACGATAAGGCAAAAATTACGATTATTACCTGTCTCTTCCCTGATACGACGAAGCGTATCATTACCAATGCTAAGTTCATGAAGTTTGAATCTTGGGCCGATGCTAGCAATGATGAAGTTGGCTATTTTGATACGAAAAAGCAAAAAATTAACTTAGTTCCGTAATCTGCTTTACGGTAAAATAGATATCCAGGAGTTATTATGTATGAATATTTGCGGGGCGTGATTACCCAGGTTTGGCCAGGTTATATCGTCTTAGAAAGCAAAGATGGTATTGGCTACAAGATTTTTCCGGCGAATTCCTATCACTACACTGTTGACCAGGAAGCCCAAGTTTTCGTCGAACAAATTGTTCGTGAAACGGAGTTAACCCTTTATGGTTTTGCCTCGATGACGGAAAAGGGACTGTTTAACAAGTTGTTAAATGTTTCAGGCATTGGGCCTAAATCAGCTTTGGCAATCCTAGCTGGTGCAGACCCAGCTTCCTTGGTGGCAGCCATTGACCAAGATGAAGTTGGCTATTTGACGCAGTTTCCCGGGGTGGGAAAGAAAACCGCGCAACAGATTATCCTGGATTTGAAGGGGAAAATGGCGGACTTTGCGAACTTAGCTCAAGATCAAGAGCTTCGCTTAGGCCTTGACCTGTCAGATTCTGCTCGCTTGGTTGCCAGTGATAGCCAAAATCTGGCCGATGCCATGGCGGCTTTGGAAGCCTTGGGTTATGCCCAAAAGGATATTAAAAAGGTCAAGAAGGCCTTGGCCGGCGAAAAGGGCAAGACAGAGGAGCTGATTTCAAAAGCTCTGGCCCTGCTAGTTTCAGCATAAAGAACTGGTTAAATGCGGTGTAAGCAACCGTTTGTCACAAGAGCGCAAGCTGGGGTTTTCTTTTCAGCAATGAGGGAAGGCCATGGCAACAAAACAGAGGAGCATGTATGGTGATTATTACAGCAGGAATGATTGGTGTTGGGAAAACAACGTTGACTGGTTTGATTGCAGACCATTTTGAAACGCAGGCCTTTTTTGAACCAGTAGGGGATAATCCGGTTTTGCCACTGTATTACAAGGATCCAAAGCAGTATGGTTTTTTGCTCCAAATTTTTTTCTTAAACCGTCGTTTTGAGATGATTAAAAAGGCGTTGGCTGATGATAACAATGTTTTGGATCGGTCAATTTATGAAGATGAACTCTTTACAGAGGAAAACCATAAGGACGGCAATATTTCTGATATGGAAATGGACGTTTATCATAATTTATTGACGCGCATGATGGACGAACTGCATGCTTTGCCGAAGAAGGCGCCCGATTTGATGGTTTATGCTGATGCCGATTTTGAGACAATTTTGGCTCGAATTAAGAAGCGTGGCCGGGATTACGAACAGTTTGATGGTAATGATGAATTGAAGGCCTACTACCGCAAGATGTGGGAAGCTTATCAGGGGTGGTTTGACTCTTATGACCAATCACCAAAGATTAAGGTTAACTTGCAGCAGTATGATTTGGAAGATCCAAAAAATCAAGAAATTGTCCTGGGTCAGATTGATGATGCTTTGAAGGCAATCCGTTAATTACCCGGATAAAAAAGCCTGTCTTTTAAAGACAGGCTTTTTTATCTACTTTATTGATTGCTAGCAGATTGGGATTGTGAGTCAGTTCCATCTGTTGCTGTAGTTTGGGCGTTGGTTGTTTGCTGTTGATCAGCTAAAATCTTTTTGATGTCTTGAAGTACAAGCAATTCATCGCTTGGAGCGGGTGCGGGTTTTTGCTTTGGCTTAATAATGTACTTGCTGATGATCTTAATCAGAAGAAAAACAACAAAGGCTGTAATCAAGAAATTGATAACATCATTCAAAAAGGCGCCATATTTGAATGTCAGGTGCTTGTAGGGAACCCACTTTAAACTGTTTAAGTCGTTTCCCCCACCAGTGAAAAAGCCAACCAAGGGGTTAATCAGGTTTGTTGTCAATGATTTGACTAAACCAGAGAAAGCACCACCAATGATTACCCCAATTGCTAGGTCAATCATATTACCACGATTAATGAAGGCCTTGAATTCTTTGATGAAATGCATATTACTTACTCCTTACATGATTCAGAATAAGTCTATTTTATCACGAATGTTTCAATTTTTGCACTAAAAGTGGGTCAGGTGTGACGTAAGTAGTCGATTGGCCTTCAAAAATAACGTAACCGGGTTTGGCGCCGTTTGGCTTCCGCAATTTTCCTGCTGGTAAGTAATCAACGGGCACATTGGCTGAATCGCGGGCCTTTGAGAAATAAGCAGCTAATTTAGCAGCTTCTTCGATGGTTTCTTGTGATGGATTGTCAGAATGGATAATGACATGAGAACCAGGTAACTTCTGTACGTGCAGCCAGATGTTCTGGCGGTTAGCCTTTTTTAGGGACAATTTGTCATTTTGGAGATTGTTTTTGCCAATCTCAATCAGCGTGCCATCACTAGCCGTAAATTGGTCGGGAGCAGATAAAACATGTTTTGGTTTTTTCGTCTGTTTTCCCTTGGTCTTGATCTTGACTTTTTCGCGTAGGTAGCCCTGTTCAATCAATTCAACCTTGATGTCAGCAACGTCTTTGGGCGAAGCCACTGCCAATTGGCTAGCGATTTGATTAAAGTAGTCAATTTCTGCTGCAGTAGTTTTCAGCTGCTCTAAGACATAGTCCTTGGCTGAGCGGAGCTTACGGTACTTACGGAAATAACGGTTGGCATTTTGTAAACCGTCAAAGCGGGGGTCGAGGTCAATAGTCAGCAACTGGTTATTGTCATAGTAATTTTCGATTTCAACCGAATGCATGCCTTTATGAACGAGGTGCGGATAAGTAATCAGCAAGTCGCCCTTGACCTTAAAGCTTTCAGCATTTTTTGAATCTGTCAGGGTCTGTTGGAGCTTTTTTTCCTTGGTTTGATTTTTTTTCAATTCGTTTTTAACCAGGCGAACTAAGGTCCCGGCCTGCTGGTTAACGCGGTCGGCTTCCGCCTGACCCTGGAAGTAGGCATCCAATAAATTACCGAGTGTATCATAAGGCTGGCCTGCTTGTTCAGAATCCCAATCAAAAGCGGCAAAGGTATACTTGTTGTCTACTTGATAAAGGGTCGGCTGTGGTGAGTCGAAATGAACCAACCAGTCCTGAGCTGTTTGCATGGTATTTGCCCCAGTTTCCAAATGCTTGGCCAAATTCTTGGCTGAAAGAGTGGCAAATCCCTGGTAGGTTTGCTGAATGGCTTTTGGCCAGTCAACCTTGTCCATGTCTAGTAAAATTTTAGCCAAAGCCGTCAAATCTTGGCCAAATGGATTGGTCATATTTTGGGCAGGGGGCAGGGTATAGGTCGCACCGGGAATCAATGACCGGACACGGTTTTGGTCAGCTGGGACGTGTTTGATTAGTTCCAAAATGCGCTGATCTTTTTCTCGAACTAAAAAGAGGTTTGAATGCCGACCCATCATTTCAAGCGTTAAAATCAGTGTTTGATCATCGCCCAGTTCATCGTGTGTACTAATCGAGAAGTGAAGAATTCGGTCATTTTCTACCTGTGCAACCGAACTTAACCGGGCTCCTTCTAAGTTACGACGCAAGAACATCGCAAAATTGGGCGGCGTAGCCGGATTCTGATAGGGAATTCGAGTCACTTGGGCTCTGGCATAGGCTGGGTTAGCCGAAAGCAAGACCGGATAGTTCTGACCATTATTGCGAACGACCATTATGATCTCGTTCGGGTAAGGCTGGTGAATTTTCGTAATACGGCCACCAGCGAGTTGTTCATTTAATTCTTTGGCCAACGAATGGACAAAGAGGCCATCAAGGGGCATTGTCTTTCCTCCTTCAAAGGGGTATCAGTTCTATTATAACGAAATCAGCATCGAAAAAGTGATGAAAGCAAGGAATTGGGCACTGATTTGGTCACAAAAAAACCTCACTACACAGAGTGAGGTTTTTAAAACTTACTTATTTTCGGTCACTTGCTTACCGTTGTACATCCCTGATGGAGAGACGCGATGAGCAACGCGGTATTCACCAGTAGTCTTGTCCAAAACAATGTTTGGCACATTCAAACCGATGTGTCCGCGGCGGTTACGCTTGTGAGACTTAGAATTTTTGTTTGATGGGGTAGCCATGCTGGCACCTCCTTTCGGTTCAATTTATCAACCTGTTAAGTTTATCTAATTTATAAGGGAATGTCAACTGGTGGAATCTTTTTTCCTTGTAAAATCTTTGAAATAATCGGCTAAAAAGGCTTAACGAACGGCCTTAGTTCTGTTAAAATAGATGATATTAAATTATCTCTTCTCTTGGCGTTTAAAGGGGGAGTCAAACGAATGTAATGGGGTACAAAAACGCGATGACGAAACGAAATGTAATGAATATGCTAGTTGTTCACCTGGTCGTCTTGGCCTTTATTTTGTTCGTTTTAGTGACGCCAACCCATTTTGACTTCTTAATGTGGAACGTCTTTTTGGCTTTGTTGCCATTGGACTTCGCCTTGTTGGTGCTCATTTTTAAATCGAAGCTGCTACAAGCATTTTTTTCCTTTCTCTGGTTGTTGTTTTTCCCAAATACCATGTATATGATCACGGATTTTATTCATTTGCAATATATTAGCGATTCATTGGACGTTCGTTATCAGTATTTTAATTATTCAGTTTTATCAGCTGGGATTTTTATTGGTGTTTATCTAGGCATTCTTTCATTGGAATTACTAATTCAAAAGTTCTTTATTAAAAGAAGCGGGTTAACCGTCTTGGTGCTTTTGGCCATTGTTTCACTGGTGTCGTCCATTGGTATTTATCTGGGACGGTTCTTGCGGCTAAATTCTTGGGATGTCTTTACAAACTTTAAGTTTGTACTGGCCAATACACAGGATGCCGTTTCGGCCCACATGGTTGCCTTTGTCCTGCTTTTTGCGGCTGCTCAGTTTGCGATTTTAGTTGTTTATCACTTTGGTGATCGCTTATTGGCTAATTTGGCTGTTGAAGGTAGCCAGCACGATTGAGCTTGAATAAAAATTAGAAAAGTCTTGACTTAAAGATGAAAAGTGCGTATAGTATTGATTGTTGAACAAGTAGGAGCACCCGCTTCTCGCCTCGTGACGATTGCTGTTGCTAGGCAGATACACGTTGTACTTTTTGTACAGTCAGGTAAAGTGGGTGAACTTCGGTTTGCCCATTTTTTTCTTCGTTGTTCACAACAAAATTTTTGGAGGTACCTAGCCATAGCACGTCAACCACGACAAGTTGATTTAGTCAACGATAATATCCGAGCAAGTCGGGTTCTATTAATTCATGACGGTAAGCAAGAGGAAATGTCAACGCGTGATGCACAAAACATTGCCGATGACTTGGGACAAGATTTGGTGCTTGTCCAGGCCAATGCTGTACCACCTGTTGCCAAAATCATGGATTGGGGAAAGGCCAAGTTCGAAGCGCAAAAGCGTCAAAAAGAACAACGCAAGAACCAAAAGGTTGTCCAGGTGAAGGAAGTCCGGATGTCACCAGTGATTGATTCTGGTGATTTCGAAACGCGGAAGAAAGCTGCCATTAAGTTCCTTGAAAAGGGAAACAAGGTGAAGTTGAACTTGCGTTTCCGTGGCCGGATGATTACTCACCAAGATATTGGACGCGAAGTCTTAGAACGAATGGCCAACGAATTGGACGATATTGCCAAGGTTGAACAACGTGCTAAGATGGATGGTCGCCAGATGTTTTTGGTCTTAGCTCCTAAAAAGGGTTAAGCACGATTCATTTTGACGGTCGCTAGATACTTGAAAAACGATAGGAGAATATGGACTCATGCCCAAGATGAAGACTCACCGCGCTTCAGCAAAGCGTTTCAAGAAGACAGCTAAGGGTGGCTTTAAGTCAGCCTCAGCTTACACATCACACCGTTTCCACGGTAAGACAAAGAAGCAACGTCGTCAATTACGTGGTACTCGGATGATGAATAAGACAACCATCAAGAAGTACGCCAAGTTGTTGTCTACCCTCTAATTTAAAGGGTCGTTTAATTAATACTATTTAGGAGGAATTACCCATGCGAGTTAAGGGTGGTACAGTTTCACGCGCACGTCGCAAAAAGTTTATTAAGTTGGCTAAGGGTTACCGTGGCCAACGTCGCATCAATTATAAGGTTGCTAAGCAACAAGTCTACAAGTCATACTTGTACGCTTACCGTGATCGTAAGAACCGCAAGCGCGACTTCCGTAAGTTGTGGATTGCTCGGATTAACGCGGCAGCCCGGATGAATGGTTTGTCATACTCAAAGTTGATGCACGGTTTGAACATGGCTGGTGTCGAATTGAACCGTAAGATGTTGGCTGATTTGGCCGTATCTGACTTTGATACTTTTGCTAAGTTGGCTGACCAAGCAAAGCAGGCCTTGGAACAAGGTTCTGTCTTGGTTCAGGAACGTACAGCAGCAACAACTGAAACAACTGTTAAGGTTGAACGTTAATTTTAATGAACGCCTATCAAATCAGACTTAGAATATTCTAAGTCTGATTTTTATTTTCAGCCCAAGTCGTTTCAGGCTTGGGCTTTTTCTTTTTTTGATGTGCATTTTCTAATTTTTTTGCCAATTTTTGCGTTGAATCGGGTCGCTTTTGCCCAAGCTAGGGGATTTTATGTTAAACTAGATGTAATTGAAATCGAGACAAGAAGAGGCCAATAATCCAAGCTGCCTTTTCAAGATGATTCGCTTTAAAAAAGTAGTAACGACAAAAGGATAGAACATGACAGATTTAAGAATAATTCCCTTTGGGGGAGTGCGTGAAAACGGCAAAAACATGTATGCCGTTTCGGTCAACGATGAAATTTTCATCTTAGATGCCGGACTCAAGTACCCCGAGACGGAACAACTCGGGATTGACGTTGTCATCCCTGATTTTGAGTACCTCGTTAATAACCAAGAAAAAATTGCTGGAATCTTTTTGACACACGGTCATGCAGATTCGATTGGTGCTTTGCCATACTTGTTGCAACAGCTGCAGGTGCCAATTTTTGGTTCTGACTTGACCATTGCTTTGGCGAAATTAGCCATCCAAGCAGAAGCTGATTTAAAGGCTTTTGATGATTTTCACGTGGTTAATGAAAATACTGAAATTGATTTTGGTGCCGTTAAGGTTTCATTCTTCAATACCACGCATACCATTCCCGAAGCTTTAGGAGTCGTTTTGGGAACGGATGAGGGTCAGATTGTTTATACTGGTCATTTTAAGTTTGACCAAACCGCAGAGGATTCTTATCAAACAAATTATGCTCGTTTGGCTGAAATTGGTGCTAAGCCAGTTTTGGCATTGTTAGCTGATGCGGCCGGAACTGAAGATATTGGCAAGCCAATGGTGAGCGAGAAGAAGATTCATCAGTATGTTGAAGACAGCTTTGTGGCTGCCAAAGGCAAGCGAATTATTGTCGCTGTGGTCGCTTCTAATATTCAGCGTGTCCAGCAGGTTATTGACGCTACGGCCAAGACTCATCGTCGCTTGATTTTTTCTGGGCAAGATGTGGAACAAATCGTTCATGCTGCTTTGAATTTGGGAAAGTTGAATTTGCCATTGCCAAAGGAAGAACTTTTTGCTGATTTGAAAGATTTAGAGACATTGCCGGCAGGCCAAATCGTTGTTTTGGAAACCGGTAAAATGGGCGAACCCGTTAAAAATTTGCACAAGATGGCTAAGGGTGAAAATCCTAATATTAGCTTGGGCGCTGCTGATTTAGTCTTTATTGCAACAACACCGTCTTTTGCTGTTGAGTCTTATGTGGCCCAAACACGAAACTTGCTCTTCCAACAAGGAGCCGACGTCAAACAGATTTCAGCTGATTTACGGTCATCTGGTCACGGATCAGCTGAAGACGTGCAGATGATGATTAATTTCATGAAGCCAGAATTTTTCTTCCCTGTTTCCGGTGAATTCCGAGTGATGGTGACGGCAAAAACTGCCGCCGAGGAAGTCGATATTCCAGCAAAAAAAATTATCATGGCTAAGCGTGGTGACCAGTACGTTTATGATGGCCAAACTTTTGAAAAGAAGGGTGGCTTTACGATTGGGGAAACCATGATTGACGGTGATTCTTTGAATGACATCGGTAATGTCGTTCTTCGTGATCGTCGGATTTTATCTGAAGATGGTGTCTTTGTCACAGTCGTAACAATTGATCGCAAGAAGCGCAAGGTTGTTTCAAAGCCAAAGATGACGTCTCGGGGTTTTGTTTATGTTAAGGCAAACCGCGACTTGATGAAGGAGGCTGGTAAGCTGACGATTGATGCCATTGAAGACTATTTGAAGAATGCGAAAGCCTTTGACTGGAATGAACTTAAGAATGGTGTTCGGGAATCATTGTCTCGTTTCTTGTTTAACGAAACTCGTCGCCGGCCAATGGTAATGCCCGTGGTGATGGAAGTTAACCAAAACCGCCGACCACACCATTCAAAGGGGCAAGAAGCTGCTGGTCAAAAGGGCAAGAAGACCAACGGGAATAAAGACCAAAAAAAGGGTCAAAAAAAGTCGGGACAAGGTAACAACCAAAAGAAACAAAATAATCAAGTAAAGCAAAATAAGCCCAAGAATCCGGGAAATAAGGGCAAGGGTCAAAAGAACCAAGCCAAGCAACAAACTGTCAACCAATAATTAAAATTTTAGGTGGTTAAACGGGGTTAATTCCTGACATTGGCATTTGCAGCAATTGGCAGTAATAGTTATCAATCATTTTGAAAAAAGACCCGTCAGGGCCTTTTTTCTTTGTTAGAATAGAGGCGCAAGTTGCCTTATTAGAGTAAAAGGAGTTTCACTTGGAAAAGACATTGATTGAAATCAAAGACCAGGCTGAGGCCGAATTTAACCAGGAACACTACCATCAGGCAGCTGGTCTATTTGTGACAGTTTACCAAGAAGAGCAAACTTTGACCCTCAACCGCCAGTTGGTGCTGGCGCTAAAAGAGGACCAACAATACCAATTAGCCAAAGATTATGCTTCTGATTTTTTGTCCGATTATGCGCAACATGAAAATTTGTTCTTGTTGTACTTTGACCTGCTTTTGCAAATACAAAACTTTGTGTCCGCCCAACAATGGGCTTTGCAGAGTCCAAACCAGGAACTAATCGAAGGTCTGTTGGTACAAATTCGAGACGGTGAAAGGAAGGCCGAAAACCAGCAGGGGCAGACGCTTAAGACGATTGCCCAGCATTTTTACCATCTTAGCGACGAATCGATGGTGGCACAACAGGAACGCTACCAACAAGCCTTACACTTGCCCGTAGCTACCTTTGTCACAGGGGCGAAATTCTTACTAGTTGATCCCTTTGCCAGTCCGCTGATGCGCAGTACGCTTTTGAGTGACCTACAGGAGCTTGGGGAGACTGGGGTTGTGACCTACCAATGGCTTAATCAAGAACGCCATCAAATTGATTTGCAGGCTATCTCGCCCGTGTTCACCAATCAGATCTTTCAAAAACTTGTTGCGGCTTTGGATGACCAAGTTGGTCAAGAAGATCCAATTGCCTACCAGGCTTTGTTTGACCAGCTACGTTTAGAAGCCATGCTATTGTTTCCGCGATTAGAAGAAAGTATCTTGGATGCCATGGCCTGGGTGGATGCTGACTTGTCAGCCTTTTACCAAGAGCAGGCACCAGAAGAAGAGACTAAACAAAAACAGGTACACGACTTGGTTTTGCAGGCATTGGCTGAGCTGGCAGGGCAGTAGACTCCTTAGCAAATGGGTGTTTACAAAAATTCGAGAACTTAGTATAATAAGTGTCGGCTTAAGTGCCAGAAAAACGCAGTTTAATGGTTGCCTTTATGGCCCAGGCGTTGTAAAATATAAACATACGATTTTCTCGGGACAAAAACTGAGAGATAAAATTGGAGGAAACTACATTGGCTAAGGAAACTTACGTTCGCAATAAGCCCCACGTTAACATTGGTACGATCGGACACGTCGATCACGGAAAGACTACTTTGACTGCTGCTATCTCAAAGGTATTGGCAGAAAAAGATGGTGGAACTGCTACTGATTTCGCTGAAATCGATAACGCTCCTGAAGAAAAGGAACGTGGTATCACGATCAACACGTCTCACATCGAATATGAGACTGATGCTCGTCACTATGCCCACATCGATGCCCCTGGTCACGCGGATTACGTTAAGAACATGATCACTGGTGCTGCTCAAATGGATGGTGCCATCTTGGTTGTTGCCGCAACTGATGGTCCTATGCCACAAACTCGTGAGCACATCTTGTTGGCTCGCCAGGTTGGTGTTGAACATTTGGTTGTCTTCTTGAACAAGACTGACTTGGTTGACGATGAAGAATTGATCGACTTGGTTGAAATGGAAGTTCGTGAATTGCTTTCAGAATATGATTTCCCAGGCGATGACATTCCTGTTATCAAGGGTTCAGCTTTGAAGGCTTTGGAAGGTGATGAAGAACAAGCTAAGGTCATCATGGAATTGATGGACGCTGTTGATTCATACATCCCAACTCCAGCACGTGAAGATGACAAGCCATTCTTGATGCCTGTCGAAGACGTATTTACGATCACTGGTCGTGGTACTGTTGCTTCTGGTCGTGTTGACCGTGGTGTTTTGACTACTGGTACTGAAGTTGAAATCGTTGGTTTGAAGGATGAAATCCAAAAGACTACGGTTACTGGAATCGAAATGTTCCGTAAGACTTTGGAAGAAGCTCAAGCTGGTGACAACATTGGTGCTTTGCTCCGTGGTGTTGACCGTGACCAGATCGAACGTGGTCAAGTTTTGGCTGCTCCTGGTTCAATCAAGACTCACAAGAAGTTCATGGCCGAAGTTTATGTTTTGACTAAGGACGAAGGTGGTCGTCATACACCATTCTTCACTAACTACCGTCCACAATTCTACTTCCACACTACTGATGTTACTGGTGTTGTTGAATTGCCAGCCGGTGTTGAAATGGTTATGCCTGGTGACCAAGTAACGTTCGACGTTGAATTGATTGCACCAGTTGCCATTGAAAAGGGATTGAAGTTTACTGTTCGTGAAGGTGGCCACACTGTTGGTGCCGGAACTGTTACTGAAATCGAAGAATAATAATTTATTATTTCTTCAAAAGCCCACTTTAGTGGGCTTTTTCTTTTGCTTAAAATTGCACGTTCCAAATTAAAACCCGCTACTGTCAGTAATTACTGAACAGCCAGCGGGCTTTTTTAAGTTTTATTTGTCTTTTTTAATACCCAAAGCCTTGTCTCGCGCTTCCTTATCTTGCTGTGTATCAAGAATGGGTAGGTCGATGAGTTCTTCTAAGGGTGTGTTAATGTGCTCTTCTTGGTTGACAATTCGTCCCATGAATTTTGCCTCCGTTTTATTGATTGGCGTTATTATACCATTTTACCAGTTGATATGCTGGGACTAACGGTCTTTGCGTTCAATCAAATAAGTTAAATCAGAATGGGTTTGGTAGCTGGCCTTATCTGTATCATTTGTGATGGAAACATCGAAGTTGGCTGCCTGCTGGTTCCGGGTTAAGTTGACAATCAAGAGGCCATCATCCTTAAGGTGGTCCCAAAGAAGGGTAATTTGTTTGTTGAGTGTTTCTCGGTCCGGAAGGGAAGTGCCGGTGTCGGATCCATAATCAAGGATGGCAAGGTCAAGTTTTGAAATTTTACCAATTTGTGCTTGCAACTTGTCTTGAGTCAAAACGCCGTTGATAACATCAACGCGGTCTTGTAGGCCGGCCATAAAAAGAGATGAAACGATTTGGTTCGCATTTTCTTTCTCTTCGCTAAAGGTCAAGACTTGGCCCTGTGAGCCCACACGGCTTGATAAAAAGCGTGTGTTTAAGCCGATACCAGCAGCACCATCGACAACGAGGTTACCAGGTGCGACTGTTTCTTCAAGTGTACTTTGAATAAAATGTCGATTTGAAATTTGCATCGCGAGCTCCTTTTTCTTTTCTAATCTATAGTATACGAATTTTTACTGATTTATGCTATAATGAAGGTACTTTTCAACAATAGTAGTGATTGCGGAGCGTCAGAAAGTAAGCGGGGCTGAAAGCTTGCCAACCAAAATCATGAACTCGGTTGAAACCCCTACCGGTGAAGTGGAGTAGTCGGTACGTCTTGCTGCGTTAAGGCAACTTCGAGGTTCAAGCAATTGAACAAAACGTAGGTGGTACCGCGATGATAATCGCCCTATGTTAGGCCCAAGTGGCTTAACATAGGGCGTTTTTTAGTAGATGGAGGAATAAAATGGGATACGATCACAAAACAATTGAGAAAAAGTGGCAAAATTTTTGGGATAAGAATCAAACCTTTGCAGCATCAGATAAATCAGATAAGGAAAAGTTTTATGCCTTAGACATGTTTCCCTATCCATCTGGCCAAGGATTACACGTAGGTCATCCAGAAGGATATACAGCCACAGATATCGTATCGCGTTTTAAGCGCGCTCGTGGCTTTAATGTTTTGCATCCAATGGGTTGGGATGCTTTTGGTTTGCCAGCCGAACAGTATGCTTTAAAGACGGGTCACAATCCCGCAACCTTTACGGACCAAAACATTCAAACTTTTAAGAACCAAGTGAAGTCATTGGGCTTTTCTTACGACTGGGACCGTGAAATTAAGACAACGGATCCAAGCTATTACAAGTGGACGCAGTGGATTTTTGAAAAGCTCTATGAAATGGGCTTGGCTTATGAAGATGAAATCATGGTCAACTGGGCTCCTGATTTTCCAGGTGGTGGCCTGGTCGTGGCCAACGAAGAAGTGATTAACGGCAAGACGGAGCGTGGCGGATATCCAGTTTACCGTAAGCCAATGAAGCAATGGGTTTTGAAGATTACGGCCTATGCTGACCGTTTGATTGATGATTTGGATGACTTGGATTGGCCTGAAGCGATTAAGGAGCAACAGCGCCACTGGATTGGTCGCTCAATTGGTGCCGCTATTCGCTTTGCAGTTGATGGGCATGCCGGTCAGCAGATTGAAGTTTTCTCAACTCGTCCAGATACTTTGTTTGGCGCTTCTTACCTGGTTTTGTCACCAGAACATGATTTGGTTGACCAGATTACGACCGCTGATCAAAAGGCAGCCGTGGCGGCTTATCAAGAAGAAATTGCCACTAAGTCTGACTTGGAACGAACTGATTTGAACAAGGATAAGTCAGGGGTTTTCACTGGAGCTTATGCGAAGAACCCGGTTAATGGCGAATTGTTGCCAATCTGGATTGCCGACTATGTCTTAGCTTCTTATGGAACTGGTGCTGTGATGGGCGTGCCAGCGCATGATCAGCGTGATTACGACTTTGCTAAAAAGTTTGACTTGCGCATTCTTCCAGTTATTGAGGGTGGCAATATCGACAAGGAAGCTTATAGTGGCGAAGGCGTACACATTAACTCAGGCTTTGTCGACGGCTTGGGTAAGCAAGAGGCTATCGATAAGATGATTGCTTGGTTAGAAGAAAATGGTGCTGGTGAAAAGAAGGTTAACTACCGCTTGCGTGACTGGATTTTCTCTCGTCAGCGTTACTGGGGTGAACCAATCCCTGTTATCCACTGGGAAGATGGTACACAGACGTTGGTCCCAGAGGATGAATTACCATTGCGTTTGCCAGAAATGACAGAGGAGCAATTGAAGCCTTCTGGTACTGGTGAATCACCATTGGCCAATGCTAAGGACTGGTTGGAAGTGACTCGTGAAGATGGCATGAAGGGTCGCCGTGAGACCAATACCATGCCACAATGGGCTGGATCATCATGGTACTTCTTACGCTATATCGATGCAAAGAATGACCAGGCTTTGGCTGATCCTGAGAAATTAGCTTACTGGAAGAATGTTGACCTGTATGTCGGTGGGGCAGAACACGCTGTTTTGCACCTCTTGTATGCTCGTTTTTGGAACAAGGTCTTGTATGACCTTGGCGTGGTCAAGGAAAAGGAGCCATTCCAAAAATTAGTTAACCAAGGAATGATTTTGGGTGCTAATCACGAAAAGATGTCCAAGTCGAAGGGCAATGTGGTTAACCCTGATGACATCGTCAACGAGTATGGAGCCGATACGCTTCGAATTTATGAAATGTTTATGGGACCTTTGACTCAGAATAAGCCATGGTCTGAAGAAGGGGTGACGGGATCTCGTCGTTGGTTAGACCGTGTTTGGCGCTTGCTCATCAATGAGGATGGTTCTGTAACGGACAAGTTGACGGATAAAACCGATGACACGCTCAAAAAGGAATACAATTTGACGGTCAAGAAGGTGACGGAAGACTTGGAAAACATGCATTTCAATACTGCTATTTCAACGTTGATGGTCTTTGTTAATGATGCCTATAAGGCCGACAAGCTTCCAGCTGCCTACATGGAAGGTTTCGTGCAAATGTTAGCACCATTTGCACCACATTTGGCCGAAGAATTGTGGCAAAAGTTGACGGGTTCAAAGGAATCAATCACTTATGTTGCTTGGCCAACGTATGACGAAAAGGCCTTGGTCGACGATACAAAGGAAATTATTTTCCAAGTGAACGGTAAGGTTCGTTCAAAGCAAGTTTTGTCAGCTGATGCCAGTCAGGACGACTTGATTGCAGCAGCTCAGGCTGATGAAAAAGTTCAAAAAAACTTGGATGGTTTAGAAGTCAAAAAAATTATTGCCATTCCAGGTAAGTTCGTTAATATTGTTGCGAAGTAAGAGCGAACGTGTTATCTTGGTGTTTAGCTGATTTAATTGAAACAATCCAAGAATAGCCCGTTAGGAAGATGGATTTTTCTTCCTAATGGGATACATATTAAAGGTGATACCGGTATGAGCCAGGATTTTTACAACAAACAAGAGGGTGACCAAGAAAAAAAGGATCTGACGCCACTTGATGAAAAACATCTAACGGCTGACGAGTTGCTCGCCAAGTTAGAGCAAAATCTTCGTCCCAAAACCAAGCAAGAAAAAATGGTTGCTTTTTGGCCAAAACGGTCGCAACGACAAAAACAGAATTTGAATCATAGCGGCCCAAAAGATAATCCAAAAAAATTGTCTGAATCCGAGCTTGAAGTCAAACGACCAGCAGTAGCAACAAAAAAATCAGCCTTCTTGAAGCGCCGGTCAACGCAGTCGGCCAACCAAAAAGATAGTGATGAGAACCAGCCAGTTGATGACGTCACAACGGCTTTGGCAGACCAAACAGTGGCTTCGTTGGGACGGTCTGCCAGTGATGAACAGGCGCTGGACCAAAGCCAGGGCGGTGGGAATACTGCCTTGGTCCGGGGGTCCTTTTGGTTATCATTGGGAAACATTGTTTCTCGCCTCTTAGGAGCAGTTTATATCCTGCCGTGGTTGGCCATGCTTGGCAAGGCAGCTAACCAGGGCAATGCGCTCTTTTCGCAAGGGTATAATATCTATGCCATCTTACTTTCAATTGCGACCTTTGGTTTTCCATCAGCCATTTCCAAGGTAATGGCCCAGCTAATTGCTAAAAAAGATCAGGATGGATTGTGGGCCCTTACTAAGCGCTCACTACAAATCGGGGTAGTGCTTGGCATTATCTTTTCGACCTTGCTGTACGTTGCAGCGCCACTCTTATCGAACGGCAATGCTCAGGTTGTGCCAGTTTTGCATTCTTTGACACCGGCTGTCTTGGTCTTTCCAGTGATGTCGATGGTCCGGGGAATTTTCCAGGGCCACCAATTGATGCATATTTCAGCCTTGTCTGATATTTGGGAGCAGGTTGGCCGTGTGATTTACTTGCTGTTAGCTACCTGGATCGTCTTAAGCCATGATAGTAGCAACTGGACCGGGGCCGTTGTTCAATCCACCTTTGCTGCCTTTATCGGAGCACTCTTCTCATTGGCTGTCTTGGGTTATGGTTGGGTGCGCTATGCACGATTGATTCATCCAGTTGCCGGCGTGCCGGATGAACAAGCCGCTTTGGCAAAAATGAGTGCTGCCAACCAGCCAGCAGTTGCTGAAAAGCAAACAGCGACTGACCAACCTTTGCATCGCCATCAGCAACAAGATGAAAGGCAAGACCAAAAGGCTCAGCCAACTGGGCCGAAAGCATTATCGCTGGTCATCAATATTTTGAAAGAATCATGGCCATTTGTTGTCATAGGTTCCTCAACGAATTTGTTCTTGTTCGTTGACCAGTACACGTTCTTTCCATTGATGAAGGCTTTTTTTCATACGAGTCTTAGTCAGTTACAGATTGATTTTGCCTTGTTTTCGGCCAATCCGAATAAATTAGTGATGATTGTCATTTCTTTTGCCACCAGTATTGCGGCCACGGCTTTGCCAATCTTGGCAGCCAAAAAGGCGGCTAAGCAAATGGGCGTCCTAAAGGAACAGCTAATTGCTGTCTTGCGGTTGACCTCCTTAGTCTTAGTGCCATCTGCTCTTGGTATGTATGCCGTTTCGGATCCTTTATACCGATTCTTTTACCCAATTGATCAAACGGTCCAAGCCGGGGTTTACTTGCTCCAGTTCTCAGCTGTTTTGACGATTATTATGTCCTTCTTTATGCTGTTGGCCTTTGTTTTGCAGGCCTTATCACATGGTAAAGAAGTAATGCGGGCCTTTGGTTATGGCTTGTTCATTAAGGTTGTGATTCAAGCACCGTTGATTTACCTCTTCCAAGGTATGGGAGCTTTGATTGCCACAGCCCTTGGCCTAGGTTGGTCGCTCTACTTGATGATGAAGTACTTAAAGGAACATTACCAAGTTTCGTTGAGAACGATTCAGGATACTTGGGTCAAGACTTATCTATCAGCGGCCGTCATGGCTATCGTTGCCTTTGTGTTAACTTGGCTTTCAAAGACCTTCTTGCTGACAACGGCAACAAAGGTCGGTGCTGGTTTAGCAACTGCTTTAGGGGTTGTCGGTGGACTGGCCGTTTTGCTGGTTTTATATCGCCGTTTTGGCCTGTTAAATCAGGTGTTAGATCGTGGGCATGAGCCAGACCAAGTTGAATAATTTAATTAATTGTTAGTCAGACCTTTGTCTGGCTTTTTTTATATCAAGAATCAAATCATCATGGTTTTTCTCATCTCTGCTTTTGTTTGGAAAAAGTTGGCTACTAGGCTGAAGATATGGGTCTTCTATGATATTATGAGAGACAGTGATAAATTCTTTTTTGAAAGAGAGGCTCGCCATGCAAGCTTTAACAAAATCTTGGCGTAAGGCCGCACTGACAAGTGCTGTTTTCGTAATCTCCGTTGGACTACAGGTTTTTGGATTGAATTATTTCTTAATCCCCAATAGCATTTTTTCTGTTGGAATTAATGGAATTTCGCAATTGCTGTCCCTGTTGGTCTTTGATGCTTGGCATTTACGGATTCCAACTGGATTGTTCTTTTTGATTTTCAATATTCCAATTGGTGTGATGGGCTGGAAATTAATTGGTGGTAAATTTACCATCCTCTCCTTTATTAACGCGATGGTGGTGGCTTTGGCTCTGATTTTCGTGCCAGTCCATCCTTTTACGACTCAACCGCTCTTGGCCTCACTCTTTGGGGGCCTCTTAGTTGGTGCTTCGGTTGGAGTTGCTTTGCGGTATGGTTTTTCAACTGGGGGCTTTGACATTATTTCGATGGTTGTGCAAAAGCGAACTGGAAAATCAATTGGCGCCTTTAACAACGCAGTTAACTTTGTGATTGTCTTGATTGCTGGTTCCTTTATTGGTTGGCAAAATGCTCTGTACACGTTGATTGGCATTTATGCCACTGGACGAGTAATCGATGCCATTTATACCGGTTACCAAAAACTCACAGCTTTAATTGTCACAAGTCGGGGACCGGAAGTCATCGACGCTTTGCACCGTGATTTGATTCGTGGCATTACTATTTTGCCTTCAGAAGGTGCTTATACGAAGCGGGAGTCAACGACATTAATGATGGTGCTATCTCGTTTTGAACTCTTTGAAATGCAGGAAACTGTTCGCCAGGTCGACCCAAAGGCCTT
Source organism: Fructobacillus sp. ESL1096 (assembly GCF_058511985.1). Taxonomy (NCBI): domain Bacteria; kingdom Bacillati; phylum Bacillota; class Bacilli; order Lactobacillales; family Lactobacillaceae; genus Fructobacillus; species Fructobacillus sp. ESL1096. Next base: position 1,256,004 of record NZ_CP196400.1, read on the forward strand.
TATTAATTTCTTGTCAACGGTTTCCGTTGCGGGTGAGTTTTGGGATGCCGACCGGCAATTACAAATGAAAAAATCAATGGGACCAAAGGCGGTGACAATTGATGCTCAATTGGAGGCTGAACAACAGTTGGCCGATCAGTTGGATCAACTAAAAGATGAGGATTAAATTCTCATCTTTTTATAATTTAATGTTCGGGAATTTTTATTGCTAAATGAGAAAAAACCGAGTACAATTATCAATAATAATTTAAGAGAAATTTACAGATATATCGCTGGAAAATGGCCAGCAGTCTCTACCGCGCCCCAAAAGTCGTGACTATCCGTGAATGCCAATCAAGGTTTTTTGAGGGAGCATTTTGCGGAGCTGTGGTAGCTGCAAAGTGCTCTTTTTTTGGTCGATCTTGTAAGCAGGATGGTGAGGAGAATCATGGCAGAATTTAAGATTAAAAATAAGTTCGTCCCAATGGGTTTGACCTTTGAAGATATGAAAATGGTCGCCAAAAAGCAAGACGAAATTTCAGTTGATGCCGTTTCTTTGGAAACGGAATTGACGCCTACACTCAAGCTGAAAATTCCTTTGCTATCAGCCGCAATGGATACTGTCACAGAAGCTAATTTTGCCATTACCCTGGCACAGTTTGGTGGCTTAGGTGTTGTTCATAAGAATATGACAATCACTGATCAAGCCGGGGAAATCAAGAAGGTGAAGGAACACCAAGTTGATTTGAATCAATTCCCCAATGCAGCTTTGGATGCCGAGGGTCGCTTGCTTGTTGCCGGTGCCGTTGGGGTAACCAATGACACGGTGGACCGTGCTGGTGCAATGGTCGCTGCGGGTGCTGATGCCATTATTTTGGATTCTGCTCACGGTCAATCAGAAGGGGTTTTGCGTAAGGTTCGCGAAGTTAAGAATGCTTTCCCTGACGTCAACATCATTGCTGGCAACATTGCCACTGAAGGCGCTGCTTCTGATTTGTATGATGCGGGTGCTGATGTCGTCAAGGTTGGAATTGGACCTGGATCGATCTGTACAACACGTGTTGTTGCCGGAATCGGTGTCCCACAGTTGTCTGCCATTCGCGATGCTGCTAAGGAAGCTAAGCGCCGTGGCAAGGCAATCATTGCTGATGGTGGTGCTAAGACGCCCGATGACATCATGAAGGCTATTGCCATGGGGGGGAACGCCGTGATGCTCGGTTCAATGTTCTCAGGCACAAAGGAAACCCCCGGGGCAGTCTTTGAAGACAACGGCCAGAAGTTTAAGTTTTACCGTGGTATGGGATCCATTGCTGCTATGGAAAATGGTTCAAAGGATCGCTACTTCCAGGGCGAAGTTAACGAAGCGAAGAAGATGGTACCAGAAGGAATTGAAGCCCGAGTTGCCTATAAGGGTACTTTGGCTGACATTTTGTTGCCAATCTTGGACCACTTACGCAAGGAAATGGCCGAAATGGGTGTGCACAACGTGCAAGAAGCCATTGACCAGGCCGAAAACGTTGAGAAGACGACCGACGTCTTTGACTACCAGGCTTCTTTGTAATTTTTACGAACACAAACCTTTGATCGGGAGAAATTATGACTGATATGAATACACGACACGGCTTGGGGTACGACGAAACCCTTTTGGTCCCAGCAGCTTCAAACGTTTTGCCACATTTAGTCGACTTGAAGACGCATTTGGGCGTATTGGCGTTGAATAACCCATTGGCAGCTGCAGCAATTAATCCAGCTGCTAATCAACAAGAAGTCGTTTTGGCTGTGGCTCAATCTGGTGGATTGGGCTTGGTTGCTGCTAGTGAAGCTGTTGCAGATCAAGTGGCAGCTGTTGAAGCTGTGCGTGCCGCAACTGTTGATTTGGATCAGCACCCACGGACTTTGGCAACTGAAGATGGTCACGTGGCCGTTGGTGCTGAAATTTGGTTGGCCGCTGATGTGAAGGAGCGCGCATTGGCACTTGCTGGTGCTGGCGCTTCTGCTTTGTTCCTATATTTAAATGATGATTTGACGGCTGATATTGCCGCTGAAATTAAGGACTTGAAGGCGGCCTTGAGCCACGTTATTTTGGCCGTTGGCACCATTGAAGATCCTGCAGTTGCTAAGGAACTCTTCGACTTGGGTGTCGATGCCGTGATTGCTGGTCGTTCAGTTCATTCTGACTGGCCTGATGACATTCACTACCCATTCTTGACGACTGTGATGGGCATTGCTGAAGTGGCAGACTCAATGGATAAGACGGTTATCGCTCAGGGCGGTATCCATTATTCAGGTGATGTTGTTAAGGCCTTGGCCGGTGGCGCTGATTTGGTCATGGTCTCTGATTACCTTGCCAAAGAAGACGTCGCCGAAGACGCTGTTTTCCAAATTGATGGTGGTTTACGGGCCGGAATGGGGTATACTGGTTCACATACGGTTGCTGATTTAAAAGAGTCCGCACAATTCGTTCAAATCACAGATAACGGCTTGAAGGAATCACATCCCCATGATGTGGAAATCACTAAAAAAGCGCCAAATTACGTTGAACAGGAAAGAGACTAAGCCATGACCACAGGTAATGACAAAATCTTAGTATTGGACTACGGGTCCCAATACAACCAATTGATTACGCGACGCGTTCGAGAACTCGGCGTTTTCTCTGAATTGAAGTCATCGAAGATGACGATTGATGAAATTAAGGAATACAACCCGAAGGCAATTATCCTTTCGGGTGGTCCAAAATCAGTTTACGATGACGATGCTTATCCAATTGACCCTGAAGTATTCAAGTTGGGAATTCCAGTCTTGGGTGTTTGTTACGGGATGCAATTGATGGCCCAACATTTGGGTGGTAAGGTCGAAGCAAACCCTGGAAACGGGGAATTCGGTCAGACTGTCATCAAGCAGACTGCCCCTTCCAAGCTCTTTGCTGGTACACCAGAAGAGCAAGTTGTCTTGATGTCACACTCAGACAACGTTACAAAGTTGCCTGACAACTTTGTTGTGGCTGCCGGTTCTGAAAAGACGCCAATTGCAGCGATTGCTAATGATGATGACCGTCTGTACGGCGTTCAATTCCACTCTGAAACAACATTGTCTGAACACGGTAAGGAAATCATTAAGAACTTTGTCATTGATATTGCCGGAGCGGACGCTTCTTGGACAATGGCTGGTTTCATTGATGAACAAATCGAAAAGATTCGCGCCGAAGTTGGTGACAAGAAGGTCTTGCTTGGTTTGTCTGGTGGGGTTGACTCATCTGTTGTTGGTGTCTTGTTACAAAAGGCCATCGGCGACCAATTGACTTGTATCTTTGTTGACCATGGTTTGTTGCGTAAGAACGAAGCACAACAAGTGATGGACATGTTGGGTGGCAAGTTTGGTTTGAACATCATCAAGGTCGATGCACAGGATCGTTTCTTGTCAAAGCTTGCTGGTGTTACTGATCCAGAGCAAAAGCGTAAGATTATCGGTAACGAATTTATCGAAGTCTTTAACGATGAAGCCATCAAGTTGAAGGACGTTGACTTCTTGGCCCAGGGAACGTTGTATACGGATGTGATTGAATCTGGTACGGATACGGCCCAAACAATTAAGTCACACCACAACGTTGGTGGTTTGCCTGAAGAAATGAACTTTACTTTGATCGAACCTTTGAACAAGTTGTTCAAGGATGAAGTTCGCGCCTTGGGTGAAGAGTTGCAAATGGATCACGAGTTGGTCTGGCGTCAACCATTTCCAGGACCAGGTCTTGGTATCCGAATCATGGGTGAAATCACTGAGGACCGGTTGGAAACTGTCCGTGAATCCGACTTTATCTTGCGCGATGAAATCGCCAAGGCTGGTTTGGAAGGTGATGTTTGGCAGTACTTCACTGTCTTGACAAACAATAAGTCTGTTGGTGTCATGGGTGATTACCGGACGTATGAATACACGATTGCTGTCCGTGCCATCACTTCTGTTGATGGTATGACAGCGGACTTTGCCCGCTTGCCATGGGATGTGTTGCAAAAGGTTTCTTCACGAATTGTCAACGAAGTGGATCACATCAACCGCGTCGTGTACGACATTACCGCTAAGCCACCTGCAACGGTTGAATGGGAATAAATAATTATAAGGCGCAGAACTCAAAGTGCACAGCGTAATTTAATGGCATTTTAAGCAAAGTGCACTTAATAAAGTTTACTTGGTTTGTGGCCAATAGCTCGTTAAATTTTAAAGCCAGTTCTGAGAAATCAGAACTGGCTTTTGTAGTTGCTATAAAAAATGTTGCTAGACGATCAAAAAAATTGACTATACAAGAAACACATAAACATTATAAGAAAATTGTTAACTTTGCAACAGCAAAGGCTATGGTGATTACGGATCATCAGACTTTTATTAGTGACAGAACCGGACAACTGAGCAAAAATAACGTTAAATTGAATCCAGCCATTCGGCTGTTTTTTATTTTGTAGCGCTGGTTTATGTAGATAAAAAATCAGAACGAGCCACACGGCTTGTTCTGATTTATCGGACATCAAATGATTTAGTTGGTTAACCTGATTTTTTAAGTTGTAAAATCGGCTATTAGACCAAAGGGACGTCTTGGACCCAACCTTCAGGACCTTTTTGGTCGCCGTATTGGATACCAATCAAGCGGTCATAGAGGGCTTGGGTCTTTGGGCCAACTTCACTTTCTGAGAAAAAGACATGTTTCTTTCCTTCATGGGTAATGGAACCAACAGGTGAAATGACGGCCGCTGTTCCCATGGCCCCAGCTTCGGCAAATTGATCCAAATCATGGATTGAAATTGCTTCCTCCACCGGATTCATGCCCATTTCTTCGGCCAAGGCCAAGAGGGAGTATTTTGTAACAGAAGGGAGAATTGATGGTGATTTTGGCGTCTTGAATTGGCCATCCTTGGTAATACCAAAGAAGTTTGCAGAACCGAGTTCCTCGATATACTCATGTTCGCGTGGGTCCAAGTAAACAACATCGGAATAGCCGGCCTTGTGGGCGTTGTCACCAGGCAACATCGAAGCGGCATAGTTACCACCAACCTTGGCTTGTCCGGTTCCACCGTGGGCAGCACGGTCAAATTCAGAAGTTACAAAGGCTGTTGGCGTCAAGCCACCTGGATAGTAGGCACCAACTGGCATGGCAAAGATGGTGAACAAGAAGTCGTGGCCAGGGTGGACACCGATTTCAGGCGAAGTCGAAAGCAACAATGGTCGCAAGTACAAAGAGCCACCCGATTCGTAAGGTGGGATGAAATCTTGGTTAGCCTTAACCACTTCCTTAACGGCTTCAACAAACTTATCTTCTGGATAAGGCGCCATTAACAAACGTTCTGCTGAGTTATGCATTCGATGGGCGTTACGGTCAGGGCGGAAGATGTTCACACCACCATCCTTACGCCGGTAAGCCTTCAAGCCTTCGAAAACTTCTTGCCCATAATGCAAGGCGACAGCTGATTCGCTCAAATGGAGGGTTGAATCAGTAGTCAATTCGCCTGGTTGCCACTGACCATCGTGGTATTCGGCCTTATAGCGGTAGGGCAGGTCATGATAACCAAAACCCAAGTTATTAAAATCGAGGTCGCTTGCTTTTGCTTTCGTCATAATAATTCTCCTTCTTTTACTCAATGATTAATCTTATATTAAAATAAAATGAGAAAAAGTCAAGGGGTTTTATGAGATTTCCATCAATCTGCCTGATTGATGGAATATGTTAAAATAAGCGTAACTTAAAATTTCGAGGAAACACGATGGTGAATTATCCTAAGGGTGTCCATGGCGATGGACAGCAAGTGCAAAATCAAATTCAACGTGGCAAGAAGACACAAAAGGGTCTCCTCTTTGGTCGGCGGGGGATGGCTTTAGAGAGCCTGATTAACGATGCCAATGAATACTATTTGGCCAACCATCTTGCCGTTATTTATAAGAAACCGACACCGGTGACGATTGTCAATGTTGATTATCCAGCCCGATCAGCAGCCAAAATCACGGAAGCCTATTTTCAGCAGCCATCAACAACCGATTATAACGGCGTTTATCAAGGCCGTTATGTTGATTTTGATGCGAAGGAAACCAAGAACAAAACTTCGTTTCCAATGAAGAACTTCCATGAACACCAAGTCCGCCACTTATCCGAGGTGGTGGCCCAGGGAGGCGTTGGATTTGTCCTCATCAAATTCACGCTCCGAGATGAAACCTACCTGTATCCGGCACCAGACTTGATTTACAATTGGCAAGCCCTGAATGGCCACCGGTCATTGCCATATGCCGATGTCGTAGCAGCAGGTTACTTGGTCAAACCAAGTCTGATGCCCAGCCTGGATTATTTGCGGGCGCTTGATGATTACTTGGCAGATTTGTCGGTTGGCAAGCGGGTAGGTCAGCCCAATCAGTCTCAAGCAGTGGGCGGTGATCGTCTAGTCAAACAATCGCAATCCGACGGACGGCACCCGCTATGAGTCGGATTTGGATGACGGGTTATCGGACCTACGAATTGGGTGTCTTTAAGGAAAAGGATCCCAAGGTTCAAGTTTTGAAGTATGCTATCAAAAAAAAGATGATAGAACAGTTGGACCTGGGTCTGGAATGGGTAATTACAGGCGGTCAACTCGGAGTAGAGACCTGGGCGATTGAAGTTGCGCTGGATTTGAAAAGGGATTATCCAAATTTGCAGGTTGCTTTACTTTTACCCTTTGGTCACTTTGGATCGCAGTGGCAGGAGGCGAGCCAGACGCGGCTGGCTAATTTAAAACAGCAGGTGGATTTTTACGCCGATGTTCATCAGGAAGACTATCAGGGACCATATCAATTGCGCCAGTATCAGGAATTTGTCTTAAACCACACGGATGGTGCGGTGCTCTTGTATGATGCCGAATTTCCGGGAAAATCTCAGTACGATTATCAAGCCATTTTAAATTTTCAGGCGCAGTCCCCATATCCACTGGAAATGGTTAGTATGGATGACTTGCAAGAATTTGCCAATGATTACCAGGAAAATCAGCATGACCAATGAGGAGGCGGAGATTTCTGAGATAAGAGGCGGAGCAAACTGATCGATTCGTCTTAAGACGACTTTATCCTGAGTACTAGGTGTTTTTCTGGCTTTAATCTATCCAGAAGCGACAAAAAGTTGGATAAAATGGCGAAAGTTAACGTTTGTTTAATCTGAAACAATTACATTAGTATTACTAGCATGACTGTCAAACTTGCTACTGCCAGATTTTCCTGGTATTATTAGCCTAGTTCAATTAGAATTTAAAGGAGTGTTTCTTGTGGCTCAAGTAAAGTATACTCAAAAAGATATTTACAACCGTGTTTTTAAGGAAAAGCGCGTTGGTGTTGGCTATGATCCCAATGATGTTGATGGTTTCTTGGATGACATCATTTCTGATTACGGTGTTTTCACTAAGCGGATTGAAGAATTGCAGACACAAGTCGGCCAATTGCAGACTGCTTTGAAGCAGACTCAAGAAGAGTTGAGTGCTGAAGATCACGTTCGTGAAGCTCAACCGGTTGCACCAGCACCGGTCGTTGAGGAGGTGCCAGCACCTGCTCCAGTTCAAACGTCAACCGCAACACCAACTAATCTGGATCTCATTAAGCGCGTCGCGAATTTGGAACGAGCTGTATTTGGTTCAGAAAATGGTGCAAACTAAGTTAAAAAGTGGTAAAATTTTACTGCGATTAACAATGGTTTAATTGTTTAATAGCAGGTACCGAGTAATTGCGCATGATATTTCTCATGTGAGGAAGGTCCATGCTCGCACACTCTGCGATGGGTGTAGTGTTTGTGCTGGGATAAAAAATAAACCCAGGCATGGTGAAAACCATGACGGCGGCTGAAATGGCTACGGCTTTGCTATGTCAAAATAGGTCTGAAAGTGCCATAGAAACGGATTCCTAGGTGAAAATTTAGGACTTGAGACGAGGTAAACCCCACAAGCGGGCAACCCAAACTTTGGTAGGGGCGGCTGACCTAGTGAACTGAAATGATGGTCGGTATGGCGGCAACGCTTAGATAGATGATTACTGAAGGTGCTTAATCCCTGGTAAGTACTGGAACAAAACATGGCCTACAGGTACCTGTTACAGGGAGTCCACACTTGGTGTGGGCTTTTTTTTATGGCTTTTTATTGGTAGAATAGGTAAGTGCGAAAAGAGCTTGACCATTTTGCGAGCTCTTTTTTGATGTCAGCCATTGCAATGAATGGTCAGATAACAAACAAATAAAACTGTTGGTCTGTGACTGACAAAAGGATTGAATATGTTCAAAACACTTAGCAAAAAAATGCTGACTTGGTTAACCTTGGCCATCTTAGTCTTGCCCCTTTTACTAGCATCCGCAACAGCCTTCACGACTAAGGTGAATGCAGCTGAAACGGATCCTACTTTGGAACGAATTCAAAAGAAGGGAACGTTGGTCGTTGGCTTGTCAGCCGACTATGCACCTTATGAATTTCATAGCCAAATCGATGGTAAGGACCAAATCGTTGGTTTTGATGTTTCCTTAGCAAAGGCGATTGCTAAGAAATTAGGCGTAAAAATTCAAATTGAAGACATGGGCTTTGATGCTCTCTTGGGTGCTTTGAAGACCGGAAAGATTGATATGATTGCTTCTGGTTTCTCAGCAACGCCAGAGCGAGAGACACAAGTCGACTTTTCCCATGTTTACTTGAAGTCACCGCAGACGATGATTGTGCTGAAAACAAACAAAGCCAAGTATGAAAGTGGTGAATTGTCAGCCTTCTCCGGTCAAAAGATTGGGGCACAAACGCAAACTATCCAGGAAGATGCTGCTAAGACAATTCCTGGGGCAACAGTTGTTTCACTGCAAAAATATCCCAACCTGATTTCTCAGTTGTCACAAGGGGTTGTGGCGGGAGTCGTGGCTGAAAAGACGATTGCCCAAGCCTATGCGGATCAGAACCCCAAATTTGCCATGGTTGAACCAAAGTTTTCAACGGATTCCACGGGACAGACGTCGATTGCCGTTCCTAAGAATTCACCAGCCTTGGTTGCTAAGGTTAACCAGGTGATTGATAAAGTGACGACCAATGGTCAGTTTGATGGCTGGAAGAAGCAAGCTCAAAAGCAGATGTTTGCCTCCAAGGACAAGTCCTATTGGCAAAAGTATGGCCACTACTTTGTTGAAGGAACTGGCATTACTTTGGCCTTAGCTGTGGTTGGTGTCTTGATTGGGACCACTTTGGGAACTTTCTTTGCCCTCCTGAAGCTTTCATCTGTCTTTATCCTGAAGGCGATTGGTAATATTTACGTTGAATATATAAGGGGAACACCTTTGCTGGTCCAGGCCTTTATGGTCTTCTTTGGAACACAGGCGATTGGCTTACACCTATCGGCCTTTGTAGCGGGTTCACTGGCAATGGGTTTGAATTCTGCTGCTTATGTGGCCGAAATCATCCGTTCTGGAATTGAATCGGTTGATCAGGGGCAAACAGAAGCTGCCCGGTCTTTGGGACTTTCCCATGCCAAAGCGATGCGCTTAGTAATCTTGCCACAGGCTGTCCGAACAATTTTGCCAGCTTTGGGTAATGAATTTGTTTCGGTCATCAAGGAAGGATCTGTTATCTCTGTTATTGGTGTTGGCGAATTAATGTATGAAACGGGCGTTGTTCAGGGAGCTTCCTTTGAACCATTTATGCCACTGGTGATTGCCTCATTGATTTATTTCGTGTTGACCTTTACTATTTCGCGCGTATTGGGCTATGCTGAACGGCGCATGGATCGTTAATTGAATATTTTTATTGAAGGCCCTTGCGATAGCAAGGGCCTTTTTTCGATGGTTTTAATAAAAAAGGACGTAAAAAAAGAGCTGCCAGAGCAACTCTTTGAAAAAATCAGTTTGATTTTAGCCTTCGAACTTTACTCGGACACCTTCAGGGATGGCGAAGTCTTTTTGAACTAGCGTCAACTCACCGGTTCCTTGGTCACGTGAGAAGACGGAAACGTTATTTGTTTTTTGGTTAGCGACAACCAAGAATTTTTCGGCGGGGTCAAAGTTCATATCGCGGGGGAATGAGCCTTCAGTTGAAACTGTTTGAATTAATTCAATTTCTGCTCCCATGTTGGATGTTTGGAAGACAGAAACAGAATCGTGACCACGGTTTGACGTGTAGATGAAGCGGCCGTCTTCCGTCAAGCGGATAGCAGCAGCACCATTGTGTTCATCCCAGTCAGAAGGGATTGTTGAAATTGTCATGACATGGGCAAATGAGCCGTCTTCTGCGTCGTACTTCAACACGGAAAGCAAAGATGACAATTCCCCTAGGACATAAGCATACTGTCCGTCAGGTGAGAAACGCAAATGACGTGGTCCAAAACCGTCTTCTGCCTTATAGCGATCGACATCGGTCAACAAGCCGGAAGGGTCGACAGCAAGAGTAATGACTTCATCGGTCCCCAAATCAACAACAGCCAAACGGTTGTCAGGTGTTAGGTTGACATAGTGGACATGAGAGCTGTCTTGTTCTGGTCGAGGACCAGAACCGCTGTTATGCCAAGTGTCTTTTAAGACTAAGGAACCATCGGGTTGAATGGCATATACTTCAACTGTACCGCGGTGGTAGTAGCCGGCAAAGACTAATTGGCGGTCTTCATCAACGGCAATGTAAGCGGGGGCAGAACCCTCAGTTACATTCAAACCAATTTCAGACATTGGGCGAGTCGCGTTATCGAGTGAAACTACACCAGCTTCATCGCCACGCTTTTCGACGGCGTAAACAACGTTTTCCTTGGAAATTGCCAAGTAGGTCGGATTCGTGCCAGCAAAAACCAAGCGCGCATCGGACAATTGGCCGGTTGCTTCGTCAAAATCAGCTTCGTAAATGCCCTTTGAACTTTGGCGGGTATAAGTACCAAATAGTACGTGATGAACAGTCATGTTCAGTGTCACTCCTTTTTTAATATTCTAATCAGGGTTATTGTAGCATATTTTTGCAATGGGCTCGACAGAGTAGCTAAAAAAGTAACGACATGTTGATTCCTGATTTTTTAAGGAGAGGGGCTAAGTTACCATAGAATTACCAGGTGGAAAGCGTGGCTAAGGCTCTTTTTGAGGCAATGCTATGGTAAAATGTTTAGTAATAGAAATGTCATGAAAAGGAGCAACTATGCCAAAAGAAAATGGAAAAAAATCGATTGGGTTGACATCGGTTAAGGGACTTAAAACTTTGACCGCAGTGGTCTTAGTCCTATTAATCATTTGGTTAGCCTACCAGGTACGCTTTATTTTTGGACCGATTGAGTCCTTGGTTGCTGCGGTTGGAGCACCTATCTTGATTGCTGGAGTCTTTTACTACCTATTGAACCCCTTGGTCACGAAATTAGAAACGAAGTTAGGCTGGAAACGCAAGCACATCGTCTTGGTCGTGATTGTTCTTTTCTTGCTAATTATGGTGGCAGCGATTGCCTTTTTGGCACGGGTAATCACGGTTCAAGTAACGGAACTATTAACCCATTGGCCAAGTTACTTGCGTGAAGGTCAAAACTGGATTAAAGAGACTTTTGAAGGGCAGCAGTATGATCAGTTACGCAATATTCTAGTCACGTCGAATGACCAAATTAACCGCACAGCAATTGCTTGGGTGCAAGCGCACATGGCTGCTAGCATTTCTGGTGTTGGCTACTTTGCTGCTCGCTTAAGCGAAGTTGGTGTTGTTTTGGTTTCAACACCTTTCATTTTGTATTATTTGCTAGTGGACGGTGCTCATTTACCAGAATTTATCATCGATAAGTTGCCGCCCAAAGTTCGATCATCAACGAAAAATCTTTTGGCAGAATTATCAGAACAGATTGCAAAGTATATTCGGGGGCAATTGGGAGTAGCGCTGTCCGTAATGATTATGTTTGCCGTTGGTTATACACTGATCGGCTTGCCTTCTGGAATCTTGCTGGCCATCTTGGCTGGTGTCTTGAATCTGATTCCTTACTTAGGCTCCTTCTTGGCCCAGATACCTGTGTTTGCGGTTGCTTTTGTCACCGGTGGGGTGAAGATGGCCGTTTTGGCAGCGATTGTCTTGGCGATTGAGCAGCCACTAGAAGGCCATGTCATTACGCCGAAAATTTTGGGGGATGCCTTGGATATCCATCCGGTGACGGTGATTGTTGTATTATTGGCTTCTGGCCAAATTTTTGGTCTGCTGGGCTTTATTCTGGCGGTCCCTGGCTACGCCGTCTTAAAGGTTTTGGTTGTCCATCTTTATACCTGGTGGCGGACAAACTCAAAGTTATTTAAGGAAGAATTGGATAAAGAATTGGGAGAAACGAAATGACGAATCACGTTGTTTTATTTGAGCCGGTCATGCCGGCAAATACGGGAAATATTGCTCGAACAACTGCTGGTACGAATGCTGTCTTGCATTTAATTGAACCCCTAGGTTTTGATATTTCAGATAAAGCGGTTAAGCGAGCTGGTTTGGACTATTGGGACCATGTTGATTTGGTCAAGCACGACTCCTTACCTGATTTTTTGGCTACCTTGAAGCCAACTGATCACCTATACCTGGTTTCAAAATTTGCTAATCAGGACTATACGGATCCGGACTACACATTAGACGATGGTGATCATTACTTCCTTTTTGGTAAGGAAACAACCGGGTTGCCTGAAGTCTTTATGCGTCAAAATCCAGAAAAGGCAATTCGGATTCCACAAAATGACGAACACATTCGTTCTTTGAATTTGTCGAACACAGTTGCGATTGTGGTCTATGAGGCCTTGCGTCAGCAAGATTTTGCGAACTTAGATAAGATTCATACCTACGAACAAGATAAATTAAAATAAATTTCTAAAAAAGGGTTGCAATTTAGAGATATGGTTGCTATACTAATATAGTTGTTTGATAGAGATATCAAGCAACAACTGACCATGGCTCGTTGGTCAAGTGGCTAAGACGCTGCCCTTTCACGGCGGAATCGAGAGTTCGATTCTCTCACGAGCTACTAAACGTCATCTAGTGCAAAACTGCATTAGATGGCTTTTTTGTTTGAATAAGGCTTTATATCAACGTTTGTAGCGTGTATAGAAGTATATAAAAATCTATCGTTTTCTAAACAAAATTCGCAGATAAGGGCACTTTTTGCCAAATTTGCAGAGGATTCGCAGTAAAAAAAACACCCATTTGGGTGTCTTTTTTGTCTTAAAAACTTTCAAGAAATTCCATCGATTGATTGACTTCGCTATCTTTCAATTCGTCAATCATGTGGGCATAAATTTCAAGCGTTGTTTTAATATCTTTGTGACCAAGTCGTTTCGAAATGTACTGGATAATCTTGTGATTCATTAAGAGCATACTAGCATGCGTGTGGCGCAACTCGTGGAAAGTAATATTGTTAACGTTCAATTCATCGATCAACTTATCTAAATGTTTATTAGCCGTTGCAATCGATAGCGGATAACCATCTTTCCGTAAGACAAAGAAACGGTTATTGAGGGTGTCTGATTTTTTAACTCACCCCAAAAAAAGCTGCCCTCCTCTTCGTGATTCAAAGAGGGGAGCAGCTTCTTGCATATATAAGGAAAGGACACCAATAGTTGGCGAAAAATTTAGTTTGTAATGAAAATTAGCCTTGGTTGTTCTTCAAGCGCTTATCGGCAGGCTTTACCTCTGGCACACCACCCATGGCTTCAGGATGTTCTTGGTAGGCGAACTTGTGTCCATCCTTGGCTACCTGGCCTTCAAAGGCCTTTGATCCAGTACCGTCGGAGAAGCTCATGATGGTGTGGGCGAATTCTGAATGCTCGATATCGCCCATATCGCCAGGAACGATTACGCCGTACTTTTCTTCTAGTTCTTCTTGAGCCTTCATGAACTGAAGTTGGTGTTGTGTTTCACGAGCTAACAAGAACTTCAACATATCACGGATTCCCTTGTCTTCCGTCATATTGTAGAGACGAGAAACTTGCAGACGGGCCTGTGATTCGCGAACGACGTTGAAACGCATATCGGCCACTAAGTTACCAGATGAAGTCACGTAGCCGGCATTCCAGGCTGCACCGTTTGGATTCGTCAGGCCGGCGTTCAAGCCATGAACGAGTGCGTGTTCGGGGTCCATACCCGATAATGTTGCTGCCTTGAGTGGGTCGCCGGCAACGTCGGCATCAGAAATTGGCGCATCTTCGAGTAAATAGCCAATCATTGTTGAAATCATTTCCACGTGGCCGATTTCTTCGGTTCCGGTGTCTAAAAGTAAGTCTTTATACTTTTCATCGCCAGTTGATGACCAGCCTTGTGAAAGGTATGACATCATGCCGGTTGTTTCGCCCCATTGGCCACCCAAGGCCTCTTGAAGTCGACGGGCCATTAATGGGTCCGGACGGTCAGGCTTGGCGTTGTATTGCAACTTCCGAGTGTGCGTGAACATAATTTCCTACTTTCTGTGCTATCCGTGAGAATGTTTGTTAAAAATAAACAGTACCAATTTATATTTATTTATAAAATGATGACTATAAAACGCCTATTCTCTAGTAATTAACATCAAAATTAGATGGAATATATAAACCTTTCCAATTTCAACATTTTGCGTTGGAATTAGTTTATCATGGACGACAATCATAGGTAAAGGAGAAATTAGAAAAATGGTCTAGACGGCCACGGATAAAGTCCGTGTTTTCGGTACTGAAAACACTAGGAGTGACAGAGTCGACTGTGCTAAGATAGAAGGAGTAAACTAGACATTTTTAGACCGTTTAAATGGTCTGAGGCAAAGGAGAACCCTCATGGCTAAGCAGACGAAACGTCGTAGTCAAAAGAAAAAGAAAGTAAGTCGGGCAGGTACTGCTGGCCAAATTGTTGGCCTACTGATGATTATCTTATTATCAATTTTTGCAATTTTTCAATTAGGACTTTTTGGCATTTATTTGGCCGATATGGTGCGTTTTTTCTTTGGAAACCTTTACCAAATTACTTTGTTGCCGCTGATTGCTTGGGCTGCGGTTTATTTGGTGATGGATAAAAGTTATCCCATTCCCGGTCGCATATATGTCGGAGTGGCGATGATCTATCTGGCAACAGTCTTGTTGTCATCGATGCTTTTCTTCACACAGAACGAATTGCCAGGCGGTGGTTATGCTTCTCAAGTAATTCGATTGATCGGTCAAGATATGACTAACCAATCCGCTGGAACACCGGTTGGAGCTGGTATGTTAGGAGCCCTTTTATACCAAATAACCTTTACCCTCTTATCAAACGTTGGTGCGGCAATTATTATCGTTGTTTTGTACCTTGCAGGTGTGATTGTCACTTTCCGTTTACCTGCGCGTGACCTGGCACAAAAAGGTGTTGTTAAGGCTCATGAAAACTTTGCGGAGTTTCAAAAGCAGCAGAGTCAAAAGCGTGATCAGCGCCAATTGCTGGCTGAGAAGAAGCAACAGAATTTGACGGAATTTGGTGACCATCCATTTGGCTTGAGTAAAACGGAACCACAGGCAGATGAACCGTCGGCAGATCCATTTTTCCCGGATCCTGCCAAAGATATTGATGGTGATGGTGCTGATTTGCCAGTAGAAGAAAGCCTGAATATGGGTGCCGACCCGGTTGAACCAACTATTAACTGGCAGGCACCGACAACGCCAAGCCCGGCTGTACCAGCGCAAGCTACTAATCCACAAGAACATGAAGACGTCCACCTCAATGCCACTACTGTGGACGACGATGATTATCAGTTGCCACAAACCTCTCTCTTAACGAAGACTCAGCCAACCGACCAAACCAAGGAAGCCCAAGGTTTGAATGCAAAATCTCGTCTGGTCCATGACACATTGCAATCCTTTGGTGTGGACGCAACTGTATCCTCGGTTTCCTTGGGACCAACGGTTACTCAGTATGAGCTCAAGCCGGGGCAGGGGGTCAAGGTTAACCGGATTGCTAATTTGGCGGATGACCTCGCCTTAGCCTTGGCGGCAAAATCAATTCGAATTGAAGCACCCATTCCTGGAAAGCCCTATGTCGGGATCGAAGTGCCCAACGATACACAGGCGGTCGTTGGTTTCCGCTCGATGATTGAACAGTCTAAAACCTTCGACCAAGGGTTGCTAACGGTTCCTTTGGGCCGTGACGTGACTGGCAACATTGTGTCAGTGGACTTATCAGCAATGCCGCACTTACTGATTGCTGGATCCACTGGTTCTGGAAAATCAGTTGGGCTGAATGGTATTATTGTTTCTTTGCTCTTAAAGGCCAAGCCGTCCGAAGTAAAGTTGATGATGGTAGACCCCAAGGTGGTTGAGCTTTCAATTTACAATGGTATTCCACATTTGCTGACGCCTGTTGTTTCTGATCCACGTAAAGCGGCGAAGTCGCTACAAAAGTTAGTCGATGAGATGGAAAACCGCTACGACCTACTGGCTCAATTTGGTAAGCGAAATATCGGCGAGTATAATGCAGCCGTAGAAGATAACAATGCTCATGCCAAGGAAACCGGTAATGCAATCATGACGAAGCTGCCTTATATTGTGGCAGTTGTCGATGAATTTGCTGATTTGATGGCAACGGTCGGCTCTGAAATTGAAGTTTCGATTGCGCGCCTGGGAGCCAAGGCGCGAGCGGCCGGTATTCACATGATTCTCGCGACCCAGCGGCCCGACGTGAAAGTGATTAACGGAACGATTAAGTCGAATATTCCTGGTCGAATTGCTTTTCGAACGGCATCGGGAATCGATTCGCGGACGATTTTGGATACAAACGGGGCCGAAAAATTACTTGGTCGCGGGGATATGATTTTCGCCCCACCTGGCAAGGCTCATAAACGATTGCAGGGCGCCTTTATTTCTAATCAGGATGTGACTGCCATTGTTGATTTCGTCAAGGGTGAACAAGATGCCGTTTATGATGAAAAGATGACGGTCACTGATGAGGAAGTAGCCCAGGATGAAAATGGCGGTGGCGGTAACTCGGATGATGAATTGTTTGAGGAGGCGCTTGAATTCGTGATTGACCAACAGAAGGTCTCGACTTCATTGCTCCAACGTCGTTTCCGGATTGGTTATAACCGGGCGGCTCGCTTGGTTGACGACCTTGAAAATGCCGGCTATATTGGTCCGGCTGACGGGGCTCGGCCACGCCATGTCAACGTTAGCAAGAAAACCGATGAATAGATGGATAAATGAAGCTAAGTAAAAAAGCGGAACTGCCAAAGTAGATGGTGGTTTCGCTTTTTTTGATACTTATTTTGGAAATAATTTGATGGGACGCATGTTCGGCAAGATGAGGGGGAGCTGCATCAAAAAAACGTCACTCTCAAGAGCGGCGTTTTTTAATCAATTATTCCAATTATTCCTGGAAAAAGGGCACGATTTGTTTGGCAAATGAACCGTCGGGGTCGTTGACAAAGGTCTTGTAGGCGGCCCAGTAAGCATCTTCAATGAGGAGCGGTTCAGCAATGTTGTTTGGGATTGCCGTTCGTGGAATTCCACCACGGTTATCGCGAGGACCATCGTATTTTTTTGTGAAGTCGTCGAAACGCTTTTCAATCACAATCGCTTCGGGACCAAACCAGTTATGGGGTTCCTTGGTTAAGAAGCTCTCTTCAATTTGGTAGGGTGTCCAATCGGGGAGGTCGACCGCAATTTTCATTGGGTGAACCAACGTTTGTAACTGGACTTGGCCAAGAGCAATATCGGCGATAGCCCCCGCCATGGCTGAAGGCAAATGGCGGGCCTGATTTTCCTTGGCAACCAGGAGAAATTGGCCGGTCATTTTTTCATCGGTTGTGACTTCTTGGCCGGCAAGAACGTTGAGTAATTCGGTTGGGGTAATATTAATAGCTTGCATGAAAGATAGTTTAATCCTGAATTGGAATAAAGGCAAATTGCGTAAAGTCAAAGAGCCCTTGGTCGGTAATTTTCAACGAAGGAATTACGGGCAAGGCCATGAACGAAAGGGTTAAAAACGGATCGAAAGTTAGCGGTGAAATTTCCGCAAAGGCCTCGTTTAGGGTTTGCTGTTTTTGGATTAATTCTTCGTAAGGCAGATCAGACATCAAGCCGCCAATCGGTAATGGAAGGGTCGTCACCTGGCCATCTTTAACAACTACTTGGCCACCACCGATTTCCTTGAGGGTTTCAACTGCCAAAACCATGTCGTCATCATTAACACCAGCAACAATCAAGTTGTGGGAATCGTGGGCAATGGTGGAAGCGATGGCCCCTTTTTTTAGAGAAAGCCCCTTGATGATCCCCAAACCGTGGCCGAGGTCGTGGTAGCGCTCAATCACGGCTACTTTGGCGAAGGTTTCGTTTGGTGCGAATTGCCCATTTCCATTAACCGGTACGCTTTCGACCTGGTGTTGTGTCGTAATGTGGTGGGGCTCAATTTCAATGACATGGGCGGGCTTGTTGGCATCTAATGGGAGAGTTAAATCAGCCTGTTCAAAGGTCAAATTGATTTGTTGACCGGGAAGCAACAAGACATCTTCTTGCCTATTTTTAAAGAATTGGCCACCAACCATGACCTGGTCGATAGTAACTTGTTTTGGATCGGTTAATATGACCAAATCAGCCTCAAAGCCTGGTGCCAATGCCCCAACATTTTGCAGGTGGTGGGCATTGGCGCCGTTATAAGATGCAAGGGTGTAGGCCAATTCAGGCGCGAGACCATTCTTGATAGCTAAGGCGATATTAAAGTTGATTGATCCTTCTTTTTGGATGTCTGCGGCTGATTTATCATCGGTGGCAAAAGCGAAGTGACCCTCGTTGGCTTTGGTGATGGCAGGGAGGAGGGCGCGCTCGTCACGTTCAACAGTTCCTTCACGCAAGAAGACGGCCATTCCGGCGTTGACGCGGTCTAATGCTTCTTTTTTGCTGGTGGCTTCGTGGTCAGTGTCGATACCATAGGACCGGTAGACGGCTAGTTCCACAGGACCTAACCCTGCCCCGTGACCGTCGACGTGTCGGTGGGCCTCTTTTGCATCTGCAATTTTTTTCAACATGTCGGTCTGACCGTTAGCAACTGCTGGAAAATCCATCACTTCGGCTAAGCCGGCAATTTCTGGGTGTTGGTAGAAGGGACGGAGAGCATTTGCATCCAGTGTTGCGCCAGCGTGCTCAAAGGGAGTCGCTGGCACGGAAGAGGGCAACATATAGTGGATATGCAGAGGTGTCTTTTTGGCAGAGTCGAGCATATATTGGATGCCTGAAATGCCTGCCACGGAAGCAATTTCATGTGGGTCAGCAAAAATGCGAGTAACGCCGTTTTCCAGAGAAAGCCGACCAAATTCAGACGGGGTTAACAAGGAAGATTCAATATGGAGGTGAGCATCGATAAAACCGGGTACGAGAAAGCGGTCACTGCAATCAATGGTGGCTTTGGCCTCTAAGTCTTTGTTATCACCGACAAAGACAATTTTTTCGCCCTTAATCCAGAGATCCTTTTCCTCAAATTCTTGATTAAAGACGTTTAAGACTTGGCCACCGGTGAGGTGGTAATCGACTTGCTGTACCATTGTGCACTCCTTTTTTATTGTGAATTTTATCTAGTTTAGCACATGTCAACAGAGCTTTGGCGCTGATTTAAGCGTTGGGGAAATCAGTTTTGTGAAGAAAATTGACTACTACCAATCATTTAGTCTATACCAATTGTTGATTTTGGGATTGACTAAGCAACGAATACTGATAAAATAGCAGTTGTTAACTTAAAAAGTATTACCAAACCAATTTTTTTGAAAGCGAGAAATTTTGTATGTGTGGAATTGTTGGAGTAACCGGTGTTGAACAAGCTTTGCCATGCCTTTTGCATGGTTTGCAAAAGTTGGAATACCGTGGTTACGATTCTGCCGGTGTTTATCTGATGGATAATGCAGGCAATGATGCCTATATTCGTGAGAAGGGACGGGTTGCCAAATTAGCTGAAAAGGCTAAGGCCAACGGCTTTATTGGGACTTCTGGTATTGCGCATACTCGTTGGGCAACTCATGGTAACGTGACCATTGAAAACGCCCACCCACAAAAGTCATCCGATGACCGTTTTTACTTGGTTCACAACGGCGTGATTGAAAATTACCAAGAGTTGAAGGCCGAATACTTGTCTGGTGTTCACTTTGTTTCTGAAACGGATACGGAAGTTGCCGTTCAATTAGTTGACAAGTTTGCTACCGAAGACGGTTTGTCAAACGTAGAAGCTTTCCGAAAGATGATTTCTTTGTTGGGCGATAACTCAGCTTATGGTTTCTTGTTAATTGATACAAAGGAACCTGGTACCTTGTTTGCCGCAAAGAAAAAGTCGCCACTTTTGGTTGGTGTTTCTGACCATGGTAATGTGGTGACGTCTGATGCTGCAGCGATGGTTGATGTGACAAAAGAATTTATTGAATTGCGCGATGGCGATATCGCCATCATTAAGCCAGACTCAGTCGCCGTTTATGATGCTCAAGAAGAACCAGTTGATCGCCAACATTTTACATTAGAAATTGACCCAGAAGACACTGATAAGGGCGCTTATCCCTACTACATGTTGAAGGAAATTGATGAACAAGCAGTTGTTGCTCGTAACATCGCTGCTCATTACTTTGATGAAGAGGGACAGTTGCAGGGAATCGGTTGTGCCATCACCGACAAGATGAAGGAAGCGGACCGTTTGTATATCGTAGCAGCTGGAACTTCTTACCACGCCGGTTTGGTTGGTAAGCGCTACTTCGAACAGTGGGCGAAGATTCCAACAGAAGTGCACATTGCTTCTGAATTTGCTTACGACCAACCAATGTTGTCAGCTAAGCCATTCTTTATCTTCTTGTCTCAGTCAGGTGAAACAGCTGATTCCCGTGAAGTATTGGATAATGTTAAGAAGCAGGGCTTCCCAGCCTTGACGTTGGCTAATGTGATGAACTCAACGTTGACCCGCGAAGCTGATTTTGCCTTGCCAGTTTTGGCTGGCCCAGAAATCGCCGTAGCTTCAACCAAGGCCTATACGGCTCAAGTTTTGGTGCAGGCCATCTTGGCTTCAGCCTTAGGGAACCCTGGCTTTGATTTGAAGGCAGAATTGGCTAAGGTTGCTGTTGAAATCTCAGCTATTACGGATGAAAAGGAAACCTTTAAGAAGATTGCCGAAACGGCCCTGAAGGACCAAAAGTCAGCCTTTTATATTGGGCGTGGCTTGGATGCTGCAGTTGCTTTGGAAGCAGCTTTGAAGTTAAAGGAAATTTCTTACGTGCAAACAGAAGGGTTTGCGGCCGGGGAATTGAAGCACGGTACGATTTCTTTGATTGAAGACGGCACACCGGTCTTTGCGCTGTTGACGCAGAAGAAGACGGCCGGATTGCTCCGTGGTGAGGTGGCTCAGGTGGCCGCCCGTGGTGCCAATACGGTGGTGATTGCCTCAAAGAGTTTGACCAAGGATGGCGATGCCTTTGTTTTGCCTGAGGTGGCAGAACTGTTGATGCCAATCTTGGCCGTTATCCCAGCCCAGTTGATTGCTTATTATGCAACATTGGATCGAAATTTGGATGTTGATCGTCCTCGTAACCTGGCAAAATCAGTCACGGTTCAATAAAGCGTGTGGCTGCCAATCATCAAAAAACAACACTAGTAACCAAAATGTCGGCGAATTTCAGCCGGCATTTTTTTGTTTGCCTGCTTTTTTCTGGTAAAATAGTGAAGAATGAATTAAATAACGAAAGTCGGACGGAGACAAAAAGATGAGCCTGTTGGCAAAGGTATTTTCACATAAAAAGAAACATTTAGTTGGCCACCACTTGGTCTTAAATGAACTAAAAATTCCAAAGCACTTAGCCATTATTATGGATGGCAATGGTCGTTGGGCCAAACAACGGCATATGCCCCGGGTTGCGGGTCATAAGCAAGGGATGGAAACGGTCAAGACGGTCACTAAATTAGCCTCCTCTGCCGGTGTTTCAGTTTTGACCCTCTATGCTTTTTCAACTGAAAATTGGTCACGACCCAAGGATGAAGTTTCTTTTTTAATGAAGTTACCGGTCACATTCTTTGATACCTTTGTGCCAGAGTTAATTGAACAAAATGTTCGAGTAGAAACCATTGGCGCGATTGATGCCTTGCCAGAAGCAACCAAGCGGGCAGTTTACGATGCTAAGGAGCAAACCAGTCAAAATACTGGGATGGTTTTGAACTTTGCCTTAAACTATGGTGGCCAAAAGGAGATCGTTGATGCGGCGGCAATACTCGCTCAAAAGGTTCAAGGCGGCGACATGGCGGTTGAAGACATTAATCCGGCGACCTTTGCTGCTGCATTAACGACTGGTTTCTTAGGTGACTTGGCTGATCCTGATTTGATTATTCGGACTTCTGGTGAAGAACGGCTCTCAAACTTCTTGCCTTATCAGGCGGCCTATTCAGAGTTTTACTTCACACCGGTTCTTTGGCCTGATTTTGACCAAGAACAGTTTGAGTTGGCCTTGGAAAGTTTTACCAAGCGTGACCGCCGCTTTGGCAAGGTGAACTCATAAAACCAGTAACAACATCTAACAGCCAACCGGATGAAAAAGTGGGTCGGTAGAAACGAAAAAAGATTTAAATTGTGAAAGTGAGAAATTCCGATGAAAACGCGGATTATTACGGCCGTTTTGGCTTTGATTGTTTTTGTTCCTTTAATTATTATTGGTGATTTACCATTGCTAGTGCTGACCATTGCCCTAGGAATTGTGGCGATGAGTGAAGTCTTAAAGATGACCCACACGCTATTGGTTTCTTTTGAAGCGCTGATTTCTTATATCGGAGTTGTCGCCATTATCCTGCCAAAAGATTTTTGGCAAAGCGGATTTTGGCCGGCAACGGTGAACAGCCAATCTGTGATTTACGGCCTGGCCTTTTTGTTTCTTGCTCGAACGGTTTTTGCCAAGAAGAGCTTTAATTTCCAAGATGCCGGTACGCTCTTTTTAGCCATGGTCTATATTGGAACAGGGTTCCACTACTTCTACTTGGCTGATTTCCGTGGCTTGCCCGTCTTATTCTTTGGTATGCTTTTAGTTTGGTTAACGGATTCTTTTGCTTATTTTGTCGGTCGGTCCTTTGGTAAGCACAAGCTGTCACCTAATCTTTCACCTAATAAGACTTGGGAAGGTTCTGTTGGTGGAACAGCCATTGCTGTGGCAGTTGTGGTTACCTTGTACGCTTTGACTAATGCTTTGCCATATGCCGTCTGGGATTTGGTGATTATGGCTATTTTGCTGTCGATTGCTGGTCAAATTGGCGATTTGATTGAATCTGCTTTGAAACGCCATTTTGGTGTTAAGGATTCTGGCCGAATTTTGCCAGGTCATGGTGGAATCTTAGACCGCTTTGACTCCATGTTGGTTGTGATGCCACTGATGGCTGTTTTGGGAATGCTTCAGTAGCAGCTAAAACCGGTTGTCTGGCTGCTTTTCTCAGCAAAAATCAGTATAAGAACTTTGTAACTATTTTAAGGATGAAATAAATGAACATCACTGCGCTAATCGCTTTTTTGATTGTTTTTGGCCTGTTGGTCGGTTTCCATGAATTTGGACACTTTATTGTCGCCAAAAAAGCAGGTGTCTTGGTTCGTGAGTTTGCCATTGGTATGGGACCAAAAATTTTATCATGGTATAAGAATCAAACGGCTTATACGATTCGTCTCTTGCCCGTTGGTGGCTATGTGCGCATGGCGAGCGAGATGGAAAAGGATGAGCTGGAAGCAGGACAACGTTTTCGATTGGTTTTAAATCAGGCCGGCGAGGTCGAAAGCATGGATGAGCGGGTTGACCAGGATGGCCCGGGTTTCTTTTTTCAAGTCGATTCAGCTGACTTAGTCAATGAGCTGGTCATGACCGGTTACCGTCAAGATGAGGAAAACTTGTTGACGTTGAAGGTTGCCAAAACAGCGATTAAGACCGACCAAGAGGGGATTACCACGCGCATCGCTCCCGCTACCACGTGGGTTGAATCAGCGCCTGTCTGGAAGCGGTTGTTAATTAACTTTGCGGGACCGGCAATGAACTTTATTTTGGCGATTTTAGCGGCCGGAATCTTAAGTTTTGCCTTGCCATCCGTTCATTTTAATGAACCAATTATTGGCCAGGTGGTCAAGAGTGAACCGGCTGCTCAGGCAGGCATCCAGTCTGGGGATCAGATTTTAGCTGTCAATGGTCAAAGTGTCCAGAGCTTTACTGATTTTGCCAATGAGGTTACCAAAAAAGCCGATCAGCCATTGCAATTGAAAATCAGTCGTTCTGGTAAGACACTGAATAAAACGGTCACACCGGAATTGATTGAGATTGCAGGACAAAAACAAATTCGAATCGGGGTTGGGGTCAAAAGTTATCGCGATCCACTAGCAAGAATTAAGTTTTCTTTCCTTAATACTGGTACATGGTTTACCCAGGTAGGTAATGGAATCAAGGATCTCTTTGTGGGTGGCTTTTCCATTAATAAGCTAGGCGGCCCCGTGATGTTAGCCAAGACCACTGCTCAGGCATCACATCAAGGATTTGTAACGGTGCTGGCATTATTGGGCATTTTATCGGTCAACCTAGGCTTAATTAATCTTTTACCAATTCCGCCTCTAGATGGTGGTAAAATCTTTTTAGACCTTATCGAGGGAATCTTTAGGCGACCTGCGCCTGCCTGGTTGGCAACAACACTGACTGGTGCTGGAACAGCCTTACTGGTTGTCTTGATGATCTTAGTGACCATTAAAGACTTGGGTCAATAATTATTTCAAATAATGTCGGTCGCTTGTTCATGATAGACCATTGCCTATTAAATTAAAATTAGTCGAAAGAAGGACTTTATGAAACAATCACAGCTTTTTATGCCAACCTTGCGGGAAGTTCCTGCTGACGCTGAAGTAAAATCACATCAACTACTCTTGAAGGCCGGTTACATTCGACCTGTTACAGCTGGGATGTTTGCTTACTTACCATTGGCAAAGCGTGTATTGAACAAAATTGAAGCCATCATCCGGGAAGAAATGGATGCAATTGATGCCAACGAAATGTTGGTACCTGAAGTTTTACCTGCTGAATTGTGGGAGCGATCAGGTCGCTATGCAACTTACGGTCAAGATTTATATAAATTCAAGAACCGTCAGGACCGTGATTTTATCTTGGGCCCAACGCATGAAGAGACTTTTACGGAACTTTTTGCTAACGATGTGAAGTCTTACAAAAAGTTGCCATTAATGGTTTATCAAATTCAAGCCAAGTTCCGTGATGAAGGTCGTCCACGTTTTGGCCTTTTGCGGACGCGTGAGTTTATTATGAAGGATGCCTATTCATTTTCAGCTAATCAAGCTGGCTTGGATGCTGCCTTTACTAAGATGGAAACAGCTTACGTCAAGATTTTTGATCGCATTGGTATTGATTACCGGGTAATTGTTGGTGATGCCGGTGCCATGGGCGGTTCTGATTCAAAGGAATTTTCGGCACCTGCAGCTGCTGGAGAGGACACGATTGTCTACTCTGACCAAAGTGAATATGCGGCAAACTTGGAAATGGCTAAGGATGCTTACGTTCGAAAGGGCAATGCACAAGAGAATCAAGAATTAGCAGAGTTACAAAAGATTGATACGCCAAATGCAAAGACGATTACGGAATTAGCAACTCTTTTGGACGAAGATCCGGCTCAGCTAGTGAAGACTATTATGGTGGTCACGCCTGATCAAGACTTGGTTGCAGTTGTGACGACCGGTGACTATGAAGTAAATATGGTCAAGGTTCAAAATCATTTGGGTTATCCAGAAGTGGAACTGGCTGATGAAGGATTAGTCAAAGAAACTGTCGGGGCATCATTTGGCTCATTAGGACCCGTTGGTTTGCCAGAAAAGGTTCAATTGTTGGTTGACGAAAGAGCTGCCGATTTGGTGAACTTTGCCGCTGGGGCCAATGAAGATGGCCAGCACCTCTTGAACGTGAACTGGGGTCGGGATGTTGAATTGAACGATGATCAGGTTGCTGATTTCCGGACGGCCAAGGAAGGTGATCTTTCCGTTGATGGTAAGGGAAAGCTACAATTTACCAAGGGAATTGAGATTGGTCACATCTTCAAATTAGGCACAAAGTATTCAAAGGCCTTGGGTGCGCAAGTGCTTGATGAAAATGGTCGTAATACTGACATGATTATGGGTTCTTATGGAATTGGCATTTCTCGTTTGTTGGCAGCGATTGCGGAACAAAAGAGTGATGACAGGGGACTGGTTTGGCCAGCAAGTGTTGCGCCATTCGCTGTTCACCTTGTACCAATCAACTTAAAGGATGATGACCAGGCGAAGGTGACAGCAGAATTGGAAGAATCACTGACTGCCCAAGGATTAGAAGTTTTGGTTGATGACCGTAAAGAACGTCCAGGTGTAAAGTTTGCCGATGCTGATTTGATTGGTTTGCCAATTCGCATTACGATTGGCAAGAAAGCCGGTGAAGGGGTTGTGGAAGTCACTGTCCGTGCTACTCAATCTGAATTTGAAATGCGAATTTCAGAAGTAAATGAATCGATTGCCGTCTTACTAGATGGACAAAAAGATGCACAGTAAGTTTGACAAAAAGCCGATGTAGATCGGCTTTTTGCTGTCATAGAAAGGTTTTGGTATGCCACTGAGCCCAACAGAACAATTAGAACAATTACTGACCCAAACAAAGCAAGGGGAAGAAAACCGGGCGTATTTTCAAGGTGGATACTTAAAAGCGGTTGAGGTCAATCCGGTTGAAAAGTCCTGGCGCTTTGTTTTAGCGTTAAATCAGGTCTTACCCTTCCAGGCTTATCTGAGTCTTTCCCAGGGTCTGCAAGGGAACTTTCAGCATGTTTCCTCAGTTGACTTGGCTGTTGAAGCAGCTGATACAACAGTTAGCGACGAAGTGATTCGCAACTATTTTCACCTCGCCTTAACTAAAACTAGTCTGCCTTTTGCCGTTGGGCAACAGTTAGCGGCTTCTTCTCAAATTAGCCTGGTAAATGACCAGGAGGTGTTGATTGCCACGGCGATGCCAAACTTAGCAGCTGCCATGACAAAGGCTGTTCTGGCTGAATTAAAGGAAGTTTATCAAAGCTTTGGCTTGCCTGATCTGGCCTTTACTGTCCAAGTCGATGAAAAGGTCCAGGAAAAGCTTTCACAAGATTATCAGTCTCACCATCAGGCTGTTCAAGAAAGTATTAACCAGGCCATCGAAAAGGCCAATGCGGCTAAGCCAAAGAAGTCTGCTTCCGGGGTTGCCCTACGCCTTGGCCGGGCAATCAACTCGGATATCCCGGTTACTCGCTTAGAGGAAATCGACGGTGAGGAATCGCGGGTCGTTGTCGAGGGCTTTGTCTTTGCTGATGAAGTTCGGGAACTGCGGTCTGGTCGCCAGTTGATGACTTTAAAGATTACGGACTATTCCTCTTCTATTACAGCAAAGAAGTTTTCAAACAATGAACAGGATGAGGCCGTCTTTGATCAATTAAAGGCGGGACAGTGGGTCAAAGTTCGTGGAAACGTTCAAGAAGACACCTATGCTCGTGAATTAGCCTTAAATATCTATGACCTGCAAGTCGTTGACCATGAAAAGCGGGCCGAACCCTATGAAGGTGAGCAAAAGCGCATCGAACTGCATGCCCATACCAATATGTCTGGGATGGATGCGGTCACTGATTTTAATGGTTTGGCTGGCTTGGCTGAAAATTGGGGCCAGACGACGTTAGCAGTCATGGATAACGGCAACGTTCAAGGTTATCCAACAGCGATTGCTGGGGCAAAAAAGCATCATTTGAAAATGATTTATGGCATGGAGGCCAATGTCGTTGAAGATGGTGATCCGATTGCATATAATTCCCGAGACTTAGACCTCTTGGCTAAGGATCAAACCTACGTCGCTTTCGATTTGGAAACGACGGGGCTGTCAGCCGTTTCGGATCGGATTATTGAATTATCGGCTGTCAAGATGGAATTAGGCAACGTGGTTGATAAGTTTTCAGAATATATCAATCCCGGCTTCCCACTATCCGAATTTACGACAAATTTAACGTCGATTACCGATGCCATGGTGGCTAATGCCAAACCGGAAAAAGATGTGATTAATGCCTTTCGGGAATGGTCCGCTGGAACGGTTTTGATTGGCCATAACGTGACCTTCGACGTGGATTTCTTGAATGCTACTTATGACCGGTATGGTGAAGTAGCAATTTCAAATCCTGTGATTGATACGTTGACCCTAACGCGCTGGTTGTATCCTGACTATAAGTCTTACCGCTTGGGCACTTTGGCCAAGAAGTTTAGTATTGAGTTGGAACAGGCTCACCGAGCCATTTATGATGCTGAAACGACTGGTCACTTGGCTTGGAAGTTACTAAAAGAGGCCAAGGAACGTTTTAACTTATCAAATCTTAATCAATTAAATGATCATATGCTTGATGGTGGGGCTTGGCGCCATGGTCGACCATTTCACCTGTCTTTGTTGGTGCAAAACGAGACGGGCCTGAAAAATCTGTATCGCTTGGTTTCGGAATCAAACGTTCAATACTTTAACAAGGTGCCACGGATTCCGCGATCCGTTTTGGTGAAGTATCGCGAGGGGCTGTTAATCGGAACGGGTGATACAAATGGCGATGTTATTGTCACCCTAATTGAAAAAGGCTATCAAGCGGCTAAAAAGAAGGCTACTTTTTATGATTACCTGGAAATTCAGCCATTGGCAAACTATCAGCCAATGTTGGATAGTCAACTAATTGCTAATAAAAGTAAGCTGGAAAAGTTAATCAAGGAAATGATTCAGCTTGGCCAAGAATTAGGTAAGCCCGTTGCGGTAACGGGTGACGTCAAGTATACGAACCCTGAAGATAAAATTTATCGAAGTATCTTGATTGGGTCACAGCCGGGAAATCCGTTGAACCGGACGAACTTACCGGACTTGCACTTCCGTACGACCCAGGACTTGCTCGATCAATTTGCTTTCTTGGGTGAGGATGAGGCTAAACAAGTTGTCATCACGAATACGCATGAAATCGCAAATCAGATTGAGAATATTTCGCCATTAAAGGAAGGATCATTCCCACCAAAGATTCCAGAAGCCGGTGACGAATTGCGCGAAAAAACCTTTGCCGCTGCCAAGAAGGCTTATGGCGATCCCCTGCCCGAGTTGATCCAGGAACGAATTGACCGCGAATTGAAGTCAATTATTGGGAACGGCTTTGCGCCTCACTACATGATTGCCCAACGCCTGGTGGCCAAGTCCAATAAGGACGGCTATCTGGTTGGTTCTCGTGGATCGGTTGGCTCATCCTTCGTGGCGACCATGTCTGGAATTACCGAGGTTAATCCTTTACCACCACACTATCGGTCGGCTCATGGTGATTACTTTGAGTTAGCCGATGAAAAGCAGTATGGTTCGGGCTATGACTTGCCTGACAAGGAAGACCCAAACCATCCCGGTGAAATGCTGATTGGTGACGGGCAAAACATTCCCTTTGAAACCTTCATGGGCTTCACCGGAAATAAGGTGCCTGATATCGATTTGAATTTCTCGGGTGATTACCAGCCAATTGCCCATAACTATATGAAGGTGATGTTTGGTGAAAAGAAGGTTTATCGTGCTGGCACGATTGCGACCGTCGCCGAAAAAACGGCCTTTGGTTATGTGAAAGCCTATGAGCGTGACCATGATCAGCACTACCGTGGCGCTGAAGTGGAACGTTTGGCTTCTGGTATTACCGGGGTCAAGCGGACAACGGGGCAGCATCCTGGTGGCATCCTGATTGTCCCGGCTGATTATGAGATTTATGATTTTACGCCGGTGCAATACCCAGCTGATGACCAAACGGCCCTGTGGCAGACGACTCACATGGATTATCATTCCATTCACGATAACCTTTTGAAGATGGATATTCTGGGACATGATGATCCAACGATGGTTCGTACGCTCAAGGATTTGTCTGGGATTGATCCACAGTCAATTCCAGCCAATGATCCGGGTGTTTTGAGCCTCTTTACCTCAACTGAAGCCCTGGGGGTAACTCCTGAACAAATTAATTCGAAGACCGGAACCCTTGGGTTGCCCGAATTTGGAACGAACTTTGTGCGCGGGATGCTAGAAGACACGCAGCCACACACTTATTCGGAATTACTACAGATTTCTGGTCTGTCCCACGGAACGGATGTGTGGCTTGGAAACGCCCACGACTTGGTTGAAAACGGCACGGCGACAATCGCTACGGTGATTGGAACCCGTGACAAAATCATGACCGATTTAATTGGCTATGGCCTGCCTTCAGAAGATGCCTTTAACATCATGGAAAAGGTTCGAAAGGGAAAAGGGATTACTGATGAGTACCAGGCACTGATGCGTCAGCATGAGGTGCCAGAGTGGTATATCGAATCTTGTTTGAAGATTAAGTATATGTTCCCCCGAGCCCACGCGGCGGCTTACGTTTTGATGGCACTGCGGATTGCTTACTTTAAGGTCTACTTCCCAGCGGTCTATTACGCAACTTATTTCTCAGTCCGTGCCTCGGCCTTTGATGTAGTTGCCATGGCTCGTGGTAAGGAAGCAGTTAAATCAGCTATCGCCAAGATTCGTGATCTTGGCAACGATGCTACCAAGGGTGACCAAGATTTGCAGACCGTCTTGGAAATGGCTAATGAAGCATTAGAACGGGGGATTTCATTTAAGATGGTCGACCTTTATCGGTCGGAAGCGACGGATTGGGTCATCGATGGGAATGAGTTGATCCCACCATTCTCAACAATTCCTGGTTTGGGCGATAACGTGGCCAAGCAGATTGTGGCGGCTCGTGTCGAAAAGAAGTTTATTAGTAAGGAAGACTTGAAAAAGCGGGGAAAGGTCTCGCAGACCATTATTGAGTTCTTAACGTTGCACTCGGTCATCTCGGATTTGCCGGATGAAAATCAGTTGTCTTTGTTTGACTTTTAGCTCTGGCCAGCGGATGGTTCACGTCGGATGTTTTCGATGGAATTGTTAGGCAGTTAATGCTTGATTTTTAAGTTGGTTCGCGAGATAGTTAACGTTTGCTTTTTCAGCAGGGCCGTGAGATAGTTAAGACAAAAATGCACCACTGCTGTGGCGGATATCAGCAGTTATCAAAAAAATAAGAAAAGGAGCCGGCGCTTTGCCAGCCGGATAGCATGCAATCATTTTTTAAACTCAAAGAAAACAACACCACGGTACGCCGTGAAGTGGTGGCCGGGATTACGACTTTCGTGTCCATGGCTTACATTTTCTTCTTGAACCCACAAATTTTGGGCCAAACGGGGATGCCAGCTTTGGCTGTCTTCGTGGCAGCCATTATTGTGGCCGTTTTTGGAACTTTGGCGATGGGCTTGTATGCCAACGTTCCTTTTGCCCTAGCCCCTGGAATTGGGATGCAGGCCTATTTTACTTATACCATCGTCTTTGGCTTTGGCTTTAAGTGGCAACAGGCTTTGGCCATTGTTTTCTTGGTTGGAATTTTGGATGTCATGATTACGTTGACCCATGGTCGCCAAGCAATCGTGAAGGCGATTCCAACTGAGCTAAAAGCCGCAATTGGTGGTGGGTTAGGTGTCTTTGTGACCTATATTGGCTTGAAGAATGCTGGATTCATCAACTTTGTTATTGATGGTAACAACTTGATTACCGTTAATGATCAAGCCTATCATGGTGGATCAGTTCATGGTCCATTGACCTCCTTGTTGGCTTCTGGTGGGGTAACACCAGAATTAACGAAATTTACGCAAGCACCAGCACTTTTGGCCTTGATTGGCTTGCTGTTGCTAACCTTTATGTTGATTAAAAAGGTCCCAGGCGCATTTTTGATTACGCTAATCGTAACGACTTTGATTGGTATTCCAATGGGGGTGACAGATGTGCACCTGTCATCAGCAACTTCTTTGTCACACGCCTTTGCTGAATTTTCATCTACCTTTGGTGCTGCTTTTGGTCCACACGGTATGCAGTCACTCTTTGGTACTTGGCAAAAGACCATTTTGGCGGTCGTAACGATTTTCGCAATGGGCTTAACTGGTTTGTTTGATGCGATTGGAACTTTGATTGGCATTGGTAACCAGACCGGTATTTTCTCTAAGGAAGACCAAGAAGCCTTTGTTGCTGATAACTCCTTTAATTCGAAGATGGACAAGGCCTTGGTTGTCGATACCTTTACGACGACCTTAGCGGGAGCTGTTGGAACTTCGAATACGACAACCTTCATTGAATCAGCGACTGGGGTCGCGGCGGGTGGCCGAACTGGTTTGGCCAATGTCGTTACCTCGATTGGCTTCATATTGATGCTTTTCTTGGCACCATTGGTATCGATTGTGCCAACGGCCGCTATCGCACCACTGTTGATTGTGGTTGGAATCATGATGATGGCTGAGTTTAAAAAGATTGATTGGGCAGATTTGGCGGTCGCCTTGCCAGCCTTCTTTACGTCAATTTTTATGGCCTTCTCTTATTCAATTTCTTATGGAATTGCCGCAGGATTTATCTTTTATATTGTTGTCAAGATTGCCCAAAAGCAATTCAAGACGTTGTCACCAATTTTGCTGGTGATTACCGCCTTCTTCTTGATTAACTTTATCTTGATTGCGATTATTTAAAGCAAAGCAGGATTGAAAGACGACTTTTGTCGTCTTTTTTTTGGTCAATTTCAGTACTGATTTGACAGAAAGAAGACTTTTACTAAGCGATTCAGACCGTTTTTTGCTATAATAGAGCTATGAAATATGGAACAGTAAAAATTTGGCAAGCCGAACGTGGCTATGGCTATATCACACCCGATCAAAAGGGACCGGACGTTTACGTCCATTTTAACGGCATTGCTGGTGATGGTTTTAAATCCCTTCACCAGGGGCAACGAGTTGCCTACGTCCTGGTTCAAGGCAAGGATGCCTTTCAGGCTGCCCAAGTCCAGGTTATCGACAGAAAGGACTAAGCATGGCGGAAAAAGAACGGTTTTTATCAAAGCAAGATGTTTACCAAGGCAAGATTTTCTCTGTTGAGAAGCGCCAGGTGGAACTTGCTGACGGAAGTAAGGCGCAACGTGATATCGTCCACCATGCCTTGGCCGTTGGAATCTTGCCACTAGTAGATGCCGATCACGCTATCTTAGTTCGTCAATGGCGCGCTGCAGCCGATGATTTTGTGCTAGAAATTCCGGCTGGCAAAGTTGACAGTCGCGACCACGGAAACCAAGAGGAAGCCGCACGGCAAGCTGCTATCCGGGAACTAAACGAAGAGATTCGTTTTCATCCTGGTTCTTTGACGGCATTTGCGACTGTTTATGAAGCCATTGGCTTTACGGATGCAAAAATTGTCCTTTACCTAGCAACCGATATGACAGCTCTGGTAAATGCTAAACAACTGCCACAGGACCACGGCGAATCTTTGGACCTCTTGACGGTTTCCTATGATGAAATGGCCGCGCTTTATCAACGAGGCGAACTCAATGATCAAAAGACGTTGACGGCTTATTTCTACTGGACAAATTGGAGATTAACAAATGGCAAATAATCATTTTTTCACCCGGTCAGGGCAAAGTCGTGAAGATAAGAAGCGGGCAAAGATACGCAAGCAAGTTGAGCGTGAATATGAAAAGGCCCACCCGGATCAAATTACAGTGGTGGAGCCGGAAAACCGAGCCGAGATGCGCCTGACTAAAAAAGGTCGCTTTGAACTGGGATCAAATGGTGAATTAACAGAAAAGGGGAAGACAGACCGTCTAGCATACCGCTATAACCGTGGGATGATTTTAGTGGCAGTTTTGATTGTTTTGACGTATCTTTTCTTTTTCTTTGTCAATTTTAACTAAAGATCAGTGAGGAAACCTACTTTGAAGATTGGAATTATTACCCCAATGCCGGAAGAAAAAAAGGCATTGACGAACGCTATCCAAAACCCAGTTGAAAAAGACTTTGCTGATTTGACAGTTTTGGTTGGTGAATATGCTGGTCAAAAAATTTTTTTAGCGGAATCAGGGATTGGTAAGGTCGCTGCTGCAACGGCAACGACGATTTTAACCCAGGTTTTTGACGTGGATTTGGTCATCAATACCGGCTCTGCCGGCGCATTGCAACCAGAATTAGCCATAGGTGACCTGGTGATTGGTACGAAATTAACATACTTTGATGCTGACGTTACGGTCTTTGGCTATGACTTCGGACAGTTGCCAGCCCAACCAGCCTATTTTGAAGCTGATGCAGACTTGGTTCAGGCGTTTGAGGCCTTGACGGATAGCCAGGCCGGTTTGATTGTCTCTGGTGATAGCTTTGTTCAACAAGACAAAAAAGAAGAAATTAAACAACACTTTCCGCAGGCCCTTTTGGCCGAAATGGAAGGGGCAGCCGTTGCCCAAGTTGCAACGCGTTTTAACGTACCGTTTATTGTCTTGCGGGGCGTTTCTGATTTGGCTAATGGTGAATCATCTGTGACTTTTGATGAATTCGTTGTCGAGGCCGGCCAAAAATCAGCCCAATTATTACTGGCTTACCTAGATTCATTGTCTGCCTGAAGAGCGGATAGCCAGCAATTGAAAATATTTTGAGATAGAGGATAAAAAATCATGATTGCAGTTTATAATCAGGCAGCGGTTGGCGATATTTTAATGCTAACCTTTGCGCCAGCGACAAGCAAGGTGACCCAAGAAACCAAGGGACAGGTGACCAAGGTGGTTGATGCGCAAAGTAAGCAAACATTGGGCATCAATATTAATGGGGTCGGCCCAGCTTTGGCATTGACTGACCAAACCGGTCAAGTTTTTTTGACGGAAAGCCAAGTTGCTCAAGTGAACCAGATTCTGCAAGATGCTGGTTTTGACGATGCTATTGCCGTTGAACAATCAAACTTGGTTGTTGGTGAAGTCGTTTCAATGACTGGACATCCTGATTCTGATCACTTGCACGTGACTCAGGCAAACGTTGGTAATGGGAAAAACCTCCAAATCGTTTCTGGTTCTCCGAACATGCAAGAGGGAATCCGTGTCGTTGTTGCTAAGCCCGGCACAATGATGCCTTCCGGTGCCATTATTTGGGATGGCGCTTTGCGTGGTGTGCCATCAGCTGGGATGATTGTTTCTGGCCGCGAACTTAAGTTACCAGGTGCACCTGATAAGCCAGGCGCACTAGTTCTGCCAGCTGATTTTGGCCAAATTGGCCAGGCTTTTGATGCTGCTGCTGCCCAAAGTTTGTATGCGGACGGCTTGATTGATACAAACTATTAAGAGGGGCGATTGTCATGTCAGAGAAGTATTATTTGATCGGGATTAAGGGTACTGGAATGGGACCTCTTGCCCAAATTTTGCATGACCAAGGTAATGAGGTCTTGGGGTCGGATATTGACCAGTTTACCTATACCCAGGCGCCACTTGAGCAGGCAGGCATTAAAATTTTACCTTTTGACGCTCAAAACGTCTTGGATAATCAGGATGCAACTTTTATCCGTGGTAACGCCTTTGAGGATGACCAGGTTGAAGTTCAGGCCGCATTACAAGCTGGGGTTAAGATGATTTCTTATCCGGAGGCCGTTGCTAGGCAAATTGACCAGGCCACGACTATTGCGGTCGCTGGTGCTCATGGTAAAACATCAACTACCGGTCTTTTGTCACACGTCTTTAAGAACGTTGCCAAGACCTCTTACTTGATTGGGGACGGAACTGGCCACGGTGTGGCGGGTTCTGATTTCTTCGTTTTAGAGGCTGATGAATACCGGCGTCACTTTGCTCCATACCATCCGGACTATGCCATTTTGACCAACATTGACTTTGATCATCCGGATTACTACCATGATTTGGCAGATGTTCGCTCGGCTTTTGTTGATTTTGCCAAAGGTGTTAAAAAGGGCATTGTGGCTTGGGGTGATGATCCAAGTTTGCAGAAGTTGGGAGTTGACGTTCCCGTTTACTATTACGGTGATCAGGCCGGCCGTGATGACTTCTTGATTAGCAATGTTAAGAAGACGACTGCTGGCTCAACTTTTTCAGTCAGCTTTAAAGGGCAGGACTTGGGCGAATTTGCGATTCCAATTTTTGGTCAGCATAACGTCTATAATGCCACAGCGGTCATTGCCGTTGCATACCTGGAAGGTTTGGATTTGGCGAATGTTCGCGCGCACTTGTTGACTTATCCTGGGGTCAAGCGCCGCTTTTCTGAAAAGAAAGTTCAGGACATTGTCATTATCGATGACTACGCCCACCATCCAACGGAAATTCAAGCGACGATTGATGCTGCTCGGCAGAAGTACCCAGCAAAGGAAATTGTAGCGGTTTTCCAGCCGCACACATTTACTCGGGTGATTGCTTATAAGGATGAATTTGCCCAGGCTTTGCAGGCGGCTGATACGGTTTACTTGACGCCAATATTTGGTTCTGCCAGAGAAAGCAAAGGAACAGTTTCTGCCCAAGACATCGCCGATGCTTTGCCAAATGGCGCTGTTGTCTTGAAGGAAGACGATGTATCACCACTGTTGAAACACCATGACGCTGTTTTGGTCTTTATGGGAGCTGGTGATATTCAAAAGTACGAGTACGCTTATGAAAAACTGCTTGGCCAAACTTTGCCTGATTTGAATTAAGGGAAGACCCTTTAATCTAAGATTAAGATTTTTTTGTTACCATATAGATAGAAAAATTGACAATACCAATGGGAGGTATCTGATGGATAAT
Source organism: Fructobacillus sp. ESL1096 (assembly GCF_058511985.1). NCBI lineage: Bacteria > Bacillati > Bacillota > Bacilli > Lactobacillales > Lactobacillaceae > Fructobacillus > Fructobacillus sp. ESL1096. The sequence goes on from NZ_CP196400.1 coordinate 1,292,533, forward strand.
TTTGATATGAACGCTCGCCGCGATGTGACGGGCGCTGATGAAGGCATGAAGTCCTTCTTCCAGCGTGTTTATGGCTATATGGCAATTGCCTTGGCTGTAACGGCCGTTGCCGGCTACGTCGTTCAACATTTCTTTTTGCAACAAGTTGCCCAACTCTTTTTGGGTAGCTGGATTGGGATGGCAGCGGTTGTTGTCGTTGAATTGGTCATTGTGGCCATGATTCGCAACGCTTCATTTGCCAATAATCCCTCCAAGGCCTTTGGTCTTTTGATGGCCTTTTCGGCTGTCCAAGGCTTAACGCTTGGTTTGATTTTGGCTGTTTACACGGTTGCTTCAGTCGGTGCTGCCTTTATTTCAACTGCGGCTTTGTTTGCCGGTATGGCTGCTTATGGTTATTTTTCAAAGAAGTCAATGGCTTCAATGGGCCCAATCCTCTTTGGCTCACTGATTGGGATCATTGTGGCATCAGTAATTAATATCTTCATGGGTTCTTCAACCATGCACTTGTTGATTTCAGTGGCAACTGTTATCGTGTTTGCTTTGTACACTGCTTACGACAACAATACATTACGTCGGGTTTATGTTCAATTGTCAGCTAACGGTGCGAGTGAAGCTCAGACAACCGGGTTGGCCGTGTCTGGGGCTTTGATGCTCTACCTTGATTTCATGAACATTTTCTACGCTTTGATCCAACTTTTCGGCGATAACCGAAATTAACACGTCAGAAAAACTAACATCGCTCGCTTCGGCGAGCTTTTTTTGTGCTAAACTACAAACAAGTTAAATAAGGACTAACCAATGACTAAAAAACTACTTTTAATTGATGGAAATTCGCTGGCGTTTCGGGCTTTCTACGCGATGTACCAACAGCTAGACCGAATGGTAACACCGGAAGGATTACATACCAATGCCCTTGTGGCTTTTAATAACTTTTTAGAATCAATCGTCTTACCAATGCAACCTGACTATGCTCTTGTCGCTTGGGATGCTCAATCAGGTAAGAAAACCTTTCGTGGTGATCTTTATGCTGACTATAAGAGTGGTCGGGATAAGACACCGGTTGAATTTAAGGAACAATTTCCATACCTGCGTGAAATGGTGTTAGCACATGGTCTTCATAACTACGAACAAAATGGTTTGGAAGCAGACGATATCATTGGGACACTATCAAGGGAAGGAGAAAAAGCGGGTGATGACGTCACCATCATTACCGGAGACCAAGATTTGACGCAGTTGGCTACCGATCAGGTGACTGTGAAAATTACCAAAAAAGGTGTGACTCAGATTGAAGAATACACACCCGCTCATATAAAAGAAAAGTTCGGGCTGACACCAGCGCAGATTATTGATAAAAAGGCTTTGACTGGTGATACCTCTGATAATTATCCTGGGGTAACAAAGGTTGGTGAAAAGACAGCTTTGAAACTGTTAACTGAATACCATGATCTGGATAACTTATACGCCCATGTTGACGATATGAAAAAGTCCAAGATGAAGGAAAATTTGATTGCGGATAAGGAAGTTGCCTATCGCGCACGAAAATTGGCCACAATCATTACTGATGCTGATTTATCAATTTCCTTGGGGGACTTAGCCTACAATGGACCGAAAACCAAGGGCTTGGTTGAACTGTTTGAGAGCTTACATTTCAAATCAGCGCTGGCCAAGCTTAAAGCGCATCAATTGGTTGGTCAAGATGATACTTCCGTTGAAGAGGTCGAGTCACGAGGCGCTAATTTTCAGCCAGTCAAGGAATTGAACGATGCGGCCTTAGCTGCCCTTGCTAAAGCAGATACCTTAGCGATTCAGATCGATACAGATGCGGATAATTATCATACAGCTGACATGCTAGCCTTTGCTATCGGTAATGATGATTTGGGGTACTTTGCCAGTCTTGACTTTACCTGGTTTGAAAATCAGACACTCCGTGACTTGATTGAAAATCCAAAACAGAAGTTACGACTTTTCAATGCCAAGGAAGTTTGGGTTTTGATGCATCGCTTGGATTTGCAGCTTGCTGGTGTTGATTTTGACTTTATGCTCGTCGCCTATCTGCTTGATACAGTTGGCAATGACAATGTCTTGTCAACCCTGGCCGCTCGCTTCGGTTTGTATCTGCCAGCTGATGAAGATTTTTATGGCAAAGGTGCCAAGTTTGCTGTGCCCACTGATGATCAGGAGGTTTATGATCACCTTGGACACAAGGCGGAAGCGCTTTATGGCTTGCGTGACAAGGCCTTTGAGGAATTGGCTGAGCACAAGCAAACAGATCTCTACCATGATGTTGAGTTGCCATTGTCATTTGTCTTAGCCAAGATGGAAGCCCAAGGGTTTGCCGTTAAGGAAGACCGTTTGGAAAAGATGGGCCAGGAACTTGACGAAAAAATTAGCCAACTCAAGGAAGAAATTTATCGGATTGCCGGTGAGGAATTTAACATTAATTCGACCAAGCAGTTAGGGACGTTGCTCTTTGAAAAGATGAACTTGCCAGTGATTAAGAAGACAAAGACCGGTTATTCAACTGCTGTTGAAGTCTTGGAAGAATTGGCACCACAGGCGCCAATCGTTAGCCATATTCTTGAATATCGGCAACTGGCCAAGATTAAATCGACTTATGTTGATGGCCTCTTGGCCGTTGTTGGTCAAGCTGATCAAAAAATCCACACCCGGTTCTTACAGACGTTGACTCAGACTGGTCGGCTGTCATCGGTTGACCCGAACCTGCAAAACATTCCGATGCGGACGGAGGAGGGGCGTAAAATTCGCCACGCCTTTGTTCCCAGTCATCCCGATTGGTTGATTTTCGGTGCGGATTATTCGCAGATTGAATTACGGGTCTTGGCCGCCATTACTGGTGATCCAAACATGAAGAAGGCCTTCATGGATGATGATGACATTCACGCCGAAACGGCTCGCGCCGTCTTTGGCTTGAAGGCCAATGAACCGGTTGATGCTAACCATCGCAGAACGGCTAAGGCCGTTAACTTTGGCATTGTCTATGGTATTTCTGATTTTGGTTTATCAAAGAACCTTGGCATTTCGCGCAAGGACGCTAAGGCCTTTATCGAAACCTATTTTAAGGAGTTCCCTAAGATTCATGGATGGATGGAACAGATTAAGGAGCAGGCTCATCAAGATGGTTTTGTTGAAACGATTGAACATCGCCGTCGCTACCTGCCAGAGATCAATTCCAAGAACTTTAACCGTCGATCATTTGCTGAACGAACAGCAATGAATTCGCCAATCCAAGGTTCGGCAGCTGATATTATTAAAATTGCCATGATTAAGGTTGATCAGGCCTTAACCAAAGAGGGCTTACAAGCCAAAATGCTTTTGCAAGTTCACGATGAACTGGTCTTTGAATGTCCAAAAGAGGAGTTAGAGCAAGTACGAAAGTTAGTAACCTCCGTGATGGATTCCGCCGTTCATTTGTCCGTACCATTGAAAGTTGAGGACCATGCCGGTCCCACCTGGTACGAAGCCAAGTAAGGTTTTCATCACCAGCTGAAAGGAGTTTTTCATGTCCAGTTCTGAATTGCAACGTAACCGAGCCGTTTTACCAATGTCAACCGTCCGTGAGTTGACTCTTCTAACCGACCGCCAGATTCGTTACTATGAACAGCACGAATTAATCACTCCAAAACGTGGTAAGGGTGGTCAACGGCGGTTTTCCCTAAATGATATTGACCGCCTCTTGCAAATTAAAGATTACCTCGATGCTGGTGATTCTACTGCCGATATCAAAGAACTCTTTGCTAAGGCCGAGCGGAAAAATCAGCAACAGATTGGTGCTGATAGCAGTCTGCGCCGTTCATTGCAAGATGAATTTGCTCAAATTGCTCGCTTTAATAACCACTGATTTTGACGGTTGATTGACCGAACAAAATGTATTTTGTGAACAATGAATTGATGATTGAAAAAGCTGACCAGTTGGCCAGCTTGGCTGGAGAAAGCCTTCAGCCAAGAAAAAATGTACCCACTATAGCAGCCAAGTAAAGGAGTCTCCAATGGCAAAACCTTCTTACACAAAAGCAGACATTAAGCAGATCGTTCAAGACGAACAAGTTGAATTCATTCGCGTGACATTCACTGACGTGTTGGGCGCTATCAAGAACGTTGAAGTGCCAGTTTCACAACTGGACAAGGTCTTAGATAATGACCTGATGTTCGACGGTTCTTCAATTGAAGGATTCGTTCGGATTAACGAGTCTGATATGTATCTTTATCCTGATTTGTCAACATTCATGATTTTCCCATGGGCAACTGACGCGCATGGTGGAAAAGTTGCTCGTTTGATTGCAGACGTGTATTCAAAGGACCGGACACCATTTAAAGGGGACCCACGAATTGCCTTAAAGGCCGCCGTTTCACGCGCCGAAGCCGAAGGCTTTACTGCTTTTAACGTTGGTACTGAACCAGAATTCTTCTTGTTCAAGTTAGATGAAAAGGGTGAACCAACCATGGAACTAAACGACCATGGAAACTACTTCGACCTGGCTCCATTGGACCGTGGTGAAAATGTTCGTCGTGAAATCGTTTTGACACTGGAAAAGATGGGCTTTGAAGTTGAAGCTGCCCATCACGAAGTTGCTGCTGGTCAGCATGAAGTTGACTTCAAGTATTCAGACGCTGTTGACATGGCTGACAAGATTCAGACTTTCAAGTTGGTTGTGAAGACAATCGCCCGTAAGAACGGTTACTATGCTACCTTCATGCCAAAGCCAGTCTCTGGTATCAATGGCTCAGGAATGCACACAAACATGTCTTTGTTTGATAAGCAAGGCAATGTTTTTGATGGTCATGATGCTGACAAGAATTTGGGCTTGTCTGATACAGCAATGCATTTCTTGGGTGGTGTTTTAAAGCACGCCCCGGCCTTGACTGCCTTGGCTAACCCAACGGTTAACTCATATAAGCGTTTGACGCCTGGCTTTGAGGCCCCAGTTTATGTTGCTTGGTCAGCATCAAACCGTTCACCAATGGTGCGAGTACCTGCCTCACGTGGTTTAGCTACTCGCTTGGAATTGCGTTCAGTTGACCCAACAACCAACCCTTACACCGTTTTGGCGGCAATCTTATCAGCAGGTTTGGATGGTATCGATAACAAGTTGGAACCATCGGCTGCAGTTGATAAAAATATTTACTTGATGGACGAAAACGAACGTAAGAAGGCCGGGATTGTAAACTTGCCCGATACGTTGTTGGCTGCCCTTGATGAATTAAGTAATGATGATGTTGTCATCGATGCAATTGGTACTCATATTACTGATAAGTTTATCGAAGCAAAGCGCATCGAATATACGTCATATCGTCAATTCGTTTCACAGTGGGAATTGGATAACTATTTCATGAACTATTAATTCATATTTTAAAACCGGCTGTAGGCCGGTTTTTTTATAAATGAAGTAGATTTATTTGTTATTTGATATATTGAAAAAATAAAAGTATCTGTTATAATATGTTTGTAACATAAACAATTTAATAAACATATAAGGAAAGTTTTTATGGAACAGCAAATGGAACATTACAAGATGTATAAATCAGGGAAAAAGTTGGTGTATGCTTCAATCGTTGTTTTTTCATTGTTTGCAACGAGCGGATTTTTAGCCAATCAAGAAAAGGTCTCGGCTGATACAACACCATCAAGTACTACGTCATCAGCTAGCACTGCAAGTAGTACAACACCATCAAGTACTACGACATCAGATAGTACGGCAAGTAGTACAACACCATCAAGTACTGCGACATCAACTAGCACTGCAAGTAGTACAACACCATCAAGTACTGCGGCATCCGATAGTACGGTAAGTAGTGTAACACCATCAAGCAGTACAGCTTCAGCAGATGCTACACAATCTGATGACACTCTTGTGCGAAGTGGGCAAACTTCAGCTGATAGTTCAAACCTATCTGGATTACAAATTTCAATTTCTAACGAAGCTCAAACCTTGGCTGCTGGTAGCACACTGAATTTAACAGTGAATGTCAGTTTGAATTCTTTGGCCACTTCTGTTAAAGCCGGTGACAAGATTACGTTGACCATTCCTAACAATTTGGTTAATTGGGATGCGGTTACTACTACCGGTGGTAATCAATATGGAACTTTTTCTCATGACGCTTCAACAAATACGCTGACTTTTACTTTTTCTAAGAATTTTGAAAATCAAGTTGGTTCATTTGGTTTCGGAGTTCATGCCCCCATTAAGTCTGATGCACCAGATACAAGCGATAATGTGATTACGTCTACGTTTGTTGCTTCTGATGGGCAAAGTTTAACCATTCCAGTTTCTTATGCCAAGTTTAGTACAGGGGCAGTGCCTCCTGCACAGCCCCTGCCGGCTGGTACTAATCGTATGCAAGCCCCTGGAACTGGTGTCGGAACTAATGATCACAAGTATAGTGGTGATGATATTACGACTAATGATGCAGTTAGTCACTGGCCAGAAGTTTTTTCTAATCAGATTAATCAAGATGGGAAAACTATTACAACAAATGTGATGAGCCTTTATGATATCTTGCAACCGGATCAAGATAACTCAAAATCATTGACCGGTCGAAAATATCTGTTTGAAGTTTCTGGTCCCGATGCTTCGATTGATTACAATTCATTCCGTTTCCAGTTACCAAAAAATGGGACTACCACTGCAGGTCAGGGCTGGGGTACTTTAAGTCAAATTCAGAATGGAGATATTGACGGACAGGCCCATCCAGGTTTTATTTTAGTTCCTTTATCCTCAACTGAAGCACAATTGATTATTCCTGATGGTATGGACATTCAAAACATGACCGTCTTCTTTAATCTAATTGCTCCAGATTACCAGGGAACTTATACTTATAATCAACCTTATACTGATAATCAAGGAACTGGTAGTTGGAATGTTTCATACAACATGACTTGGCAAAATCCATATGCTTCGTTTGCTTCGGTACCGGTTATTTCAGTTCCACAGTCTAAGTTCGCAATGACAACTGATAACATTCCTGATGTGAACGCTTGGCTAAAATCAGATGTAACGGCCAGTGTCACAACAGATAGTGGTAACGTTGATCTAACCAAGGATATTCAGATACTAAATGATGGTGGTGCAACGGCTGCTTGGAATAATAAGCAGCCAGGGACGTACACAGTTAGCTATCAAGTTGTTTATCAAACAACAGATTCTACCGGCAAGACCCTCTACTCAATGGCGAAGGCAACAGGTAGTGTAACGATTGCTTCTCCATCTAGTCCTAATGTTCAACAGGGCAAAGTAATTGTTCGTTATACGGACGAAAACAATCAAGAGATTGCTGGAATGCCTGAAAAAGAATTGATTGGTTTGACAGGAACTGTCTATACTGTTGATACACCAAGTATTAAAGGTTATCATTATCAAAAAGCTGATGCGGCATTAGTCGGCGCCTTTGGAACAAGTGATCAGCCAACGACGATAACTTTGTCGTACGCTAAGGATGCGCCAACCGTAACCAATGAAACGAAGACGGTTAATGAAACCGTGCATTATCAATATGCTGATGGTGGACAGGCTGCTGCTGATTACGTTGCCACTCCAGTTACTTTGACACGGACGGTTTCAACAGATGCTGTAACTGGCGAAAAAACTTATGGTAACTGGACTGCAGATCAAAGTTTCCCAGCTGTAACCAGTCCAGCACTGAAGGGTTATACCGCAAATCAGCCCGAAATTGCAGCTCAAACAGTTGATGGTGATTCAAAGGATTTGGATTTCATCGTTACTTACACGAAGAACGCCCCAGCACAGTCAACGGATACCAAAACAGTAAAGGAAACGGTTCACTATCAGTACGCTGACGGTAGTAAGGCAGCTGACACTTATGAGAAGGATGTAACCTTTACTCGTACTGCATATACGGATGCTGTGACCGGCGATGTGACTTACGGAGCATGGAGTGCTGACCAAGATCTCGTTGCTGTTCAAAGCCCTTCTTTGAAGGGGTATACGGCAGACAAGTCTGAAATAGCGGCTCAAAAGGTAACTGGCGACTCTCAAAACTTAGACTTCACCGTAACTTACACTAAAAATGCACCGGCTGAATCAACTGATACGAAGACGGTTAATGAAACAATTCACTATCAGTACGCTGACGGTAGTAAGGCAGCTGACGACTATGTGGCTACGCCAATTACCTTCACTCGTAGTGTCTCAACTGATGCCGTAACTGGTGAAAAGACCTATGGTGATTGGACAGCAAATCAAAGTTTTGCAGCAGTAACCAGTCCGACATTACAGGGTTATACGGCTGACCAAACGAGCATCGCTGCTCAAAATGTAACGCCAGATTCAAGTGACTTGGTTTACACCGTTAAATACACGAAGGATGAGCCTAAAGGCACGACCACGACAACAACTGATTCAAATGATGGAAATGTGGTTGTTCAAAATCAAATTGACAAAGTTGTTAATCCTCAGGCTGACACCAATCACGTTTTGCCAAATACGGGATTGAGGTCTGAACGAAATCAGTCCAATACGAATCTTTTGTTTGCTCTATTTGCTAGCTTTGCAGGACTTGGAATTTTCTCACGTCGTAAGAAGAATAAGTAATAATATTAGCTAAATCAGAAGGCAAGAATCGTCTCTACGATTCTTGCCTTTTTTTATGAAAAAAATACGAAATTCCTTGTGGTTAGTGGCAAAAGTAGGGACGTATTTTGTATAATAGAGAATACGAACGCCTGTTCTCTTTGGGCGAGTTGATGAAAAGACAGTGGAAGGAAGACTATGCTTAGTTTTATTCATGCCGGGGATGTTCATCTGGGCAACCCCTTTACCGGATTGAGCCAAAAGCTGAGCCCGGACTTTCAAAAAAAGGTTCAATTGGCGACTTTTACGGCGCTGAACCGCTTGCTTGAATTTGCGGTTGACCAAGAGGTTGATCTGGTTTTATTCCCAGGTGACCTGTACCACGGTGCCGACAATTCACCACTTATTCAGGAGCACTTAACGAAAGTCTTGACGCAGTTGAATCAGGCTGGCATTTGGTCTGCCATTTCCTTTGGAAACCACGATTTCCAGCAAGGACAGCAAGTCCATCCAACTTGGCCAGAGCGAGTTTTGGTTTTTGGCCCGGAAGTTGAAACAAAGACAATTACGACTAAATCAGGTGCAAAAGTTTCCATTTCAGCCTTTTCCTATACGAATCAACACCATCGTCAGTCAGCTTTGCCGAGTTATCCGGTCAAGCAGGCTGGAGTTGATTATCATTTAGGGATGTATCACGGCGTGGTTGGCCAGGAAGGTGGGAACTATGCGGCCTTCTCATTAAAGGACATGATGGCAAAGGGGTATGATTACTGGGCCCTTGGCCATATTCATGTTCGTCAAATTTTGCACCGTAACCCTGTAGTTGCCTATTCTGGTAACCTCCAGGGTCTCAACCACAATGAGACTGGCGAAAAGGGCTTTTTCCTAGTTTCCGACCAGGATGGTCAAGGTCTAGTACCGGAGTTTTATCCAGTTGCGCCTGTTTTATGGCAACAAGTCGAAATCTCGAACTGTCCTGATTTGGTAACTTTGCAGGGCCAGTTAAATGCTTACCGCTGGGAACAGCCAACCTTGGTGATACTAGAATTAACCGGGCAGGTTGGTCCGGATATTCAAGCTGCCGCGCGCTTTGGAACCTTATTGGAAAGCTTGCAAGCTAGCCGAAAAAGTACTAGTGACTACTGGCCGGTCAAAGCTCAGGTTGTGACAAAGGCTGCTAATCAGAAACATTCACGTCCAGGATTGCCAGCTGATGTTGACCTACAGGCAGCCATTCGCCGGGTCGTCCAGGCAGACAGTATTGGGCAGTGGCTTTCTGATCAGGCTCCGGCGTTTATCAGAGATTATTTTTATTCAGAAGAGGGGCAGGCCGACTTAGCCGACCGTCTTTACCAGGACCTAGTGGAAGGAGGCCAGGATGAAGATTAAAACTATTCATATTTCTGGTTTCGGCCGTTGGTCAGATTTAACACTAACTGATTTGGCCGACTTTCAGGCTTTTTTTGGTCAAAATGAAGCCGGAAAATCGACCCTTAAGGCTTTTATCTTGGGCGTTTTTTTTGGCTACAAGGCCCGAGCTAGTCAAAAATATGAACCCCGGTCGGGAGCGGCCTATGGTGGCTACCTGGACTTAGAAATCAGTCAGAAAACCTATCGTATTCAACGAATTAATCGAACACAGTCGGAGTTAACGGTCGTTAACTTGGCGGATGGTCAGGCTCTGGCTGATGGCGAAGAATTTTTAACCCAACTATTTGGACCACTGAGTCGAGTGGACTATGAGCAGATTTTTGCCTTCGATGCCAAAGACTTACAGTTAGTCAATCAGTTGACGGGTCCTGATTTGGAAAAACACTTGTTGACCTACACGCAACCGCGGGCGTCAAAGTGGTTAGCCTGGGCAACTGACCAGCAAAAAGAGGGGAGTCAACTCTTTGCTAAACAAAAAACAGGTAAGCGCCCGCTGAACCTAGCAAGTCAGGCTTACCAGCACCAGCAGGAAAGCCGCTTCGATCTGGCACAATCATTAAGCCAGTATCTTGAAAAAGGCAATCAGGTGGAAGGCCTACAGAAACAAACTGCGGGCCAAGACCAACAATTAGCAGTGACTAAGGAGCAATTAATAACGGCTCGGGATTTGTTGTCCTATTGGGAGCTTTATCAAGAAGCACTGGCATTGGAAGCTGCGGGTGCTGATGGTGGGCAGCAAGTCAACCGTTCCCAACAAAAAATTAGTGTCGCGGATCAGGACCAGTTAAAGCAATTAGCCCTGCAACTCGACTGGCTGAACCAGCAACTAGAGGAGGCCAATCAACGTCGAGCTAAACTTAAAGATAGTCAATTGACTAGCCTCAATCAGGCCGAAGTTATGGCCGTGCTGGAGGAATTGACCGAAACCAGCCAATCTCTCAAGGGAGTACTGGGACAGATTCATAGTGCCGACCGGCAAGTTGAAAAGTTTAAACAACAATTTCGCGGGAGAGCACCAGAACCGCTTAATACCGCTGATTTCCGTCTTCTTCAGGAACAAAATTATTGGCTTGGTGGAGCAGTGGCCAGTGGGGTGCTGTTAATCGGATCCTTTTTTCTACGATTGGCCCTACCGGTTGAAGTTCTTTTAGCCGCTGTCACTTTCGTCGCTGGCTATTTAGCCAAAGGTCATCATGACCGAGTTGCCGCAGTGATGGCTCCCTTTGCGCCCTGGAATAAGGAAACGATTCTGGCAGGCCAGTACGCTGCCACGTTGGCTCAAGATGCTAAAAAGTTGTCTCGTGACCTAGGCCGTCAGGCCCAGAGGTTAGCCAGCCAAATTAGTCACCACTTGAACCAAATTGATGCCAAGCGCTTTACCCATCTCCATGAATCAATGGAAGATAATTATCAAGATTTGCTGGCGGCCGTCGATCAGGCCAGTCAACTGTACGGCTTGGATCCGGCTGCCGGCTTAAAGCGACGGGTAGAAAAGGATCATGTGGCCGACCTTGAACACCAACTTTATCAGGAACGTGATCAAGTGCAGGCACAGATACAAAAAATTTTGCAAGAAAACAGGTTGACCTCACTTGGTCAGTTGTCCACTGCTTTAGCTAAGCAAAATGACCGAGATAAGAACGACCAGCGCCTGGCTGATTTATACCAACAGATTGGTGCAGACCGTCGTCAACGGTTGGTCAAATATCGAAACCGTCCTGCCTTAGAAAAGGCAGTAACGGATCTGGTAGAAAACCAAAAGCGCCTTGAGTTTGCTCAAGACCAGGCTAACCAGCAAGTCCAAGCCCTGCAAGTTGACCAGGCTGCCTTGGTTTCTGAAACCCAGTTTCAGGATTTGACCCAGGCGGTGGCTAACCAGGCGGCACGCTTGACCGAAGACTTTGGTCGATACCTAGAAAAGTCGCTCTTACCGGCTTTGATTCAAAATATTTTTAATGGTCAGGACCAAGCTTTGAGCAGTCGGGTTCAAGATCAAGCGGGAACTTACTTGCAGCGTTTGACCCTGGGCCACTACCCAAAAATGCAAATTACGGAGAAACAGGTCCAAGTTTTTGACCGAAACAACCAGTCCTTCACTTTGGCTGAGTTGTCGACCGGAGCGGCAGACCAGGCTTATTTGGCTGTTCGCTTGGCCTTGATTACAAGTTTGCAGTTAACAGAAGGCTTGCCAATCCTAGTTGATGATGCCTTTGTAAATTTTGATGAGAACCGTCAGGCGGAAGTGCTATCCTTATTACAGGACTTGGCGCAAGACCGGCAAGTTCTTTTTTGGACTTTTACCGGTCAGCAAGTAGCCGACCAGCAGATTAATTTAGGAGAGATAAATGGCTAAGTTATTATTACAGTACCGCGAAAATGATCCGGTTGATGCCTTTGCCTTGTTAAAGAAGGCTGAAGTTCGTCAAACGAAGACTGGCAAGGATTATTTGGCTTTGACCTTTGCCGATAGGTCGGGTGATATTCCTGGAAACCTGTGGGATGTGACTAAAGAAGGCATTGAACAGTTTCAAGCTGGCCGAGTCGTTAAGGTTACGGGTACTCGGTCAGCTTTTAAAGGCAACCCGCAAATTCAAATCAGTCAACTTCGTTTGACTGATAATGGTGAACCTAGTTCAGCAGCAGATTTTATCAAAAGCGCCCCCGTTAAAAAAGCTGATTTAGAAGCAGAGCTAACGGATACAATCTTTAAGATTACTCAGCCAACATGGAACCGCTTAGTTCGCCAATTGTTCAAGAAGTTCCACGATGACTTCATGGAATTTCCTGCTGCCAAGACGAACCACCATGCCTTTGCTCGTGGCTTGGCCTTTCATAGCCTGTCAATTGCGCGCTTAGCGGAAACGGTTAGCGACCTTTATCCTCAGTTAAATAAGGACTTGTTGCTGGCCGGTGCGCTTTTGCACGACTTGGGCAAGGTGATTGAGCTTTCAGGGCCGGCCTCAACGGAGTATACTCGGGCCGGCAAGCTGATTGGCCATATCACGCTGATTGACGAGCAACTGGTTTTAGCAGCCAATGAGCTGAAGATGGATTTGAATCAGGAGGATGTTCTGATTTTACGACACGTTGTGCTGGCCCATCATGGTCTTTTGGAGTATGGATCACCCGTTCGCCCCCAGATGATGGAAGCCGAAATTCTGCATCAGTTAGATGAGATGGATGCTTCAATTCAAATGCTGACGGGTGCTATGGAACAAACAGAACCTGGTGAGTTTTCCAAGCGGATTTTTGCCATGGATAACCGGGCCTTTTACCGTCCGGAAGGTGTTCAAAGAGCAGAGGGGCCAACGGATGACGATTTGCCACCGCTACCACCAGAAGACCCTGAAGCGGGGTCGCCAATTGACCCAACGGCGCTGTTCTGAATTTTAAAAAAGGTGTGGGTAAATCGGTACCAAGTGAAACCTGGCCAGATGTTCATGCGTGTTCAAGCAAGTTTTGCCAAAGGCTTCGTGTGTCCAGGAAACTCTTAATGAAGCGGGGCAACCAAGTGCTCTTACAAGCTACAACACTAAAAAAGAGGATTCCGATTGGAATCCTCTTTTTGTTTTTAAACTATCACTGATTGATTAAACGCCGGCAGTTAAGTAACCTGACAAGGCATTCTTCAAATCAGAATCTTTGATGGTGACATCGTTCTGACGGAGAATTTTACCAACAATCTTTTGAATTTCAGTTGAGTTGTTTGAATCGTTCAAGAAGTCGCTGGTCAACTTATCCTTCAATTTTTGTTCAACCTTGCTCTCGGCAGGCTTACTTGCCATATTGTCAGTACGGACAACATAGTAGTTTGAGCCAGATGAAGGCTTAACTGGTGCTGATGAATAAGTACCGTTATCCTGGTTAAAAGCGGCCTTCCGAATTTCAGAATCAACTGTCGTATTGGTTGAATCAAAGGCAGGCAATTGACCGGACTTATTGACCTGGGCGTTCTTTGATGAATACTGCTTGTAGACATCATCCCATGAAGTTCCGTTGTTTAAGGCATCGATTGCCTGTTGAGCGGTATCCTCGTCTTTGGCTGTAATCAAAGAAATTGTAGTATCAGGGACGTAGTTGTTATAGGCGTCGTTTAACTTATCCTTTGAGATCTTATAGTTGGCCTTAACGGCTGCGTTCATGACAAGCTTTTCACGCAATGAATCCTTGTACTGAGTGTCTGTCAAACCTGATTGTGACAACATTGAAGCAAATGAATCGCCATATTGAGCCTTGGAAGTCGTGTAGGCATTGGTAACATCTGATTTTGAAACCTGTGAGCCGTATTGTTTTTCCAAGACCTTATCAATCACCATTTGGGCGAAGACTTGCTTACCAGCAGACGAGGACTTGACCTTGTCGTAATATTCTTCTTGGGTAATCTTACCGGCATCGGTTGTGGCCAATGTCTTTGACGTTGACAAACCGAGATAGGCAACGCCAGCAATAAAGACGATGACGATGAATCCCCAGATAACTTTGCGGTGCATAAAATTAGTTTCCTTCCGAATTGAAATAATTGATACGAAGACTATTCTATCACAGTTTCGAACGGTTCGACTGAGTTGCCTTCATTTTTTCCTGAACATCTTTGATGCGATCGAGGTGAACTTGGTTTTCATATTGGGTGCGCTTAGCTGCCCGTTTTAGTTCTGCTAAATCAGCCTGGTTTGCTTCGAGCGATTGTGTCAAGACGGTGACCTGTTTTTTTGCCTTCTGACTAAGGCGTAAAATCGTCTTAAATTCTTTCAGAGTTGCTTTTACTCGTGCAAATGCCATGATTTACTCCAATTCTTTCTTAATATTTTGAGCTAGTTCCTCGTAGCGATTTTCATCGTACTGGTCGGAGTGATCGATCGTCGGTGCCAGGGCATCATTTAGCCCGTCACCATCACGACGGGGAATCAAATGCCAGTGAGAATGGATGACGGTTTGACCAGCGGAAGGACCATTGTTAGATGAGATATTGATGCCGGTAATTGTCTTATCGGCAGCCTTGATGGCACGAGCTAAGACCGGTAACTTCAGCAAAACCTTTTGGGCAATGACATCATCGTAGGCGAAGATGTCATCGACGTGCTTTTTGGGAATTAAGAGCGTGTGACCAGGGGTAACCTGGGAAATATCCAAAAAGGCGAGTAAGTCGTCGTCTTCATAGACTTTATAAGAAGGAATTTCTCCTGCGATGATTTTGTCAAAAATATCTGCCATAATGGCCTCCTTTTTCCTGTGTTTCTTTATTTTCTATTATAGCAAAATTCAGGTAAAACAACCGTTATCAGACTAGAACCTGGTATAATAAAGGCTATGGGACTATCAATTAAAAAATTATATGGGGGCTACGCTGGTCAGGATGTCTTAAAAGACGTCTCCATCACGGTACCAGATGGGCAAATTGTTGCATTAATCGGCTTAAATGGGGCCGGAAAATCGACTACCTTCAAGCACGTTATTGGAGAACGTCCAATTCGATCAGGTAAGGTTGTTTTCAACGAGGTGGACCTTGTTGAAAATCCAACTGCCTTTAAGGAGCAGTTAGCCTATATTCCGGAGCAGCCGATTCTTTATGACGAGTTGACCCTAGCGGAACACATTCATCTAATGTTGGCTAGCCACGGCCTCGATGACCAGGAACATTGGCATCAGGCGATGGCTTTGTTGGTAACCTTTCGCTTGGATAATAAGTTACACTGGCTACCCAAGCATTTTTCCAAGGGCATGCAGCAAAAGGTAATGTTAGTGGCGGCTTTTAGTCTTAAAGCGCCATTAATGGTCATCGATGAGCCATTTCTTGGTCTGGACGTTTTGGCTCAAAAAGCTTTGGTTCAACTCATGGAGGAGCGAACCAAGGCAGGTGGTGCAATCCTTTTGACGACACATTTGCTGTCCTCAGCGGCAGCCTTTGTCGATCAATTTGTCTGGTTGGACCAGGGCGAGGTTCGAGAGCAGGCAAGTCCCGCAGAATTAGCGGCTGAACATCAGATATCCTTAGTTGAAATGGATGAACTCTTTTCATGACGGCGGCCACTAAGAAACTTGACTTAAACCGGCTTTACAAGGACCGGTCAGCGGTTATGAAGCGGCAAAATCAGCGTTACCTTCGCCTGCTGTTTAACGATCATTTTGTCGTCTTTCTGTTAATCATAATTGGGGCGGCTATCCTGTCGTTTCAATCATTAGCTCAGCAATCCCTGGAAACACCAATTGCTTTTTTACCATCCTATTGGCAGTTGGGACTCATTTTTTGGTTAGTTTTGGCTCAACAGTTCGGTTCTTTTGTGACTTATCTTAAGCCGGCCGACCGGATTTTTCTATCGGCTGGAGATAACTTTCTGACGAAAACTTACCTCAACCAAGCTTGGCGCCGGTCCTTCATCTTGGCAGCCGGTTGGCAGATTGCTTTTCTTGGTCTTGCCTGGCCAGTAATGAATCTTATTGGTCTCGGCAATCCTGTTGATTGGTCGCTATCCTTGCTGACACTGGTGGCCAGTAAGGCCTTTATGCTTGTTCAAGCCCTTGATCGCCATGAGCGGGGAAATACTTGGACCGGTTTTGATCAAACACGCGCAAGTTGGCTAATTCGCCTCGCTATGCCGTTTGTTTTGGCTTTTTCGATTGTTTTGTTACCTCATTCATGGCGACTCTGGGTTCTGTCAGGATTTATCGTTATTTTGACTGTGGCTGCTTTGACCTGGTTTTTTCAGCACCAACAAGCTCGGCGCACAATCGATTGGCATGTTGCTTTGACCACAAGCCAACGGCATCTTCAAGTTGTTTGGCAGTTTTACGGTCTATTTGCTCAGGTACCAAATCAGGAGGGAACGGTCAAACGTCGTGCGTACTTGGATAACCTTCTCGGCCGATTTTCTTTTCAAAAGGAACCGGTGCGTCGACTGTTCTGGATTAAGCTCCTGCGCGGTGGCGATGAGTTTGTCTTAGTTCTGCGCTTGGTCATAATCGGAATGATTTTACTGGTGGCTTTACCTAAAGATGGTTATTACTTGCAGGCGGCAGGAATGGTTTTGTTGGTTTACTTGATTAACTTTCAGTTACTTCCTGTCTTTGAAAAAACGCGGGCAGTGCTGTGGACTCGGTTAGCCTTTGCAGATAAAAAGCAGCAAGAAAAAACCTTTTTGGTTGTCCTCGCCGAAATTACTAGTACTGTTATTGGTTTGACCTTCTTGGTCATGTTGTTGATAGCCGGTCCTGCAGCTGCCTTAGCCGTTTTGGTTGGTGGTCTACTTTTAGCCTTGGTTCTTTATGGACTTTGGCTGCCGAAAACTTTGCACAAAAAGAATTAAAAGGAAATACTTATGCATTTACGTTCGAAACCATGGGCCAAGCCTTGGCTTGAAGCTCATACAG
Source organism: Fructobacillus sp. ESL1096 (assembly GCF_058511985.1). NCBI lineage: Bacteria > Bacillati > Bacillota > Bacilli > Lactobacillales > Lactobacillaceae > Fructobacillus > Fructobacillus sp. ESL1096. Next base: position 1,309,875 of record NZ_CP196400.1, read on the forward strand.
ATTTGGTCATTGACCAGGAACACGCACAAAAGTTGCGTGGTCACTGGCAAGAAATCTTTGACCAAGACCAACCAATTCACGTTGAAATTGGGTCAGGAAAGGGCCAGTTCATTATGGAAATGGCCAAGAAGAACCCGCAGATTAACTATATTGGGATGGAAATTCAAGAAACGGCGGTGGCGATTGCGGCCCGCAAGTCTTTTGAGGCTGTTGGCGTTTTGCCAAACTTGCGTTATCTTTACGGTAACGGTTCAGGAGTGGAAACTTATTTTGAGAAGGGTGAAATCCAAAAGATTTACCTGAACTTCTCTGATCCATGGCCAAAGTCACGACATGAAAGCCGTCGTTTGACTTATAAGACCTTCTTGTCTTCTTATCGGGCAGTTTTGCCAGAGGGTGGGGAAGTCGAATTTAAGACTGATAACCGCCATCTTTTCGAGTATTCTTTGGTTTCTTTCATGGACTTTGGAATGCGCTGGACGCCAGAAGACTATAGTTTGGACTTGCATGCTGATGCTGATAAGGTCGCCGGTAACGTTGAAACGGAATATGAACAGAAGTTCATGGCCTTGGGCCAACCGATTTATAAGGTGAAGGCTCATTTTTAAAGAAGTAGCTAAAAAGGCCGGAAGGCCTTTTTTTAGTGGATTAATATTTGTCAAAAATAGCTGAAATGTTGAGTCAATCTAAATACTTAAAAATCCATTTTTACAGGTGATTAAAGACTGAAGCCGACAGCCAAGAGATATAAATGTCACGGTTGATCTAACAGGTGTCAGCCGGGCAATAGTGATGGATAAAATGTGTTAAAAAGTCTGTGCCATTGATTTCACAGGTGGTGTTAAAACTAGCGAAAAAATTAGGTTAGATTTAATAATATAAAAAATCCTCTTATGGACTTTGATTGTCAGGCAAGGGTTGTCTTCAATCGATTTGCTCGTAAGAGGATTTTTTATTAGTGTTTTGCTCTGTTAAAGAAAGTTTCTAGTGTTACGGAATCCGTCAATGGCCAGCTTTGCTGAAAGCTGGTCAGGGAAACGTTGAACATGGAGGTTAACGATGTCAGAGTTAGCAAAAAGTTCGACCCGTTGAACGAGGTAGTGGGGCATGTCGACACCGGTTGTTAATGAAATGATATCACCGCGACTAGGAGTGATAGGAAGCTTGACATCCGTTTCAACACGAGCTGAGGCAAGAATGAAATTATATTGAACCATTAACTTTTCCTTTCGTAGCCTTAATTGATGAATTAAAGCTGTTAATGCATTGAACTACTCTCATTGTATTTGTTTTCGAACGGAATGTAAAACGTTTTCAGCAAGCAATCACTATTTTTAATCCAAAGATTGATTAGCGATTTTGGACCAGCCTTTTGGACTGAACATGGTGTTATCAACATGTTTTGAATTGTTGTTTGAATGAAATTTATAGCTCCGAATGATTTGCTCGACCTGGTAGGGACAAGTCTAAAACACCGAAGTTATCTGCGTTTTTTTGGCCAACGATAGCGGTTGCTTCACCATTATGATCAAAATAGACACGCTGGTTGCCCAATTGACGCCAACGTCTGCGTGAATTTTCAGGTGCTAAATCTTGGTCATGCTCATGCATTCGTTCTTGAATCCAGCAATTTAAGCCGGAGTCAATTCTGGTAGCAAAATTACCATAGGCATTTGATGAACTAACAATGCCAACGACTTGGTTGAACGAATTGAGCAGTGGGCCACCACTACTACCATGTGACCAATTTATATTCGTTGTTAATAGCTGACGACCGGTGATGGCTGAAACGGTACCGTAATCAGCGTACATACGGTCATCCTGGTTCTCCGGTTCATTCATATTTCCAGGACCAAGTGTTGCCGGGAAGCCAATGGCTGAGACAATGGAACGGTTTATGTCTTGCGGACGAAATTCACCTAGCGGTAGTATCGGCGCACCTTGTACGGGTTGATTTAAGTGGATTAATGCAATATCGTTATCACCAGCATCACCATTGGGTCGAAGGGCAGCCTCGAAGTATTCTGCCGGAATAGCAACTGTTTGACCGTGATAATGCCAACCGAATGGGTATCTTTCGACTGTTGAGCCAGATTCCCCGCCATAGGCCGGCCGAATTGATAGCGAGCTGGGATTAATTAACTGTCTGGGCCAGTCTGAAAAGGTTGTTCTGTCACTTTCATCACGTTGACGTAAAACAACGTGGGCGGCGGTTAAAACAGTGTCGGGGGCAATCAAGACACCACTAGCTGAATCACCCGTTTCACCATCAACGATAAATACGACTGAGGAAAAAGGCGACCGTCTTGTATCTGGAACTTGACCTTTTTGAAACTTAGCTGTATCAAAAACATAAGCAGATGCCTGATTGTCCGTCAGTTGCATGCCGAGTAACGTGGCTAGGGTCAAAGTGGCCAATTCGCCCCATTTTTTAATATTATTCATGAGTTCTCCTTTACCGAACGTTAGTGTGACACAGTTTGTCTGATAAAAAACTACCGAAGAAGTGGATGCCATCGTAACGAAAACTGTTGGCGGAGGACTGCTGGCCAAGCTTTGCTTTTAGTTAAGTTGACTAGATTTTGTACAAAATTTTTTGCTTTTTTCATCCAAGCACCTCCTTGGGTGTCCTTAATATAGCACATCCCTAAATTAGGCGTAATCGTTGTTATGAAAGGCTTTTGAAGGGGGATTGGCTGAAAAATAAGCGCTTTTTACCTGTTGAAATCAGGTTCATATTATTCTATTTTGGAATAAATTGAAGGTGGGGACAAAGATACGCATTGTTGGTAGCTAACTGGGTACATTTGATTCGAAAGTGATGTTTCGAGGGCATAAAAAGAAAAAGCCAACCATGCTTGAGATAATTCTTGCAGTAAGTGCACTACTACAAGCTATTGCTCAACTGATTAGCTCTTTAACAAAATAAGAAGTGAGGCCCGCAAGGGTCTTCTTCGTCTACGCTCGTTTTAACATCTTTATGAAAAATAATAAACCTTCATGGGTAGGCTGGACGGCTTTAGTGCTGTTGGTAGTTTCGTTACTAATCGCAATTTATGGTGTAATTAAATGACAGATAAAAAAGTAGGGCGACCAGCAGAGTATGAAAGCTCAACGACTGCGCAAAATGAAACAAACAAGCGCTGGGCTGAAAAGAACAAAGAACACAAAAAGGATCTATTGTATAGAACCGATTCACGATCGTTCATTCGCAAGTTAGCAATAGAAGACGACTTCAATGAGTTAGAACAACTTATTCAGGAAAGGCGAACCAACGTAAGCGATGATTGATGAATTGTGATTAAGCGTGACAATAAAAAGCACCCTAGTCTCTTAATTGAGATTGGGGTGTTTGTTTAATTGACAGTTCGTGTTGTCGTGTGAAAGTCGTGCAGATGACTGGTAAACGTTGATATATCAACGCTTTCGATGCACTGAGGGGGGTTCGAACCCTCGACCTGCCGGGTAGAAACCGGCTGCTCTATCCAGCTGAGCTACCAGTGCAAATCATAAAAATCTAACACAATTAAGAATAGCAAAAAAAAGACTGAATTACTATTAAAAATTTTACTAACTGATCAAAAGGGGAAAGCTTGTTCGTTAATTGTTACACGGAAATCCTTGTTATCTAGAGGCTCATCACTGATAATTGAGGGCATAGACATAAAAGGAGATAGAAATGTTAACTTATCTTTATTTAGCCCTCGCTATTATCGCTGAAACGACTGGTACGACCCTAATTGGCAGTACAGCTGGTTTTACAAAATTGTTACCGACAGTTTTGACCCTAAGCTGTTATGCCCTGTCTTTCTACCTTTTGTCGCTAGTCGTTAAATCGATGCCGGTTTACCTTGCATATGCAATCTGGTCGGCAAGTGGTATACTAGTTGTTACGTGCTTGAGTGTTGCCTTGTTCAATGTTCATTTGAATTGGCAAACAATCGTTGGCCTAGCCTTTTTGGTCCTAGGGGTGGTTTTGGTTAACATCTTTGGCAGCGTACATTAAAATGTTCGGGGAAGACTATCCCTGAGCCGTTGGAGGAGCTTTATGAGTAACGAACAATCAACGTCTGGTTATACCTGGCAGGATGTAAAGACGAACATGAAACAGATTTTCACCTGGTCTTATTATAAAGAAGGGTTTTCTGGTTGGGATAAGCAATCTTATGCCTGGTTAGCAATTGGTCTAGTAGTCATTTTGGTGACTGGTTTCCCACATGGATTGGAAACTTTGTCAGTTTTGTCCATGGTTGGTGGGGCGATCGGATTTGCTTGTACTTTGGCCATTACGGCAAACAAACGAATTAATGGTTTGCTAGGTTTTATTTCAGCCATTCTGATTTCGATTGTGGCCTTCCACTCGAAAAACTACTCTGATATTGTGATGCAGATGGTTTATGTAGTGGCATTAGATTTGAATTTTATGTTTTTCGGTAACGCTTGGCAAAACCGTAAAATTAAAGCAATGAATGCTAATGGCTGGCGTTTGGCTCTGGTAACTTTCGTAGTGGCGTTCTTCTTGCTCTTTATGATGGACACACATTTGCTGATTTCTCCGCGGCCATGGTTAGACGCTTTTTCAGCAGCAATCGGGGTAACCGGTGCCGCATTAACCATTGCCAAGTTCCACTCACAATATTGGATGTGGACATTGCAGGGACTGATGTCAGTTACCCTCTGGGGAGTAACAGCATGGCAAGGAGATGCCAACTGGGTCTTGTTTGTCACTTATATCCTTTACTTGGGAAATGATGTGATCGGCCTGTTCTTCTCGCCATGGTCACGAGCTACAAAGACAGCTAATGCTAAATAAGGTTTCGTAGCAGTCATATTTTTACTAGTGAAAAAGGTCGATAATTGTCGTTTAGGACAATTATTCGACCTTTTTTGTTAATCTGCTTGATATTTAAGTCAATTTAATTCTTTGTTGTTATAATCAAGACAAGTTGAATCGCTTTATCCTTTTAAAGATTGGAGAGATTACATGACTAAGAAGTTAACGGATGCTCGTGTCTTACGTTCAAGACAGGTTCTTCGTTCAGCAGCGATTGAATTATTATCAAGAACAGATCATTTTTCAATTGCCGAATTACTGTTGAAAGGTCGCGTGACTCGTGGAACCTTTTACCGACACTATAATAATAAGGCGGACTTGATCAATGATGTCAATCGGGAACTTATTCGTCAGTTTACGGAAAAGACTGAAGAAAAGTTTCGTGTACGTGAGGTGTTGGAAGTTATTTCAGAGCAAGGAATATTCTATAATGCCGTTTTGAACAACGGTCAGGATAAGTCTTTAATGGTTGATTTGATGGCCGCACTACGCGAACAACGTGATCGGGCCTTGGCTGATGTAGGCGATGAAAAACTAAAGAAACACTTGATTTATCAATGGGAAATCATCGTCGCTGGTTTCTGGGCTTGTGTGTCTTTGTGGCTGCAAGACTCGATGGCACTGACTTATGATGAAATTCTCGAAGAATTCCGTGAAATTTGGCGGGTAACGATGACGCGGACGAAAAAGACGGGATTATTACTTTTTGATTTTGATGTCTAGTTGCTAACAATGAAAAATTATGCAACTCTAAATTAGCAAAGACACATTGGAATCATTGCTTTGATTATGCGTTAAAATGGTTAAATATAAAGATTTTCTTGATAAAACGGGACAACTTTGATAAAATTAATTAGTTGTTAGCGCAGCTACAACCACACATCTCAGGTTTAAGAAGCTAGTGATAGCCGCCTAGAGATGGTGAGTCTAAGTATAAAAGGAGAATTCAATAATGGCCTACGCAATTATTGTTACTGGCGGCAAGCAATACAAAGTCGCTGAAGGCGATACCATCTTTGTTGAAAAGTTGGACGCACAAGAAGGGGACAAGGTTGTTTTCGACCAAGTCGTCTTGACTGACTCAAAGATCGGTACCCCATTTGTTGATGGTGCTAAGGTTTCTGGAACTGTTGAAAAGCAGGGTAAGGAAAAGAAGGTTGTTACTTTCAAGTACCGTCCTAAGAAGCATTCCCACACAAAGCAGGGACACCGCCAACCATATACACGCGTGAAGATTGATTCCATCGCGTAATCATCACTGTTAAAGGAGAATAGACTTATGTTGATGAATCAAGATAACTTGCAACTCTTTGCCCACCACAAGGGGGGTGGATCATCTGCCAACGGTCGTGACTCAGCTGGTCGTCGTTTAGGTACGAAGGTCGCTGATGGACAAGCCTTGACTGCTGGTTCAATCATTTACCGCCAACGTGGAACGCACATCTACCCAGGTCAAAACGTTAAAAAGGGTGGCGATGACACACTTTTTGCTTTGACTGACGGTGTTGTTAAGTTCGAACGCAAGGGTCGTGACAAGCGCCAAGTTTCCGTTTATACTCGGGAAGAATACAATCAGTTACTTGCTAACGCCTAACTAATTGGGAAAAAACAGCTTTGGCTGTTTTTTTTTTTGCCTAAATTTTGCTTGATTTGGTCTTTTAAAACATTGGACAATTATTTTGTATTTCTTAAAACAAAATGAGAACTTTCTTTTAGAAAGCTTCAAACTTATGGTACAATAGCCGCAAGCTATATTAAAATTTGGAGGGTCATACCGTGGGATTTTATGAAGAACGTTTGAACAAGTTTCAAAAGCTGTTGAAGAAGTTGGACTTGCAGGGAATGATTATTTCCAATGCCTCGAACTTGAATTACCTGATTGGTTTTGGTGGGGTTCCTGGTGATGGTGTTTTGGTTGTATCCTTAGCTGATGCTGCTTTTATCACGGATGCTCGTTACGAAAATGAGTATGTTGGTACGTTACCACAGGGTGTTTCACTGAAGGTTACGCGTCAATACTACGAAAAGGCTGTTGAAGTTGCTCGCGAATTTGGGATCGAAAAGCTCGGCTTCGAATCTGATTTGCCATATGCTTTCTATGAAGAGTTAGATGACTTGCTGCCAGCCAATGTCAGTTTTGATGCCGTTCCAGGTGCTGTCGAAGCGTTGCGTGAAACGAAGGATGATCAAGAAGCTGATGCGTTGCGCAAAGCTGCTCAAGCATCCATCAAAGCCTTTAATGCTTTGTTGAAAGAAGTTAAGGTGGGGATGACTGAAAAGGAAGTCGCTAACCGTTTGGATGTCTTGCAAAAGCAATTTGGGGCGGAAAAGCCTTCCTTTGAGACGATTGTTGCTTCCGGTTATCGTTCAGCGATGCCACACGGAATGGCCAGTGATAAGAAGCTGGAAGCTGGTGAACTGGTGACGGTTGACTTTGGTTACTATGTTGATGGGTACACATCTGACGTTACCCGGACGTTTGCCTTGGGCGAAATTGATCCTGAATTGAAGAAAGTTTATGAAATCGTCAAGGAAGCCAATGAAAACACGATTGCTGTTTTGAAGGCTGGTATTTCGGCCTCTGAGGTTGACCGAGTGGCCCGTGACTTTATTACAGAAAAGGGCTATGGTGAGGAATTCCAGCACTCAACAGGCCACGGTGCTGGTCTGGATATTCACGAAGGCCCTTACCTTTCATCGCGTTCGAGTGACGAAGTTCAAGTTGGTAACCTTTTGACGGTCGAACCTGGAATTTATTTGGCCGGCAAGGGTGGCGTCCGGATTGAAGACGATGTCTTGATTACGAAGGATGGCCATGAAGTTTTGACTGCTGATTTGCCAAAGGACTTAATCGTTTTACCAGTTGATTAATTTCATCAGGGATTTAAAAAAAGACTGAACTCGGACATGTTCGGTCTTTTTAATTTTGGAAAATAACTTAGTAATTTAATTCGGCGCGGTATTGTCATTCCTTTAATTTTTATCAAATCAGGTTGGTCGCTGTATGCTGATTTTGTCCTTATTTTTAATGCATACTTTTTGATAAAAGCTTTCTGAAAAAGGCCCTTTAATGATAAGATAAGATGAACGGGGGTAAGCTATGGAAGCCATACAATTACGACACACCAATGATTTGCATTCGCACTTTGAGGCCTGGCCACGCCTACGGCGCTTTTTGCTAGCTAAAAAAACTGCGGATACAACTTTTAACTTCGATATTGGTGATGCCATTGACCGCTTCCATCCGCTAACTGACGCCACTTTGGGCAAGGCGAACGTCGACTTGATGAATGCTGCTCATTATGATGCTGTTACGATTGGTAATAATGAAGGTTTGGGTATGGCCCATACTGATTTAAACCATTTATACGATCAAGCAAATTATTCAGTTATTCTGGCGAACTTGAAGGAATTGCCCGGGGACAATCAGCCTGCCTGGGCAGAACCTTACAAGATATTGACCACTAATAATCAAACGAAGGTTGCCATCATTGGCTTGACGGCTCCCTATGAAATGACTTATCGATCACTAGACTGGCAACCGCTAGCAGTTAAAGATGTTTTGGATGACTTGGTGCCAAGGCTGCGAAAAGAGGCTGACCTGGTGATTTTACTTTCACACCTGGGCCTGCCAACCGACCGTGAGTTAGCTGAAAAATATGATTTAGACGTCATTATTGGTGCCCACACCCATCACGTTTTGCCTGATGGCGAGATGAATCACGGTACCTTGTTGGCAGCGGCAGGACGTTACGGGGACCACGCTGGCGAAATTGATTTGGTTTTAGATGAAAACCATCAGCTGATTTCTAAACAAGCGCGAGCCATTCCACTTGGTGAATTGCCAACCGAACCTGGTGACTTAGCTGAAATTCAGGCTCTTCATGATCGAGGGGCAGGGTTAGAAGAAGCGCAGAAAATTGTTCATTTTAACCAGGGCAAAACAATTTCTGATCAGGGACAAGCCTGTTTAGCAGCTTTGAAGGAGTCGACAGGATTGCCCGTTGCTTTTTGTTCTTCTGGTCTGTTTTTGCAGGATTTGCCGGCTGGAACTGACACGGCTGAGGATTTTCTAGCCTCAATGCCGCATGCTATCCATCCTATGGTGACGACCTTGACCGGAACCCAATTAATGACCTTAGTTACCGAGTTTGAGGAGCGGGAAAATGCCTTGGTTAACCACAAAATGAAGGGCTCCGGTTTTCGTGGGAAAGTTTTTGGTCATCTGCTGATTGATGGTCTTGATCGTAATGATGACGGTCAATTACGGTATGCGGGTCTTGTTGTTGAACCAGAAAAAACTTATCAAATTGCAACCTTAGACCATTATCGCTGGATTAGTTTTTTCCAAGTGTTGGATGAGGCACCCGCTAAGATCAATCAAAAAATCTTTCTGCGAGAACTACTTGCACAATATTATCAGGAACATGCCCAGTAGACTGAACAGTTACTAGCGGCTGAAGAGGAATTATGAACCACGAAAGTCTTAAAGAACGGACAATCACCCAACAAGCTGAGCGTGAAAAAGAATTTCAGGTCAGTGTTTTTGGGGATGAAATTACCATTGATGGGTTGAAGTTGACTTTGCAGGAAAATTTCAAGGATGCCTTTGATGCCAGTAAATTAGCGATTCGCTATACACCGCTTTTAAAGCAGTATGACTACATTGTTGGTGACATTTCGGCAGACCAATTGCGCTTGCGCGGCTTTTATCAAGATGACCGCGAAGTGACTGCCGACCAAAAAATTAGTGCTTTGGCTGATTATCTTTATGAATATGTAAATTTTGGTGCGCCTTACTTCGTCTTATCGAATGCAACTCATTCTTTCCGACCAGTTAAGGTTCATGATTTCTTAGCCGATTGGGAAGCTGCTAACCCTAAGAAAACAGTGCGTAAACCGTCGAGGCTGAAGAAACCTGTTACTAGCCGTAAACCAGCCAAGGTGACGAACGGCCGTAATCAACGCCCAAGCAACAGGGGTGGACAAAATGGTGAGCAAAGACAGAATGAAACTGGATCAGCGAAGCGCGGTTCGAGTGGAAATAGCTCCAAGCGAAAGAATCACCAACATCGTTTCAAAAAAATTGAGCGAAAGACAAATAAGACGGTTCAGGAATTATCCAATCAGAAGCCGGGAAGAGAAGCTGATAGTCCAGTCTCTGCAAAGAAGGGTGCCCTAGCTAATAATCGTCGCCGAAATCAGCAGCAAAAGGCTAACCAGGATGGCGGCCCAGGGCAAAAACGGCAAGGAATGAAGGGTGGTCAAGGAAGCGGTCAACGTCAAAAGTCGAGGACGCAACATCAAAACGAAAACCGTCAGGATGGATCAAACCAGAAAAATACTCGCCAGGGTCACGGAACTAAGGCGAGCCAGGCTGGTAAGAATACAAAACAGGGGCAGATGAAACAGGGAAATAACGCTTCGACAAATTCGCAAAAGCAACCTGCTACTTCGCAACAGGGAAAGGATCACCAATCTCGAGCAAAGTCAGCCACTAACAAACGTTCCTTTACAATCAAGGAAAGACAATGACACTGATAAAACCAGTAATCGCAATCGATTACTGGTTTTATTTTGACAATCGAAGTATTTCTTGTTAATATTTTAGTTACCTAGTCAAACTGAATTGGGTTACTAAAAAAGGAGCATGTTCATGACACCAAAATCACGTTTACAAGATTTAACGAAAGGTGCTGTCTTTGTTGCGCTATTAATTGTGTTTGCTATGATTCCAGGAATTCCGTTGGGCTTCTTGCCAGTACCGATCGTACTGCAAAACCTAGCTGTTATGCTGGTGGTCCTTATCTTAGGGCCAAAACGAGGAACGATGGTAATGGCCGTTTTCTTTCTTTTAGCAGCGGTCGGCTTGCCTGTTCTTTCTGGTGGTCGCGGTGGTTTAGCTGTTTTGACTGGCCCAACAGCTGGTTATATCTGGGCTTGGCTCCTTTTACCGTCAGTTTATTGGCTGTTGAATCGCTGGGTTTTTGGCCATCGAAACTTAGCTCAACCGGCTTGGTGGCAGAGTGTTATCCTGCTGATTATCGTTGATTTGATCTTGAACTTTGGCTTGGGAGCGGCTTGGCTACATTTTAACCAGGGCCTTGGCTTCTGGTCAGTTTACTGGGCAAATATGGTCTTTGTACCTGGTGATTTACTGAAAATTGCTTTAGCAGTCTTTTTGGATCAGGCCCTTTGGCGGGCGAGCCAGCATTAAAATTTTAGCGGCCGCGGTGAGGCTGTTTTGCGGCCCATGCTAGTCAGCGACGATTGGAGGGGAAATTTGATGGAGAAACAAGAACGCAGTACCAAAGACCGGGTTTTAGCTATTTTATTAACGCAGCCAGGTGTTTATTTTTCCGGGGATAGCTTGGCACAGGTATTGAATTTATCGCGTGAATCGATTTGGAAAGCGGTCCGGTCGTTAAAGGTTGATGGTCATCAAATTGCGAGTCGTAAGAAGGCTGGTTATGCCTATTTAAGCAGTCGGCAGGTTGATCCTCTTGTGTTAAAGCAGTGGTTGCATCTTTTGGATTCTGATTTGGCTGAAAATCAGCAGCCAAAAGTCCGGGTTTTTGAACAAATTGATTCGACCCAGGCTTATGCAAAGGATCTGGTTGCCAAACAGCCGTTGACAAAGCCAACCTTGTTGGTTGCCCGAGAGCAAAGTGGTGGCTATGGTCGCCAGGGCCGGGCATTTTATTCGCCAAAAGATCGGGGGCTATATGTTTCGTTAGTCATGCCTGTAGCTGTTGGCACACGATTAGCACCTAGTCTTTTAACGACCTCAGCTGCTGTTGCTTTAGTTCAGGGGCTGCAAGTTTTTTTTCCAGCAGCTCCTTTTCAATTGAAATGGGTCAATGACCTGATTTTACACCGACGTAAAATTGGTGGTGTGATTACGGAGGGGATTTTTGACTTTGAGAGCCAGCAGTATTCAGCTGTGATTCTCGGCTTTGCCATTAACCTAATGCCAGGGGCCTTCCCTGATGGACTCGAGTCCAAGGCAGGAACTGTGCTGACAAATGATGCAAATAATTTGGACTTAAATTTGGTTTTGGCTCAATTGGTTGTCAACCTCTTAAAAATGGCGACAACCTACCAAGATGGTGCCTATCTGCCAGCGTATCGAGAGCGTTCTTTGTTGATTGGTCACACGATAACTGTTAAGGTTGGTACAGATGAAAAAACAGGGGTAGTGACCGGTATTAGTGACCAGGGTGGCTTAATGATGACCGAGAATGCTACGGGTCAACAAGAGACGCTGTATGCAGGTGAAGTGACCAAGGTTAAGCTGCTGGAAAACTTGAATTTGTAGGAAAGAGAACTGCCGATATGGACTTTGTATTTGCTTCAAATAATTCTGCTAAGACGAAAGAAATGGCTGTTTTGGCTCAAGCAATGGGTCATAGCGTGACTAATTATCGAGATATCTTGAAAAAGGAATTGGCTTTTCCAGAGGAAACGACCGATTCGCAGCTAGAAAATGCCCAGGCCAAAGCTTCTTTTATTCACCAGTATTTGCCAAATGATTGGATTTTGGCCGATGATACCGGCCTTTACCTCCAGGCCTTTCCTGACCGTTTTGGTGTAACTTCTTCACGGGAATTTAAGAGCTTGCAGGTTATTGGTCAGGAAGCCGAGATTAATTATATCTTAGATCTTTATGACCAAGGGCAGGAGCGGTCGGCTTACCTTTTGGCGATTCTTTGCGCCTGTAGTCCGACCGGTCAATTGTATACTGGTACCGGCAAGGGTGGCGTTAAAATTGCCACGGAACCACGTGGTGGGGAATTAATTGGTGGACTGGATGATATTATGGAGGCCGAGAATGGTCTGACTTTGTCTGAAATGGCCCTGCCCGAATTAGTTACTTATCACGACCGTTCTCGCGCACTGGCTCAGGTTTTACAGGAAATTAAAGCGACAAAGGGACCAAATTCTTTTTAAAAATCAAAAATAAGCAATCGGCCGAGTGCTACTGTACTGATACAAACGCCGCAATTTTGATGAGCAAATTGCGGGACTTGTCTTCAATGGTAGTGTCGGTTTTTTCTTTGGGAGGACTTATGAACAACCTGGATTTTTGAAAAAGACAGCCAACCATGCTAAAATAGTAAGGTTGATTTTACTGGGCTTTTAAAAAGCCGAAAGGAGGGCTTATGACAACTGCTAAGAGTGCATTTTGGCAACAGGTTGTGGATGAAGCCAAAGATGAAAACGGAAATAAACGCCCATTCTTCTCAATGGCACCAATGGAAGCGGTCACCGATACGATTTTCCGTCGTGTGGTGGCAAAAGCTGGTGGGCCGGATGTGTATTATACGGAGTTCACGAATGCGGCTTCCATGGTTCATCCCGAAGCCAAGTTTTCGGTGCAGGGTCGCCTAGCGGTTGCGCCGGGTGAACAAATGCCAATTGCTCAAATCTGGGGGTCAAAGCCGGAAGTGATTGCCGAAGCGGCGAAGTTGCTTCCTGAAATGGGCTACCAGGCCGTTGATTTGAATATGGGTTGCCCAGATGGCACGGTGATCAAGAACGATGCTGGGTCTGATTTGATCCGTCATCCAGACCGAGCCAAGGCATTAATTGCTGCAGCCAAGGAAAGTGGTTTGCCCGTATCTGTAAAGACCCGATTGGGCTTTTATAAGGTCGAGGAGTACCACGACTGGTTGACGATGATTTTTGAACAGGACATTCAAGTTCTGACGATTCATTTGCGAACTCGCAAGGAAATGTCCAAGGTTGATGCTCACTTCGAGTTGATTGACGACATTATTGCCATGCGTGATCGGTTGGCACCTCAGACACTCCTTCAAATCAATGGGGATGTCAAGGACTACGAGCACGGGCTGGCTTTGGCTACCGCACACCCAGGGATTGATGGGGTGATGATTGGCCGTGGTGTCCTAAATGATCCATACGCCTTTGAACCAGGCCACCAAGAACACACTTTATCAGAGTCAATTGCTCTTTTGGAACTGCAGTTGGACCTGTTTGATGAAGTGAACCAGACGGTTTCTACCAAGAATTTTGAAGCATTGAAGCGTTACTTTAAGATTTATTTGAGGGGCTTCCCGCATGCTTCCCAGCTACGACAATTGCTGATGGAAACCCATGCAACTGACCAAGTTCGGGCTTTATTGGCGGAACACGTTGGTGATCTTTTGTAGACGCCAGCACGCTAAGACAGATTATCGAATAAATAAAAGGACTGATACCCGGTATTTTAACGGTGTCAGTCCTTTTAGGTTGCTTTTAAATTGGGGTAATAAATCTGTTTTTTGGTGGTTGATCGGACTGAAGTAGGCCAAAAATGACCAAAATCAGCTTGGATAGGCTGTTGGTGATTCGTCATAACTAAAGGTAATCGCCGTTTTACGGTTTTGCCACAAGGCGTTGCAGTTTGAGCAACAGCGTTTTTTCTGCCAGCACTATCACACCAGGTTTTCGATTGCTAAAAGGACAGTTCAAATGTTGATTAACATGAACTTGAACGTTTTGTCTGATTTGAGTTCTTGGTTTAATTAATGCTATAATGGCAACATTAAATAAAAACTTTGGTTGAGGTCATACTCAAGGCGGAACCTAACGGGGGAGTTAGGTTCGCTTGGAGTGGGCTTTTTTCTTTGCTCATTTCAAGTGATTTAGCTATTAATGAGGAGAAAGAAAATGACGGTTTGGACATTTGGATTGATTTTGTTTGGGGCTTTAGCAATGTCTTGGTTAGCGGAATGCTTGCGCCTGCCAACGGTTGTCGGTCAAATTGGGGCAGGGATTATTTTGGGACCAGCTGGTTTGCGCTTGTTGTCTACTAATCATAGCCTGGCCACGTGGGCAGAGGTCGGCGTTTTGCTCTTGATGTTTCTGGCCGGAATCGAATCTGATTTGGGATTATTAAAGCGCCATGCCCGGCAGGCTGGAGCAGTGGCTCTAGCTGGAGTGGTAACACCTTTTGTGGTCTTTTTAGTATTGGGACTGACCTTGGGGATGACTGATGAGAAATCTCTTTTTTGGTCGGTATTATTTTCGGCGACGTCCGTTTCGATTACGGCGCAAATTTTGACTGAGTACCATCAGGTTCAATCAGACGCCGGGGCAACTATCCTGGGTGCGGCCGTTTTAGATGACATTTTGGCGATTCTGATGTGGACAGTTTATCAGACGGCTTTTGGCATTGGTGAGGAAACCAAGCGCCCATTGTGGTTTACGCTTGTATTGATGGTCATGTTTTTACTTGGCCTAGTAGCAGTTTTGCTTTACGTACTGCCTAAAATCTTGCCAGCAATTAGTCGCTTGTCGCTGCCGGGAGCTGTTTTGACCTTTGCTTTGGTCATTGTTTTACTAAGTGCAACCATGTCAGAAACAATTGGCTTTTCGGCTGCCATTGTGGCTTTTGTTGTCGGTGTGCTTTTTTCTCGGCAAAAATCAGCTGGGTCGATTGAACATGGTGTCACTTTAATCGGGCAAACGGTCTTTATTCCGATATTCTTTGTTAATATCGGTTTAAAAGTCACACTGGTCGGCCAGTTAGTGAATTTGCCATTGATTGCGATTTTGACCATCTTTGCGATTTTGACGAAGTTTTTTGGGGCTTACTTTGGGGCTCGGCTGGTTAAGGTGCCAGTTTTCGATGCCCGGGTTGTTGGTGTTGGAATGGTGTCGCGTGGTGAGATGGCCATTGTGATTGCCGATTTGGCGCTGTCAGCTCATGTCTTGAGCTCGGGTCACTATGCCATGTTAACCCTGGTGATTCTGTTAACGACAATTTTTACACCAATTGCCTTAAAACCTTTATTAAGAAAATAAGTGGACTGATAACTTGGATAACCCTTGGTCTACGGAACAGAAAAGCAGCCAAAAAATGCCATCAGTCAACTGATCGGAGTTGATTTGTCTTTTTGCTGAGGGTAAATCATATTGCGGGAAATTCCTTGATAAAAGGCCGAGTATTCTTGGTCTTTTTTTGCTAAAAAAGAGCTTGGCTTCAGTCTTTTTACCGGTTCGCTTTTGGTGGGCCTATGCTATAATGAGCTTATGCGATTAACTAGACAAGATGTGACAAAAATTTTACAAAAACACGACTTACTTGTCAGCGAACCCACTGATGATTTAGTCTTTGACCACCTCCACTATGACACTCGTCAGGTCCAGGATCAGACGCTCTTTGTTGTGAAAGGGGCCTTTAAGGCAAAATACCTTGATGGGGTTGCCGGCGTGACGGCCTTGGTAGCCGACCATGATTTGGGGATTGATTTACCCCAATGGTTGGTGACTGATAGCCAAAAGGCTTTATCAGTGTTGGCGATGGCTTACTTTGATTACCCACAAGACCATCTTTGGATTGGAGCCTTCACGGGAACCAAAGGGAAGACAACGGCTGCCTACTTTGCCTATACGATGCTCAAGGAGGCAACAAAGGGGAAGACGGCACTGTTTTCGACGGTCGATCGAATCGTTGGTCCAAAACCGGCGGATAAGAAAAAATCAGATTTGACCACGCCCGAATCCTTTGAACTCTTTAAAGATATGCGTCGAGCGGTGGATAATGGCATGACCCACTTGGTCATGGAAGTCTCCTCGCAGGCATACTTGCGCAACCGCGTTTACGGTTTACGTTTTAACGTGGGGGCCTTTTTAAATATTTCACCGGATCATATCGGACCAAATGAGCACCCAACCTTTGCCGACTATTTGGCCCATAAGGAAATGCTGTTGGATCACTCTGACCATGTGATTTTGAATGCTGAAATGGACCATTACCAGGAAATCTTTACCCGTGCTGCTAGTCGACATGACCGGGTCTTAACTTATGGCCGGACCAAAATGACCCCAGTAAATGCTCAGCAACCATTAGTGACCTTTACGAGTCAAGAGTCTGCTCTGCACGAATCGCATTTCACAGTCGCAGCTGGTCCGATGGTTCCTGATTTACAAGTGATTAGTGGTGGTTACCGTTTAAACCTTCCCGGTGACTTTAATGAGGAAAACGCCGTGGCAGCGCTCATGATGGTTGGTCTAGCTGGAGCTGACCACGGCTCGATGGTAAAGGGATTGGATGAAGTCACGATTCCAGGGCGGATGCTTTCATTAAAGTTGCCTGGTCACGGTGTGGCCTTTGTCGATTACGCCCACAACTATGTTTCATTACTGTCGCTTTTGGCCTTTGCCAAGGCGCAGTCCCCAGACGGACAAGTCATTGTGGTTTTGGGTGCACCAGGAAATAAGGGCGTTTCCCGCCGAGCTGATTTTGCCAAAGTCTTGTCACAAAAGGCAGACCAGGTCTTTTTGACAGCTGATGATCCCCAATACGAGAACCCGCTGACAATTGCTAAGACGATTGCTGATGGCATTAAAAATGATCATGTCCGAGTTCATTTTGAGATGGACCGGATTACTGCCATTCATCGGGCGATTGATTTGTCCGGTGAAAATGACTTGGTTGTAGTGGCCGGTAAGGGTGAGGACCCTTACCAAAAGGTTGGCGGCGTTGACACACCATATATCGGTGATTATGCCGCTGTGAAGGAGTGTCAGCGGGCGCTTTTGTCAGGTCAAAAATTACTTGTGGAGGATTAGCCATGACATTCTACCAAGATAAAAACGTCCTCTTAGCTGTAACGGGTGGCGTAGCGGCCTATAAGGCGGCTGAATTAACGCGACTGTTGATCAAGGCCAAAGCGAATGTCAAGGTGGTGATGACGGATGCGGCTCAAGAGTTTATACCAGCCAAAACGTTGGCGGTACTGTCGACGCACCCCGTTTTGACCGATGCGAGTTGGCAGGGGGCTGGCAGTGAGGTTGACCATGTTCAATTAGCAAAGTGGGCTGATTTGATTGTGCTGGCGCCTTTGACAGCTAATACCTTGGCTAAATTGGCCTTGGGACTCGCCGACAACGTCTTAACGGCCACGATTATGGCCAGCGCAGCGCGCAAGATTGCTGTACCGGCAATGAACGATGTCATGTGGAGTAATCCTGCAGTGCAGCGGAATGTTGACCAGCTGAAGAAAGATGACTTTGACTTTATTGGACCGACTAGTGGTTTTTTGGCTGAAGGTTATGAAGCCAAAGGCAGGATGGTTGAACCAGCTGAAATTGTGACGGCGATTACTGATTTAGCCTGGGATGGCTTTCAGGATGCTGTTTTCGAGGAAAAGCCTTTAGTGGGTAAAAAGATTGTGGTTACTGCTGGTGGCACGCGTGAGCCAATCGATCCAGTGCGCTATTTGACGAATAAGTCTTCCGGTAAAATGGGTTATGCTTTAGCCGAAGCTGCCCGAGCAGCTGGTGCGACTGTCACGTTGGTGGCGGCAACCTCGCGACCGGTGAATCCAGCCATTCGAGTTAATTTAGTTGGTGACACGAGAGAGATGTTGGCAGCCGTTCAAAAAGAAATGGCGGTAGCTGATGTATACATTGGCGCGGCGGCGGTATCTGATTTTCGGGTGGCTGAAGTATCCGAACACAAGGTTAAAAAACGTGGCGATGAGCACATGATTTTAGATTTGGTGCAAAATCCCGACATCTTAAAGACCGTGGGTGAGGCGAAAAAGCCGGGACAGGTAGTGGTTGGCTTTGCGGCCGAAACCGAAAACCTGATCGAAAATGCCCAGGCTAAATTAGTCAAAAAACATGCCGATTTGATTGTGGCGAATAATGTTTTAGAGGCCGGCGCCGGTTTTAACAAGGATACGAACAAGGTGACCTTGGTCACCGCCGACCAAGACCCCATCCGGGTGGCGGCTAAATTGAAAACAGAAGTTGCTGAAGACATTATCGCCCTGGTGGCTGATTTACTAACATCTTGAAACTTTATGGTATAATAGTGACCTATATGAAAGTAAGCAGGAGGCTGTGATGAGCAAGGAAGACGAAAAGCAAGAATCCAAGTATCATGTGGGGGATGAGTTGCTCGCCCCAGCATACGGGAACCTTGAAAATCCCTTTACCGGTAAGGTTGAAAAGGTTTACGAAAATGCATTGTTGGTCGAAATCATTGAAAATGATCCAGCTGACCAACCAGCCGTCAATGAAATGAACCACCGCGCTGTTGTTCGAATGGCCGATGTGGAAGTCATCAAGGCAGCACCCCAGGATAAAAAGTCTGAATAAGGCCTTCTTGGTTGTAATTGAAAAAGATAGAAGGCAGGTGCCCAGCTTTGCAGTGACCTTAACGTTAGTGTGAGTTAAGGGCTGGCCCTGGCCCGCGCGGCTTTTTCTGCTCAGAATTTGATAACAAAGTGGCCATCATGGCTATTAGAGTGGTACCGCGGGCAGGGCTCGTCTCTTTGGTTAATAAGAGACGAGTCCTCTTTTGCAAGATAGTGAAGCAATTAATAAAAGGATAATAGCAATGGCAACAAATCAAGCAGTGACTTCCGCCTTACAGGCGGTCCTACCTGACATGACAGCTGAAGAAATCGCAAACAAGGTCGAAGCGCCTAAGGACACCAAGATGGGTGACTTGGCTTTTCCAACCTTTACTTTGGCAAAGGTTTTAAAGAAAGCCCCACAACAAATTGCGGCTGACCTCGTTGAACAAATCGACCAAAGTGGTTTTGAAAAGGTTGTCGCAACTGGCCCTTACATCAACTTTTTCTTGGACAAGCAGGCGATGACACAAGAAACATTGACCGCTGTTTTGACTGCTGGTGACCAGTATGGCAAAAACAACCGTGGTCAAGGACAAAATATTACTTTGGATATGTCCTCTCCAAACATTGCTAAGCCAATGTCAATGGGGCACCTGCGGTCGACAGTGATTGGAAATGCTTTGGCGAACTTAGCTGAAGAAAACGGCTATCAACCGGTTAAAATCAACCACCTTGGTGACTGGGGCACCCAGTTTGGTAAGCTGATTTATGCTTATAAGACTTGGGGATCTGAGGAGGAGGTCAAGGCCGATCCAATTGCCACTCTTCTGAAGTATTATGTGGAATTTCACGATAAAGCGAAGGAAGACCCATCATTGGACGATGAAGGCCGTGCTTGGTTTAAGAAGCTTGAAGATGGTGACCCAGAGGCTAAGCGCCTTTGGGCCTGGTTCCGTGAAGAATCATTGAAGGAATTTACAGAAATTTATGACCGTTTGGGCATTGAATTTGATTCCTTTAATGGGGAAGCTTTCTACAACGACAAGATGGATAAAGTCGTTGAAATGTTGGAAGAAAAGAACCTGCTGCAGGAATCACAGGGTGCACAAATTGTTGACTTGTCACCAATTAATGAAAATTTGACACCAGCGATGATTAAGCGAACTGATGGTGCCACTTTGTACATGACCCGTGATTTGGCAGCAGCCATTTATCGTAAGGAAACTTATGATTTTGCGAAGTCTTTGTACGTTGTTGGTGGCGAACAGCGTGAGCATTTTGTGCAATTAAAGGCTGTTTTGACTTTGCTTGGCTTACCATGGGCGGATGATGTTGAACACATTTCCTTTGGTTTGATTACCTTTAACGGTAAGAAGATGTCAACTCGTAAGGGTGATGTTGTCTTGTTGAAGGATGTTTTGGATGACGCTCACGAGCTTGCCCTTTCACAAATCAATGAAAAGAACCCTGATTTGGCCAACAAAGACCAGGTGGCCGAAGAAGTCGGCGCTGGAGCGGTGGTCTTCCACGATTTGATGAATGACCGGACCAATAACTTTGACTTTAACCTCGGTGAAGTTGTTCGATTTGAAGGGGATACCGGACCATACGTGCAATATACGAATGCACGGGCCCAATCAATTCTCCGGAAGGCAGGCGTTGCAGTTAACGAAGGACAAATCAGTCTGGATGATTCACAAACGTGGGACATTGTGACGACCTTGGCAAACTTTCCTGCTACTGTTGTGCGTGCCTTTGACCACCGTGAACCGTCAGTAATTGCTAAATATGCATTAACGTTGGCTCGTTCGTTCAATAAGTATTATGCTAATTCTAAGATTTTGGCAGAAGACGAAAACTTGAATGGTCGCCTCGCTTTGGTTAAGGCCGTCTCCACGACTTTGACAATTGCGCTCTCAATCCTTGGTGTGCAGGCACCAAAGGAAATGTAAAAAACTCTTTTTATCGGTGACCACCTGTGCGTTATGCGACAGGCATGAGCCCTGTTGGTTAAAGGAAAATGGATGAAAGCAAAATTTTCACTTAAAAATACAGCCTTTTGGAAACGAACGGCTCCCACTTGGAACCGGTATCAAATTGGTCGACTTCTGATTCTGATTTTTATGTCGCTGTTCTTAGTGACGTCAGTCTACTTAGTGACGATGGCCAAGACGACGCACGTACAAAAGCTGGAAGCATCACTATCACAAACGACGAATATCTACGATAGTTCGAATAACTATGCTGGGTCGTTGTACTCGCAAAAAGGTACCTATGTCAAATATGATCAGATTTCACAGAATATGCGCGATGCTGTTCTGTCAATTGAGGATCGTAATTTTTATAAAGAACATGGGTTCTCCGTTTCTGGCCTTGGTCGAGCAGCGTACTTGTTTGTTCGCAACCGCTTGACCGGTTCACATGTCATTTCTGGTGGTGGATCGACCATTACCCAGCAACTGGTAAAAAATGCTTATTTGACCCAAGAGCAAACCTTTACTCGAAAGGCCAAAGAGATTTTCTTATCGATGCAAGTTGAACAGGTTTATTCGAAAAATCAAATTTTGACGATGTACCTGAATAATGCATGGTTTGGTCATGGTGTTTGGGGGGTTGAAGATGCTTCTGAGAAATACTTTGGTGTTCACGCAAAGGACTTGACGACGGAACAAGCGGCTACTCTGGCCGGCATGCTAACGAATCCTTCTGGCTTTAATCCAATCGATAATCCAGACCGCTCAAAGGCTCGTAGAAACTTGGTTTTGCAAACAATGTATGAAAACAAGAAGTTGACCAAGGAGCAGGAAAAGGCTGCTCAGGCAACTGATATTGTGTTGCATGACAACTATACGGGTGATGAGTCGTACCATTATCCATGGTTCTTTGATGCCGTGATTAACGAAGCCGTCAATAAGTACGGTTTGGACGAAAAAGACATCATGAACCGCGGTTATAAAATCTATACAACTCTAAACCAAAAGGACCAGGAAAACATGCAAAATGATTTCCAGAAAAGTAGTCTTTTTGGCAATCAGTCACAGGCACAGGCGGCTTCGATTGTCTTAGATGCTAAGACAGGTGGGGTCCGAGCCGTTATCGGTGGCCGTGAAACCCAACATACTTTCCGCGGCTTCAACCGTGCCACTCAGTCACAGTTGCAACCCGGATCGATTATTAAACCTTTGGTTGTTTATGCGCCAGCATTGGAAGCTGGTTACAGTATTAATACCAAGTTACCTAATAAGAAGATGACCTTTGGTACGAATAATTATTCTCCAAATAATGCGCTGAATGTCGAAACGGCTGATGTGCCAATGTATGTGGCCTTAGAGCATTCATATAATATTCCAGCTGTTTATTTGTTGAATAAGTTAGGTGTCAATGTTGGCTTTGATTCTGGTAAGAAGTTTGGCTTGCCATTGGTTGATGCAGATAAAAATTATGCCTTGGCCCTTGGTGGTTTGACGACTGGTGTGTCACCATCTCAAATGGCGTCTGCCTATACGGCTTTTGCAAATGACGGAACAATGTCACAAGCACACTATATTACTAAAATTGTTGATTCTTCTGGTAAGGTCATCGTAGCGCAGCCAAAGGTAACTCAAAAGCAAGTGATTTCAAAATCAGTTGCGGATAATATGACCAAGATGATGCTTGGTACCTATACCAGTGGAACTGGAACGGGTGCAGCACCATCTGGTTATAAGATTGCTGGTAAAACTGGAACGACTGAAAATCCTAATGATTCAAACAATGCTAATTCATCAAAGGATTCATGGGCCGTGGCTTATACCAAGGATATTGTTCAAGTTTCCTGGGAAGGTTTGGAAGGTGACAATACCAGTTCGCTACCAATCGGCTTGATGGGCACAATTGGCTACTTTGTTAAAACTTCATTGGGTCAAATTTTACCAAATACGACCGGAGATAACTTTAGTGTTTCAGACGCTAGTCAAACGAGCACTAGCAATACTAATACTTCATCATCTTCGTCATCATCAAATTGGTTTACTGACGCAGCACATAATTTCAGCAATGGTGTTAATACTACTGTTGCCGGTGCGGCCAAAGTATGGGATACTATTACTGGAGTATTTAATTAAGAATGATTAGTAATTTTATTGCTCCGATTTGCACTTGAAAGGGATAAGAATGACTGTTAACATTTACGATAACGCAAACTCAATGGCCAAAGTTTTGGTTGAAACTGACCAATACAAGTCATGGCTGACTGCCTTTGATGCAGTTCAGGCTGATGCTGCTGCCAAGGATTTGTTCAAGCAATTCCAAGCAATCCAAATGACTGTGCAACAAATGATGCAAGCACAGCAACAACCTACTCCTGAGCAAGAAAAGGAATGGGATGCTGTCGCTAAGCAAGTCCAAGAAAATGACAAGATTAAGGACTTGATGGCCGCAGAACAGATTTTGAACACATTGTTGGGTGAAATCAACGAAATCGTGACCAAGCCTGTGTCTGAGTCATATGCAAAAGTCCAACAAGCTTAATTTGTTAGAATAAATCAGAAAAAGGCTGGACGGGTTAAACCGTCCAGCCTTTTTTATTAGCGTTCACGCCTATCAAAGGTTCTGTTTTCTTTTTTGTGTTATTTGCACGCCAAAACCGTCTAATTGATTGAGGGCAAAAAAAAGACCATCATGGTGCAATGGTCTTTTTTAAACTAGTTTTACTTTAAAAGATGTTATGATAAATTGCTTTGACCGCGTTATCAACATCTTTGGATTCGACACCAAGCATAATTGAAATTTCAGAAGCACCTTGGTTAACCATCTGCAACGAGATACCGGCGTCCTTTAGTGGTGTAACGATTTCAGTAAAAGCACCAACACGATTGATCATTCCTTGTCCGACAACCATGATAATAGCAAAGTTATCATGCCAAGCCATTGTATCGGGTGACAATTCACGCTCGATATCTGTTTGGATTTGTTCGATTTGTTCCTTATTGAGGCTTTTCTTATTGAAGATAATCGTCAAATCATCAATTCCAGAGGGCATGTGTTCGTAGGGAACACCATGCCGGTCCAAAATTTTTAAAATGCGCATGGTAAAGCCGATTTCCTTGTTTAATAGGTAACGGTGAAGGTAAAGGGCACAAAAGTTGTCCGAAGCGGCAATTCCCGTTACACGGCGTTCCGGCTTATTTTGTTCAGCTGGGCCAATCCAAGTACCAGGAGCGGTTGGGTCATTGGTATTTTTGACGTTAATTGGCACCTGAGCCTGAATTGCTGGGATAATGGCTTCATCATGGAAGACCGCAAAACCGGCGTAGGATAATTCGCGCATCTCACTATAAGACATGTTTTTAATCGCTGCGGGGTGGCTGACTAACCGAGGATTAACAGCGTAAATAGCCGAAACATCTGTAAAGTTTTCATAAACTTCTGCCATCAAGCCACGAGCCAAAATAGCACCGGTAATATCTGAACCACCGCGAGAAAAGGTCACCATTTCGTCCCGGTCATTGTAGCCAAAGAAACCCGGGAAAATATAACGGGTGTCATCTTTGATTTCAAAGGCGCCGAGGTCTCGGTAAGTGGCTGTTTCATTTAGGGTTGCAGTTGTTGCATCGGTTTCCATATGAAGCTGTTTTGGATCAACGAAGACTGCTTTTTCGCCTTTAGATTGAAGAATCAAGGCTAGCAATTGTGCGTTTAAATACTCACCATGGGCAGCAAAAGCAGCTCGCAAATAAGAGTAGGAGCGATAATGATGATCCGCCAATTGGTCAATTTGGTCAGGAATCGTTTGGAAAATTCCCTGATCGAGGTTAAAGTGGTCGGCAATCGTTTGGTAGCGTTCTTTTAACGCTAAGACAGTTTCAGTAGCGTCCTCATCGTTGATGGTTTCGTTGGCATAGCGAATTAAGAGGTCAGTGACCTTGATTGGAAATTCCTTTGCCTTACCAGGGGCGGAGGTCACGACGACTTGCCGGCTTTCATCCTGATTTAAAATATCGATGACACGTTCAAACTGGGCTCCAGTTGCTAAAGAGGAACCACCAAATTTTGTTACTTTCATAATATTGCCGGTCAGAAACCGACACTCCTTTCATTAAGTCAAAAGCAAATGGGGACCTTAGTCCAATGAACCCGTGAAGGTTGTACCAGTTTGCTGTACAGCTAAAACCATGGCTGTGCCGTTAAGGTTGAGGTCATTAATGGCTTCAAGCAGTTGGTCAGCTTGTTTTTTTGCAACCAGTGAGACAACTGTCGGTCCAGCTCCCGATAGGTATGTTCCTGCAAGACCTAGGTGGTGTGCTAAGGTACGAATTTGTAAAAATTCAGGTGCCAAATCAGCCCGATAGGGTTCATGCATTTGGTCTTCTTCTACTAAAGCCATTAATCGCTTTTGATCACCTAAGTAGCAAGCTGCAACCAAGTTGGCGAGGTGTTGGCTTTGGTGAACGGCTGTTTTGAGTGCTAAGGTTGTAGGCAAGGCTGCTCGGGCTGCCGCTGTTTTTAATGAATAATCTGGGATAAAGGTTACCGCGACTAAGTCTTTTGGAAAAGGAAGGGGGGTGGCTTGTACGCCAATTTTGTTTTCGTCTGTTAATTGTAGGCCACCTAAAATAGTTGGTGCAACGTTGTCTGGGTGACCCTCAAGGGCTGCTGCCTCTTGTAAAATTTGATGACGATTAATCGTTTGCCCCACCAAATAGTGTCCTAAGAAAAGGCCAGCAACTAATGCTGATGACGAAGATCCCAGGCCGCGAGCCAGTGGAATGTCACTTTTAACGACTAGTTGGTGGGGGGTAATATCTGGATCAACAAATCGAGCAGTTTGAACAATGAGATTGCTTTCATCATTTGGAATATCTGCGCCAAATGGGTGATCAACTTGCCAAGTATTAGTTTTTGGGCCAATGGTTACGGTTAAATTAAGGTCTAGTGCCAATCCAAGGCAATCAAAGCCGAGACCAAGATTGGCTGAACTGGCGGGTACAGTAATGGTTAGCATGGATAAATCACAAACTCCTTCGCTAATGTCCGATTGGTTGTTAAAGCAGCAAGAAGAGCATCGTGCTGATCTTTGGACATTTCTTTGGTATAAAGGACAAGCTGAGAGCCAAGTCGGCTATTTTCATGGCTGGCTTGACGGACGATCAATGATCGGAGTTCATCCTTGGTGTCTTGGCTGACGCTAGTTGTTCCAGTTGTATTCAAAATCCAGCAATAGGCCTGGCCTCGTTGACTAGCTAATGTCATCTGTTTTTCTGGCAACGGTTGCTGAGCGTCCTTTGGTGTAGTTGCGGCAGCCAAAATATCGGCCAAGACAGCTTGGGCAGTTGGGCGTGCACCAGCCCCAGGTCCATAGAAAAGCGTTTGACCAAGGTTATCACTGTTCACAACAATGGCATTATTTTCATTGTGGACCTGTGACAGAGGTGATTGTGGTAAGACGACCTGAGGAGCCACGATCACCGCGACTGAATTGGCACTGATTTGATCAATGCGAAAAAGGAGCTTGAGCTGGCCACCCAAAGCTTTCACGGCGGCAATGTCCTCGTCAGTAATCTTTTGAATACCGGTAATTTGAATGTCTTGTAAGCCGACTTCTAATCCAAAGACCAGGCGAGCCAAAATAATGGCCTTGTAGGCGGCATCGTAGCCGGCGACATCATTTGTGGGATCTGCTTCGGCAAAGCCTAAGTCTTGCGCTTGCTTTAGAGCATCTCCGTAAGACAGGTCATTATCGGCCATTTGAGTCAACATGTAGTTGGTTGTACCGTTAACAATACCAGCTAGCGAACGAATTGTATCGGTCCGGAAATATTCGCGCAGGGTTTTGATAATTGGGATACCACCGGCAACAGCCGCTTCGTATAGGAGGGGGACCTGAGCCTTGTTTGCTAAGTCGAGCAGTTCTTCTCCAGCGGTGGCAATCAGGTCCTTATTAGCCGTAATGACCGGCTTTTTACTTGCCAAAGCGGACTTGATCCAATTTTTAGCAGGACCAGTACCACCGGCAACTTCAACAACCAAATCAATTTCTGGATCATCTAAGATGTCTTTTGGGTCTTTGGTCAGTTGGATGGTGGAGCTTAAACCAGGACGGTCCTTGGTTAAAGAAGTGACCATTGCGGTTTTTACGGTCAGTTCTAAACCAGTATTTTCACTGATTTTTTCTTTTTGTTCCTCTAAGATGGTTAACAAGCCCATCCCAACTGTTCCTAAGCCAAAAAGGCCAATCTTAACTTCCATGATGACTCCTTCTATCGTTTTTTACTGTCAAGTAAGGATAATTTCTATTAACTTTACCATTTTCCTGCCTAAAAAGGAATGTTTTTGTTATAATACCATTAGAAATCAATGAGATTGAAGGAGTGCGTCATGGAATATGTCTCGACCCGGGGAGAAGCCCCTGCTGTTTCTGCCGCCCAGGCCATCCTCCGGGGATTAGCACCAGATGGTGGTCTTTACGTGCCAAATCAGTGGCCAACTTTGCATCTGGATTTAAAGACCATCGGTCAACAATCCTATCAGGACCTGGCGGTTGAAATTTTTGCTGCTTTTTTGCCTGATTTTACTAAAGCAGAAATTCAAGCCGTTGTGCAGGCAGCCTATGGTAGCCAATGGGATACCGATAAAATTGTGCCAATTAAAGATGCAGGGAACAACTTGTACTATTTGGAGCTCTTTCATGGCCCAACATTGGCCTTCAAAGATATTGCCCTTCAGGCCTTACCCCATTTAGTGATGACAGCAGCTAAAAAAGAGGGGCTCAACAAAGAAATTGCTATTTTAACAGCAACGTCTGGGGATACCGGAACGGCGGCGATGGCTGGTTTTGCTGATGTACCTGGCACAAAAATTGCAGTTTTGTACCCACAAGTTGGCGTTTCGGATATTCAACGCCAACAAATGGTCTCCGAACCGGGGAAAAATACTTATGTTTATGGCATAGAGGGAAATTTTGATGATGCTCAGCAGGCTGTTAAAGGTCTTTTAGGTGATTCAAATTTTGCAACCTTCTTAAAGGAAGAAGATATTCAAATCTCATCGGCGAATTCGATTAATATTGGTCGCTTGGTCCCACAGATTGTCTATTATTTCTACGGTTATGGTCAGTTAGTTGAAAGCGGCCAAATTAAGCCTGGTGAAGAAATTGATGTACTCGTGCCAACAGGTAATTTCGGGAATATGCTAGCAGCTTATTATGCCAGTCAAATTGGCTTGCCGGTGGCTGATTTTACGGTTGCTTCGAACGAAAATCATGTTTTAACAGAATTATTCCAAACAGGGGTATACAATAAGAATCGTGACTTCAAGGTGACGAATGCACCGGCTATGGATATTTTGGTCTCGTCAAACTTGGAACGCCTGCTGTATTTTGCTGGTGGCCAGGATGCTGACTTGATCAAAAAGGATATGGCAGACCTACAAAGTCAGGGCAGCTATCACTTGGCAGACAAAACAAGAGCTGGTTTAATGAAGTTTTCTGCTGGTTGGACAGATCAAGACCAAGTTGAAGAAACGATCCGAAAGACTTTTGTTGCTTCTGGTTACTTGATTGATCCGCACACGGCGGTGGCCGTTCATCAGTACCAAGATGATGGCCACCCAACCCTTTTGGCTGCAACTGCTAGCCCTTATAAGTTCCCACAAACGGTTCTTGCAGCACTGGGTGAAGAAGTTATTGGTGAAGAAGGGGGCTTAACTGCTTTGGCAGCAGCAACCAAAACGACCATTCCTGACCAAGTGAAGAATTTATTCCAGCGACCTATTCGTCATCAGACCTTTATTCAGGCAGCTGATATTCAAAGGCAAATTGAAAGCGCCTTGAAGACAGACTGATTTTCTTATGTTGATGATTATGTCATTTAAAAAAGAAAGAGAGAATTTTTTATGGTAGCAAAGACAGCCTATAATGTGGCGGTACTCGGTGCAACGGGTGCTGTTGGACGTCGAATTTTGGACCAATTGGCTCAATCAACGATTCCGGTTGGTGAGGTCAAGGCTTTGGCTTCTGCTCGTTCAGCCGGTCAAAAAATCAGCTTTAAGAATCAGGAGTTAACCGTTGCAGAAGCAACGGAAGATTCCTTTACTGATGTTGATCTTGTGCTGGCCTCTGCTGGTGGATCAACTTCAAAGACTTTGGCTCCGGCAGCTGTTAAAGCTGGTGCGGTTGTTGTTGACAATTCTTCTTACTGGCGGATGAATGATCAGGTGCCATTGGTCGTCCCAGAAGTTAATGCCGCTGCGTTAAAGGAGCATCAAGGAATTATTGCTAACCCTAATTGCTCAACGACGCAATTGGTGATGGCGCTTGACCCAGTTTACCGACAATTTGGCTTGAACCAGGTGATTATTTCGACTTATCAGGCGGCCTCAGGTGCTGGAAAAGCAGCGATGGACGAAGTTTTGGCTGAAGCACAGGCTCGTTTGTTGGGAGATAACATGGCGGAGTTAGCCCATGTTTTACCTGTGAAGGGTGATAAAAAGCATTTCCCCTTGGCCTTTAACTTGCTGCCACAAATTGATGTCTTCGAAGAGGAAGGTTACACACACGAAGAATACAAGATGATCCATGAAACGAAAAAGATTATCTTGGGCGACAAGAATGCTAAGGACATTAAGGTGACGGGTACGGCTGTTCGCGTGCCAGTTATGATTGGTCATGGTGAAAGTGTCTATATTGATACTGGTGACGAAAACGTGACGCCTGACCAAATTCGTCAGGCAATTGGTGCCGTTGATAACGTGATTATTGAAGATGACCCAGCCACACAAACCTACCCTCAACCTCTTTTGGCTGAAGGTAAGCGGGAAACGTTTGTTGGTCGCATTCGCCCTGATTTGGAAAATCCGGGTGCTTTCCACTTGTGGGTTGTTTCTGACAATTTGCTGAAGGGCGCTGCCTGGAATACGGTTGAAATTGCCCAAACATTGGTTGAAATGGACCTGGTCCGTGTCCCCGCGGAATCAAGCTTTGCATAAATAATTTTGATAGAGCCACCGACTGAAAAATTGGTGGCTTTTTTAGTGCTGCTATTTTGGGGTTAAAAAAACTCTACTACATTTTGTAGTAGAGCCTTGAGCAAGTTGTTTTTAGTAAATAGCATCACGGTAAAGGGAGACGACTTTTCCCAAAATGGACACAGATTCCAAAATAATAGGCGCCATTGTATCGTTTTCTGGTTGCAGGCGGTAGTGACCGCCTTCTTGGAAGAAGCGCTTGACCGTGGCCTCGTTGTCTTCGTTCATGGCAACAACAATATCACCGTTGTCGGCATTTTGTTGCCGACGAACAATCACCTTGTCGCCATCTAAAATACCGATATTAATCATTGATTCACCGCGAACGTTGAGCATAAAGAGATCACCATCGTAGGGAATTAGATTTTCTGGAATGGGGAAGAATTCGGTTGCTTCTTGTTCGACTGCTAGAATTGGTTGACCAGCTGTCACTAATCCTAAGAGTGGAATCTTGCCCGAAGTGGCTGAAATACCAAGAATTTCAAAACCGGCTGGTGTTACTTCAATCGCCCGAGCCTTGGTTCCTTCGCCTTTCTTCTCAAGGTAGCCGTTTTTAATCAAACGGGCAATGTGACCATGGATGGTCGAAGAAGAAGATAGGCCGACTGCTTCACCAATTTCACGAATAGTGGGTGGGAAACCGTTTTTACTTTGATAGTCGTGAATAAATCTCAAGACTTGAATTTGTTTTGAATCAGAACTTGCCATATGTACTTTCCTACCTGTATTTACTATGTTTATCTTAGCGAATTTTAACTCGAAAAGCAAACAAATGTTCGCAAAAAAAGTTTAAGAAATATTAAATTTTATTACAAAAAGGGGATTAAATTTAAAATAGTGGATAAAGGGATGTTTTATGCAAGTTATCGACTCGTTTTCCACTGTTTTTGTAAAAAGATACTGTCAAGCCAACCTTTATGCTATAATATTTTATAGATTTTCGTAGTTAAAGGAGACCAATAATGGTTATATTAGTTGGAATTTTGGCTTTGGTCGTTGGTTTGGTTGGGGGATTCTTCTTGGCCCGCTTTACGATGAAGTCATACTTGGCGAAGAACCCACCGATTTCAGAAGAAATGATGAAATCAATGATGATGTCAATGGGCCAGAAGCCATCACAAAAGAAGTTGAATCAGATGATGGCTCAAATGAAGGCGCAAAATGCCAAAGCACAAAAAAAATAAGCCCAGCGGCTTATTTTTTTTGTGCTTTTGGATCAACGTAAACCCAGTTTGGATCAATTTCTTTGTCTAAAGCGTCAAAGGATTCTTGAATCTTTTGATTGTATTCGGCAATTTTTTCGTCCGTCAAGCGGGCTTTGGGGTCAATTGCGATTGGTTCACCAAAATTAATTGTGGTATTATTGCGTTTAAATAGGTGTGAAAACTTCACAGGCCCTTGGTATACTGCTGGGACAATCGGCTTCTTTGAAAGCTTGGCAATCAGGATTGATCCTGATTTTAACTTTTGAGAATGCCGTGATCCGGTTGGGAACATGATGAGCGAGCGCTGGCCATCCTTTAACTCGTTGACGGGATGTTTGATGGTATCGGCCCCAACATTGCGCCGATCAACTGGGAAGGCGCCCAAGGTAGTAATTAAGGCACGCAAAGCGGGATTTTTGAAAAGTTCCTTCTTAGCCATAAAAATGAAACGTTTTGGGTAGGCCGCCATAGCATACCAAACGGGATCCCACCAAGAACGGTGTGGTCCAACCAAAACATAATTTTCGTTTTTTGGTAGGCGCTCCTTGTGGAGGTAGGTAACGCGACCATTAATAATGGCCACAAAGGTCACAGTAAAGACCCGGATAAAGCGATAGAATAACATCTGCTTGTCCCTTTCTAATTGACTTAACAGAATAATTTTACTTAGTTTATGGAGATATTGCAACAAACCATGGTAGCAGAAAAATTACGAGCAGGAGAACGCCTAGACGGCCTGCCATCACAACAGATTCAAATTATTCAAAATCCAGATATGTTTTCTTACTCGTTAGATGCTGTTCTCTTGGCTTATTTTGCTAAACCTAAGCAAAAGGGGCGGGGGCTTTCGGTTGATTTGGGAGCAGGTACGGGCGCAATTGGCCTCTTTTATGCTGCCAAGGTCACTGGCCAGGTAAAATTAGTGGAACTGCAACAAGACTTAGCGGAGATGGCACAGCGTTCAGTTGTGTTAAATCACTTGGAAAAGCGCGTGAGCGTGATTCAGTCTGATATGCAGGAAATTTTTACTGAGATTAAGCCGGGCTCGGTGGATACGGTTTTGTCGAACCCACCTTATTTTTCCTTGAATGAAAAAACCAAGCAAAACTTGGATGAACATTATCAGCTAGCCCGGCATGAAATTGCCATTGATTTACCACGCTTAGCTCAAGTTGCTAATAAGTTGTTGAAGAACAACGGTAAATTTTATCTGGTGCACCGTCCAGACAGATTGGAAGATATTATGTCCTCCTTAGCTGCCCGAAAATTAGCGGTCAAGCGCATTCAGTTTGTTTACGGCAAGGCTGACCGTGAAGCCAACATGGTTTTAGTAGAAGCGATCAAGTCGGGCAAGCCGGGTGGTGTTCGAATTTTGCCACCAATTATTGCCTATACAGCTGCTAACGAGTACACGCCTCAGGTACAAGAAATTTTGTATGGGCAACCTTGGCAACTGTAAACTTGATCAAGATGGTTGCGCGAGGAGGGAATTTTGCTAACCTTCAAGGAGGGGAGACTTCAATCATGGCAGATGAGCATGACAAGACTTATGATTTTTATGTGCTTTATACGGCTGATGGCTATTTCTATGGTGGCTTTTCCGATAACGCTCACCGACGGTTTTTAGTCCATCAGGCGGGGAAGGGCGCCAAATTTACCAGAGTAAAGGCCAGGCACCCACTGCAACTGATTTACCAAGAAACGTTTGCGAATAAGCATGATGCCCTTTCGGCTGAAGCTAAATTTAAGCACCTGAGTCGACCGCAAAAAGAAGCCTTCCTAATGGAACGGGCAGTCGATTCGACAATTTGGCAGAAATAGGTTGAGGGATTTTATGAGACTCTTGATCCATGGTAAAATGGAATAAATCATTTGAATTGAAGGTGGCAAATAATGATTACTACTTTTGAATTAAACAATATTATTGGGCGTCAAGTGTCTTTTAGAGACTGCGACCCGAGAGAGAAGTTAGTGAAGGTTATTGGCAATTTTTATCACTATGATTTAGCTTTTGGGACTAATGTGGTTCCAGAAGAGACCTATGTGATTGAGCGTGCCGAGGGGAACGTCTTAATCCTCCAGAAAAAGTAAGGACGGTATTTATGTCGATTTTGCTGATTATCATCATTGTTGTAATCGTTTTGGCCCTGGTTTCCTTTAAGATTGTGCCTCAAAATAGTGTTGGCCTTTTGGAAACGTTGGGGAAGTATTCGTCAACGCGGCAGACGGGGTTGAATTTCCGCTTGCCTTTGGTACAAAAAATCAGGACAGTTTCCTTGGCCCTGCAACCACTGAAGTTGGCAGGTTATTCAGTTATCACCAAGGATAACGCTGATATTGGAGCGACAGTGACTTTGAACTTCCATATCACGGATCCTGTGAAGTATTCGTATGAAAACACGAATTCGATTGAATCAATGCAACAATTGGTTCGCGGTCACTTGCGCGACATTATTGGGCGGATGGAATTGAACGAGGCCTTAGGCTCAACCAGTCAAATTAATAAGGACTTGGCTGAAGCGATTGGTGATTTAACGAATACTTATGGTATTAATGTTGATCGGATTAACATTGACGAATTGAAGCCAAGTGCAGCTATCCAGTCTTCAATGGACACACAGTTGAAGGCTGACCGGGAACGGGTGGCAGCTATTTCGCAAGCTGAAGGGGAGGCCAAGTCAATTGAACTCCGGGCCAAAGCGAACAATGAGGCCTTAATTGCTACGGCCAAGGCCAACGCCGAGGCAACGCGAACAAAAGCAGATGCCGAAAGTTATCGGATTGATAAGGTTCAGGCCGCTTTGAAGAACGCCGACCAAAACTATTTCAATAACCAATCGATTAATGCTTTCGAAGCTTTGGCTAAGTCAGATGCTAATTTGATTGTTACGAATGGTGCCGATTTGGACCAAACTGGACAAAATGCTGTTTTGGCCAAAACTTTGGGTCAGGAATTAGGCAACGAACAAGATTAGAAACATTGGCCAGCCGATTATGGCTGGTTTTTTCTTTGAAGTAATATGTTCTAGTTAAAATCAGAAAAATCCTTGCTTTTCGCTCAAAACCTTAGTAAACTAGTATCTGTTGTGGATACAACAAAAATACACACGGTAAACGAGAACGTGCAGGTGCAAGTGATTGATCATTTGTCAGCACGGACCAAGAATTTACCGGAGGTTAAACCTAGGAGGCCACTATGGCAGTTATTACAATGAAGGAACTCCTCGAAGCAGGGGTTCACTTTGGACACCAAACTCGTCGTTGGAACCCAAAGATGGCACCATACATCTTTACGGAACGTAACGGCATTCACATCATTGACTTGCAAAAGACTGTTAAGTTGATTGACGAAGCTTACAACTTTATCCGTAATGCTTCAGCTGATGGGGCTAACATCTTGTTTGTTGGTACTAAGAAGCAAGCATCTGATGCAATCGCTGAAGAAGCAACACGTGCTGGTCAATTCTATATCAACCACCGTTGGTTGGGTGGAACTTTGACTAACTGGAACACAATCAAGACGCGTGTTCAACGTTTGAAGGACTTGAAGGCAATGGCCGAAGATGGTACTTTCGAACAACTGCCTAAGAAGGAAGTTGTCTTGTTGAACAAGCAACGTGAGAAGTTGGAAAAGTTCTTGGGTGGAATCGAAGACATGCAAGACTTGCCAGATGTTTTGTTTGTTGTTGACCCTAAGAAGGAAGAAATCGCCGTTAAGGAAGCCAACATGCTCAACATCCCTGTTGTTGCTATGATTGACACAAACGCTGATCCTGACGATGTTGATGTTAAGATTCCTGCAAACGATGACGCTATCCGTGCCATTCGTTTGATTACTGCTAATATGGCTGATGCCGTTATCGAAGGCCGTCAAGGTCAAGACAACGCTGCTGAAGATGCTTTCATCGAAGGTGACGAAAACACGGAATCAATCGAAGAAATCACAACAATCGTTGAAAAAGACAACTAAGTTGAAATTCGTTTATTGATTTGCCGTTCCGGTGGACCTGCTTGGGACGCTGAACGGCTTTTTCTATGCTATACTAGAGACTGTTAAAAGATAATAAAGAAGCTAAAGGAGCATTTGCATGGCTGTTACTGCAAAGTTAGTGAAGGAATTACGTGATAAGACATCTGTTGGAATGATGGATGCCAAAAAGGCTTTGGTTGAAGCTGAAGGCGACATCGAAAAGGCAATTGACTTGTTGCGTGAAAAAGGAATGGCAAAGGCCGCTAAGAAGGGTGACCGTGTTGCTGCCGAAGGTATGACTTACGTGATGACTGAAGGCAACAAGGCTGCCATCATCGAATTGAACTCAGAAACTGATTTCGTTGCCGGTAACAAGGAATTTAATGACTTGTTAGTTGCTGTTACTAAGACAATCTTGGAAAAGCAACCTGCAGACGTTGAAGCTGCTTTAGCTTTACCAGTTGCTGGTGAAGAAGACCGAACTGTTAACGATAAGATCATCAACGTTTCTCAGATTACTGGTGAAAAGATTACTTTGCGCCGTTTCGCTACTGCTGAAAAGACTGACGGTGAAGTCTTCGGTGCTTACTCACACATGGGTGGCTCAATTTCTGCTTTGGCCGTTTTGACTGGTTCAAATGAAGAAGCAGCCCGTGACGTGGCTATGCACATCGCCGCTATTGCGCCACAGTATGTTTCTGATGATCAAGTTCCTGCAGATGTTATTGCTAAGGAAAAGGAAGTTCAATTGGCTTCTGAAGACTTGAATGGCAAGCCTGACAACATCAAGGAAAAGATGGTTGAAGGCCGGATCAAGAAGTTCTTGGCGGATATCACTTTGCTGGACCAAGATTTTGTTAAGAATGGTGACCAAAAGGTTGCTGATTTCGTTAAGCAAAACGGTATGACTGTGAAGTCATTCGTTCGCTACCAAGTTGGCGAAGGTATCGAAAAGCAAACCACAAACTTGGCTGAAGAAGTTGCTAAGCAAATCAACAACTAAGTTCATTTAAAAAGTATCCAAAAATTTGGATGCTTTTTTTTTGGAATTGGCGACTATATTTTTGCTATAATAGATAGCGATAAGAAAGAGGAAAACCATGACGGATACAAAGTATAAAAGAGTTTTAATGAAGCTGTCAGGCGAAGCCTTGGCTGGTGCTAAGGGTCAGGGAATTGACCTGGAGACAGTCGCCCAAATTGCCAAGGAAATCAAGGCAGTCCATGATATGGGCACTCAAATTGCCATCGTTGTTGGTGGTGGTAACCTATGGCGTGGTGAACCCGCTGCCCGTGTTGGGATGGAGCGGTCACGCGCTGATTATACCGGAATGCTTGGAACGACTATGAACGCTTTGGTCCTTCAAGATGCTTTAGAGCGAGCCGGTGTTGATACACGCGTGCAAACGGCGATTACGATGCAACAGATTGCAGAGCCTTACATTCGTGGTCGGGCCATTCGCCACCTTGAAAAGGGGCGGATTGTCATCTTTGCTGCGGGAACTGGTTCGCCATACTTCTCAACTGATACAACCGCTGCTTTGCGGGCCAACGAAATTAATGCTGACGCGATTTTGATGGCAAAGAACGGTGTTGATGGTGTCTATGATTCAGATCCAAATACGAACCCAAATGCTCAGAAATTTACCACTTTGACGCACTTAGACATCATTCAAAAAGGCTTGAAGGTCATGGATTCAACCGCTTCATCCCTCTCAATGGAAAACAACATGCCACTTGTTGTCTTTAACTTGAACCAACCAGGTAATATCGAACGGGTCATTAAGGGCGAGACAATTGGAACCACAGTCACTGGAGAAAAATAATGGCTTTTGATTTTACAAGTACCAAAGAACGGATGCAGGGCGCTCAAGAAGCTTTGCGTCGTGAGTTAGCAGAAATTCGGACTGGTCGGGCCAACCCCCGCATTTTGGACCGAGTAGAAGTAGAATATTACGGTGCGATGGTGCCGTTGAACCAAGTTGCTTCGATTTCAGTACCTGAAGCACGTTTGCTTTTGATTACACCATTTGACAAGAACGCCTTAGAAGCAATCGTGACGGCGATTAACGTTTCTGATTTGGGTTTGAACCCAGCTTCTGACGGTAACATCGTGCGTTTGGCTATTCCACAAATGACGGAAGAACGTCGTAAGGAATTGGCGAAGGATGTTAAGGCTGAGGCCGAAAAGGCTAAGGTTGCTGTTCGTAACGTTCGTCGTGATGCCATGGATGCAATCAAAAAGGACAAGGAAATGACCGAAGACCAAGTCCATGACGCTGAGGATCAGGCTCAAAAGTTGACGGATGACAACACAAAGGCAATTGATGAAATTGCAGCAGAAAAAGAAAAAGAATTGTTGAAAATCTAAGAGTATTAGATCGATGATGATTACTGAAAAAGCTTGCTAATCACTTGGTTAGTGGGCTTTTTCTGTCTTAAACAAGTTTTTTTCTTGACCTTTTTAAGAAAAATCGGCATAATATGAATAGATTAGTTTAAGGCTTTGACCCGGTCTGGCACCCGGTGAGCTGAGAACCGTGAAAGTGTCAACGACTGAGCAATTGGTTGTTGGAAATCAGGTGGAACCGCGCGTTAGCGTCCTGATGTCAAATTTTGACATTGGGGCTGTGAACCGCGGTTTTTTTTGTCAGATAAGGAGGGGTTTATGGCCAAACTGAAGTATCATTTGGAGTCGGACACGGTTTTGGTTTTAAACGAGGACGGCCATGTTGGCGATACCTTGGATTTGAAAGACGAACTTCAAGTTGATACGAATCAACTTGGCGTGGCTGTGCAAACGGCCATTGATGAAAAATTAGCTCAGGAAAAGGTCGATTGGGAAAAGAGTCAACAACGCTTATTAAAGGCACAAATTGACCAGGAAAAGCAAAAGGCTGATTTGACATTGGAGAAGGCTAAACAGGCTGAAAAGGATGCAGCGCAGCAAGATAAGGCAAAACTGCAAGAGCAACTGACTCAGCTACGTTCACAGTTGGCTGCGTTCAAGGATCAGGAGGCTGCCACAAAGGAGTTGGCGCTGGCTAAACAAAAGGAACATCTGCAGAGCGCCTACCAGGCTGAAAAGGACCAGGCTGGGCAGAATCGACAGGAACTAGAAAAGCAACTAGCCGATTTGAAAAATCAAGTTGAAAACCAAGGTCGCGATCAAGAGTTGGCCTTGGCAAAGGTGAAGTCGGACTATGATGCCCAACTGCAGGCCGCCCAAGAGCAAGTCGAGTTCTATAAGGACTTTAAGGCTCGGCAGTCAACTAAAGAGATTGGTGAAAGCCTAGAAGTTTACGCTCACCAGGAGTTCAACAAAATCCGCCCATACGCCTTTCCTAATGCCTACTTTGAGAAGGACAACGAGGTTTCAAAGCAATCCGGATCGAAGGGTGATTTTATTTTCCGAGATTATCAGGATGGTGTGGAATTTATTTCGATCATGTTTGATATGAAAAACGAGGCGGACGCAACTGAACAGAAGCATAAAAATGCTGACTTTTTTAAGGAACTGGATAAGGACCGCAGGGAAAAGAACACCGAATATGCTGTCTTAGTCTCGATGCTGGAAGCCGATGATGAGTACTATAATACCGGAATTGTTCAGGTACCGGACTACGAGAAGATGTACGTCATCCGCCCGCAATTTTTTGTTCATTTTATCGGCCTTTTACGCAACGCGGCCTTGGACTCGCTTCAATACCGGCGGGCGCTGATTGAGGAGCAAAATCAAAACATTGATATTACCAATTTTGAGGATAGTATCACCGCCTTTAAGGATCGCTTTGCTAAAAATTATAATTCCTACTCGAGTAACTTCCAAAAAGCAATCGAACAGATTGACCGGGCGATTAGTCAGATGGAAAACGTGAAAAAGAGCTTGACGACTTCTGAAAATCAGATTCGTCTTGCTAACAATAAGTTGGAGGATTTGACCGTCAAAAAGTTGACGAGGAATAATCCAACCATGACGAAGAAGTTCGCTGATTTAAAAGCGGACCAGGAAGGTGATCGAAAGCCGTAAATTCGTCACATTGTTTTAAAATTTTAATGATGAAAAATAAAGGAAAGACTTATGTCCAGTGAAAAATTATCAGTACAAGACATTATTTTGACCCTGCAAGAGTTTTGGGCCGCAAAGGGCGCTAACTTGATGCAGGCTTACGATAACGAAGTTGGAGCGGGAACTCAAAGCCCTTATACCTTCTTGCGCGCTAACGGTCCAGAACCCTGGCGAGCAGCCTATGTTCAGCCTTCGCGGCGACCAGCCGACGGTCGTTATGGTGACAATCCAAACCGTTTGTTCCAACACCACCAATTTCAGGTAGTGATGAAGCCTTCACCTGACAATATTCAGGAATTGTACCTTGCTTCTTTGGAAGCCTTGGGTATTAAGCCCTTGGAACATGACATTCGTTTTGTTGAAGATAACTGGGAAAATCCTTCAATGGGTGCGGCCGGAATCGGTT
Organism: Fructobacillus sp. ESL1096; assembly: GCF_058511985.1. Lineage (NCBI taxonomy): Bacteria > Bacillati > Bacillota > Bacilli > Lactobacillales > Lactobacillaceae > Fructobacillus > Fructobacillus sp. ESL1096. The sequence continues at coordinate 1,349,456 of NZ_CP196400.1, forward strand.
GGGAAGTTTGGTTAGACGGGATGGAAGTGACGCAGTTCACTTATTTCCAACAAGTTGGTGGAATTGAAGTTGATTCCGTTACGGCTGAAATCACCTATGGTTTGGAACGGCTAGCCTCTTACATCCAGGATGTGCCAACGGTTTATGATTTGGAATGGGGTCATGGCGTTCTGTATGGTGATATTTTCAAAGAACCGGAATATGAACACTCAAAGTATGCCTTTGAGGAGTCAAATCAGGAAATGTTACTCCAACATTTTGATGATTATGAAAAGGAAGCTCAGCATAATTTGGCATTAGGCTTGGTTCATCCGGCCTATGACTATATTTTGAAGTCATCTCATACCTTTAACCTTTTGGATGCCCGAGGAACGGTTTCTGTAACAGAACGAGCTGGTTATTTGCACCGAATTCGAACAATGGCTCGGCAGGTTTCAAGGGTCTTTATTGAAGAACGAGCTAAGCTTGGCTTCCCATTGTTAAAGGACGAGGCATTACGTGAAAAGTACTTGGGTGCTAAGGGAAAGTACGCCAAGAAGGAGGAGCAGGACTAATGGCAGATTTTATTTTAGAAATTGGTTTGGAAGAAATGCCAGCCCACTTGGTGACGAGTTCTGAAAAGCAGCTTGTCGACCGAGTTTCTGATTTCTTAGACGAACACCGACTCGATTATGAAGCGATGAAGCCATTCTCAACGCCACGACGCTTAGCTGTCGAATTGACTGGCTTGGCGACCGGCTCAAAAGCCGTTGAAGAAGAAAAGCGGGGACCAGCCATTGACCGCGCTAAGGATGACAACGGTGATTGGTCGAAGGCTGCTCAGGGATTTGCTCGTGGACAGAAGACGACGCCAGAAGCCTTGATCGAGAAGGATGGCTACTTGTGGGCCAAGACTGAAATTGCCGGTGTTTCAGCTGCGGAAATTTTAGCAAAGTTGGGCAAGGAAGTTGTTGAAAAAATGACCTTCTCAACTTACATGAAGTGGGGCAATCACAGTTTCGCTTATATCCGTCCAATCCGCTGGTTAGTGGCCCTTTTGGACCAGGATGTGGTTGATTTTTCTGTTTTGAACGTTCAAACAGGTCGGACAACTCGTGGTCACCGTTTCTTATCAACGGAAAATGTGACGATTGCGGGTGCTGCTGAATATGAGCAGACATTGCAAGATGCTTTTGTGATGGCTGATGCAGCCAAACGCAAGGCAACCATTCAAGCGCAGTTGGAAAAGATTGCTCAGAGCCAAAACTGGCACTTGAATTTGACCACTGATCAAGCACAAGACCTTTTGGAAGAAGTTAATAATATCGTCGAATGGCCAACGGCCTTCGCCGGTAACTTTGACCAAAAGTACCTGGATTTGCCAAAGGAAGTCTTGATAACTTCGATGCGTGACCATCAACGCTTCTTCTTTGTGACGGATGACCAGGGTGACCTATTGCCACACTTCCTTTCTGTCCGCAATGGAAATGAAGAAAACTTGGCCAACGTGGTTGCCGGAAATGAAAAGGTCTTGGTTGCTCGTTTGGAAGACGCTGTCTTCTTCTACCAAGAAGACCAACAAAAGTCGATTGATGACTACATGGACCGGGTGAAAAAACTGGTCTTCCATGAAAAAATTGGTACCGTCTACGAACACATGGTTCGTGTCCGGGCTTTGGCTGGTCAATTGGGACAAGTACTTGGTCTTTCATACGAAGAGTTGTCTGATTTGAACAGGGCCACTGAAATTTATAAGTTTGACCTGATGACTGGCATGGTCGGTGAATTTGACGAATTGCAGGGTGTGATGGGGGAACACTACGCCAAGCTCTTTGGTGAAAATGACGTCGTTGCTCATGCGATCTTGGAACACTATTTGCCAACTTCAGCAACCGGCGCAGTAGCTGCTTCAAAAATTGGAGCGGTGTTGGCTGTCGCCGATAAGCTCGATTCCATCGTGACCTTCTTTGCGGCTGACCTGATTCCTTCAGGTGCCAACGACCCTTATGGTTTACGTCGGGCAGCAACTGGAGTCGTTAAGACGCTGGAAGCGCATGACTGGCGTCTTGACTTGGAAACCGTTTTGGCTAACTTCAAGGACCAAAACAAGAATGTAGCGGATGCTGATTTGGCCCAGGTCATGGCCTTTTTGACAGACCGTGTCAAGAAGCAAGCAGCCGATGCTGGCGTTCGTTCTGACATCGTTTCTGCTGGAACGGCCAACGTAGTAACTGGTGATTTGGTTTACGTGGCCGACCGAACAGCGGTCTTAGCAAAGCATTCAAAGGATGCAAACTTCCGCGATGTGATTGAGTCTTTGTCTCGAGTAAGTCGCTTAGCTAGTAAAGAACGCAGTGATGTCCCTGTTAAGCCGGACTTGTTTGAAAATGATCAGGAAAAGGCTTTGTACGCAGCAAGCAAGAACTTGAACTTGGTTGACTTGGAGAAACAGGGCGCAGAATCACTGTATCAAGCATTGGCTGCCTTGCAAGAACCAATTGCTGCTTACTTTGAAAATACGTTGGTTAATGACAAGAAGAAGGCGATTAAGAATAACCGCTATGCACAGTTGCAGGCCTTAGACAAGTTGATAGTTGGCCTTGGGGATATTGAACAAATCGTTGTCAAATAAGTAAACTTATAAGTTTACTTGACTAAAGAAACAGGTGAGAATAGCATCTACCTGTTTTTTTGTGCATGAAAGTGATCTGGGAGACCACTAAAATTAGCCAATATGTTGTTAATGTTTGCTTGGTTGACCTTGAGTGAATGCCTTTTGAAGATTTCAAGTATTAAGGCAAAGCAAGAATAACGCTTTGTTTCACCAGGGTTTTCCTGTAAAATGAAGAGTAAGTACAGACTCTAAAAAAGCAGGATATTCATGGCAGATTTTACTTTAGAAGAATTAAAAAAACGGCAAAAGCGCATTCGAAACTTTTCAATCGTGGCTCATATTGACCACGGAAAGTCGACGATTGCCGACCGGATTTTGGAACAGACCCAAACGGTGGCCGAGCGTGATATGCAAAACCAGCTGCTGGATACCATGGATTTGGAACGGGAGCGCGGCATTACCATCAAATTGAATGCGGTTGAGGTTCATTATAAAGCTAATGATGGCGAAACTTATATCTTTCATTTGATTGATACACCGGGGCACGTGGACTTCTCTTACGAGGTTTCACGGTCTTTGGCAGCGGCGGAAGGGGCCATCTTAGTGGTCGATGCCGCCCAGGGAGTGGAGGCGCAAACCTTAGCCAATGTTTATTTGGCAATTGATAATGACCTTGAAATCTTACCGGTCATTAATAAAATTGATTTGCCTGCTGCTGATCCAGAGATGGTCAAGGGCGAAATTGAGGATGTGATTGGTCTTGACGCTTCTGATGCCGTCCTAGTCTCGGCTAAGCAGGGAATCGGTATTCCTGAACTCTTAGAACGGATTGTTTCTGATTTTCCAGCACCGGATGGTGATCTGGAAGCGCCATTACGGGCTTTGATTTTTGACTCACAGTATGATGCCTATCGTGGCGTAGTAGTGAACTTGCGAGTGCGTGAGGGTGTTGTTAAACCTGGTGACCGGGTGAAGATGATGAACACCGGGGCAGAATACGAGGTGACGGAAGTCGGCGTGATGTCACCGGATGCACAAAAGCGTGATTACCTGATGGCTGGTGACGTTGGTTATTTGACGGCGTCAATCAAGGACATTCAAACCACACATTCAGGTGATACGGTGACACTGGTCGACAATCCAGCCGATGAACCGCTCCCTGGTTACCAACCAATGACACCAATGGTTTATTCGGGATTGTATCCTTCAGATAATGCCAAGTATGGTGACTTACGAGAGGCTTTGGAAAAGTTGCAGTTAAACGATGCTGCGCTGACTTTTGAACCCGAAACTTCACAGGCTTTGGGCTTTGGTTACCGAGTTGGTTTCCTCGGGCTCTTGCACATGGATGTGATTCAAGAACGTTTGGAACGTGAGTTCGATTTGGACTTGGTCACAACGGCACCTTCTGTTACTTACCGAGTAACGACGGTTGACGGTGAGGTTTTGATGATTGAAAACCCGTCTGAATTGCCAGAAAGTCAACAAATCAAAATGATTGAAGAACCGTTTATTCACGGAAACATTATGGTGCCAAATGAGTATGTTGGGGCAGTGATGGAGCTAGCTCAGCGCAAGCGTGGCGAATTCGATACAATGGAGTACTTGGATGAAAACCGGGTGAACGTCAAGTATTATTTGCCGTTGTCCGAAATTATCTTTAATTTCTTTGACAAGTTGAAATCATCAACGCGTGGCTATGCTTCTTTGGATTATGAAATCGATGGCTATCGCCCAGCTGATTTGGTCAAAATTGATATTCTTCTCAATTCAGAAAAGGTCGATGCCTTGTCCTTTATCGTGCACCGTGATTTTGCGGCAGAACGGGGTCGCGTGATTACTTCTAAACTGAAGGAAATCATTCCAAGGCAAAACTTTGAAATTCCGGTTCAAGCAGCAATTGGCAACAAAATTTTGGCTCGAACAAACATTAAGGCTTACCGAAAGGATGTGACTTCAAAGATTCACACGGGTGATCCTGATCGGCGGGCGAAGCTTTTGGACAAGCAGAAGCGTGGTAAAGCGCGGATGAAAGCCGTGGGAACGGTTACCGTTCCTCAAGAAGCCTTTATGGCGGTTTTGCAGACGGATGATGACGAAAAGTATGCTCGCGGTAATTAAGTTTGTTACCACCTGAGTGGTCTTGTTTGAAAAAATAAAGAATCCAGTTTAAAATAACGGTACAAACGATTCGAAGGAGAGCATAGTTGAATGTCCTTAAAAACTGTATTTCAAAAAATAACCAACTATTTTCGACCCAAAATGATTGCAATTGGTATCACTCATAATGGGCCTTTAGAAGCAACAGACGCTTTTGTGGAACGACAAGTACGCCAACCAAAGCCAAACGGCGATGAGGTTTTGGTTCGAATATTGGCAACAGCTGTTAACCCTGTTGATACGAAGATGCGGGCTGGTTATCGTCAGGATGGCGTCTTTCGCGTTTTTGGTCTTGATGTTGTTGGTGTGATTGAAGAGGTTGGTAAGGACGTGACGGACTTTTCTGTCGGCGACCGCGTCTTTTACGCTGGTAAGCAACACGCCTTCGGTGCCGATGCCGAGTTTCAAGTGATTGAGGCGGACTTAATTGCGCTGGCACCAAAGAATTTAGACAATGTGGATGCCGCAGCCATGCCTTTGACTGCCATTACGGCTCATGATGTTTTGCACCATGGTTTTCATTTACCGATCATTCAGAATAGTGCCCAAGGAAAATCAGTGCTCATTATCAATGGTGCTGGTGGTGTTGGTTCAGTCTTGGTTCAAATGGCCAAGTATCTCGGACTAACAGTGATTGCAACGGCGGGAACAACTGAGTCAAAGAACTGGGTGAGAGAATTGGGTGCTGATTTTGTCCTTGATTATCATGAAGACTTGCAAAAACAGTTGGTAGCCATTAACTTTGCTCAAGTTGACTACATTGCCAACTTGCAGGATACGACGGCCTATTGGGACTTGATGGCGGCGGTCATTAAGCCCTATGGTGAAATCGCGGCCATTGTTGAAACTACTTTACCAGTTGACTTAGGTGACTTAAAGAGTAAGGCCGTTTCCTTTTCTTGGACCTTTATGTTAGCGCGTGGCAATGAGAACTTTAACCTTGCTGAGCAGGGACAAATTTTGCGTGATGTCGCTAACCTTTTGGACCAAGGGGTAATTCGGCCAACCGTTACAAAGGTTTATCAGGGATTATCGGCTGAAAATGTACGTCGTGCCAATCAGGATGTCACTAGTCACCACACGATGGGGAAAGTGGTCATCGATTGCATGGCCGAAGAAGAGGCCAATAATAAGGTTGAGCAGACAATTGCCAATAATGTCGCACCAGTGAAGGTTACGATGGCAGATGCTAATAATTAACACGATTTGGGACGGGGACCAAGCGGTCCTCGTTTTTATTTGTGTTGTTGTAGGAATAGTAAACGAGGAAAAAGATGATTACGTATCAAAAGGTTGTTTGGCAGGTGCCGGCTGAAAATCAGGATGTGGTGATTGCAACTTTGGTAGCACTTGGAGCAGAGGGCGCCGAGCAGGGGACAGAGACGGTTACCATTTACCAAGATATTCAGCAAGAGGGCTTTGAAAAGCAGATTGCAACTTATATTGACGGGTTAACAACCCTTGCTGAACGGGGGCTAGCCATTAATAGTCAACCAATTTCACAGGAGAAATTGGACTCAACTGTCTTTGAAAACGAATGGAAAAATTACTACCATGCTAGTCGGGTGACCAACCAGTTTACGGTTGTGCCCGCTTGGGAAGACTACCAAAAAGATCAGGACCAAGAAAAATTAATTGTGATGGATCCCGACCAAGCCTTTGGGACCGGTACGCATCCAACCACTTCTTTGATGCTTCAAGCCTTGGAAACAGTGGTGCGTGGCGGTGAAAAAACGATTGACGTTGGGACTGGGTCGGGTGTTTTAGCGGTAGCTGCTAAACACCTGGGGGTTGGTTTAGTATTGGCAACTGATATTGACCAAGAGTCGGTTTCGACGGCCCAAGCTAATTTAGCGTTAAACCCTGTGGCGCATGATGTGACCGTTATTGCGTCGGATTTGATGCAGGATGTACCAAAAGAATGGAATCAATCTGATTTAATTATGGCGAATATTTTAGCTGATGTGATTACGCCACTGATTCCCCAAGTAGTGCCAATGCTCACGGCAGGTGGTTACTTCTTAGTTTCGGGAATTTATGACGATGTGGAACCAGCCATTGAGCGGGCTTTAAAAAGCCACGGACTGACGATTGTTCAGCACTTGAACCAAGGAACTTGGCATGCCTTTATTACAAAAAAGGCGGATGACTTAATCAGCGACTGATTTTTTAGGAAGAGAAAACGATGCAACGTTATTTTTTAGAAGAACCGATTCAAAAGACCATCATCTTGACAGCAGATATGCCGGCCTTTAAGCACTTGGTTAAGGTTTTACGAGCCAAAGTGGGTACAAAAGCGGAATTTTTTGATGGCCAATCGCGCTTGGTGCTTGGGCAGGTCGAAGAAATCGGCCAGAGTCAGGCGGTGATTAAGGTGCTAACCGACATTGATCAGCAGGTTGAATTACCTGTTGAAGTCACGTTGGTGGTTTCTCCAATTAAAAAAGATCGCAACGAGTGGCTGGCGGAGAAGGCAACCGAACTGGGTGCCAGTCGCTTACTTTTCGTGCCGATGGAGCGGTCGGTCGTTGCTTGGAATGAAAAACAGAAAGCTAAACAGTTAGAGCGGTTGCGGGCCAAGGCAGTCGGTGCTGCCGAACAATCACACCGGCTGAAAGTGCCAGAAATTCGTTTTGCTGATTTTGCTGAGGTTTTGGCACTGGAAAAAGATCAGGGGTTGGTTGCTTGGGAAGAATCTGCTAAGCAGGGAGAAAAAGCGGCTTTGGTGGATTTGGCACAGATTAGTCAACCCGGTCAGCATTTTGTTGCCGTCTTTGGACCAGAAGGTGGTTTGACTGAAAAGGAGATTAATACCTTGCAAGAGGCCGGTTATCGTCCCGGTGGTTTGGGGCCCCGAATCTTGCGGGCGGAAACGGCACCACTGTACACGTTAGCCGCTTTATCAACATTATTAGAATTAGAAAAATAACAGAAAAATGAGTCTAGGTTGTGAAAAACCTTGCCCTCATAGGTTAAACAGCCTATAATCTGTTATAACAATTTCACTGTGAATGAGGTTTTTACATGCGTAATTTTTTAAATAAATTACACCACTCTGCTTGGTTTTATAACTTATTGGTCATGCTTTTCGTGGCAGTCTTCTTGCCATTTATGGCCGACAAATTTGATTGGTCAGATATTAATCTGGTCTTTTGGCTTTGCTTTGTCTTAAATGGGGGCTTTGCCTTGTACTTTGGTGCTTACATTCGCAAGCAAGGTCTGCGTTTTTACTGGATTTTTGCGCAGCCACTGCTTTTTGCCTTGGTGACGACCTGGTATTTTGACTGGGTTGATACTGAATACGGTTATTATTTAGCCGGTTTGTACTTGGTTTTGACGATTTTTACTTTTTGGTCTGATACCCGGTCTGATCCTGATGAAGACTTATTGCCAATCGATGGCGGTTATGAAGATCTTTAAATAATCAAAGAAAGCGTCCCCCAAAAGGGGGCGCTTTTCTGTTAAAATACTAAGAGAATAATTTTTTACTTTTTACCCCTTTGGAGGAAGCATTCGTGATTACTGTTGCAGACATGTCATTTTCATTTTCTGGTAAGAAACTTTACCAGGACGTTAACTTAAAGTTGGTCCCGGGCCATACATACGGCATTATCGGAGCCAATGGTGCTGGGAAGTCAACCTTTTTGAAATTGCTTCAAGGAGAATTGGAACCGACTGAGGGTGTCATCAGCATTAGTGATAACGACCGGATGTCATCTTTGCAGCAGGATCACTTCGCCTTTGACGACTTTACGGTGATGGATACGGTCATCCAGGGACATGAACGCCTCTACCAGGTTAAGACTGAAATGGATGCTATCTATGCTAAGCCTGATTTTTCAGATGAAGATGGGGTGCGAGTAGGCGACTTGTCTGCTGAATTTGAAGAGCTGGACGGTTGGAACGCTGAAACTGAAGCAGCCCAACTATTGACGAAGTTGGGCATCGATGAATCAATGCAACAGAGCATGATGGGCGACTTGACTGAAAACGATAAGGTGAAGGTCTTGTTGGCTCAGGCCTTGTTTGGTAATCCAGATATCTTGGTTTTGGATGAGCCCACCAACGGGTTGGACGTGCAAACGATTGCTTGGTTGGAAGACTTCTTGGCCGACTTTGAGAACCTCGTAATTGTTGTTTCGCACGACCGTCACTTCTTGAATGTTGTTTCAACGAATATCTTAGATGTCGACTACGGTAAGATTACGCCGTTCGTTGGAAACTACGATTTCTGGCGTGAATCAGCTGAATTGGCACAACGCTTGGCCTCACAGCAAAATGCTAAGAAGGAAGAGCAAATTAAGCAGCTGCAGGAATTCGTCGCGCGCTTCTCAGCCAATGCCTCAAAGTCAAAGCAGGCAACAGCTCGTAAGAAGCAGTTGGATAAGATTACTTTGGATGATATCAAGCCTTCATCTCGTAAGTACCCTTACATTTCCTTCCCGTTGAACCGTGAATTAGGAAATGACTTAGTTCGCGTTGAAGGGGTTTCCAAGACGATTGATGGTGAAAAGGTTTTGGATAATATTACCTTTACTGGTCGTCCTGGCGACAAAATTGCTATCTTGTCCCGGTCTGATTTGGCAACGACAACGTTGATGCAAATTTTGGCAGGTACGATGGAACCTGATACAGGTTCTGTCACTTGGGGTGTCACGACAACCCAGTCATATTTGGCTAAGGACCTGAATGATAATTTCGACGACCAGGAAAAGGTCATTTTGGACTGGTTGCGTGATTTTGCCGAAGAAGAGCAGAAGGACAACACGTCATTGCGTGGTATGCTTGGCCAAATGCTCTTTAAGGGTGATGACGCCTTGAAGCAAATTAAGGTTTTGTCTGGTGGTGAAAAGGTTCGAATCGTTTTGGCTAAGTTGATGCTATTAAAGGCCAACGTTTTGTTGCTTGATGATCCAACAAACCACTTGGATTTGGAATCAATCCAGTCATTGAACGATGCGGTTGCGGACTTTAAGGGTTCTGTCATCATGACATCTCATGACCACGAATTTTTGGAGACGACGGCAAACCATATCGTTGAAGTTTCTGCCAAGGGTGTCGTTGACCGTTTGGATACCACTTATGATGACTTTATTAACACCGACAGTATTCAAGCTAAGGTGAAGGCCTTGTACGATTAATGATGAGCTGATGGTGAAGGCCGTTAAGGAGCGCTTTCGAGCGCTTTTTTGCTTAAGTAAAAAGGAGATTTTTAATGACTGTAGGTATTGATAAATTAGCTTTCTACACACCAGGACTAGCGCTTGATATGGTCGAATTGGCCAAAGCGAGAGGCGATGAGCCTGATAAATATACGATTGGAATTGGCCAGTCGGTTCAGTCTGTCGTGCCAAATTACGAAGACGTGGTGACAATGGGCGTCAATGCCGCTAAAAAAATCTTGACTGCTGCAGATATTGAGGCGATTGAGATGCTGATTTTTGCCACTGAATCTGGGGTGGATAATTCCAAATCAGCGGCCGTCTTTGCGCAGAAGTTATTGAATTTATCGCCATACATTCGCACCATTGAAATGAAGCAGGCTTGCTATGCTGGCACTTACGGTCTGATGCAAGCCAAGGACTACGTGCGCCTGCATCCTGATAAGAAAGTTTTGGTTATTGCGGCCGATATCGCCCGCTATGGATTGAAGACAGCCGGAGAAGTCACACAGGGGGCCGGTGCAATTGCCATGGTGGTCAGCGCTGACCCAGCTATTGCTGCTATCGAAGATGACTCTGTTTATATGAGTCAGGACGTTCCTGATTTTTGGCGACCAGTGGCCTCAACAACGGCCTTGGTTGACGGTCATCTGTCAACGGATATTTACAAGGAAATGTTTTTGACGCTTTGGAGCCGATATACAGCCAAGACAAAGTTAGCGTTGGCTGACTTTGCAGGTTTTGCCTTCCATTTACCATACACGAAGATGGGGAAGAAGGCCTTGGACCAGATTCTGGACCAAGCAACGCCTGAGCAGCAAAAATTTTTGCAGGAGCAACTGGCGGCCTCACAGGTTTATAACCGTCAAGTTGGTAACCTCTACACAGGGTCAGTCTATCTCGCGCTGCTTTCGTTATTGCAACAGGGACAAATCATTGCAGGTCAACGGTTGGCCGTCTTTTCTTATGGTTCTGGAGCAGAGGCCGAACTCTTTTCATTAAAAATCCAAGAAAACTTCCAATCTGCTATTGTCGGCCAGGACGTCGTTACGATGTTGGCCGACCGTCGTTTGCTTTCAGTTAGTGAGTATGAGGATGTCTTCAACTCACAGCTATTTGATTATCAGGTTGATGCGACGACGGCGGGTCCCAAAAACACGGATCGCTGCCAATTTGTTGGCTGGCAAAATGGCCACCGTCGCTATCAGATGAGCTAAAGACAAACATTGGTGACAAAGTGTGGCCAATGTTCTATTTTTGTTCTATTTTTCATTTAGAATGTTATCCCGTTGCAACCTGCTTTTGGTAAACTAATAGAATAGATAAGCAGGTAAGAAAAGGAGAATTATCCATGGCAAAGCGGATTTATTTGGCTGGACCATTTTTTTCAGAAACACAGATTAAGAAGGCTGAGCGTCTTGAAAAGGTCTTGGAAGAACACGACCAGGTGGGCCACGTTTTTTCACCTCGGAAGCATCAGCATGCTGAATATGAACTTTTTTCGGAACCATGGCGTCATGCTGCCTATGGGTCTGACGTTGAAGCCATTGATAATTGTGATGTGATGGTAGCGTTGGCTGATTTTGACCGGGCCGATACTGATTCAGGCACTGCTTGGGAAATCGGTTATGCAAAAGCTAAGGGAATCCCGGTTGTGGTCATCAAAGAGGAAGCAGATATTACGTTGAACTTGATGATTGCCATGTCATTAACGGCATACTTTGACAAGATTGAAGATGTCGCTGCGTATGATTTAGAAGCTTTGCCAGCAAAGCCATACGATGGCGAAGTTATCTAAAAATCAGAAAAAGGCAGGCCTGACAAAAATCAGGTTTAAAACGATCAATTAGAGGAGAAAATCATGATTAAAGCAGTTGTCACCGTTGTTGGCCAGGATCAAGCAGGAATTGTAGCTGGCATCGCAACCACCTTGTCAAAACATGGAGTCAACATTTTGGATATGTCGCAGACGATTATGTCGCAGACCTTTACAATGTCAATGTTAGTAGCAATCGACGCTGCTGCTGATTTTGATGAAGTCTATGCCTCTGTCAAAGAAGAAGGCGCTCGCTTAGGTGTCACGGTGCATGTACAACGAGAAGAAATTTTTGATACGATGTCCCACATCTAATTTAAAAAATTAGTGCGAACAAAGACAAAGAAAAGAAGCAAATAATGGATACAACACAAATTCGAGAAACAATTCAGATGGTCAAAGAAGATAATTTTGACATCCGAACAATTACGATGGGGATTTCTTTGCTGGACACGGTTGGTGGCTCAGTTGATGAAACGGCGAAGAACGTTTATAAGAAGGTCACAACCTATGCCAAGAACTTGGTAGCAGTTGGTCAACAGATTGAACGCGAATATGGTGTACCCATTACGAATAAGCGTATTTCAGTGACGCCCGTTTCCCTAATTGCTGGCAATGCTGATGAAAAGGAAATCCTTGTTTTGGCGCATGCCTTAGACGATGCTGCCAAGGAAGTTGGTGTTGACTTTATCGGTGGTTACTCCGCCTTGGTGCAAAAAGGTTTTTCACACGGTGATTTAGCCTTGATTAAGTCATTGCCAAATGCTTTGACGCAAACGGATGTGGTGATGTCATCCATTAACGTTGGTTCATCTAAGGCCGGGGTCAACCTTGATGCCGTGAAATTGATGGGTGAAACGATTAAGGCCATTACGGACAAGTCTGATACAGCAAATTCAAAGATGGTTGTCTTTGCCAATGCCGTTGAAGATAACCCCTTTATGGCTGGAGCTTTCCATGGTGTTTCAGAACCAGATGTGGTGATTAATGTCGGTGTTTCGGGTCCTGGTGTCGTTAAGCGTGCTTTAGAACAGGTGAAGGGTGAATCGATCACAGTGGTTGCCGAAACCATTAAAAAGACGGCCTTCAAGATTACCCGTGTTGGTCAGTTAGTGGGGACAATTGCAGCGGAACGCCTCGGGGTACCATTTGGAATTGTTGATTTGTCCTTGGCACCAACTCCAGCACGCGGTGATTCTGTGGCTGAAGTCTTGGAAGAAATCGGCTTGGAACAAGTTGGAACGCACGGAACAACTGCTGCTTTGATGCTCTTGAATGATGCCGTTAAAAAGGGTGGTGTTATGGCTTCACAAGGTGTTGGTGGCTTGTCAGGAGCCTTTATCCCTGTTTCAGAAGATGCCGGAATGATTGATGCCGTACAGGCTGGCACGTTGTCATTGGCTAAGTTAGAGGCGATGACATCTGTTTGTTCTGTTGGGTTGGATATGATTGCCATTCCGGGTGATACACCAGCAACAACGATTTCAGCAATGATTGCTGATGAAGCGGCAATCGGTGTGCAAAACAATAAGACCACGGCTGTGCGCATTTTGCCAACGAATGGTACCAAAGTTGGCGATATGGTTGACTATGGTGGTTTGTTGGGAACTGCTCCAGTTATGCCAGTAGTGGCTAAGTCTTCTGCCGACTTTATTAATCGTGGTGGCCACGTGCCAGCGCCAATTCATTCCTTTAAAAATTAAAAAATAAAAATGAGCCCAAACCAGGACCTGGTTTTGGGCTCATTTTTTGCTGGTGCTACTGATTTTGTTGATAAATGCCGAAAAGCCCACTGCAAAACAGTGGGCTTTTCAGGTGGATTAGTTAAAATCATTGTGTTGATGGTGAGCGCGTCGACCATAAGAATAACGGTCGTTTTCAGCAATGACCCGCTTATTGAGCAAGTCTTTGGCCTCATGGTGGGTCGGTGTAAAGGTTGTGCCGTTTTTCCATGCTTCTCGTTGGTCACGGTGGTTTAATATGTTATCACGGATGCTCAAGAAGAAGGCATTGACTTTGACCCGCTTCAACCCCAAAACGTGGCGCAAGTAACTGCTCGTTGAATTAACTGGTAGGTTCATGACGAAATCCTCCGTATCGTTTTTGTAATTAGTATTACTATACAATGCAAGTCCTTTAATTACTGCTACATCGATCAAGGTTAGAGGAATCCTAACTATCTTAAGGAGTTCTTAACCTTTATCCATTGTATAATGGCAATATGGAAATCAATGCTGTCCAACAATACCAACAATACCTGCAGGCAGAACGTGGCTATTCACTTCAAACAGTGAAAGCGTATCGAACCGATATTGACGAATTTGTTAGTTATTTGACCGATAATGGTGGTTTCACAGGCTTTGCTAGTATTAAAAGCTTAGATGTTCGAGTTTATTTGGCTGGTCTATATGATCAAATGCTCGCCCGCACGACGATTGCCCGCAAGGTTTCAAGTCTGAAAAATTTCTATGCTTATTTGGTAAGTGAAAATTTAGCCACCGACAATCCCTTTGACGGGGTAGCACTGCGGAAACACCAAGCGCATTTGCCAGAATTTTTTTATGACAATGAGCTGTTGGAACTCTTCCAAGTCGCTTATGATCAAAATGACCACCCGCTCTGGCGCCGGGATGCCGCTTTGCTGGAATTTTTATTTGCCACGGGAACGCGAGTATCTGAGTTTGCGGGGTTGACATTGGATCAAATTGATTTAAATCAACGGTTAGCGCTCATTCACGGGAAAGGAAATAAGGACCGTTTTGTACCTTTTGGTTCATATGCTCAGCAGGCCTTGGTGGATTATCTGGAAAATTGTCGGCCGGGCTTATTAGCTAAAAACCACCGATTAGACCAGGAAGAGGTTGTGTTTTTAAATGCTAATGGCGGTCCGATTACCTCGGCTGGTGTGACTTACATTTTGAACCAATTAATGAAAAAAACGAGTTTGACAGGTAAAATTCATCCCCATATGTTGCGCCATAGTTTTGCGACCGCTTTATTAAATCGGGGAGCTGATATGCGAACTGTGCAAGAATTACTGGGGCACGAAAACCTTTCAACGACCCAAATCTATACCCATGTTTCAAAAGCCATGCTTCAGGATTCCTATCAAAATTTCTTTCCACGGGCAAAAAAGGTGAGTGAAAGACACACAAAAAGAGAAGGATGATTTTTATCCAAAAGTTTTTTCAGTACGGGCCAATTAAATTGTCATTCTAGGGAATAGATAGTAGAATAAAGTTATGATAATTCTGGAGAATGACAAATTAAAGGTACAGATCAGTGAGCATGGTGCGGAGCTGATTTCAGCATGGAATAAGGAAGCAGAACTGGAGTATATCTGGTATGGGGATCCCATGTATTGGGGTCGGCATGCACCTAACCTGTTCCCAATTGTAGGCCGCCTGCAGGGGGACCAGTATGAATTGGCTGGTCAAACCTATTATATGAACCAACACGGTTTTGCTCGGAATATGGATTTTTTAATTGTCAGCGAACAAGATGACGCGGTTCGTTTGCGTTTGGAGGATTCCGAATCAACACGGCGAATTTATCCTTTTGCCTTTATCTTTGATGTCATCTTCACCTTGAATGGCTCTTCACTAAAGGTGGAATATGAGGTCAAAAACCCAGCGAGTCATGATTCATTATTCTTCTCTGTTGGTGGCCACCCAGCTTTTAATCTCCCCCTTGATGGTGGCAAATTCTCAGATTACTATTTATCTGTGACGCCAGAAAAGGTTTATGATCGGATTCGCCTGGTTGGACCATATTCGAATCCAAACGTGCCCACGCCATTTTCTTCAAATATTCCATTGCGCTTGCGACAGGAAGACTATCATGACGATGCCATTATTCTCAAACTTGATCGTCAGAAAACAACCTTCTTGCTGGCTCGGCTAGCAAATCAGCATGGGATGGAAATGACAATTGATAACGCTCAGTTTGTTGGCATTTGGACACCAGCTGGTAAAGATGCGCCCTTTATTGCTGTCGAGCCATGGTGGGGGATTGCTGATACAGTTGATGCAACCGGAAACTTCAAGGAAAAATTTGGCGTTAACGTTCTTGCTGCGGGTGATACTTTTAATGGTTCTTACTCGATGAACTTCTTTTAAGCGAAATATTTTAAATCAATCAATGAAAGAAAAAGCCAGCTGTTGATTCAGCTGGCTTTCGGATTATTAGACTATGAAAATTACAGAATTATTTGAACAAAAAAAGCCAATTGCCCAATCAGCATTGGCTGTCCCAATGGCGTTAGGGCCAACCGATAAATTTACCCCTTTCAAGCAGGCATTAGACCAAAAGAATCCAGATGTTGTTATCTGGCAGGCCGATGCGATTGCTGATGAGTTTTCTAAAGAAGTGGTTTGGGATCAGGTAAAGGCCGGTGGTGCACAGGCGGTTGAAGAACGTGACGCCTCTGCAATGAAAAAAGCTGCAATGAAGGCAGAATTAGACCAGGCATACCAAGAATTTCTGTCTAATTGGCCAGCCATGCACCAGCAAATTGTTCAGGAACTGGTGGATAATGCTCTGCAGACAGCAGGGGATCACTTGGTTTTGCTGGCTTATACTGCCAAAGCTGCTGGTGGAAAAGGTGAGTTAGCCCCGGCTGATCAAGCTTACTTTTTAGCAACGGCACTGCAGGCTGGAACTAGTCGCTTTGCCGGCGTCTACTTACCAGAGGAGCTGGATGAAAATCTGCAGGAAAAAATCATTGCTGTGGCGGAGAAGGTGGCTGTGCCGGTTATTCGAACAGGCACACTTCATGATCTGACACCAGAAACGATTCGAGCGGTTTTCTCGTCTTTGTTAATCAAGAAGCCGGATGTTGTCAACTTACAGGTTGCATCTGATCGGTTAGCTGAAATTGACTTAGCCGATTTTGAATTAATTTTAGCTGGTTTGGCTGATCAAGCTGGTGAAACAGCCCTCGTGTTAACGGTTACGGGTATCCTCTCCAAGGATCAAATTGAATCTTGGCTTGTTTTCCAATCGGCCTTAGTGACTCTGGCCTTAGGGGAAAATTGGCAGACACCTTTGATTAAAAGTTCTGTTGCTGAACTAGGGTGGGCTTGATATCGGCTACCACTTC
This sequence comes from Fructobacillus sp. ESL1096, assembly GCF_058511985.1. Lineage (NCBI taxonomy): Bacteria > Bacillati > Bacillota > Bacilli > Lactobacillales > Lactobacillaceae > Fructobacillus > Fructobacillus sp. ESL1096. The sequence goes on from NZ_CP196400.1 coordinate 1,366,288, forward strand.
AAGTAAGCAGATCTAGATTGATCATTTCGCTCTTTTCTTGATTGCCAATGCATGGTATAATGAAAACAACCAACTGAGGTAGTTTATCTATCTACCTACCCAGCACCCGCAAGGGTGCTGTTTTTTTATGCTTAAATTGCCGTATTTACTAGTTAGCCGCTTAAAAACACTAATAGTAGGCAGAAAGAAAAAACTCCGTTTCCTTTATCGGTCGATAGGGAAAGCGGAGTCTTTGTTTTACTGTTCATTATAGTTGGGGTAAAGAGTTTTTAGATAGGTAGTCAAGCCTGATTTAATATCCTTGGCAATCTTTTGTTGGTAGGAACTTTGGCGAATGTAAGAAAAGTCATGGTCTGAATTAATGAACCCATTCTCGAGTAAGACGGCCGGTCTGGTGACGTCTTTAATCACAAGGTAAGGCATTGTTTCATAACCACGATTTTCCAATGGCAGGTTATTCAGTGAGCCGTTTAAAGCTTGAGCGAGTGCTTGTGAGTTGTCATTATAATAATACTGGGAAACGCCCGAAGCGCTGTTATTCGATTCTGAGGAGTCAAAATGTAAGGAAATTTGGGCATCAGCATTATACTTTTCAGCTTTGCGGGGGATGTAAAGGAGGGGAACAACGACATCTTTAGTGCGGACCATGATGACCCGTACACCAGCCTCAGTCAGAACTTTTTCAGTTGCCAATGCTGTTTTTAAAGTGTACGTCTTTTCGTAGTGCTTGCCATCTGTTGAAAGCGCACCAGTATCGGAACCACCGTGACCTGGGTCTATGACGATGGTCGCTTCGGAAAGTTGCGTGGCTGTCTTTAACTTGGTGTTGTTAGCAACCCAGGAAGCGACCCAACCAACTTTTTGGTTGTTATCGCGTTTGACCTGCCACCAACCATTGTTTTTGGCAACGACTGTTAGCTTGGTACCGGCCTTCAGCTTGGTAATTTGTTTGTAGTTGATCCCCGGACCAGTTCGCAATGGAACCTGGTCCGGTCGGGTCGTCAGTTGGTTTTGTTGTGCCAGCGAGATGATTAGAATCATGGTCGCGAAGGTGAAGACACCAACGATGATGGCTCCGATTTTATTTTGTTTAATCCAATTTATTAATTGAAACATTAATCTGGCCTATTCTTCATATACTTCTGTTTATTTTATCACGAATATTCCAGAAAAAGGGTTCTTGATTCGAGTATAATAGATGACATGAAACAATTTAGAGTACAAAATTTAACGTCTGTCTACGGTGAAAAGGTCCTCTTTGATGACCTTTCCTTTTTGATTACCCAAGGGGACCGCGTTGGTTTGGTTGGGGTTAACGGATCTGGGAAAACAACCCTTTTAAATGCCCTTTCCGGCAAACAACCAGCTGATCATGGGGCCATTTCGACCCAAAATGATTATCGCATTGGTTACTTGGAACAAGATCCTGATTTGGCTGGACACATGCAGGTCTTAGATGCCATTTATGCCGGCGATCAACCGGTTTTTCAAACCATTCGTGCTTACCAGGAATCCTTAGATTTTCTGGCGCAAGATCCCGAAAATGCGAAGGCAGCAAGCCGCTTTGAAAAGGCGCAGGCTGCTATGGATCGTGATGATGCCTGGACCATTGAGGCCCAGATTAAGACTATTTTAACGCAGTTACATTTAACGAATTTAAATCAGGAAGTGGCCAGCCTATCTGGTGGGCAAAAAAAGCGGGTTGGCTTAGCGCAAGTTTTGATTCAAGAGCCTGACCTGTTGATTTTAGATGAGCCGACCAATCACTTGGATTTTGATTCGATTGCTTGGCTGGAACAGTATTTGGCCAAGTATAAGGGGGCATTGTTAACGGTCACACACGATCGCTATTTCTTGGATCGGGTGACGAATCGAATTTTTGAGCTTTCTTTTGGCAAGCTGTACGAATACCAGGGAAATTACCAAGATTACGTTGAAGGCAAGGTCATCCGCCAGGAAAATGAGGCGGCTGCTGAGCACAAGCGTGAAAAACTGTACGAAAAAGAACTGGTGTGGATGAAAAAATCAGCTCGAGCACGGACAACCAAGCAGAAGGGCCGGGAAAGGGCCTTTGCAGAGTTGGAGGAATCGCTAGGGAATGTCCGTACGGATCAGGATGTTGAAGTGTCATTGGGACAACAGCGCTTAGGAAAGAAAGTCATTGCCTTAGACCATGCCTCCTTGGCTTTTTCCGACCAAGTGATTTTTAAGAACTTATCATTGCGTTTTGGTCAGCGCGACCGAATTGGCATTACTGGACCCAATGGGGTTGGCAAATCTTCTCTTTTGAATGTTTTAGCTGGGCGGTTGCCCTTGACTGATGGAGTGTTGGAAATCGGTGAAACGGTGCGAATCGGTTACTACACTCAGGTAACGGAGGAGATTCCGGCTGATAAGCGCATGATTGAGTATTTGACGGATGTTGCTTCGAGTGTGAAAGACCGTGATGGCAACGTTATTTCGGCTAAAGATCTCTTGGAACAGTTCCTTTTTCCAAGTTTTATGCATGGAACTTTGGTTCGCAAGTTATCTGGTGGTGAGAAGCGCCGGTTGTACTTATTGAAAATACTTTTGCAAGAACCAAATGTTTTGTTGCTCGATGAGCCAACCAACGATTTGGACATCGGAACTTTGACCGTTTTGGAGAACTTTCTTTCTCGCTTTGCAGGAACCGTTGTGACGGTTTCCCACGATCGTTACTTTTTGGATAAGGTGGCCGACTATGGCTATTATTTGTCTGGTAATGGTCAAGTTGATCGCTATAATGGGGAATTCTCATTTTACTTGGATGAGGTTGTCTTACCAAGTGAAAAGGATGCCGGCCGCAGTCGTCTGGATAAAAAAGACAAAGCAACAACTGCAAAATCAGTAACGCCAGCTCAAAAGCCGAAAGAGCGTAAGTTAACCTACATGGAAAAACGCGAATGGGAAACGATTGAGGATGAAATTGCTGATTTGGAGGGACAAGTTGAGGCCTTTAATGACCAAATGGCCGCCAACGGTGCTGATTACCAAAAGGTTGCTGCAATTCAGGTCCAATTACAAGAAGTTTCGGATGCTCTTGATGCGAAAATGGATCGTTGGGCTGAATTGAGTGAAATTGTTGAAGGACAGGGCTAAGGCTCTGTTTTTTTATTCAGGTTGCCATGGCTATTTTTAGCTTTGAATGGCCGTTGGTCCTCCTTGCTTTCGTCTAATGGTGTTGAAAGAAGGGAGAAACTGATGAATTTGAATCAATTTTTGTTAGCGCTTCACCTGACACCTGGATTGGGTCAAGCGAAGGAGGCGAAGGTGATTGACGCCTTAAGTCAACAAGGTCATCCAGAGCAGGGACCCTATCCTTGGCCTTTTTTAACGTTAGCTCTTGTTCTTGGTTTGGAACCCGGATCACAACCATATCGGCAGATTCAGGCGAGCTATGAATGGTCATTAGATAAAGCCCTAGCATACCAAGGGGATTGGTTGACCTACTTTGATAATAATTACCCTAAACAATTGAAAGAAGTTTATCAGCCACCGTTAGTCCTTTTTTACCAGGGGGACTTACGGGCGCTGACGCTGCCCTTACTAGCAGTGGTTGGGGCTAGAGCAGCCAGTCCTTATGGATTGGCAGCACTCCGGCAATTGTTGCCAGCGGTCCTTAAGGCGGGGATTGGTGTTGTTTCTGGATTAGCAAAGGGAATTGACGTGATGGCCCACCAGATGACCTTTCATTATGGTGGTGTTCCAGTAGCAGTCATTGGCACGGGTCTGGACCGGGCATACCCAGCAAATCACCGTGTATTGCAAGACCAGGTTGGTCTGCAAGGGTTATTAGTCTCCGAGTACCCAGTCGGGTCTTTGCCATTGAAAAATCACTTCCCAGACCGTAATCGAATTATTGCGGGTCTTTCGAGCGCTACGTTAGTGGTCGAAGCCAAGCACCACTCCGGGTCTCTGATTACTGCTAATTTAGCGTTACAAGAAAATCGACAAGTTCTAGCGGTTCCTGGTCCGATTAATGCCCCCTTGTCGGTTGGCCCCAACGAATTGATTCAGGCTGGCGCGTTGCCAGTCTTAACCAGCAGTGATATCATTAGAGCGGTTTCATGTTTGACTTAAAAATTGCCATTATATAGTAGGAAAATGATTTTACCTATCTTGCCAAAGCCTAGCTTTGGCTGGTATGATGGGAGAGTTAAACCAAAAGGAAAGTTTGCTTTTAGTTGGTGACCGTGATTATCGACTCCAAAATAATCGCTTTTGTCGTCTATCAAGCAGCTTTAGAAAAATGGGGAATCACACGTTGGTAGAAGCAAAGACCAAGAAAACAATTACTCCAAAGAAAAAGAGTAAAAAGAAAACAAGTAAAAAATTAGTAATTGTCGAGAGTCCGTCAAAGGCTAAGACAATTGAAAAATATCTTGGCTCGACGTATCAAGTTGTTGCCTCGATTGGCCATGTTCGCGACTTACCTAAGTCAACATTGGGTGTAGATGTTGACCAGAATTACGAACCAAAGTACATCAATATTCGTGGTAAGGGACCAGTGATTAAGGACCTGAAAAAGGCTGCCAAGTCCGCTAAGCAAGTTTACCTCGCATCCGATCCGGATCGTGAAGGAGAGGCGATTGCCTGGCATTTACAGCATATTTTGGCTCTTGATCCAGAGCAAAAGAACCGTGTAGTCTTTAACGAAATTACCAAGGATACGATTAAAAACGCCTTCAAGGAACCACGGACGATCAATCAAGATTTGGTTGATGCTCAGCAAGCTCGGCGGATTATTGATCGGTTGGTGGGTTACTCGATTTCACCAGTGTTGTGGAAGACAGTTAAACGCGGCTTGTCAGCCGGTCGGGTACAATCCGTTGCCCTTGGTTTGATTATTGCCAGAGAGCGTCAGATTCAGGCTTTCCAACCAGAAGAATACTGGACACTGGATTCGGAATTCAAGAAGGGCAAGGCGAAGTTTAAGGCGAACTTCTATGGCTTTTCTGGCAAGAAGCAACCGTTGCCTGATAATGCTGCCGTCCAAGCAGTTATGGCGGATTTGGATGTGAACAAGCCCTTCCAGGTGTCAGAAGTTAAGGCGAAGGAAAGAAAGCGGCAACCACAGCCACCATTTACAACATCGACCATGCAACAGGCGGCCAACACGCAGTTAAAGTTCCGAACACGGAAGACGATGATGACGGCTCAGCAGCTCTATGAAGGAATCAATTTAGGACGTGGCCTTGGTCAAGTTGGATTGATTACCTATATGCGTACGGATTCGACAAGACTTTCAGCTGTGGCGAAGAATGCCGCTGCCCAGTATATTCATGACGAGTGGGGCGAAGAATACTCAAGCCATAAACCTGTTGCTGGAACACCGCAAGAAGGCGCCCAAGACGCCCACGAAGCAATCCGTCCAACCGATGTCACGAAGACACCGGCATCGATTAAGGATAAGCTGACTCCTGACCAATTCAAGTTGTATTCCTTGATTTGGTCGCGCTTTGTTGCGTCTTTGATGACACCAGAAGTTTTGGATACCCTAGCCGTGACGGTTGAGCAAAACGGCGTCTTGTTCCATGCCAATGGATCAAAAACGAAGTTTGCTGGATTTACGAAGGCCTATCCGGCTGCCAAGGAAAAAGATAACCTGTTGCCTGATTTGGCAGAGGGGGACGAAGTCGATTTGGCAAAGACAAATCCTGAACAGCATTTCACGATGCCACCAGCGCGTTATACTGAAGCGGCCTTAATTAAAGCCTTGGAAGAAAACGGTGTTGGTCGTCCTTCAACTTATGCACCAACGTTGGATACCATTCAGCGGCGAAACTATGTGCGAGTGGATGCACGGAAATTCGTGCCGACTGAATTAGGTGAAATTGTCCAGACTATTGTTGAGGATAAGTTCCCAGATATTACCGATACCAAATTTACGGCCCAAGTTGAAAATTCACTGGATGAAATTGAAATTGGTGATAAGAAGTGGGTGCCGGTCGTCGACGAATTTTACAAGCCATTCTCAAAGGAAGTTCAGTCCGCCGAGGAGACCTTGGAAAAAATTACGATGCACGATGAGTTGGCCGGCATGGACTGTGAAGTTTGTGGTGCGCCAATGGTGATTAAGATGGGACGATATGGCAAATTTTATGCTTGCTCGCGTTTCCCGGATTGTCGCAATACGAAGGCAATTGTGCAAGAAATTGGTATCACTTGTCCAAAGTGTGGCAAGGGGCAGGTAGTTGAGCGTAAAACCAAGCGTGGTCGGAAGTTTTATGGTTGTTCTCGCTATCCCGACTGTGACTTTGTTTCATGGGATAAGCCAAAGGATCCAAACCAAGGAGACGATCAGCAGGCTTTTGCAACTGGTGAAGACCAGCAGGCAAGTGCTACAGTCGCTACGACGACTAAGAAAAAGGTCACCGCGAAGAAAAAAACGAGTGAAGCGAAGTAAGAGAATTTTGAAAAGCCGCCGCTAAGGACGGCTTTTTTTGAGAAATGAGTATGAAAGGTCGCTGTATGGCTACAAATAACAAAGTTTTAACCATCGCGGGATCAGACTCGCTAGCCGGTGGAGGTCTCCAAGCTGATTTGGCTACCTTTGCGGCAGCTGGCCTAGCTGGTTTTTCGGCGATTACGAGTATCGTCAGTATTCAGCCAAGCAATGTGGCTGTCTTTCCCGTGCCAGATGAGGTTTTTGACCAGCAACTAAAGTCTCTGGCCCAGGTCACAGACTTTGCCGCCATTAAGGTGGGGATGCTAACGTCGGTCAAGCAATTGGACCGGGTGGTTGCCTTCTTACAAGATTATACTGGCCCGATTGTCGTCGACCCCGTGTTAGTCTTGAAGGAAGGCCACTTAGCTGAAAACAAAGTGCTAGTTCAAGGATACTTGGACCGCCTATTGCCGTTGGCAACGGTTACGACACCAAATTTAAATGAGGGACTGGCATTGGCAGATCAAAATGGTGCTTTGGTGAGTACGTCGACTAATTTGGCAGAATTAGCAAAAGAAATTAGTCAACGCGGTCAGACTGCCGTGTTTTTAAAGGGTGGTCAGGGATTTGTTGACCATCAGGCCCTTGATGTTTTGACAGTAGGAGGACAAATCAGTTATTTGTCACAACCTGCCTTGGGTAAGAGTGCCTTTGTTAATGGAGCCGGCTGCACTTTAGCGGCGGCGATTACAGCCAAATTAGCCTTGGGCGAGAAACTGCCAGAAGCGGTTGAGCAGAGTCAGTGTTTTGTTCATCAGAGCATTCAACAGGGTTATCGCTTGAATGCCAGTCGAACGGATGGCAACGTTTTTCAGATTGGTGCCAAATGGTCGAAATAAGGCGGGGTAGTTAACCCGACACTTACTGATTTTTTTGACAGAAAAAAGAGTTCTTCTACTAGAAGAACTCTTTTTTGTATGCGTTTAAAAATTAGCCCTTGCCATCCTGGAAGGCGGCATAAAGGGTCATCCCTCCATCAACGAAGAGGGTGGTACCGGTAACGTACTTGGCCTGATTGGAAGCTAACCAAACGGCAGCATCGGCCACGTCTTCGGGATCGCCAATCTTTTGCATTGGAATCATCGACTGTGTTTCTGCATATTGAGCCTTGTCAGCAAACTTTTTGGCATTAATTGGCGTGTTAATAGCGCCGGGTGCGATATTGTTGACGCGAATGCCCTTTGGCGCATATTCCATGGCAATTGTTTCGGTAAAGAGCTTAACCCCACCCTTAGCAGTTGCATAAGAAGCAAAGGTCGGCCAAGGGATTTGCTGGTGGACGGAAGACATGTTGATGATGTTGCCAGTTCGGTCATTATCTAACCAGTAGTTCAGGGCTTCTTTTGCCCCAAGGAAGACACCGGTCATATTAATGCCAATGACTTTATTCCACTCCTCAAGTGTAATCTGGTGAGTTGGTGTTTGAATTTCCATTCCGGCATTATTGACCCAAACATCTAAACCACCAAAGTTATCAATCGCGGCCTGTAAAAGGGCTTTGACGCCGGTTTCAGTTGAAACGTCGGCCTTGATAGCAACAGCATCGCCACCATTTTTTCGAATCTCGTCGACGGCTGCTTGAGCCCCGGCTTCGTCGGAATGGTAATTAATGACAACGTTCATCTTTTCTTGAGCAAAGCGCAACGCAATTGCGTTACCAATACCCTTAGAGCCACCGGTAATAACGGCAACTTTTTTGTTCAAATCGTTAAACATCTAGTTCCTCCTTGTACAAAAAACAGCGAAAGTTGGTTTCGCTGTCTACTGTAACTTAATGAACGTGGATTGGCAAGTTTATTTGTTTTGCTTGCGGTATTGAACGGCCGTTACGCCAACTTCCTGCTTGAAGACGGTATTGAAGTATGAGAGGTTAGGGATGCCAACCTTAAGGCCGACAAGGGCCACTGAGTCTTTGCCATCCTTGAGTAGTTTCTTGGCATGAAACATCCGCACTCGTAATAGATAACTTTGTGGGCTTTCTTTAGCGACAGTCATAAAGGCTCGGTGAAGAATGCCGGATGAGACAGAAAAGTCTTCACTCAAGGATTCGAGTGTGATTCGATTCTTATAATTGGCTGAAAGAACACCTTTCACCCGGAAGACTAAATCAGCCTTATCGGATAGTTCACCAAAGGGCTGACAATCAGAGCAAGGTTGGAAGCCTTCGAACAGGGCCTCGTCATTTGTTTTAAAAATCTGAATATCTTCAGGGTGGGTGTCACTACCGTGAATACATGAGGGACAACAAACCCGCTTATCGGTTGTGACACCGTAGATAAAGCTACCGTTATATTCCGCATCTCGATTGTGAATTGCTTGCCAACGCTTTTTTGTTAATGAGTACATCCTGAAGACCTCCTTTTAGAATTTATCTAGTTCCCAGAAATTGCTTATGAAAAAGCTCCAAACAATAATAACACAAATTGGTCTATTTGAGTATTGCTATTACTTTACAAAGAAGGTTTTTTGTGTTTCAAAGGCTGATTTAGTAAAATAGAAAAGAGCAATCACGCAAAAAGCGTTTGGAAAGGCGATTAAAAATTGACAAATTATGCAGAAGAAATGATGGCTGCTATTCGCTTGGGACAAATGGACCAAGCCCAGAAAGCCTTTCAAAAATCACTAGCCGAAGATGATGATGACCTGGTCTATTCATTAGCTGAAGACCTTTATGCCATTGGCTTTGTCGAGGAGTCTAAGCAAGCCTACTTACACCTACTAGCCAAGTACCCAGATGAGGGCGACTTGAAGACGGCTTTGGCGGAATTAGCGATTGAAGAAAACGACTTGGATTTGGCTCAGGACTACCTAGCTCAAATCCCAAAAGATTCACCAGCCTATTTGCAGGCCTTGTTGGTTAAGGCAGACTTGTACCAATCTGAGGGCCTCAGTGAATCAGCCGAACATGCCTTGGAGCAGGCGTCACAGTTGGCACCAGACGAACCGGTCGTGACCTTTGCCTTGGCTGAATTTTACTTTACGACTGGCCAGTACCATCAGGCCATTCGTGGTTACCGTCAACTCTTGTTAGCCGGTCAACGACGGATTGCCAAGGTTGACATGGCTGCGCGAATTGGGACGGCCTACGCAGCCATTGGAAATGTTGATAACGCGATTGCTTATCTTGAACAGATTAAACCCATTGACATGACGATTGATACTAAGTTTCAACTGGCCTTTTTGTATGTCGAGAAAAAAGCGGATGAGGACGCCTTACCACTCTTTGAAGATATTTTGGCGGCAGACCCTCAGTACACTTCCGTTTACCCACTGCTTGGGCAATTGTATGAACGGATTAACGATCTTGACCAGGCGGAAAAGACTTATCGCTTGGGGCTGTCCTATGATCAAACGAACCCGGTCTTGTATCGCCAAGCTGGACTCTTGGCCTTTAAATTGGGTCAGTATGACCAAGCCCAAGCCGATTTCAATCAGGCACTTGGCCTTGATGACCAAGACTTAGCAACTTATAGTGCTTTAGCTGACCTCTATCTAGCCCGTCACAACTATGATGCCGTCATCGAAACAATTGGTGCAGCTCAAGAGTTGGATTTGGTTGACCCCCGCTTTAGTTGGGACTTAGCACGCGCTTACCATGCCAAGGAAGAAGAAGAAAAGGCAGAAGAACAATGGCAGGCCGCACAGGTTGATTACCCGGCGGATCCTGATTTTTGGCACGACCTTGCTGACTGGTATCACGAGGTTGGTCGACGAAAAGAAGAATTAACTGCCTTAGAAAAGGCTGTTAATTTAAATCCCGACAACTTTGAATTAGCCGACCGCTTGGCTGATTTATCGCTTGATTAAAAAAATGAATGGAAATCCCTTTGTTTCGTGCATTCAAGGTGAAATCTTGCTAAGATTAGATGAATAGTAAATGATTAGAAGGAGGTGGCGATGAAGCTTGAACTGTTACCAAGTGAATTGACGGCTGCCAAGCCGATTCTAAAACAGATTAACCAAGCCGGCTTTCAAGCTTATTTTGTTGGCGGTTGTGTTCGTGACATTATCTTAGGAAAACCAATTCACGACGTTGATATTGCTTCTTCTGCCTACCCAGAAGAAATTAAAAAAATATTTAAAAAAACGGTTGATACTGGTATCCAACATGGCACTGTTATGGTCTTGGACCACGGTGAGGGATATGAAATTACGACTTTTCGAACGGAGTCTACTTATACGGACTTTCGTCGACCTGACCAAGTAACGTTTGTACGGTCATTGAGTGAGGACTTGAAACGCCGAGACTTTACCATTAATGCCTTTGCCCTCGATGAAGATGGTCAAGTCATTGATTATTTTGACGGCCTGAATGATTTGTCTAACCGACAAATCAGGGCAGTTGGTTTAGCAAAAGAACGCTTTACAGAGGACGCTTTGCGAATGATGCGTGCCCTGCGTTTTGCTGCGCAATTAGATTTTCAAATTGAAGGCCAGACTTTAGCCGCCCTGGTGGAGCTAGGACCTAATTTAGCTAAAATCGCCGTTGAGCGTATTCGAGTCGAATTTGAAAAGATGTTGCAAGGGCAGGCTGCTGGGGTAGCTTTGCAAGTCTTAGTTGAAGCTGGACTTTTGCCTTACCTACCAGGAAAAACTGGGTTGATGACGGAAGCCAACGTTTTCAAGGTGGCTACGCAGCTGGAAAGAAAACAACCGCAAAGTCAACAAGTTGTCTGGGCTTTGTACCTGGGGCAACAGGGCTTTGATGGGCCCACCCTGCAAGCGCAGTTACGGCAGTGGAAGCTATCGAAAGAAGTGATGCAGGCCGTGACGGCGGTTGGGCCACTGTTAGCTGATGTCAACCAGATTGACCGGTGGGCGATTTATGAGCACAATGCCCACGTGGAAACGTTACTGGAAACGCTGACAATCATGGGAATTGACGAAGGCGTGACGGACAACATTCAAAAAACCTATGATAGCCTGGCGATTTATTCAATGAAGGACCTGGCCTTAAGTGGTGGAGACTTGATTGCTGCTGGTTTGGCAAAACCGGGTCCTGATTTAGGCGCGGCGTTAAAGAAAATGGAACGGGCTGTGGTCTTAGGGCAGGTGAACAATACCAAAGAGGCCTTAACCACCATGGTGAAGGAGTAGACAGATGGCAACAGTTAAAATGGTTTGGGCGGAGGATGACCGCCACGCAATTGGTAAGGATGGGGATTTACCTTGGTCCATCCCATCAGACTTACAACACTTTAAAAAAGAAACGGTCGGGTCGACCATGGTGATGGGCCGTGCAACTTGGGCAGCCATTGGCCGTCCTTTGCCACAACGTCAAACGGTTGTTTTAACTCGAAAAAGTGATTTTGACCCCGGCTTTAAGGAGGTCGTTGTTGTTCATTCCCTTGTTGATTTGCAAGCTTTGATTGATGATGAAACCAGCCAAGGGCACGTCGTGACTGTTGCTGGTGGTGCTCAAGTCTTTGCAGCGCTGATGCCAATGGCGACTGATTTGATTGTCACGAAGGTCAAGGGAGACTTCGGAGGGGACACTTTTGTCGATCCAGTTGATTTGAATCAATTCAGGTTAACAAAGCAACAAGAGGCCGTCGATGGCGACTATCAATTAACCTTTTTAACATATAAACGGAAGTAAGTAGGAGACGATTCTATGGCTAAAGTACAGATTGTAACGGATTCAGCTGCTAAGTTAACTCAGGCAGAAATTGACCAGTATCACATCAAGGTTGTCCCATTGACTGTTCAGATTGATGGCACCATTTATCAAGACGGGGTGACCATTTCAGCTGAAGAATTCTTGGAAAAAATGCAAGAAAGCAATCAGTTGCCACAGACTTCACAGCCATCGATTGGGGCCTTTAAAGAAGTTTACGATCAGTGCTATCAAGAAGATCCGGAAGCAACGGTCTTATCTTTGCACCTGTCATCTGGTTTATCTGGTACAGTAAATGCGGCCGCTCAGGCAAATGCCTTAACAAAAGCTGATGTCCATGCATTCGATACGTTGAGCGCTGACCGGTCTGAGGCGTTTGTAATCCTGGCAGCAGCGAAAGCAGCGCAAGCTGGTCAAAGCTTAGAAGAAGTTTTACAGGTTGCAGAAACTGCCAGGGACCAAACTTACATTTTTTTGTCATTCCGCTCACTCGATAACATGGTTGCTGGTGGTCGCTTATCAAAGACACAGGGCTTGATTGGTAATCTGCTGAATATTAAGGTTGGTGCCAAGGTCGATGCGGAAGGCAAAGTGGATGTTGTTGTGAAAGGGCGCGGCTTAAAGACCATTAAAGCCTTTAATGAAAGCGTGATTGAGCAAATGAAGGGCTACCAGCAGATGAAGGCGATTGGAGTAACCTATACCGGCATCAAGGATGAGGCCGAAGAAATGGTTCAACGCTTAAATGCCATTTGGCCAGACATTGACATTCTCTTGTCAGTGGCAACACCAATTATCTCGACACATACGGGGATGGGCGCTTTGGCCATTCTCTTTGAAGCAGAATAAAGAAAGAGTTGATATTAAGTGAAAAAGGGTAAGGTCGTCATTTTAACAATTGCTGGGATTGTGGTCGTTTTAGGTGCGGGGGCGGGTCTTGCCTATATGAACCTGGCCAACCAAACAGGTCCAACGGTTAGCACCAAGAAAGCAGATAGTGACCAAGCGACTGGTACCAAGAAGGTATTGGCAACTAAGTCATTCACTAAAGACGAAGTCAATGAGATGATTCAGTCCCAATTGCAAAATAGTCATTATCAGGTTAACCTTGATGGAAAGAACATTGTAGCAACCAGCACGAGTTCGAGTTTGAAGGGCCAATTAACGATGACACCCAAGGTTACCAGTGCTGGCAACGTTGTTTTAACTGTTAACAAGGCGAAGGTTAATTCGCTGGATGTTCCTGCCAAGGCTGCCCTTGGCTACCTACTTAAGCAAAATATGGCACCAGCCGGTGTGGCGATTCAGCCAAGTCAGGGGCAAATCACGTTGGATTTGTCGCAGTTAACACAGGATGGTCAAACAGCTTACCAAGCTAAGCAAATTGATGTCCAGAATGGAATTTTTAAATTTTCAGAGGTAGATACTAGTGCCCAGTAAGTCACGAACTTTTTATGGTTGGTTGATGACCAACCGCAATTCGGTTGCAGCAACCGAAATTCAACAATTTGCCAACAATGCCTTTTTGGACCAAAGCTTTCCAAAACAGTCGACCGATTTTGATGAACTTTCGAATTACTTGGAGGGTTCAGCGAGTTATTTAATGTCGATGACTATTTTTGATGAGGCTTGGTCAGAGTACCAAGCATCGCGGTAAGAAAAAGACAGGAAGGAAAGTCCATGGGACAATTAATACAATGGTATCCTGGTCATATGGCCAAGGCCTTTCGCCTGATGCGCGAAAACTTAAACTTGGTAGACATTGTTTTTGAACTGGTTGATGCCCGCTTACCAGCGTCATCACGTAATCCAGAAGTGGATAAATTGATTGGTGATAAGCCAAGACTGCTGGTTTTAACCAAGGCTGATTTAGCCGACCCCAAGCAGACCAAAGCTTGGAAAGAACGCTTTGAAAAAGAAGGGCTAAGTGTAGTCGTCTTGGATACGAGAAGTCCAAAGACACCTCAGACGATGACAAAGGCGGCCAAAGCTGTTTTGGCCGATAAAATCAGGGCCCAAGAGAAGCGTGGAATTGAGAATCGCCCCATTCGAGCAATGCTCGCTGGGATTCCCAACGTTGGTAAGTCAACCCTGCTCAATCACCTTGTCCAAAAGAATGTGGCACCGACAGCCAACAAGCCTGGGGTGACGAAGAAGATTGCTTGGCTAAAGACGCCAGCAGGGTTGGAAATTTTGGATTCACCAGGTGTCTTGTGGCCTAAATTTGAAGACCAGCAAATCGGTCTTCGCTTGGCCTTGAGCGGAGCGGTAAAGGATACACTCTTTGCCAAGGATGATGCGGTATTGTCTCTGATTGCTTTTTTCCGGGATTATCGTCCGCAAGCTATTATTGAGCGTTATCACCTGGCGGATGACGCCTTTACGATGCTGTCTGATGTGGATATTCTCTTAGCCATTACGGCTAAGCTGGGTTTTAAGGACGATTATGATAAGGCGGCTGTACGCGTTTTAAATGATCTTCGTCAAGGAAAGTTGGGTACGTATACCCTGGATTTAATTCATGGCTGAAACGATTGTAAGCATTAAAACGGCTTTAAAAACAGCTGCCTCGGATGACTGGCGCTTAGCTGCCTGGCGGCTAGATGACCGTCAAGGTGTCAAGGCTGCTTTAGCAGCTTTTGATCGACGGCAGGAAAAATTAGCCGAGCAAAAGGCGGCCTTTTTGTCGCGCTTTTCTTTGGAAGAACCACTTTGGACAGCTGGTTATCAAAACATTGCCGGTGTTGATGAGGTTGGTCGGGGGCCCTTGGCGGGACCTGTTGTTGCTGCGGCAGTAATCTTGCCACAGAATTTTGATCAATACGGCGTCATTGACTCAAAGCAGGTGAGTGAAAAACACCGTTTGGAATATGTTCAGGCGATTAAGGACGAGGCCGTTGCTTATGGGATTGGCGTGGTTAGTGCGCAAGTGATTGATGAGGTGAATATCTATCAAGCCAGCCGGCTAGCGATGAAGGAAGCAGTGGAACAGTTGCAGCCCATGGCCGACTATTTATTAGTTGATGCCATGACGATTGATACAGATTTGCCACAGCAATCGCTGATTAAGGGGGATGCTCGTTCTAACTCGATCGGTGCAGCCAGTATTTTGGCCAAGGTCACACGTGACCAAATGATGGCTGACTATGACCGAGAATATCCCGGTTATGATTTTGCTCATAATGCCGGTTACGGCACAGCTAAGCACCTCTCAGGTTTAGTGGCTTTAGGCCCATCACCGATTCACCGGTGCACTTTTGAACCGGTGAAAAAGCTTTTATCATGATTTTTTATGGGGCGCAAAAATTTTGTGGCTCCTTTTTGCTCGTTAGCTTGGCACTGGCACAAGCAGTAATTTTTTAATTGAGAAAGGAATTGCTTATGACAGCAATTAAACTGAGCCCGCGGTTAGCCGCAGTGAAAGATTTGGTGAATGACCAGGCACGTGTTGCCGATATTGGGTCAGACCATGCCTATTTAGCGGCAGCCCTGTTACTGGAAAAGAAGAGCGAATTTGCCTTGGTGGGTGAGGTTGCGCAGGGTCCTCTCGAGAATGCTATTCATACGGTGGCCCATTATGGTTTGTCTGACCAAGTAACTTGTCGGTTAGCGGACGGACTAGCAGCGATTGAACCCGCTGATCGAATCGAAACCGTTGTAATTGCCGGAATGGGTGGTTTGCTGATTGAGAAGATTTTGACTGCTGGCCAAGATAAGGGGCCGTTTAACCAATTAATTTTACAGCCGAATACTGATCAGGCGGCGGTTCGTTTGTGGCTAAGTAAAAACGGTTATCGAATTGATCAAGAAGAAATTGTGCAAGAGGGACACCACCGTTATGAAATCATTGTGGCCGTTCCCGGTCAACAGGAGCTGACCCGTGCCGACTGGACCTTTGGTCCAAAGCTCCTGCAGGCAAAAAGTCCAGTTTTCTTGGCCAAGTGGAAGCAAGAACGCAGTCGAGCGGCTGAGGTTTTGTCACGATTAGAAAACGCACAACAGACAGGCACTGAAAAGTATGTAAACTTACAAAAAAAGCTCAATTTTATCAACCAGGAGGTTTTTAATGGTCAAAGCAAGTGAATTAATTGAACAAATTGAGGCCTTTGCACCAAAGTCGTGGGCTGAACCGGGCGACCCAACTGGGTTACAGATTGGCCAGCCGGACCAACCAATTCACCGTGTCTTGACGACCCTGGATGTACGGCCGGAAGTTGTCCAGGAGGCCATTGATTTAGGGGCTGATTTTATCTGGGCTCATCACGAAGCCATGTTTCGGCCTGCTAAAAACCTCGATTTGTCGGACCCACAAAATGCCATGTATGCACTCGCGATTAAAAATAACATTGTGATTTATGCCTCTCATACTAACTTGGATGCTGCCATTGGTGGTTTGAATGATTGGTTATGCCAGGCATTTGGGATTGAAAATCAGGCGCCACTTCTGCCAAGTGATGAGGGCAAGCCCGGGATGGGGCGGATTGGTGAGTTGAAGACTGCCTTGACCATGGCTGACTTTGCGAAACAGGTGAAGACTGTTTGCCAGGTCGCTGCTGTGCGTCTGATTACCAATGATGCGACTAAAATTGTGAACCGGGTTGCCATTCTAGGTGGTGATGGTGGTAAGTATTGGCAAAAGGCGCAAGAAGCTGGCGCTGACCTTTACTTAACTGCTGATTTGTACTACCATGTTGGTCATGATGTATTGGCCGCTGATTTTGCCGTGTTAGACCCCGACCACCATATGGAAGCCTTGGCCAAAGAACCGATGGCTCAAAAAGTGCAAGAGTGGTTTGATGGACAATTACCGGTCACGGCTAGTCAGATAAATACTGATCCCTATACCTATTTTTAGGTCTGTTTGCAAGCAGGAGGTTTTGCATGTCTGAGAAGTACCCACAGTTAGTGTCTCGTTTCTTACGCTATGTCAAAGTTGATACGCGGTCTGATGAA
This sequence comes from Fructobacillus sp. ESL1096, assembly GCF_058511985.1. Taxonomy (NCBI): domain Bacteria; kingdom Bacillati; phylum Bacillota; class Bacilli; order Lactobacillales; family Lactobacillaceae; genus Fructobacillus; species Fructobacillus sp. ESL1096. The sequence continues at coordinate 1,383,327 of NZ_CP196400.1, forward strand.
GAGAGTCAGACGATTCCATCATCGCCAAAAGAAGTTCAGTTTTTAAAGGATTTGGCCGTTGAATTAAAGGAAATCGGCTTGGAAAACGTCCGCACGATGAAGGATGGCTATCTTTTTGCTGAATTGCCTTCGAATTTACCAAACGGACGGGGAACAAAGATCGGCTTTATTTCCCATGTGGATACGGCTGATTTTGAAAGTGAGCATGTCAACCCACAAGAAGTTGATCACTACGACGGACATTCCGTTTTGGAGTTGGGGACGTCCGGCTACAAGTTGGACCCAGAAGTGTTCCCGCATCTCAAGAACTATCAAGGACATGATTTGATTACGACGGACGGGACCACCTTACTAGGTTCTGATGACAAGTCTGGTGTGGCTGAAATCATTGCTTTGGCAGAATATTTGTTGGCCCACCCAGAAGTAAAGCATGGTCCAGTTCGCTTTGCTTTTGGTCCGGATGAAGAAATTGGTATCGGCGCTAATCATTTTGATGTTGCTGCCTTTGATGCTGATTTTGCCTACACCGTTGATGGCGGTCCGTTGGGCGAATTGGAGTGGGAAACCTTCAATGCTGCGCAGGCCGAGATTGTGATCACCGGTCAAAACGTTCATCCTGGTACTGCCAAGGGAGCAATGGTTAATGCCATTCAAGTCGGGATTGATTTTCATAATGCGTTGCCTGAGCATGACCGTCCCGAAAAGACAGAGGGTCGTGAAGGTTTTTATCATTTGATTGATATGGCAGGAACGCCAGAGAAAGCTACGTTAACTTATATTATTCGTGATCACGATCGGGAAAAGTTTGAAAGCCGCAAGCAAACGCTGGTCCAAATCGTCGACCAATTAAATCGGGATTTGCAAAAAGACCGAGTAGCTTTGACCCTAAAAGATCAATACTACAACATGGGTGATGTCTTGAAGGATCACCAAGAAGTTGTTCAATATGCCGATCAAGCCATGATGGATTTGGGCATCACACCGGATACACAACCGGCTCGAGGTGGTACGGATGGATCAAAGATTACGTTCTTAGGTCTGCCAACGCCAAATCTTTTTGCCGGTGGTGAAAACATGCACGGTCGTTATGAATTCGTGTCAAAACAGGTGATGGAACAGGCAACTGATGTTTTGTTAGGGATCTTGACAAAGGCGGCAGAGTCAAAGTAAGCAGACTGGCTTAACTTGATTAATTAAAATTAATGGCAATAAAAAAGACTAGGATTTTTTCCTAGTCTTTTTTTAAGTAAACTGTTGGTGTTTTAGGCTTGGTTGTCTGCCTTTTCTGCATTTGGAGAATCTGACAAGGCAGGTACCAAAACGAGGGCAGCTTCACCAACGATAATCGTTACGAGAGCTGTCACACCTGGATTGAAAGTTACGCCGGTCATTTGTCCGACCAAGTAACCAAGAACTTCACCAAACAGTGCACACCAGAAGGCGGCGGTAATATAGCGCATGTTTCCACTTCCTTTATGATTTACCCACTATGATACGCCCCTCTGATAAATTCGCAAGAGAATTTGTTTGATTTAAGGACAACAATTTCAGATAAGTGTTGGTTAAAAAGGCCAAGCAGCTAAAGAGGGGCGGGCGATGTTCTTGGAATTTTTCAGCTAGGCAAACAAATTTTCGGTATAATGTTTTTAGACTAGTGACGCCGTCAAGGAGGACTTTATGTACGCACCATTACAACAAAAAAGCGCTTATTCGCTTTTGCAAAGTCCTAATTCGGTAGAGCAAATTATTCAAGTGGCCAAGGACCGGGGCTATCAAGCGGTCTCTTTGGCAGAAGAAAACGTGCTTTATAGCGTGGTTGCCTTTTACAAAGCGGCCAGAAAAGCCGGTATTAAACCAGTTTTTTCGCTGGTCTTGCAGGTTAATGGCTTGGTGAATGTGGCCACAGCTTTCCCGGTTTTACTGACCGCTAAAAATCAGGTTGGTTATCAAAACTTGGTTTATTTGTCTTCTAAAAAGATGGCAAATCCTGATCAGGCGCTTCAATTGTCTGACTTGACTGGTCACCTCGATGGGCTTTCTTTAACTTTGTCGCCAAAATCAGAATTGGGGCAGTTAATTGTTGTCGAAGATTCGGCGGTTAAAAATTACCTGGATCAGTTAACTGACAAGGTTGGTGGAGCTGATTTTTACTTAGGCATTAATCCATTAATGTCGGTTCACCACCAAGACCTCTTAGTCGCTTATGCCATGGCCCATCAAGTGCGCTTAATCGCTTGGGACCAAGTCGATTATTTAAACGAGGAAGATGTTTTTTTTGCTCAAGTTTTGCGAGCCATTAATCAGGGAACTCAGTTAGAAGACTTGGACCTTTTAGCCCGTGAAAAAGGGGCCTATTACCTCAGGTCACAGGCGGAAATTGCTGAATTGTATCAAAAAAATGCGGCTTTACGTGGTGCTTATCAGAATAATGAGGCCCTGATTGGTGAGGCGAACGTTGACTTGGCGTTCAAGTCACCAGCCCTACCTGTTTTTCAACAGGATTCTGGGTTGGATTCGAAAACATATCTGACCCAATTGGCCAATGCGGGCTTAAAGCGTCGGCTAACGGGCCATGAGGAGTCCTTTCAAGACTATCAGGACCGGCTGAACCATGAGTTGACCGTCATCGTGGGACTTGACTTTGCTGATTATTTCTTGATAGTTTGGGACATTGTTAAGTACGCCAGAGACCACCATGTCCAAACTGGTTCCGGTCGTGGATCCGCTGCGGGGTCCTTGGTTGCTTATACATTAGGGATTACCAATGTTGATCCCTTAGCCGAAGGATTGCTATTCGAACGGTTTTTAAATCCTGACCGAGCATCGATGCCCGATATTGATATTGATTGGCCAGATGACCGTCGTGATGAAATTCTTGCTTACCTTCATGATAAGTACGGTCAGGAATCTTTCGCACAGATTATTACTTTTGGTACTTTGGCAGCTAAGCAGGCATTGCGCGATACAGCCCGTGTTTTCGGCCTTGATGCCAAGGCACAAAAACGGCTTTCAGAGGGCGTACCGGCTGGTAAAAATGGTCGTAAGGTGCCTCTGAAAGAAGCCTGGACGGCGCCTGACCAAAAGCTTAAACAAGCGATTTATGACTTGGACTTTGGTCAACTGCTGCTAAAAACGGCTTTGGCAATTGAAAACTTACCGCGAAATTATTCAACCCATGCTGCCGGCGTCGTCCTTTCAGACCAACCATTAGTGGCCACGTTGCCGGTTCAAGTTGGCAATGATGGCTATCTCTTAACTCAGGTTGAGAAGGGGCCAGTTGAAGAACTTGGCCTATTAAAAATTGATATTTTGGGCCTGACGAACTTGAAAATTTTGGCACAAACGATTGCCTTGGCTCAAGACGATCTGCCAGCTGATTTTGATATTAAAAAAATTGATTTTCAGGACAAAGAAACCTTGCAACTTTTTGCCAATGGCAATACAACAGGCATTTTCCAGTTTGAGTCGGCTGGTATGAAAAATGTCCTAAAGCGACTGGAAGTGGATGATTTTCATTTGATTGTGGCGGCCACGGCCCTTTATCGACCAGGTCCTAGCCAACACATCGACCCCTTTATTAAACGACGCTTGAAACAAGAACCCGTGCCGACGATTGACCCTGTCGTTGACCAAATCTTGGCCCCAACCTACGGTATCTTAGTTTATCAGGAGCAGGTCATGCAGGTGGCTGCTGCCTATGCTGGCTTCTCATTGGCCCAGGCGGATTTTCTTCGGTCGGCGATGTCCAAGAAAAAGCTTGAGCAGATGGCAGCGGTCAAAACTGCTTTTATAACTGGAGCACAGCAAAAGGGGCACCGTCTTGACGAAGCAGAAAAACTGTTCGCTTATATCGATCAGTTTGCTAATTATGGTTTTAATAAGTCGCATGCAGTCGCTTATAGTCAACTATCGTTCCAGCTGGCCTACATGAAGGCCCATTACCCATTGGCCTTTTATACAGCAATTTTGAATGCCCACCAAGGCGGTGTCGAGAAGGCGCAAGCCTATTTGGCCGAGGTCAAGCAACTCGGTTTGAAGGTTTTGCCGCCAGATGTTAATACCTCCACTAGGGATTGGTCTATCCAAGCTGGCGCTCTGGTTATGGGCTTGGGCAATATTAATGGCTTGCAAACGGCCTTTGTGACAACCTTATTGGATAGTCGCAGTCAGATTGGTCGCTTTGCTAGTTTGCAAGACCTGATCAAGGCTTTGCCTGAGAAATTCCGCGATGAAAAGTTTTTAAATCAGCTTGCCTATGCAGGGGCACTTGACCATTTTGGCTATAACCGGGCGGAACTCTTAGCCAATTTGCCGGACTTGATTAATGCGGCTAGTTTTGGTGACTTAGTTTTGTCAGAGACGAAAATCAAGAAATTGGCTGATTTGCCGTTAGTAGAGCGACTGCAAACGGAAAAAGAGGCCCTTGGCTTTAACCTATCGGGCCATCCAACTGAGGCTTTTCAAGCCGATTACGACCGAGGAACCGTGACGGCTATGGTCAATTTAGTTGCTGGGCAGCGTGTCAAAGTTTTAGGCCTCGTTAAAAACGTCAAGGTTATCCAGACGAAACGGGGGGACGATATGGCCTTTGTTAATTTAACGGACATGACCGGCAGCGTCGATGTCACCATCTTCCCCAAAATTTATGACAAGGTCAAAGCGGTCTTAAAGGTTGGACGCTTAGTTCAGGTAGGCGGCAACACAGAAGTCCGCCAGGGGCTCTCTGTTATTGGCAATTTCGTTGACGCAGTGGATGCCAGCCAAAGTCAAAATTTCCAAGCTGATTTGGACAAAAAACATCCGGTTCATCAGCAAACAGCACCAACAAAAAAGACTGCTCAGTCAGGTACATGGTTTTTGCGTCTGGATGAAGACCATGATCAAGAGCCGATTAAAAATCAGCTTTGGCAGGTTATGCAACAAAATCCTGGTGACTACCCGGTTATTTTGTATTGGCCGAAGACAAAGATAAGGCGAATGTTACCACAATCTTACAATTTAGCTGGTTCAGACCAGTTAAAGCGGGCATTAGAACAGGTTCTATCTAGTAAAAATGTCGTTTTCCGACAAAAAGACTAAATTGTGTCTTGTGAATTGGTTATAGAGTGTATTACAATATGAAAAGGAAGTTGTTTGTAGGCAACTCACCAAGATATCAAAGGAGCTATTTACCCATGAAAAAGACGAAGATCGTCTCAACACTTGGTCCATCATCAACTGATGTAGACACAATTGTGAAGTTAATCGAAGCAGGTGCGAACGTATTCCGTTTCAACTTCTCACACGGTGATCACGAAGAACATTTGGGCCGTATGCAAGCAGTTGCAGAAGCCGAAAAGATTACCGGTAAGACTGTTGGTCGTTTGCTTGATACAAAGGGTGCCGAAATCCGGACTACTAAGCAAGCTGATGGTAAGATTCAATTCTCAACTGGCGATGTATTCCGTATCTCAATGGACGACAGCATCGAAGGTACAAAGGAAAAGATTGCAGTTACTTATCCTGGATTGTTTGACGACGTTAAGGTTGGCGGACAAGTGCTCTTTGATGATGGTTTGTTAGCTACTACTGTCACTGAAAAGGACGAAGCAAACAAGGAATTGGTTGTTAAGGCTGAAAACAATGGTTTGTTGGGATCACGTAAGGGTGTGAACGCTCCTGGTGTTTCAATCAACTTGCCTGGTATCACTGAAAAGGATGCTGATGACATTCGTTTTGGTTTGGACCACGAAATCAACTATATCGCTGCTTCATTCGTTCGTAAGCCTGAAGATGTTTTGGATATCCGTGCCTTGTTGAAGGAAAAGAACATGGAACACGTTCAAATCATCCCTAAGATTGAATCACAAGAAGGTATCGATAACTTAGATGCTATCTTGGAAGTTTCTGATGGTTTGATGGTTCCACGTGGAGACATGGGTGTTGAAATCCCTGCCGAAAACGTGCCTTTGATTCAAAAGGAAATGATTGACAAGATGAACGTTTTGGGATTGCCAGTTATTACTGCTACTCAAATGCTCGACTCAATGGAAGAAAACCCACGTCCTACACGTGCCGAAGCTTCCGATGTTGCCAACGCTGTCTTTGATGGTACTGATGCAACAATGCTTTCTGGTGAATCAGCTAACGGTGATTACCCAGTTGAAGCTGTTGCTATGATGGCCGCTCTTGATGAAAAGGCTGAATCAGCTTTGTCATTGTACAGCCGTCATGCTGATACTTTCTACGGTGATGATGATGTTGAATCAGTTGCTTCAGCAGCAGCTCGCTTGTCAGATTCAGTTGAAGCTAAGGCCGTCGTTGTTTTGACTGAAACTGGTTACGCTGCACGAATGGTTTCAAAGCACCGTCCTGCTGTCATGACCATTGCAATGACAAAGTCAGAACGTGTTCAACGTGGATTGACTTTGAACAACGGAATCTTGCCTGTTTTGGTTGACACACCAAAGACTGTTGATGACTTGGTTGCTAAGGCCAAAGAAGAAGCCCAAGCTCAAGGATTGGCAACTGCTGGTGACAAGATTGTTGTTGTGACTGTTGCCCCAATTGACATGGCTAAGTCAACGAACAACGTTTCTGTTGAAACAATCTAATAAGTTTACTGAAAAAGTCCGATTTTGTCGGGCTTTTTTTGTTCTAAATTGTGTTAAAATAGGGTAAGTTCAACTAAATGAGGTGCGGAATTTTTGACAACGCAAACTGAGAAACTATTCACTTTTGAAAACATTGAACAGCAGACCAAATTAACGGGTCCAAAGGATCAACTTTTGGTTTTAATAGAAGAAGGCCTGGCCGTTAAAATGCTCGTTCGTGGCAATCAGGTAGCTGTCCAAGGCGATTCGAACCAAGCTTCTTTGGCACTTGCCGTTTTGGAAGCACTGACACAATTAATTAAGAAACAAATCTCCGTTGGTCCTGCTGACGTTATCTCTGCGATGACGATGGCCAAGCGGGGAACGCTGGATTACTTTGCAGATTTGTATAGTGAAAGTATTATCCGCGATAACAAGGGCCGTGCAGTCCGGGTTAAAAACTATGGTCAGCGCCAATATGTTCAAGCGATTCGCAAAAATGATTTAACTTTTGGGATTGGACCAGCTGGAACAGGAAAAACTTTCTTGGCCGTTGCCATGGCCATCTCGGCCTTAAAGAAGGGTGATGTTGAGCGAATTGTCATTACTCGTCCTGCGGTCGAGGCTGGTGAATCACTTGGGTTCTTACCGGGTGATTTAAAGGAAAAGGTTGACCCTTATATGCGGCCGATTTATGATGCCATGAATGCTTTAGTCGGAGCAGACCATGTTGCTCGCCTAATTGAACGGGGTGTCCTAGAAATTGCGCCACTCGCCTATATGCGTGGTCGCACCCTTGATGATGCCTTTATTATTGTCGATGAGGCTCAAAATACGACAAATGCCCAAATGAAGATGATTTTAACACGCTTGGGCTTTGGCTCTAAGATGGTTGTTAACGGGGACCCCTCTCAGATTGACTTACCGCATGGTGTTCGATCTGGGCTGGTTGCTGCCCGTCGGATTCTTCGCGATGTCAACCGCATCGCCTTTATTAACTTTGAAAGTGGTGACGTTGTTCGTCATCCAGTTGTTGGTCTGATTGTTTCCGCTTATGAGGATGCAGATGCCCGACTAGCAGAACTAAAAAACGCACAGAAAGAAGCCAATAACTAATGGATTTAGCATTAATTGATCAGACGAGCGATGGTGTAACACAGTTTCACCAAGACCTTGTCCAATCTGTTTTAAATTATGCTGGTGCCTATCTAGAATTACCAGACAACACTGAGATGTCAGTGACCTTTATGAATAACGATGCCATCCAGGCCTATAACCGCGACTATCGTGGCAAGGATAAGCCAACGGACGTCATTTCTTTTGCCATTGAAGAAGATGGCGAGGATAGCCCTGTCTTGCTTGATGAAGAAATGGCCGCCGATATCGCTAAAAATATTGGGGATATTTTGGTCTCCGTTGATATTATTGAAAGCCAGGCGGAATACCTTGGTCACTCTTTTGAACGTGAACTTGGTTTTCTAGTGGTTCATGGCTTCTTACACTTAAACGGTTATGACCACATGCTTGGTGATGCCGAGGAAAAAGAGATGTTTGACTTGCAGAGGAAGATTTTAGATGACTACGGACTTACGCGATAACAATCACGGTCAGAGTGAAGAGGCTGATTTCCATCCTAAGTCCGCTGTGGAAGAATTGGCGGAACAAACCAATCCCAAGGCGCCGTCTGGGCGGAACAAGAATTTTTTAATTTCAATGTATCATGCATTGAAAGGAATTTTCTTAGTAGTGATTCGCGAGCGAAATATGCGCTTTCATTTAAGTTTTGCGTTCTTTGTTCTGGTGCTTGGCCTCTACTTAGGTCTGAACCGGTCTGAATGGCTTTGGGTCGTGATTGCAGTTTTTTTGGCTGTTTATGGCGAGTTCTTAAATACAGTGGTGGAAGCTGTTGTCGACCTGGTGGTTGAACGTAAATACCATCCTTTAGCTGGTCTGGTGAAGGATGTTTCGGCCGGAATGGTTTTAGTCGCTGTTGGTGCTGAGGTGATTATCTTAGCTTTGATCTTCCAGCCACACATCTGGCATTACTTCGGGATTGAAACGGACTTCTCTCGTTTTGTTCACCGTTTGAAAGGATAACTTACTTTATGACAAATCCAGGATTTAAATCAGGTTTCGTGGCCATTATTGGTCGACCAAACGTTGGAAAGTCGACTTTATTGAATCGCATTGTTGGTGAAAAAATTGCCATCATGTCCAATAAGGCGCAGACTACCCGAAACAAGATCCAAGGTATTTATACTACCAACGATGCCCAGGTAGTTTTTATCGATACACCGGGTGTTCATAAGCCTCAAAATTCTTTGGGCGATTACATGGTCAAATCAGCTTTCTCAGCCTTACATGAAGCAGATGCAATTTGGTTTGTTGTTGATGCAAGTCAAAAGCGGGGCGGGGGTGATAACTATATCATTGACCGTTTAAAGGAAGTGACGAAGACACCGATTTACTTGCTGGTCAACAAAGTCGACTTGTTGCCTAAGGAAGAACTGTTTGAAGTCATCCAATCTTATCAAGAAGATGCACCAGTCTGGAAGGAAATCTTCCCGATTTCAGCAACCGAGGGGGACAATGTTCCTGAGCTGTTGGAAACAGTCATCAGCGATCTGGATGAAGGCCCCCAGTACTTCGATTCAGATCAGTTAACGGATCATCCCGAACGCTTCGTTATCTCTGAATTAATTCGTGAGAAGGTTTTGCAATTGACCAAGCAAGAAGTCCCACATTCTGTGGCGGTTGTCATTGATAAAATCTCTTCCGATGATGATGGTTTGGTTAGCATCCAAGCTTCAATTATCGTTGAGCGTGCCAGTCAAAAGAACATTGTGATTGGTAAGCAAGGGCGGATGATTAAGGAAATTGGTACACGAGCACGGAAAGACATTGAACGTTTACTCGGGTCTAAGGTCTTTTTGGAAACCTGGGTCAAGGTTGAAGAACGTTGGCGTGATCGACCACAGGCCTTGCAAAGCTTTGGCTACCGTAAGGATGATTTTTAAGGTCGCCTTACCAGCCACAATAGCTGAGCAGACAACCATCAGCTTGATGGTTGTTTTTTTATGGAAAAGGGGGGACCGTGATGGCATTGATTGAAGGTCTAGTCTTGTATACACGACCTTACCGAGATAACGATTTACTGGTTCGAGTTTTTACGAAGGAACAAGGGATAATGACTTTGATGGCTCGAGGAGCTAAGAAGGCAAAGTCAAAAATTGGTTTTGCCTGCCAGGTTTACTCTTGGGCCATTTTCGATGGCGCTTATCCAAAAAATAATCAGGGTTTAGGCTTTATTAATGATGTGCAAGACAGTCATCCCTATAAAAATGTTGTTGGGGACATCAATGTGAGTGCCTATGCAGCACTAATTGTAAAACTCTTGGATTTAGCCTTCGAGGAGGGAAAATCAGAACCAGAATGGTATGAAAAAACGTTGATTGGTTTTGACAAACTCAATGAGCAGGTAGACCCCCAAGTCATTACCAATATTTTTGAACTGCAGTTGCTGCCTGCTTTTGGTGTGGCCCCTAATTGGCAGGCCGACCCGCTTTCCGGAGCGGTAACGGGGGTGTTTGATTATTCTGAAAAATATAACGGTATCATTGAACGGTCACATTTTGACCTTGATGACCAACGTTTAAACTTAGATCAGAAGGTTGTCTATTACTTACGGCAATTTTCAGCAATTGACATGAATAAGATTGCTAAGGTAACCTTATCTTTAATGACTAAGCGCGGTATTCAACGGGTGATTGACTATCTTTATGACCGAGAAGTTGGGTTGAAGCCAAAAGAAAAGGTCTTCATTCAAAAAATGGCTGCTTTTGAAGGGCAGCTGGCCATTAAGGCTCGAAAGGGAAAGCCATGAAAAGAATTTTAGTTTTACATACTGGTGGGACGATTGCCATGCACGAGGATGTTGATGGTGATGTTGAACAGGGTGCACAAAACCCATTGAATGATGCTCATCTTGATTTACCTGAAGTGGAGCTCACAACTGAAAATATTTTTAACTTGCCATCCGAACACATCACACCAACTCATATGTTGGCTCTCTATAACCGCCTCAAAGATGCGCAAAAAGATTTTGACGGGGTAGTGATTACGCATGGAACAGATACTCTAGAAGAGACTTCATTCTTTTTGGACGGAACGCTTTCCTTTGAAATGCCGATTGTCATGACTGGTGCGATGCGTTCCTCCAACGAATTGGGATCCGATGGTTTATATAATTTCCAATCAGCCTTACGCGTGGCCATCGATGAACAGTCTAAAAATCGGGGTGTCATGGTTGTTTTAAATGACGAAATTCATGCTGCTCGTTTCGTGACAAAAACGCATGCAACAAACGTTGCCACCTTTGCTTCACCGATTTCAGGGGCGATGGGCATGGTGAATAAACGCAAGATTCTCTTCTTTTATGATTTGCCAGATAAGCGGACTTATCCAATTAAAGCTGTTGATAAAAGAATTCCGGTTATGAAAGCCTACGCTGGGATGGATGGCCATATTTTGAGCCTGTTAGCTGAATCAGGAATTGATGGCATCGTGATTGAGGCGCTTGGAGCGGGAAACTTGGGTGAGGACGCTGCCTTGGGCGTTTTGAAGCTTTTGGATGCTGGGATCCCAGTGGTGATTGTTTCGCGGTCTTTTAAGGGGATTGCCGAACCGGTGTACGATTACCTTGGTGGTGGTGTACAGCTCGAGAAGGCTGGAGCCATCTTTGCTTCGGCCGTTAATGGGCAAAAAGCCCGACTAAAGCTGTTGATTGGGTTGGAGAACAAGCTAAACACGAACGATTTAAACGATTACTTGCATGAATTTTAATAAAAGTCGTACTTATACTAGACTAGCGCAATCAATCTTTGCTATAATTACTTTACACTAGTTAATCAGCTGACTGGCTAGCCACTGTTGTTTGATTTAGTGAAAGAAGATGCCCAGGAGAGCTTAAATCATGAATTTTACTGACCAAGACCCATTGATTTTTTCAGCCATTCAACAAGAAGGTGCCCGGCAAAACCGGACAATCGAATTGATTGCTTCTGAAAACTTTGCTTCAAAAGCCGTGCGAGCTGCCCAAGGTTCGGTATTGACGAATAAGTACGCGGAGGGATATCCCTACAAGCGTTACTACGGTGGAACGGAATATGTTGATATTGTTGAACAAGCTGCGATTGATCGTTTAAAGGAGTTGTTTGGTGCAGAATATGCTAACGTGCAACCACATTCTGGTTCACAGGCAAACGCTGCAGCCTACATGGCCTTCTTGAAACCAGGCGATACAATTTTGGGTATGGATTTGGATGCCGGTGGTCACTTGACTCACGGAGCTAAGGTAAGTTTTTCTGGTAAGGTTTACCATTCTGAAACTTATGGTTTAGATCCAGAGACTGAAACTTTGGATTATGATGCCATCATGGTACAAGCTAAGGAAGTCAAGCCACAGATGATTGTGGCTGGTGCATCTGCTTATTCACGAACAATCGACTTTAAGAAATTCCGAGAAATTGCTGATGCAGTTGGGGCCTACTTGATGGTTGACATGGCCCACATTGCTGGGTTGGTTGCAGCTGGTTTGCACCAAAATCCAGTTGGCATCGCTGATGTTGTGACATCAACAACCCACAAGACTTTGCGTGGTCCACGTGGTGGGGTAATTTTGTCACAAGAAAAGTATGCTAAGCAAATCAATTCAGCCATCTTCCCTGGTTCACAGGGTGGACCTTTAGAACACGTGATTGCAGCCAAGGCCGTTGCCTTTGGCGAAGCATTACGTCCAGAATTTAAGGACTATGCTAAGCAAATCATCAAGAATTCACAGGCAATGGTTACGGTCTTTGAAAAGACTGACGACATCCGTGTTGTCGCTGGTGGTACTGATAACCATCTCTTCAACCTAGATTTGACCAAGACTGATTTGACTGGTAAGGAAACACAAGAATTGTTGGACCGTGTTTCGATCACGACCAATAAGGAAGCTTTGCCAAACGAACAACGCAGTCCATTTATTACTTCTGGAATTCGTATTGGAACACCCGCCATTACGACTCGTGGTTTTGACGAAAACGATAGTGCTGAAGTTGCTCGTTTGATTGTGGAAGCAATTCATAACCATGACGATGAGAAGGTATTAAAGGACATTAAGAAACAAGCGGAGCGTTTGGCAATGGCCCATAAATTACCGTAATGCCCAATTAGATGAGAATGATGAAAAGCTGTTAAGTCAGCTTTTTTTCTTTGAATCTGCTGGAGATGAAAAAATGCTTGATAAAAAGACGATTCGCCAGGAACAAAAGGCCAAGTTAAAGGCTTTGAACCCTTTAGTAAAAATTGAACAAGAAAAACAGTTATATCAAAAACTGTTTCTACAGCCAGCCTGGGTTCATGCTCAAACTGTCGCTGTGACGGCCTCGCTTCCTTTTGAAGTCGACACAAGGCCGATTATGGCGGCCGCTTGGCAGGCAGGCAAGACAGTTGGTTTGGCGAAGGTGGTTGACCGTGAATTAACCTTTGTTGGAATTAGTACTGATAGTACCCTGACAGTCGGTCAGAGCTTTGGTATTTTAGAGCCCGAAAATGGTCGGCAACTGAAGAAATCAGCAATTGATTTGGTCTTAGTGCCGGGGCTTGCCTTTAACGAGGAAGGTCTGCGTGTCGGCTTTGGTGGTGGCTATTACGACCGCTTTCTAGCTGATTATGAGGGGGCAAGTGTCAGCCTTGCTTTAGCAGAACAAAGGCGGTCTGATTGGATTCCCGACAACTTTGATGGGGTGGTTGGCCAGGTTTTGACCCTAAAAAATCAGTGATTGTAACATAAAATTTGAATGAGAGTCTCAACGTGAACGTTGGGGCTTTTTCTTAGCAAATTTTTATTGATTTTTTCTTGCTAAAGCGAACATCTGTTCGTATAATGAAAACAGACTCAATAGGGAGGAGCCCGTCAAATGACCACTAATGATTTTGCCAAAATTTATCAAAATGAAGACCGGCGGGTTGTTTTTCTAATCGATTCAAAGAGTTTCTATGCCAGTTGCGAAGCGGTTGAACGGGGCTTAAATCCGCTGCAGGCCATGCTGGTGGTGATGTCACACCAAGAAAATGACACAGGGGGGCTAGTGTTAGCTTCATCGCCAATGGCCAAGAAACGGCTTGGCATCTCCAACGTTACTAGACAAAAGGATGTCCCAGATGTGCCTGGTCTGATTAAGGCAGAGCCGCGGATGAACCTTTATATCCAAAAAAACTTAGCGATTAATGCCATCTACCAACAATACGTTGATGATGAACACTTGTTACCGTATTCCATTGATGAATCAATCTTGGATATCACTGATTTTTGGCACCTTTTTGGTAAGAACCCAAGAGAAGTCGCTCAAAAAATTCAGCAGCAGGTCCTTGCTGAAATGGGAATCTATCTTTCAGTTGGTATCGGCGATAGCCCGGTTTTAGCCAAATTGGCCTTGGATTTGGAAGCGAAGAGGGCCCCACACCTACTGGCTGAGTGGCATTATGAAGATGTACCCAAGAAGCTGTGGCCTGTGACAAACTTTGGACACGTGTGGAGTATTGGCCAAAAAACGGCAGAAAAGTTGAAGGGGTGGGGAATTGCAAGCATTGGTGATTTAGCCAGGCAAAACCCATATATGCTGAAAGAGCGCCTTGGATTAATGGGTGAGCAACTTTATGCTTTGGCTTGGGGCATTGACCGGTCTGATTTAACAGAAAAAATTATGCCCAAAGATAAGTCTTATGGGAACTCACAGGTTTTACCGGAAAATTATCATGATGGGGCGGCCATCCAAGTAGTTGTGCAAGAAATGGCCGACCAGGTAGCAAGTCGTCTGCGGGCACATCAGCAACAAGCGACCTTAGCGTCACTTTACCTGGGTTACGCGGACCAAGGAATCGCTTTCAATACGCGCCACAGTCCAAAAACGGGTTTGCATCAAACTGTCCGGATTGAACCAACCAACCGTAGTCAAACATTAATGAACGTTTTGAAACGTATTTTTCAAGAAAATTGGTCGGGTGATGCCGTTCGCTATATTGGAGTTTCTTTTTCTGGCTTATCAAGTGAAAGTGTTCAAGAAATTTCACTTTTCGACAAGACTCCTAGTCCAACCGACCAAGAAGAAGACCCGGTTGATACGGTGGTTGACCAAATTCGCCGTCGCTTTGGGGCAGCGAGCCTGGTCCGATCTATTTCCTTAGAAAAGGGGGCGACGGCGATTAGCCGTGCTAATTTAGTTGGGGGCCATAATGGGGGCAATGCTTATGAGTGAGAATTTTTTTGCTGATCCTGATTGGCTAGCAACTGTCTCCGGCTACTTTGACCATGATTACCGTGACCGAGGCAAAGTTAAGTGGAATGGTTTTTTTCTTTCGGACCACACTGCCGAATTAAAAAATCAGAAGACGAATCAAGATCAGGCCGATCAAACAGAATTGCATGAGGCCATGTCATACGAACAAATGCAGCAGGTGGTTGCTTTGGCATACCGTAACTCACAGCGGTTAGTTGTCCAGGCAAACAGTTTCGATATCGAGGGCCGTGCTAGTCCTGTGGAAATTGGGAAGGTAACTGGCTTTTTTATGGACGGTTTTTACTTAGACAAAGAACCAAAAAATTGGGAAGAGTTGCAGTTTGTGGGGGTTGATCATGATCGAAAATGAATTAATAACTGAAATTTTAAAGGAAATGGCACCGTTATTTAAACGGGCTAAAAATACTATTTATGAATTACGAGTGGTAGACCAACGATATGCTGGCCAAGTTAATTTTTTCTTTGAGTGGAATCAGGTTGGTCGCTCAACCATTTCTCGTCAAATTTTAACCGTTCCTAGACGGCGGGTAAAAGATTTAGAAGGATTAATTACGGCCTTGAAATCTAAAACAATGGTGACAGTGACACTGGTATAACCCCTATCAAAACAGCACTAAAAAAACTTTTTATTAATAATTGTCTATTTTATGTTACAACTGTGCAAATTGTTTTACATCTTTGTAAAACGGAGATATAATATGGCTATAGCAAAGTAGAACAGGAGATGTCTTATGTCAGTAACAGTAAACACAGTTTCAGCAAGCATCGCAATGTTGAAGGTGCTTGAAGATTGGGGTGTTGATCACCTCTTTGGCTATCCTGGGGGTTCGTTTAACTCCACCATGGCAGCCCTCGCAGAGCGAAAAGAACAGATTCACTATATCCAAGTTCGCCATGAACAAGTTGGTGCTTTAGCAGCAGCAGCAGATGCCAAACTCACTGGTAAGATTGGTGTTGCCTTTGGGTCGGCTGGGCCTGGGGCAACAAACTTGCTAACGGGTCTTTACGATGCCAAGGAGGATCATGTGCCTGTTTTGGCTCTTGTCGGTCAAACACCACGCGCGGTAATGAACTCGCACTTTTTTCAAGAGTTCAACGAGGATCCAATTTTTGAAGATGTATCCGTTTATTGTCGAACTGTCATGACAGCCGAAAGTTTGCCACACGTGGTTGACCAAGCTATTCGTGAAGCCTACAAGCATCAGGGTGTCGCAACAGTGATTATTCCAAATGACTTGGGCTACGAACAAATTCCAGATATTGCTTATGGTTCTCATGGAGCCACAGATGATAAAAAGGCACCACAGCCAGAACCAACTGCGGCCGAAGTAGACCAATTCTTGGCAATGGTTAAGGAAGCCAAGCGACCAGTTATTCACGTTGGTCGTGGTATCCAAGAAGGTGGTGATGCCCTCATTGAATTGTCAAAGAAATTGCAAATTCCTTTGGTCATGACTGGTTTAGCAAAAGGGCATGTTGATGAAAGCTATGCCGGAAATCTGGGTATGGCTAACCGTGCTGCCTCAAAGGCTGCTGATGAAATCATGGCAAGTGCTGATTTGTTGATTGCTATAGGGGCCGATTTTCCATTTGCAAAACTAGTTTACACGACACATCCGTTTAAGTTTATTCAGGTTGATAACGACCGAACAGAACTTGGCCGCCATCATAACCTGGATTTGGGTATCTGGGCAGATGCAACTACTTTTGTCCAGGCTGCCCTAGACCGTAGTGAACAAGCGCCAGAATCTGCATTCTTCAAGGCCGCTTGTGCCGATAAGGAAAACTGGTTTGCCTACCAAAAGCAATTGCAAGATGATACTCGTGAACCGCTTCGCGCTGAACCGATTTATAAGGAAATTAATCGTGTTGCTGACCCCGATGCTGTCTTTGCCATTGATATTGGTGACAATATTATTAACTCCTTCCGTCACTTGCATGTGACGCCAAAGAACAAGTTCGTGATTTCTGCCATTTTTGCTTCTATGGGTTCTGGACTGCCAGCTGCTTTGGCTGGACAATTGTCATATCCTGGTCGCCAAGTTTGGAACATCGCTGGTGATGGTGCCTTTTCAATGATTATGCAAGATTTGTTAACCGAGAAGAAGTATGATTTGCCAATTATTAATGTCATCACAGCCAACAAGACATTGAACTTTATCAAAAGTGAACAGGATGATGTGGCCATGCATCATTCAGGAATTGATCTTGCTGATCAAAATTTCGCTATGATTGCTCAAGGAATGGGTGTTGAAGCGGTAACCGTGACAAAGGCTAGCGAATTGCCAGCAGCTTTTGACAAGGCGATTGAGGTAACCAAGGCGGGTCGACCATTCTTGATTGAAGCTAAGATTTCTGATGCCCGGTCATTGCCTGTCGAGGAGTTGCAATTGAAGCAAACAGACCAAGGGATGGAAGAAACACTTAATCCAACGTATAACAGTAACCTTGATTTGCAACGACCAAGTTCTGTTCGTGAATTCTTAAATTCATACGATGGTCAAAACTTGAAAACACTCCCAGAGTTCTTCGAAGAATACGGTGTTAAATGGTAAGCTTATAAGCTAACGTATAATAAAAGTCTTCTTTTGAAGGCTTTTTATTTTGTTGTTAGAAAGCATTGCTTGCTTAAAGAGAATCGGTGTAAAATAGAGCGCAAAGGAGCTTGATTATGCCAAAACTTGTTTTACTTCGTCACGGTCAAAGTGAATGGAACCAGTCTAACCGTTTTAATGGTTGGATCGATACTTATTTGTCTGTAACTGGCAAAAAGCAAGCACAGGACGCCGGGCGGGCACTTTTGAAACAGGACATTCATTTTTCCCGGGCTTATAGCTCAGTTCTTAGTCGAACGATTATGACCATGAATCGCATCTTGGACGAATTAGGTCAATCATATATTCCGCTTATGAAGTCTTGGCGGTTAAATGAGCGTCATTATGGTATCTTGCAAGGTGAGGATAAGGATGATATGCGCGCTAAGTACGGGAAAGAGCAGGTCCAAATCTGGCGACGGTCTTATTCTGTTCTACCACCTAAACAGCCTGCATATGATCCAACAGTGACCATTGCTGGTCAAAAGTACCCTGCTTTTGACCACCGCTATGCACAAGTGCCATACGGCCTTTTGCCACTGAGTGAGAATATTCAAAGTACAGAAATTAGAGTTCGACCACTTTTTGAAGAGGAAATTGTACCACGGTTACGCGCGGGAGAAGATGTCTTGATTGTTGCCCATGGAACGTCTGTCAGAGCGTTGACAAAGCTGATTGAAGGTCTGACACCAGACCAGGTAACTAAAGTTGAAATCCCAAACGGTGAACCCATTATTTATGAGTTTGATAAAAGTTTATCCGTTTATAAAAAGAAAATTATTCATTCTTAAAATAAAATGCTCTTAGAAAATAGGTTTGCTTGCGCCCATATTTTATTGGGAATGCTGTGAAAATGTTTAATGAAAAGGAGATTATGATGGCAAAAACATTGGTAATTGGTGCCCACGGTCAGGTCGGCCAAATTTTGGTTCAAGACTTAGCTAGTAAGCAGCAAGAAGTTTTAGCAGCCTTTCGGAATAAAGACCAATTGCAAACAGTGGCTGATGTAGCCGGTGTTGAGGGAGTCTATTTTGACTTGGATGTTGATGAACAAACGATGACACAGTTTTTTCTGGATCACCAAGTTGGCCAGATTGTTTTTACGGCTGGTGCCGGCGGTAAAGGTGGTATCGAGCGAACGGTAGAAGTTGATTTGGATGGCGCCATTAAAACGATGGCTGCTGCTAAAAAAGCTAGTGTTGCTCACTATGTGATGGTTTCAGCTGCTGGGGCGGACGACCGCGGTCGTTGGTCTGCATCCGGCATTTATCATTACTTTATGATGAAGCACTATGCTGATTTGTACTTACAAAATTCCGGTTTGGATTATACGATTGTTCGGCCAACGTTGCTCTTGGATACTACTGGTACTGGCAAGGTTTCATTGGATGTTGACTTCGCGGGTCCAAAGGAAAGCTTGCAAATTCCGCGAGCAGATGTCGCTGCCTTTGTCATAGCAGTATTAGCTCATCCTGAGCAAGCAGCTAATCAAATTTATGATTTAACAGCTGGTCACCAGGAAATTCAACATATTTTTGATTAAAAATGAGGCCAAAAGGGGTTCTTAGTTGTATTTAAATTAAAAATAAATGATAAAAGGTTGACATTGACTCATAAAGTTGTAAACTACAAAGCAACAGATAGAAATGACAAGCGACAATAAGAAGTGTCTGGGTAAGAAAATGATTAGAGAGCGCCTATTTGGTGAAAGGGCGTCGTTTTCAAACTCAAAGACGATCATTCTTTAGCTAGTGGGCTGAAATCAGTAAGCCTTGCTCGGTTGGTACCGTTATCAAACCGGCGTATCGCTTTTTCGGCCGTACGTTTGAGGTTGAACTTTGTCGTTCAACAAATTAAGGTGGTACCGTGCATAAGCGCCCTTAACAACGATTTTTTCGTAGTTAAGGGCGCCTTTTTATCTGCTGATTTTTTAGAAAAGGAGGGCACCGTGAAGTTTCGTACTGTAGTGAGCTGTTTGTATACTGAAAGGAGCATTAAAAATGACAATGACTGAATTGAAGACCAAGGTGAAGGTAGTACCAGCAAAGCAAGAGGACAAATTGGCACAGGCCCTCTATCATGCTTACCAAGAACGCCAACCGCTTAAAATGACTGAATGGGAGCAGGTTGTTAGCGATGACCAAACTGCCTATGAAGTGCAAGATCAATTGATGGAGCTCAAAAATCAACCACTTGGGGGTTACAAGGTTAGTTTGACTAGTCAAGAAACGCAAGATATGTTCGATTCAAATGAACCTTTGTATGGGGCTCAGGTGCAAAACCATTTCGTTCAATCACCGGCTAACCTTTCTTTGAAGAGCGATTTATTGGACCCATTGGCAGAAGTAGAATTGGTTTTCAAGGCGAAGGAAGACTTGCAAGTCACTGATTCTTTGGAGGATTTGCGTCGCAAAACGACTGTGGCGGCTGGTGTGGAAGTACCCGATGCTCGGTTTACGGATTGGTTTCCATCCTTGAGTAAGTACTTAGTGATGGCAGATGCGGCTGTTGGTGGTTTTGTGGTCTATGGGCCAGAACGTGAAAGCACATCTTTGACGGTTGCTGAATTTGAAGATGTCCAGGCCCAGTTAGCCCATAATGGTGAGGTAGTGGCCGAGGGCAGTTCGGCCGAAGTTTTGGGTAACCCACTGAAATCGTTGCAATGGCTAGTTAAAAAGTTGGCAGCGCAGGGAAAGACCTTGCATGTGGGGGAACGCGTTTCCTCTGGAACCTTCTTATTGCCGCCACACTTAACAGAAGGAACCTGGACAGCTAGCTTTAACCACGATTTTGCAGATGTTGTGGTCGAAGTTAGTAAATAAGCAAACAATTTTGAAATATCAAATTGGATAGTTGTCTTTTTCCGTTAAAATGAGTATAATCATTTCCGTTAGGGAATAAGGGTTACAATCGTGTTAGCGACCCTCATTATCCAGTCACCCATTTTAGCGGTTCCAAATTGTTTGTTGAAAAACACAACAATCGGCCGTACTAATAAATTGGGCGGCCTTTTGTTTTGAATAAAATCGATCGGGGAGTTTGTGTGACAGACTGAGAGGATGGTAGACCATCGACCCGAACACCTGAACCGGATAATGCCGGCGGAGGAAATCGTAGCTTTTTTGTAATCGAGGACTCCTTTTGTGGGTGCTCGATTTTTTCTTTTAAATCAGAAAGGAGTGTAGTGAATGATTCACGGTCATTTGACCGTGCGGGATGAAGGGGAGCGCCTTGATCCTGAAAAAACAGCGATGGGAAGCCGTGTTCCGGCGTGAGAGGAGACCAAGTAGTCTCGACCGAACTTTCTATCAGTCAGGGGCTTGTCTGACTGGTTTAACCGCTAAAGTGGGAAAGGAGCGCTGTTTTTCGCTACCCCACTGAATTTAAAAGGAGCGTTTTCAAATGAAGACACAGAAAAAATTATCAACGAAGAAGATGTTAGTGACTGCCTTGTTGGCTGCCTTAGCTTATGTTTTAAATAGTTTTGTCTATTTTCCGGCAATGGCGCCCTTTCAGCACTTCGTTGACGTTTTAGCCGCCGTTTTGCTGGGGCCATGGTACGGCTTTGCTAGTGCTTTGATTTGTGGCATTTTACGGATGATGTCCGGCAGGACAATTCAAGCCGTAACAGGGGCCATTTTTGGTCCCATTCTTGGCGGTTTGATTTATCGCAAAACCCACAACCTTTACCTGGTCTTCCTTGGTGAAGTGATTGGAACGGGGATTTTAGGGGCTTTGACTTCTTATCCATTGATGAAGATCTTTTATGGCTTGGACGTCCATAGGTGGTATTACTTCGTGCCATATTACACACCAGCTGCCATTGTGGGTGCTGGAATGGGGTTGGCAGTGGTCTTAATTTTTCAAAAGACAGGCTTACTAAAGCGAATCCAGGCGAACTTGGATTAACTAAACACCGTCAATCAGGCCAAATTAGCTTTGGCAAGGGGAAGTAAGCGATGAGCGATAGGGAATATTTGATCTTTGACCTCGATGGTACATTAGTTGATTCGATGCCTTTTTGGGAGAATTTAGCGACTGAATTGCTTGATCGATATGGCATTGACCAGCTGCCAGTCGGTTTGCATAATCAGATTCAAACCATGACTTTGACGGATTCAGCCATTTTCATACAAGAATTATTAGCGCTACCCGTTACAGCTGCCAACTTGGTGCAGGAAATGCGAGCTTTGATGGACCAACATTACCAACATGATATTCCACTTAAAGTTGGGGTAGCTGCATACTTACAAGATGCCTACCAAGCTGGTCATAAAATTGTCTTGGCAACGGCCAGTAGTTCAGTTTTGGCCAAAGACTGTCTTCGCCGGTTGAAATTATTGCCGTTTTTTGACTTTGTCTTTTCTTGTGAAGATGTTGGACAGGATAAAACAAAGCCCACAATTTATCAGGTTGCTGCACAATATTTTGACCAGCAGCCCAACAGGATTGCAGTCTATGAAGATGCTCTGTATGCTGCTGCCACAGCAAAGCAAGCGGGTTTTCATTTGATTGGTGTTTATGACCATCAGTCAAAAGAAGAGTGGACTGATTTACAAAAGTTAGCGGACGAAACGATTGATTTTGCCACAGCAGTAAAAGGAGAAAATAAATGAGTGCAAGTGTTGCGATTCAGGTTTTACCAGCAGCTGAAAATGACCAAGAGTTGTGCCGAATGGTTGATGAGGTGATTGCTTATATTCAAAGTACCGGTTTACGCTATGAAGTTGGTCCCTTTGAAACAACGATTGAAGGCGATAATTATAACCAGTTGATGGACATCGTCAAAGAGTGCCAACACGTGGCTGTCCGGGCAGGTGCCAAGAAAGTCTCTGCCTATATTAAGGTTGCCTATCAGCCAGATGGCGAAATTTTAACGATTGATCAAAAGATTGGTAAGTATCACAAATAAAAAAAATCAGACCTGCAGAGGTCTGATTTTTTAATCTGTAATTATCAAAGTATGAGTTGTATTATTGCAAGATTGCTTCCAAAGTTGGTAAATCTGCAACTACCTGAGTAGGCTTAATTTTCGCCGGGCTCTCCTTGTGATTTGGATTAATCCAAATTGTGTCGAGTTGATAATTTTGGCCCCCCATGATGTCAGATGTTATGCCATCGCCAATCATCACCGTGTTTTCTTTGGTCATATGTGGGTTATCCTGGAAAATACGATCGAAAAAAGCTGAGTCAGGTTTAGAAGCACCAATCATTTCAGAAGTAAATATTTGGTCAAAGTATTTTCCTAAGCCGGTTTCCTTGAGGCGAAGACGTTGTGTGGCATCCTGGCCATTTGTACCGGCGATAATCGTATATTGTTCTTGCAAGTGTTGCAAAATTTCAGTTGCATAGGGAACCAGCCGATAATTGTGGTCACGCAATGTGGCGTATTCTTGTTCAAGATGGTCGGCATCATAGTCAATTGCTAGTGCTGCAAGAGTTTTTTTAAAACGTTCTTCAAAAATTTGTTGTCGAGCAATTTCTTTCAATTCGTATTGTTGCCAGAGATGGTGGTTAATCTCTTGGTAAGTTTTGAGTGCATGGTCTAAATCAGTGCCTGTTAAGCCTAATTCATTTGAAAAAAGCTGACGAATAGCAGCGACTTCGCCTCCGGTAAAGTCTAAGAGGGTGTCATCAAGGTCAAAAATCAAGTATTCATAGGTCATGCTACAATCCAACTTTCTATACTATAATTAACTTTAATTATGATAACACGGTCATTAAAAGACAACCCTTTAATTTTTGTCTTATTTTAAAAGCGGGTGGCCGGCTGGATTCATTTTAAAAATGGTTAAAAAGCGTTCTTTGTTATCAAATTTTAATCTTGATAAGCTTGACGGAGCCCCCCTGGTTAGGTGTTTAATAGGGAAGGAATATTTTTTGTTAAAAAGCTAACGAAAGAAGGAATAGTTGTCTGATGAGAATCGAGAAGAAGCATGTTGTTGGGATTGTCCTGGTAGTCGTGGTTTCGCTTTTTGCCCAATTTTTGAGTAGGTACTTACCGCAATTGGGTGCGGAAAGTTTGGCAATGATTATTGGGATTTTGCTGGGAAATACTATTTTTGCCGGTAACCAATATGGAGCTGGGGTTAAGTGGTCCGAAAAGTACCCGATTGAAATTGGGATTGCTTTGCTGGGCTCGACTTTGACCTTTAAAACGCTTTCCAAGTTAGGACTAAATGGGATCGCTTTTATCATTATTAATATGATCTTGGTGATTGGTATCGTATTTTTGTTGGGGAAGTACCTATTTAAGGTCGACGATCACAGCACGATGTTGATGGGTGCCGGAAATGCCGTCTGTGGCTCCAGTGCGATTGCTGCTGTTGCCCCGGTCATCAAGGCCAAGGATGACAATCGGCGTACGGCAGTCGCCACCGTTTCCTTGACGGGTATGCTGCTTTTGCTGACGTTGCCTAGTTTGTCACACTTTTTATTTGGTAATAATGATTTACTGCGTGGGGCCTTAGTTGGGGGGACTGTCCAGTCTGTCGGTCAGGTAGTTGGAACAGCCTCTTTGATTAATTCAAACGTTGTAACCTTTGCAACTCTGTTTAAGCTATTGCGGGTCATTATGCTGGTCTTCGTCGTTGTGTTGTTTGCTTACATCGCTAAGCGGCAAAATGCGAAAGAGGCGGTTGAAGAAGACGAAAAGGCTAAAATTACGATTTTACCTTGGTACATTATCGTCTTTGCCATCTTATTGGTCGTCAACTCAATCATGGCTTTGCCGGCCCCAATCCATCAATTTAGCCATACGGTGTCAACTTTCTTCGGCGTCGTCAACTTAGCTGCAATTGGTTTGAACCTAAAGTGGGCAGTTATCAAAAAAAGTGGTGTCAAGTTCCTTAGTTTCGGTTTCTTAGTTGGTGCGGTTCAAGTTCTGCTCGCCGTCATCTTAATTCATTTATTCTTTTAAAAATCAGTCCTGACTTAAACTGTCGGGGCTTTTTGTGTTACAATTAACCACATTAAGGGCATATGCAGGCGAAACCCGTATCAAATTGCCGTCGAAAAAGGAGGCTTTTTTGATGCGCATTCATGTTTTGCAACATACACCGAACGAAGGACCAGGGAGCATTGCCCGTTGGTCAGAAAAACACGGTCATCAGCTGACCGTTCACCATCCAGCTCATTTTCGGGACGTTTTGCCAAGGGCAGAGGATGTGGATTTTTTAGTTATTTTGGGTGGGCCCATGAGCCCCAACGATCATTTGCCGTGGATTGCTGAAGAGCGAGCGCTAATTGCACAATTAATGGCCCAGCATAAGCCAATTTTTGGAGCATGTTTTGGTGCTCAGCAAATTGCTAAGGTCCTTGGGGGTAAAGTTCTTGATGCTCCTTATAAGGAAGTTGGCTGGGCACCGGTTCAGCGGGTTAGTGATTGCATTCCGGGCTTACCAGAGAGGATGGAAGCGCTACATTGGCATGAACAGATGTTTACCATTCCTGACCAGGCCGAGTTGTTGTTCAGCACTGCTTTGGTTAAAAATCAGGGCTTTATCCTTGGGAACATTTTAGGATTGCAGTTCCACTTTGAACCGGAGGCGGATAACATCCGTGAAATGGTTGCTAACGACGGCGAGTATGCTAACGATGCTAAAAACGCTTTGCACCAAACTGGCGCAGCTATTTTAGCTCATGGTGTTCCTGAAGAGAATCAGGAAGTGATGTTTCGACTGTTGGACTATTTAGCTAAACAAACAAATTAATTTCAGACCAAAAATAAAAGGACTGTCATTTATGACAGTCCTTTTACGCTACATGATTGAATCGACTTAGTCTTTAATTACAAGTAAGTGGATTAATTTGTCGTATCCAGTACTTTCATCGGTGTCGTCCATTCGTAATGGCCCAGCGATAACGCGGGTAACACCGGCCAAAACGAGTGTTCCAATAACGACCAAAGCAAGTGTTACCAAAACGGCAATGACCTGATGACCAAGTAAGTCCCAGTGGCCAGAAATTAAACCAGCGGCACTACCAGGCAAGTTCTTATCTGCGAAAACACCAGTCAGAAGGGCGCCAACGGTACCGCCAATTCCATGAATACCAAAGGCATCCGATGTATCATCGTAACCAAAGAAGTTCTTAATTGTTGTGATGCTGATAAAGCCAAGGACCCCGGCAATCAAGCCCATAACAATCGCTGCCCATGGTTTTACATAACCAGCTGCTGGCGTAATGGCGACCAGACCTGCTAAAGCGCCAGTGACTAATCCATCGAGTGTTACCCTCTTTTGGATCTGGTAGGCAATCAACCCCCACGAAAGAACAGCTGCTGAGGAAGCCACCCATGAATTAATCAACGCCACAATGGCTTGGTTGTTGGCAGCCAAAGCTGAACCAGAGTTGAAGCCGAACCAACCAACCCAGAGTAAGAAACCACCAACTAAGACGAAAATTGGGTTTGTTTGGTGTGGCTTTTGATCGTTCCGTGGGCCGAGAATCAAGGCTAATACCAAACCTGTAACACCAGAAGAAATGTGAACAACTGTTCCTCCCGCAAAATCGATCGCCCCCAACTTAGCTAAGAACCCGTTATCCCAAACCATGTGGGCAAGGGGAGCGTAAATGAAAAGTAACCATAATGTTAGGAAAACTAACATTGACTTCAAACGCATCCGCCCGACCACTGAGCCGGTGATGATCGTGACCGTGATAATTGGAAACATTCCTTGGAAGATGGCAAAGGCACCATCCGGAATGGTCAAACCGCGAGTAGACCCTGACAGGGAAACGTGGTTTAATCCCCAAAAATGTAGGTTTCCAATCAGCGAGCCAGAACCACCGAATGACAAGCTATAGCCTAACAACGCCCAGACTACCGTTGCTAGACCAATCAGTAATACTGAGATGCCAACCGTATGCAACAAGTTTTTCTTATCACCCAATCCTGCGTAAAACAATCCCAAACCCGGGGTCATGATCCAAACCAAAACCGCTGATGTCAGGACCCAAGCAATACTTCCACTATCCATGTAAATTCCTCCAAAAACTGTTTCCCTGCTATTGATTACAGGTTTTATCATACCGCTTGTTGTAACTGTACCAATTTAAATTTGGTAGCTTTCCTGACAAAGATTATATGTCTTGTTAGGCAAAGGGGAGTATATTCATCAGTAAATATTCGGGAAACGCGATAAGTTGCTGACCTGGCGACCGAATACGCTAGGGATTTATCAATAAGGAGAATTCATGTTTGACACTGCTGATGATTTTATTCGACGTGATCCTGCTTTACAATACCGTTATCAGGTTTTACTTTTCCATACTGGTTATAAGGCTGTCAGGGTTTATCGCAAAAGCCACTATCTCTGGACGCATGGCCATCCATTCTTGGCTCAGCTGCTGGCAACACATAGTAAGAGAAAAACCGGGATTGATATCCATCCCGGCGCAACAATTGGCAAAAATTTGGTCATTGACCATGGGGTCAATGTTGTGATTGGTGAGGAAACTGTAATTGGAGATGATGTAACAATTTATCAGGGTGTTACACTAGGGGCTCGTTGTGCTGTTAAGGATGGTGTACGACGTCATCCGACTATTGGCGACCGAGTCTTAATCGGTGCAGGTGCAAAGGTAATTGGCAACATTCATATTGGCCAGGATAGTAAAATCGGAGCCAATGCCGTCGTTTTGCAAGATATTCTTGCTGGTCAAACCGTTGTGGGGATCCCTGCCCGTGTTGTTAGTTAATTAAAATTTGCCGTCGATATAGAATTAATCTTTTTATTAAGAATTATACTTATTCTAATAAAAATCTTGTATTCCGACATTATTATTTGTACAATAAAAATATTGAGAAAGTAAGTATTTATATTGGAGGAATATTTGAGATGGCAATGACTGATGAAGATCGGGCACGTAAAGAAGGTATTACACAAGATGGTGTAACAAAGATTGATTACATGGCTTCGATCCTGTTTTTTTGGGTAAAGGGTTATGTTGAAGTTGACAACCGGGTAATTAAGGTTCAACGCCAGAACACGATTGCACATATTATCCCAGCTGGAGAAGACAAGCAGGTTTTCCGTTTGGACAACGTCCAGGGATCAAGCCAACACACTAGTTACAAGCTCTTCAACTTTATTGTTGGAGCGTTGATTGCCTTTTTTGGTGTTGAAAGCCTTGGTAGCAATGCTGTTTTGGGAATTGTTTTAGCAGTGTTTGGTGTTATCTTCTTCTTAAACGGAATCGTGACGGAATTGGTGATCAATGGAAATGGTTCTAACTATTTTGTTGGTGTCACGCTGTTCGATAAGCAAAAGGTTATCGACATCAATCAAAAAATCCAAGAGGCTTTGATCTATGGTCAAGATGCTCATGATAACAATCGAGTGATGGCTAACGCTAACATGAACTCGCAAGCAATGATTGATGCCATTCGCGATCAGAATAACCATTCGACCGAAGCGCAAGAAGATGCCCAGAAACAAAGAACCACTTTCTGTAGCCAATGTGGCGCTAAGATTGATGGTCAAGCTAAGTTCTGCCCTTCATGTGGTGCACCACGGGGCTGACTTTCCATTCGTAACTCGGTATTGGTTAAAACAGCAAATTATTTTGCTGTTTTTTATTTTAGATTCAATTACTTGGGTAAGTTAAGCCTAATATTCAGGTGGTGTTTTAAAATTTTTTCTTCATTTTAAACTAAAATGCTTACTGATCTTAGCTTCTTTTTATTGCGTTATCATCATTATTTCTT
Source organism: Fructobacillus sp. ESL1096 (assembly GCF_058511985.1). NCBI lineage: Bacteria > Bacillati > Bacillota > Bacilli > Lactobacillales > Lactobacillaceae > Fructobacillus > Fructobacillus sp. ESL1096. The sequence goes on from NZ_CP196400.1 coordinate 1,411,546, forward strand.
GCTATAATAGAATAAACTTAATGAAGGAAAAAGTGCATGGCAGACTGGCAGAAAATCGTTGTAAAAGTTGGAACAAGTACCATTGTGGACCTGGATGGGCAAATCAAATATCCGGTTGTGAATCGTTTAGCCCAAACACTCTCGACCCTACAAAAAGATGGTCACCAGGTGCTATTGGTGACCTCTGGTGCCATTGGCGTCGCTTTAAACCAGATGAATTTGCACCAGCGGCCAAAGGAAATCCCACAGCAACAAGCACTCGCGGCCATTGGACAGGGTTATTTAATGTCTTTATACCACCAAAGCTTTGCCTTCTATCAGCAACAAGTTGGACAGGTTCTTTTGACTTATGACGTCTTTGACAATCCAGCGATGCTGGAAAATACCACCAATGCTATTGAAACTCTTTTTGACCAGGGGGTCATTCCAATCATTAACGAAAACGATGTCATTGCCGTTGATGAGTTGGATCACCAACACTCATTTGGTGATAACGACCGTTTGGCTGCATTAGTTGCAAAACAAATTCAGGCGGATGGTTTAATCATTTTGAGTGATGTCGATGCACTTTATACAGCTAATCCGAATATTGATTCGAATGCTAAACCCATTCATCGAGTTGAGGCGATTACGGAAACACTTTGGCTTAGTGCAACGGGCTCAACTTCCGGTTTGGGCACTGGTGGTATGAGTACTAAGTTAGCAGCAGCTGATTTAACGATCAAAAATGGCCAAAAAATGGCCTTGGTGAACGGCAATGACCCGGCTAACATCCTTGCTGTGATTGCAGGAGACGAAATTGGGACACTTTTTGAGGAATAGACGATGATAACAGTTGAAAAAATTGGTCAACAGGCGCAAGCAGCAGCACAAGTTGTTGCACAATTATCAATAGAAGATCGAAACCAAATTCTATTGTCGATGGCTGAAGCCCTGCGAGAGCAAAAATTAGCTATCATGGCAGCGAACCAAGCGGATCTAGATCATGCAGCAACACTTTCTGGCCCAATGCGTAATCGCCTAACACTTGATGATGCAACGATTGAGGGCATTGCTACTTCTTTGGCTGCCGTGGCAAACCTGGCGGATCCCTTGGCCGGCCCTAACGAAAACTGGCAACATCCATCCGGGTTCCAGATTATCAAGAAGCCCGTTCCACTTGGAGTTGTGGCAATGGTCTACGAAGCCCGCCCGAATGTGACGGTTGATGCAGCTGCTTTAACGTTTAAATCAGGAAACGCTGTGATCTTACGTGGCGGTAAAGAAGCAATCCATTCGAATATCGCCTTGGCCCAGGTGCTACGTTCCGTGCTGACAGACCACCAGTTAAACCCCAATATCATTCAATTAATCACTGATACAACCCATGATTCTGTTAACGACTTGCTCCATCTTCGCCAATATGTAGATGTTTTAATTCCGCGTGGTTCTGGCAGCTTTATTGACTTTGTGGTGACAAATGCTACTGTACCAGTGATTGAAACCGGGGCAGGCAATACGCATATCTTTGTGGATGAAGATGCCGACCAGGATCAGGCAATCAAGGTGATTGTCAATGCCAAGACGCAAAAGCCTGCTGTCTGCAATTCAGCCGAAAAACTACTAATTCATGAAAAAATTGCCGCTGAATTTTTACCGAAGGTGACTTCATCTTTAATTGAAGCCGGGGTTGAACTACGTGGCGATGATCGGGCTGTGGCAATTGATGATCGTCTTTCATTAGCAACAGCGGCTGATTGGGATACAGAATACAATGACTTAATTATGGCAATTAAGATTGTGCCCGTTATCGATGACGCCATCGATTGGATTAACGCGCATACGACTCACCATTCTGAAACAATTCTCGGGAAAAATCCGCAGCATGTTACTGATTTTATGAACCAAGTTGATGCTGCGGTGGTCTATCAAAACGTTTCGAGTCGCTTTACGGATGGCTTTGAATTCGGTTTTGGTGCCGAAATCGGTATTTCGACGCAAAAGTTACACGCTCGTGGGCCAATGGGCTTGAAAGCATTAACGACGATTAAGTATGAAGTTTTTGGTGATGGTCAAACACGTCATTAAAAGCTGATACTCAAATAATTTCTTGTTAAATAGTTCAAAAGTTTAATTACTTTTGAACTATTTTTTATTACGGTTTTAGAATAAAAAGGTGTAAACTAAAAATATGCAAAAAAACACCTTTCATTTTAATACAAATCGATTGATGGTCATTATTAATGGGACTCTGGTTGGTTTTTTGACCGGAATCGTAGTATCCATCTTTCGAATGAGCATTGAGCATTCACTTTCATGGTGGCGTGATATGTATACATATATTCGAAACGACCACTGGCCAGTCCTTGTCGTCGCTATTTTTATTAATTTAGCAATTGGGCTGATTGTCGCAGTGCTAGTTAAAAAAGAGCCCAACATCGCCGGTTCTGGAATTCCTCAGGTTGAAGGGCAGTTAATGGATCAATTGCATTTAAATTATTTCTCGATTCTATGGCGAAAATTTGTTGCGGGCATTTTAGCCATTGGTTCGGGCTTGATGTTGGGACGTGAAGGACCATCGATTCAACTTGGGGCTGCCGTCGGGCAAGGTGTGGCCGAAACCATCAAGGCTGACCATAGTCAAAAAAAGTCACTGATTGCGGCTGGTGCAGCATCTGGTTTGGCTGCTGCCTTTAATGCACCGTTAGCCGGCGTGATGTTTGTTTTGGAAGAAATTTATCATAGTTTCTCACCAGTAATCTGGCTGGGTGCGCTAGCTGGTGCCGTAATGGCCGATGCAATTTCCACGATTGTGTTCGGCCAGACACCAGTTTTGGCGGTTGGACAATTGCCAATTATTCCGGTACGGCTCTATGGCCTGCTATTGATTTTGGGACTCATGCTTGGTTTGCTTGGCTTTTTATACCAAAAAACGCTTTTGGCCAGCCAGAAAATCTACCAATGGACACACCTACCAAAATATCTGAACGGAATGATTCCGCTGATATTAGTCATTCCTTTGGGGATTTTTTGGTCGAACGGCCTGGGCGGGGGAAATAATTTGGTCTTGGCGCTTGGCAACCATGTTCCAGGCATCAAAATTTTATTGGCCATGGTACTGGTTCGCTTTATCTTTTCGATGATCAGTTACGGCTCGGGCCTTCCCGGAGGGATCTTTTTGCCAATTTTGACACTTGGTGCCCTAAATGGTGCTATTATTGGCCAGGTCTTTGTCATTTTTGGTTGGGTCTCTGCGTCTTACCTCATTGATTTCGTGGTGATTGGTATGGCGGCTTATTTTGCAGCCATCGGGAAAGCACCCTTTACGGCCATTATCCTGATTATTGAAATGGTCGGTTCTGTGACCCACGTTTTGCCATTGGCCTTTGTCAGTTTAGTGGCTTACCTAGTGGTTGATTTGTGCAATGGTGCGCCAATCTATGAATCCTTGTTGAACCGTCTTTTGCAAAATCAGGAAGGCAATGGCAGCCAGCAACTGATCACCTTGGAAATGCCCGTTTTGGCCGGGACAGTTTTAGAGGATCACGAAATTCGCAATGTTGACCAGCTCAGTCACAGCTTAATTACAATGGTGAAGCGGGGCAACCAAAGCTTACTGCCTGCTGGGGACCTAATTTTACGTCCGGGAGATATTATCTACGTTCGAACAGCACGAGCTGAATCTGAAAGGATTCGGGCAGCGCTTCTATTAAAAATGTAAGAATCTTGAAAAAAAGGGACCAATTCAGTATTTGCTGGTTGATCCCTTTTGCTATAATATTTTTTAAAATTAGTCAAAGGAGAGAGGGCATGCGCTATCAGAAAATACTTGTAACGGGAGGGGCTGGTTTTATTGGCACGAACTTCGTTCGTTATCTGCTGGAACATTATCAGGGAGTTGAAATCACCGTTTTAGATAAGTTAACTTACTCCGGAAATCTAGAAAATTTGGCTGATTTGTCAACCAAGCGATTAAACGTGGTGGTCGGAGATGTTTGTGACGCTTCCTTGGTTTGCCAGCTAGTTCAGAGTGTCGACGCAGTGATTAACTTTGCGGCGGAAAGTCATAATGATAATTCTTTAGCCGATCCCAGGCCATTTTTGGATACGAATATTATTGGTACTTATACGTTGCTGGAAGCAGTTCGCAAATACCATGTTTTTTACCACCATGTTTCGACGGATGAGGTTTTTGGTGACTTATCAATTGATTCAACAGCGAGGTTTCAAGAAGAATCGCGCTATCAACCTTCGTCACCATATTCGGCAACCAAGGCCAGTTCTGATCATCTGGTTCGGGCTTGGGTCCGCTCTTTTGGTATTCAGGCCACGATTTCAAACTCGTCGAATAACTATGGACCTTATCAATATGTTGAAAAGCTAATTCCGCGGACGATTGCCACCATTATCAGTGGTGCAAACCCTCAGGTATTTGGTTCAGGAAAGCAGGTGCGCGATTGGTTACACGTAACCGACCACGTTCGGGGATTGTTAGCTGTGCTGGAAAAGGGGGAAAGTGGCCAAACCTATCTTTTTTCGGCGAATTGTCAACTGAGTAATTTAACGGTTTTGCAAAAAATAATGCGCCAGCTCGGCCAAGATCCGTCGAATATTGTGCATGTTGCTGATCGCCCTGGTCATGATCAACGCTATGCCTTGGACGCCAGTCACACGATGGCAGCTCTTGACTGGCACCCGGTGGTGACTGATTTTGATGCTGGTTTAGAAGAAACAATTGCTTGGTACCAAAATCACCAAGATTGGTGGCAGCAGGCACACTCGGTTGTCGAAGCTAAGTATCTGAAGGAAGGGCGTTAATAAAAAATGACTGAAAAATTCTTTATTCGAGAGGCAACGTTGTTCGATTTGGCCGCCATTCATAGGTTGAACACAAACGAACTGGGTTATGATTATCAAATTGAGAAGGCGAAAAATCAGTTGGTGCAGTTACTTGAAGACCAACGTCACCATCTGCTGGCAGTTGCCGAGGATTCGCACCACCAGGTTTTGGGTTACCTGCATGCCGAGGTTTATCAGGAAATTTATGCTGATCCTGCGTTGAATATCTTGGCACTTGCAGTAAACCGGTTAGCGCAGGGACAGGGGATTGGCACGGCTTTAGTCGTGTGGTTAGAGGAGGCGGGCAAAAGTCGAAATATTTGGACCATCCGGCTTAATTCTGGTGCCAATCGTCATGAGGCCCATGCCTTTTATCGTCGCCTGGGTTTTGAAGAAATTAAAACGCAGAAGAAATTTGTGCGAGTGAATCGCTGATGGTCAATCCTACGACGTAAGACGGAAATTTAGCGAGATAAGCGCCTGACAAAATTGGTATAGGCGTTTTTTTTAATCAACATTATTCTAATTAAAGTATATAATTACTGATTTAACAACTTTTATTATTAGAAAAATTACTTTATCTTCTAAAACCGACAAAAATCGTTATATGTATGATACAATATTATTAGTCATACTTATTAGTTTAAGAATACTTTTGTTCACTCTAATGGCGTCGTACTTTCATACATATCTGAATATTAATTTTGACAGTTAATTGTGCCAGTATTCCAATTAGCTAAAAACCTACATGTTAATCGCCAACGATTAGCCGAAAATGTTCGCTTTTTATCTATGAAGAGACACGATTTCAAAATTCGGGGACTTACACCACTTGATTGTTGGCGCCGAACTTTGAGTAGTATGCAACTGCCAACACGATCACGCAAGAGAAGACGTGCCGTGGCCAGGAGACCACCTCTGGTGTGATACCTTCTCATGAACCATCGAAAGGAATACTCATGCAAGCATTCCAAAAAGGAGTTCAAGCAACACTCAAGGCCTTTGGAACGAAATTGGACCAAGGACTTTCTGAAAAGCAGGTTGAAAAAAGCCGGCGAGAACATGGAAAAAATGTTTTCGTGGCTGAAAAGAAAACATCTTTAGCTAAGAAAATCTTACTTAGTTTAAAGGATGTCGCCACAATTATTTTGTTGATTGCGGCTGGGATTTCCTTTGTCGCCACTTATTTGGAAGGAAGTAATAATTACTTCGAAAGTCTGCTGGTGATTGGCATTGTGGTCATCAACTCAGCATTGTCGATTTTTCAAGAAGGCAAGGCTGAAAGTTCCTTAGCCGCTTTGAAAGATTTGAATAAGAGTCAGGTTAAGGTTTTGCGCAACGGTCAACCAGAATTAATTGACTCGGATGACGTTGTTGTCGGCGATCTTTTGCTCTTAGAAAATGGGCGGTCAATTGCCGCTGATGCGCGTTTAATTGAAGCTGTTGAATTACAAACGGAAGAGTCCGCACTGACTGGCGAAAGCTTGCCCGTGGAAAAAGATGCGGATGCTACTTTTAAAGGGGACGGTAACGTTGACCTCGGTGAACGAGTAACGATGGTTTACCGTGGTACTACCGTTGTCAACGGTCACGGCCTGGCCATCGTCACTGCTGTGGGAATGGCAACTGAAATGGGTAAGATTGCTAGCCTATTAAACAATGAAAACAGCACGCCTTTGACACCATTGCAACGTCGTTTGGCCCAATTAGGTCGTAATATTTCTTATTTGGCCATTATTTCCGCTGCCGTTGTTTTAACGCTAGGAATTGCTCAAGGAATGGATTTGAAGCACATCTTCTTAACGGCCATCTCCTTAGCAGTGGCCATCGTGCCAGAAACGTTACCAGTGATTGTGACAATGACTCTGGCTCTCGGCGTTCAACGAATTGCCAAGAAGCACGCGATTATCCGACGGTTACCAGCGGTTGAAACACAGGGAACAACGAATGTCATTGCTTCGGATAAGACTGGAACGTTAACACAAAATAAGATGACGGTTCGTCAGGTCTGGCAAGCAAATCAAAATCAGTTGTCCGCCATAGCTGATGGTATTACAACTGAGGCTAAGGAAGTTTTGTCTTTGGCAGCAATGTCAACCAACGTGGCAGTATCAGAAGATGAAGATGGGGCAACACGTTTTGATGGTTTGCCAACAGAAGTTGCTTTGGTGCGGGCTATTGATCTAATTAAGAGTCGAGACGACTTGTTGACTGAATATCCCGTCGTGGACCAGGTACCATTTAATTCGACGAAAAAGCGAATGACAACCGTTCATCAGCGGCCGGATGGTGGCTATCTTGCCATTACTAAGGGAGCCTTTGAGGTCTTGGCACCAATGCTTTCAAATGGTGATGTTGCCGAAGCAGAAAAGGTCAATCACAAGTTCGGTCGTCAGGCACTACGTGTTTTGACCATTACCAAGCACGTCTTTGATCAAATGCCGGCAGAACCAACTCAAGAATTTTATGAAAGCAACCTAGAACTGGTCGGTTTGATTGGTATTATTGATCCGCCACGTCCAGAATCGGCCGCGGCTGTTGCCCAGGCAAGACAAGCCGGGGTTAAGACGGTGATGATTACTGGTGACCACGTTGAAACGGCTAGCGCAATCGCTCGTGAAATCGGAATTTTACAACCAGGCGACAAAACATTAACTGGTGCCGAATTGGGGCAATTATCCGATGCTGAATTGGATAAGAATGTTCAGGATTATAGTGTTTATGCCCGTGTAACGCCAACGGATAAAATCAGAATTATTAAGTCATGGCAACGACAAGATGCGACGATTGCCATGACGGGTGATGGTGTTAATGATGCGCCGGCCCTGAAGGCAGCGAATGTTGGTATTGCGATGGGGCAAACCGGAACTGATGTTGCCCGTGGTGCTTCAGACATTGTTTTGACGGATGACAATTTTGCGACAATTATTAGCGCCATCGAAGAAGGACGGGGGGTTTATGTTAAGGTTCGTAAGACAATTAACTTCCTCTTGTCTGCTAACATCTCGGAATTAATTGCCATCTTAATTGCCATGATCGTAGGCTGGGGTTCACCGTTGCTCCCAATTCATCTGCTCTTTATCAACCTTGTAGCTGATGGTTTGCCAGGCTTTGCTCTGAGTCGTGAACCAATGTTAACGGATGTGATGGACAAGGCGCCAATGCCCAAAAATTCGTCATTGTTTAGTCAGGGACTTGGACGACAAATTGCCCTCAATGCCTCGCTTTTTGCCTTGGTGACCTTAGGCGCCATCTGGTTTGGTCAAAATGTGGCCATGGGTGGCCTTGCCACTTCAGAAGAGGTGGGCCAGACAATGGCCTTCGTCGTCTTGTCATTAACGTCGATTATGCACGTTTTCAATATCCGTTCTGAAAAGTCTCTTTTTTCAATTCGTTATGGTGCCAATCCATCATTGGTGAATATGGCTCTCTTAGCAACACTAATTACGGTTGCAGTTTCGATAATTCCGGGTGTTCAAGGACTCTTCGGTTTGGTCGGCTTATCGGCTAGTCATTGGTTGCTGATCGTTCTCTTAACTGTTATACCGACGATTGTCTTAGAAATCCTGAAGAAAATCAGCCCAAGGCTCTTTCAGGTTTAATGACAAATAACTAACTCGAGAGGTAATTTGTATGCCAGTAACGTCGCGACCCGAACACCAAAATAGAGGCTTTTCAATTAGCAGCATTTTCATTATTTTAGGCAGTTTTATTGGTATTGACATGGTTGAAAATACTTATCCCGCTATTAAGGATAATCTTCTTTTGAACTTTGTTATCTTTGTCTCGATTTATATAGGACTAAGGTTCATTGCGAGGGGAGTGCAAAAAATTAAACTGCGATTCTTGTCGTAAAATATAAATACAAAAAAAACCCGTTGCTGAAGCAACGGGTCTTTTTTCTATCCTTACTTGCTATGACAGCCATTGTTGGCAGTGAGATGAGTCAACACTTCCAGCAAGTGTTAACTGGACCAGTTTCCCAGGAGCAATATCAGCAAAGTATTTTTAAACAGAATTAAATGGTCGAAAAAAGCGACAACACTTAAAAATAACGTTGTAGCTTTCTAAATGCCTTTTAATCAGTCTCGTTCGGGGATAGGAACGGTCGCCACTTCATTACCATGTTCTTGAATTATCTCGAGAAGATCAAGGGTTTTCAGCCAAACCGTTGCTGTGTTTTCATTTGGGTGAATCCCAATTAGTCCAGGATCTTTTAGAAATTCCTCATCAAGAAAGAAGTTGACTTGGCGGCCATCATTATTTAAGAGACCGAAAGGAGAGACAGAACCAGGAATTAAGTCCAATAACCTTAGCAAGTCTTCTTCTGAGGCAAATGATAGCGGTCGGGTCTGATTTTCCTTGCGAAAAGCCTTTAAATCAACTCTTTTATCACCTTTAACAGTAATCAGAAAATAATTTCGTTTTTTATCGTCACGGACAAAAAGGTTTTTGGCATCGGCATCTGGGTAGGGTAAGTCAACATCAACAATACTATCCATACTAAATAATGCTTGGTGTTCTGTAATTTCGTGCCAAATTTTTTTTTGCTGTAAATACTGAAAAACTTCATTTTTATCCATACTTTTACCTCAGCTTTTAATATAGGTCACATTATATCATTAGTAAAAGTTACTTAATGATTGCAATCGTTGAGCTACTTGTTTTTATATTACTTAAAATACAAAAATGTTTCATTTTAACTCGCTATGCTCGCTAAAATAAGTTATAATTACTGTATGAGGGAATCAGGAAAGGAATTAAGAAGAATTTTATGAGAATTGATACTTCAGAATATCCAACAGGTGAAAATGCTGTACCTGAGAAGCGCGTTAAACGGCTAAAGTTGCTTAGTAAGGCTGCTACCTTTACTTGTATTGCGATGTATGTTTCATATATCCCGCAAATTATTAGCAACTTTTCAGGACACCCAGTTGGTGTATTACAACCACTAGTGGCCATGATTAATGCTTCGCTCTGGACTGGTTATGGCTGGACCAAGACCTTTAAAGATTGGCCGATTATCATTTCAAACGTTCCTGGTGTTTTATTTGGATTGTTCACAGTGATTACGATTTATATCCATTAATCCATGAACCAATCACTAATAAAATAAACGAGTTTGACCAATGATTGGTCGACTAGTTGGTTTTTCTTAATCTCAAAGAAGAAATGATCAATTGATTTTTTCAACAAACACAACATTAATATGAATAGTGAAAGGAGTTTTTTATGAAAAAAATCATCCCACAAGAAAAGCCTTTACTGGCTTCCAAGAAATTGTGGCTCTTCGTCGCTTTTTCTACCCTGACTAGTGCCGGGTTTTTAACGCAAACAGAGGGTCATGCTGTTGGTTTAAACAATGATTTAACCGCTTCGGCTGATGAAACGGCAAATACGCTGCAAACAGCTAATACCGTCACTTTGGCGTCAAAGCAACAAGACACATCGAATAGCACTTCAGCAACTGCTGCTAGTACAGAAAATAACAACGAAACAGTAGCTAGCCAAGCTACTAGCCAAACGAATAGCGGAAACGAGTCAAGCTCCATTTCTGCTAGTCAAACTAATACTGATAGTGGGGCAGGTTCTGCAACTACTAGTCAAACATCCACCAGTACTGATTTAAACTCTTCAACGAGCCAGTCAGAAAATAGCTCAAGTCAAAGTACGAATGATAGTACTGGATTGATGAGTCGCATTGCTGATGATAACAGCACGAGTCAGTCTACCGGTACGGGTAACTCAGCCAATGTTGGTGCAACTAATGACAATTCCACTTTAATTGGCCAAGCATTGGTACCAGATAATACTTTACGAGCTGCTTTTGCGACGGCCTTAAATAAGTCAGCTGACCAGCTAACGGTGAGCGACTTGGAGCAAGTCAAAGCAATTAAGATTACTTCTGGTAAGGTTGAATCGCTACAGGGCCTGCACTATGCTAAAAATCTCGAAAGTATCACTGTCATTGGTAATTATAAGCAAAATAGTGATGATGATAACGATACGATTAGCGACTATTACCCTCAGAGCGATAGCCCTTATCAGTATGACAATGAGAGTGGATCTGCTGATATTTCTGCTGTCCTTTCGGATGATAAAATTACAGAATTTAATGAGTTGACCCAGTTGAAGTTCATTCAGTTGACTGGTTTGGGTTTGAGTGATGCTAATTTTTTGCGCAAGCAGGCGGAACACAACCAAAATTTGGTAACCCTTTATATTAATCGGAATTCGATTTCTGATTTAACTCCCTTTACTGGCACTACCATGTCGCATCTTCAGACACTAAATATCGCTAATAATAATTTTTCTGATATCAGCGTTATTCAAAATATTAATTTACCAGCGATAACAACGATAGATGCTAGCTACAACCAGATTAGTGATATTACGCCGATTACCAAGGCCCAAATCACCAATATTCAATATTTATTTGCTAATAATAATCAGCTTAGCAATATTGATGCTTTTAAGGATTCTCCCTTGACGAAATTGAAGTGGCTTGCTATCAATAATAATAATATTAGTGATATTACCGTTATGACGGGGCTCTATAATCGTTATCCAGATTTACATGTTTTCCAAATTGATAACAACCAACTAGGCGATATTAGCTTTATGAATGGTTTCCAGCTGTTATTCCAGACGACTGCCCAAAATCAACACCATCAAGAAACAGTAACCGCCGTTCGATCAAATCAACCGACAATTGATATTGCTTTGCCGATTAAAACCAGTTCTTATGATGATGAAATTCAAGTGGGTAATCAGTCTTATTACAATGGTCAAAGTGACCCGCAGGGGAACACTTTGACGATTAGTCAGCTTTCAAATACAATTCAGAGTGTTAACCTTTACAACGGACAAACTATTTCCGGTAAACAGCTTGCCGATCAATCATTTACTGGAGTGAAATCTCTTACGATTGCGGTACCAACTGATAACACCACGAATACTGTATTATCTTATCAATGGTCTGGTGCCCGGGGTCAGTTTAATGGTACTGGGACAATTACCGTTAACTGGGTTGACCCAGTGCAGCCAGAAATCGTTGCCAATAACCAGACCATTACCCAAGGTGATCAATTTGATGCACTGGCACAGGTGAGTGCTTTTGATCAACAAAATGATGGCAGTGGTCGTGTTGATTTAACCAAGCAGATCACTGTTACCCAAAATCAAGTCAATCCTCAAGTAGCTGGAACTTATACAGTTGTTTATCAAGTAACCAATTCTTACGGGCTAACTACAAGTAAAAGCATCCAAGTTACAGTACAAGCACCAGCATCAATTCCAAACAATGATGGTCAATCTAACACTCAGCAAAACCAACAGAGTAACCAGTCCCAGGTTCAACAGAGTGCACAAGAAGCGCAACACGCTGCTACAAGCGCCGTTCCATTAGCCGCAAAAAATAATACAGTAGCTGTTAACCAACAAGAAGCTGAGCATGCACTACCTGATACTGCTGACACAGCTCCGCAAAGTCGCGTTGAAAAATTTGCACCCGTGTCTTTGTTTGCTTCGTTAACACTCTTATTCTTAGCTAAAAATAAGAAAAAGAAGCACTAGCAGTAATCATCAAAGCAGTTGACAAAATTTGGACCTTGTAAATAGGGTTTGTCAGCACAGCGACTAATTAAATAACTGTTGCCAAAAGGAAGAATTCTTATCAAGAATTCTTCCTTTTTCGCTAGCTGCTGATTATGGTTATTCAATAACTATTAAGTTCAGTCGCCGTTGAATTAGTTTGCAAGGGCAGCGCGGTTGTTAAAGCAACATTGCTTTTCTGATACCTTGATTAATATATGAAAAGAAGAACTCAAAATCAGTAATATTAACTTGACTTGGAGTTCGCTTCAAGGTGTTTAATTGTCTGTGTAAGAAAAAATTACCGCATTTAGACCAAATTTTAAATGGTTGACAATGAGAAAAATTTTTTCTGATATTTTGATTGAAAAAGTATTGCTATGTTAGAAAGGAAATGAATTGATGGAGTACTCAACATTAAACAATAACGTTAAAATGCCAAAATTAGGGTTTGGTGTTTACCAAATTCCTGAAAATGAAACTAAAGAGGCCGTCCTGCATGCCATTAAGATTGGCTATCGTTTAATTGATACAGCGGGTGCGTATCAAAACGAAATCGAAGTGGGAGAAGCTGTTAAAGAGGCCATCAATGCAGGAATCGTTCAGCGCGAAGATTTATTTATTACAACTAAACTTTGGATAAATGAGTACAAAGAGCAAAATGCTGAGAGTGCAATTAACGAACGTTTACAGAAAATGCAACTTGATTATTTAGATCTGCTATTGTTGCATCAACCTTATGGTGACATTTATGGTGCTTGGCGTGCAATGGAAAGGGCTCTAGATGCGGGAACATTGCGGTCGATTGGTGTTTCGAATTTTGATGCAGGAAAAATTGTTGAATTTGCAAAATTAGTTGAAACAACCCCGCAAGTTAATCAGATCGAATTTAATCCATGGAACCAACGTGAAAAAGATCAAGAGTGGAATAAAAAATATTCTGTTCAACCAGAAGCGTGGGCGCCATTCGCTGAGGGCCGGTTAGACCTATTTCACAACCAGGTTTTGCAGGAAATTGGTAAGAAATATAACAAGACAGTTGGGCAAGTTGTTTTAAGATGGTTAATACAAAGAAACATTGTTGTTTTAGCCAAATCTGTTCATGAGGAACGGATACGCGAAAATTTTGATGTTTTTGACTTTAATCTTTCAGAAGAAGACATGGATTTAATCAAGGGTTTGGACAAAAAAGAATCTGCTTTCTTTGATCATAATGATCCCGTTTTTGTTGAACGGTTAACCGGTTGGTTGATTTAAAGCATTAATTAGCGTTAACTAGCTAATCATTACTCTAATTAATTAATATGTAAAAAATGAGGTTTCCAAAAACGTTCATAAAGTTTTTGGGAACCTCATTTTAGCATTTGCTTTTTTAAAATTAACAACCTTTTTTAGAATAATTGTCAATCCTGGGTACGTGATGGTTGTTATAGAAATTAGGTTAAGACGGCAGTAATCCTGAAAGGGGGTAAGGGTGATAATGTTGCCTTGGGGGGCGTAATCATAAGCAGTGACGGCCTTGATTGATCTCAATCACTTTTTAAGCACCTCTTTTTTTAATGATTTTCTAAAAAAACGAGTACTAATAGCTATACCGACAATGATCAGTACAAAACCAATACAGATGCCAAAAAGTCCTGTGGAAGAAGAAGCAAACTCAGAATGTTTATAAGATAACAAAGCGTACTGTGTCATTACAATTGCAACCAATCCGTCAGCTAAATTAAGTGCTTTAAGATAAGAAATAATTGGACTATTGAATTGTCGAGAATTTATCCAACCAGTAACTGATGTAACGATTTTTATAAAACCAATTAATGCTATGAACAAGACAATATTATGATTATAATTTTGAGGTTGACCATGAACAAACATAAACGTTGACAGTCCCACCAAAACCAAGCCTAAAATTGAATAGAAAATGCCACCTTCACGTAAGTATATTTCTTCTAATTTTCTACGTTCTAAATTTGAAAAATTAGCTATTCTAACCTGTTTATAACGAAATAAAAAATAAGAACGGATGGCTAACAGAATTAGATAGTAGAAGCCAAAAATTAAAAACCACAATGACCAAAGCACTAAACCGATTGTAATTTTTATCACGGCAAACATTGAATTAGGCACTGTACTGAATAAATTATATAGAACCACTCGGTCTGCTTTCAAAGATATATGTCTTTTTAAATTATGTTTTTTAATAAAAATATTAAGTTGCTTCTTTATTTTTTTGATAGTGTTCACCTTGATATATTTTGCCTTCACAATCGATAAGGTTATGTACAATTCATTTTATCAAAACTCTATCAAAGTTGGTGATTAAAACTGACTATTAACAAAATAGCAACAAAACATTGGCAATTTATCGAAACGCCAGGTAGATCATACATTTTTAACGAAATATATGATTTGGGGGGTGATAATCCTCACTGGTCGTTAACTTTCGATAATATATATTATGTAAAGTAAGATGTCTCAAGAATTTAACCAGTACAAATTTGACCAATATTACTAGCGTGTGCTGCCACAATTATACCTTCCTTCATTATTCTGGTCGTTTTATCAATAACTACTGAAACACCCCGTATTTAAATAAAAAGCCTCCCATTTCAGGAAGGCAAATTAATTGATTTAAATTATTGTCTCGTTGGTTGGTCATTTCAGCCAGAAAATCCGGATTGTGGCTATTAGCAATATCGATAAAAATTAATGGTTTAACTGTTTTTTCCAAGAATTCCCTTAACACCTAATCCTTTAAAGACACTTAAAATACAAAAAAATTCTTTCAAAAATCTAACTTTCTTGCACAATAACCTCAATTTTGTTACTGTTAAGCGCGTTCACTTTGATACTTTGTCCCAATGGTACAGTGAAAATTGGTTGAGTATGCCCAAAATCTAAATCATATATTACTGGTATCTTCTTTAAAATTGAAAATTTATCTAAAACTGAATGCAGCTTCTCTTCATTCATCGCATTGATAGTAGGAAATCTTCCTATTATAAGTGCTTTTATATCAGTATGTATTTGTAAGATTTGGGCCAATTCCCGTGAAAATTCTAGTGGTTCACCACCCTCTGCTTGCTCGATGAAAATAATAGGATCTTCTGTTTTCGGAAAATATGGCGTTCCAGCTTGTAAACAATATGTCTGAATGTTTCCTCCAGTCGATATACCAGTAGCTTCTCCGACATTATATACTTTCCATTTGTTAACCAATGGATGTCGTGGTAAAGTCGTGTCAAACCACAAATCACTAGTCCAAACATCGCTAGGCTCTAACTTAAAGGAATCATTTAAAGATGCCTTTAGCCATTCTGTTGTTTGGTATTCCTGCAATTCATCCATTTTGAATGAAGAATAGCATGGACCATAGTATGTGATTTGATGTGTCATGGCGCGAATTGCATTATGCAAACTGGTAGCGTCGGAATATCCAAAAAACATTTTAGGATTTGAGCGAACAATCTCCCAATCAATTTGTGTTAATAATTCATTAGAATTAAAACCACCAATAGTGGTCATAATTGCCTTAACATTTTTGTCAATGAATGCATCATGAAAATCTGAAACCCTTGATGCGATGCTACTGGAGTAAAATTCATCATTTTCAAGAATATGTTTTCCAAAAGTTACTTTAAATCCTAAATTTTCTAATCTTTGTTGGGCAATTAAATTTTCTTCAAAACCACCAACACGTTCTATTGAAGAACTTGGAGATATGATTCTAATTTCGTCACCTTGTTTGAGCTTTAATTGCATAAAAAGCCGAACCTCCTAACCAATTAACTTGAATTTAATTTAATCTTATTTAACACAAATTCACATTTTGATTGTAACATCAACAAAATGTTTGGCTACATTGTTTCAAAAGATCGTTGTTTTCCATCAGAAATTTGGATTTCATTCCCATATTCTCTATTTAATCTCCTAACAACTGCGTCTTTTTTATCCATTCTTTTTTTAATAATGAATACATACATGAATCACTAATTCCTGCATTACTATAGCTTCTTTGTCTTAAAGTTCCTTCAAAAACAAAGCCACATTTTTTTAAAACTCTTTGTGATCGTTGATTACGAATATCGCATTTTGCTTCAATACGTCTTACATCGGTAGTGTTAAAAAGATAATTAACTATACTATGTAATGCTTCAGGAAGGTAACCCTTCCCCCACCATGATTTTCCGATAACATAACCAATTTCGAACATTCTTAAACGATTATCTTTATTAACTACGGTTATTGTGCCGATTAAAGTATTAGTGTCCTTTATGACTATTCCCCAATCATAAAAATCAGGTAACAAATATTTTTTCTCTCGAATTTTAATGCTACGCCTAACGTTCTCTACACTCTTATAGTGCTTCCAGGTTAAAAAATGTGTTGAAACGGAATCAGATGCCCAATTTTCAAACATTTGAGGAGCATCATTCACAGTAAGTGGCCTTAGAAATAATCTTTTAGTTTCAAGAAAATCTGTTCCTATTTTCTTCATTATTCATCCTCATTTACAGACATATCATTAATTCACATTTTTTCTGATAACGTTTTGTTTTGCTTACGACTAATATTGCTATGGAGGTATCAACATAAACACATCCATAATAAAAGTCTTAAGAATCTATGAAGGCATTAATTTTTTACCAGCTTTTCAACAAAATTATAATTTACAAATATTTTATGAGTTAACAGATTAAACTGCAATCTCTTTAAACAGAACTGAATTTAGTATACAAACTCTTAACTTTTGAACATTAAAAATAGTTCGTATATCAAAAACCAAAGTCACACTCTTTAGAAACCAGAACTCGCTAAAGAATTTTTAGATGTTTTAATGTAGCTACAGTATAGTACTTATATTATTTTTTAAAACCCTAGAATTACTAAACTTTCAGTTTGCTAGTTTAAGTAGTAGTTGCCTTGTTTTGATTTGATACTGAATTTCTTGCTGCGCTCTAATCAAGTGTACTAATAGGTCAGTATAATCATTTCATGCAACGTTGCCATGATTGTCAATTTTATAATATAAAAATACCCCGGAAGTTATCATAACTTCCGGGGTATTCATTACCCTTCAATTCATTTTTTACAATCAAAGGTGTTTATTCTAAAAAATAATAGTACTTTAAAATGAAAGTTAGTCCTCATTCCTCTTACGTCGAGCAAAGAAGAGCATCAATCCTGACAGCGTCAACAGTGAAACCAGACCAACTGCGTTAGCCGAGGAAAAGCGGGCAACCCTCGTTTTCGCAGTTGCTTGTCGGTCAGTCTGCGCTTTAGCACTTTCATGCTTTTGTTGGACATCCTTCTTATACGGTACTTCCACTTTAGCGCTTTCATACTGCTGTTGGACATCTTTCTTATACGGTACCGCTTGCACAGCTGCTTGTCGGTCAGCGAGTGCTTTAGCGCTTTCATACTGTTGTTGGACATCCTTCTTATATGATATTTCCGCTTGAGTAGTACCATAATCCAAGCCAGACAAAATAGTATCAGCATTCAACGCACCATTAACTTCAGCCTTAGCCTTAGCTACTGCTGCATCCAACTTCGCATAGTCTTCATTTTTTTGATCTTGTGTCAAGTTTGGATCGTTAAAGATTTGAGCACGAATAGCATTTGCTTTTTGATCAATTGATGCAATAGCAGCAGCCTTTTGTGCTGGCAAATCAATACCGGGTTGATGCGCTTTTTCCATTTGGTTGGTTGTGTTGAGCTTAGCATCTAAGACCTGTTGAGCTGTTGAAGCAGTATTGACATCGTTCTTAGCATCAGTCAACGATTTTTCAATGGCAGCAATTTGGTTTGCCTTCTCATTAGTTGATAACGTGTTATCACTATTAATAGCGGCTTTCATCTGAGCAGCCTGGTTTTCTAACACAGACAATGCATTTTGCTTTTGTTGTGCTAAAGTGTCGGTTGCCTGTTGATGCCCATTTGTCACTTTTTGCTGAACTTCATTAGAATCAGGCACAGCATTGACATTTTCTGGCGTCAGTCCAGCATCAATCTGCCCCTGTGCCTTGGTAACAGCTGCTTTAATATTCTGAATCTGGTCAGCCTTTTCAGCATCTGAGAGGTTTGAATCTGATTGAATAGCATTAATCACCTGGTCAGCTTGATTTTGCAGTTTTTGCCGGGCCGAGTCCTTGTCTTGATTCAGATTCATCAAATTACCAGTAACTTGACTTGCAAGAGCTTGGACATCCGAACCATCTGTCGAACCAGATGGAGCAAGCGCATTATCAATTTTGTCTGTGGCAGCCTGCATAGCTGCTTGAACAGCGGCTTTTTGAGCGTCTTTAGCTGTCTGATCTAAGTTTTGATCCTGATCAATATCCTTCAATGCTTGTTCATAAGCTTGATTGATATTAGTATAGGCCACTACCTTAGAATTATTCAGATTATCTAAAGCAGTCAAACTGGGTTGTTGTGCAGCAGCAGCTGTCGCAGCATCCTTAGAACCGTCAATTTGATTTTGAGAAACCTGACTAGCCTTAACCAAAGCAGCTTTTTGGTTCGCCTTTTCGTCAGCTGTTAAGCTACTATTGTCATCAATAGCTGTATTCAAATCCGCAATCTTCGTGGCAATTGCATCACTTGCAGCAGTCATATTTTGAGCCAAATCCGTCACTGCTTGTTCACCAGCAGACTGATTATCACTCAAATGCTGAGCATCATTCGATTGATTAATCGTTTGTTCTTGTTCTGCCTCAAGCTTATCAATACCTGCCTTTTGGGCAGCTTTGCTCGTCGCTGATAAAGTAGTATTTTGGTCAATACTATCCTTAGCTTGTTGTGCCGCTGTTTGAACAGCCCTTAGTGCAGCTTCCTTCTGGTTGCTCAAGGATGGCACATTATCAAAGTTTTGGACGGTATCGGCAGCTTGAGAAAAAGTACTCTTGTCATCCGAAGCTGAGCTAGCATCTGTTGTTGTAGTGGCAGCATTAATTGCGTCTTGGGCCGCCTGTTGCGCTTTAGCCAAGTCATTTAACCGGCTTTGCTTTTGAGCGTCTGTCAAATCAATATTGCTATTAATCGCAGCTGTTGCGTCCTGTACCTTTGAAGCCAAAGCATCATCAGCAGCACGCTTGGCATCTGCTAAGTCACTAAAGTTCGTTTTAGCAGTTGCAACTACCTGGTTCAAGACGGTCGAATCTTGATTGTGAGCAGCCGTCTCAGCAGCAGCTTTACTAGTTTTTGCTTGCTGGTCAACGATTGCTTCTTGCGCCTGCTTATCAGCTGCAGATAAGTTTGGATCTGCTTCAATTTTAGCCTTCGCATCCTTGGCTGCATCATCAATTTGCTTATTAGCTGTCAAAGTATTCATGGCTGTATCCAAGTCAGAACCAGTTGCCACTGCATTTGTAGCATCAGCCGGTTTTGCTGCTGCATTGATACTACTTTGAGCAGCAGCTACCTTGTTATTAAAGTCTTGCAAGGCATAGGCTTTCGAATTAACATCATTCACATCACCTGAGTCATTCAAAGCCGCATTATTGTTAATCGCATCACGACCAGCCGTTGCTTTTTGAGCCAAAGTATTATCAGCATCTTTTTGAGCATTAATCAGATTTTGACCACTCTGAGCAGCATCTGCAGCTGCTTGAGCATTTTGTGCATTGGTTACATTCTGCTTAGCAGTCGTTGCCGCATTATCAATGGCCGCCTTTTGATTGGCTTTTTCTGTATCACTTAAGCCAGCTTCTTGATCAATGGCGTTTTTGGCCGTAGTAGCAGCAGTATCAATTGAGCCTGTCAACTGCTTTTGCTTATCAGCCAGTGTCTGGTAACCACCATCTGCTAAGCCACTTACTTGTGCTGGGTTGTTAGCATTATTAACCGCAGTCGTTAAGTCTGCAGCATTTTGGCCGTTGGTCACACCATCAGCGGTTGTGGCTTGATCAATAGTATTCTTTGCAGCAGCTGCCGCGTTATCAATGGCCGTATTCAACTGATCTTTTTGTGCCTGCGTCAAGTTTTGATTATTGTTTACTTGATCCTTTGCGTTTTGAGCACTCGTATCAACGTTGTTACGGGCTGTGCTCTTGTCTTGGTTCAAGCCGTTAATCAGATTTTGACCACTCTGAGCAGCATCCGCAGCTGCTTGAGCATTTTGCGCATTGGTTACATTCTGCTTAGCAGTCGTTGCCGCGTTATCAATGGCCGCCTTTTGATTAGTTTTTTCCGTATCAGTTAAGCCAGTTTCTTGATCAATGGCATCTTTGGCCTGCTGAGCAGCAGTATCAATTGAGCCTGTCAACTGCTTTTGCTTATCAGCCAGTGTCTGGTAACCACCATCTGCTAAGCCACTTACTTGTGCTGGGTTATTAGCATTATTAACCGCAGTCGTTAAGTCTGCAGCATTTTGGCCGTTGGTCACACCATCAGTCGTTGTCGCTTGATCAATGGTATTCTTCGCAGCAGCTGCCGCATTATCAATGGCTGTATTCAACTGATCTTTTTGTGCCTGCGTCAAGTTTTGATTATTGTTTACTTGATCCTTTGCGTTTTGAGCACTCGTATCAACGTTGTTACGGGCTGTGCTCTTGTCTTGGTTCAAGCCGTTAATCAGATTTTGACCACTCTGAGCAGCATCTGCAGCTGCTTGAGCATTTTGCGCATTGGTTACATTCTGCTTAGCAGTCGTTGCCGCGTTATCAATGGCCGCCTTTTGATTAGTTTTTTCCGTATCAGTTAAGCCAGTTTCTTGATCAATGGCATTTTTGGCCGTAGTAGCAGCAGTATCAATTGAGCCTGTCAACTGCTTTTGCTTATCAGCCAGTGTCTGGTAACCACCATCTGCTAAGCCACTTACTTGTGCTGGGTTGTTAGCATTATTAACCGCAGTCGTTAAGTCTGCAGCATTTTGGCCGTTGGTCACACCATCAGTGGTTGTCGCTTGATCAATGGTATTCTTCGCAGCAGCTGCCGCAGTATCAATGGCCGTGTTCAACTGATCTTTTTGTGCCTGCGTCAAGTTTTGATTATTGTTTACTTGATCCTTTGCGTTTTGAGCACTCGTATCAACGTTGTTACGGGCTGTGCTCTTGTCTTGGTTCAAGCCGTTAATCAGATTTTGACCACTCTGAGCAGCATCCGCAGCTGCTTGAGCATTTTGCGCATTGGTTACATTCTGCTTAGCAGTCGTTGCCGCGTTATCAATGGCCGCCTTTTGATTAGTTTTTTCCGTATCAGTTAAGCCAGTTTCTTGATCAATGGCATTTTTGGCGGCAGTAGCGGCAGTATCGATTGAGCCTGCCAACTGCTTTTGCTTATCAGCCAGTGTCTGGTAACCACCATCTGCTAAGCCACTTACTTGTGCTGGGTTGTTAGCATTATTAACCGCAGTCGTTAAGTCTGCAGCATTTTGGCCGTTGGTCACACCATCAGTGGTTGTCGCTTGATCAATGGTATTCTTCGCAGCAGCTGCCGCAGTATCAATGGCCGTGTTCAACTGATCTTTTTGTGCCTGCGTCAAGTTTTGATTATTGTTAACAGCCGTATGAGCGTCTTGAGCTTGCTGACCAACACTGCTATAGGCATTACTCTTGTCTTGGTTCAAGCCACTAATCAGATTTTGACCACTCTGAGCGGCATCTGCAGCTGCTTGAGCATTTTGTGCATTGGTTACATTCTGCTTAGCAGTCGTTGCCGCGTTATCAATGGCCGCCTTTTGATTAGTTTTTTCCGTATCAGTTAAGCCAGTTTCTTGATCAATGGCATCTTTGGCCTGCTGAGCAGCAGTATCAATTGAGCCTGTCAACTGCTTTTGCTTATCAGCCAGTGTCTGGTAACCACCATCTGCTAAGCCACTTACTTGTGCTGGGTTATTAGCATTATTAACCGCAGTCGTTAAGTCTGCAGCATTTTGGCCGTTGGTCACACCATCAGTCGTTGTCGCTTGATCAATGGTATTCTTCGCAGCAGCTGCCGCATTATCAATGGCTGTATTCAACTGATCTTTTTGTGCCTGCGTCAAGTTTTGATTATTGTTTACTTGATCCTTTGCGTTTTGAGCACTCGTATCAACGTTGTTACGGGCTGTGCTCTTGTCTTGGTTCAAGCCGTTAATCAGATTTTGACCACTCTGAGCAGCATCCGCAGCTGCTTGAGCATTTTGCGCATTGGTTACATTCTGCTTAGCAGTCGTTGCCGCGTTATCAATGGCCGCCTTTTGATTAGTTTTTTCCGTATCAGTTAAGCCAGTTTCTTGATCAATGGCATTTTTGGCGGCAGTAGCGGCAGTATCGATTGAGCCTGCCAACTGCTTTTGCTTATCAGCCAGTGTCTGGTAACCACCATCTGCTAAGCCACTTACTTGTGCTGGGTTGTTAGCATTATTAACCGCAGTCGTTAAGTCTGCAGCATTTTGGCCGTTGGTCACACCATCAGTGGTTGTGGCTTGATCAATGGTATTCTTCGCAGCAGCTGCCGCAGTATCAATGGCCGTGTTCAACTGATCTTTTTGTGCCTGCGTCAAGTTTTGATTATTGTTAACAGCCGTATGAGCGTCTTGAGCTTGCTGACCAACACTGCTATAGGCATTACTCTTGTCTTGGTTCAAGCCACTAATCAGATTTTGACCACTCTGAGCGGCATCTGCAGCTGCTTGAGCATTTTGTGCATTGGTTACATTCTGCTTAGCAGTCGTTGCCGCATTATCAATGGCCGCCTTTTGATTGGCTTTTTCTGTATCAGTCAAACCAGCTTCTTGATCAATGGCATCTTTGGCCTGCTGAGCAGCAGTATCAATTGAGCCTGTCAACTGCTTTTGCTTATCAGCCAGTGTCTGGTAACCACCATCTGCTAAGCCACTTACTTGTGCTGGGTTATTAGCATTATTAACCGCAGTCGTTAAGTCTGCAGCATTTTGGCCGTTGGTCACACCATCAGTCGTTGTCGCTTGATCAATGGTATTCTTCGCAGCAGCTGCCGCATTATCAATGGCTGTATTCAACTGATCTTTTTGTGCCTGCGTCAAGTTTTGATTATTGTTAACAGCCGTATGAGCGTCTTGAGCTTGCTGACCAACACTGCTATAGGCATTACTCTTGTCTTGGTTCAAGCCACTAATCAGATTTTGACCACTCTGAGCGGCATCTGCAGCTGCTTGAGCATTTTGTGCATTGGTTACATTCTGCTTAGCAGTCGTTGCCGCATTATCAATGGCCGCCTTTTGATTGGCTTTTTCTGTATCAGTCAAACCAGCTTCTTGATCAATGGCATCTTTGGCCTGCTGAGCAGCAGTATCAATTGAGCCTGTCAACTGCTTTTGCTTATCAGCCAGTGTCTGGTAACCACCATCTGCTAAGCCACTTACTTGTGCTGGGTTATTAGCATTATTAACCGCAGTCGTTAAGTCTGCAGCATTTTGGCCGTTGGTCACACCATCAGTCGTTGTCGCTTGATCAATGGTATTCTTCGCAGCAGCTGCCGCATTATCAATGGCTGTATTCAACTGATCTTTTTGTGCCTGCGTCAAGTTTTGATTATTGTTTACTTGATCCTTTGCGTTTTGAGCACTCGTATCAACGTTGTTACGGGCTGTGCTCTTGTCTTGGTTCAAGCCGTTAATCAGATTTTGACCACTCTGAGCAGCATCCGCAGCTGCTTGAGCATTTTGCGCATTGGTTACATTCTGCTTAGCAGTCGTTGCCGCGTTATCAATGGCCGCCTTTTGATTAGTTTTTTCCGTATCAGTTAAGCCAGTTTCTTGATCAATGGCATTTTTGGCGGCAGTAGCGGCAGTATCGATTGAGCCTGCCAACTGCTTTTGCTTATCAGCCAGTGTCTGGTAACCACCATCTGCTAAGCCACTTACTTGTGCTGGGTTGTTAGCATTATTAACCGCAGTCGTTAAGTCTGCAGCATTTTGGCCGTTGGTCACACCATCAGTGGTTGTGGCTTGATCAATGGTATTCTTCGCAGCAGCTGCCGCAGTATCAATGGCCGTGTTCAACTGATCTTTTTGTGCCTGCGTCAAGTTTTGATTATTGTTAACAGCCGTATGAGCGTCTTGAGCTTGCTGACCAACACTGCTATAGGCATTACTCTTGTCTTGGTTCAAGCCACTAATCAGATTTTGACCACTCTGAGCGGCATCTGCAGCTGCTTGAGCATTTTGTGCATTGGTTACATTCTGCTTAGCAGTCGTTGCCGCATTATCAATGGCCGCCTTTTGATTGGCTTTTTCTGTATCAGTCAAACCAGCTTCTTGATCAATGGCATCTTTGGCCTGCTGAGCAGCAGTATCAATTGAGCCTGTCAACTGCTTTTGCTTATCAGCCAGTGTCTGGTAACCACCATCTGCTAAGCCACTTACTTGTGCTGGGTTATTAGCATTATTAACCGCAGTCGTTAAGTCTGCAGCATTTTGGCCGTTGGTCACACCATCAGTCGTTGTCGCTTGATCAATGGTATTCTTCGCAGCAGCTGCCGCATTATCAATGGCTGTATTCAACTGATCTTTTTGTGCCTGCGTCAAGTTTTGATTATTGTTAACAGCCGTATGAGCGTCTTGAGCTTGCTGACCAACACTGCTATAGGCATTACTCTTGTCTTGGTTCAAGCCACTAATCAGATTTTGACCACTCTGAGCGGCATCTGCAGCTGCTTGAGCATTTTGTGCATTGGTTACATTCTGCTTAGCAGTCGTTGCCGCATTATCAATGGCCGCCTTTTGATTGGCTTTTTCTGTATCAGTCAAACCAGCTTCTTGATCAATGGCATCTTTGGCCTGCTGAGCAGCAGTATCAATTGAGCCTGTCAACTGCTTTTGCTTATCAGCCAGTGTCTGGTAACCACCATCTGCTAAGCCACTTACTTGTGCTGGGTTATTAGCATTATTAACCGCAGTCGTTAAGTCTGCAGCATTTTGGCCGTTGGTCACACCATCAGTCGTTGTCGCTTGATCAATGGTATTCTTCGCAGCAGCTGCCGCATTATCAATGGCTGTATTCAACTGATCTTTTTGTGCCTGCGTCAAGTTTTGATTATTGTTTACTTGATCCTTTGCGTTTTGAGCACTCGTATCAACGTTGTTACGGGCTGTGCTCTTGTCTTGGTTCAAGCCGTTAATCAGATTTTGACCACTCTGAGCAGCATCCGCAGCTGCTTGAGCATTTTGCGCATTGGTTACATTCTGCTTAGCAGTCGTTGCCGCGTTATCAATGGCCGCCTTTTGATTAGTTTTTTCCGTATCAGTTAAGCCAGTTTCTTGATCAATGGCATTTTTGGCGGCAGTAGCGGCAGTATCGATTGAGCCTGCCAACTGCTTTTGCTTATCAGCCAGTGTCTGGTAACCACCATCTGCTAAGCCACTTACTTGTGCTGGGTTGTTAGCATTATTAACCGCAGTCGTTAAGTCTGCAGCATTTTGGCCGTTGGTCACACCATCAGTGGTTGTGGCTTGATCAATGGTATTCTTCGCAGCAGCTGCCGCAGTATCAATGGCCGTGTTCAACTGATCTTTTTGTGCCTGCGTCAAGTTTTGATTATTGTTAACAGCCGTATGAGCGTCTTGAGCTTGCTGACCAACACTGCTATAGGCATTACTCTTGTCTTGGTTCAAGCCACTAATCAGATTTTGACCACTCTGAGCGGCATCTGCAGCTGCTTGAGCATTTTGTGCATTGGTTACATTCTGCTTAGCAGTCGTTGCCGCATTATCAATGGCCGCCTTTTGATTGGCTTTTTCTGTATCAGTCAAACCAGCTTCTTGATCAATGGCATCTTTGGCCTGCTGAGCAGCAGTATCAATTGAGCCTGTCAACTGCTTTTGCTTATCAGCCAGTGTCTGGTAACCACCATCTGCTAAGCCACTTACTTGTGCTGGGTTATTAGCATTATTAACCGCAGTCGTTAAGTCTGCAGCATTTTGGCCGTTGGTCACACCATCAGTCGTTGTCGCTTGATCAATGGTATTCTTCGCAGCAGCTGCCGCATTATCAATGGCTGTATTCAACTGATCTTTTTGTGCCTGCGTCAAGTTTTGATTATTGTTAACAGCCGTATGAGCGTCTTGAGCTTGCTGACCAACACTGCTATAGGCATTACTCTTGTCTTGGTTCAA
>NZ_CP196401.1:0-16155 GCF_058511985.1 Fructobacillus sp. ESL1096
GCATGCCGTCACTGTTAAAAATCAAAACGGGCCAGTTATGTTTCGTCCATTTTATATCGGTCCAAACAGAAATGGGCCAATCAATCACGCTTAGTGAACATAATATGTAGTTATCATTCATAAATTACTGTATGATAAAAATTTTGTTGTTGAGAAGATAAGAAGTATGAACGTTGATCATGCCATAAAGTAGGCTTTCAATCGCTATTAGTCCAGATTTTAAAGCTTGAAGACTAGATTGAAAGAAAGTAGCCTTATTGAAAACTTTTTTGTCCCTAAAAATGGTGTTATAATTAAGTTATAAGTTAGGGAGAGGTTCATACCTCTTTCACAGCTATTGCCGGCCAGCAATAGCTTTTTTTTGTACAAAAAAGCCCCGGTCGGCCAACCGAGGCACGTGTGATTAGTCTTTTCGATCGAACCACTTTTGCAGCTTTGGCAATATCAACCCAACAAGAATTGGACAAATAACATTAACCAAAAGGAGCATTAATAAGTTAGGGAGGTTCATTGGCTCACACCTCCTTTCAGGGTGAAGAACACCCAGAACAATATTTTACAGGAAATATAATCGACATTTCCTAATTTTTGTATTGATATACGAGCTGAATAATATTCAAGAAGAAAACAATGAACATAACAAATCAAAACTAAATGTTGCGTTCCAGAAGGTGAAATCAGGCTAGTTAACATAATGTGCGTTAACGAAAGTAAAAAAAGCAGAGCCTATTAATTAGGGCCTGCTTTTTCTTTTGTTAAAAAGTCGTTTGCTCAATTTGGAGTCCAACAATTGGTCTACTTCTCAGAAAGCCGATTTCAAAGGCTTGAGCCTTTGTGAAAAAATCAATTCTGAGAACCTTCATGAGAAAATTTTTTGTAAGACATTTTATCTGACTTTTACTCGTCAACAAAGTCTTTTTAACACCAACAAGCTGTACGGAAGCGTTACATATAGCATAAGGTTATTTTAAAAATACACATTATGTTAAAGTAATTACGTTCATCATGTCATGTGTATGAATAATTTGAATACATCTTACTTTAAATGATCGTATACAAATTTAACTGGTGCATTACTGTCGTTAACTATTTCCTGAACATTTTTTACGTATGTTAATGCTTTTGGACAGTTTTTGAAAATATGAGTAATAATATTTTTCTGAAGATCTTCATCGGCACGATTAGGTGTTAATGCACGGTGGCAAACGGCACATAATTTAACATAGTTATCGGAAATCTCAGTTTGAATATCCTTGTTTGCAAATGGTATTACGTGGTGAAGTTCAAAGTACCATATGTCAGTACCTTTAATTTTAAAGGTTCTATCTTCTCTCTTATAAATATTCTGGCATGATGCACACAAATCCGGTTGGGTACCCTTAGCGAATTCCTTGGCTCGATTGTCACGATGTTTGACTTGATCATCTGTTGAGCTGTTATTATTCGAAAAATTCAAACGGTCCCTAAGTTGATTAATATCTAACTGATTAGAAATCTTCTCTCCAACAACTTCATTCTTATAAAATTGAATACGTTCAATAAAACTATCATTTTTTTCTTTATAATGTTTTGACAAAATCAACGACTTATTAAGGGACATCTGGTTAGCTCTAAAAGGATTTGTTAATTGAAATTCAGTAAAATATTTATCAAAAAAATATCGTAAATTAATTCGAATTTGAGGGTGACGACCTGCTTTTCTTCTCACTTGATCAGGTTGTAGTTCCCTGAAGTTTAGATTTAATTGATCATTTAAATTAGTTTGGAATAAAAGTTTAATAAATAGCTCTAGACTTTCCTTAGAACTAACGCGAGATTTGTGTAAATCTGAAGTTAGATAATTAGTTTTTAAATCTATACTACCTCTAAAACCGAAGGCGCCTATAGCAAATTCTTTTGAAAATTCTTTTGCTGTTATTGATAATAATTTTTTTGTAATTGTGTTATATAAATCTTTTAGAAATTCGGCAAGTGTTTGTTCTTGATTATTATCAAATTTTGCAATAATACCAACGCTTCCTTTTTTTTCAAACACAATATTAGGATAATAGCGATTCAAAGCATCAATATTTTGCTGTCTTCGTTTATCAGTATATATCTCTGTTTTATAAGGATTTTTTTTGCTCATCTTAATTTCTGAGTCAGCTTGAAAAAAATCAGCAATCAAAGCATCTGTATTTAATATTTTATTATCTTTAACTCCTTTAACATTCAAGAAAATAAACATGAGCTCTTTCAGTTTATACGTTGATAAATCCATTTTTTAAATCCACTTTCTCAGTATATAGTTTGAATTGTTTAACCTAGTCTATAATTTGATATTACCATAAAAAAAGACGCTATTTTAAATCAATTTGCGTCGTTAATAGTATTAGAATAATAAATTGGAATATGCAGCGGTAACGGCCTGTAATCGATTATTAGCTATTTTGAAGTAATCTTGATTAAGCTCATTGCCGATAAACTGTCTATTTAAAGATAGTGCAGCAACGCCAGTTGTTCCAGATCCCATAAACGGGTCTAGAATTGTTTCTCCAATATTGGTGTGTATTTCAATAATATTTTGCATGAGTTGTAAGCTTTTTTGTGTAGGATGAGAAACTTTCTCTGATCCTGAAACTGTTGATGTTTTAAACTCAGATCGTAAGTATGGCACATCGATTGGTTTATTGAATATCCATTTTTCACCAGGTTTTACAGCCCAAATAGCAAATTCTGTATCTTGAACATATCTCCGATTGACATTACGTGGCATTGGGTTAGTCTTTTCCCATTTCAGTATGTCTTTGACAAGAAAACCTGCATTTTCTAACTCATCCACCATATATGATATAAA
Source organism: Fructobacillus sp. ESL1096 (assembly GCF_058511985.1). Lineage (NCBI taxonomy): Bacteria > Bacillati > Bacillota > Bacilli > Lactobacillales > Lactobacillaceae > Fructobacillus > Fructobacillus sp. ESL1096. The sequence goes on from NZ_CP196401.1 coordinate 2,837, forward strand.
TCGATAAGATGTAAATATAATAAAACTACCGCCGTTTCGAATTAATTTCCCGTATAACGGAATCCAAGAGTATAAATCAAATCCTTTATCCCACTCACCAAAATCAATACCTTGACGATTGGCTGACTTCATAGTATTAAAATTATTATCCTTCGAAATATTATATGGTGGATCAGTAATAATATGATCCACTATATAGTTATTTGATTCAAAACTTTTGATCTGTTCATATGAATCGACATTAAACGTTGTAAATTTTTGTTTTGGCATTATTTTACCTGACAGATAATTGCTTCAGCAATTGCTTTTCCTAGCAACGGTGGGACTGCATTACCAATTTGTTTTGTTATGTGAGTTTTTTTACCAATAAAATGAAAATCATCTGGGAAGCTTTGGATACGTGCGGCTTCACGTGGGGTTATAGCTCGATTTAAATAAGGATGACTATTTTTTCCGTTTGATGGAGTATCAAAACGAGTGTCGATAGTTGGTGATTGCTTATCCCATTCAAGTCGTCCCCAAGTTGTCTTGAATTTTTGATTACCCCATAGTTCCTTAGGAAGGAACTCTTTTCCTTTTTCTGGTGGAATCATAGCTAGTTTATGCAATGCTGACTTTGAATGGGAAGTAGCGATATGATTGTATAATTTTTTACCACTTTTATTACGCATCATAACTTGGTAGCTGCTTTCAGACATCTTTTTATAGTTTGACACCATTTCCCCTTCACCGGAGTTTAGATAAGCTAAGTCAGATATTGCATCTCGGACTGTTGTACGGTGGTTTTTATCAACTTTTGGTTTAGGCATCTTTATTTTTATGTTTTTAGAAGCAATAATAATGGCACGCTGTCTATTTTGCGGTACACCGTAATCGCTAGCAGTTAAAACATCATAATTCGTTTTATACCCTAAAGAATTGATTCTATCTATAATTTCTCTTATGAAGTATCCATTAGCAGCGGTCAGCATAGCTTTAACGTTTTCGATTACAAAAACTTCAGGTTGAAGTCTACGAACCATTTCAAGATACTCAAGAAACAGAAAGTTTCGGGGATCATCTAATCCCATTTTTTTCCCTTTATTACTAAATCCTTGGCAAGGAGGACCACCGATAATCATATTTACACTTGATTTAATCGAACTTTTAACAATATCTTGCTTTATCTTTTCATCAGTAATATCCCCAAAAATAGTCTTTGACTTTGGAAAGTTTTTTTTGAAAGTCATCAATGCATGTTCATTAAAATCGGACGCGACAACTGTAGTAAAACCGTTAGTCATATCAAACCCTTTAGAAAAACCGCCAGCTCCAGAAAACAAATCTAATATTTTAAATTCCAAATTTTTGTCCAACTTTCACTCATAATGATTATAATCATACTTCTAAAAAGCCTTAATATCAAGTCCCTCAAACATATTATGAGTTTTTATATTCAGCAAATTGCCATAACTATCTGAACCCCACAGGTTGCTGAAAAGTTTTTCTTGGCGATTCCCATTTAAATGTTTTCATTAGTCTATCGTTAATGCAATGATTAATTTGATTGAGTTCATTCTGACTGATTATTTTAATTTTGCACTCTTTTGGCATAAAAAGAGCCTATGTCAAAGATTTGAAACATGCAAGTTAAGTAGTGTTTGAATTTTAAATTATTAAAATACTGGCTTTATTATCTATATTGACAGTGTAATATGGATAATAAAAAATTGACAATTTACAATCGTTTGAAAATGTAACAGAACTCCGAGAAAAATTGAAAGCAAAGAATCATACAATCAGACCAGCTCTCACAGCTAGTCTGATTCACAACCTAGCGACAATCCCCTCTTAACCTATTATCACTAACTTTTTACTCATTATCACATTATGTTAGATCAGTAAAAATGATATTGCTATCATAACCAACGAAAAATTTTTTGTTCTTTTTAATCACTATCACTTATGAAATTGACAAAACAGAGCACGTCTCAAAATAAAAAACATAAAAAAAAGGAGTTCACATAAAAAATGAGTATGGTTAGCTATACAAACACATGCTTTGCATACAAGCTAAAAATTAAACATCCATAATTCCAAAAAATAGAGAGAATTTAATCTTTCGGTTCACTCCACAATCCCCATATTTTCAATTCACAAAATCCTTCTTTTTTTGAAAAATATTTTTTAATTTGTGATGACCATTAGGTCATCTGGCCAACTTATTTTTCTCTTTATCCAATTTAATCTTCCAAATAATACTCTATTAAAATCTTTTCTCCCTTCAAAAAACCAAAAAATGAAGTTAACTTTCGCACTGACCCCAGCCAAGGGCAGCAAGTTGTTGTGAGCAGAGAGAGCCCTTAGGTAAATCTCAAAAAAGAGAATACTTAAGGGCTTTTCCAAGGTATAGCTAAGAGCCATCGCTTTGGTCAAGTCGCTAACATCTTTTAAAGAACATTCTGCCCGTTCTCCCGTCTTTGACGGGTTATGCTTAGCCAGACTTCCGCTCTGAGCTGAAAACGTCTCTCAGAGTCTCTCAGGTGCTAATCTGAGAGCCACTACTTTGCCAATCACTTGCTGGGTGAGCTAACCCATATCCAATTATTCATTGCCCAGTTGCACGCTGCTGCAACCTTTGGACGTGGTTTGGTCGCTATTTGCAAGCCACCTGACGGATACACGCCTGTCCCGTATCAGCCTTATAGGATAACAGCCCTAAGGAAATCAAAAGCCGTCACAGTAACTAAAAAGGAGACCTCCTAGCTGGTTGCTATGCGATCCCCTTTTTTAAGGTTGATTATTCTTTTCACTAGGTATAAAATATTAAATCGAGGGACTTCCCCCTATAATATAAGTGAAGAATATTTGCATTGCAGCTGCTCGGTACAGTTACTGTGCAGACCATAACTAGCCTTGCAGGGCTAGTTATGGTCTTTTTTTATTAATTTAATTAACGATATCAATCATATTCAATATTGAAATGGTATTTAACAATCTTATGATACCTATATATCAGCGTTTTGTCAAAAATATTTTAAAATGTATGCATGTATACGTATACACGTGTATAAACGTATACATGCATACTTGTGTACATGTATACATGTATAAACGTATACATATATACATGGTTTTTTTTTTTTATAAGCTTAAAATTCAACGAAAAAGAACATAAAATAAAATATTTATATTATGTATACGCGTATACGCGTATACACGAATACACGTATATACGTATACACTCATACGCGTATACGTATATACGTGTATACATAACATAATTTTTTTGTTATAATTACGATATGCACCCTCGAATAAGGAGATTTAGATTTATATGTCTATCAATATAACTTTTGGTAATTTCAAAGGCGGGACCGGCAAAACGACTAACAGTGCTTTAATTTCATACCATCTAGCACACAAAGGCTACAAAACTTTATTAGTTGATTTAGATCCCCAAGCTAATGCTACCTCTTTATTGTTGAAGACCGCTCAAATGGAAAATAAAGAAGCAATTTCTTTTCCAAAAACTCTGATGACGGCCATTTCCGAAGGGAACTTATCACAAATAATAACCCCAATTATCGAGAATTTATCTTTATTACCTGGATTTGCTGACTTTACTTCCTATCCTTTGTTTCTCGAAAAAAAATTCCCTAATAGTCAAAAAGACAGAATCTTTTTCTTAAAAAAATTAGTAGCTCCAATAGAAAATCAATATGATTTTATCATCTTTGATGTACCCCCTACACTAAGTACATATACTGATAGTTCAATGGTTGCATCAGACTATATTGTGATTGTTTTACAGACGCAAGAACGGTCCCTTGTGGGTGCCGAAGCATTTATACAATACACGCAAGAGTTATATGATACTTATTCTTCAGAAGTTAACTTTGATATTGCTGGCATTCTTCCGGTATTATTAAAAAACACTTCACCGGTAGATCAAACTATTTTAGAGCAATCCAAAGAAAAGTTTGGATCAGAAAACCTATTTAAAAATGTTGTTCGGAATATGGAACGTGTTAAACGATATGATTTGATTGGTATTACAAATCCTGATAATATCCACACACGAGATATGCATGATTTAAGACTGCATGACCTTTACAGCAAAATAACTGACGAATTGTTAGAGAGAATGAATAAATGAATTTACTAGATAAAAATAATGCCCAAGGAAACCCCAAAAAACTAATTCAACGTTCTGACGATGTTCGTCCCGAGAGTACATTCCAAAGAGACTCCTTATTTTCTGTCAATGAAGATACTCAGCAAAAAAAACGAAAGTCTCTAAAAGAAAAACAAACAACAATTCGTGTATCAGAAACATCTGCTAACGAAATTCGTAGTTTAGCAATTCTATTGAACATGAAAAATGCGAATGATGTCGTGACTTCTTTGATTGACTATTATGAAGCACAATTTAATGTTGATGAAGAATCAGAGCTGAAACAAATTAAAAAAATCGTGAACCATAAGTAAATAGTTTTGATGCCAAAAATGAAAACGCACTCCAAAAATCTGAACGGATAATCTATTTCAAATTAGTTGACCATTAAGACCTGTAATTTTTTCACTGCCGAAAAGCAGATAAAATTTAACTTTTTTTTGGTGGGCAGTATTGCAGAAATACACAACACGAATACCAACGGCCATTTTAATCTGATTATTTTTTAATAGAGTTCATCATCTTTACATTTCCTATATGGTGCGGTAGAAATACTTAAATAGTACAAAAATCAGATAGTTCCATATAGCAGATATATTTTAAATAACTTGTAATAAAAAAGAGCAATTGAATTCAATTGCTCTTTTTTTAAATAATAACAAGAAACTAAAGCATTGATAATCTTTTGATTCTTCTCCCTTGCATAACAACGATTTAAAATATTTTTCGAACCCATCTGTGCTTCATCAATCACATTTCATAAAGTAGCTTATTCTACGATCTAGTATAAAAAAGTATTTTACTGGTTTGAATTAATTACTATTAATCGTTCAAGAACCGTTAATAATTTTATATCAAAGTGTAGATTAAAATTATGAAAGTAGCAATCTTCAGTTCGTAATATTTTTGACATAAAAAATATAATATGGTAGAATCACATTGCTATTTTGTTCATAATTAGGTTTAGAGAGGTATATCCAATGAAGAAGCAAGTCAATATCGCAATCGCAGGGGCAGCTGTTATGGGTGCCGGATATGTAGCACTAAATAATCAAACAGTTTCAGCTGACGCTCAGACAGCTACAGTCACTCAAGCTGAAACTTTGGACCAAGCACAGGCAAAGTTGTCTGACGCCAACACGAAGGTTTCTGACGCACAGAAGCAGGTTAACCAAGCACAGGGCGCTGTTAACACAGCACAAGATAAGTTGGACAGTGCTAAGGCAAACAAGGATAGCCTTGACCAACAGTTAGCTCAAGCTAAAGACGAATTGGCAAATCAACCTCAATTGCTTGCTACTGAACAGGCAAAGGTTGCTGATTTGACAGCACAAGTTGCTACTGCTGAACAAGCAGTGACACAGGCAAAAACTGACGTCAAAAACGCCACTGATGCATTTAACAACTCAAAGTCAGTTTTGGCAGAAGCACAGGCTGATTTGGCTACTGCTCAATCTGATTATGACCAAGCTCATGCACAGGCTGACGCAGCTCGTACAGCTTCAGCAACAGCTGACCAGAACCAAGCAACTGCACAAGCACAACAAACACAAGCAACTACTGATGTGAACAACACACAGCAAGCTCAAACTGCAGCTCAAACTGCTCAACAAACAGCCGTCAACAACCAACAAACTGTTCAAAACACATTGAACAATGCTGACCAAGCTAAGCAAGACGCTTCAACGAAGCAGGCTTCAGCACAAGCTGATTTCAACGCTGCACAGGCTGACCAAAACCAAAAGCAAGCTGACGCTAACACAGCACAAGCTAACAGCGACAGCTTGAATACACAAGAAAGCAACTTGGAGTCCGAAGCACAGGACAAGCTCTTCGCACAAGAAGTTGAACAATCATTCTACCGTCAATTGAACGAACACCGTGCTAGTTTAGGTCTTCCAGCTTTGGCATGGAACGACGGTTTGTCAGCATTGGCTACTGACCGTTCACACGAATCAAGTATTGACAGCAACAATGCCAGTGCTGTTATTACAGACGGGGCAAAGAACCCAGGTATTAGCCCTGACACAGCAAAGAGTGCTCACTTCGAAGGACAACAGGGTATCATTTACACGTTAGCTCAAGAAGGTTACACAACTCAGAAAACTGGTGAAAACGAACAAGGCGCTGCTATTGACTTGTCACAAGCAACAACACCTGACGCTGTTGCGAAGATTTTCCTGGACCGTTGGATTAACTCTCCTTTGCATGAAATGACTCAGACGTCAACGTCAACTGATTTAGTTGGTTTTGGATTCTATTGGTACAACATGACGTCAGATTACTCATCATCAATGCGTTATGCTATTGCCTATACTGAATTCGCAAAAGCTGGCTCAGCTTCTTCATTTACAGACGCTATCAATACAGCATCGACTTATGTTGTTCCACAAACAAATGAACGCTCAATGGCTGATTACACATTGCCAGCTCATGTTCGTAATGAAAATGACGTACAAAACGATTTGAAGGCTGTTCAAGCTAAGATTTCTGACGCCACGACCACGTTGAACAACGCTGTTTCAGCCTTGAACTCAGCAAAGGCAACCACGGCTGAAAAACAATCAGCTCTGACTGCTGCTCAGTCAGCTCTTGATACTGTTAATGCTACTTTGGCAAATGCACAGCAAGCACAAACTGAAGCACAAAACCAAGTTAACCAAGCAAACCAAGCTTTGACAAATGCTGAAGCATCCGTCGCACAAGCTAAGACGGAATTGGACAATGCTAACACGGCTTTGACGAATGCTACAGCCCAAGCAGCACAAACTAAGACTGAAATGGAACAAGCTGAACAAATTGAATCGGATAAGCAATCAGTCTTGACTGCTAAGCAAGTTGCTTATTCAAATGCTCAACAAGACGTAAGCAACAAGCGTGTTTTGCTTAATAGTGCAACGCAAGTTTTGACGAATGCTACAGCAGACCTACAAGATAAGCAAAACCAGTTGTCGACAATCCAAGCTCGAGTAACTTACTTGTCAAACGTTGACGCTATGAAGCAAAAGGTTACTGATTTGGGTAACCAATTAGTATTGGCTGTCATGGACGTAAATTCTGACGGTTCTGACGTCGCAACTAAGCAAGCTGATTTGGACAATCTTCAAAAGGCATTGTCAGACGCACAGGCACAACAAACAACGGCCCAAAATGAAGTTAATACTTTGCAAGCTCAAAAGGACGCTGACGAGCAAAAGACTCAATCAGTATCATTGGGAAATGGTGTTGAAGCAACACTCCCTGCAAAGGAATCACAACAATCAGCAAAGGATGCTGTTCTTCCTAACACTGGAAAGGTTGAAAAGAACAACAACGCTGAAGGTTCAATTATTCTAGCTTTGGCAACTGCGTTTGCTGGATTGGGATTGGTTCGTTCACGCAAGAACTAAAAAAATAAATAAAATAACAGAAAATCGGTAATGACATTGTTCATTATCGTTTTTTGTTTTGTTGACGAGTAAAAGTCTGGTACAATATCTTACAATATAGGTTGGAGAAGTAGTTTCGAATGAAATTTTTAGGTGTTTCTTTAATAACGATTATCAGCTTGTTGGTCTTTGTCTTTTATCTGGTACCCGATATAATGAATGGCAATCTGCATCATCTGGATTTTTGGTTTGACTTTATTGTTGCTAGTGTATACGTTGTCGGAATGTCTGTTTTTGTCACGAGTGTTTTAAAAACAGAGCTTTCTCATCGTCGTTCTCAGAATTGATTTTTTCACAAAGGCTCAAGCCTTTGAAATCGGCTTTCTGAGAAGTAGACCAATTGTTGGACTCCAAATTGAGCAAACGACTTTTTAACAAAAGAAAAAAGCAGGCCCTAATTAATAGGCTCTGCTTTTTTTACTTTCGTTAACGCACATTATGTTAACTAGCCTGATTTCACCTTCTGGAACGCAACATTTAGTTTTGATTTGTTATGTTCATTGTTTTCTTCTTGAATATTATTCAGCTCGTATATCAATACAAAAATTAGGAAATGTCGATTATATTTCCTGTAAAATATTGTTCTGGGTGTTCTTCACCCTGAAAGGAGGTGTGAGCCAATGAACCTCCCTAACTTATTAATGCTCCTTTTGGTTAATGTTATTTGTCCAATTCTTGTTGGGTTGATATTGCCAAAGCTGCAAAAGTGGTTCGATCGAAAAGACTAATCACACGTGCCTCGGTTGGCCGACCGGGGCTTTTTTGTACAAAAAAAAGCTATTGCTGGCCGGCAATAGCTGTGAAAGAGGTATGAATCTCTCCCTAACTTATAACTTAATTATAACACCATTTTTAGGGACAAAAAAGTTTTCAATAAGGCTACTTTCTTTCAATCTAGTCTTCAAGCTTTAAAATCTGGACTAATAGCGATTGAAAGCCTACTTTATGGCATGATCAACGTTCATACTTCTTATCTTCTCAACAACAAAATTTTTATCATACAGTAATTTATGAATGATAACTACATATTATGTTCACTAAGCGTGATTGATTGGCCCATTTCTGTTTGGACCGATATAAAATGGACGAAACATAACTGGCCCGTTTTGATTTTTAACAGTGACGGCATGCGTATTTAATCAACAAGGAGTGTCGTCCAGATCAATTTGTCTCGACCCACGCATCATCAATGAGCAATGCCTGTCACGGTGTCGAATGGGCAGTGTTTTTCGGGCTTAGAATTGCATTGATAATATGTTTTTTTGACGAAACCAGTAAAGATTTATTGCATGATAAATAAACAGAATTATCAATGCAATTCACAGAAAAGAGAACGATTAGAGCAAAGTTGTTATTAAAATATTAGACGTGTAAATCGGATAATGGGAAGAGTCTTTAAAATAATATCTGTTTAAGTTAGCTAAACTTAAATTAAAATAACTGGGTATAAATCATTTCATCTATTAGTTAAAGCGTCATGAACCAATCGATTTTTGAAAATAATATCAAAGATATAATGTGGCATTGTTTTGATTAAATGAGTCAAGAATATGCTGAAATAGAAAAGTGAAGTATAAAAAAGTTAAATAACAAGTTCTTAATTTAAAATTTTAATTTGGTATTGACAAGAAGATAAAAAGTAGTAGAATTAAATTAACGAAAAGGCGTAGTTGTTTACGACAAGTAATGAAAGTTAATTTAATTCTACGTATGTTAACTTCATAGTAAATATTAAAGTGCAAAAGTTTACCTTAAGGGGTTGGCTTTTGCTTTTTTTTATTATATTTTCTCTTTGAGAAAATAGCTTGATCTCAGAATAATAAAAAAAAGACAAACTTATGGCTTTAGCATAAGTTTTAAAAAGCCATTACGTTTCTTGAACCCTGAACCACTAGAGAAAATTGATTTGTAGCACGTTCTATTGAATTTTGAGTTTAAAGTTAATCAGAACATTTTTTCTTAAAAGGCTTCTCCTTGTCCGCTGTCCGCGTCGAACTTTTAAGAAAAAAATGTTCTGGTTGTTATAATTTTGTTTATTAAATTAATCATTGTTGTATTTAATGATTTAAATTACTGGGGTGGTTAAAAGATAATTAATAATGATAAGACCGCCCGAAAAACACTGCCCATTCGACACCGTGACAGGCATTGCTCATTGATGATGCGTGGGTCGAGACAAATTGATCTGGACGACACTCCTTGTTGATTAAATACGCATGCCGTCACTGTTAAAAATCAAAACGGGCCAGTTATGTTTCGTCCATTTTATATCGGTCCAAACAGAAATGGGCCAATCAATCACGCTTAGTGAACATAATATGTAGTTATCATTCATAAATTACTGTATGATAAAAATTTTGTTGTTGAGAAGATAAGAAGTATGAACGTTGATCATGCCATAAAGTAGGCTTTCAATCGCTATTAGTCCAGATTTTAAAGCTTGAAGACTAGATTGAAAGAAAGTAGCCTTATTGAAAACTTTTTTGTCCCTAAAAATGGTGTTATAATTAAGTTATAAGTTAGGGAGAGGTTCATACCTCTTTCACAGCTATTGCCGGCCAGCAATAGCTTTTTTTTGTACAAAAAAGCCCCGGTCGGCCAACCGAGGCACGTGTGATTAGTCTTTTCGATCGAACCACTTTTGCAGCTTTGGCAATATCAACCCAACAAGAATTGGACAAATAACATTAACCAAAAGGAGCATTAATAAGTTAGGGAGGTTCATTGGCTCACACCTCCTTTCAGGGTGAAGAACACCCAGAACAATATTTTACAGGAAATATAATCGACATTTCCTAATTTTTGTATTGATATACGAGCTGAATAATATTCAAGAAGAAAACAATGAACATAACAAATCAAAACTAAATGTTGCGTTCCAGAAGGTGAAATCAGGCTAGTTAACATAATGTGCGTTAACGAAAGTAAAAAAAGCAGAGCCTATTAATTAGGGCCTGCTTTTTTCTTTTGTTAAAAAGTCGTTTGCTCAATTTGGAGTCCAACAATTGGTCTACTTCTCAGAAAGCCGATTTCAAAGGCTTGAGCCTTTGTGAAAAAATCAATTCTGAGAACGACGATGAGAAAGCTCTGTTTTTAAAACACTCGTGACAAAAACAGACATTCCGACAACGTATACACTAGCAACAATAAAGTCAAACCAAAAATCCAGATGATGCAGATTGCCATTCATTATATCGGGTACCAGATAAAAGACAAAGACCAACAAGCTGATAATCGTTATTAAAGAAACACCTAAAAATTTCATTCGAAACTACTTCTCCAACCTATATTGTAAGATATTGTACCAGACTTTTACTCGTCAACAAAACAAAAAACGATAATGAACAATGTCATTACCGATTTTCTGTTATTTTATTTATTTTTTTAGTTCTTGCGTGAACGAACCAATCCCAATCCAGCAAACGCAGTTGCCAAAGCTAGAATAATTGAACCTTCAGCGTTGTTGTTCTTTTCAACCTTTCCAGTGTTAGGAAGAACAGCATCCTTTGCTGATTGTTGTGATTCCTTTGCAGGGAGTGTTGCTTCAACACCATTTCCCAATGATACTGATTGAGTCTTTTGCTCGTCAGCGTCCTTTTGAGCTTGCAAAGTATTAACTTCATTTTGGGCCGTTGTTTGTTGTGCCTGTGCGTCTGACAATGCCTTTTGAAGATTGTCCAAATCAGCTTGCTTAGTTGCGACGTCAGAACCGTCAGAATTTACGTCCATGACAGCCAATACTAATTGGTTACCCAAATCAGTAACCTTTTGCTTCATAGCGTCAACGTTTGACAAGTAAGTTACTCGAGCTTGGATTGTCGACAACTGGTTTTGCTTATCTTGTAGGTCTGCTGTAGCATTCGTCAAAACTTGCGTTGCACTATTAAGCAAAACACGCTTGTTGCTTACGTCTTGTTGAGCATTTGAATAAGCAACTTGCTTAGCAGTCAAGACTGATTGCTTATCCGATTCAATTTGTTCAGCTTGTTCCATTTCAGTCTTAGTTTGTGCTGCTTGGGCTGTAGCATTCGTCAAAGCCGTGTTAGCATTGTCCAATTCCGTCTTAGCTTGTGCGACGGATGCTTCAGCATTTGTCAAAGCTTGGTTTGCTTGGTTAACTTGGTTTTGTGCTTCAGTTTGTGCTTGCTGTGCATTTGCCAAAGTAGCATTAACAGTATCAAGAGCTGACTGAGCAGCAGTCAGAGCTGATTGTTTTTCAGCCGTGGTTGCCTTTGCTGAGTTCAAGGCTGAAACAGCGTTGTTCAACGTGGTCGTGGCGTCAGAAATCTTAGCTTGAACAGCCTTCAAATCGTTTTGTACGTCATTTTCATTACGAACATGAGCTGGCAATGTGTAATCAGCCATTGAGCGTTCATTTGTTTGTGGAACAACATAAGTCGATGCTGTATTGATAGCGTCTGTAAATGAAGAAGCTGAGCCAGCTTTTGCGAATTCAGTATAGGCAATAGCATAACGCATTGATGATGAGTAATCTGACGTCATGTTGTACCAATAGAATCCAAAACCAACTAAATCAGTTGACGTTGACGTCTGAGTCATTTCATGCAAAGGAGAGTTAATCCAACGGTCCAGGAAAATCTTCGCAACAGCGTCAGGTGTTGTTGCTTGTGACAAGTCAATAGCAGCGCCTTGTTCGTTTTCACCAGTTTTCTGAGTTGTGTAACCTTCTTGAGCTAACGTGTAAATGATACCCTGTTGTCCTTCGAAGTGAGCACTCTTTGCTGTGTCAGGGCTAATATTTGGGTTCTTTGCCCCGTCTGTAATAACAGCACTGGCATTGTTGCTGTCAATACTTGATTCGTGTGAACGGTCAGTAGCCAATGCTGACAAACCGTCGTTCCATGCCAAAGCTGGAAGACCTAAACTAGCACGGTGTTCGTTCAATTGACGGTAGAATGATTGTTCAACTTCTTGTGCGAAGAGCTTGTCCTGTGCTTCGGACTCCAAGTTGCTTTCTTGTGTATTCAAGCTGTCGCTGTTAGCTTGTGCTGTGTTAGCGTCAGCTTGCTTTTGGTTTTGGTCAGCCTGTGCAGCGTTGAAATCAGCTTGTGCTGAAGCCTGCTTCGTTGAAGCGTCTTGCTTAGCTTGGTCAGCATTGTTCAATGTGTTTTGAACAGTTTGTTGGTTGTTGACGGCTGTTTGTTGAGCAGTTTGAGCTGCAGTTTGAGCTTGCTGTGTGTTGTTCACATCAGTAGTTGCTTGTGTTTGTTGTGCTTGTGCAGTTGCTTGGTTCTGGTCAGCTGTTGCTGAAGCTGTACGAGCTGCGTCAGCCTGTGCATGAGCTTGGTCATAATCAGATTGAGCAGTAGCCAAATCAGCCTGTGCTTCTGCCAAAACTGACTTTGAGTTGTTAAATGCATCAGTGGCGTTTTTGACGTCAGTTTTTGCCTGTGTCACTGCTTGTTCAGCAGTAGCAACTTGTGCTGTCAAATCAGCAACCTTTGCCTGTTCAGTAGCAAGCAATTGAGGTTGATTTGCCAATTCGTCTTTAGCTTGAGCTAACTGTTGGTCAAGGCTATCCTTGTTTGCCTTAGCACTGTCCAACTTATCTTGTGCTGTGTTAACAGCGCCCTGTGCTTGGTTAACCTGCTTCTGTGCGTCAGAAACCTTCGTGTTGGCGTCAGACAACTTTGCCTGTGCTTGGTCCAAAGTTTCAGCTTGAGTGACTGTAGCTGTCTGAGCGTCAGCTGAAACTGTTTGATTATTTAGTGCTA